>NZ_BSEJ01000004.1 GCF_027921765.1 Microbacterium barkeri
GGCCCTCGAACAACTCGCCCTCGTCTACCCCGAGCGCATCGAGCCCTACCTCTGACCCCGAGGACCCAACTCCTTACACACACAACTTGACAAGCTCAGCGAGCTCAACCGCCTGCACGACGGGGATCACCCCGTGCCCGCACAGCACGGCTGCCCCGCCCACGAGGCGCTCCGTCGGGCGTCCGAACGCGTCACGCCCAGACCCCTGAGCGGTCGCGTCCGCGGTGTCATCGTCGGGACACGGGTCGGCGAGCTCGTCGTCGCCCCCTCCGCCGATCTCCGCGGCGCCGGCGGCGCGGTGCTCGGCAGCGGCGATGAACGCGCGGGCGGGGATCGTGATCTGCACGCTCGCGCGGATTCCCGCGAGTCCCGTCGGCACTCCCTGCGGGCCGGCTGTGGGCGCCCCCGCGAGAGCGAGATCGCACAGCACATCCACCTGCCGCTGCTCGGCGGTGCGCTCGTCAGAGCCGTCGACATCCGCCGCCGCGAGCTCCTCAGCCAGCTGCCGGGAACGATCCACGATCCCCTCGCCGACCAGCGCGGACACGTACATCCGCACCCAGCCCATCCCGTGCCGGCCCCGCTGGAACACCACTCGACGCCGCCGAGCCTCCTCGTGCCGCTCCCGCAGCGACCGCGGCTGCAGCCGCTCCGCCACGGCCTCCGCCACGGGACGCAGCCGGCCGGGTGTCAGCGCGTGCTCGGCCAGCACGCCCAGCACCAGCTCCTCGAACCGCGCCCGCGCCGTCGCGGACTCCAGCTCATCCCCGAGCTCCACGATCACGCGCGCCTGCCCTGCCGAGATGCGCCCCGCCTGCATCGACGCGAGGACCCGCGGATACCGATTCACCAGCGCGACCGCGTCGGCCATCCACGCCTCGGCCGTCGCCCGCGCGCATCCCAGCACGCCCGCGATCTCCTCTGCCAGCGCCCGGAAGGACCACCCTCGGCCCTCCTCGCCGTCGGCCAGCGCTCGCGCCTCCCGCGCGTACTGCTCCTGCGCGACCTCCACCATGTGCGCGATCAGGAGCGCCTGCATCGCCTCGAGCGACGCCAGGGACCGCCCGTTCACCTCCAGTGCATCCGCGAGCGCCCCCAGCCGAGCGCGCTCATCCGGCGTCGGCAGCCACCCCGTCGACACCCGCGCACTCGAACTGATCTCCATACATCCATCATCACAAGGACCACCGACGTTCGCAGATTCTGACGACGCGGGCTCCGTGAGGATCGATCACGAATCGGCAACGGATCGTGCGGCGAGGGCACCGCCGTCGGGGTCAGCCTCCCGTGGAGGGGACGATCTGAGGATGACACTGAGCGTTCGCCCTGTCGATGCGCGTGACTCCGACGAGTGGGCCGCCCTCTACCGCGGATATCGCGCCTTCTACCGGCTCCCCGATGATCCCGCTGCCGTCGCCACGACGTGGACCTGGGTCCGCGAAGGAGCGCATGGCCTCGTCGGGCTCGTCGCCGTGGACGAGCGCGATCGCCCCGTCGCGCTCGCGAACCTGCGATGGTTCGCTCGGCCATCCACCGCGACGACGGGCCTCTACCTCGACGATCTCTTCACCTCTCCGGATGCCCGCGGAGCCGGCGCGGCAGGCATGCTGCTGAAGCACGCTGCCCAGCTCGCCGCTGCGGGAGGGGCGAGCGTCGTCCGCTGGATCACGACGGCGGACAACGAGGTCGCCCGGTCCGTGTACGACGCCCATGCTGTCGCGACGCCCTGGGTGACCTACGACATGAAGCCGTCGGGGTGAGCGCGCCGCGCGTCCTGATCGCACGCACGCCCGCGCGTCGCATAGCCTGACCGGATGGGGATCGAGACCGTCTGGCCGCTGTTCGCGCTCGAGCTCGCCACGCCGCGCCTCACCCTGAGGCCGCTGCGCGACGAGGATCTCGCACCGCTCACGGATGCGGCGATCGAGGGGATCCACGATCCGGACCGCATGCCGTTCAGCGCGCCATGGACCGACGCCGAGCCCGAGATCCTGCGACGCGAGTTCGCGCGGTTCCACTGGAGCCGGCGCGCGCAGCTCCGGCCGGAGGCATGGGGCATCAGCTTCGCCGTCCTCGAGGACGGCAGGCCCATCGGGATCCAGGATCTCGACGGACGCGACTTCCCCGCCCTGCGCACGGTGCACACCGGCTCGTGGCTGACCCGCTCCGCGCAGGGGCGCGGGCTCGGGCGCGAGATGCGGGCCGCGGTCCTCCTCTTCGCCTTCGACGTGCTCGGCGCAGAGTGGGCGGAGTCCGGAGCCGCCAGCTGGAACGCGGCGTCGCTCGGGGTCTCGCGCGCACTGGGCTACCGCGAGAACGGCATCGAGCGCGTCCGGGCGCGTCCCGACCAGGTCGACGATCTCGTGCGCCTGCGCGTCTCGGCCGCGGAGTTCGCGCGCCCCGACTGGGACCTCCGCGTGAGCGGCGCGGAGACGGCGATCGGCGCGCTCATGCCGGACCAGGCATGAACGCGCTGCCCGATGAGGTGATCCCCGTGCGGGAAGGGGTCGCCCTGACGGCCTTCGCGCCCGACGACGCGGCCGTCATCCACGCCGCGGTGGACGACGTCGAGATCCGCCGCTGGCTCCCGCTCCCCCGTCCGTACCCGCTCGAGCTCGCAGCCGACTGGAGCACCCGCGTCGCCGAGACCATCCGCACGTCGGGATCCGGGCTCGTCCGCTGCATCAGGGCAGGCGAGCGGATGGCCGGCTGCATCGACGTCAAGCGCGTCGACTGGCGGGCGCGCACCGCCGAGCTCGGCTACTGGCTCTCACCTGCGCACCGGGGCCGCGGGCTCGCCGCAGGCGCCGTCGATGCCCTCGCCTCCTGGCTGATCGACGCGCACGCGTTCGAGCGCGTCGAGCTCCGCATCGCGACCGGCAACGCGGCGTCCACGCGCGTCGCCGAGCGCGCCGGGTTCGTCTACGAGGGCACGGCGCGCAATGCGGGGTTCACGGATGGCGGCCGCGTCGACCTCGGGATCTGGTCGCGGATCGCCTCCGACCGGCGCTGACCGCGGGCGCGCTACTCGACGAGCTCGCTGAGCTCGAGCCAGCGCTCCTCGATCTGCGCCGTCTGCTCTTCGAGCGCCCGGATCTCGGCCGACAGCGCGCCCAGGCCCTCGTAGTCGCTCTGGTCGTGCGCGGCCATCCGGTCGTGCACCTTCGCGATATCGGCCTGGAGCTTCTCGAGCTTGCGCTCCGCGGCGGCGAGCTCCTTCTGCGCGGCCCGCAGCTCGGCGCCTGACAGCCCGGAGCCAGGCGTCGCCGCGGCGGCCCCCGCCGCGGCAGCCGGGGCACGGTCGCGCGCGGCCTCCTGCGCATCACGCAGTCGGAGGTACTCGTCGACGCCGCCGGGAAGATGCCGCAGCCGCCCGTCGAGAACCGCGTACTGCTGGTCGGTGACGCGCTCGAGGAAGTACCGGTCGTGCGAGACGACGAGGAGCGTGCCCGCCCAGGAGTCGAGGAGATCCTCCATCGCCGCGAGCATGTCGGTGTCGAGGTCGTTGGTGGGCTCGTCGAGGATGAGCACATTGGGCTGATCGAGGAGGATGAGCAGGAGCTGCAGGCGCCGCTTCTGCCCGCCCGAGAGGTCCTTGACGGGGGTCGACAGCTGCACCGACGAGAAGCCCATGCGCTCGAGCAGCTGGCCCGGAGTGAGCTCCTGCGCCTTCGAGCCCGACCCGATCGTGTAGCTCGTGCGCAGGTTCGAGATGACCACTCGCACCGGGTCCTGCATGTGCGGCTCGAGCTCGTCCATCCGCTGCGTCAGGGTCGCGACCTTCACGGTCTTCCCGCGCTTGACCCGGCCTGCCGTCGGCTCGACGGTGCCCGCGATCAGACCGAGCAGCGTCGACTTCCCGGCGCCGTTCACGCCCAGGATGCCGGTGCGCTCGCCCGGTGCGATGCGCCACTCGATCCGCCGGAGCACCTCGCGGTCGCCGTAGGAGACCGAGGCGTCGAGCAGGTCGACGACGTCCTTGCCGAGGCGCGAGACGGCGAGCGACTGGAGCGCGACCTTGTCGCGCACGTCGGGGACGTCGGCGATGAGCTCGTTGGCCGCGTCGATGCGGAACTTCGGCTTCGACGTGCGCGCGGGCGCTCCCCGGCGCAGCCACGCGAGCTCCTTGCGGGCCAGGTTCTGGCGCCGCTGCTCGATCGCCGCGGCCTGCCGGTCGCGCTCGACGCGCTGCAGGATGTACGCCGCATAGCCGCCCTCGAAGGGCTCGACGATCCGGTCGTGGACCTCCCAGGTCGTGGTGCACACCTCGTCGAGGAACCACCGGTCGTGCGTCACGACGAGCAGCCCGCCCGCGTTCGCGGACCACCGGCGCTTGAGGTGCGCGGCGAGCCACGCGATCGCCTCGACGTCGAGGTGGTTCGTGGGCTCGTCGAGCGCGATGACGTCCCAGTCGCCGGCGAGGAGCCGCGCGAGCGCCACCCGGCGGCGCTGACCGCCCGAGAGCTCGGCGAGCCGGGCATCCCACGGAAGGTCGCGCAGCAGACCCGCGATGACATCGCGCACGCGGGCGTCGCCCGCCCACTCGTGCTCCGGGGTGTCGCCGACGACGGCGCTCCCGATCGTGTCGTCGTCGTCGAGCGTGTCCGCCTGGTCGAGCACGCCGATCCGCACGCCCCCGCGCACCGTCACGCGGCCGCTGTCGGGTTCGAGACGACCCGCGAGCATCGCGAGCAGACTCGACTTTCCGTCGCCGTTGCGGCCGACGATGCCGATGCGGTCGCCCTCGTTCACGCCGAGCGTGACGGAGTCGAAGACGATGCGGGTGGGGAACTCGAGATGCAGGGCCTCGGCCCCGAGAAGATGCGCCATGTCCCTACCAGGGTAGGCGACCGGCCTGGGCGGAGGGGATGGCCGGGGCCGACCATCCCCTCGCGCATCAGCGGTTCACGTGTCCGATCACCTTCACGGCACCGTCCGAGATGCTGACGATGGTGCCGGGATCCCGCGTCAGTCCTTGAGCTGCGGGTCGACCCCGAAGTGCTCGGCGAGCGTGGTGATGACCTCGTGCGCGCCCTGGATCGACACCGACGCGAGGAAGACCGCGTCGTCGACGTAGAGCTTCTCGCCCTCGAGGCGGTCCCACAGGGGGTTCGACTCGAACTGCTCGCGCTGCGCGCGCGACGCGTCACCCTCTGCTCCCTCGGGCTCCCACGAGCTCACGAGGATGAGCCCGGCGTCGACGTCGAGGATCTGCTCCTGCGAGATGGGGACGAAGATCTCCTCCGTCGTGTCGGGCGCCGTCTCGGGGCGCGGGAGGCCCATGTCGGTGAGGATCTCGCCGATGAAGGAGTTGCTCGAGTAGAGCCGCGCGGTGTCCTCGCCGGCGAAGCGGACCAGGTCGACCGTGAGGTCGGGCTGCGCCTCGAGGATCTCGGCGCCGACCGCTGCGGCGCGCTCCTCGTAGGCGGCGACGGCGGCCTCGGCCTCGTCCTTCTTGCCGAGCGCCTCGCCGAGGAGCACGACGTTCTCGCGCCAGGTCGGGCCCGTGCTCTCCGAGAACACGGTCGGCGCGATCTGCGACAGCTGCGGGTAGAGCGCCTCCTGGCGCACCTTCGCGGAGATGATGAGGTCGGGCTCGAGCGCGAGGATCGCCTCCAGGTCGGGCTCGGCCATCGTGCCGACGCTCACGGCGTCGCCCGCGAACTCGCTGACGTCGCCGAGGTAGGGGGCGAACGGGTCGTCCGGGTCCTGGCGGTACTGGGCGTAGCCGACGAGGTGCGAGCCGAGCAGCAGGGTCGCGTCGACGTAGCTCGGGTCGAGCGCGACGATCCGGAGGGGCTCCTCGGGGATGGTCGTCTCGCCCATGGCGTGCTCGATCGTGATCGGGAACTCGGACGCCTCGGCGCTGGCCGCCGGGGTCTCCTCGGGGGCGGATCCGCTCTCGGCGGTCGCGGGGGCGCAGGCGAGAAGGCCGAGCGCGAGGCCGGCGATGCCGAGGGCGGACGCCGAGGTGCGCAGGGTGTTCATGCGGTCTTCCTCTATCGGGTGTCAGGAGGCCGTCGCGGGGACGGCGCGCGGATGGGGTCAGCGCGAAGGGTAGACTAACCTAAGAACTCCCGATGTCCCGACCGCCGGAGGCTCCCCTGACATCCGTCTCCGCGATCGCGCGCCCGAGCGAGCGCCGTGCCCGACCCCGCTCCCGACCGGCGGCCGCGCTCCTGTGCGCACTGCTCCTCCTCGTCGCGGTCGTCCTGAGTCTCGCCGTCGGCGGCCGGGTGACGTCCGTCGGCGAGCTCCTCGGCGCCCTGTTCGCGCCGACCGGAACGGACGCCGACGTGACGATCCTCGGCCTGCGCCTCCCCCGCACCGTGCTCGGGCTCGTCGTGGGTGCGTGCCTCGGCATCGCCGGCACGCTGACGCAGGGGCACACGAGGAATCCGGTCGCCGACCCGGGGCTCCTCGGCATCTACCAGGGGGCGGCGCTCGCGATCGTCGTCGTCACGGCGTCCGGAGCGAACCCGCCGGCCCTCGCCCTCGCTCTCTGCGCCTTCGCGGGCGCCCTCACGGTGGCCGTGCTCGTCTTCGCGATCGCGCGCGTCGCCCCCGGGCGCGAGGGCACTCTGTCGTTCGTGCTCGCGGGCGTCGCGATCTCCGCGCTGGCGTCGTCGCTCGTGACGGCGATCTCGCTGCTCGATCTGCAGGCGCTCGACCAGCTCCGGTTCTGGCAGGTCGGCTCCCTCGCCTCGCGCAGCGGCGCGATCGGCGCCGTCTGGCCGCTCATCGTCATCGGCCTCGTGCTCGCCATCGCCAACACGCGCGCCCTCAACGTGCTCGCGCTGGGCGACGACGCCGCATCCGCTCTCGGCCAGGCGCCCTGGCGCGCCCGCGCCGTCGGCATCGCCGCGATCGCCCTGCTCGGAGCATCCGCCGTGACCCTCGCCGGGCCGATCGCATTCGCGGGCCTCATCGTCCCGCATCTCGCGCGCTCGCTCGTGGGGCCCGACTACCGATGGCAGCTGACGGTGTCGGCGCTGCTCGGGCCCGCGATCGTCCTCATCGCCGATACGGTCGGCCGCGTCGTCGCACGGCCGGGCGAGATCTCGGTCACCGTCGTCCTCGCGGTCGTGGGCGCGCCGCTGTTCGTCGCGATCGCCCGCTCGCGCAGGAAGATCGCGCTGTGAGCGCGCGGATGGCCGTGCCCGCGCCGGTCAGGATCGGGCGCCTCTCGGCGCTCGTGCGGATGCGGGCCGTGGTCGCGACGGTCGCCCTCGCGCTGCTCGCGGGCGCCGCGTTCGCGCTGCATCTCTCGATCGGCACGACGGTGATCCCGCCTTCCGAGCTCATCGCGACACTGCTCGGGAATCCGCCCGACGATGCGACGGCCCTCGTCGTCCACGGCTTCCGGCTCCCGCGCGCGACGGCCGCGCTCACCGCGGGCCTCGCGCTCGGCATGTCGGGCGCCCTCACGCAGACCATCGCCCGGAACCCACTCGCGAGCCCCGACATCCTCGGCGTGACCTCCGCCGCCGCGCTCGGCGCGGTCGCCGTCCTCGTGCTCGCGGGCGGCGCGAGCGCGGGCGCGAGCGGCATCGCGGCGTCCGTGCTCATGCCCGCCGCCGCCCTCGGCGGCGGCATCCTCGCGGGAATCGCGACCGCCGTGCTCGGATGGCGCGGCGGAATCGACCTGCACCGCACGGTGCTCGCGGGCATCGGGGTGTCGTGGCTCGCCACGAGCCTCACGACCTGGCTGCTCACGCTCGGCGACGTCACGAACGCCGCGATCGCCGTGACCTGGATGAGCGGCTCCCTCAACGGGCGCGAGTGGAGCGCGATCGCGCCGAGCGTCGCAGCGATCGCCGTCCTGCTCGTCATCGGATCGGCGCTCGCGCACCAGCTCGCGCTCACCGCATTCGACGACCAGACGGCAGCCGGCATCGGCGTGCGCCTGGGCCCCGTGCGTCTCGCCGTGCTCGCGACGGCCGTGCTGCTCGCCTCGTTCGCGGCCCTCGTCGCGGGCCCGATCTCGTTCGTCGCGCTCGCGGCGCCGCAGATCGCGCGCCTCGCGACGCACACGCCCACGCCTCCCCTCTGGGCGAGCGCGCTCGTAGGCGCGGTCCTGCTCCTCGCAGCCGACGTCGTGACCGCTCATCTCTTCCCCATCCCGCTTCCCGCGGGCATCGGCACGGCGCTCGTCGGCGTCCCGTACCTGCTGTGGCTCATCGTCCTGAACCGGAGGAGGATCGCATGACGTCCGCTCGCCTCGAGGCCTCGGCGCTCTCGCTCGCCTACGACGGCCGCGTCATCGTCGGCGACCTGTCGCTGGCCATCCCCGCCGGTCGCGTCACGGCGATCATCGGGCCCAACGGATGCGGCAAGTCCACGCTCCTGCGCGGGTTCGGGCGGCTGCTGCCGCCAGCCGCGGGCGAGGTGCTGCTCGACGGCGTCCCGCTCGCACGGCTCGGACACCGCGAGATCGCGCGTCGCATCGCGCTCCTCCCGCAGGCGCCGTCCGCGCCATCGGGGCTGACCGTGCTCGAGCTCGTCGCGCGCGGACGGACGCCCCATCAGCGCTGGTACGACCGGTTCTCTCGGGAGGACGAGCGCATCGTGCGCGAGGCCCTCGCCGCGACCCGGCTCGACGACCTCGCGGACGCTCCGCTCGACGAGCTGTCGGGCGGGCAGCGTCAGCGCGCGTGGATCTCGCTCACGCTCGCGCAGCAGACCGAGACCATCCTGCTCGACGAGCCCACGACCTACCTCGACGTCGCGCACCAGCTCGAGGTGCTCGAGCTCGTGAGGTCGCTCAACCGCACGTCGGGGCGCACGATCGTCATGGTGCTCCACGACCTGTCGCTCGCCGCCCGCTACGCGGACTGGCTCATCGCCATGCGCGACGGCGCCGTCGTCGCCGCGGGCGAGCCCTCGGAGATCGCGACGCCCGAGACCCTGCAGCGCGTGTTCGGCATCCGCTCCGCGCTCGTCGCGGATCCCGACGGCGGCGCGCCGCACGTGCTCCCCCTCGGCCTTCCGGTCTGACGGACGCCGAAGGGCCGGAGCGTCCGAAGACGCCCCGGCCCTTCGCGGTCGGATGGCCGGTCAGCTCGCGCGCGTGCGGCGCTTGTTCCAGACGTCGAACGCGACGGCCAGCAGGAGCACGAGGCCCTTGATGAACTGCTGGTAGTCGGTGCCGATGCCGAGCAGCGACATGCCGTTGTTCAGGACACCCATGATGAGACCGCCCGTGATCGCGCCGATCACGGTGCCGACGCCGCCCTGGACGGCCGCACCGCCGATGAACGCCGCCGCGATCGCGTCGAGCTCGAACAGGTTGCCCGCGCCGGGGCCCGCCGAGTTGAGGCGGCCCGTGAAGACGAGGCCGGCGAGCGCGGCGAGCACGCCCATGTTGACGAAGAGGTAGAAGTCCACCTTCTTCGACTTGATGCCCGACAGGTCGGCCGCGTGGCGGTTGCCGCCGATCGCGTAGATGTGGCGGCCGAAGACCGACCGGTTCATCACGAGCGAGTACGCGAGGATGAGCACCGCGAGCACGATCAGGACGATCGGGGTGCCGCGCGATCCGGGGGCCACGCCGAGCAGGTACGTCATGTAGGCGATGAGCGCCGAGATGAAGACGAGCTTCGTGTAGAACCACGACGCGGGCTCGCTCTCGAGGCCGAGCTTCACGCGCTTGCCGCGCTCGCGCAGCGAGTTGCCGATGTAGAGCACGAGGGCGAGGATGCCCAGGCCCACCGTGATCCACTCGGCGGGCGAGCTCGACGCAGGGAAGAGCTCGGGGAAGAGGTAGCCGCCGCCCAGCTGGCGGTACTCCGTCGGGAACGGGGTGATCTGCGTGTTGCCGAGCACGATCTGGGTGAGACCGCGGAAGAGCAGCATGCCAGCGAGCGTCACGATGAACGCCGGGATCCCCACGTACGCGACCCAGAAGCCCTGCCAGGCTCCCACGAGCGCTCCGATGAGGAGCGAGACGAGGATGCCCGCCCACCACGGCCATCCCCAGTGCACGATGAGCACACCCGAGACGGCGCCGACGAAGGCCGCGACCGATCCGACCGACAGGTCGATGTGGCCGGCGATGATGATCATCACCATGCCGATCGCGAGGATGAGGATGTAGCTGTTCTGGACGACGATGTTCGAGACGTTGCCGGCCGTCAGGAGGCGACCGCTCGTGACGATCTGGAAGAACAGCACGATCGCGATCAGCGCGATGAAGATGCCGATCTGCCGGAGCCGTGAGGTCAGGAACGCGATCGCACCGCGCACGGGCGATTCGGTGGCGCTAGCTGAGGACATGGTCGGCTTCCTTCTCCTTGGTCATGAGCTGCATGAGCGACTCGGGCGTCGCCTGCTCGATCGGCAGCTCGCCGGTGATGTGCCCCTCCGAGATCGCGTAGACGCGATCGCTGATGCCGAGCAGCTCGGGCAGCTCGGACGAGATGACGATGATGGCCTTGCCCTGCGCCGCCAGCTCGTTGATGAGGGTGTAGATCTCGTACTTCGCGCCGACGTCGATGCCGCGCGTGGGCTCGTCGAGGATGAGCACCTCGGGGTCGGAGAACAGCCACTTCGAGAGCACGACCTTCTGCTGGTTGCCTCCCGAGAGCTTGCCGACCACCGAGGCGACCGACGGCGCCTTGATGTTCATGCTCTTGCGGTACCGCTCGGCGACGGCGAACTCCTCGTGCGCGTCGACCCACCCGCGTCGGGCGAGCTTGCCGAGCGACGCGAGGGAGATGTTCCGCTTGATGTCGTCGATGAGGTTGAGCCCGAAGACCTTGCGGTCCTCGGTCGCATACGCGATCCCCGCGTCGATCGCGTCGGCGACGGTCTTCGTGTTGACCTCCTTGCCGCGCACGTACACGCGGCCGCGGATGTTCGATCCGTAGGAGCGGCCGAAGATGCTCATGCCGAGCTCCGTGCGCCCCGCGCCCATGAGGCCCGCGATGCCGACGACCTCTCCCGCGCGGACCGAGAGGTTCGCGCCGTGGATGATCGTGCGCCCGGACTCGGTGGGGTGGTCGACCCACCAGTCCTCGACGCGGAAGACCTCTTCGCCGACATCGACCGTGCGGTCGGGGTACCGGTGCTCGAGGTCGCGTCCGACCATCCCCTTGATGATGCGGTTCTCGGAGACGTCGTCGGTCTTGAGCTCGAGCGTCTCGATCGTGCGGCCGTCGCGGATGATCGTCACCCGGTCGGCGATCGCCTTGATCTCGTTGAGCTTGTGGCTGATGATGATCGACGTGATCCCCTGCCCCTTGAGGTGGCGGATCAGGTCGAGCAGGTGAGCGGAGTCCTCGTCGTTGAGGGCCGCGGTGGGCTCGTCGAGGATGAGCAGCTTCACGCTCTTCGACAGGGCCTTCGCGATCTCGACGAGCTGCTGCTTGCCGACGCCGATCTCCTTGACCGGGGTCGCGGGGTTGTCGCCGAGCCCGACGCGTGCGAGGAGCTTCTGCGCCTCGACATTCGTGTCGTGCCAGTCGATGAAGCCGTTCTTCTGGCGCTCGTTGCCGAGGAAGATGTTCTCGGCGATCGACAGGTGCGGGCTGAGCGCGAGCTCCTGGTGGATGATGACGACGCCTGCGCGCTCGGAGTCGCGGATGTCGCGGAACTGGGCGGTCTCGTTCTCCAGGACGATCTCGCCGTCGTAGGTGCCGTGCGGGTAGACGCCCGACAGCACCTTCATGAGGGTCGACTTGCCGGCGCCGTTCTCGCCGCAGATGGCGTGGACGGTGCCGCGCTCGACCTCGAGCGTCACGTTCTGCAGTGCCTTGACGCCCGGGAACTCCTTGGTGATGCCGCGCATCTCGAGGATGGTGTTCACAGGTTCGCTTTCTCGCCGTGAGGATGAGGGGTGACGGGCGCGCGGGTCCGCCCCGCCGTCGAGGCGGACCCGCGCTCCGTGCTACTCGAGCTCGCCGGCCTCGTAGTAGCCGCTGTCGATGAGGACCTCCTCGTAGTTGTCGGCCGTGACGATGACCGACTCGTGGAGGTACGAGGGCACGACCTTGACGCCGTTGTCGTACGTCTCGGTGTCGTTGACCTCGGGCTCCTCGCCGTGCATGAGCGCGTCGACCATGTCGGCCGCGGTCTCGCCGAGCAGGCGCGTGTCCTTGAAGATCGTCGAGTACTGCTCGCCCGCGAGGATCGACTTCACGCTGCCGACCTCGGCGTCCTGGCCGGTGATGACGGGCAGCGCGTCGGCCGAGTAGCCGCCGCTCGTGAGCGCCGAGATGATGCCGATCGAGAGGCCGTCGTACGGCGAGAGCACGCCGTCGAGCTTGGTGTCGCCGATGATCGTGAGGATGTTCTCCATGCGCTCCTGGGCCGTCTCCGGCAGCCAGCGCAGGATCGCAGCCTGGTCGAAGTCGGTCTGGCCGGACGGAACCGCGAGAACGCCCGAGTCGAGGTAGGGCTGGAGGGTGTCCATCGCGCCGTTCCAGAAGAACGTCGCGTTGTTGTCGTCGGGGCTGCCCGCGAAGAGCTCGATGTTGAACGGGCCCTTCTCGCCGGTCTCCTCGCCGTTCTCGTCGAGCACGCCGAGGCCCGTGAGCAGGCTCGTCGCCTGCTGCACGCCGACCTGGTAGTTGTCGAACGTCGTGTAGTAGTCGACGTTCTCCGTGCCGTTGATGAGGCGGTCGTATGCGATCACGGGGATGTCCTGATCGGCGGCCGTCTGCAGGACGTCGGTGAGGGTCGTGCCGTCGATCGACGCGACGATGAGGGCGTCGGCGCCGCTCGAGATCATGTTCTCGATCTGCGACACCTGGGTGGGGATGTCGTCGTTCGCGAACTGGAGGTCGACCTGGTAGCCCATCTCCTCCAGGGTCGCCTTGACGTTGTCGCCGTCCGCGATCCATCGCTCGGACTGCTGGGTCGGCATCGCGACGCCGATGGTCAGCGAGCTCGTGTCGACCTCGCCGCCCTCCTCAGCGGCTCCGCCTCCGGTGCGGTCGCCGCTGCAGCCGGCGAGGGCCAGTCCGCCGACGGCCACGATGCCGACGAGCAGAAGGTGCTTCTTCACGGGTGTTCTCCTCTGAATCCAGGACGTGTGCCTCCGCGTCACAGCGGGGGGATGCGCCGTCGAGGAGTCGCGGGACATCCTCGTCGGGGTCGCACGTCTCCGTGTGACCGTTCACATCGCGTCTTATCGTGCACCCGCCGCGCCGGGCTGTCAAGCCGACGCCGTGTCACATCTCGCTAACGACGCGGTGCGGCCGAGTCGCGCACGACGAGGGCGGGAGCCGGCGGCTCCTCCGCCGAAGGGGCCTCGCCGCGGAGGGATGCGAGGAGTCGCGCGATCGCACGACGGCCGAGATCCGCGAAGTCGATGTGGACCGTGGTGAGGGGCGGCCAGACATGTGCCGCGACGGGAATGTCATCGAAGCCCACGATGCTCACATCGCGCGGCACATCGAGACCCGCATCGCGGAAGCCGTGCATGAGCCCGATCGCCATGAGGTCGTTGGCCGCGAAGACGGCGGAGAAGTCCTGCCGCCGCGCGAGCTCGAGCCCCGCGTAGTGGCCGAAGTCTGCCGTCCAGTCGCCGCGGATCGGCGGGATCGTGGGCAGATCCGCATCGCGCAGAGCCTGCAGGTACCCGCGCATCCGCGAGTCCGCCTCGATCCAGTCCTGCGGGCCGGACAGATGGAGGATGTCGACGTGCCCCAGCTCGATGAGGTGCCGCGTCGCCATCCGCGCCCCCTCGAGCTGGTCGGGTGCGACGCTCTCCTCGAGCGCGCCGGATGCCGTCTGGAGGCTCACGAACGGCACGCCGATCGCCATGCCGCGAAGGACATGGAACACGCGCACCTGGGGGGCGAGCACGACGATGCCGTCGACCTGCTCGCGCAGCAGCTGCCGCACGGCGCCGCCGATCGCCTCCGGCGACGTGTCGGGGAGGTTGAGCGTGGTGACCGAGTAGCCCTCCTCGCGCGCGGCCTCCTCGATCGCCGCGATCGAGGCGGTCGGGCCGAACTCGCCGACCGTGGCCGACAGGATGCCGATGAGATTCAGCTTGCTCGTGACGAGCGCGCGCGCAGCCTGGTTCGGCCGGTAGTCGAGCTGGCGGATCGCATCGAGGACGCGCTGCTTCGTCTCCTCGCGGATCGACGGATGCTCGTTGAGCACGCGCGAGACCGTCTGATGGGACACGCCGGCGAGGCGCGCCACATCGCGGATGCTCGGCATCCGCGGTCGCTCCGTTGCGTGGGCCACAGCCGTCTCGTCCTCACCTGATTCCACGATGCGCACGGTCACATCGCCTCCCACAGTATGGCGCACGGACGCGCACGGGGCCATCCCGGCCACGACGGGGCGTGGCGCGAGGGCGCCGCGGCGGCGCTCAGGACACCAGGGAAGCGGCGATCCCGGCCGACGGCACCCGAAGACGCAGGGCGTCGGCGCTCGGAGCACGCACGCAGTGCACGGCGTCCGCGACAAGGTCTGCCAGGCTGTCGAGGATCTGCACGCCGCGGGCGAGGATGCCCGCCGATTCGAGGCTGAGATCCCCGACATCCTCGACGCCATGAGATTCGGCGAAGGCGAAGTCCTGCGGAACGGCGAGAAGCGAGAGCTGACGGATGAGGGCCTCGGCGATCTTGGCGGGCTGCACACGCGCGCTCGCGCCGCGCTCGTCGGAGTCCGTCGCATACACGACCGCGGCCTTGGCGTACGCGGCGATCTGCGCGCACAGCTGCACCGCCTGCCCGAGCGCACCGGTGAGTCGGAAGTCCAGGAACGACGACTGGCTGACCGCCCGCACTCCGGTGCCGTGCGGAATGAACAGCGGATTGCCGCTCGGATGCTCGAGACGACTCCGCAGAGTGTCGACGAGGGCGAACACCACATTCTCGGCCTGAAGCCGGATCGGTTGCAGGTCCCGCAGGGTCACCGGAAGCTGCACGCCGCGATCCGGCGACTTCGGGACGGCTCGGCATACGAGATCGAGCAGCTCGTCGACAATTCCCGAGAGCTGCGCGGCGACCGCGAGACCGGCGCTCGTCGAGACGAAGTGGCCGTTGATGATCGAGATGAGATCGCCGGCCCTGTGGATGTGCAGCAGGCCGGCCTGCTCCAGGACGTGCACGAACCATGCCCCCGGCACGACGTCGCCCGAGCTGTAGCTGGCTGTCCAGTTCCCCGTCCACGACGCAGGGAATCGAGCGCTTCCGAAGTCGGCACGGGCGGAGACCAGGAGGGCGTGCGTCTCGGGATGGATGCCGGAGGACCCTTGTGCGAGCTGGGCGAGCTTGACGTCGAGCAGGAGCGCACCCCACTCCGGCGGGAAATGCTCGAGTGGGCCCACGAGGTGCGCCGCGAGAAGCTCGCGCTGGGCTCCTGCCACGGCCTCCACGTCATCCAGGTGACCCAGCAGCGTCGTGAATCCGTAGATCGGCGCGCGTCCTGGTCCGGCCATGAGCTGCTCGACGAGGCCTCGTTCTCGAGCGATGCGATCCTGCGCATCGCTCGACATGCCGTGCTCGAGAAGGCGGGCGATCTCCGCGGCCGCAGCCGCGATCCGAGCGCTCATCGTCGCCTCGCGAAGAGGAGCACGAGGAGCGCGGTGATTAGGAGCGCACCCGCGAGCATCACGTCCGCATCCGAATCCCGCAGCGCAGCGAAGATGCCGGATTCTCCCCCGGGTACGCCGGTCACGTCGCCGGAGAAGGCGGTGCCGATGAAGGAGAGCGCCGTGTCGACGACCACGAGGAATCCGAGGACGAGGAGGGTCGCCTGCACGGCGCCTTGGTATCTCGACTCCGCACGGGTCTGGAGGTTCGCGATCTGCTGCGCCAGGTCGCGCACCCGATCGAGCATGCGCCCGACGAATCTCTCGTAGCGCCACGCCCGCAGAAGGACCTCAGCGCTCTGGCGCCGGACACCCTGGACGTTCTGTATGAGGTCGTCGAAAAGCAGCTGATGAGAGCTCGCGTCGATCTCGATCGACGCCGCCTCGCGCGCGAGCCGCCGGATCTCCTTCCGGCGAGGACGCTCCTGCGCGCCGATCACAGCTCGGAAGGCCGCGTCATTCCTCGTCATGATCGCGGCCGCGTCGTTCCAGATATGCTGCGCATCGATGATCCCCCGCACGATGTGGTAACGAGAGGGCTCGGAGAGCCGATCCCATCCACGGATGACTCCGTTGCCCCACCCCATCTCGACGGCGACCTCTCCGAAAGAGACCCCGGCGGCCTGCGTCACGTCGGTGCACTCGCTCTCCGCAGCCATCCAGTGCACGGGCTCTTTGCCGCCCTCCGGTACGAGGGCGTAGCGCGCGACCCAGGGCACGTGCTCCTGTCCGACGCCGAGATGATCCGCCACATACTGCCGGGCGTGTCCGCTGAGCGCGGTCTCGAGACCGACGATGTCGTCCTCGAAGGCCGATACGGATCCGACTGCCTCCAGCGCGAGATAGCTCCGCCCGCCGACTTCGCAGAGTGCCGCCTTGTCGATGTCGAATGCGACCTCCGGACGCGCCGGAAGCGCCGGCGCGTCGACCCACCTCTGCACGAGCACTTCGGGATTCGAGGTCGAGCGTGAAACGAGGAACGCCTCGTCACTCGACGCCGACCCCGATTCGAGCAAGGGCGCACCGTATCCGTTCAGCGGGACGATGAGGAGGAACCGCATCAGCGCATATGCCCTTCTAAGACTGTCTGGACTGCTCGATCCCGCCCACGCTACCGGAGGCGACGACGTGCGCTCAGCCGACGACGCGCGCGCCGCGCACGGGGCCGTGCGCGAGGAGCACATCCCGACCGGCGGCGTCCAGCACGTCGCGGAGCTCCGCGGCATCCTCGGGCGATGCCGCGAGGAAGGCGACGGTGGGTCCTGAGCCCGACACGAGACCCGCGAGCGCCCCCGACGACTCCCCGAGCTCGAGCGTCTCGGCGAGATCGGGGCGCAGCCCGAGCGCGGCGACCTGGAGGTCGTTGCGGAGCGTCTCGGCGAGCATCGCCGCGTCGCCCGCGCGCAGCGCCTGCAGCACGCCGGCGTCGACCTCGGGCACGACGCGCGTGGGGGCGATGTCGAGCCGGTGCCGTTCGCGGTGGCGGTCGAGCGCCCCGTACACCTCGGGCGTCGAGAGGCCCTCCTCGTTCACGGCGAGCACCCAGTCGAAGCGGCCGCGTGCGAGGGCCGGGCTCAGCTCATCGCCGCGACCGGTCCCGATCGCGGTGCCGCCCTTGAGCGCGAACGGCACGTCGGCGCCGAGCTGCGCTGCGAGGCGATGCAGCTCGGCCTGCCCGACCCGCGTGCCCCAGAGCGCGTCGCACGCCACGAGCGCGGCGGCGGCATCCGCCGAGCCGCCGCCCATGCCGCCAGCGACGGGGACCTCCTTGAACACGTCGAGGTGGACGCCGCCCCCGTACCCGGTCTCCGCCGCCAGCAGGCGGGCCGCTCGGAGCGCGAGATTGCGGTCGTCGACCGGCACGCCCGACACGTCGACGGTGCCCTCGACCTCGAGCGTGAAGCCGTCGGCATGCGTCGCGACGACATCCTCGTAGAGCGAGACGGCCTGGAAGGCGGTCGCGAGCTGGTGGTAGCCGTCGCTCTGCCGGCATCCGACCTCGAGGAAGACGTTGATCTTGCCCGGTGCGCGCACGCGCACCTGCGGCTCCGACGACGCGAGGCTCATGGCGCCGTCGCCTCCGCGCCGCTCGTCTCGGCGAGCGCGCGTGCGATCCGCAGGAAGTCGTCGATGTCCAGCGACTCGCCGCGCGCGGTCGGCGCGACGCCCGCGCGCTCGAGCACCTCGGTCGCGCCCGCCGAGCCGCCGAGCTCGCCGGCGAGCGCCTGGCGCAGCATCTTGCGTCGCTGCTGGAACGCGAGATCGACGATCCGGAAGGTCCGCAGCCGCTCGTCCTCCGTGCCGCGCGCCGCGGCGTCGCGCTGGAACGCGACGAGCACGCTGTCGACGTTCGGCACCGGCCAGAAGACCTGGCGGGAGACGCTGCCGGCGAGCCGCCACGCGCCGTACCAGGCGGCCTTCGCGCTCGGGGCCCCGTAGACCTTGCTCCCCGGCTCGGCCGCGAGGCGCTCGCCGACCTCGGCCTGCACCATGACGACACCGCGGTCGAGCCGGGCGAACGTCTCGAGGAAGTGCAGCAGCACCGGCACCGACACGTTGTAGGGCAGGTTCGCGACGAGGATGGTCGGATCGCCGGGCAGCTCGGTGACGCGCAGCGCATCGGCGTCGACCACCGTGAGCGCGCCGTCCGGGACGCCGCGCTCGGCCGCCGTGCGCGGCAGCCGCTCGGCGAGCCGGTGGTCGATCTCGACGGCGGTCACGGTCGCGCCGGCCTCGAGGATGGCCAGGGTCAGCGAGCCGAGCCCTGGGCCGATCTCGACGACCCGCTCCCCCGCCTCGACGCGCGCGGTGTGCACGATGCGCCGCACGGTGTTGGCGTCGACGACGAAGTTCTGGCCGAGCTTCTTCGTGGGCGTGACATCGAGCTCGGCGGCGAGCTCGCGGATGTCGCCGGCCCCGAGGAGCCGCACGGTCATGTCCACTCCCCGTACACGGCGCGCGTGTTCGCGGCCAGCTGGGCGGAGAGCTCGTCGACGTCGGCACCCAGCTCCGCGGCCATGAAGCGGACCGTGACGGGCACGAGGTACGGCGCGTTCGGGCGCCCTCGGTGCGGCGTCGGAGTGAGGAACGGCGCATCCGTCTCGACGAGGATGCGGTCGCGCGGCGTCACCCGCAGGGCGTCGCGCAGGTTCTGCGCGTTCTTGAACGTGATGTTCCCCGCGAACGACACCCAGTAGCCCGCGTCGGCCGCCTCGTGGGCCATGTCCTCGTCGCCCGAGAAGCAGTGGAAGACCGTCCGCTCGGGGGCGCCGACGCGCCGCAGCGTGTCGAGCACGTCGCGATGGGCGTCGCGGTCGTGGATCTGCAGTGCGACGCCGTGGCGCTTGGCGATGTCGATGTGCGCCTCGAAGGAGGCGTGCTGTGCCGGTCGCCCCTCCTCGCCCGTGCGGAAGTAGTCGAGCCCCGTCT
This sequence comes from Microbacterium barkeri, assembly GCF_027921765.1. GTDB lineage: Bacteria > Actinomycetota > Actinomycetes > Actinomycetales > Microbacteriaceae > Microbacterium > Microbacterium barkeri. The sequence continues at coordinate 18,983 of NZ_BSEJ01000004.1, forward strand.
CGCCCACGGCGCGCACGCGCGGGTGCCCCGCGAGCTCGTCGATGACTCCGAGCGCCTCCTCGAGGCGCCCCTGCTCGGCGTACGTCGGCGCGTCGTTGGGGTGGATGGCGACGGCCGCGAGCACGCGCGCATCCCGCTCGGCGGCGGCGACGGCCCACCGCGAAGAGTCGATGTCGCCCGACGACTGCACGACGCCGGCGATGCCGACCGCGCTCGCCCGATCGAGCTGCTCCTCGAGCGAGAGCGGCTCGTCGCCGTCCTCGATCTCGAGGTGGCAATGGTTGTCGTACACGGGCACCGCGAGCGGCTCGGGCGCGGCCGGGTAGCGCAGGTCCTTCCGCCCGTCCCGGCTCCGCTCGCGCACGTAGACGGTCGGGTCCGCCCCGTTGTCCTTCACGCCATCCCCCTCGATCGGATCACTCCGGCTGCTCGACCCGCGGGAAGAGCGGCTGGAGCGTGGACGTCGCCGTGCCGGCGGGGATGCCGCCCCACGCGCCGGCCTCGCGCACGGGCTGCTCGACGAGCGCGCCCAGGGCGCTCTCGACGCCCAGCGCGTCCCAGAGCTTGCCGGTGGCCTGCGGCATCACGGGCGAGAGCAGCACGGCGAGCGCGCGCAGCCCCTCGGCGCACGTGTAGAGCACGGTCGCCAGGCGGTCGCGCTGCGCGTCGTCCTTCGCGAGCGCCCACGGCTCGTTCTCGGTGATGTAGCCGTTGAGCTCGTCGACGATCGTCCAGATCGAGCGGATGGCCTCGTCGATGCGGAAGCGGTCGATCGCCGCATCGGCCTTCCGAGCCGCTTCCGCGACGGTCCGCTGGATCGCGAGATCGCCATCCGCGTACTCCGCGGGAGCGGGGACGACGCCGTCGAAGTACTTGCCGATCATGGCGATGGTCCGCGATGCGAGGTTGCCGAACCCGTTCGCGAGCTCCGCCTGGTACCGAGCCGACAGGTCCTCCCAGGAGAACGAGCCGTCCTGGCCGAACGAGATCGCCGACAGGAAGTAGAACCGATACGCGTCGGAGCCGAAGACGTCGGTGATCGCGTTGGGCGCGATGCCCGTGAGCTTCGACTTCGACATCTTCTCGCCGCCCACGAGCAGCCATCCGTGCGCGAAGACGTTCTCGGGCACCTCGATGCCCGCGGCCATCAGCATCGCCGGCCAGATCACGGCATGGAACCGGAGGATGTCCTTGCCCACGACGTGGTGCGCGGGCCAGCGGCGCGCGAAGTTGTCGGGGTCGGAGCCGTACCCCACCGCGGTCGCGTAGTTGAGGAGGGCGTCGACCCACACGTAGATGACGTGCGACTCGTCCCACGGGACGGTGATGCCCCAGTCGAACGTCGAGCGCGAGATCGAGAGGTCCTTCAGGCCCTGCTGCACGAAGGCGACGACCTCGTTGCGCGCGGATTCGGGCTGGACGAAGTCGGGGCGCTCCCGGTAGAGCTCGAGGAGGCGGTCCTGGAACTCGCTGAGCTTGAAGAAGTAGTTCTTCTCCTGCAGCAGCTCGAGCGGCTTCGAGTGGATCGCGCACACCTTGAGCCCCTCGAACGGCCCGGTGCCGTCGACGATCTCGCTGTCGGGCTTGAACTCCTCGCACCCGACGCAGTAGAGCGCCTCGTACTCGCCCGCGTAGATGTAGCCGCGGTCGTACACCGCCTGCAGGAACAGCTGGACGCTCTTCTCGTGACGCTCCTGCGTCGTGCGGATGAAGTCGTCGTTGGCGACGTCCAGCGTCCGCAGGAGCGGCTGCCACGACTCCGCGACGAGCTTGTCGACCCATTCCTGCGGGGTCGCGCCGTTCGCGGCGGCGGCGCGGATCATCTTCTGGCCGTGCTCGTCGGTGCCCGTCAGCATCCACGTGTCGTCACCGGCCTGGCGGTGCCAGCGCGCGAGCGTGTCCACCGCCACGGTCGTGTACCCGTGCCCGATGTGCGGGACATCGCTCGGATAGTAGATCGGCGTGGTGATGTAGAAGGAACGGCCGGAAGTCACCAGGAGAGTCTATTCCGGGCCGCGCGTGCTCCGCGCCGAGCGTTACGCGCTCTCGCGCACGACGAGCGACGCCGGGAGCATGAGATCGCGGCCAGGGCTCCCCGCCACGACGTCGAGCAGCAGGGCGACCATCTCCTCGCTGATCCGGGCCCACGGCTGACGCATCGTCGTGAGCGGCGGATCGTGGGTCTCGGCGAGGCCCGAATCGTCGAACCCCGCAACCGCGATGTCGTCGGGCACGCGCAGCCCCTCGCGGCGCAGCGCCGCGACCGCGCCGGCGGCCATCCCGTCCGAGGCCGCGAAGACCGCGTCGATATCGCGCCCGCGTGCGAGCAGGCGCGCCATCGCGCGCGAGCCGGACTCGCGCGAGTAGTCCCCGCGCTCGACGAGCTCGGCGTCGTAGCCGCCGCCCATCTCCTCGCGGAACCCGGCGAGACGGAACCGGCCGCCCGGCGTGTCGTCGGGCCCCGCGATATGCGCGATGCGACGGTGCCCGCGGGAGCGCAGGTAGGCCGTCATCTCGCGCGCGGCGCGCGCCTCGTCGATGCCGACCGACGGGACGAGCCCCTCGAGGCCGAGCGGGACGCCCGTGCTGACGATCGGGATGCCGGCCTCGTGCATGCGGCCGAGGAAGGGGTCGGATGCATGGCTCGACACGAGGAGCACGCCGTCGACGTGCCCCGCGCGCACGTACTCGAGCACGTTCGCCTTCTCGGCATCCGTTCCCGCCACGAGGAGCACGAGGGTCATCGACCGCTTCGAGAGGGACTCGGCAGCGCCGCGCAGCAGCAGGCCGAAGGTCGGGTCCTCGAACAGCAGGTGGTGCTCCTCGGTCAGGAGGAAGGCGAGCGATCCGGAGCGGCCCGTCGCCAGGCTGCGCGCGTGGTGATTCGCCGTGTAGCCCGTCCGCCGGATGGCGTCCTCGACCGCGGCACGCGCGTCGGGCGAGACCCAGTGCCCTCCGTTGATGACGCGGGAGACCGTGCCGCGCGAGACGCCCGCGACCGCCGCGACGTCGCGGATCGTCGGCTTGCGCGCGGGCGGCGTCTGCTCCATGGATCAAGACTCTAGCGCGAGCCGAGCGTGCGACTGGGACCGGTCACAGTTCGATAACGGATGGGCGATCGCCTTGGCGCTCCGACGACGCCGCGCCACACTGGGACCGGTCACAGTCTTTCGACCCGATGGAGCGTCCATGCCCGACCAGACCCCCCTGCCCGCCCTGCCCGGCATCGCCTTCGGCGGCGACTACAACCCCGAGCAGTGGCCGCGCGAGACGTGGCAGGAGGACGTCCGCCTGATGCGCGAGGCGGGCGTCAACCTCGTGAGCGTGGGGATCTTCTCGTGGGCTCTGCTCGAGACCGCCGAGGGCGAGTTCGACTTCGCCTGGCTCGACGAGGTGATCGACCTCCTCCACGCGAACGGCATCGCCGTCGACCTCGGCACGCCGACCGCCTCACCGCCCGCCTGGTTCTTCGCCGCGCACCCCGACGCGCGTGTCGTCACACGAGACGGCACCGTCATGGGCTTCGGATCGCGCGGGATGGCGTCCCACTCCTCCCCCGCCTACCGGGAGGCGATCGTCCGCATCGCGAGCGCACTCGCCGACCGCTACGGCGATCACCCCGCCGTCGTGCTGTGGCACGTGCACAACGAGTACGGCGTCCCGGTCGGCGAGGACTACTCGGAGCATTCCGTGCGCGCCTTCCGCGGATGGCTGCGCGAGCGCTACGGATCACTCGACGCTCTCAATGCCGCATGGGGCACGGCGTTCTGGGGCCAGCACTACACGGCCTGGGAGCACATCGGCGCCCCGGCCGCGGCGCCGTCGGTCGTCAATCCCGCACAGCGCCTCGACTTCCAGCGCTTCACCGACCATCAGCTCCGCGCGTGCTTCATCGCCGAGCGCGACGCGATCCGCGCCCGCGCCCCGCAGCCGATCACGACGAACTTCATGGCGAACCAGAGCTGGACGACCGACCTGTGGGCGTGGGCCAGGGACGTCGACGTCGTGTCCGACGACCACTATCTGTGGGCGGCCGACGAGGACGCGCACATCGGGCTCTCGATCGCCGCCGATCTCTCCCGGTCGGTCGGCGGAGGGAAGCCGTGGATCCTCATGGAGCACTCGACGTCGGCCGTGAACTGGCAGCCGCGCAACATCGCGAAGCGTCCCGGGGAGATGGCCCGCAACTCGCTGACGCACGTCGCACGGGGCTCGGACGCCGTGCTCTTCTTCCAGTGGCGCGCGGGACGCTCGGGCGCCGAGAAGTTCCATTCGGCGATGCTCCCCCACGCCGGCACCGACTCGCGCGTCTGGCGCGAGGTGGTTGCGCTCGGCGAGGGGCTGTCCCGGCTCGACGCGGTCGTCGGGTCGCGCGTCGAGGCCGACGTCGCCGTCCTGTGGGACTTCGAGTCGTTCTGGGCGCAGGACCTCGAATGGCGCCCGACCGAGGACCTCTCCCACCAGGAGCGCGTGCGCGCGTTCTACGAGCGTCTCTGGCGGGACGGCGTCACGGTCGACTTCGCGCTCCCTGGCCACGACCTGTCGCGCTACCGGCTCGTCGTCGCCCCCGCGCAGTACCTGCTCACGGCGGCAGACGCCGCGAACCTCACCCGGTATGTCGAAGGCGGCGGAACGCTCGTCGTCTCGTACTTCTCGGCGGTCGTCGACGAGAACGACGCCGTCCACCCCGGTGGGTTCCTCGCTCCCCTCCGCGACGCCCTCGGCGTCGACGTCGAGGAGCACCTGCCGCTGCGCGAGGGCGCCGCTGCCGCGGTCGAATGGAGCGACGGCGCCCTGCTGGGCGCCGACCACTGGCAGGAGAGCCTCCGTCTGCACGGCGCCGACGTCGTCGGCGCCTACGCCGAGGGCCCCGCGGCGGGAGGCGCCGCCATCACACGTCACCGTCACGGCGCCGGAACGGGGTGGTACATCTCCACCCGCCTGGACGCGGAGGGGCTGCGCGCCGTCCTGTCCGACGTGTACGCCGATGCGGGGGTCGTCGCGTCGTCGACTCCGGATGGCCTCGAGGTCGTCCGGCGCCGCGCCGACGATCGCACGTTCCTCTTCGCGATCAACCACCGCGACGACGACGTCACCATCGACGCCGTCGGCCGCGAGCTGCTCACCGGCGCCACGGCGTCCGGATCCCTCGTCGTCCCCGCCGGGGGCGTCGCCGTCATCGAGACCGACTGACCCGCCCTCCGGGGCACCCCGGGGCCGCCCGGCCCGACCGATCCACCACCACCAGGTCGTGACGACGCGACCGCATCGCACGACCATCGAGAAGGAGACAATCATGCGCACGCAGATCGCATTCGCCGGCATCGCCGCCGCGTCGGCACTGCTGCTGGCCGGCTGCTCCGGCAGCGCCCCCGAGACGGCCGAGGAGCCGGCCGACGAGGGCTCGACCGCCGAGCTCGTCGTGTGGACCGACGAGGAGCGGGAGGACGCGATCGCCGCGGCCGCCGAGCAGTTCGAGGCCGACACGGGAGCGACCGTCACGCTCGTCCAGAAGAACTTCGAGGACCTGCGCAACGACTTCATCGCGCAGGTGCCCACGGGCGAGGGGCCTGACATCACGGTCGGCGCGCACGACTGGCTCGGGGCGCTCGTCACCGCCGGCGTCGTCGACACGATCGATCTCGGCGACGCGACGGGCGACTTCGAGCAGGTCGCGCTCGACGCGATGACCTACGACGGCCAGCTCTACGCGCTGCCGTACTCGCTCGAGACGGTCGCGCTCATCCAGAACGTCGACATGGTGGGCCCCGACGCCCCGGCGAGCTGGGACGAGCTCGTGTCGATGGCGCAGGAGGCGGGGGCCGAGCGCCCGATCGCGGTCAACACGGCCGGCGAGACGGGCGACGCGTACACGATGTACGGGCTGCAGACCTCGTTCGGCGCGCCGGTCTTCGTCCAGGACGAGACCGGCTCGTACACGGCCGAGATCGGCATGGGCGGCGCGAACGGCGAGGCGTTCGCGCAGTGGCTCCACGAGAACGGGTCGGCTGGCATGGGCTACATCTCGACCACGGTCGACTACGACATCAACAACGAGCTGTTCAACAGCGGCACGGCGCCCTTCACGATCCAGGGACCGTGGGCGATGAGCGCCTATGCCGACGTCCCGAACGTCGCGGTGCACCCCATCCCGTCGGCCGGCGGCGAGACCGCGGCGCCCTTCGTGGGCGTGCAGGGCTTCTACCTCAGCTCGCAGAGCGAGAACGCGCTGCTCGCTCAGGAGTTCCTCGTGAACTACCTCGCGAAGGAGGACGCGCAGCGTGCCCTCTACGAGGCCGACCCGCGCATTCCCGCGTTCACGGCGCTCGCCGATGAGGTCGCCTCCGACCCCGTCATCGCGGGATTCCTCGCCTCGTCGCAGAACGGCGTGCCGATGCCGAGCATCCCCGAGATGGGCTCGGTGTGGGACCTCTGGAACGCGGCCGAGGTGCAGATCATCGGCGGCGCCGACCCCGCAGCGACCTGGAAGCAGATGGTCGCCGACCTCGAGGCCGAGCTGGGCTGACCGGCTGCGCCGGGGCGGGCGGACGCGCGCCCCGGCGCTCCGGCGGAAGGAAGACGGAATGACGGATGTGACGACCGCCCCCGCGCGGCGCGGCGAATCGCACGCGCGCGGCTGGCGCGGGCTCGGATGGGGCTTCGTCGTGAAGCTCGTGCTCATGGGGATCGTCAACGCGCTCGGCATCGCGGTCGCGCTGTCGGCGTGGCAGGCGGAGTCGTGGATCGTGCTCGGCGCGTCCCTCGTGCTGCTCGCGATCGCGGACGCGGTGTACTTCTCACGACGGGCTCTGCCGCTCAAGTACCTGCTGCCCGGGCTCGTGTTCCTCGCCGTCTTCCAGGTGTTCGTGCTCGGCTACACGGCCTACGTCGCGTTCACGAACTACGGCACCGGGCATGCGGGCTCGATGGAGCAGGCCGTCGACGCGGCGCTCATCCAGGACGAGCGGCGGGATCCCGATTCCCCGTCCTATCCCCTCGCGGTCGTCGAGCAGGACGGCGAGCTCGGGTTCGCGATCGTCGACGAGGACGGCGTCGTGCGGGCCGGGACCGCCGACCAGCCGCTGGAGGCCGTCGCGGGCGCACGCACCGGCGGATCAAGCGCCCCCGAGACCGTGCCGGGGTGGACGGTCGTGCCGCGCGCGGACATCCTCACCGACCCCGATCTGCAGGAGCGCGTCGCGAGCCTGCGCGTCCCCGTCTCGGACGAGGCGGAAGACGGCTCGCTCCGCACCCGCGAGGGCACGACCGGCGCGGTCTACACCTCGGGCCTCGAATGGGATGCCGCCGCGCGGACCTTCACCGACACAGAGACCGGGGTCGTCTACGCGGCGTCCGATGACGGCCGCTTCGTCGCCGAGGACGGGTCGGCTCTCCCGACCGGCTGGTACGTCAACGTCGGGTTCGACAACTTCGTGCGCGCCGTGACGGATCAGAGCCTCGCCGGGCCGCTCCTCCAGGTCGCGGCGTGGACGTTCGCGTTCGCCATTCTGACCGTGCTCACGAGCTTCGGCCTCGGGCTCCTTTTCGCTCTCATCTACAACGACTCCCGTGTCCGCGGCCGAAAGGTCCTCCGGACGCTCATGATCCTCCCGTACGCGTTCCCCGCATTCATGTCCGCGCTCCTCTGGCGAGGCATGCTGAACTCCGAGTTCGGCGTCGTCAACGACCTGCTCTTCCTCGGCGCCGACATCGCCTGGCTGGGCGATCCCCTGCTCGCCAAGGCCGCCGTCCTCTGGGTGAACCTCTGGCTCAGCTACCCCTACTGGTTCCTCGTGTGCACGGGCGCGCTCCAGGCGCTCCCCAGTGACACGCTCGAGGCCGCCACGATCGACGGGGCCGGACGCTGGCGCCGATTCCGATCCATCATCCTGCCGCAGCTGCTCGTGTCGACGGCACCGCTCGCGATCTCGTCGTTCGCGTTCAACTTCAACAACTTCACGATCATCTACATGCTCACCGAGGGCGGCCCCGCGTTCCTCGGCAACTCGGGACTGGGCGAGACCGACATCCTCATCTCCGCGATCTACCGGATCTCCGGCGTCGCGGGCGGATCAGCCGACTACGGCCTCGCGAGCGCCCTCTCGATCGTCGTGTTCATCGTCATCGGCGTGATCTCGGCGCTCGCCTTCCGACAGACCCGCAAGCTCGAGGAGTTCCAGTGAGCACTGTCACCGAACGCATCACGTCCGCTACCCCGGGGCGTCGCACCGCACGTCGCTCCCGCTGGTGGGCCGAGGTGGGCTGGAAGTACCCGGTCGCGGCGGTCATCCTCGTCTACGCGATGTTCCCGCTGCTCTACATCGTCTCGGCGTCGGTGAACCCGCGGGGAAGCCTCGCCGGGTCGAGCGCGCTGTTCTCGGCGGTGAGCGCCGACAACTACGCCGCGCTCGCCGAGACGCGCTTCTGGACCTGGATGCTCAACACCCTCTACGTCGGCGGCGTCGCCGCGATCGGCGCGGTGCTCATGGGCGCAGCCGCAGCGTACGCCTTCTCGCGCTTCCGCTTCGCGGGACGGCGCGCGGGCCTCACGAGCCTCCTCATCATCCAGATGTTCCCGCAGACCGTCGCGTTCGTCGCGGTGTTCCTCCTGCTGCTCGCGCTCGGCGAGGTCGTGCCGGCCCTCGGAATCAACTCGCGCCTCGCGCTCATCTGCGTCTATCTGGGCGGCGCGCTCGGCGCGAACACCTTCCTCATGTACGGGTTCTTCAACTCGATCCCGATCGAGCTCGACGAGTCGGCCAAGATCGACGGCGCCTCGCACGCGCAGATCTTCTGGCGCATCATCATGCCGCTCGTGACGCCCGTGCTCGCCGTCGTCGCGCTGCTGGCCTTCATCTCGGCGTTCGGCGACTTCATCCTCGCGAAGATCGTCCTGACCAGCGAGGACAACTGGACCCTCGCCGTGGGCATGTACCAGTGGGTCTCGAACCAGCTCACGTCGCGCTGGGGCATCTTCGCCGCGGGCTCCGTGCTCGCATCGATCCCGGTCCTCGTGCTGTTCCTGTCGCTCCAGCGCTACATCGTCGGCGGCCTCACCGCGGGCTCCGTGAAGGGCTGAGCGCGCGCAGCGAGTCGAAACCGATCCCCCATCCATCCACCCGCACGAAGGAGTGCCATGCCATCCCCCATCCGAGCGGCCATCGCGACGGCCGCGGCCGTCTCCCTCGCCCTCGTGGCGTCGCCCGCGCATGCCGATGACGCGAGCATCGACATCTCGCTGTCCGCCGTCGACGGCCTGTCGGCCGACTTCATGACCGGCGTCGACGTCTCCTCCGTCCTCTCGCTCGAGGAGTCCGGGGTCGTGTTCCGCGACGACACCGGCGCGCCGGCCGACCTGTTCCACGTGCTCGCCGACCACGGCGTCACCGACGTGCGGGTCCGGGTGTGGAACGACCCCTTCGACGCCGAGGGACGCGGATACGGCGGCGGGAACGTCGACGTCGCACGGGCGATCGAGATCGGCGAGCGCGCGACCGACGCGGGGCTCGGCGTGACGGTCGACTTCCACTACTCCGACTTCTGGGCCGATCCGGGCAAGCAGCAGGCGCCGAAGGCGTGGGAGGGACTGACGGCTGCCCAGACCGCGGATGCGGTGCACGACTTCACCGCCGACGCGCTCGCGCGCTTCGCGGATGCAGGCGTCGATGTGCGGATGGTGCAGGTCGGCAACGAGACGAACAACGGCGTCGCCGGCGTCACGGGCTGGGACGGGATGGCGGAGGTGTTCCGGGCCGGGTCGGCGGCAGTCCGCGAGACGCTCCCTGACGCGCTCGTGGCCGTGCACTTCACGAATCCCGAGACGCCCGGGCGCTACGCGGGCTACGCCGCGGAGCTCGCCGCCCGCGGCGTCGACTACGACGTGTTCGCATCGTCGTACTACCCGTACTGGCACGGCACGATCGCGAACCTCACCGATGTGCTCTCGCACGTCGCGGAGGTGCACGACAAGAAGGTCGCGGTCGTCGAGACCTCCTGGGCCTACACGCTCGAGGACGGCGACGGCCATGGCAACACGATCGACCTCGCAAGCGAGGCCACGGCGTATCCCGTCAGCCCTCAGGGCCAGGCGACGGCGTTCCGCGACGTCGTGCAGGCGGTCGCCGATGTCGGCGATGCGGGGATCGGCGTGTTCTCGTGGGAGCCAGCGTGGCTCCCCGTCGGCCCTCCGGAGCAGCTCGAAGCGAACCGCCTCCTCTGGGAGCGCGACGGCTCGGGGTGGGCGACGAGCTACGCGGGCGCGTACGACCCCGCGGACGCGGGTCGCTGGTTCGGCGGGTCGGCCGTCGACAACCAGGCGCTGTTCGCGTTCGACGGCACTCCCCTGCCGTCGCTGCGGATGTTCGAGTACGTCCGCACCGGAGCGCAGGGGCCGCGCGTCGTGACCGGCGTCGAGACGGTCGCGCTCGAGATCGAGGAGGGCGAGGACGCCGCGCTGCCGGAGACCGTCACGGTCTCGTACAGCGACGGCACGACAGAGGATCAGCCCGTAGTCTGGGATGCTGTCGAGATCGACGGGCCCGGTGTCTACACGGTGGCGGGGCGCACGTCGGCCGGCCACGAGACGTCCGCGACGATCGAGGTCCTCGCCCGCTCGCACCTCCCCGGCGGCGGCTTCGAGGGAGACGGGGCTGCGCTGTGGACGCTCGCCGGCGACGGCGGCTCGATCGGATGGCGGGCCGACGCCTCGGCAGGGACGAATGCGCTCCATGTGTGGCTCGACCGCGACTTCACGGGTTCGGCGACCCAGGTCGTGACGGGTCTCGAGCCTGGCCGCTACGTCGCGACGGCGACGTCGCAGGGCGGCGGCACGCTGCCCGGCGACACGGTGACCCTCCGCGTCACGGCGTCGCCGACGCACCTGCCGGCGACCGCGGCTGACCGGGCGGCGCAGGCGCAGACGCGCACCGCGGAGGCGCTGCTCGCGTTCGACGGATGGCGCGCGTACGCCACCTCAGAGACCGACGCCGTGCGCGTGCAGCGTGGGCAGGAGGTCACGGTCGAGATCGCGTGGGAGCTGTCGGCCGGCGCGTGGGGAACGGTCGACGAGGTGCGTCTCGTGAAGGTCGGCTGAGGCGGCTCAGCGCGCGGCGGCGTCCGCGTCGCCGCGCGCTGCCGCCTCGGCGAGCGCAGCGACCTGCGCCGTGAGCCGCCCGGTGCGCCAGCAGAGCACCCAGCTCACGGGCGGCGCCGATGACTCGAACGGGATCATCCTCAGGCTCGGCCGCGCGAAGTAGTCCGCCGCGTGCGCGGCCAGAGGGCAGACGCCCTCGCCCGCGGCGATCATCGTCAGGAGGTCGAGGAGCGTCGCAGCCGTGCGATCCGGCTCGCGCCGGTACGGCGCGGCGCGGCGGCCCGCGCGGAACACCGTCTCCCCTTCGAGGTCGGCCAGGGTCACGGTCTCGCGCTTCGCGAGACGGTGACGGTGCGCGACCGCGAGCACGACCGGCTCGCGCAGCACCTCCGGTCCCTCGACGAAGCCGTCCTCGTCGATGGGCCCGTTCGTGACGACCACGTCCACCTCCCCCGTGCGCAGGAGGTCGAGCGGGTCGGCGAACCCCGTCTCCCGGAACGCGAGATCGACAGCGGGGCGGCGCGCGCGGAAGCGGTCGAACACGTCCGCCGCCAGCTCGGCGACCGCCGGCGCCTCGAGTCCGACGACGAGCCTCCCGGCGACCCCGCGGCCGGCGGCCATCGCGTCTGCCACAGCGCGCTCGATGCGCTCGTGGCCTTCGCGCACCTCGGCGTGCAGTGCCGCGCCCACCGGGGTGAGCGCGACGCGCCGGCTGGTGCGCTCGAACAGGGCGACGCCCAGCCGACGCTCGAGACCCGCGATCGTCTGACTCACCCTGGCCTGGGAGATGAGCAGGCGCTCCCCCGTCCGTCCGAAGTGGAGCTCCTCGGCGAGCGTGAGGAAGACCTCGATCTCGCGCCGTTCCATAAGGCTCACGTTATCAGTCGATGCGGGATCCGTCGTTGTTCGCGGGGTCCGCCGAGCCGAGGGTGGAGTCATGACCGAATTCCTCTCCCCCTCGGATCCCCGCTTCGACGCCGAGTGCGTCGGATACAACCTCTCTGTCGCCCATCGCCCCGACCTCGTCGTGCCCGCCTCGACCGTCGAGGATGCCATCGACGGCGTCCGCTTCGCGGCGGAGCGCGGTCTCGGCATCGCCGTCCAGGCGACCGGGCACGGCCCGTCGCTTCCCGCCGACGGCGGCGTGCTCATCCGCACGTCGGGCCTGGATGCCGTCGAGATCGATCCCGTCCGCCGCATCGCGCGCGTGGGAGCAGGCGTCCGCGGCGGCGACCTCGTCCGGGCGGCGGCCGCGCACGGACTGGCTCCCGTGAACGGCTCATCTCCCGAGGTGGGGGTGATCGGATACCACCTGGGCGGGGGCGTCGGCATCCTCGGCCGAACCCTCGGCTGGGCCGTCGATCACGTGCGGGCGCTGGACGTCGTCACGGCCGACGGCGCTGTGCGCCGTGCGAGCGCGACCGAGGAACCCGAGCTGTTCTGGGCGCTGCGGGGCGCGGGACGCGGGACCCTCGGCGTCGTGGTCGGCATGGAGGTCGCGCTGCATCCGATCAGCCGGCTGTACGGCGGCGGGATGCACTTCGCCGCCGAGGACGTCGAGCGCGCGCTGCGGGCGTGGGCGCAGTGGACGCAGACTGTTCCGGAGGCCATGGGAACCTCCGCGCTCCTGATCCGGATGCCCGACCTGCCGCAGCTCCCCGACGCCCTGCGCGGCCGCTCGGTCCTGCACCTCCGCTTCGCGTTCACCGGGAGCGCCGAAGAAGGCGCGCGACTCATCCAGCCTTTCCGCGACCTGGACCCGGCGACGGACACGGTGGCCGAGATGCCGTACGCCGAGGTCGGGTCCATCCACGCCGAGCCGACCGCTCCGGTCCCCTTCCACGGCCGCAACACCGTGCTCGCCTCGCTCGATCCGGCCGCCATCAGCACGCTCCTGCGGCACGCCGGGCCCGAGGCGGCCGCCCCGTACCTCGTCGAGCTCCGGCTCCTGGGCGGCGCCCTCGCTCGGCCCGCCGCCGTGCCGAGCGCGATCGGGAGGCGAGACGGCGCGTTCGTCCTGTATGCGGGCGGTGCGGCACACGGCGATGACGCGCCCGCCCTCAGGTCCGCGCTCGCCGGACTCATCGGCGACATGTCGCCATGGAGCACGGGCGGCGTGCTCGCCAGCTTCCTCTCAGGCCCGGCGGTGACGCGCGCCGAGCTCGCGACGGCCTACCTGCCGGAGGACACCGCGCGCGTGGAGCGGATCAAGCGGGCAGTCGACCCGCACGACCTGTTCCGCGCGCACCACGGGCGCGCGGACGGCTGAGCCCGCGGGCGCGCGTCAGCGCGCCGCGAGCGCGGCCTGATACAGCTCGCGCGATGAGCGCCCGGTCGCTGCGGCGACCTCGGCGGCCGCCTCCTTGAGGCGGCCGCCGTCGGCGACGAGCGCGAGGACCTGGGCGACCGCGTCCTCGAGGGGCGTCTCGCGCCGCTCCGACCCGGCCACGACGATCGCGAGCTCGCCGCGCACACCGGCCTCGGCCCATCCGACGAGCTCGTCGAGCGTGCCGCGCGCGACCTCCTCGTGCAGCTTGGTGAGCTCTCGCGCGACGACCGCCCTGCGGTCGCCGCCGAACGCGGCAGCCATGTCGGCGAGCGTCTGCGTGACGCGCGTGGGCGCCTCGAAGAACACCATCGTGCGCGGCTCGGCCGCGAGCGCCGCGAGGGCGCGACGGCGGTCACCGGGCTTGCGCGCGGGGAAGCCCTCGAAGGTGAAGCGATCGGTCGGGAGACCGGACACCGCGAGGGCCGTGAGCACGGCCGACGGGCCCGGAACGACCGTGACGTCGACTCCCGCAGCGGCCGCGGTCTGCACGAGCCCGTAACCCGGGTCGCTCACGGTCGGCATGCCCGCATCGGTCAGCACGACGAGATCCTCACCGCGCGCGAGCTCCACGAGCTCGGCCGCCTTCTGCCTCTCGTTGTGGTCGTGCAGGGCGATGAGCCGCGGGCGGTTCGCGATGCCCAGCCCGGCGAGAAGGCGCTGCGTCGTGCGCGTGTCCTCGGCGGCCACGACGGGCGCCTGCTCGAGCAGCTCGACGAGGCGGCGCGACGCGTCGCCGAGATTGCCGATGGGCGTCGCGGCGAGGATGATCACCCCGCCAGCCTAGGCGCCGAGATGATGTCGGCGCGGTCGCGGAACCCGTCCGCGTTCACGCGCTCCTCCGCGACCTGCTTGCGCACGGCGGCCGCCTTCTCGTACAGCGAGGGATCGCCGAAGCTCGTCAGCACCTTCACGAGCACGGGGAGGAGCTCGATCATGAGGAAGAGCGCGGCGATGAGGAGATGCGCCCACCAGATCGCCGGCTCCTTCTCCGCGAGCCGGTTCAGCCCGCTGATCTGGCTGAGGAGCCCGATCGCGCCGGCGTTCGTCTCGGCGACGGATGCCGCCCGCGCGTTGTACGCGGCGAGCGCCGCGTCGTACTCCTGCTGCGCCGCGGGCAGCTGGTCCTCTGCCGCCTGGCGGTTCGCGGCCTCGGATGCCGCGGCGTTCTCGCCCGCAGCAGTCTCGGCCGCCGCGAGGGCCTCGTTCGCCTCGCGCAGCTGGGCGGCGAGGTCGTCATAGGTCGCCTGAGCCGCCGCGAGCTGGTCCTGGGCGGCATCGGAGCTCGCGCCCTCCCCCTGCACGCCCGTGCAGCCGGCGACCTCGCCCGCTCCTGTGCCGTCGAGCTCGCACTGGTAGAGCGCGCGCGCCTCATCGATCACGGTCTGCTGCGCCGCGAGCTTCTCGGTGAGGTCGTCGACCGTCGCCTGCGCGGCGGCCTGCGTCGCAGAGGCCGAGTCGGTGCCCGCGACGATGCCCGTCGCGGCCTGGTTCTGCAGCTCGCCCAGGCGCGCGGTCGCGGCGTCGAGCGCCTGCTTCTCGGGCCCGGAGTCGAGGGCCGCCTGGTCCTCCTGCGACTGCACGATGTTCGTCGAGGCGACCTCCTGCGCGATGTCGTTGCGGAAGGCCTGCAGCACGACGGGCTCCGCGACGACGACGCCGATGAGGAGCGCCATGATGACACGCGGCAGCGCGAGCCCGACGAGGCGCGCGATGCTGCGGGTCGCGGTCATCGTCGACGTGAGGAACCGGTCGAGGTTGAAGATGATGCCCGCCCAGACGATCGCGAGCGGCACCGCGAGCCACACCGAGACCTGCACGCCGGTCGTGAGGGCGAAGAGCATCGACAGGGCGGACACGAGCGCGGTGCCGAGCAGCACGAAGAACATCTGCACGAACCGGGGCGTCTCGGTCGGGACGGTGTCGAGCACGTGCCCGTCCGCGCCGCCGAGGATCGCGAGCATGCGCAGACGCGAGCCGGGCGTGCGCGGCGGACGCGCCGCGCGACGTCGCGGAGCGCGCGGCGTCGGCTCGGGCTCGGCAGACGCCTCAGCGGGGCGCTCGTCGACCTCGATCGGCTCGGTCGGGGCGGCGGCGGTCTCGGGGAAGAACTCCCGTTCGAGGTACAGGGCTTCCTCGTCGGGAACGGCGCCGTTCGGGTCGTCGTCGGGGAGGATGATCCGCCCCTGCGAGTCGTAGCGTCCCGGGCGATGCGCGGAGTAGGACATCCCGTCAACATACGAAGCCCGCCTGGGTGAGCGTTGTCAGGACCCTTGGAGCGGACCCGGCCGGAGAGTCGCCCGCCCCCGGGCGCCTCGCGCCCGCGCACTACGCTGGAGCCGTGACGCACGCGCTGCCCGAGGCATCCCCCCGCGACAGAGCCCTCACGGCCATCCGCCAGCACGCGGGCTGGCTGGTGCCCTCGGCTCTCACGCTGCTCGCGGGCCTCGTGCGCATCGTCGGACTCGGCCATCCCCACGAGCTCGTCTTCGACGAGACCTACTACGTCAAGGACGCCTGGACGCTTCTGCATCTCGGCTACGAGGGCACGTGGCCCGAGGGCGCGAACGAGAGCTTCCTCGCGGGCGACACCGACGTGTACTCGGCGGACGCCTCCTTCGTCGTGCACCCGCCCCTGGGCAAGTGGATCATCGCACTGGGGCTCGCGGTCTTCGGCGCCGACTCGGGGTGGGGCTGGCGGATCTCGACCGCCGTCGTCGGCACCCTCCTCGTGCCGCTGCTCTCCCTCGTCGCGCGCCGTCTCACCGGCTCGATCGCGGTCGCGGGCGTCGCGGGGCTCCTGCTCGCCATCGACCCGCTCGCGGTCGCGATGAGCAGGGTCGCGCTGCTCGACGGCATCCTCGCGCTCTTCGTGCTCCTGGGCTTCTCGTTCCTGCTGCGCGATGTGCAGGAGACGCGCGATCGCGTCCTCCGCGATCAGACAGCGGCGTGGGGGCCCGTCGTCTGGGCGCGCCCCTGGCTCCTCGCCGCGGGCGCCGCGTTCGGCGCCGCGACCGCCGTCAAGTGGTCGGGCATGTACGTCATCGCGGGCGTCGGGATCGGACTCGTCGTCCTCGACGCGCTCTGGCGCCGCCGCGCGGGCGTCCGCGAGTGGTACTTCTCCGCGATCCTCCGCCAGGGCCCCGTCACCTTCCTGCTGCTCGTGCCGGCCGCCGCCGTGGTGTACCTGCTCTCGTGGAGCGGGTGGCTCGTCACAACCGGCGGGTACGACCGCGCGAGCGACGCGAACCCGCTGGTCGCCCTGTGGAACTACCATCAGGCGGTCTACGGGTTCCACGTGGGGCTCAGCGCGAGCCATCCGTACGCGAGCCCCGCGTGGCAGTGGCCGCTCCTTCTCCGCCCGACCGCGATGTGGCTGACGCGCCCCGAGGTCGGCACGACGACCTGCGCGTGGTCGACCGACTGCATCGGCGTGATCGGGAGCATCCCGAACCCCGTCGTCTGGTACGCGGGGATCGCGGCCGCCCTCTTCCTCGTCTGGCTGCTCATCCGCACCCGCGACGCCCGATTCGGCTTCCCGCTCGCGGGGATCGCCGTGACCTACCTGCCCTGGCTGCTCTACCCCGAGCGCACGGTGTTCCAGTTCTACACGGTCGTCATGCTGCCGTTCGTCGTGCTCGGACTCGCGGTCGCGCTGCAGCATCTGACCCGCTCGCGGCAGCCCGACCTGCTCCCGTTCCCGACGGATGCCGAGGTCGCCTTCGCGACGGAGGCCGCCGATCGCGAGCGGCGCGCGTGGCGCATCGCGGCAGCCGTCTTCCTCGCGGTGGCCGTCGTCGTGGGCGCGTTCTACCTTCCGCTCGCGCTCGGGATCGTCGAGCCGTTCCCGCTCTGGCAGCTGCACAACTGGCTGCCCAGCTGGGTCTGATCCCGCATGCGCGAGACCCCCGGAGCGCGCGCTCCGGGGGTCTCGCGCATCACGCGCTCAGCCGTCGAGGCCGTTGCGGCGCGCGACCTCGCCGAGCCAGGCCAGGCTCGGCTTCGGCGTGCGCGCGAACGTCTCGCGGTCGAACGCGATGAGGCCGAACGTCGGCCGGTACCCGCTCGCCCACTCGTAGTTGTCGAGCGCGCTCCAGTGCTGGTAGCCGCGCACGTCGATGCCGTCCGAGATCGCGCGGTGGAGGCCCTCGAGCGCTCCCCGCGTGTACGCGACGCGTCGCGTGTCGTCCGACGTCGCGATCCCGTTCTCGGTGACGAGGATGGGCGTCCCGCCGGACAGCTCCCAAGCCGAGCGGACGCCGAGCTCGAGCGCGTCGGGGAAGAACTCCCAGCCGGTGAGCGTCGTCTCGACGCCTTCCGCGACGGGCAGCGGCCCCTCCGGCCCGATGAACGTGCGCGTGTACGCCTGCACCCCGACGAAGTCGTCGCCCGCGGACTGCTCGAGGTACCAGAAGTCGCGCGGATGACCGTACTCCTGCAGCTTCTCGTCCGCGCCGGGCTCGCCCGTCGAGTGGAACGCCTGCGTCGCGATGGTCCAGCCGGCCTTGACGCCCGGCACGGACCGGAGGATCTCGGCGGATCGACGGTGGGCGGCGAGCAGGGTGTCGGCGACGCCGAGGTCGGGATGCGGGAGCCCGTACGCGACGAGGTTCGCGGCGTCCTCCCCGCCGGCGAGCATCGCGGCGATGTTCGGCTCGTTGATCGTGCACACGTGCTCGACCCCCTCGAGGATCGGCAGCACGGTCTCGGTGTAGCGCGCGAACAGGTCGACCGCGTCGTCCGCACGCCAGAAGCCGTCGTCCTGGAACCAGCGCGGCACCGTGAAGTGCATGAGCGTCACGGTCGGGTCGAGCCCCGTCTCGCGCGCCGTGTCGATCATCCGCCGGTAGTGGTCGAGCGCGGCGCGCGAGACGAACCCGCGCTCGGGCTCGATCCGCGCCCACTCGATCGAGAACCGGTAGGAGTTCAGGCCCGCTTCCGCGAGGAGGCGCATGTCCTCCGGGTAGCGGTGATAGTGGTCGGCGGCGTCGCCCGAGGGCTCCACCATCGGGGAGCCGGGAGCGTGCTCCATGACCCACCAGTTGCTGCCGACATTGTTCCCCTCCACCTGATGCGCCGCGGTCGCGGCGCCCCAGAGAAAGCCATCGGGGAATGAGAGCACGGATGCTCCTCTCGCTGTTTCGGTTTCGGATGCCGCCCGCGCGCTCAGAGCGCGCGAGCGGGGTTCGGCACGGCGTCCAGGAGGCCGATCGTGTACGGGTCCTGCGGATGCTGCAGCACGTGCGCGGTCTCTCCGCGCTCGACGACGCGCCCCTGGTCGAGCACGAGGATGTTCTCGGTGACGAGGCGGGCGCTCAGGAGGTCGTGGGTGATGTAGAGCATGCTGATGCCCCAGCGCTCGCGCAGGTCCTCGAGGAGCGCGAGCACGCCGGCGCGCAGCGACACGTCGAGCATCGACACCGGCTCGTCCGCGATGAGCACCTGCGGATCGCTCGCGAGTGCACGGGCGATGACGACGCGCTGTCGCTGCCCGCCCGAGAGCTGGTGCGGGAGCTTGGCCGCGAACTGCTCGACGGGCGTCAGCCCGACGGTCTCGAGGAGCTCGAGGACACGGGCGCGCGCCTCGACTCCGCGCAGACCCGTGTAGTTCACGACGGGGCGCGTGAGCGTGTACTCGACCGTGTGGAGCGGGTTCAGCGCCGCGTAGGGGTCCTGGAACACCATCTGCACGTCCTTGCGCAGGTCGCGCAGCCCCTTCCGCCGCAGCGACGGCACGTCGACGTCGCCGAAGCGGACGACGCCCGACGTCGGCTTCTCGACTCCCGTGATGAGCTTCGCGAGGGTCGACTTGCCCGACCCCGAGGCGCCCACGAGGGCGAGCGACTCCCCCGGCTCGAGCCGGAACGACACGTCGTCGACCGCGGTCACGGGCGGCTGTCCGCGGCGCGGAGCGGGGTAGGTCTTCGACACGCTCTCGACCGCGATGGCCGCATCCGCGCGGCGGGTTCCGCGCGACCCGACCGTGGGCACGGTCTCGGTGCCCTCGGCACGCGTGGCGCCCTGCGCCTTCCGCGTCGCGAGGTCGACGAAGCCCGGGATCGAGATGTGCGCAGCACGCGGATCCGCGTAGTGGCTCAGCAGCATGCGCGTGTACGGATCCTGCGGGCGCTCGAGGATGTCGCGGCTCGGCGCGTCCTCGACGATGCGGCCCTCGTGCATGACCAGGACGCGGTCGGTGGCCTCGAGCACGATGCCGAGGTCGTGGCTGATGAGGATCGCGGTGAAGTCCTC
The DNA here is from genome assembly GCF_027921765.1 of Microbacterium barkeri. Classification (GTDB taxonomy): domain Bacteria; phylum Actinomycetota; class Actinomycetes; order Actinomycetales; family Microbacteriaceae; genus Microbacterium; species Microbacterium barkeri. The sequence goes on from NZ_BSEJ01000004.1 coordinate 38,653, forward strand.
GGCGCGCTGGAGAGCCTGGATCGTGTCCATGACCGCGCGCTGCACGAGCACATCCAGCGCGGTCGTCGGCTCGTCGAACACCATGAGCTGCGGCTCGAGCGACAGGGCGATCGCGATCGACGCCCGCTGGCGCATGCCGCCCGAGAGCTCACCCGGGTAGCGATCGAGCGCTTCGGGCCTCAGCCCCACCTTGGCCACGAGCTCGCGCGCTCGCGCCTCGCGCTCGGGGCCGGCGACGTGGCCGTGCGCGGCGAAGACGTCGAGGAAGTGGCTCCGGATCGAGCGGACGGGGTTGAGCGCGTTCATGCCCGACTGGAGCACCATGGCGAATCCGCCCTGCCGCTGGCGGCGCAGCTCCTCGGCGTCGAGCTCGCGGATGTCGCGACCGCCGAAGAGGATGCGCCCGCCGCTGATCCGCGCCGGCGGCTTCTGCAGCCGGGTGAGCGCGAAGCCGAGCGTCGACTTGCCCGACCCCGACTCCCCCACGAGGCCGACGAACTCGCCGCGCCGCAGCGTGAACGAGACGTCGTCGACGGCCGTGACGGGCGTCGCTCCCGGCGACGCGTACTCGACCGACAGTCCCTGGACATCCAGCAGGATCTCGCGCTCCATGCTCATCGCCCCTTTCCTTCCCGCAGACGCGGATTCGAGATGCCGTCGACGCCGAAGTTGATGAGCGTGAGGCTCAGGGCGAGGAGGGCGATGCAGAGGCCGGGCGCGAACAGGAGCAGCCACTGGCCGGTGAGGAGCGAGTTGGAGTTCTGGGCCCAGTAGAGCATCGTCCCCCAGCTCACGATGCTCGAGTCGCCGAGCCCCAGGAACTCGAGACCCGCCTCCGCGAGGATCGCCGCCGTCGCGGCGCCGAAGAGCGTTCCGGCGATGATCGAGGTCATGTTGGGGAGGATCTCGCGGAACACGATCCGCGCGGGACCGTCGCCCGAGAACTGCGCCGACGCGACGAAGTCCCGTCCGCGCAGGGACTGCGTCTGGCTGCGCAGCACCCGCGCTCCCCACGCCCATCCGGTCACGACGATGACGGCGACGATCATGAGCATCCCGCCGTTCTGCAGGTACGCCGCGATGACGATCATGAGCGGGAGCCCCGGGATCACGAGGAAGAGGTTCACCACGAAGCCGACGGCCTCGGCCGCGAATCCCCGCAGGTAGCCCCAGCTCAGTCCGATGAGCACCGCCACGACCGTGGAGAGGATGCCGGCAGCGAACCCGACGACGAGGCTCACCTGCGCGCCGTAGAGCAGCTGGCTGAGCACATCCTCGCCGGCCGCCGTCGTGCCGAGCCAGTGCTCCCACGATGCGTCGGCATTGCGCGGGAAGCCGTTGTCCTTGGGGCCGTAAGGCGCGAGCACCGGCGCGAAGATGGCGGCGAGCGCGAACACGGCGAGGATGCACAGCCCGAGGCGCGCCTTGCCGTTGCCCCACAGGGTCGCGACCATGCGGCCGGCGGAGCGCCATGGGCGCGGCCCGGCGATCGAGCGCGGGGGCATCTTGACGTTCATGGTGGAGGTCATCGGCGAGTCCTTGGGTCCAGCACGCCGTACAGGATGTCGACGAGGAAGTTGGCGATGAGCACGCTGACCGTGATCATCAGGAAGAGCGCCTGCATGAGCGGGTAGTCCTGCCCGATCACGGCGTTGAAGAGCAGGTATCCGATGCCGGGGTACCCGAAGACCTGCTCGACGAGGATCGACCCGCCGACGACGCCGCCGAGCGTGAGGCCGAAGCCGGTGAGATTCGGCAGGATCGCGTTGCGCGCCGCGTAGCGGATGGCGATCGTCCGACCGCGCAGGCCGTTCGCCTCGGCGAACGTGACGTAGTCCTCGCCGAGCGTGTTGATCATCGCGTTGCGCATGCCGATGATCCACCCGCCGAGCGAGGTCAGCAGGATCGTGAGCGCCGGCAGCGCCGCGTGCCGGACGAGGTCGGCGACGAACTCCCCCGTGAATCCCGGCGTCGTGGTCGCGGCGTACGCGCCGGTGGTCGGGAACCAGTGCAGCACGTACCCGAGGAAGAACAGGAGCAGGAGCGCGGTCCAGAAGTACGGGAACGTGCTGAGGAAGGAGCCCGTCAGCGTCGGCAGCGCATCGAGCCAGGTGCCGCGCTTCCACGCCGCGAGCACGCCGATCAGGGTGCCGATGACGAACGCGAGCACCGTGACGATGCCGACGAGCCCGATTGTGTAGGGCAGCGCCGTCGCGACCATGCTCGAGACCGTCTGCGGATAGAACGTGTACGAGACGCCGAAGTCGAGCGTGACGACCTGGCCGAGGTACGCGACGTACTGGTCCCACAGGGATCCGCTCGGCACGCCGAGCTGCGCCTCGATCGCCGCCCGCGTGGCCTCGGACACCGGGCCGTTCTGCGAGAGCTTGGCGAGAGCGGCATCGGCGGGAGAGCCCGGCATCAGGCGGGGCAGGAAGAAGTTCAGGGTGATCGCGGCCCACAGCGTGAGAGCGAACAGGCCGAGCTTCTGGAGCAGGTACTTCACTGGTCTCCCTCCACCCGGTCCAGGCGCGGGAAGATCGCGAGCGGGGCCGAGTCGTAGTTCTGGGGGATCATGTACGGGTCCTCCGCCGAGGGCCAGCCGGTGAACTTCGCGTCGTTGAAGAGCCCCCAGCTGCCGCCGTAGTAGAGCCCGATGACCGGCAGCTCGTCGTAGACGATGCCCTGCAGCTCGTGGACGATCTCGGTCTGCCGCTGCGGGTCGACCGTCGAGCGGTACTCGGTGAGGAGCGCATCCGCCTCGTCGGAGCGGAACCGCTCGAAGTTGTTCGCGGTCGTCTCGCCGCTCGGCACGTAGAAGTCGCTCGAGAGCAGGCTGTTGAACGACTGGTACACCTCGCCGTTCCCCATGCCGCCGATCGCCATCTCGAAGTCGCCGTTCGCGATCGCGCTCTGGTAGCCGGCCGGCTGGGGCAGCTCGAGGGAGACCCTCACGCCGACCTCGGCGAGCTGGCGCTGCACGGCCTGCGCGGCGCGCGTCCAGTCGGAGTAGCCGTTCGCCGTCGTGAGCGAGAACGAGAGCTGCTCCCCCGCGTCGTCGACGAGGCGGTCGCCCTCGAGCTCGTAGCCGGCCTCCTCGAATGCCGCGAGCGCCGCGTCCTGGTCCTGCGCGAGGACGCCGCTGTCGGGAATCGTCGGATCGAGGTACTCCTCCTGGTTGGGGAGGATGAGTCCCGTCTGTCCGGCGGGTTCCATGTAGCCCTCCGACGCGGTCTCGGCGATCTCCTCGCGATCCAGCGCGAGCGCGATCCCGCGTCGCACGTCGACGTCGTCGAACGGCTCGCGCTCGAGGTTCGGCACGAGCGAGATGATGCCGACGGGAGGGAACCACCAGCGGTTGTGCGCGCTGGCGGCGCCCCAGGTGCCCTCGACGTCCGAGATGAAGGAGTAGGCCCAGTCGTAGCCGCGCGTCACGGTGTCGAGCTGGGTGTTCGTCGCGGGCAGGATGATGTGCTCGATCTCGATCGAGTCGGCCTGCCAGTACGTCGGGTTCCGGTCCATCGAGTACTGCTGGTCGCTGTAGTTGCCGAGCACGAACGGCCCTGTGCCGACCGGGTGCTCGTTGCGCCAGGTGCCGGGATCGTCGACCTCGGCCCAGATGTGCTCGGGCACCATGAAGGTCTTCCCGATGATCGACAGGGCGGGGGCGTCCTCGCCCTGCAGGCGGAACGTCACGGTCTTCCCGTCGGCCTCGACGCTCGCGAGGTGCTGCCACGCGCCGTAGATGTCGTTCGCGGGCGTCTTCTTGAGCATGTCGAACGTGAACGCGACATCGGCTGCGGTGAAGGGCTCGCCGTCGCTCCACTCGACGCCGTCGCGGAGGGTCATGACGATCGTCTCTGCGTCGGGCTGCTCCCACTCCGACGCGAGCCACGGCGTCAGCGACCCGTCGAGCGGGTTGACGAGGACGAGCGGCTCGTAGATCCACCGCGACGCGGTGCGCGTGTTCGTGAGATAGGGGTTGAAGGTTCGCGTGAACAGCGGGTTCCCGTGGTCGGCGTTGATGAGCATCGTGTCGTCGCCGATCGAGGGATCGGGCTGCGACGTGATCTGGATGCTGCATCCGCTCACCGCGAGCGCGACGGCGGCGAGCCCGGCGGCCGCCGCCCGCCGCCAGCGGCGGAGTCTGTGCGTCTTCGGCACGGTGTGACCTCGATGTCGTGTGTGTCTGGATCACGGCTCCTCGTGAGGAGGAGGCGTTCGCGGAGGGTGTCCGCACCACGAGTGTAAGCGCATACATTGCCGCGCGCAACGGTCTGCGGGGTGCTCCGATCCGCACGACGGAGGCGGGGCGCGCGTCAGCTCGCGCGCAGCGAGCTCTCGCGCAGGAGGATCTCGACCGGCAGCCGGACCGACACCGGCTCGGCGTCCGGCGTCTCGAGACGGTGCGCGAGCACCTGGATGGCGGCGCGCCCGAGCTCGATCATGGGCTGCCGCACGGTCGTGAGCGGGGGCGAGACGAGAGCGGAGGCATCGATGCCGTCGAAGCCCGTGACGATCACGTCCTGCGGGACGCGGATGCCGGCGCTCGCGAACGCGTCCAGGGCCCCGAGCGCCATCTGGTCGTTCGACGACATGAGGGCGGCGGGAAGGCCGTGCGCGACGAGCTCCTCCCCCACGCGGCGCCCCGATGCCCGCGTGAAGTCCCCCCGGCGCACGTCGATCTCGTCGATGCGGAGTCCTGCCGCCTCGATCGCGCGGCGGAAGCCCTCCCAGCGCTGCGCGCCGTCGGGCGAGTCCGCCGGGCCCGCGAGGTACGCGGGCGGGCGCCCGTCGGTCTGCGCGAGGACGTGGCGCGTCAGCTCGACCATGGCCTCGGTGTTGCTCACGGTGACGTGGTCGTGGCGGTCGCCGCGGCGGGGCCCAGCGAGCACGACGATGGGCACGCGCCGCGAGAGCCACGCCAGCGCGTCGTCGGGGATGCTGCTGGCGAGGACGACGAGCCCGTCGACGCGACCGGCCATGTCGCGCACGGTCGAAGCTGACGGGTCGCCCCGCCCCACGCCCACCATGAGCACGAAGCCGCGCCGCCAGGCCTCGAGCTCGGCGCCGCGCAGCACCTCGTCCTGGAACAGCATCGATGCGCGGGCGTCGTCGCGCGGACCGGCGCCGCGGACGACCGTGAACGGCTCCCTGACCTCGTTCGCGAGCACGTCGAGGGCCGAGACGTCGTCGATCGCGTCGAAGCCGGGGAAGTACATGCCGAGCACGCCCGTGCGCCGCTCGGCGAGCCCGCGCGCGCTTCCGCTGGGCACGTACCCGAGACGCGAGACGGCATCGAGGACGCGGTCGCGCGTCTCCGGGCGCACCGCCTCGGGGGTGCGCAGGACGCGGGACACGGTCGCGATCGAGACACCGGCGCTCTCCGCGACGTCGTAGACGGTGGGCGCCTTCGACACAGACCGCTCCTCCCGCATGCGCGCCGGACCACCCGGGCGCAGTTCAGGCTAGCCGCAACCCGGCGGACGCCCGGGGAGGAGGTGCGGCGGTGCGCAGACAGCACGCGGCCGCCGGCTCCGGGGAGACGGCGGCCGCGCGGTCGGCTCAGTTGAACTCGAGCGGGTGGGCGCCCACGCGCCCCGACCCGTCGAGGGGGTCGATGCCGTCGATGCGGGCGACCTCGTCGGCGGTGAGCTCGAAGCCGAAGACGTCGAGGTTCTCGGCCATCCGCTCCTTGCGCGTCGACTTGGGGAACACGATGAAGCCCTTCTGCAGGTGCCAGCGGATGACCGCCTGAGCGGGCGTCACGCCGTGCGCGGCAGCCGCCTCGGCGACCGCCGGGTTCTCGAACAGCGGGTACTTGCCCTGACCGAGCGGACCCCACGACTCGATCTTCGTGCCGTTCTGCTCGGCCCACGCGAGCACATCTCGCTGCTGGTAGGCGGGGTGCAGCTCGATCTGGTCGACGGCCGGCACGACGCCGGTGTCCTTCACGATCCGGTCGAGGTGCTCAGGCAGATGGTTCGAGACGCCGATCGAGCGCGCCAGGCCCGCGTCGCGGATCTCGATGAGCTTCGCCCACGCGTTCGAGTAGGTGTCCTTCTCGGGCGTCGGCCAGTGCGTGAGGTAGAGGTCGACGTAATCGAGGCCGAGCTTCTCGAGGCTCTCGCGGATGGCATCGTGCGGCTGCTCGCCCGACTGGCGGTCGTTCCAGAGCTTCGTCGTGATGAACAGCTCCTCGCGCGGGATGCCGCTCTTCGCGATGGCGGCGCCCACCCCCTCCTCGTTCCGGTAGATCGCCGCCGTGTCGATGTGGCGGTAGCCGAGCTCGAGGGCCTCGCTGACGGCCTGCTCCGCCTCCGCCGGCGGCACGAGAAAGACGCCGAAGCCGAGCTGGGGGATGTCGTGGCCGGAGTTCAGAGTCACTGCGGGAATGTTCATGTCTCCACCTTATTGAGCGCGAGGGCGGTCGGCGCCGGAAGATGCGGATTCACACCGCCGCCGCCTGGAGCGCGTCGACGCGCGCGAACAGCTCGTCGAACACGCTGCCGCGGTCGAACTGGAGCGCGTGCGCCCTGGCCCGCTCCTCCCACTCCGCGCGCTCGACCACGTCCATCCCGATCGCGCGGTCGATCGCGGCCGCGATCTCATCGGGCGCGTCGACGCCGATGATGATCGCGGTGTCGCCGACGGCCTCGCCGACGCCGCCCGTGAGCGTGGTGATGGCCGGGCCACCGCCCGAGAGCGCCTTCTCGGCGAGCGCGATGCCGAAGGTCTCGATGAACTCCGGCCGCGGCTTCGTCGGGAGCACGTACGCGGCCGCGCCGGCGAAGAGATACGGCTTCTCGGCGTCGTCGACGTCGGTGAGGAACGTGATGCGGTCGGCGACCGGAGACGCCGCGGCGAGCGCGCGCAGCTCCTGCTCCTCTGGCCCGCGACCGGCGATGACGAGCCGGCGCGTCGCGGGGGCGCTCGATCGCGCGAAGCCCTCGATGAGGTCGTCGACGCCCTTCGCGCGAGCCAGCCGCGAGAGGTAGAAGACGTAGCCGTCGCGCTCGAGGCCCCGCTGGGCGAGACGCCGGTCGACCTCGGCGCCGTCGAGATCGAGGAACAGCGAGGCGTCGATCGCGGGGTACGAGATCGCGATCCGCTCCTCGCAGCGCGCGGCGTACCGCGTGCCGTGGCGCGCGTCGAGCACGCGCGCCTCCTCGACGATGAGGTCCTTCGTGTACTGCGACACCGCGACGCACACGTCGCTCGCGAGATACGACTCGAGCACGTGCGCCGCCGCGCCGAAGCGGCCCTCGTTCACGCACTGGCGCACGACGTTCGTCACGTCGGATCCGACGGCCTCGGCCACCGTCACGACGTCGACGGGAAGCCCCGTGCGGCGTGCGACCGCGACGGCGTCGCTCACGGCCGTCGTGTGCGGGCTCAGGTAGAGCGACATCGCGACGGTCGGCACGCCGTCGGTGAACAGCTCGACGAGGCGCCCGACGAGACCTCCGATGTACCGCCCGTCGACGACCTTGTAGTCGCCGACCGGCTCGGGGCGCTCGACGAGGATCCCGGGGCTGTACGGGAGCACCGACTCGAGCGGCTTGAGCGGGAGCCCGGCCGACTCGAGGCGCTCGATGGGCCAGGTCACGATGCGCACCTCGTCGAAGCCGCGGGCGATGGCGGCCTCGGCGAGATTCCGGGCCTCCCCCGAATGGCCGCAGATCACCGGATCGGCGCGGACGACGATGACGAGTCGACGGGTCATGCTGGCTCCTGTCCGAGGGGGCGGATGGTCGTGGATCGCGGGCGATCTGCGCGCGAGTTCGGGCGATGATACGACACGCATGTGTCGGCTGCGTGCGCGGTCTGTGTCGCGCGGTCGATCGACCCCGCCGCCCGGCTCAGCGCAGCGACCGCGAGCTCGGCGAGGCCTCGTGCGGATGCGACGGCGGCCGGCTCTCCCGGCCCCAGTCGCCCGGCTCGTCGCCCAGGTCGACCTCGAGCACTCCGCCCGCGCGCAGCTGGGCGCCGGAGAGCCACGGCGCGTGATGCGGACGGCCGTCGAGGCGCATCCCCTGCACGTACTGGGGAGCCGCGTCCCGGCCCACCCGCCGGAATCCCGTCGTCTGCACGACGAGCTCGCTCTCGCCGCCGAGGTCGATGCGCGCCTCGGGCCAGGCCGGGGCGTTGAGGAGCACGAGGTCCTGACCGGCCACCGGGAACATCCCGAGCGACGCCCACACGACCCACGACGAGAGCCCGCCCGAGTCGTCGTTCCCCGGGAGGCCGCCGGGGCCCGTGCCGAACATCTGGTGCAGCGCCGCGTGCACGATCTCGGCGGTGCGGTCGGGGCGGCCGGCGTAGGTGTAGGCCCACGGCGCATCCATGTCGGGCTCGTTGTTGAGCCCCTCGAAACGGCCGAGCGCGTACCCGCCCTCCATCTCGACGTCGCCGGGGCCCACGCCGGGCTGGCGGACGGGAGCAGCGCCGAACCCGAAGAAGCGGTCGAGCATGCCCACGAAGGCCTCGTCTCCGCCGGCGAGCGCGATGCGCCCCGCCATGTCGTGCCCGATCCGGAACGAGTAGTTGTACTTCGTGCCCTCGTAGAACGTCGAGTCGCGCAGCAGCCCCGTGTCGAGATCGAACGCGTTGCGCCAGCGCCCAGCGAGCGCGAGGCACTCCTCGCGCACGCGACGGTCGCCGACGGCGGCGGCCACCTGGGCCGTGCACCAGTAGCCGAAGGCGATGTCGAGCGTGTGCGTGATCGGCTCGGCGCGACCGTGGGTGAGGAAGTCCTCGCCGTACGTGCGGCGCAGGTCGGAGAGCATGTGCACGAGCGCCCAGTCCCAGTCGATGCCCTCGAAGCCCGCGAGGCAGAGGTCGGAGAGGAACGTGTGCGCGAGCGCGCTCGCCTGGCGCGCGAAGCGGTCCGAGCCCTTGGCCATCCGGTACCCGATCGGGAAGTTGCCCTCCTCCTCGCAGATCGTCACGAGCGCGTTCCCGAGCTCGACCGCCCGATCGGGGCGCAGGAGGGTGAGCAGCGGCAGCTGCGTGCGGTAGATGTCCCACATCGTGCAGAGGTCGTAGACGAACGGGCCCTCCGACGGCCAGAACGGGCTCTCGCCCATCGCGAGCGACGGCTTGATCAGCGAGTGGTACAGCGCGGTGCCGAAGACCGTGCGCCGCTCGCGCGTCTCGGCCTTCCGCGCCTCGCGGTCGGGCTCGCGCGGGTGCTCGGGCGGATCGGAGAGGCGGATGGCCCCGAGGTGCTCGGTCCATGCGAGCTGCGTCGCGGTGCGACGGTGGGCGAAGCCGCTGCCCTCCGGGCAGTCGGCGCGCAGGTTCCGCGCCGCGCGCTCCACGCCGCGCAGCGAGAACCCGATCCTCAGCTCGATCGTCTGCCCCGCCGCGGCCGGTCCCGCCCACATGAGCCCGAAGGGGCGGAGCGTGGTCGGGCGGATGGCGTCGAAGTCGAGCCGCTTGCCGCCCGGCATGAGCCGGCGGTCGTACCAGAGCAGCTGGCGCCATCCCGGTGCGTCGGCCTCCATGCGCATCGCGAGGGGCGCGCCCTCGACGACGATCTCGCCCTCGGCGTGCCCGGGGGCCGTGGACTCGAGGTGCGCGCGCAGCGGCACGGTCGCGCCGTACGGGATGTCGAGGCCGCCGAGGGACAGGTCGACGACGAGCCGCGCGTCGCGGTGCTTCGGGAACGTGTAGCGGTGCACGGCGCTGCGCGGCCCGACCGTCACCTCGCAGCGGATGCCGCTCGAGAGCGTGCAGGCGTAGAAGCCGGGCGCGGCGACCTCGTCGGACACGTCCCACTGCTCGCCGAGCGCGTCGAGCGAGCCGAGCATGGGCGTCACGCGGACGTAGTTGTAGTACTTGCGGATGGCGCCGGTGCCGCTCTGCTGGAAGTGCGTGATGCCGCTCGCCACGGGCCGGTCCCGCAGGCGCGGGGGCACGCCCTCGGTCGCGAGGTCGTACTCGCCGTAGCCCGTGGGGTACGCGCCCGAGTACGCGCACGCCGAGACCATCCCGAGCGGGAAGGTGGCGCCCGGATGCGTGTTGCCGATCTGCGGCTTGGGCCACCACCACGACGCCGCGATGCCTCGGGGCTCGGGGAGATCGGCCGGCTGGGTCCCGATGAACGGATCGACGTCTGCGAGCTTCACGCGCCCGACGCTACCCCCGCCCCGCGTCGGGCGTGTGACGAACCGTCGCGCGGGAGATGTCAGCGCAGGAAACTACGCTGGCGGGATGAGAATCACCGCCGCCGCAGACGGCTCCGCCCTCGGGAACCCCGGTCCGATGGGGTGGGCCTGGTACATCGACGACGAGCGCTGGGCGGCGGGCGGCTCGCCCCACGGCACGAACAACCAGGGCGAGCTGCAGGCCGTCCTCGAGCTCCTGCGCGCCACGGCCGACGCCGGCGTCGCCCTGCTCATCGAATGCGACAGCCGGTACGTGATCGACTCCGTGACGAAGTGGATGCCCGGGTGGAAGCGGAAGGGATGGCGCAAGGCCGACGGCAGGCCCGTCCTGAACCGCGAGCTGCTGCAGGGGATCGACGAGGCCATGCAGGGCCGCGACGTCGTGTTCTCGTGGGTGAAGGGCCACGCCGGCCATCCGCTCAACGAGGCGGCCGACGAGCGCGCGAACGCGGCCGCCCAGGCGTTCCAGCGCCGCGCGGAGCCGAACCGGGGCCCGGGCTTCGCCGCCGACCCGGTCGAGGGCGTGTCGGGCGGTGCCGTCGTCGCTCCCGAGCCGCCTGCCGCGTCCGGGCCGTCTGCCTCCGCGGCTCCGGCGCCGACCGCGGTGGACGAGGCGCTGTGGGGTGCCGACGACGAGCTCGCCCTCTTCGCGGCCCCCGAGGAGGAGATGGTCGAGCTGCGCCTTCTCCTCGCACCGGACGAGCTCGCGCGTCTGCGCGCGCGGGCCGCCTCGTGGGGCATCAGCCCCGAGGACGCGCTGCGTCGTCTGATCTGACCGGCGGCTGCGGGCGGTACACGAAGGTCACGAGGACGACCGAGATCATCATGAGCAGCAGCCACGCGACGAGCTTCGAGATCGAGACCGGCTGCCATCCGTCGGCCTGATCCGGGTAGATCCACGCGCCCGCCGCCGTTCCGACGTTCTCGGCGATCCAGATGAAGAAGGCGACGCCGACGAACGCCGCGAGCACGGGCATCCGCCGCCAGGGCCGCGTGCGGTGGTTGCGGAAGTGCATCGTGCAGCGCGCATAGAGCGCGACGACGAGGGCCAGCAGCACCCAGCGCGCGTCGGGCAGGAAGTGGTGCGCGAAGAAGTTCGCGTAGATCCCGATCGCGACCACCGCGGTCGCCCAGATCGGCGGGTAGCGCTCGAAGCGCAGCTCGAAGAGGCGGAAGACGCGCACGAGGTACGAGCCGACGGCCGCGTACATGAATCCCGTGTAGAGCGGCACACCCGCGATGCGGAGCACGCCGCCGTCCTCGTACGACCACGACCCGACGTCGGTCTTGAAGATCTCCATGGCGGTGCCGACGACGTGGAACAGCAGGATGACCCACACCTCGCGGCCGCTCTCGAGCCGGGCGAGCAGCATGATCGCCTGGATCGCCACGGCCGCGATGACGAGCGCGTCGGTGCGCGCGAGCGCGGCGTCGTCGGGGTACCACAGGCGCGCCGCGACGAGCGCCGTGAGCATCGCCGCCCCGAAGATGCACGCCCACGCCTGCTTGAGCACGAACACCGTGAACTCGACGAGGCCGCGGCGCAGGGCTCCCCCGGGCTCGAGCCGCTCCAGCCGACGGTGCGCCCAGGCATCGATCCGCTGCTCGACCGAGGTGAACGCCCGTGACATGCGGTCGATCCTAGGGTCGGCGCGTGCACGCGCTCCCAGCGCACCTCTAAGCTGGAAGGCTATGTCCTCCCCCGTCATCCCCTACCCGCCCGAGCTGCCCGTCAGCGCGGCGCGCGACGAGATCGCCGCGGCCATCCGCGACCACCAGGTCGTCATCGTCGCTGGCGCCACGGGGTCGGGCAAGACCACCCAGCTGCCGAAGATCGCCCTCGAGCTCGGGCGGACGTCGATTGCGCACACGCAGCCGCGCCGCCTCGCCGCGCGGACCATCGCCGAGCGGGTCGCCGAGGAGATGCAGGTCGAGCTCGGCGGACTGGTCGGATACAAGGTGCGCTTCACCGACCAGGTGTCGGACGCGACGCGCATCGCTCTCATGACCGACGGCATCCTCCTCAACGAGATCCACCGCGACCGGCTGCTGCGCCGCTACGACACGGTCATCGTCGACGAGGCGCACGAGCGGTCGCTGAACGTCGACTTCCTCCTCGGCTATCTCAAGCGCATCCTGCCGGAGCGGCCCGATCTCAAGGTCGTCATCACGTCGGCGACGATCGACCCCGAGTCGTTCGCGAAGCACTTCGCGGAGCCGGACGGCACACCCGCCCCCGTGATCGAGGTCTCGGGGCGCACGTTCCCCGTCGAGATCCGGTACCGGCCGCTGCTCGCGGACACGACAGAGGACGGCGAAGCGCCGACACCCCGGTCGTCGACCGAGGGCGGCGACGAGCCGAGACCCGACGAGCGGCCGTACGACGTCGAGGACGACGTGTCGGCGATCGTGCAGGCCCTGCGCGAGCTCGAGCGCGAGGCCCCGGGCGACGTGCTCGTGTTCCTGCCCGGCGAGGCCGAGATCCGCGACGCGGCCGACGCCGTCCGCGGGGCTTTCCGCAGCGAGACCGCGCCCGTCGAGGTGCTCCCCCTCTACGGCCGCCTGAGCTCGGCCGAGCAGCACCGGGTCTTCGAGCGCTCGACGGTCGCGGGCCTCAGGCGCCGCATCGTCCTCGCGACCAACGTCGCCGAGACCTCGCTCACCGTGCCCGGCATCAAGTACGTCGTCGACACCGGCACCGCGCGCATCTCGCGCTACAGCAACCGGGCCAAGGTCCAGCGCCTTCCGATCGAGGCGGTCTCGCAGGCGTCGGCCCAGCAGCGCTCGGGTCGCGCCGGCCGCACGAGCGCGGGCATCGCCATCCGCCTCTACGCGCACGACGACTTCGCGCGGCGCCCCGCGTTCACCGAGCCGGAGATCCTGCGGACGAGTCTCGCCTCGGTGATCCTGCAGATGCTGTCGCTCGGGTTCGGCGACATCTCCGAGTTCCCGTTCCTCACTCCGCCCGACTCCCGCGGCGTGCGCGCGGCCCTCGACCTGCTCGTCGAGCTCGGGGCCGTGCACCCGGCGCGCGATGGCGGGCAGCCGCGGCTCACGCGCATCGGCCGCGACCTCGCCCGGCTCCCGATCGATCCCCGCTTCGCGCGGATGCTCGTGGAGGCGCAGCGGAACGGCACGCAGCGCGAGGTGCTCGCGATCGTCGCGGGCCTGTCCATCCAGGATGTCCGCGAGCGCCCAGAGGAGCAGCGCGAGCAGGCCGACCAGGCGCACGCGCGGTTCGCGGATCCGACGAGCGACTTCCTCACGCTGCTCAACCTCTGGGACCACCTCCAGGAGCAGCAGCGCGCGCTCGGCTCGAGCGCGTTCCGGCGCCTGTGCCGCACGGAGTTCCTCAACTACGTGCGCGTGCGCGAGTGGTTCGACGTGCACCGCCAGCTGCAGGGGCTCACGCGCGGGCTCGGCCGTCGCGGCGAACGCGATTCCGCGCCGCGGCGCGAGGGTGCGACGGATCCCGCCGCCGTGCATCGCGCGATCCTCGCCGGCCTGCTGTCGCAGATCGGCGTGCTCGACGAGCGCGAGGCGAAGAAGGACCCGCGCTCGCGCGGCGCCGAGTACCGCGGCGCGCGCGGCGTGCGCTTCTCGATCTTCCCCGGCTCCGTGCTGCGCAAGCGGCGCCCGCAGGCCGTCATGGCCGCCGAGCTCGTCGAGACCTCCCGGCTCTTCGCGCGGACCGCGGCCGCGATCGATCCGGCGTGGGCAGAGGATCTCGCGGGCGATCTCGTGAAGCGCCAGGTGTCGGAGCCGCACTGGTCGAAGGACTCGGGCGCCGCGATCGCGTACGAGAAGGTCACGCTGTTCGGCGTCGAGATCGTCCCGCGCCGACGCATCCCGTTCGCGCGCGTGGATCGCCCGGCCGCCCGGGAGCTCTTCCTGCAGCACGCGCTCGTCGAGGGCGAATGGGACGCGCACGCGCTGCCGCAGCAGGTCACCGCGTTCCTGCGGCAGAACGCCGACCTCCGTCGGCGCCTCGAGCGCCTCGAGGACCGCGAGCGCCGCCGCGACATCCTCGCCGGCGACGAGGCCGTCTACGCCTTCTACGACGCGCGGATCCCCGCTGAGGTGTTCGACGTCCGGTCGTTCGAGAAGTGGTGGACCGACGCGCGCACTCGCACGCCGAAGCTCCTCACGATGCGCGAGGCCGACCTCGTCGACGGCGCGGCGACCGCCGATGCGCGGGACTTCCCGACGCGCTGGACGCAGGGCGATCAGACCCTGAACCTCGCGTACCGCTTCGAACCGGGCGCCGAGGACGACGGCGTCACGGTCGTCGTGCCGCTCCCGCTGCTCGCATCGCTGCGACCCGACGGCTTCGACTGGCAGGTGCCCGGCTTCCGCGACGAGCTCGTCACGGCGCTCCTCAAGGCGCTGCCCAAGGCCATCCGCCGCCACGTCGTGCCCGCGGCCGACTGGGCCGCGAAGCTGTCGGAGGAGCTGGCAGGACGGGGCCCCGAGGACAGCGCGGGTCTTCCCGCCGAGCCGCTGCTCGACGCCCTCGCGCGGCTCGTACAGCGCGCGGCGAGCCAGCCGGTGTCGCCCGCCGACTTCGATCTCGAGCGCGTGCCGTCGCACCTGCGGATGTCGTTCCGAGCGGTGGATGCGCGCGGGCGCGCGATCGCGTCCGATCGCGACCTCGCGTCGCTGCAGAGGCGGCTCGCCGAGCGCACGCGCGACAGCGTCGCGAAGCAGATCGCGCGCGGCGGAGCCCGCGGCGAGCGCCGTCGCGGCGAGGCCGCCGTCGCGGCGGCGTCGGGCATCTCCGCGCCCTCCGCGGGCATCGAGCGCGCCGGCCTGTCGGACTGGACCTTCGGCGAGCTGCCGCCGGTCGTCGACACGCGCGTCGCGGGCGGCGTCGTCCGCGGCTACCCCGCACTCGTCGACGAGGGGCAGACGGTCGCGCTGCGCGTCGAGGCGACACCCGAGTCGGCCGCCCGTCTCACCCGCGCCGGTCTGCGCAGGCTCGTGCTGCTGCAGGTGCCCTCGCCCGCGTCGTACGTGCAGGAGCACCTCACGGCGAACGAGAAGCTCGCCCTCGCCGCGTCGCCGTACGCGTCGGCCAAGGCCCTCATCGAGGACTGCCGAGCGGCGGTCGCCGACGCCGTCCTCGCGCGTCATGGCGAGGTGCGCGACCGCGCGGCGTTCGAGCGCCTGCGCGACGAGGTCTCGCGCGGCTCGGTCGACGACGTCTTCGCGTGCGTCTCGCTCGTCGCGCACATCCTCACCCTCGCGCGGGACGTGGAGCGCGCGATGAAGGGCGCGACGTCGATGGCGCTCCTCGGCGCGCTGAACGATGTGCGCGGTCAGCTCGCTGGCCTGATCTTCCGCGGCTTCGTGTCGGCGACGGGCGTCGAGCGCCTGGCGCACCTGCCCCGGTATCTCGAGGGCGCGCGGATCCGCCTCGAGGCGCTCCCCGACAATCCCGGCCGCGACCGCGCCTGGATGACGGAGTTCGAGCGCGCGCGGGCCGTCTTCGACGAGGCGGGCGGGGCCATCCCCCTGCCGCCGGATGCTCCCGCGCACCTCGAGCGCGCACGCTGGCTGCTCGAGGAGTTCCGCGTGAGCCTGTTCGCGCAGCGTCTCGGCACGGCCGAGGCGGTGTCGCTCCCGCGCATCGCGAAGGCGCTGAAGGGCTGAGGGCTCAGGCGGCCAGGGCGCCGAACCCGAGGAGGTACGTCGGGACGTAGATGAGGGCGATGAGCACCGCGTGCGTGAGCACGAACCCGCCCGCCTCGAGGGCCTTCCCGCGCTGGCGCAAGTGCGCGCGCAGCTTGCGGAGCAGCGAGACCGGATGGCGCACGTCCCAGCTGTTGAACCGGAGGTAGCGCCCGAGGTAGACGCCCACGGCCCCGAGCACGATGATGACCGCCGCGAGCGCCCAGCTCGACGCGGGCACCGCGCCGATCGCGTTGGGCTCGACGAGCACGAGGAAGGCCGTCTGCACGACCGCGAGGCTGAGCACCGCGTTCGCGATGCCGGAGAGCGTGAGCGTGAGGGTCTGCACGATGTCGTACCAGAGGGGCACCGGGTCGCCGTCGCGGCGGTGGCTGAAGTTCAGCTCGGTGATGAGATAGATCGAGTTCGGGAAGAGCAGCACCCACACGATCGCGCCCACGACGACGTACACCCACACCGCGACCGCCGCGGCCCGTGGCCGCAGCGCCGTGAGCGACAGCAGCGCGGGGAGCCCGAGGAGCCCGGCGACCGCGACGAGCGAGACGAGGACCGGAACGAAGGAGAGGCCGATGTTCAGCAGCATCGGCCGGTAGAGCGGCACGCCGTACACCGCCGATCGGAGCCTCACGAGCACGATCGCGTAGATGTTGAGCAGGACGACGGCGATGCACGCGACGAGGACGGCCACGCCACGACCCTAGTCGCGTCCCGCTACTCCCAGACCGCCGTCTCGGGGTCGATCCCGCGCGCGCGTGCGCTCTCGTCGACCGCGCGCCGGAACCAGGCCGCGAGGCCGACGCGGATGCCGTCGTAGTGCGCCGCGAACCCCGGATCCGCCTCGTAGCGGCGGGCAAGGCACACCTGCATCTGGCGGCTGAGCGGGAAGTAGGCCGAGAACGCCTCCCGGTGGCGCTCGACGAGGTCATCGGCCTCGGCGCTGCCCGGTGCGACACCGCGGTCCATCGCGTCCGCGAGCGAGCGCTCGACGCCCGCGACGCGGTCGGCGACCTCGCGCCACTCCTCGGCGGTGCGGTCGGCGGCCGCCTCGGCGAACTGCCGCCACTGCCGTGTGCCGCCGTAGGCCTCGCGCGCGCCGCGCGCCTGCTCGGGGTCCCAGCCGGATCCGAACACCTCCCGCTGCACCTCGTCCGCGAGCGGGACGCCGCGCTCGTGCGCGGCGATCATCCGCTCGAGGCCCGATCCGAGCCGGTTCAGCCGCGCGATCCGCTCCTCGAGCTGGGCGTGCGCCGCCCGGAGCGTGCCCGCCGCCTCGGGCGACGCGCCGTCGAGGATCGCGCGGATGTCCTCGAGCGCGACGCCGATCTCGCGGTAGATCGCGACGCGGCGCAGCCGATCGAGGTCCGGCGCCGTGTAGAGCCGATAGCCCGCCGGCGTCCGTTCCGACGGGCTCGCCAGCCCGATCGCGTCCCAGTGGTGCAGCGTCCGCACCGTGACCCCGAGCTGCGCAGCCGCCTGCCCCACCGTCAGGCCGTCGACGTCATCGCGCATGCTCCCCATTCTGCTCACGGGCCGCATCGGGCGCCGTGATGCCGAGCTCCGCGAGGTGGCACGCGGCGTCGCTCTCCGGGTCCCAGGGCAGGGGCGCGGTGAACACGACCCGGGCGTTCTCGGGCGTCCGGATCTCGAGGTCGCGCGTGCCCCACGGCGTGTCGCGCGGGCCGTCGACCGCGTCCGCCCTGAGGGCACGGCACGCGGCGGCGACCGGCTCGATCTGCCGGAGGACGCAGGCGAAGCTGACGCTCATCGCGGGAGGCGGCGCGGGGGCATCGCCCGCGGGCACGAGGAGGACGTCCTGGAAGGCCCAGCGCCGCAGATGCACGATCCCGCCCGGAACGCTGAACAGCTCGATGAAGCCGAGCCCTCTCGTCCAGAACTCCACGGACGCGGGCAGGTCGGGCGCGGGGATGGTGACGAAGGAGGGCATCGCGTAGATGCCGCGGAACGGCTCGGGCGCGACCGCGTCGGGGTCGCGCGGCGGCACGGGGCTGATCTCGAAGGCGTCGTAGTAGTCGGTCATGCGCTCCACCCTCGAGCCTGACGCTGCGTGAGGGTCAAGTCGCGTCCCGCTTTCGTCCGCGCAGAGCCCACCAGGTATCTTGATGTCGAGACAGAATCGCGCCATCCGCGTGCCATCCGTCGTTCCCCGGCAACACCCCACCGTCTGGAGTCGCCTCACCCATGTCAAAGATCATCTACACCCACACCGACGAGGCGCCGCTGCTGGCGACGTACTCGCTGCTGCCGATCATCTCGGGCTTCGCGTCCAAGGCCGGTGTGGAGTTCGAGACGCGCGACATCTCGCTCGCGGGCCGCATCATCGCGCAGTTCCCCGAGCGTCTCACCGAGGCGCAGCGCATCGGCGACGCACTCGCCGAGCTGGGCGAGCTCGCCAACGAGCCGAGCGCCAACATCATCAAGCTCCCCAACATCTCGGCATCGGTGCCGCAGCTGAAGGCCGCGATCGCCGAGCTGCAGGCGCTGGGCTACGACATCCCCGACCTCCCCGAGGACCCGCAGACCGAGGACGAGAAGGAGGTCGCCGCGCGCTACGACCGCGTCAAGGGCTCCGCGGTGAACCCCGTCCTGCGTCAGGGCAACTCCGACCGCCGCGCGCCCGGCGCCGTCAAGGCGTACGCGAAGGCGCACCCGCACCGCATGGGCGCGTGGTCGGCCGACTCGAAGACCTCGGTGGCCACGATGGGTCACGACGACTTCCGCTCGAACGAGAAGTCGTTCGTCTCGCCCGCCGACGACGCGCTGCGCATCGAGCACGTGGCGGCGGATGGCACGGTGACGGTCCTCAAGGACAAGGTGGCGGTTCTCGAGGGCGAGGTCGTCGACGCGACCTTCATGAGCGCCAAGGCGCTCGACGCGTTCCTCGCCGACGCGATCGCGCAGGCCAAGCAGGAGGGCGTGCTGTTCTCGGCGCACCTCAAGGCGACGATGATGAAGGTCTCCGACCCGATCATCTTCGGCCACATCGTCAAGGCCTACTTCGCCCCCGTCTTCGCGCAGTACGGCGCCGACCTCGAGGCGGCCGGCCTCTCGGCCAACGACGGCCTCGGCGGAATCTTCGCCGGCCTCGAGAAGCTCGAGAACGGCGCCGAGATCCGTGCGGCGTTCGACCGCGCCCTCGCCGACGGCCCCGAGCTCGCGATGGTCAACAGCGACAAGGGCATCACCAACCTCCACGTGCCGAGCGACGTGATCGTCGACGCGTCGATGCCCGCGATGATCCGCATCGGCGGGCACATGTGGGGCCCCGACGGCGCCGAGAAGGACACGCTCGCCGTCATCCCCGACTCGTCCTACGCCGGCGTGTACCAGGCCGTGATCGACGACTGCAAGGCGAACGGCGCCCTCGACCCGACGACGATGGGCACCGTCCCCAACGTCGGCCTCATGGCGCAGAAGGCCGAGGAGTACGGCTCGCACGACAAGACCTTCGAGATCGCCGAGGCCGGCACCGTGCGCGTCGTCAACGGCGCAGGCGAGACGGTCCTCTCCCACGAGGTCGAGCAGGGCGACATCTGGCGCGCCTGCCAGACGAAGGACGCCGCCATCCGCGACTGGGTGAAGCTCGCCGTCACGCGCGCGCGCCTCTCGAGCACCCCCGCCGTGTTCTGGCTCGACGAGACCCGCGCGCACGACGCGAACCTCATCGCGAAGATCGAGCGCTACCTGCCCGAGCACGACACGGACGGCCTCGACATCCGCGTCCTC
This sequence comes from Microbacterium barkeri, assembly GCF_027921765.1. Classification (GTDB taxonomy): domain Bacteria; phylum Actinomycetota; class Actinomycetes; order Actinomycetales; family Microbacteriaceae; genus Microbacterium; species Microbacterium barkeri. Next base: position 58,260 of record NZ_BSEJ01000004.1, read on the forward strand.
GCGCCCGCCGAGGCGACGACGTTCTCGCTCGAGCGCATCCGCCAGGGTCTCGACACCATCTCGGTGACGGGCAACGTGCTGCGCGACTACAACACCGACCTGTTCCCGATCCTCGAGGTCGGCACGTCGGCGAAGATGCTCTCGATCGTCCCGCTGATGGCGGGCGGCGGCCTCTTCGAGACCGGCGCGGGCGGCTCCGCTCCCAAGCACGTGCAGCAGCTCGTCGAGGAGAACTACCTGCGCTGGGACTCGCTCGGCGAGTTCTTCGCCCTCGCGGCGTCGTTCGAGCACCTCGCCCAGACCACCGACAACGCGCGCGCGCAGGTGCTCGCCGACACGCTCGACGCCGCCACGGGGACGTTCCTCGAGCAGGACCGCTCCCCCGGTCGCAAGCTCGGCACGATCGACAACCGCGGTTCGCACTTCTACCTCGCGCTGTACTGGGCGCAGGAGCTCGCGCGGCAGACGCAGGACGCCGACCTCGCTGCGGCGTTCGCGCCGCTCGCGGAGAAGCTGGCCGCCGACGAGGAGAAGATCGTCGAGGAGCTCCTCGCCGTCCAGGGCAAGCCCGCCGACATCGGCGGCTACTACCGTCCGGACGCCGAGAAGACGGCCGCCGTGATGCGCCCCTCCGCGACGCTCAACGCCGCGATCGACGCGCTCTGACCATCCGCTCGACGACGCCCGCCCCTCGCCGGGGGCGGGCGTCGTCGCATGCCGGGCCGGATGACGCTTTCCGTCGCGCGCACGCGGCGCGCTAGGCTCGCCCTCGGTCCTTCCACCGCAGCCCCGACCTCAGGAGGAACGCCGACGATGGCGCACTTCGATCTCCCCCTCGACCAGCTCCGCACGTACCGGCCCGAGCTCCCCGTGCCCGACGACTTCGACGCCTTCTGGGAGCGCACGCTCGCCGAGTCGCGGGATGCGGCCTGGGCTCCGCGCCTCGAGCCGGTCGACACCGGGCTCACGCTCGTCGACGTGCACGACGTCGCGTTCGCGGGCTTCGGCGGCGACACGATCCGCGGCTGGTGGCAGGTTCCCGCCGCGAGCGCGCCCCGTGCGATCGTCGTCGAGTTCGTCGGCTACTCGGGCGGCCGCGGCCCCGCTCACGAGGTGGGCTCGTTCCCGCTCGCGGGATGCGCACGGCTTATCGTCGACACGCGCGGCCAGGGCTGGGGCCACTGGAGCATGGGCGGCGCCACGGCCGACCCGCACGGCAGCGGCTCGCAGGCGCCGGGCGTCATGACGCGCGGCATCGAGAGCCCCGAGACCTACTACTACCGCCGCGCGTTCACCGACGCGGCACTCGCCGTGGACGCCGCTCGCGCGCTCGCGCCCGGGCTCCCGGTCTTCGTCGCGGGCGGAAGCCAGGGCGGCGGCCTCTCGATCGCAGCGGCGGCGCTCGCCGGCGACGTGGCGGGCGCCATGCCCGACGTGCCGTTCCTGTGCGACTTCCCGCGCGCGACGACGCTCGTCGACTCGATGCCGTACGGCGAGATCCGCACCTACCTCTCGGCGCACCGCGACCGGATCGACGACGTCTACCGCACGCTGTCGTACTTCGACGGGGTTACGCTCGCGTCGCGGGCGACGGCTCCCGCGCTGTTCTCGGTCGCGCTCATGGACGCGATCTGCCCGCCCTCGACGGTGTTCGGCGCCTTCAACGCGTGGGGCGCGGAGGACAAGGAGATCGAGGTCTATCCGTTCAACAACCACGAGGGCGGGGGCGGCGCGCAGCGCGCGGCGCAGCTGGCGTGGCTCGGGCGTCGCCTCGGCTGACGACACGGCATTCGCCCGCGCTGCCTGGCGTCGCCCGCCGCGGCGCTGTGCCACACTGATCTCGTAAAGCGTTTACCGAGCCGTCGCAGACGACGGCGGGACGGGGGTCGGATGAAGCGGGTGGGCATCCGCGACGTCGCCGTCCTCGCCGGCGTCTCGATCAGCTCGGTCTCGAACGCCCTCAACCGGCCGGAGGCCGTGAGCGATCATGTGCGCACGCGCGTGCACGCCGCCGTCGACCAGCTCGGGTACGTGCCGCTGCGTGCGGCGCAGCAGCTCCGCGCGGGGCGCAGCGGACTCATCGGCATGACCGTCATCAGCATCGGCAACCCCTTCTTCGCCGAGATGCTCGAGGGGGCCGAGGAGGCGACGTCGGCCGCGGGCTACCAGGTCATGCTCGGCAACAGCGACGACAGCGCCCAGCGCGAGAGCAGCTATCTCGAGCTGTTCGAGCAGGCGCACGTGGAGGGCATGCTCATCTCGCCGTTCGGAGACGTCGGGCCCGCGCTCGAGCGCCTGCGCGCGCAGCAGATCCCGGTCGCGCTCGTGGACGGCGTCGACGAGAAGGGGCTCACGCCCTCCGTCTCGCTCGACAACGTGCTGGGCGGGCGGATGGCCGTGCAGCACCTCATCGAGCTCGGCCGGCGGCGGATCGCGTTCGTGGGCGCGCGCGAGGAGGTGCGCCAGACGCGCGACCGCCTGCGCGGAGCCGCCGCGGCGGCGCAGGACGCGGGCCTCTCCCTCGACGTGACGCTCAGCGGGCGCACGACTCCGCGAGTGGGCGCCGAGATCGGCGAGCGCATCGCCGCGCTGCCCGCGGCCGAGCGCCCCGATGCGGTGTTCGCCGCCAACGACCAGCTCGCGTGCGGGATCGTCCACGCCCTCGTCTCCGCGGGCATCCGCGTTCCCGGCGAGATCGCCATCGTCGGATACGACGACATCCCCTTCGCCTCGATCGCGGCCGTGCCGATCACGTCGGTGCGGCAGCCGGCGCGCGCGATGGGACGCCGCGCCGCGGAGATGCTCGTCGATGCCGTGCGCGGCGCGGCGCCCGCCTCAGCGCCGGCCGAGGTGTTCGCGCCCGAGCTCGTCGTCCGGGCGTCGACGCGCGCCTGACTCCCCGCGCGTCAAAACGTTTCATGTCCTGTCTTGACGGTCGCCGTCCCCGACGCTATGGTGCCCGGGAAGCGCTTTCCTGAAACGTTTCCGTGCGATGAAGCACGACGTCCCCCACGATCGGAGTTGATGTGAAGGGCAGAACCCTGCGCGCCGGCGAGCCCGCCGGCGAACCGACGGATGGCCGGGGGCCGCGCGCGCTGCGCGGCCTCGCGATCGCGACGGCGGCTGCCGTCGCCTTCGGATGCATCGGCGGCGCGAGCGCCGCGCACGCCGCGACGACACCGGCCGACACGGCGGCAGCCGGCCAGCCCGTGCGATTCGACTTCGGCCCCGGCGCCGTGGCCGACGGCTACACGCAGGTCACGGCGGGCTCGGCGTACTCCCCCGAGGCGGGCTTCGGCTTCGCCCCGGGCGCGACGGTGACCGAGACCGACCGCGGCGGCGACCCTCTGAAGGGCGACTTCGCGACGGTGAGCGGCTCGAGCTTCGTCGTCGATCTCGCGAACGTCGACTACACCGTCTCGATCGTCGCCGGCGACACCGGCGGCACGACCGAGATCGCGATCGCGAGCGAGCAGATCCAGAAGGTCCAGACGACCTCGAAGGCCGCGGGCGCCTTCCTCGAGATGAACTACGACATCGCCCTCGTCGACGGGCAGCTGTCGTTCGACTTCACGGGCGCGGCCGCCAACATCAACGCGATCGTCATCACGCCGCAGGCTCCGCGCGAGGCCGCGGCGACCCCCACCGCGTACCTCACCGGCGACTCCACCGTGCAGACGTACGACCCGTACTGGGAGCCGCAGGCCGGCTGGGGTCAGATGATCGACCAGTTCCTCACCGACGCCGTCGCCGTGGACAACCGCTCGATCGGAGGCCGCTCGTCGCGGTCGTTCGTGCAGCAGGGCCGCCTGGACGAGATCCTCCGCGTCGTGCGACCCGACGACTACGTCTTCGTGCAGTTCGGCCACAACGACGCGACCGCGTCCGTGCCCGAGCGGTACACGCCGCCGGACCAGTTCGACGACTACCTCCGCATCTACGTCGAGGGCACTCGCCAGCGCGGCGGCATCCCGGTGCTCGTGACCCCGGTGAACCGGCTCGACGTCGACAGCGAGACGGGGCTCTTCAACGAGAGCTTCCCCGAGTACGTCGCGGTCATGAAGGCCGTCGCCGCAGAGCTCGACGTCCCGCTGGTCGATCTCTCCGCCTCGAGCCGCGCCTACCTCGACGCGATCGGCGCCGAGGCCGCGAAGTCGGTCTTCCTCTACGCCGACCCCGGGGTGTACCCGAACCGCCCGAACGGCGTGCAGGACAACACGCACTTCCAGGAGTACGGCGCGATCCAGATGGCGCGCCTCGTCGCGCAGGGCGTGGCCGAGCTCGGCCTGCCCATCTCGGAGGCGGTCGAGGTCACCTCGCCCTCCGAGCTCCCCGCTGCGGTCACGGGTCTCGCCGTGGCCGGAACCTCGAGCACCTCGGTGTCGCTCGAATGGGACGAGACCGCGGGCGCCGACATCTACCGGATCTACCGCAGCGAGGCCGGAGCCGACGCGTTCACCCTCGCGGCGACATCCACCGTGCCGCAGAAGAGCATCGGCTCGCTCGCGGAGGGCGGCGCGTACGACTTCCGCGTGAGCGCCGTCAACGGACTCGGCGAGGGTCCGTCGAGCGACATCGTGACCGCGACCACCCGCGCCGCGGCGTACCGCTACGACTTCCAGCCGGCCGGCGCCCCCGTCGGCGCGGGCTACACGGAGGTCAACCGCTCCACGGTCTACTCGGCGGAGCGGGGCTACGGCATCGTCGACCCGACGGGGATGATCGACCGCGACCGCGGCGCATCGGCCGGCGACGACGTCGCGCGCGACTTCGTCGCGTACTTCAACGGCAGCTACGAGTTCGCCGTCGACGTGCCCAACGGCGAGTACTCGGCGAGCGTCACGGTCGGCGACCTGCTCGGCACCGTCCGCACGAACGTCGAGATCGAGGGCAGCGACGAGGGCGGCCTGTCGGTCAGCCGCGGCAGCACGACGAAGGCGATCGACGGCATCACGGTGAGCGACGGGCAGCTCAGCACCGTGATCTCGGGAGCGACCGGCCACCTCAACGGCCTCACGCTCACGCCCATCCTCGTCGCGCCCGCGGCCATCCGACTCGACGACCTCGCATTCGACGGGGCGTCCGCGACAGCCGCGCTGTCCTGGGATGCCGCGCCCGAGGCTGCGGCCTACCGGCTGTACCGGACGACCGACGACGGCATCGTCCTCGTCGGCGAGACGGAGGGCACCTCCTTCGTCGACGAGACGGCGCAGCCCGGCCAGACCGCGACCTACGCCGTCACCACCGTGACCGCGCGGGGCGACGAGTCGGTGCCCTCGGTCGGCGTCGAGGTCGAGGTCATCGACCCGGATGTCGCGGTCCCCGCGGCGCCCACGGGCCTCGCCTACGGCGACGTGCTCAAGAACTCCGTGGCGCTCTCGTGGGACGCGTCCGACGGCGCGCTGTTCTATCTCGTCAGCCGTCAGGACAAGAAGGGCGAGTGGCAGGTCATCGCGCGGGCGGATGAGCCCGCGTACGTCGACGAGGACGTCCTCACGACGATCGCGTACACCTACCGCGTGCAGGCCGTGAACGCGGGCGGGGCGTCCGAGCCCTCCGAGCCCGTCACCACGCCCGCGGTCACGACGCTCGATCGGGCCGCCGAGCGGCTCGATCGCGCCCCTGTGGCCGTCGCGCAGGAGCAGGGCGTCTACGTCGGATGGCGCCTGCTGGGCGACGACGCGCAGGATGCCGCGTTCCACGTCTACCGCGACGGCGAGAGGATCACCGAGGAGCCGATCGTCGACACGACGAACTACCTCGATGCGGCGGGCTCGGCCGACTCGACGTACCGCATCGCGATCGTCGAGGACGGAGTGTCGTTCTGGGCGACCGAGGAGTTCCGGCCGTGGAAGGACGGGCAGTCGCTCGACATCCCCCTGAACAAGCCGGCCGACGCGTACTCGAAGGACGGGCAGCCGTACTCCTACCGCGCCAACGACACGTCGGTCGCGGACCTGGACGGCGACGGCCAGCTCGAGTACGTCGTCAAGTGGGATCCGACGAACTCGCAGGACAACTCGAAGGCCGGCTACACGGGCAACGTCTACCTCGACGCGTACGAGCTCGACGGCACGCAGCTGTGGCGCATCGACCTCGGCATCAACATCCGAGCGGGAGCGCACTACTCGCAGCCGATGGTCTACGACCTGAACTCCGACGGCCGCGCGGAGGTGGTCGTGAAGACCGCCGACGGCACCGAGGACGGCCAGGGCACCGTGATCGGCGACGGCAGCAAGGACTGGCGCAACTCGTCGGGCTACATCCTCACCGGACCCGAGTACCTCACGGTGTTCGAGGGCACGACGGGCCGCGCGATCGACACGATCGACTACGTGCCCGGCCGCGGCGACGTCGCGTCGTGGGGCGACAGCTACGGCAACCGCGTCGATCGCTTCCTCGCGACCGTGGCGTACCTCGACGGCGAGCACCCGAGCGTCGTGTTCTCGCGCGGCTACTACACGCGCGCGGTGATCGCCGCGTTCGACTTCGACGGCGAGAGCCTCAGCCAGCGCTGGGTGTTCGACTCCTCGACGAAGGGCAACGGCGACTACGCGGGTCAGGGCAACCACGCCATGATCTCCGCCGACGTCGACGCCGACGGGAAGGACGAGATCGTCTTCGGATCGGCGACGATCGACGACGACGGAACGGGCCTGTACTCCACGGGTCTCGGCCACGGCGATGCCGAGCACGTGAGCGACTTCGACCCGGCTCGCCCGGGCCTCGAGGTCTACGCCGTGCACGAGGACATGGGCCGGTCCGGCAGCATGGGCGCGACCTACCGCGACGCGGCGACCGGCGAGGTGCTGTGGTCGGTCCCCGCGACGAAGGACACCGGCCGCGGCGCGATGGCCGACATCGATCCGCGCTACGACGGCGCCGAGGGCTGGAACATCGGCGGCACGGTGGCGTGGGACTCCCGGGTGGGCACCCTGCGCAACGTGTCGGGCGAGGAGATCTCCACGGCCATCCCCGCCGCCAACTTCGTCGCCCAGTGGGACGGCGACCTCCTCAGCGAGATCGTCGACCACGCGTTCGACACGACGACGCGCCTGGGCTCGCCCGTCGTGTCGAAGTGGGACTACGAGAACGGCGTCGAGGTGCCGATCTTCGAGCCGGAGGGCGTCCTGACGAACAACGACACGAAGGGCAACCCCGCTCTCCAGGCCGACCTGTTCGGCGACTGGCGCGAGGAGCTCGTGTACCGCACGACCGACTCGACGGCGCTGCGCATCTTCACGACGACGGACGTCACGGAGCACCGCCTCCGCACCCTGATGTCGGACGCGCAGTACCGCCTCGCCGTCGCGTGGCAGCTCACCGGATACAACCAGCCGCCGCACACGAGCTACTACCTCGGCGAGGGCATGGAGACGCCGGCCGCTCCCCGCCTGGCCTACACGACCGACGCCGCAGCGGCCGAGGTCGTGCCCGGGCCGGCGACGGCGGCGCCCGCCAAGGGCGTGCTCTCGACGACGAGCGGATGGGCCCACGGCCTGAAGAACGGCGACTACACCGTCACGATGAACCTGTGGCACGGCCAGAACGCGCACACCATCCGCCTGTTCGAGAACGGCGAGCTCCTCACGGAGGCGCACCTCGCCGACCGCACTCCCGACGCGCAGGAGTTCTCGTTCGACGTGACGGGCCGCGTGAACGGCACGTACGAGTACACGTGCGAGCTCGTGAACCAGCACGGCACGACCCCGTGCAAGCCGGTCACCGTGAAGGTCGTCGACGCGAACCCCGGCACGGCCGTGCTCTCGCACGACAACCACGACCGCGACGGCGACTACACCGTCACGGCCAACCTCTGGTGGGGCACGAACGCGACGTCGTACCGCCTGTACGAGGACGGGCAGCTCGTCGACGAGCAGGAGCTCACGGCGGCGACGCCGGAGGCCCAGACCGCGTCGACGCACCTGACCGGCCGAGCCGCGGGCGAGCACGTGTACCGCGCCGTGCTCGCGAACGCCGCGGGCGAGACCGAGACGAAGGAGATCCGGGTGACCGTGAAGTGACCCGGCGCCCGATCGCCGCGAAATGCGGCGATCGGGCGTTCCTTCGACGCGTTCCGGGGCAGGGCTCGACGAGCCCTGCCCCGTTTCGCGTCGATCCGGAGGCGGGTCGCCGCGAAACGCGGCGAGGCCGGATGGCCCACGACGGCCGTAGCATGGCTGACGTGACCGAGAAATCGCTTCCCCGGCCCGTCCGCATCGACGGATCGCACCCCGCCCGCTCGGTCGTCCGACTGCTGCTGCGGCGGAAGGGGCGGATGGCCGTGGCCGTCGGCGCGTTCGCGCTCAAGGAGATCCCCCTGTGGGCGCTCCCGGTCGTCACGGCCGCCATCGTCGACATCGTCGCGTCGGACGGCGAGGTCATCCACGTGCTCGGCTGGTTCGCGGTCGCGGCGCTCCTGCTGCTGCAGAACTACCCGAACCACATCGTGTACACGCGGATGTTCATGACGGTCGTGCGCGACACCGGGGCCGAGCTGCGCAACGCGCTCGCGCAGCGGCTGCAGAACCTGTCGATCGGCTTCCACACGCGCCAGAGCGCGTCGGTCGTGCAGACCAAGGTCGTCCGCGACGTCGAGAACATCGAGGTCATGCTGCAGCAGGTCATACACCCGCTGCTATCGGCCGCGATGGTCCTCCTCGGCGCCGTGACGATGACCGCGTTCGTCGTGCCGCAGTTCCTGCCGATCTACCTCCTCGCCGTTCCGCTCGCCGTGCTCATCCGCTGGGGCACCTCCCGCCGCTCGCGCGCGAGCAACGAGCGCTTCCGGCGCGAGGTCGAGGGCTTCTCGGCGCGCGTCGGCGAGATGGCCTCGCTCATCCCGATCACCCGCGCGCACGGGCTCGAGCAGACGGCCGTCACGCGCGTGGCCGCAGGCGCCGACGAGGTGCGGCGCGCGGGCTTCGTGCTCGACCTGCTCAACGGGCGCATCGCGTCGATGTCGTGGGTGGCGATGCAGCTGCTCGGCGCCTCGTGCCTCGTCCTCGCCGCGGTGTTCGCGCTGACGGGCATCGTGCCGATCACGCCGGGCGAGGTCGTCATGCTGTCGTCGTACTTCGCGCTCCTCACGCAGGGGATGACGCAGCTCCTGCTCCTCCTCCCCGTCGCCGCGCGCGGGATGGAGTCGGTGCGCTCGATCGCCGAGGTGCTCGAGGAGCCCGACATCGAGGTCAACGAGGGCCGGCGACGTGTCGACGCCGTCGTCGGCGCGATCGCGCTCGAGAACGTGACGCACCGCTATCCGGACGCCGACGTCGACGCGATCCACGAGGTCTCGCTCGCCATCCGCCCCGGCGAGACCGTCGCCTTCGTGGGGTCGTCAGGCTCGGGCAAGTCGACCATGCTCAACCTCGTGCTCGGCTTCGTGCGTCCCACGGGCGGTCGCATCCTGCTCGACGGGGCCGACACGCGCGAGCTCGACCTGCGGACCGTCCGCCGTCACGTGTCGGTCGTGCCGCAGGAGTCCGTGCTGTTCGAGGGCACCATCCGGGACAACGTCGCGTACGGGCTGGAGCACGCCGACGACGAGCGCATCCGCGCGGCCCTGCGCGACGCGAACGCGCTCGACTTCGTCGACGCGCTGCCCGACGGATGGCACACGATCGTCGGCGAGCGCGGCGCGCGCCTGTCGGGCGGGCAGCGCCAGCGGATCGCGATCGCCCGCGCGCTCGTGCGCGACCCGCGCATCCTCCTGCTCGACGAGGCCACGAGCGCCCTCGACCCCGAGTCGGAGCGACTCGTCAAGGAGGCATTCGATCGCCTCATGTCGGGGCGGACGACGCTCGTCGTCGCGCACCGGCTGTCGACGGTCCGCAGCGCCGACCGCATCGTCGTCCTCGAGCAAGGCAGGATCGTCGAGCAGGGCGCGCACGATGAGCTCCTCGCGCGCGACGGCCGCTACGCTCGGCTCCACCTGACCCAGGCGCTCTGACCCGCGAGCGGCGCCTCGGCTCGCTCGCGCGGCCGAATCGCGATACCCTGTCGGCAAGCGCTTTCCCACCGGGCGCCCTATGCGAAGGAGCAGCACCATGGCCATCCGCGTCGCCGTCATCGGAACGGGAGCGATCTCCCGTGTGCAGCACCTGCCGAGCCTGCGCGCGCTCGGCGATCGCGTCGAGGTCGTCGCGGTCGCCGATCTGAGCGCCGAGTCCGCGGCGTCGGCCGCGGCCGAGTTCGGCGTCGCGAGCTGGTACACCGACGTCGCCGAGCTGCTCGAGCGCGAGCGCCCCGACCTCGTCACGCTCGCGACGCCGCCGATCGCCCACAAGGAGGCCGCAATCGCCGCTCTCGACGCCGGCGCGTGGGTCCTGTCGGAGAAGCCGCCGACCCTCTCGCTCGCCGACTACGACGAGATCATGGCGCACGAGGGCGAGAACGGCCCCTACGCCGCCTACATCTTCCAGCACCGGTTCGGCTCGGCGGCCGAGCGACTCCGCACGCTCATCGCCGAGGGATCGCTCGGCCGGCCGCTCGTCGCGAAGTGCGACACGCTCTGGTACCGCGATCCGTCGTACTTCGCCGTGCCGTGGCGCGCGAAGTGGGCGACCGAGGGCGGCGGCCCGACCATGGGCCACGGCATCCACCAGATGGACATGCTCCTGTCGCTCCTGGGCGAATGGACCGACGTCACGGCCGTCATGTCGACGCTCGCGCGCGAGACCGAGACCGAGGACGTCTCTTTCGCCGTCGTGCGCTTCGCGTCGGGCGCCCTCTGCTCGATCACGAACAGCCTCCTGTCGCCGCGCGAGACGAGCCAGGTGCGCATCGACTTCGAGCACGCGACCGTCGAGGTCGAGCATCTCTACGGCTACGGCAACGCGCACTGGACGTGGACGCCCGCGCCGCACGTCGCCCCCGAGACGGCGGCGGCCTGGGCGCCGACGGACGATGTGCCGAGCTCGACCCACGTGCCGCAGTTCACGCAGTTCGTCGACAGCATGGAGCGCGGCGAGCGGCCCCGCGTGAGCGGCGCGGACGGTCGGCGCGTGATGGAGCTCGCGGCGGGCATGTACAAGTCCGCCCTGACCGGGCGGGCGGTCGCGCGCGACGAGCTCTCCCCCGCCGACCCGTTCTACGCGTCGATGCCCGGCGGCGATCCCGTCGGGGCGACCGCGCGGATCCATGCCGGCACCATCCGATCGGCGCGCGCATGACCGGCTTCGCCCTGCACGAGGAGGAGGCCTCGGTCGTCGTCCGCGCGGGCGGGAGGGAGGTCGCACGATACGTCTTCGCCGAGGACGCCCCGGCATTCGAGGGCCCGAAGCCCTACCTCCATCCGATCCGGGCCCTCTCGGGGGCGCCGCTCACGGGCTTCCGCCCCTGGGACCACCGCTGGCACAAGGGCCTGCAGATGACCCTCACCGACGTCTCGGGCCAGAACTTCTGGGGCGGCAACACCTACGTGCACGGGCGCGGCTACATCCCGCTCGACAACGTGGGGCGCATCCGCCACGACCGCTTCCGGGCGCTCTCGGATGGCCCGGCCGCGGTCATCCGCGAGGACCTCACGTGGATCACGGCTTCGGGCGACGCGTGGCTGAGCGAGGCGCGCGAGCACCGGTTCCACACCCTCGACCCCTCGCGTGGGCTCTGGGCGCTCGACATCGCGTCGACGCTGCGGAACACGAGCCAGCGCGAGCTCGTGCTCGGGAGCCCGACGACGAACGGCCGCGAGAACGCGGGCTACTCTGGCCTGTTCCTGCGCCTGACGCGCTCCTTCACGGGCGGCACGGTCGTCGCACCCGACGTCAGCGGCGTCGCCGCCGCCCGTGCGGGCGCCGAGGCCGATGAGCTGATGGGATCGGAGGCGCCGTGGCTGGCGTTCTCGGGCCTGCACGACGAGATCGACGGGGGCGGGACCGTGCTCGCGTTCGCCGGGCGCTCGAGCGGCTCGCCGGCCATCCGCTGGTTCGTGCGCGCGGAGCCGTTCCCCGTGCTCGCGCCGTCGCCGACCTTCGCCGAGACCGTGGTGCTCGCGCCGGGTGAGGAGCTCGCGCTCGCGCACCGTCTCGCGTTCCTCGACCGCGTCTGGGAGCCCGACGAGATCGCGGCGCTCGCCCGTGAGCTCGCACCGTGACATCCGGCTTGTAAAACGTTTCTGACTGCACTAGCGTGCCCGAAGGGAAGCGCTTTCCAACGTGGGAAGCGCGCCCTTCACACAGCGAAGAAGCAGACAGGAGAGCAGCGATGAAGCGACGGCTCATCCGCGTGGCCGCGGTCACGGCGGCGATCGGATCCCTCACCCTGGCGGGATGCGCGAGCTCGGGCTCCGGCTCGACCGAGTACGACCCGGACGAGAAGGTCGAGCTGACCTTCACGTGGTGGGGCAACGACGACCGCGCGCAGCGGTACGAGAAGCTCATCGAGGCATTCAACGAGGAGCACCCGAACATCACCGTCAACGGGTCGTTCACCGACTTCCCGTCGTACTGGGAGAAGCGCCAGACCGAGGCCGCCGGCGGCGGCCTCCCCGACGTGTGGCAGTTCTCCGACACGTACCTGCGTCAGTACGCGCAGAACGGCATGCTCGCCGACCTCAGCGAGTACGCGGAGTACGTGGACACCTCGGCGATCGACGAGGGCCTGCTCGCGACCGGCCAGCTCGACGGCGCGCAGTACTCGCTCCCGCTCGGCTACAGCACGTGGGCCGTCTTCCTCAACGACGACATCCTCGCCGAGCACGGGATCGAGCCCTACCCGGGCGGCACGAGCTTCGAGGACTACTCGGCATGGATGGCCGAGGTCACCGAGGCGACCGGCGGCGCGGTGTACGGCGGCACGGACTACACGCAGCGCATCCAGAACTTCGAGAATGTGCTGCGCGCGCAGGGCGGCAATCTCTTCACCGAGGACGGCGAGCTCGGGTTCGACGAGGACGACCTCCGCGCCTTCTGGGAGAGCGGCGCCGCCGACCGCGACGGCGTCGTCGTGCCCCAGCAGAAGCTCGAGGAGCTGAGCCCGGTCTCGGGCTTCGGGGCGAACGTCACGGCGAGCGAGGCGAGCTGGAGCAACTTCGTCGCGGCCTATCTCGCGGACTCCGGCGCATCGAGCATCTCGATGGTCGCGCCGCCCACCGCCGAGGAGGGCGCACAGGACCTCTATCGGCAGGCCGGGCTGCAGATGGCCGTGTCGGCGAAGAGCGAGCACCCCGAGGCCGCCGCGATCTTCCTCGACTTCGTCGTGAACAGCCCCGAGGCCGGCGAGATCTTCGGCACGTCGCTCGGCTTCCCCGCGTCGGAGACGAAGCTCGAGGGCGCGACCCTCGAGGGCCCCGACAAGCAGGTGGCGGACTTCCTCGCGTCGGTCGAGGAGCGCATCGGCGACGCTCCGCCCGCGCCCGTCGTGGGCTACGGCTCGCTCGAGCAGAAGTTCTGGGATCTCGGCAAGGAGCTCGGCCTCGGCACCGTCTCGGTGGACGACGCCGTGTCGCAGTTCTTCTCCGAGGCGAAGGTCATCCTCGGCTGATCCGCCCGCTCCTTCCCGCCCTTTGTCACGGTACGGCCACGACACGGGGCGGGAAGGGGCCTCCCCCTTGTGAAACGTTTTTACGCGCGCTAGAGTCTCGGGCAAGCGCTTTCCACCCCATGGCGCCCGCCCGCTCCGGGCATGGACGATGTCGTTCTGAGAGGACAAAGATGTTCCCCACCAAGAGGCTGGCCGCGACGGCGGCCCTCGTCGCGATCGGCGGCCTGACACTCGCCGGCTGCTCCGGCGGCTCCCCCGAGGCCGTCGAGACCGTCGACCCCAACGAGGAGGTCACCCTGACCTTCGCGTTCTGGGGCAACGACGTCCGCGCGGCGCTCTACGAGGAGGCGTTCGCCGCCTTCAACGAGGAATACCCCAACATCACCATCCAGAGCTCGTTCCTCGACTTCCCCGCCTTCTGGGAGAAGCGGCAGACCGAGGCGGCCGGCGGCGGCCTGCCCGACGTCATGCAGTTCGACTACTCGTACCTGCGCCAGTACTCCGAGAACGGCCTGCTGCTCGACCTCACGCCGTACGTCGGCGACATCATCGACGACTCCGCGCTCTCGGAGGAGATCCTCGCGATCGGCCAGGTCGGCGACGGCAACTACGGCATCACGACCTCGACGAACGCGTGGGCGATGTTCCTCAACCCGACCCTCCTCGAGGAGATCGGCGTCGAGGGCTTCGCCGGCGGCACCTGGGAGGACTACAACGCGTGGATGGCCGAGGTCACCGACGCCGCGGAGGCCAAGGGCATCGAGGCGTGGGGCGGCGGCGACTGGACCGGCCGCATCCAGAACTTCGAGCTGCAGATGCGTGCACAGGGCGAGGACCTCTTCACGGAGGATGGCGAGGCGAACTTCACCGAGGACGACCTGCGCGCGTTCTGGGAGCAGGGCTCGGAGATCCGCGAGGACGGCACGACCATCGAGCAGCAGCGCGTCGAGGAGCTGACCCCGCTCGGCGGCTTCGACTCCGCGCTCACGACGAGCGAGCTCGTCTGGGACAACTTCGGCGCGGGCTACCTCGCCAACCTCGGCGAGGGGTACTCGACGCTCGACCTCGTCGCCCCGCCGGTGACCGAGGAGGGCGCGAAGGACCTGTACCTCAAGCCGTCGATGCTGCACGCGATCTCGGCGAACACGGACCACCCCGAGGCGGCCGCGACGCTCGTCGACTTCCTCGTGAACAGCCCGGAGTCGGGTGAGATCTTCGGCACGAACCGCGGCCTGCCCGCCTCGCAGACGGCGCTCGAGGCCGCCGAGCTCGACGAGTTCAGCCAGAAGGTCGCCGACTACGAGGCGTCGATCGCCGACCGCCTCGGCGACGCCCCGCCCGTGCCGATCGTCGGCTACGGCACCCTCGAGGAGAAGTTCCGCCAGCTCGGCACGGAGCTGAACTTCGGCACCGTCACGGTCGACGAGGCCGTGGACCAGTTCTTCTCCGAGATGGACGTCGTCCTCAACCAGTAACCCCGTGGCGGCCCGGACGCACGCGTCCGGGCCGCCCCACCCGATCGGGAGATCATGACCACCACCCTGACGAGAACGGTCGTCACCGCCGACAGCGGCGGGCGGCGATCGCGTGCGGGGGCTCCGCCGCTGCGGCCGGGCCTCAAGAAGAAGAGCCTGCGCGAGACGCTGGCCGGCTACGCCTTCCTGGCGCCCTGGCTCGTGGGCTTCCTCGGGCTCACCCTGGGCCCGATGGTCTACTCGCTGTACCTGTCGTTCACGTCGTACAACCTCTTCACCGACCCGAAGTGGATCGGCCTCGAGAACTACGTGCGCATGTTCACGGACGACCCGCAGTTCGTGCAGTCCGCGACGATCACGCTCGTGTACGTGCTGGTCGGCACGCCGATCAAGCTCGCCGCGGCGCTCGGCATCGCCCTGCTGCTGAACTACCGCGACCGCGGCGCGGCGTTCTTCCGCTCGTCGTTCTACGCCCCCTCGCTCATCGGCGCCTCCGTCTCGGTCGCGATCGTGTGGCGCGCGATGTTCAACACCGACGGCCCCGTCGACTCGACCCTCTCGATCTTCGGGATCGACCTGGGCGGCTGGGTCGGCAACGTCGACCTCGTCGTGCCGATGATGATCCTCCTCGCCGTGTGGCAGTTCGGCGGCACCATGGTGATCTTCCTCGCGGGCCTCAAGCAGGTTCCGAAGGAGCTCTACGAGGCCGCCGAGATGGACGGCGCGGGGGCGCTGCGCCGCTTCAGGGCCGTCACCGTCCCGATGCTCTCGCCCGTCATCTTCTTCAACCTGCTGCTCGAGCTCATCGGAGCGTTCCAGGTGTTCGCATCGGCGTACATCATCTCCAACGGCACCGGCGGCCCCGCCGGGATGACGAACTACATCACGATCTACCTCTACAAGCGCGGCTTCACCGACGGCCAGTTCGGGTACGCCTCGGCCATCGCGTGGATCGTCATGCTCGTCGTCGCCGTCATCGCCGTGATCCTGTTCCGCACCCAGAAGTCCTGGGTCCACTACGCCGGAGAAGACCGATGACCTCCACCGTCTCCACGCACCTGGTCACCACCGGGCGCCCCGCGCCCCGCAAGCGCGTCACGCGCCGCGGCTGGCAGACGATCATCTGGTTCGTCGTGCTGCTGGCGATCACCCTCGTCGTCATCTACCCGCTCATCTGGCTGGTCGCGTCGACCTTCAAGCCCAACAGCGAGTTCGGCCAGAACCCCGGCCTCATCCCGTGGGCGCCCACGCTCGACAACTACGTCAAGGTCGGCGAGGGCATCGCCGGCATCCCGCTGTGGCGGTTCTTCGCGAACTCGCTCATCCTCGCGGTGTCGGCGGTGATCGGCACGGTCCTGTCCTCCGCCCTCGCGGCCTACGCGTTCGCGCGCGTGAAGTTCAAGGGCCTCGGGATCCTCTTCTCGGCCATGATCGGCACGCTCCTGCTGCCGTTCCACGTCGTGATCATCCCGCAGTACATCTGGTTCCAGAAGCTCGAGCTCGTCGACACCTTCGTGCCGCTCATCCTGCCGAAGTTCCTCGCGACCGAGGCGTTCTTCGTGTTCCTCATCGTGCAGTTCATCCGGCAGATCCCGCGCGACATGGACGAGGCGGCGCGCATCGACGGCGCAGGACACGGGCGCATCTTCTGGTCGGTCATCCTGCCGCTCATCAAGCCCGCTCTCGTCACCTGCGCGATCTTCACCTTCATCTGGACGTGGAACGACTTCATGGGGCCGCTGCTCTACCTCAACAGCCCCGAGAACTATCCGCTCCCGATCGCCCTGCGCCTCTACAACGACCAGACGTCCGCGTCGGACTACGGCGCGACCGTCACGGCCAGCCTCGTCGCGCTCGTGCCGGTGATGCTCTTCTTCATCGTGTTCCAGCGCTTCCTCATCGACGGCGTCGCGACCCAGGGCCTGAAGGGCTGACCATGAGCAGAGGCGAGCGCGCCGCCCGCCGCGCGGCGGCATCGGGCTCGGGCCCGACGCACGACGAGCCCGGGCGCAATCCGGGCGCGGCAGGCGCGCTCGCCCTGTTCGGCGAGGTGCTCCTCACGGGCGTGCTCGTGACCGTCTGCGGGCTCCTCGTCGTCACCCTGCCCGCCGCGCTCGCGGCGGGCATCCGCCACCTGCGCCGGTACGCGCGCGCCGAGGGATCCTCGATGCGCGCGTTCTGGGGCGACGTCCGCGCGGCGCTGCCCGGCGGGATCGTCGTCGGCCTCGCGTGCGCGCTGATCGCGGGCGTGCTCGCGATCGACATCCTGCTCGCCTCGTCCGGGCTGCTGCCCGGCGGCGAGCTGATCGCCGGATTCGGCTGGCTGCTCGCAGCCGCCGTCGCGGGGGTCCTGCTCACCGCGTCGGCGGCGTGGTCGCCCGAGAGCGGATGGCTCCGCGCCATCCGCTCGCTGCCGTCCGCGATCGGCCGGGACATCCCCGGATTCCTGTACCTCGTCGTCGCGGCCGCATTCGTGGGCCTCGCGACCTGGATGCTCCCTCCCCTGCTCATCCCCGCGCTCGGGTGCGCGGCCCTCGCGGCCGTCGCCGTCCCCGAGCGCCCCCGCCGTCGGCGCTGACGCCGACGTACTCCGGATTCGAGGACCATGCTCTACGGCGCCGACTACAACCCCGACCAGTGGCCGGAGCACGTCTGGGACGACGACGTGCTGCGCATGCAGGAGGCCGGGGTGACCACCGTGAGCCTCGGGATCTTCGCGTGGTCGCGCATCCAGCCCGCGCCCGACGTGTGGGACTTCGCGTGGCTCGACACCGTGATCGGCAAGCTGCACGCGGGCGGGATCGGGGTGAACCTCGCCACCGCGACCGCCTCGCCGCCGCCGTGGGCCACGGTCGCGCACCCCGACATCCTCGCCGCAGACGAGAACGGCGCGCCGTACTGGCACGGCTCGCGGCAGCACCACTCCCCCGCCTCGCCGACCTACCGGCGGCTCGCCGCCGAGCTCGTCCGCCGCCTCGCCGAGCGCTACGCGCAGCACCCCGCCGTCGTCATGTGGCACGTGGGCAACGAATCGGGCTGCCACCTTCCGGTGGAGTACTCGGACGCCGCGCGCGACGCATTCCGCGGCTGGCTGCGCGCGCGCTACGAGACGATCGCCGCCCTCAACGCCGCGTGGGGCACCGACTTCTGGGCCCAGCGATACGGCGCGTGGGAGGAGGTGTTCCCGCCGCGCAGGGCCCCGTACAGCCGGAACCCGTCCCAGGTGCTCGACTACCACCGCTTCATGTCGGACATGTGGCTGGAGTGCTACCTCGCCGAGCGGGACATCATCCGGGCCGCCGGCGCGACGCAGCCGATCTCGACGAACATGATGGGCCCGTTCAAGCCCGCCGACTACACGACGTGGGCGCCGCACATCGACGTCATCACCGACGACTGCTACCCGGACCCGCTCGATCCGCATCGCGTGCGCAACACGGCCTTCCAGCGCGACCTCGTCCGCTCGCTCAAGCGCGGGCGTCCGTGGCTGCTCATGGAGCAGGCGGCCGACGCGGTGAACTGGCGCCCGGCGAACCCGTCCAAGCGCGACGGGCAGCTCGCCGCCGAGACCGCGCAGTCGGTCGGCCGCGGGGCCGACGGCATCTTCTTCTTCCAGTGGCGGCAGTCGCGGGCGGGCTCCGAGAAGTTCCACTCGGCGATGCTCCCGCACGCGGGCACGCGCACGCGCACCTGGCGGGAGGTCACCGCGCTCGGGGCGACCCTCGCGGCCCTCCCCGAGCTGCCCGCTCCGGGCGACGACGCCCCGGTCGCCCTCGTCTTCGACTGGGAGAACTGGTGGGCGGTCGAGGCGGCCGACCACCCGAACCGCATCGACTACCTCGCGCTGCTGCGCGAGTGGTACGGCGCGCTCCACCGCCGCGGCATCATGGTCGACATCGTGAAGCCCGAGCACGTCGACGGGCGGTATCGCCTCGCGATCGCGCCGTTCCTCTATCTGCTGCGCGACGAGGGCGCCGCGGCGCTCGAGGGCTTCGCGGCCGCGGGCGGGGTGCTCCTGACCGGGCCGTTCAGCGACATCGTCGACGCGAACGACCGCTTCCGCGACGGCGGGTTCCTCACGCAGCTCGGCCCCGTGCTCGGCGTCGCGCTCGAGGACTTCCGCCCGCTCGTGCCGCCCGCACTCGATCACATCGCCGAGCGCGCCGGTGAGGAGGGCTCGCACGACTCGGGGGCGGAGACCTGGGTCGCCGAGGATGTCCGCGAGGCGCGCTTCGCGCTCGGCGACGGTCGCGAGGCGGTCGGGACGTTCTTCGCGGAGGCGCTCTTCGCCGACGACGCCGCGATCGTCGCCTCGTTCACGACGGGTCCCTCGCGCGGGCGTCCTGCGCTGACCCGCCGCGCACACGGCGAGGGATCGGCCTGGTATCTCGCGACCATGCCCGACGACGCCGGGCTCGACCTCGTCCTGGGGGTCGTCATCGAGGAGGCAGCGGTCGAGCCGGTCCTCGGCGACGCCCCGCCCGCCGGCGTCGAAGTCGCGCGCCGCGGCGACCTCGTCACGCTCATCAACCACGGCGAGACCGACGTCGTCGTGGATGTCGCCGGCACCGACATCCGCTCGGGCGCGGCGATCTCATCCGTGGCTCTCGGTCCGCAGGAGTCGGCGTTCCTCCTCGCTCCCGCGCGCGTGCTCACGACCGCCGCTCCCTGATTCCCACCGGGTGGGAAAACGCCATCCGGAGGGGTTGCACTGAGGAGATCCGGTGTGCCACACTCGTGGAAAGCGTTTACCCAACGAGGGGCAGCCCTCGATGAGAGCAAGGAAGCACATCGTGACCACCGCCACCCCCGCCGTCCGCGAGATCGGCATCATCATGAACGGCGTCTCCGGGCGCATGGGCTACCGTCAGCACCTCGTGCGCTCGATCCTCGCGATCCGCGACGCGGGCGGCGTCGAGCTGCCCGACGGCTCGAAGGTGACGGTCCGCCCGCTCCTCGTCGGCCGCAGCGAGGCGAAGCTCGCCGAGATCGCCGCCCAGCACGGCATCGAGGACTACACGACCGACCTCGACGCGGCGCTCGCCGACCCGACCTGGGAGATCTACGCCGACTTCCTCGTGACGAAGGCCCGCGCGACGGCGCTGCGCAAGGCGATCGCGGCCGGCAAGGCCATCTACACCGAGAAGCCCACCGCGGAGTCGGTCGAGGAGGCCGTCGAGCTCGCCCGCCTCGCGAAGGAGGCCGGCGTCAAGACCGGCGTCGTGCACGACAAGCTCTACCTCCCTGGCCTCCAGAAGCTCAAGCGCCTCATCGACTCGGGCTTCTTCGGCCGCATCCTCTCGGTCCGCGGCGAGTTCGGCTACTGGGTCTTCGAGGGCGACTGGCAGCCGGCCCAGCGCCCCAGCTGGAACTACCGCGCCGAGGACGGCGGCGGCATCATCGTCGACATGTTCCCGCACTGGAACTACGTGCTCGAGAACCTCTTCGGCGAGGTGAAGAGCGTCTACTCGCACGCGTCGATCCACATCGCCGACCGCTGGGACGAGAAGGGCGAGCACTACGATGCGACCGCCGAGGACGCCGCGTACGGCATCTTCGAGCTCGACGGCGGCGTGATCGCGCAGATCAACTCCAGCTGGACCACGCGCGTCAACCGCGACGAGCTCGTCGAGTTCCACGTCGACGGCACGCACGGCTCGGCGGTCGTCGGCCTCTTCGGCGCGAAGATCCAGCCCCGCAACGCCACGCCGAAGCCCGTGTGGAACCCCGACCTCGAGGACACGCACGACTACGACGCCGATTGGCAGAAGGTCCCGACGAACGACGTCTTCCTCAACGGCTTCCGCCAGCAGTGGGAGGAGTACCTCACGTCGTACGCGCTCGGCACCGACTACGCGTTCGACCTGCTCGCGGGCGCGCGCGGCGTGCAGCTGGCCGAGGCCGGTCTCGAGTCGAGCCGCACGGGCGCCAAGGTCGTCCTGCCCGAGCTGACCCTGGAGTGAGTCGGATGACGGAGCACTTCACCCTCGTCGCCGCCGACGGCGGCCTGAGCCGCGTCGCGCTCAACGACGCGGGCGTCTACACGAAGCCGCAGAAGGCGCTGCGCAGCCGCGTCGCCTACGCGGCCGCGCACGTCGTGCCGGTCGTCTGGGGCGACAACACCCCCGGTCAGCCCGCCCAGATCGACTGGGACGCGACGCTCGGCTTCCGCCGCGCCGTGTACTCGTGGGGTCTCGGGGTCGCCGACGCCATGGACACCGCCCAGCGCAACATGGGTCTCGACGCGACGGCCGTGCGCGAGCTGATCAGCCGCAGCGCCGAGGTGGCGCGCGAGGAGGGCGGCTCGGTCGTCGTCGGCGTCAACACGGATCACGTCGAGGAGCACACGATCTCGCTCGACGCCGTGATCGACGCCTACAAGGAGCAGCTGCACTTCACGGAGGAGCAGGGCGCCGGCCCCGTGCTCATGGCGTCGCGCCACCTCGCGCGCGTCGCGACAAGCGCGACCGACTACCTGCGCGTCTACGGCGCCGTCCTGCAGGCCGCGACGACCCCGGTCGTCCTGCACTGGCTCGGAACGGCGTTCGACCCCGAGCTGGCCGGCTACTTCGGCGCCGACGACTGGGAGACCGCGTCGAACACGCTCGTGCGCATCATCGAGGAGAACCCCGGCAAGGTGTCGGGCGTCAAGATGAGCCTCCTGAACGCCGAGTCCGAGGTGGCCGTGCGCGAGCGCCTGCCCGAGGGCGTGCGCATGTACACGGGCGACGACTTCAACTACGTCGGGCTCATCGGCGGCGCCGACGTCCCCGCGGCGACCCAGCCGGCGGCGACCCCGGGAGCGACGCGGACCCACTCCGATGCCCTGCTCGGCGCATTCGCGGCGATCACCCCGGTCGCCTCCGCGGCCATCCAGGCGCTCGACGCGGGCGACCCCGACGAGTACCTGCGCATCCTCGGCCCCACCGAGGAGCTCAGCCGCCAGGTCTTCGCCGCGCCGACGTACTTCTACAAGACGGGCGTCGCGTTCCTGTCGTGGCTGAACGGCCATCAGTCCGCGTTCCAGATGGTCGGAGGCCTCCACTCGGCCCGCAGCATCCCCCATCTCTCCCGCATCGTCGAGCTCGCGAACGCCGCGAACGCCCTCGAGGACCCCTCGCTCGCGGCCGCACGGTGGAGCGACTACCTGCGTCTGAACGGAGTCGGAGCATGAGCGTCCCGCACCCGCGCCTGTCGATCAACCAGGCGACGATCAAGTACACGACGGTCGCCGAGGCCGTCCGGGTCGTGCAGGACGCCGGCATCGGCGCGATCGGCCTGTGGCGCGAGCAGGTGCAGGAGGCGGGTCTCGACGAGTCGGCGCGCATCATCGCCGACTCCGGCCTGCGCTACTCCACGCATTGCCGCGGCGGATGGTTCACCGTCGAGGAGGGCCCCGCACGCCGCACGGCGATCGACGACAACCGCCGCGCGATCGAGGAGACCGCGACGCTCGCCGCCGCAGGCGCCGAGGGCTCGCGCGCCGTGCTCGTCCTCGTCGTCGGCGGACTGCCGGAGGGGTCGCGCGACCTCGTCGGCGCCCGCGAGCGGGTCCGCGACGCGGTCGCCGAGCTCGCGCCCGATGCGCGTGCCGCGGGCGTGACGCTCGCCCTCGAGCCGCTGCATCCGATGTACGCGTCGGACCGGTCGGTGCTCTCGACGCTCCCCCAGGCGCTCGACATCGCCGCGGACTTCGACCCGTCCGTCGTCGGCGTCACGGTGGACACGTTCCACATCTGGTGGGACCCGGATGTGCTCGCGCACATCGAGCGCGCGGGTCGCGAGGGCCGCATCGCGACCTACCAGGTGTGCGACTGGAAGACGCCGCTCGAGGCCGACAACCTCCTGTCGCGCCACTACCCGGGCGACGGCATGATCGACTTCGGCCCGATGACCCGCGCCGTCGAGGCGACCGGGTACGACGGCGACATCGAGGTAGAGCTGCTCAACCAGTCCATCTGGGACACCGCGCCGGCCGAGGCCGTGCGCCGCACGATCGCGGGCTTCGACTCCGCGGTCGCCCCACACCTCGTGTGACCCGCGGGAGGGTGCGCCGCGCGCACCCTCCCGCCCCCTCCGGCGATAGGCTCAGCGGATGACCGACACCACGGTGCGCACCGGCGGAGCGCCCACGCTCCATGACGTCGCGCGCGAGGCCGGCGTCTCCCTCGCCACGGCGTCGCGCGTGCTCAACGGCTCCACCCGCAAGGTGGCCGAGGCCTATCGCGAGCGCGTGCAGGCCGCAGCGGACCGCCTCGGCTACACCGCGAACCTCTCCGCGCAGGCGATCGCCCGCGGGACGTCGGCGACGGTGGCCCTGCTCGTCGCCGACATCGCGGACCCCTACTTCGGCCAGATCGCCTCGGGCGTCGCGCATGCGGCCGACGAGGCCGGCCTCATCGTCACGATCGCGATGACCGAGCGCGACCCGCAGCGCGAGGTCGCCCTCGTGCGGGCGCTGCGCGGCCAGCGGCCCCGCGGCATCGTGCTCGCGGCGTCACGCGACACGGCGAGCGACGCCGACGCGCTCACCGCCGAGATCGCCTCCGTCCAGTCGACCGGCGGACGCGTCGTCACGCTCGGCGCCGCCCTTCCCGGAACGCGCGTCGTCGCGTACGAGAACGAGGCCGGCGCCCGCGCGCTCGCGGGGAAGCTCACCGCCCTCGGATATCGCGACGCCGTCGTGCTCGCCGGCCCTGAGGGCCTGCGCACCTCGGACGACCGTCTCGCCGGCTTCACCGCCGGCTTCGCGGATGGCGGCGGCGCGACGCCGCGGATCGTCCGCGGCCAGATCTCGCGCGATGCCGGCTACGAGGCGACCGCGCGCCTCCTCGAGGAGGGCCTCGGGCCCGGGACGCTGCTCTTCGGGATCAGCGACGTCGTCGCGATCGGCGCGATCTCGGCCATCCGCGATGCCGGGCGCGCGCCCGGCTCGGATATCGCCGTCGCGGGTTTCGACGACATCGCCACGGGACGCGATGTGACGCCCGGTCTCACGACGGTGCACCTTCCCCTGGAGGAGCTCGGCGCCCAGGCGCTCCGCGCCGCCGTCGAGGACGACTGGACGCCGCCCGCGCCAGTGTCGCTCGAGGTGCTCGTCCGCGACAGCACGCCTCCGCGCCAGTGACCCGGCGGCCTCGTGGGGCAGACGACGCGACTCCGGGCCATCCTGGGATCCCGTGTCTCAGTTCTCGCCGGAATGGCCGCCGGATACCCACGTCAGGTGAGACACGGACACCCACCCCGGCCACCCGTGTCTCACCACGCGCCGAAAACGCCCGCGCATAACCACGTCAGGCGAGACACGGACTCCCACCCCGGCCACCCGATGTCTCACTACACGCCGAAACCGCCCCCGGATAACCCACGCACCCGAGACACTGACACGTCGCGCCACGCGCCTAGCTTGTCGGGATTGCGCACGACCCACAGCGCGCGGATGCCGTGCTCGGCGACCTCGACACTCACCGTCGCGAGCACGGCGCCCGCCGCATCGAGCGCGACGAGCCCCGGCGTCCCATTCACGAGCATCTCCCGGACGACCAGGTCGGGCTGCCGTTCCCGGACACCCGCGAAGAACCGCGCGATCGCCTCTGCTCCGACGATCGGCTCGCGGGCCGCGCTCACGCGCCCGCCCCCGTCCACCGTCGCGACGGCCGTGGCCTCCAGCTGTTCCACGAGACCCGCGACGTCGCCGGTCTCCCACGCGACCTTGAACGCCGCGACCGATCGGGCGAGCTCGCCGCGGGTCACGCGAGCCCGGCCCTCCGTCCGCACCCGGCGCCGAGCCTGAGAGGCGAGCTCCCGGCAGGCGCCGGCGCTGCGGCCCATGACCTCCGAGATTTCCGCGAAGCTGAACCCGAAGACGTCGTGCAGCACGAACGCGACGCGCTGCGGCGCGGTCAGGCGCTCGAGCAGCACGAGCACCGCCATGCTGAGCGTCTCCTCGGCCGCGACCGCGTCGAGCGGGTCGGGCGAGAGGCCGAGCACGGCCGCGTCGGGCACGGGCTCGGGCAGCCACGGGCCCACGTAGCTCTCGCGCTTCACACGCGCCGACTTCAGGACATCGAGGCAGACGCGGCTGACGGCCGTCGTGAGCCACGCAGCGCGATTGCCGATCGCCTCGCGTCCCTCCGCCGACAGGGCGTACCAGCGCGCAAGCCCCTCCTGCACGGCGTCCTCGGCTTCGGACACCGAGCCCAGGAGCCGGTATGCGACTCCCATGAGGTGACGGCGCACCCCCGCGTCGACGGCCGGGTCGGGTCTCGCGCTCATCTCGCCCACTCTCATCCGACGAATCTCGCCGCACGGATGTCAGGGGCGGTGATCCGGGTGGGTCCAGGCTGACACATCCCGCGCCCGCCTCGTCAGTCCTTCCGAAGGCGGCGAGCGCGCCGCCCCGACCGAGGAGAGACCATGGAACCGCAGCAGGCTGTCTTCATCAACGTGTTCGCCGTCGAGCCCGACCGCCAGGGCGAGCTCGTCGCCCTTCTGACCGAGGGAGGAGAGCAGGTCATCCGGCACCGCCCGGGCTTCACGAGCCTCTCGATCTACGCGTCGCGAGACGGGCGGAGCGTCGTGGGAGTCGCCGGATGGGAGCGCGCGGAGGACGCGGCCGCCACCCAGGCCGCCCCGGATGCCGCCTCCTACGCCACGCGCGCCGCGGCCGTGGGGACGCCTGCTCCGGGTCTCTACACCCTCGCCGCCGAGATCCGCTGAGCCGCCATGCTCGTCGCGACCTTCATCGTCCTCTGCGTCACAGCAGCCGCGAATGCCGCCATCGCGATCGCGGATGTCCTGCGCGCGGAGTTCGTGCTGGCGAACTCGGCGGAGGTGGGCGTTCCGCAGCGGTGGCTGCCCGCGCTCGCCGCACTCAAGGCCGCGGGCGCGGCCGGGATCCTCCTCTGGTTCACCCACGTGCCTGTCATCCCGGTTCTCGCGGGTGTCGGCCTCGTCTTCTTCTACCTCGCGGCGATCGCCGTGCATGTGCGCACGGGGGTGCTCCACAACCTCGCCTTCCCGGGCGCGTACCTCGCGCTCGCCGTCGCGTCGCTGTGGCTGATCCTCGCGGCGTGACCGCCCGGGCTATGCCGTCGCGCGGACGACGACCTGCGGCTCGAAGCGCACGTGCTCCCCGGGCGACTGCGCGAGCAGCTCGATCGCCGTCGCGCCGAGCAGCTCGGCGGGCTGGCGCACCGACGTGAGCGGCACGACCGTCGACGCGGCGAAGTCGATGTCGTCGTACCCCACGAGCGCGACGTCGTCGGGCACCCGCACGCCGCCCGTCATCGTGAGCGCCTGCAGCAGGCCGACCGCGACGAGGTCGTTCGCGGCGAAGATCCCGTCCGGTCGCCTGCCGGTCGGGCGGCGCAGCAGCGCCTCCCCCGCTGCGCGGCCGTGCCGCACCGTGAGGTCGTCGATCTCGACGCGCTCGAGCGCGGCACCCGCAGCGGATGCCGCGGCGCGCGCCCCCTCGAAGCGGTCGCGCACCTGACGGAGCCCGCTCGGGCCGCCGACGAACGCGATCCGCGTGCATCCGCGCGCCAGCAGGTGCTCTGTCGCGAGCCGCCCGCCCTTCCGGTCGTCCACGGAGACGGTCGACAGACCATCCGAGTCGCCCTCGTGATCGACGAGAACGACCGGCACGCCGCGCTCCGCGAGGCGCTCGAAGTGCTCGAGGTCGCCGGTCAGCGGCGTCGCGATGACCCCGCTCGCGCGCTGCTCGGCGAACAGGTCGACGAGCCGGCGCTCGCGCTCGCCGTCCCGCGCGCTGTCGGACACGAGCACCGACAGGCCGTCCTGCTCCGCACGCGCGTCGGCACCGCGGGCGACATCGGCGTAGAAGGGGTTGCGCATGTCGAGCACGATGAGCCCGACGCTGCGGCTGCGGCCCGCGCGCAGCTGCCGCGCGGCGTCGTTGCGCACGTATCCGAGATCGCGGATGGCGCGGCGCACGCGCTCGACGGTCTCCGGGGCGACCCGTTCGGGATGGTTGAGGGCGTTGGACACCGTGCCGGCCGAGACGCCGGCTGCCGCGGCGACATCCTTCACGTTGACGGTCATCCGCCACCTCCCCGATCATCGTATCCGGGAGGCGTCGGATGGCCCGGTCGCGACGGACGTCGTCCGCATCGGATGACTGCCGTGACGGCCGCGCCGGTTGACCTCGCGCCGGCGCTGTGCCATCATGAACACGACGATCGATTGAATCGTTTTAAAGCGAAAGGCACTGTCGATGACGACCCCCTCCTCCGTCCTGAGCGACGAGATCCTCGGCCAGCTCGAGAAGCAGGCGATCGAGCTCCCGTCCTGGGCGTTCGGCAACTCCGGCACCCGCTTCAAGGTCTTCGCGACCGCCGGCACGCCGCGCGACCCGTTCGAGAAGATCTCCGACGCCGCGCAGGTGAACAGGCTCACCGCGCTCGCGCCATCCGTCGCCCTGCACATCCCGTGGGACCTCGTCGACAGCTTCGACGACCTGCGCAAGCACGCCGAGGACAACGGCGTCGCGCTCGGCACGATCAACTCGAACACCTTCCAGGACGACGACTACAAGTTCGGCGCGCTCACGCACGAGGACGCGGCGATCCGCCAGAAGGCGATCGACCACCACTTCGCGTGCATCGACGTCATGAACGCGACCGGCTCGCGCGACCTCAAGATCTGGCTCGCCGAGGGATCGAACTACCCCGGCCAGGCCGACATGCGCGGCCGACAGGACCGCCTGAACGACTCGCTCCAGAAGATCTACGAGCGCCTCTCGGGCGAGCAGCGCCTCGTGCTCGAGTACAAGTTCTTCGAGCCCGCGTTCTACCACACCGATGTGCCCGACTGGGGCACGTCGTACGCGCAGGTGGCCACGCTCGGCGAGCGCGCGATGGTGTGCCTCGACACGGGACACCACGCGCCGGGCACGAACATCGAGTTCATCGTCATGCAGCTGCTTCGCCTCGGCAAGCTCGGCTCGTTCGACTTCAACTCGCGGTTCTACGCCGACGACGACCTCATCGTGGGCGCCGCCGACCCGTTCCAGCTCTTCCGCATCCTCTTCGAGGTCATCCGCGGCGGCGGCTACGCGAACCCCGACGTCGCGTTCATGCTCGACCAGTGCCACAACGTCGAGAACAAGATCCTCGGCCAGATCCGCTCGGTGCTGAACGTCCAGGAGATGACGGCCCGTGCGCTGCTCGTCGACCAGGACGCGCTCCGTGCCGCGCAGGTCTCGGGAGACGTGCTCGCCGCGAACGCGGTGTTCATGGACGCGTTCTACACCGACGTGCGTCCGGCCCTCGCGCAGTGGCGCGAGTCGCGCGGCCTGCCCGCCGACCCCATGGCCGCCTACCTCGCCTCCGGCTACCAGGAGCGGATCGAGGCCGAGCGCGTCGGCGGCGTGCAGGCGGGCTGGGGCGCGTAAGCGGCCTCGCCCTCCGGAGATAGCATCGGCGATATGGCCACCACCGGGACCGTCGACGCCGAGGCGCGCCGCGCGCGCATCCTGGACCTCCTCTCGAAGAGCGGACGGGTCCGGATCGACGAGGCGGCCTCGGCGCTCGACGTCTCGGCGATGACCGTGCGCCGCGACCTCGCCGACCTCGAGGCGGAGGGGATGCTGCGGCGCGTCCGCGGCGGCGCCGTCGCATCCGCTCGGCCGCGCTCATTCACCGAGCGGATGGCCACGGGCGCGGAGGCGAAGCTCGCCATCGCACGCAAGGTGCAGCACCTCCTCCCCCTCGACGGCGCGATCGCGGCCGACGCATCGTCGACGGTCGGGGTGCTCCTCTCGCAGCTCCCCGACGACACCGCGCGCGAGCTCCTCGTCGCGACCAACTCGCACGAGAACTTCCAGGTCGCCCGGCGCGCACCGGGCGCCACCGCGATCCTCGTGGGCGGCGAGGCCGAGCCGCGCACGGACAGCTTCGTCGGCCCGATCGCGTGCGCCGCCGCCCGGAGCCTGCACTACCGGCGCTTCTTCACGTCGGCGTCGGCGGTCGAGCCCGAGCGCGGAGCGTTCGAGGTGACGATGGCCGAGGCGCAGGTGAAGGCGGCCTTCGCGGACTCGGCGGACGAGACCATCCTCCTCGCCGACAGCGCGAAGCTGGGGCAGACCGCCCTGGCGCTCGGCCTCCCGTGGCAGCGCATCTCGCTCCTCGTGACCGAGCTCGACCCCCACGACCCCGCACTCGCCCCCTATCGCGAGCTGGTCGCCATCCTCTGACCGGCCGCACGGCCGATTCCGCGGACGACCATTGCCTCGCGTGTTACTTCGTGAGATAATTCACAACAGAGCACACGACGCGGTGCCTCCGACGCGTCCGACATCCCTCGAAGGATCCTCATGACGAACCCCACTGTCGCTGACCTCATCGCCCGGTCGAACCGGCTGGGCGCCGACCCGAAGAACACGAACTACGCCGGCGGCAACACGTCGGCCAAGGGCACGGACACCGACCCGGTGACCGGAGAGCCCGTCGAGCTGCTCTGGGTGAAGGGCTCGGGCGGCGACCTGGGCACGCTCACCGAGAAGGGCCTCGCCGCGCTCCGCCTCGACCGCATGCGCGCGCTCGTCGACGTCTACCCCGGCATCGAGCGCGAGGACGAGATGGTCGCGGCGTTCGACTACTGCCTGCACGGCAAGGGGGGTGCGGCGCCGTCGATCGACACGGCGATGCACGGCCTCGTCGACGCCGCGCACGTCGACCACCTGCACCCCGACAGCGGCATCGCGATCGCGACCGCGGCGGATGGCGAGGAGCTGACCGCGCGGATCTTCGGCGACAAGGTGGTTTGGGTCCCGTGGCGCCGCCCCGGCTTCCAGCTCGGCCTCGACATCGCGGAGATCAAGAAGGCCAATCCGCAGGCGGTCGGGACGATCCTCGGCGGTCACGGCATCACGGCGTGGGGCGACACGAGCGAGGAGAGCGAGCGCAACTCGCTCTGGATCATCGAGACCGCGCAGAAGTACATCGACGAGAACGGCAAGGCCGACCCGTTCGGCGGCGTCCGCCCGGGCTTCGAGGCCCTCCCCGAGGCCGAGCGCCGCGCGAAGGCCGCCGCGCTCGCCGCGACGATCCGCGGCCTCGCGTCCACCGACAAGCCGATGGTCGGCCACTTCACCGACTCGGACACGGTGCTCGACTTCCTCGCCTCCGAGAAGGCGCCCGCGCTCGCCGAGCTCGGCACGAGCTGCCCCGACCACTTCCTCCGCACCAAGGTCAAGCCGCTGCTGCTCGACCTGCCCGCGACCGCGTCGGTCGAGGAGTCGATCGCGCGCCTGAAGGAGCTGCACGAGCAGTACCGCGCCGACTACACGGCGTACTACGAGGCGCACGCGACCGCGGACAGCCCGGCCATCCGCGGCGCCGACCCGCTCATCGTGCTCGTCCCCGGCGTCGGCATGTTCTCGTACGGCGCGAACAAGCAGACCGCGCGCGTCGCGGGCGAGTTCTACGTCAACGCGATCAACGTCATGCGCGGCGCAGAGGCCCTCTCGACGTACACGCCGATCTCCGACGCGGAGAAGTTCCGCATCGAGTACTGGGCGCTCGAGGAGGCCAAGCTCCAGCGCATGCCGAAGCCCAAGACCCACCAGGGTCGCATCGCGTTCGTCACGGGCGCCGCATCGGGCATCGGCAAGGCCATCGCGAAGCGCCTCGCCACCGAGGGCGCGTGCGTCGTCGTCGCCGACCTCGACCTCGAGAAGGCGCAGGCGGCGGCCGCCGAGCTCGGCAACTCGGACGTCGCGATCGGCGTCGCGGCGAACGTCGCCGACGCGGAGGGTGTCCAGGCCGCGATCGACGCCACGCTGCTCGCGTTCGGCGGCATCGACCTCGTCGTCAACAACGCCGGCCTGTCGCTGTCGAAGCCGCTGCTCGAGACGACCGAGAAGGACTGGGACCTCCAGCACGACGTCATGGCGAAGGGCTCGTTCCTCGTCTCGAAGGCGGCAGCCAAGGCGCTCATCGAACAGGGCATGGGCGGCGACGTGATCTACATCTCGTCGAAGAACTCGGTCTTCGCGGGCCCGAACAACATCGCCTACTCGGCGACCAAGGCCGACCAGGCGCACCAGGTGCGTCTGCTGGCGGTGGAGCTCGGCGAGCACGGCGTCCGCGTGAACGGCATCAACCCCGACGGCGTCGTGCGCGGCTCGGGCATCTTCGCCGCCGGCTGGGGCGCCAACCGCGCCGCCACCTACGGTGTGAAGGAAGAGGACCTCGGCCAGTTCTACGCGAACCGGACCATCCTCAAGCGCGAGGTCGTCCCCGAGAACGTGGCGGACGCGGTCTACGTGCTCACGGGCCCCGAGCTCAGCCGCACCACGGGTCTCCACATCCCCGTCGACTCGGGCGTCGCAGCCGCCTTCCTGCGCTGACCCGTCCAGGAGCCCGGCGCGCGCGACCGCACACGCGCGCGCCGGGCTCCTCCCCCGCCATCCCCTTCCCCTGAGGAGCGTCCCGCCCATGACCGTCACCGTCGCCGCCGTCGACCTCGGAGCCACGAGCGGCCGGGTCATGCTCGGCCACGTCGGCCCCGACGAGCTGCGCCTGGAAGCCGTCGCGCGCTTCCCCAACACCCCGGTCGAGACAATCGACGGGCTGCACTGGAACATCCTCGAGCTCTACCGCTCGATCGTCGAGGGCCTCCGCGCCGCCGCGCAGACCGGCGACGTCGCCGCCATCGGGATCGACTCGTGGGCCGTGGACTACGCTCTCCTCCGCGGCGGCCGCATGCTCGGCACGCCCTATCACTATCGCGATGCCCGCACCGCCGCCGGCGTCGACGCCGTCCACGCGGTCGCTCCGTTCGAGGAGCTGTACGGCGAGAACGGTCTGCAGTTCCTCGCGTTCAACACGCTCTACCAGCTCGCCGCCGACCGCATCGCCGGCACGCTCGACCTCGCCGACGAGGCCCTGCTCATCCCCGACCTCATCGCCTACTGGCTGACCGGCGAGAAGGTCGCCGAGAGCACGAACGCGTCGACCACGGGACTCCTGCGCGTGGGCGGCGGAGACTGGAACCGCCCCCTCGCCGAGAGCCTCGGCATCCCCTCGCGCCTCCTGCCGCCCCTCGTGCAGCCCGGCCACCGCATCGGCACGCTGCGCGACGCCGTGCGCACGGCCACGGGGCTCGACGCGCCCGTCATCGCGGTCGGCTCGCACGACACGGCGTCGGCCGTCGCGGCGATCCCGATGACCGACCCCGATGCGGCGTACATCAGCTGCGGCACGTGGGGCCTCGTCGGCGTCGAGCTCGACGCGCCTGTCCTCACCGAGGCGAGCCGCGCCGCGAACTTCACGAACGAGGGCGGCGTCGACGGCCGCGTGCGCTTCCTGCACAACGTCATGGGCCTGTGGCTCCTCTCGGAGTCGGTGCGCACGTGGGAGCGCGAGTCGGGCGAGACCATCGACCTGCCCGCCCTGCTCGCCGAGGCCGCGGCCGTCGAGACGCCGCAGCCCGTCTTCGATGCGAACGACCCCGTCTTCACGGCGCCGGGCGGGATGCCCGACCGGATCGCGAGCTGGCTGTCCGAACGCGGGCTCGCCGTGCCGCAGTCCCGTGCCGCGTTCGCGCGCTGCATCGTCGAGAGCCTCGCGTCGGCGTTCGCGGACGCCGTCCACGCCGCCGCCGAGCTCTCCGGCAAGCGCGTGAACGCCATCCACCTCGTGGGCGGCGGCTCGCTCAACGAGCTCCTCTGCCAGCTCACTGCCGATCGCGCCGGTCTCCCCGTGCTCGCCGGGCCCGTCGAGGCGACCGCCCTCGGCAACGTGCTCGTCCAGGCCCGCGCGCTCGGCGAGCTCTCCGGCTCCCTCGAGGATCTGCGCGAGCTCGTGGCGCGCACGACCGCGCCGCGACGCTTCGCGCCCCGCGCATGACCGACTGGGGCGCGGCGTTCGACTGGGCGCGCCGCCACGTCGACGCGGGCCGCATCCCGACCGCGGTCCTCGGCATCGCGACGGCCGACGGCGTCGTCGCGCTCGATGCCTTCGGCGCGACGGATGGCCGCACCGCGCGGATCGACGATCCGTACCGCCTGTTCTCGATCACGAAGGTGCTCACGGGGCTCGCCGCCGCGCGCGCGATCGAGCGCGGCCTGCTCACGTCGCAGACCCCGCTCGCCGACGCCGTGCCCGAGGCAGCCGCCGCCCGCGACGACGTCGTGCGCCTCGAGCACCTCATGGCGCACACCTCGGGGCTCATCGAGCCGGCGCTCGACCCGGTCGAGGGGCTCGCCGCGGCGCTGCGCCGCCCTGGCCGCGACTTCGCCGTCGGCACCGCATCGCGCTACTCGTCGATCGCGTTCCAGGGCGCGGCCGAGCTCATCCGCCACGCGACAGGACGGTCGTGGGAGGACGAGGTGCGCGCCTTCGCACCCGGACTCGTCCTGGACGAGGACGCGGACCCGCACCGCATCCCCGACATCGAGGCGAGTCTCGACCTCGACCGCTTCGCCGCCTCGCGGCACCCGGGCGCGGGCGCCATCGGCACGGCGGGAGCGCTCCTGGCGCTCGGCTCGGCCCTGCTCCGCGGCGGCGCGGACATCGTGCGCCCCGGAACCCTCGAGATGATGCTCCGCCCCCTCACGACCGGCGTGCCTCGCCTCGAGCCGTACCCCGCGGAGCGCGGACAGGACTGGGGCTTCTCGTGGAACCTCCGCACGCGCGCGCCCGCCCTCATCGACCGCGACGTCTACGGGCACGCGGGATGGCCGGGCACCGAGTTCTGGATCCATCCGACCGCGGGCATCGCGTGGACGCTGCTGACGAACCGCGCGAACGGCCACGGCCTCGACGCCGATCAGCTCGACAACGCGATCGTCTCGGGGGTCTGAGCGCTCAGAGCGCGCATGACCGAGGGCAGAGTTCTCCCCTGAGACGCGGTGTCGTGTCAGAAGGGGGGTGGTTCGTCGTCGTCGGGGGTGAAGCGGGCGACCGGTGGCGGGGTGTCGGTATAGACGCGTCCGTTCGGGGACGTCCATTCGAGAACACCCCCGGGCCCCTGGGTGACGGTCCATTCGGTCATCTGCTCGAGCATGTGATGTGTCTCACAGAGGTACTCGAGGTTCGCCACGTTCGTGGGCCCGCCGCGGGAGTGGGGGTGGGTGTGGTCGATGTCGACGTAGTGCTTGCGGATGGCCTGCCGGCACCCGGGGAACCGGCACCGCTCATCCCGCGCCTTCAGGAACCGCCGCTGTGCGGTGGTGGGGAACCTCTGATCCACGGTGAGGAGGACCCCGGTGTGCGCGTCGGTGAAGGCGCGGTTCCAGATCGTCGCGTCCGCGGCGATCTGCTTGGCGTCGATGATCGGGATCGGGCCTGCCCCGGCGAGGGTGGCGCCTTCGGTGCGGTGGGTGGGGTCGGCGAGCGCCGTGGCGGGGATCGTGATGTGCACGCTCCCGCGAATCGCGCCGAGCCCGACGGCCGGAGATTTCCGGGAACGGAACGCCGCACCCGATCCCGTGGCCGAGGTAGCGTCCGAACCGGATCCGGCGGCCGCGCCGGGCGACGGGCGCGCGTCCGCGCGAGCGCCCGCGTCAACGCTTGCGCCCGCGTCGCCGTCGACGCCCATGACGCCCAGGCCCACATCACCCGCCTTCACGTCCGCATCCGCGCCGCTTGTGCCTGTGGCGCCGAGTCCGACATCGCCGGCTTTCGCATCCGCACAGTTGAAGGTGGCGCCGTAGAGGTGGTCGTGGCCGGTGGGGGTGCCGGTGAGGGTGAGGTCGGTGAAGATGTCCGCCCGGATCTCATCCAAGGTGCGGTCATCCGCGAGCGCTATGGGGTCGCCGGCGCGGCGGGCGGCGGCGCGGGCGGCGAGGACGGTCTTCGCCATCTGGTCGATGCGGTCCATCATCCCCACCCCGAGCACGTTGGGCAGTTCCCCGTTGAGGGCGCCCATCGCGTCCTCCCCGGGCCGGAACCCCACCCGCCGGCGCCTGCGGGCGGCCTTGTGGCGGTCGCTGATCGAGACCGGGTCCAGTTCCTGCGCGATCTTCCGCGCCACCTCCGCCAGAGC
The DNA here is from genome assembly GCF_027921765.1 of Microbacterium barkeri. Lineage (GTDB taxonomy): Bacteria > Actinomycetota > Actinomycetes > Actinomycetales > Microbacteriaceae > Microbacterium > Microbacterium barkeri. The sequence goes on from NZ_BSEJ01000004.1 coordinate 93,233, forward strand.
CGCCGCGGTCATCGGCACCCGGTCCAGCCGCGCCAGCACCCGCACCTCGAACACGCTGCGGGTCTCGTCGTCGTCGATGCGGTCCCCGCACAGCACGATCGTGCGCGCGTGCGGGAGCGACACCGTCCCTTCCGCGAGCCGGTCCCGCACGACCGGGAACCGGGAGACGAGGTTCGTCGCGTCGTTCATCTGCCGCTCCACCGACCGGCCCGGGGTGTGCGTGGCCGCGGCGATCTCCTCCGCGATCGCCCGATGCGCCCACGCCCGCGACGAGCCCCCGGCCGCGACCTGCCGCTCATGCTGCGCCCACGCCACCTGCGACGCCGACGCCAACGCCATCTGACGCGCCGCCTGGGCATGCGCGATCACCCTGTCCGCCGCCCGGATCGCCTCGATCGCCGACTCCACCGCCGCACGCTCCGAAGCCGTCGGGCACGGACCATCCCCTTCACCCCACACAGCCCCATCGCTCATGACACCAGTGTCCCGCCCACCACGGACATTCGAAGACCCCTACGAGCCAGAACGAAGCACAAAAGGTCACAGAACGATAACGAAGCAGGCGTGGGATCGTCGCTCGCGATCCCGGCGTCAGGTCTCGGACACCGCACCCGCGGAGCACGGACGTGCGTCGCCCAACGCACCGCGCCGTCACATCTGGGCCGGGAACGCCTCCAGCGCCCGCCGACTCTCGAACTCCCGCTCCGTGCCGTCGACGGGGTCGACGAACCGCAGCGTGCGCGCGAGCAGCTGCAGAGGGGATGAGAAGTCGTCGATGTCGACCTCCTGCACGCGCGGGTAGATGGGGTCGCCGACGATCGGCCGCCCGATCCGGTTCATGTGCAGGCGGATCTGGTGGGTCTTCCCCGTGAAGGGCGTCGCGCGATAGCGCGCGAGGCCGCCGCGCTCCTCGATGAGCTCGATGAGCGTGTGCGCGTTCGGCGGGCGGTCGTCGTGCTCGAACGCCTGCATGACGCCGTGCTCCTTGGTGATGCAGCTGCGCACGTGCGCGGGCAGCTCGAGGTCGCCGGGCGCCGCGGCCACCGCCTCGTACTCCTTCTGCGGCACGCGCTCCTCGAACATCGACTGGTAGGCGCGCCGCCACCGCCGCTCGGTCGTGAGGAGGAGGACCCCCGCGGTCACGCGGTCGAGACGGTGCGCCGGCGAGAGCTCGGGGAGGCCGAGCATGCGGCGAGCGCGCACGACGACGCTCTGCTGGACGTGCCGGCCGCGCGGGATTGTCGCGAGGAAGTGCGGTTTGTCGACCACGACGATCCGCTCGTCCTGGTGCAGCACCTCGAGCGGGAACGGCACCTCCGCCTCCTCGCGCAGATCGCGATGGAACCAGACGAACATATGGGGCCGGAACGGCGCGTCCGGGGCGAACGGGCGGCCCTCGTCGTCGACGAAGGCGCCCTCGTCGAGCATCTCGTCGAGACGCTCGGGCCGCAGGCGCGGCATGTGCGCGGCGAGGTGGTCGCGCAGCGACGCGTGCGGGCTCGTGCGCGGCGTCCGCACCCACGCCGCATCGAGGCCGTGACGCTGCGGAAGCGGGGAGCGGGGCATCCCTCGACGGTACCCCGCAGACGTGATAACGTGTGGTCTGACCACAGTGGTCAGACCACAGGAGACGTCATGGCAGACGATCAGCGCGCCTGGGAGAGCGTCCTCTCCCACCTCGAGCGCGCCCTGCTCGACGGATCGCTCGCCCCCGGCGACCGCCTCCCCGGCGAGCGGGCGCTCGCGGCCGAGCTCGGCGTCGGGCGCTCGAGCGTGCGCGAGGCCATCCGCGTGCTCGAGGTGCTCGGCCTCGTCCGCACGGCGACCGGCTCGGGACCCTCGTCGGGCGCGATCATCGTCGCGGTCCCCGGCGGCGGGATGTCGGCCCTCATGCGGCTGCAGCTCGCGGCCACCGGGTTCCCCGTGTCCGACATCGTCGACACGCGCCTCGTGCTGGAGACGCACGTCGCGCGCCACCTCGCGCGCATCTCCCCCGACCTCTCGGCCGCGACGTCGCTCCTCGACGCGATGGACGAGCCCTCGCTCTCGGAGGCCGAGTTCCTCGCGCTCGATCAGCAGTTCCACCTCTCGCTCGCCGAGGCCTCGGGCAACCAGGTCATCACGGCGACGATGGCGGGCCTCCGATCGGCGATCGAGTCCTATGTGACCGCGGGAGCGCACGCGGTCGGCGACTGGACCGCGACCTGCGGGCGGCTTCGCGATGAGCATCGCGGCATCCTCGCGGCGATCGCCGACTCCGACGAGGACGCCGCCGCCACGGCCATCCGCGACCACATCACGACCTACTACGACCAGATCACCATGGAGAGGGAGCAGAATGCTCAAGCGCCAGCTGCCCAACCCCGCTGAGCTCCTCGAGCTCATGCAGTTCAAGAAGCCCGACCTCAACGGCAAGCGACGCCGTCTCGAGGCGGCGCTCACGACGTACGACCTGCGCGCGATCGCCAAGCGCCGCACACCGGCGGCCGCGTTCGACTACACCGACGGCGCCGCCGAGGGAGAGCTCTCGATCGCGCGCGCCCGACAGGCCTTCGAGGACATCGAGTTCCACCCCGACATCCTCCGGCCGGCCGAGCACGTCGACACGTCGACGACGATCCTCGGCGGGCCGAGCGCGCTCCCGTTCGGCATCGCGCCCACCGGGTTCACGCGCCTCATGCAGACCGAGGGCGAGTACGCGGGCGCGGGCGCCGCCGCCGCCGCGGGCATCCCGTTCACGCTGTCGACGCTCGGCACGACCTCGATCGAGGACGTCAAGGCGACGAACCCGAATGGCCGCAACTGGTTCCAGCTCTACGTCATGCGCCAGCGCGAGATCTCGTACGGCCTCGTCGAGCGCGCCGCCAAGGCCGGGTTCGACACCCTCATGTTCACGGTCGACACCCCGGTCGCGGGCGCCCGCCTGCGCGACAAGCGCAACGGCTTCTCGATCCCCCCGCAGCTCTCCCTCGGCACGATCGTGAACGCCATCCCGCGCCCGTGGTGGTGGTTCGACTTCCTCACGATGCCCAAGCTCGAGTTCGCGTCGCTCTCGTCGACGGGCGGCACGGTCGGCGACCTGCTCAACGCCGCGATGGACCCGACCATCTCGTACGACGACCTCGACATCATCCGCTCGATGTGGCCCGGCAAGCTCGTCGTGAAGGGCGTGCAGAACGTGCCGGACGCCAAGCGCCTCGTCGACCTCGGCGTCGACGGCATCGTGCTGTCCAACCACGGCGGCCGTCAGCTCGACCGCGCCCCCGTGCCGTTCCACCTGCTGCCGAACGTCGTGCGCGAGGTCGGCTCCGACGCGACCGTGATGATCGACACGGGCATCATGAACGGCGCCGACATCGTCGCCTCGGTCGCGCTCGGGGCGAAGTTCACGCTCGTCGGCCGCGCGTACCTCTACGGGCTCATGGCGGGCGGCCGTGCGGGCGTCGACCGCATGATCGCGATCCTGCGGACCGAGATCGAGCGCACGATGGCGCTCCTCGGCGTCTCCACCCTCGAGGAGCTCGAGCCGCGCCACGTGACGCAGCTCAGCCGCCTCGTGCCGGTCGCCCCCGCGCACGTCGCGGCAGCCGAGGCCGCGCGCGCCTGACCTCGAGCGGAAGGGGCGTCGGGATCGGTCCCGGCGCCCCTTCCGCGCGCTACCGTGAAGGCATGGCGAAGGCGATCCAGCACACCGAGCTCGGCGGCCCCGAGGTCCTGACGCTCGCAGACGTCCCCGATCCCGTCCCCGGACCCGGCGAGGTCGCCATCCGGGTCGAGGCGGCCGGCGTGAACCCCGTCGAGTGGAAGCTCAGGACGGGGCTGCGTCCCACTCCGCCGATCACCGAGCCCCGCCGCGTCGGCAGCGACGGCGCCGGCCACATCACCGCGGTCGGCGCGGACGTCGACGGCTTCCGCGTCGGCGACCCGGTCGCGTTCACGGGCGCGCAGGGCGCCTACGCGACGGATGTCGTCGCACCGGCCGATCACGTGTTCGCGCGCCCCGCGGGCGTCACGGCCGCACAGGGCGCAGCGCTCGGCATCCCGATCGGGACGGCGTACCAGGCCCTGCGCTCGCTCGGCGTGCGCGCCGACGACACGCTCCTCGTGCACGGCGGCTCCGGCGCCGTCGGACAGGCGGTCATCCAGTTCGCCGTGCTCGCCGGCGCACGCGTCATCGCCACGACGAGCGACGCGCGGGCCGACCGCGTGCGCGGGCTCGGCGCCAAGCCGGTCGCGTACGGGCCGGGCCTCGTCGACCGTGTGCGCGCGCTCGCCCCGCACGGTCCGACCGTAATCCTCGACGCCGTCGGCACCGACGAGGCGCTGCACGCGTCGCTCGAGCTCCTCGACGACCGCACGCGGATCGCCACGCTCGTGCAGGGCGCGAAGGCCGACGCGCTCGGCATCCGCGCCTTCAGCGGAGGCTCGCCTCGGCCGCTCACGCCGCAGCAGGAGGCCTGGCGTCTGGAAGCGGTGCCCGTCGCGCTCGCGCTCCTGGCCGCCGGGCGGTTCAGCGTCGAGATCGGCGAAGCGCTCCCGCTCGCCGAGGCGCCGCAGGCGCATCGGCTCGTCGAGGAGGGCGCGAACGGCAAGGTGCTGCTCATCCCCTGACCCGGCGCGGCATTCCCGCGCCGAAACACGGCGTCATACGGATTCCGGGCGACCCCCTGCGGGTCGACAGAATGGCCGCATGACACAGGCCGAGCCGACGGCGGGATTCGCCACGACCCAGCTCCACGCGGGCTACGTGCCGGGCACGCCCGAGTTCACGGTGCTCCCTCCCGTGTACCAGTCCTCGGCCTACGCCTTCTCGTCGCTCACCGAGGCGCGCGAGAAGTTCGCGCTACGCGAGAAGGGCTACATCTACAGCCGCAACAACAACCCGACGCAGGCCGTGCTCGAGCAGCGCCTCGCGCGTCTCGAGGGCGGCGTGGCCGCCGCGGCCGTCGCCTCGGGCCAGGCCGCGGTCGCGCTCGCGACGCTCGCCCTGCTGGGGCGCGGCGGCCACATCGTCGCGGCGAGTCAGCTGTACGGGGGCACGGTCGACCTCTTCGACGACACCTTCCGCGACTTCGGCCTCGACGTCACGTTCGTCGACCAGGACGACCTCGACGGATGGCGCCGCGCGGTCCGTCCGAGCACGCGCGCGTTCTTCGCCGAGTCGGTCGCGAACCCGATCGCGCAGGTGCTCGACATCTCGGCGGTCGCCCACATCGCCCACGAGGCTGGCGTGCCCCTCGTGATCGACAACACGGTCGCGACGCCGTTCCTCCTCCGCCCCCGCGACTTCGGCGCCGACATCGTCGTGCACTCCGCGACGAAGTTCATCGGCGGACACGGCTCGTCGCTCGGCGGCGTCGTGGTCGACCTCGGCACGTTCGACTTCTCCGCCGAGCCCGAGAAGTGGCCCGGCCTCTTCGTGCCGCACTGGCGCTACGGCGACGTCTCGCTCTGGGAGGCCTTCGGGCGCGAGCGCGCCTTCACGACCCTCGTGAAGTCGAAGTTCGTCGGCGATCTGGGCCCCGCGCTCTCCCCCTTCAACGCGTTCCAGCTCATCCAGGGGCTCGAGACCCTCGACCTGCGCGTGAGCCGCCACGTCGAGAACGCGAAGGCCGTCGCAGCCTTCCTCGACGCCCATCCGTCGGTCGGCGTCGTCTTCCACCCGTCGATCGAGACGAACCCGTGGCGGGCGCGCGCTGAGACGTACCTCCCGAAGGGCTCGCCGAGCGTGTTCGCGTTCGAGCTCGCGCCGAGCGACGAGGACACGTTCGACCGCGTGGAGCGGGTGATCGACGCCCTGCGGACCATCCGCCTCGTGGCGAACATCGGCGACGCGCGCACGATCGTCGCGCACCCCGCCTCGATGACGCACAACCACATGACGCCCGATCAGCTCGCGGCCGCCGGCATCTCGCAGGGCACCATCCGCATCTCGGTCGGCCTCGAGGAGGCCGCCGACATCATCGCCGACCTCGACCAGGCTCTCGCCCGCGCCTAGCGCCCTCGTCCGCACAGCCGGTCGCAGCCCGGTCGAGCGCAGCCGTTCGCAGCCCGCCGCGCGCAGCCCGTCGCGCAGCCCGGTCGAGCGCAGGACTTTCCGCCCGGAGCAGGACCATCCGCGCGTTCGCGTCCTGCAGCCGCGCGATTCTCCTGCCGTGGCGATGGCACCGGCCGTGCCATCGCACCGAGAAACCGGTTCCTCGCGTAGAGTGTGTGCCGAGCAAGGGAGCACCCATGACCACGCTGACCGGCAGGGCCGCCGTCTCGACCGACCGTCCGCACAAGCTCGCGCGCATCGCGGACCTCCTCGACCGGCGCGGCGCGACCGCCGTGCAGCTCACATCCGGCGCGAGCCTGTCCTGGCTGCTCGACGGGGCGCGCACCTCGGTTCCGCTCGGCGGTCCGCCCGTCTTCTCGGCGGTGGTCCGCGTCGACGGCGAGATCGTCGTGACCGCCCCGCGCAACGAGGCCGAGCGTCTCGCGGAGGAGGAGATCGGCGGCGCCGAGATCCACCCCGTCGACTGGTTCGCGCCCCTCGCGCCGCCCGTCGAGGGCGTCGTCGACGAGGCCGAGCTCGAGGCCGAGCTGCGCGCGGCACGCGCGAGCCTTCTCCCGGTCGAGCACGAGCGCTACCGGCGTCTCGGCGCCGACGCCGCGCGCGCGATGACCGAGGTGCTCGCCGAGGCGACTCCCGAGATGTCGGAGTTCGAGCTCGCCGGGCGACTCGCGCACGCCATCCTCGCCCGCGGCGCTGAGCCGGCGGTCGTGCTCGCCGCGGGAGCCGCCCGGGGCGGGCTGCAGCACCCGCTGCCGACGGCGGCCCCGCTCGGCGACCGCGCGATGGCGGTCGCGACCGCGAAGCGCGACGGCCTCCACGTGAGCCTCACGCGCTGGGTGCGCTTCCGCGGGTCCGAGCCGGATGGCGCGCCGCGGGTCCTCGAGGTCGAGGCTGACGCCTGGGCGGCGACGCGCGCGGGCCGCGCGCTCGGCGACGTGCTCGACGACATCGCCGCGAGCTACCGGCGCCATGGCTTCGGCGAGGACGGCTGGCTGCGCCACCACCAGGGCGGGCCGACGGGATACGCGGGACGCGACCCCAAGGCCGTGCCCGCGCTCCGCGACCGCGTGGCGGAGAACCAGGCCTTCGCCTGGAACCCCTGGGCCCCCGGGGTGAAGGTCGAGGACACCGTCGTGCTCGATGGCGCGGGCGGCGTCGAGGTCCTGAGCGCCGACCCGGCCTGGCCCCGCATCGACGTGCGCGGCGTCGCGCGTCCCGCGACACTCGAGGTCGGATGACCGGCTGGACGACGGCAGCCGCGCACGGCTTCGCACGTCTACCGCCTGCCGACCCCGGACGACCGCTGACGGGACGATCGCCCGACGGCCGATACGCTCGAATCCATGACGGCCAAGCTGCGCATCTCGGATGTCGCGAAGCACGCGGGGGTGTCGCCGGCCACCGTGTCGCGGGTCATGAACGGCAACCCGAAGGTCGACCCGGCCCTCGTCCAGCGCGTGCAGGACGCGGCGGCCGAGCTCGGGTACACCGCGAGCCCCCTCGCGCGAAGCCTCGCCCTCGGGAAGACTCAGACGGTCGCGGTGCTCGTGCCCGACCTCGGGAACCCGACCTTCCAGGCCATCCTGCGCACGCTGAGCCGCGCCGCGGCGGGCGACGGCTACCACGTGCTCGTCGCCGACTCCGCCGAGGTCGCGGCCGATGAGGCGGCGCTCGCTCTGCAGGCCCGCCGTCGCACCGACGGCGTCGTGCTCGTCGCGCCGCGCATGCCCGACGACGAGCTCGCCGCGGCGCTGCCGCGTCTCGCTCCCGCCGTGCTCGTGAACCGTGGAGGGGACGGCGCCCCCGTCGTCGCGGCCGACTACGGCCGCGGCCTCCGCGAGCTCATCGAGCACCTCCGGATGCTCGGCCACCGTCGGCTGCTCTACCTCGCGGGCGTCCCGGGCAGCGCGTCGAACGCGCGGCGCGTCGCGGCGATCGCCGAGGCGAGGGCCGCCCATCCGGATCTCGACATCGCCGAGGCGCCCTGCGGGACGGGCTTCGCCGACGGCTCCGCGGCGGTCGCGACCGTGCGCGCCCACGAGGCCACGGCGGTTCTCGCCTACAACGACCTCGTCGCGATGGGCCTCCTCAGCGCACTCCACGAAGAGGGCGTTGCGGTCCCGCACGAGGTGTCCGTGACGGGCTTCGACGACATCCCGTTCGCGCGCTACACGACACCGCCTCTCACGACCGCGAGCGTTCCGACCGATCGGATGGGCGAGCTCGCGTGGAGCGCGATGCGGGCGCTTCTCGAGGACGACGCGGCCGCGCCGCCCGTCGTGCTCGCGCCGACGCTCGCCGTGCGCGGCAGCACCGCCCCTCCGCCCGCTTCCTGAGCCGCACGCTGGCCTCCGCAGGCGACCTCGTGGTATCGTGAGAAACCGCTTTCTCAGGAAGGGACTCACCGATGAGCCAACTCCGGTACGCCGTCGTCGGAACCGGCCACCGCGCCCAGATGTACGTCGACGCGATCACCGACACCTACGCCGACCGGGCGGCGCTCGTCGCGCTGTGCGAGCCCAACCCGGTCCGCGCCGACGTGTACGCGCAGCGGGTCGCAGGCAAGGGACTGCCGACGCCGAGCGTCTGGACGCCCGACCGCCTCGAGGACATGATCCGCGCCGAGCGCATCGAGCGGGTCGTCATCTGCTCTCGCGACGACACGCACGCCGAGATGATCGTGCGCTCGCTCGAGGCGGGCGTCGACGTCGTCGTGGAGAAGCCGCTCACGATCGACGCCCCGAGCGCTGCGCGCATCGAGGAGGCGGTCGCGCGCACAGGCCGTCAGGTCGTCATCACCTTCAACTACCGCTACTCCCCGCGCAACAGCGCGCTGCGCGAGGTCGTGCGGTCGGGTCGGATCGGGCGGGTCACGTCGATCGACTTCTCCTGGATGCTCGACACGAAGCACGGCGCAGACTACTTCCGCCGCTGGCACCGCGAGAAGGCGCATTCGGGCGGGCTCCTCGTGCACAAGTCGAGCCACCACTTCGATCTCGTCAACTGGTGGATCGCGAGCGAGCCGCGGCGCGTGTTCGCCTCGGGCGGTCTGCGCTTCTACGGTGCGGAGAACGCGGCCGCGCGCGGGCTCGGCGAGCGACCCGAGCGCGGCACGCACGAGGGCGCGCACGATCCGTTCGAGCTCGACCTGCGCGAGGACCCGCGTCTGAAGACCCTGTACCTCGAGGCCGAGCAGCACGACGGCTACGTGCGCGACCGCGACGTCTTCAGCGACGGCATCACCATCGAGGACAACCTCGCTCTCATCGTGGACTACGCGTCGGGAGCCACGCTCGGCTACTCCCTCAACGCCCATGCGCCGTGGGAGGGCTACCGCGTCGCGATCAACGGCACCGAGGGCCGCGCCGAGCTCGAGGTCGTCGAGCGCGGATCCCTCGTGCCCGACGAGGGGCTCCATCCCGTGCTCGACCCGAGCGCGGTCGACGCGGAGACGTCGGTCCTGCGCCCGAGCGGCGAGCGCCTCATCGTGCAGCGGCACTGGGAGGAGCCCGTCGAGATCGAGATCCGCCGGTCGGGCGAGGGGGGCCACGGGGGCGGCGACGCGCTGCTCCTCTCCGACGTCTTCGTCGGCCCCGGCGACGACCCGCTCGGGCGCCCTGCCGACTGGAGCGACGGCATCCGCTCGATCGCCGTCGGGATCGCGGGGAACCGCTCGCTCGAGACGGGACTCCCCGTGCGCGTGTCCGACCTGGGCATCGCGCTGCTCGCCGAGGACCAGCCGTGAGCCGCATCCTCGTGACGGGCGGCGCGGGGCGCCTCGGCCGCACGCTCGTCGCGGGCCTCGCTGCCGCGGGCCACGACCTCGTGTCGGTCGACCGGCAGGTCTCCGACGCCCCCGAGCTCGCGGGCGTCGAGCAGGTCGCCGCCGACCTCGGCGCCCCCGGCGCGGCGGCCGACGCGATCGCGCAGGCGCGCCCCGACGCCCTCATCCACCTCGCGGCGATCGCCGTCCCGTTCAGCGCCCCCGAGGACGTCATCATGCGCGCGAACGCGGGCCTCGCGGTGTCCGTGATGGGAGCCGCGGCGGCGGCCGGCGTCGGGAGGATCGTCGCGGCGTCGAGCCCGACCGTGCTCGGCTACGGCGCTCCGACGGGCTGGACTCCCGAGCGGCTTCCGCTCGACGAGGACACGCCCCCGCTCCCCTGGAACGCGTACGCGCTGTCGAAGCTCATCATCGAGCAGTCCATCGGCATGCTGCGTCGTCAGACCGGCGACGCCGTCCGCTATGCGGCCTTCCGCCCCTGCTACGTCATCGCCCCCGAGGAGTGGGCGGGCGCGCCCACCCAGCAGGGCCACACCGTCCGCGAACGGCTCGACGACCCGGCCCTGTCGGCCCCCGCGCTCTTCAACTACGTCGACGCGCGCGATGTGTCCCGCTTCGCCGACACGCTGCTCGCGGCCATGGGCGACATCCCGAACGGCGAGGTGTTCTTCGTCGGCGCCGACGACGCCCTCGCGCGCGAGCCGCTGTGCGAGCTCCTCCCGCGCTTCCACCCGGGAACCGCCCGCGCGGCCGCCGAGCTCACGGGCACCGCTCCGGCGTTCTCGAACGCCAAGGCGCGGCGCCTGCTCGGGTGGAGCCCCCAGCACGCGTGGCGCGACGAGCTCGGCGAGCGCGTCGCGGTGTCCGCATCCCCTCGACAGGAGAACCGCCTTGACTGACCTCGCCATCCCCGACCGCGTCCTGTTCTTCCCGGTGACCGCCTTCGATGCGCACGACAGGGTCGACGCCGACCTCGTCGAGCAGCACGTCGCGGGCGCTCTCGCCCACGAGCCGGGCGCCGTGTTCGCCGCCTGCGGCACGGGCGAGTTCCACACCCTGTCGCTCGAGGACGTGCGCGCGGCCGTCGCGGCCGCCGTGCGCGCGACGGCAGGACGCGTGCCCGTCATCGCGGGCGCCGGCGGCCCGCTCGGCCACGCGGTCGCCTGCGCGCGCATCGCGGCGGAGGCCGGCGCCGACGGCCTGCTCGTCATGCCCCCGTACCTCGTGGGCGCACCGCAGGAGGGCCTCATCGCGTACGTCGAGCAGATCGCCGCGGCGAGCGACCTCCCCGTGATCGTCTACCACCGCGCGAACGCGCAGTTCTCCCCCGGGTCGGTCGCGCGCCTCCTGCAGAATCCGCGCGTCGTCGGCATCAAGGACGGCGCGGGCGACGTCGCGCTCGCGCAGCAGTTCGTGCTCGAGGCGGCCCGCGCCGAGCGCGACGTGCTCTTCTTCAACGGGCTGCTCACGGCCGAGCTGTCGCAGGCGGCGTACACCGCGATCGGCGTGCCGATGTACTCCTCCGCCGTCTTCGCGATGCTGCCGGAGGTGGCCGTCGCGTTCTTCTCCGCGCACCGCTCGGGCGACACCGCGCGACAGCGCGCGCTCCTCGAGGGCTTCTACGCGCCTCTCGTCGCGCTCCGAGACGAGACGCCCGGCTTCGCCGTCTCGCTCATCAAGGCCGGCGTGCGACTCTCCGGCCTCGACGTCGGCTCCGTGCGCGCGCCGCTCATCGACCCGAACCCGGACCAGCTCGCGCGCCTCGCGGCCCTCCTCGAACGCGGGCGGGAGCTCGCCGCGTGACGACCATCCGCTCGCTCACGGCGCGCCTCGAGCGCGTGCCGCTCGTGCGCCCGTGGGCGGCCGACGTCACGAGCGTCGGCGTCATCGCCACGACCGTCGTCCGCTCGGACGGCGCCCGCGGATGGGGCTTCTCCTGGACGCCGCAGATCGGCGCCGAGGCGGTGCTCGCGATGCTCGAGCACGACATCGCTCCGGCCGCGATCGGCCGCCCCGCAGACCCGACGCGGACGTGGGATGAGCTGTGGCGGCACCTGCACGAGGCCGGAGGCGGCGGCATCACGACGATCGCGCTCGCAGGGCTCGACCTCGCCCTGTGGGACGCCGAGGGCCGCGCTCACGGTGCCTCGCTCTCGACGCTCATCGGCCGCCGTCGCGACAGCGTGACCGCGTACGGCAGCGGTGTGAACCTGCACTACACGCAGGACGACCTCGTCGCGCAGGTGCGCCGCTGGGTCGATGCCGGCTTCGACGCCGTGAAGATCAAGGTCGGCCGGCCCGACCCCGCCGAGGACGCCGACCGCGTCGCCGCCGTGCGCGAGGTGCTCGGACCCGGCCGCGGCCTCATGATCGACGCGAACCAGCGGTGGGACCTCGACCGCGCGACCGCCGCGATGGAGCTGCTCGCCCCGTTCGCGCCCGCGTGGATCGAGGAGCCGCTGCGCGCCGACGACCTCGCGGGTCATGTCGAGCTGTCGCGGCGCATCCCGACGCCGATCGCGGTGGGTGAGAACCTGCACACCGTGCATCGATTCGAGGAGTTCCTCGCGAGCGGGGCCATCCGCTTCGCGCAGCCGAACGTCGTGCGCGTGGGCGGCATCACGCCCTTCCTCCGGATCGTCGAGCGCGCGCACGCGCACGGCGTGCAGGTGCATCCGCACCTGCTGCCCGAGCTGTCGGGGCAGCTCGCGCTCACGCTCCCGGGCGACCCGCTCGCGGAGGACGTCGAGGATGCCGGCTTCGGCGATCTCGGGGCCCTCGCCGATCCCAGCCCGGTGCGCATCGCAGACGGGCGCCTCACGGAGGCGCCGCACCTCGGCCTCGGCCTGCGCTTCCGCTCCCATCCCGATCTGGAGGTCGCCTCATGACCACGACACCCGACCAGCTCGACGAGATCGTCGCCCGCGCGCGCACCGCGTTCCCCGCATGGCGGGACGCCGACGCGGCCACCCGCGCGCGCTGGCTGCGCGCACTCGCCGACGCGCTCGACGCGGCCGCCGACGAGCTCGTCGAGATCGCCGACCGCGAGACGCGGCTCGGCGGCACGCGCCTGCGCGGCGAGGTCGCCCGCACGACCGGGCAGCTGCGCCTCTTCGCGGGCGTCGTCGAGGAGGGCTCCTACCTCGAGCTCACCGTCGACGACGCCGACCCCTCGGCCACGCCGCCTCGGCCCGAGCTGCGCCGTCTGCTCGTGCCGCTCGGCGTGGTGGCGGTGTTCTCGGCGTCGAACTTCCCGTTCGCGTTCTCGGTCTGCGGCGGCGACACGGCATCGGCCCTGGCCGCCGGGAATCCCGTCGTCGTGAAGGCCCACTCCGGGCACCCCGAGCTCTCGCGGCGCACCGCGCAGATCGCCGCGGCCGCGCTCGAGGCCGCGGGGGCGCCGAGCGGCTCCCTCGCGCTCGTCGAGGGCCGCGCGGCGGGGAACGCGCTCGTGGTGCATCCGGCGGTGCGCGCCGCCGGCTTCACGGGCTCGGTCGCCGGAGGGCGCGCGCTGTTCGACCTCGCCTCCGGACGACCCGACCCGATCCCCTTCTACGGAGAGCTCGGCAGCCTCAATCCCGTCGTCGTCACGCGAGGCGCGGCAGCCGCCCGCCGCGAGGAGCTCGCCGCCGGGCTCGTCGGCTCGTTCACGCTGGGCTCCGGTCAGTTCTGCACCAAGCCCGGCGTCGTGTTCGTGCCGCGCGGAGCGGGCTTCGAGGACGCCGTCGCGGCGCAGGTCGCCGACGCGCACGGCGGGCCTCTCCTCACCGACCGCATCACCGAGGCCTTCCCCGAGGGCGTCGACCGGCTCGCCGCCGACCCGTCCGCGACCGTGATCGCGCACGGCGCCGCATCGGATGGCGCGCGCCCGGTCGTCATCGCGACGGACGCCGCCGCGATCGCCGAGCGCCCCGACGTGCTCCTCGAGGAGGTCTTCGGCCCCGCGACCCTCCTCGTCGCGTACGACGACGAGGAGCAGCTGCTCCGGGCGATCGCGGCCGTCCCCGGCAGCCTCACGGCGACCCTGCATGCGGAGGAGGACGAGGAGGTCGACGCGCTCGTCGACGCGCTCACGGCGGTCGCCGGGCGCGTGCTGTTCGCAGGCTGGCCGACGGGCGTCGCGGTCACGTGGTCGCAGCACCACGGCGGACCGTGGCCCGCGACGACCTCGCTGCACACCTCCGTCGGAGCCACGGCCATCCGGCGATTCCTGCGCCCCGTGGCGTACCAGGATGCGCCGCAGCGCCTTCTGCCCGCGCCCCTGCGCGACGAGGCGCTCGCGCGACTGCCGCATCGCCGCAACGGCGGGCTCGTCGTCCCGCGCGGCTGAGGGCCGCGGGGCCGGGGCGGCGCGGCTCGGGGGCGGGTTTCGGGGCCGGGCTCCGGGTCCCGCGGCGACCGTCGGCCCTCAGGCGAGCGGATCGGCGAGCAGTGGAGCGAACGCGGCCTCGGCGGCGCCGATGAGGAGACGGTCCTCGGCGAGCGCCGCAGGACGGATGTCGAGCGCCTCGGCAGGCGCCGCGAGAGCATGACGCCGGACGGCCTCGTCGAACCCCTCGGGGTCGGCGGCGACGATCATGCCGAGGAAGCCGCCGAGGACGATGGACGACGGGTTCAGCACGTTGACCGCATTCGCGAGCGCGGTCGCGAGGATCCGCCGCTGGCGGGAGACCTCGTCGACGACTCCGGGAGCGGACGACTCGGCGAGCGCGGCGGCGAGGGTCGGGTCGTCGGCCGAGGACAGGCCGAGGGCCGCGAGGAGCCGCGCCCTGCTCACCTCGTCCTCGAGCACGCCGCCGGGCGTCGCGCGATCGGCCCCGTCGAGGATGCCCGGCGTGTTCTGCCCCCACTCCCCCGCGTAGCCGCCTGCGCCGGCAATCACCCGCCCATCGAGGATGAGCCCGCCGCCGATGCCGCTCGCACCGCCGTTGAGGTAGACGACGTCGCGGTGCCCCTCTGCCGCCCCGAACAGGTGCTCGGCCCGCGCGCCGAGGGTCGCGTCGTTGCCGACGACGACCGGCAGCCCCACGCGGTCGGCGATGAGGGCCCCGACGGCCGCATCGCGCCAGCCGAGGTGCGGAGCGAGACGCACGACGCCGTCGTCCGCACGGACGAGACCCGGCACGGCCACCCCGACCCCGACCATCCGAACGTCGCGCAGGGTGCCCTCTCGCCATCCGCTCACGATCCGCGCGATGGCGTCGGCCGTCTCCTCAGGGGTGAGCAGGTGGTCGACCTCCTCGCGGGCGCGGGCGCGGACAGTGCCGTCGAGGGCGATCGCGCCGATCTCGAGCGCGTCCACCTCGGGGTTCGCGGCGATCGCGACGACATCGGCGCTGGGTGCGACGATCGGCGACGGACGGCCCACGCGCCGCGTGGGATCCGGCTCGCGTTCGACGACGAGGCCGGCGTCGACGAGCGCGCCCACGAGGTCGGCGACCGTCGAGCGGTTGAGGCCCGTCGCGGCCGTGATGCGGGCGCGCGACTGAGCGCCCTCCTCGTGCACGAGCCGCAGCACCTCGCCGAGGTTGCGGCGCCGCACGCCCTCGACGCTCATCGCCCGTTCCGCCATCGCGATCCCCTCGCTATTTGTCGTTCCGATCACGATATCCGGGTCCCGCGGCGTGCGCGGTGCGGCGTGCCGGGCGGCGCGCTCTGCCCTCGCGCGGATCGGCGGTGCCGGGCTGTGGCCATCCGCTCCGGATGGCCACAGCCCGGCACCGCGGGAGCGCTCAGCTGACGGGTGCCTCGGCCGGCTCGAGGGCGTCGACGCGCACCTCGACGAGCCGGGGGTCTGCGGCCGTCACCTCGTGCACGTCGCCCGTGAGCGCGACGGTCGCGCGCGCGGTCGCGTCGCCCGGGAGCGTCCGCTCGACCCGCGCCCGCGTGCTGCTGATCGAGCCGTCGCCGTCGGCGCGGACAGACGACGCCTCGACGTGAGCCGCGACCCACAGCTCGACGTCGCCGGGCTCGACGACGCGGACGAGACGGCGGTCGCTGAACGCGAAGCGCTGAGCGGGCACGTCGAACACGACGCGCGCGGACGCGCCGGGCTCGAGCGCGACGCGCGCGAAGCCGAGCAGCTGCGCCACGGGGCGCGCGATCGACCCGACCACGTCGCGCCCGTAGAGCTGGACGACGTCGACCCCTGCGCGCTCGCCCGTGTTCGTGACGGTCACCGCCGCGCGGATCAGGCCGTCGGTCGGCGCCGCGGCGTCGACCTCGAGGTCGGCGTACGCGAACGTGGTCCCGGTCAGGCCGAAGCCGAACGGACGCAGCGGCGTCGAGTCGGTCGACGTCACGTCGGACGGGCCGCCCAGACGCGGGTGCAGATAGCGGTACGGCTGCGCGCCGGTCGAGCGCGGAAGCGACACCGGCAGACGTCCCGACGGGGCTGACGCCCCCGTGAGGATGTCGGCGATCGCGAGCCCGCCGCCCTCTCCGGGGAAGAACGCCTGGAGGACAGCGGCGGGTGCGGTCTCCGCGTCGAGCGCCCACTCGATCGCATACGGACGGCCGGTGAGGAGCACGAGCACGACGGGCGTGCCGGTCGCGACCGCGGCCTCGACGAGCGCGCGCTGGGGGCCCGGCAGGTCGAGCGACTCGACGTCGTTGCCCTCGCCGACCGTGCCGCGCCCGAACAGTCCGGCCTGATCGCCCGCGACGACGACCGCGACATCGGCCGAGCGCACGAGCTCGACGGCCTCCGCGAAGCCCGAGCGGTCATCGCCCTCGACCTCGCAGCCGCGCGCGTGCACGATCTCCGCCTGCGGGAGCGCCGCGGCGAGAGCCTCGCGCACCGTGGGGATCTCGAATCCGAGCGGATGGTCGGGGTGATGCGCGAGGACGTGGTTCGCGAACGAGTAGCAGCCCTGCAGCGCTTCGGCGCGGTCGGCGTTGGGGCCGATCACGGCGACGCGGCGCGCGGCGGCGGGAAGCGGCACCGCTCCCTCGTCGCGGAGGAGGATGAGCGACTCCGCGGCGAGTCGCCGGGCGATCGCGCGGTGTCGCGGCGAGTCCACGTCGATCTCGACGGGCGGCTCGTCAGAGAAGGCGTCCTCGTCAAGGAGGCCCAGCTCCTCCTTCTGCGCGAGCACCCGCAGCACGGCGCGGTCGACGAAGCGGATGTCGATCCCGCCCGACCGCACCTGCTCGGCCAGCGGCGCGAGATAGGCGTCGCCCGCGGGCAGCTCGACGTCGATGCCGGCCCGGAGCGCCTGGACGGCGGCTTCGCCGCGGTCGGCCGCGACGCCGTGCATGACCTCGAGGAACGCGACCGAGAAGTAGTCCGAGACGACGACGCCGTCGAAGCCGAGCTCGTCCCGCAGGACGGTCGTGAGCAGTCCGGGATGCGCGGCGACGGGCTCGCCGTCGATGTCGGTGTAGCTGTTCATCACCGATCGGGCGCCGCCGTCGCGGAGCGCCATCTCGAACGGGGGCAGGTAGACGTCGGCGAGCTCTCGCGGCCCCGCCGAGACGGGGGCGTGATTGCGCCCCGCCTTCGACGCCGAGTAGCCGAGGAAGTGCTTGAGCGTCGCATGCACGCCCGCGCTCTGCAGGCCGCGCACGTAGGCGGTGCCGACCGTGCCGACGAGGTACGGATCCTCGGCGATGCACTCGTCGACGCGCCCCCAGCGCGGGTCGGCGATGACGTCGAGCACGGGCGCGAGCCCCTGGTGGATCCCGAGCTCGCGCATCGTGTCGCCGATCGCGGCGCCCATCTCGGCGACGAGGTCGGGATCGAACGACGCGCCCCACGCGAGCGGCGTCGGGAAGGTCGCGGCCTTCCACGCGGCGAGCCCGGTGAGGCACTCCTCGTGGACGATCGCGGGGATCCCGAGGCGGGTCTCGGCCTTCAGCCGCCGCTGCTCCGCCCACAGCCACGCGGCGCGCTGGGCCGGGTCGACGGGCCGCGTGCCGTACACGCGCGTGTAGTGGCCGATGCCGTCGCGCGTGATCTCGGCGAGAGTCGCTCCCGCATCGTCGCCGGCCATCTCGCCCTGCATCGGCGCCACGACCTCGCCTCCGCGGTCGAGCCAGTAGCCGACGAGCTGGGCGAGCTTCTCCTCGAGCGTCATGCGCTCGAGGAGAGCGCTCACGCGCTCGGACACGACGGGCAGAGGGGGCAGTTCGGTCATGGCGTTCCCTGCGGATCCGGGGGCGGTCATCCCTTGACCGCCCCGCTGAGGCCGCCGACGATGCGGCGTTCGAAGAGGCTGAAGAAGATGAGCGCGGGCAGCATCGACAGCGACGTGAACGCGAGCACGCGCGCCGTGTCGACGGAGTACTGCGACGCGAAGTTCTGCACGCCGAGGGGCAGCGTGAAGAGGTTCGGGTCGCTCAGGATGAACAGCGGCAGCATGTACCCGTTCCACGACCCGATGAAGGCGAGGATGCCCGTCGTGATGACGCCGGGGAGGCTCAGCGGCAGCACCATCCGGAAGAAGAAGCCGAGTCGGCTCGCCCCGTCGATGGAGGCCGCCTCCTCGATCTCCGCGGGGATGGCCCGCAGGAACGGCACGAGGATGATGATCGTCGTCGGGAGGGCGAAGGCGATCTGCGGCAGGATGACGCCGAGCAGGCTGTTCGTCAGGCCCAGGCTGCGCACGAGCAGGTAGAGCGGCGTGATCGCGACCGTGACGGGGAACATGAGTCCCGCGGCGAAGAGGGCGTACAGCGCGCCCTTCCCCATGAAGTCGTAGCGCGCGATGACGTAGCTCGCCATGAGCCCGAGGGCGACCACACCCGCGGTCGTGGCGAGGGCCGTGATCGTCGAGCTCGCCATGGCCTGCCAGAAGGTGCCGCTCGCGAGCACCTCGGTGTAGTTCGTCACGACCCACGGGGCGGGGAAGCCCGATGGGTCGGCGGTGATCTGCGAGTTCGTGCGGAAGCCGCCGAGCACGATGTAGAGGACCGGCCCCATGCAGATGGCGATGAGGACGACCGCGCAGAGGTAGGTGATCGCGCGGCTGCCGTCGCCGGGGCGGCGTGCGATGCCGCTGTCGACGCGGCGCCGCCGGCGTGCCGACGGCACGACGAGGAGGGTGGTCGAGCTCACTTCCTCCGCTCCTTCCCGCCCGTGAGGGCGCCTTCCGTGTCGCGTCGCAGCACGAAGCGCTGGTAGACGAGCGCGACCACGAGCGAGATGACGAACAGCACGACGGCGACCGCGTTGCCGAAGCCGTAGTTGCCCGCCATGTGGCCGTTGAGGTACATGTACGTCGCCATGGTCGAGGTGCCGGCCGTCGCGGAGACGTACTGGCCCCAGATGATGTTGACGAGGTCGAACAGCTGCAGCGATCCGATGATCGACAGGAACGCCCAGATGCGGATGGTCGGCCCGAGCAGCGGCAGGGTGATCCGCAGCTGGATCTGCCAGAACGACGCGCCGTCGATCGCGGCGGCCTCGTACAGCTCCTCGGGGATGCCCTGCAGGCCGGCGAGCATGAGGATGACCGCGAAGCCGATGTACTTCCACGTGATGATGAGGATGAGCGTCCACATCGCGAGCGCCGGATCGGCGATCCACGACGCACCCTCGATGCCGAGCTTCCCGAGCAGGCTGTTGACCGCGCCCGCGTCCTGGAGCATGAGGCTCCATCCGGTTCCGACCACCACCTCGGCGATGACGTACGGGACGAAGATGAGGACGCGGATGATCGACCGCCCGCGGATCCGCTGGTTGAGCAGGAGGGCGAACAGGATGGCCAGGGGCCCCTGCAGCACGAGCGATGCGACCACGATGACGCCGTTGTGGATCACGGCGTCGCGGAACGTCGGGTCCTGCAGGATCGTGATGTAGTTCTGCAGCCCGATGAAGTTCGTGGGCGGGCCGAACCCCTTCCAGCTGAAGAAGCCGTAGTAGGCCGCCATCAGCACGGGGAAGATGACGAACGCGAGGAAGACGACGACCGCCGGGCCGGCGAGGAGCGCGATCTCGCCGCGCTTGCGCCAGTCCGCGGCGCCGCGACGCGCTCGGGCGGGCCGCCCGGGGGGGGGGGCGGGGGGGGGGGCCGACGCGGGAGCGTCGGCCGCCGGGGGCACCTCGATGAGGGAGGAGCTCATGACGTTCCTCAGCCGCGCGCCGCCGCGCCCTCGACGGCCTCGACGATGCCCTCGGGCGAGCCGTTGCCGGAGAGCAGCTCGACGACCGCCGTGTTGAGCGCGTTGCCGACGCTCTGGCCGAGCAGCGTGTCGAGCCACACCGTGACGTACGCGGCCTCGTTGTAGGCCTCCATGAGCGGCTGCAGGGCCGGGTCGGTGACCGCGCCCTGAGCGGCCTTCGAGGCGGGGATCGTCTGGTACGCCTCGGCGTACTTCTCCTGCCACTCCTGCGACGCGATGAAGTTGAGGAAGTCCTCGCAGGCCGACGGCGAGTCGACCGAGCACGAGTATCCGTCGACGCCGCCCATCATGGCCGTCGGGTCGCCGTCGCCGCCGTCGACCGCCGGGAACGGGAACCAGCTCAGGTCGGCGAGGGGCTTCTGGTCGGGGGTGAGCGAGGCGATGACGCCCACGTCCCAGCCGCCCATGAGCTCCATGGCCGCCTGGTGGTTGGCGAGCAGGCCCGCCGATGAGCCGGCGCCCTGCTGCGCCGAGGTCGTCAGGTAGCCCTCGTTGAACGGCTGGGTCTCGGCGAAGTCGGCGAGGTCCTCGCCCGCGGCGAGCCAGCAGTCGTCCGAGAAGTCGAGCGTCGTCGCGATCTCCGACATGACCTCCTGGCTGCACTCGCGCAGCGCGAAGAAGTAGTACCAGTGCGCGGCCGGCCAGGCGTCCATCGCGCCGAGCGCGATCGGGGCGACGCCCGTCTCCTTGAGCTTCTCGGTCGCGTCGACGAGCTCGTCCATCGTGCCGGCCGGCTCGACGCCCGCGTCGGCGAAGAGGTCCTGGCTGTAGAAGATGCCGCCGGGCAGCACGGCCGTGGGGACGCCGTAGGTCGCGCCGTCGATCGTGAAGGCATCGAACACGCCATCGCCGTAGTCGGCGCGGACCTCGTCCGAGATGAGGTCGGAGAGGTCCTTGACCGCTCCGGCCTCGACGACATCCGCGAGCTTGCCGCCGCCGCGCGCCATGAAGAGGTCGGGCATGTCGCCCGAGTTCACGGCAGTCTGCAGGCGGCCATCCATGTCCTCGTTCTGGATCGACTGGACGTCGATCGTGACCCCTTCGTTCTCGGCCTCGAACGCGGCGGCCGCGTCCTCCCAGTACTGCTTGCCGGGTCCGGTGGTCGAGTTGTGCCAGAGCGTCATCGTGACGTCCCCGTCGTCCCCGCCGCCGCTGCCGCCCGCGCAGCCCGTCAGGGCCACCGCGCCGGCGACGGCTGCGATCGTCAGGATCCTGTGTGCTCTCATCGCGTCTCTCCTCGTCCTCGAGTGGGAACATCCCGGGCATCCGTCGGACATCGACGGTCGCCCCGCGAAGACGAGAATGTCATCGCTCACGACAAATTGTCAATCGTTATCGACATCGTTTTCGATAACGATTGAAACACGGCCGTGTCCGACCGCCATCCGGGGCCGTCCGGCAGTAGCGTTGACGCGTGACGTTCCCGCCGACCCCGGAGGCCGCGCCGAGCGGCCGCGCGACCATCCATGATGTCGCGCGTGTGGCCGGCGTGTCGGTGTCGACCGTCTCGAAGGTGATCAACGGGCGGTACGGCGTCTCGGCCAAGACCTCGGCGCACGTGCTGCGCGTGGTCACGGAGCTCGGCTACGAGTCGTCGCTCATCGCCGCCTCGCTCCGGCGCGGCCGCACGCACGTCATCGGCGTGCTCGTCGCGGAGTTCGAGCCCTTCGCGCTCTCTCTTCTCGAGGGGATCTCCGAGGCCCTGCAGGGCACGGGCTACGACCTGCTCTCGTACGCGGGAAGCCTCTCGGGGCCGACCGAGGGGCAGCATGAGGGCTGGGAGCGCCGCTCCCTCTCCCGCCTGGGCGGCACGCTCATCGACGGCGCCATCATCGTGACGCCGACCGTCGAGGCGCCCTCCGCCAGCGTGCCGGTCGTCGCGATCGACCCGCACACCGGCCCCGCGGGCGCGACGACCGTCGACAGCGACAACCTCGAAGGGGCGATCGCCGCGACCCGTCATCTCATCGAGCTCGGTCACAGGCGGATCGCGCACGTCCGCGGTCGCCGCGACCTCGAGTCCGCCCGCCTGCGCGAGGAGGGTTACCGGATGGCCCTCGCGGAGGCCGGCATCGCATTCGACCCCGCGCTCGTGGTCGACGGCGGGTATCGATCCGAGGAGTCGACACCTGCCGCCGAGCAGCTCCTGTCGCTCGCCGACCCGCCGACGGCCGTGTTCGCGGCGAACGATCTCTCGGCCATCCGCACGATCGAGATCGCACGCGCGCACGGGATCTCCGTCCCCGACGACCTGTCGGTCGTCGGCTTCGACGACATCCCCGCCGCCGCCTCGCATGAGCCGCCGCTGACGACCATCCGGCAGCCTCTGCGCGAGATGGGCGCCGCCGCCGTGCGGATCCTGCTCGGCAAGCTCGACGGCGGCGATGACGCGAGCGACGCCCATGTCCGGATGCCCGCCCAGCTCGTCATCCGGGCATCCACCGCGCCCGCCCGCTAGCTCCTGCCCGCCCCTGCATGCGTGGCCGTCACCGGCGCCCCGGTTGCATGTCTCGCTCGTCGTGGGAACCGGGGGCCGTTTCCCGCCACGCCTGAGACACGCGGGCGCCACCCCGGTTGCATGTCTCACTTGGCGTGGGAACCGGGCGCCGTATCCCGCGGAACATGAGACACGCGGGCGCCACCCGGCCGGCATGTCTCGCTCGACGTGGGAAAGAGGCGCCCATACCCACCGAGCGTGAGACATGCGCGCTCCACCCGACCGGCATGTCTCGCTCGGTGTGGGAAAGAGGCGCCCATACCCACCGCGCGTGAGACATGCGAACACCGTCGCCGGGATCACTCCCTCAGCGTGTCTCACGCCGGGCGGGAAACCCGGGCGGATTCCGACCGCGTGTGAGACACGGAAGCGGGCGGGACGCCGTCGACGCCCCGCCCGCTCTCGCCGCCACTCAACGGGTCGGCCACCCGCACTCCGCGAGTCAGCCGCCGCCGCTCAGCGACTCAGCTTCACCCGCGTCTGGGCGAGGATGTCGCCGTCCGCGCTCGCAGTCAGCTGCCACACGCCGGGGCGGTCCGGGAGGGTGACCGTCACCTCCGCGACGCCGCGCGCGTCGGCCGCCGCCGTGCCGATCACCTCGCCCGTGCGTCCCTCGCCGCGCGCGGCACGCACCTCGACCGTCTCACCCGGCGCAGCGCCGGTGACCGTGACGACGGCCTCCGCCCCCGCCTGGGCACCGGCGGGCACCGTGATCGACGGCTCCTGCGGCGCGGCGACGAGCTGGACGACACCCCAGCGCGCGGTCGACTGGTAGCCCAGCCCCGTCGGGTCGGCCCAGTTGCGGATGCCCGTGCGGGCACCGGCGGCCGCGTCGTTCACCTGGACGTCGAGGCCCTGGAAGGTGCCCGGCCCACCCGCGCCATCGAGGCGGATCGCCGCCTCGACGACGTAGCCCGTCTCGGTCCGCGCGGCTGCGGTGTCCGTGCGCGCATCCTGCGCGGCCTCGTCGCCGGCGCCGAAGGAGACGACGCCGTCGGCGTTCACGCGCAGCTGCATGTCCTGCGCACGGTAGGCGCCGTTCTTGGCGTTGCCGGCGTCGACGTAGATCTCGACCGAGTCCTGGATCCAGGGGTCCACGCCGCTGACGTCGACCACCGGGTCGGCGACCTCGGCGCGGACGTACAGCACGTCGTCCCGCCAGAGGAGCCGCGCCTGGGCGGTCGCACCCGCCTCGCCGTCGACCTGGATGTCCGCCGCGACCGTCGCGGCGTCCGCCCACACGTCGTCCGGCGCACCGTCGATCACGGGCGCTGATGCGGCCTCAGGGACCTCGGCGTACGCGAGAGGGCCGACGAGCGCGAGCGAGCCCTGCGTGCCCTCGGCGCTCCAGCCGCCGCGCGGCGATCCGTCATCCACGACGCGCACGTCGAACAGGACACTGTCGCCCTCGGCGGCCGCGAGCGGCAGCGCCGCGACCACGGCGTACCCCGTCGCCGTCTCCGAGACCACCGCTTCGACCTCGGCGCCTCCCCCGCGCGGGACATCCGCTGTCTCGTCGTTCCAGGAGAGCACCACGCGATCGTCGCCCGGCGTGGTGTCGTCGACCTCGACATACACGGTCAGCCGGTCGGCGTCCCAGCGCAGCTGGAAGCGCGCGGCATCACCCGCCTCGTGCAGAGGGAGCTGGCGCCAGGCGACATCCGAGGCGGCATCCGCGTCGAGCGGCACCGCACCCTGGAAGACCGACGCGCTGCGCGCCGGCGGCGGCAGCTCTCCCCCGGCGGCCCCGTGGAACGCGGGCTTCGCCTGCAGGGCGTCGTCGAACAGAAGGGGCGCCCCCGAGTCCACGCGCCACGAGCGTCCGTCGGTGAGACCCCAGACCGACACGGAGAACAGCTCGCCCGCACGCTCGCGGAACGCGTCGAAGACGGCGCGGTAGTAGTAGCCCTGGTCGACGAGCAGCGCGTCCGTGACCGGCGTGCCGGTCGTCACGTCGAGCTCGGTGACGGCCTGCGTCACCCCCACGTCGGCGAACCGGTCGAGCGCGCCGGCGAGCGCGGAGACGGGCGTCGACAGCGACACGTGGAACTGATGCCCCACGCCGTCCACGGGCACGCCGCGCGCGAGAAGGCGGTCGACGAGCGCCGCGTATCGGTCCTGCTTGCCCGCCTGCTCGGTGTTGTAGTCGTTGATGAAGAGCGTGACCGGGCGGTCGGCGCCGTCCGCGGCGTACACGTGGTTGAACGCCTCGTCGGCGTACTGGAACGCGAGGTCGACGAACTCCTCGCCGAGCACGTCGTACCAGCGGCTGCGGCGCATGCCGTCGGCGTACTGCGCGCCGTCGTCGATGACCTCGTTGACGACGTCGAGCGCGACGAGCGGGTTCTCCGCTCCGAACGCGCCCCATCCGGACGAGAGGTACTCGGCGACCGCGAAGATGTGCGTGCGCATGCGCTCGGCGAGGATGGCCTGATCGGCTTCCGAGTTCGTGAGCGGCGTGCCGTCGTCGTGCTCGAAGAACCAGGCCGGCGTCTGGCCGTGCCAGACGAGCACGTGGCCGTAGAGCCGCAGGCCCTCATCTCGCGCGAAGTCCATGAGAGCGATCGCCTCAGGATGCGGCGTGAACACGCGGTCCGCGTCGTACCAGGCCTCGGGCTTCATGTGGTTCTCGGGCGTGATCTGGTCGAAGTGCCGCGTGAGGAGCTCCGCTGCCGCGCCCGTCGTCTCGCGGCTGTCGATCGCGACGCCGACGGGGAAGTCGACCGTGTCCTTCAGCGGGACCGCATCCTCGACCTGCGGGTCACCGACCGGCGTGACGACGATGTCGTCGACGAGGAGGTCGGAGGTGTTCGTGCCGCCGTACGCCGTCTCGAAGTACAGCTGCGCACTCTCGGCGGCGCCCATCGTGAACCGCGCACTGAGCTGCGTCCAGCCCGTGTCGGTCGCTGCGGCGTGCTGCGCGATCGTGTCGTAGCTCGTCGCGCCCGCGGTCGTCCGCGCCATGCTCGCCCACACGGCGTCGGCGGGCTGTCCGGGCGCGAAGCGCACCCAGGCGGTGAGGTCGTACGTCTCGCCGGGGATGAGCACGCCCGTCACATCGCGGATGATCCCGCTGCCCTGCGAGGTGCGGTCCGCGATGAGCGCGGCCCCGACCCCCGCGTGGGCATCGGCGTCGGTCACGGTGACGGTCGGCGCGCCGGATCCGCTGTCGCGCGGCGCCCAGCCGTCGAGCCCGCTCTCGAAGTCGGTCGCGATCGCGGGCGGCGCCTCCTCGGCGGCGGCCGGAACAGCCGCAAGGGCCGAGGCGGCGAGCAGCGACGCGGCAAGCGCGGCGAGCACGCCGCGGCGGCGTCTGCGAAGGGGTGAGGGCATCATGCACGCTCCTTTGCGCGGGACGGATGGTCGGCACCCAGGCTGGTGGACGCCGTGCGCTCCGCGCAAGGAAAAGTTGCGATCCCAAACTTAGCGTTGCGAAATCGTTATCGATATCGATGCCCTCACCCGCCTGCGGAGAGGCGCTCCTCGTGCGACAGGACCGCGCAGCCGCCGGGTCAGAGGGCGAGCTCGGCGACCCCGTCGGACGCGCGGACGGTCTCGCCGCCGATCGCGCCGATCGAGAAGGCGACGACCTCCTCGGAGGAGATGCGGACGGATCCCTGCGCGCGCTCGACGCGGAAGCGCGCCGTCCGGCCATCCGCCGCGGTCACCGTGAGGGCGCTCTCGCCGTCCGCTCCGCCCGGCGCGACCCGCAGCGTGAGGTCGTCGAGGTAGTCGTAGTCGGTCGTGTCGTCGCGCGCGCCGACCGGCACGACGGCGCCGGGGCGGACGTACAGCGGAACGCTGTCGAACGCATGGGTCTCGCGGCGCCATCCGCCGCTCACTGTCTCACCCGTGAGAAGGCTTGTCCACTCCCCCGCGGGCAGGTAGAGATCCACCGCGCCGTCCGCCGAGAACACGGGCGCGACGAGCAGGTCCGGCCCGAGCATGTACTGCCGGTCGAGGTACGCGGTGGCGGGATCGCCGGGGAACGCGAGCGGCATGGGCCGCATGACCGGCGTGCCGGTGCGGTGCGCCTCGAGTCCGGCCGCGTGCAGGTACGGCATGAGCGCGAGCTTGAGGCGGGTGAACCGGCGGGCGACCGAGACCGCGCTCTCGGCATCGGCCTCATCGCGCCCCTCCGCCTCGTCGAACAGCCACGGCACCCGGTAGCTCGTGGATCCGTGCAGGCGGCTGTGGCTCGAGAGGAGCCCGAACGCGAGCCAGCGCTTGAAGACCGCGGGGTCAGGCATGCCCTCGAATCCGCCGATGTCGTGGCTCCAGAAGCCGAAGCCGCTGAGCGAGAGCGAGAGGCCGCCGCGGAGGCTCTCGGCCATCGACGCGAACGACGACGTGTTGTCGCCGCCCCAGTGCACGGGCATCCGCTGGCCGCCGGCGGTCGCCGACCGCGCGAACAGCACGGCCTCGCCCTCGCCGCGCTCGGCCTCGAGCACCTCGAACACGGCCTCGTTGTAGCGCTGGGTGTAGAGGTTGTGCATCCGCTCGGGGCTCGAGCCGTCGAAGTAGTCGATCTCGAGCGGGATGCGCTCGCCGAAGTCGGTCTTGAAGCAGTCGACGCCCTGGCGGATGAGCCGCCGGAGGTGGTCCTGGTACCACGCCGTCGCATCGGGGTTCGTGAAGTCGACGAGCGCCATGCCCGCCTGCCACAGATCCCACTGCCAGACTGAGCCGTCGCGCCGCGTGACGAAGTAGCCCTTCTCCTTGCCCTCCGCGAAGAGCGGCGAGCGCTGGCCGATGTACGGATTGATCCAGACGCACACGCGCAGCCCGCGCTCGTGCAGACGGCCGAGCAGCCCTTCGGGATCCGGGAACACGCGCGGGTCCCACTCGAAGTCGCACCAGTTGAACTCGCGCATCCAGAAGCAGTCGAAGTGGAACGTGCCGAGCGGGATGTCGCGCTCGGCCATCCCCTCGATGAAGCGCGTCACGGTCGCCTCGTCGTAGTCGGTCGTGAAGCTCGTGGTGAGCCACAGGCCGTACGACCACGCGGGCAGGCGAGCCGGGCGCCCGGTCAGCGCCGTGTAGCGCTCGATCACGCCGGCGGGGTCGCCGCCGGCGAAGACGTAGTAGCTGAGGGACTCGCCCGCGACCGAGAACTGCACGCGCTCGACGGCCTCCGACCCGACCTCGTAGGAGACGTGGCCCGGATGATCCACGAGCACGCCGTATCCCCGGCTCGAGAGATGGAACGGGACGTTCTTGTACGCCTGCTCGCTCGAGGTGCCGCCGTCGGCATTCCAGATGTCGACCGTCTGGCCGTTCTTCACGAGGGGCCCGAATCGCTCGCCCAGCCCGTAGATGAGCTCGCCGACGTCGAGGGCCAGCTGCTCATGGACGTAGGCGCCGGCTCCCGTCGCGCCGAGCGGCCCCCGTTCGACCGCGGCGTCCGGGGCGAGGCGGATGTAGCCGAGCGACTTCTCGCCGCTCGACGTGAGCACCCGCCCGGTCTCGACATCGTGGAAGACGAGGCTCCACGGAGCTCCACGGGTGATGGTCGCGCGGATGCGGCCGCTCGTGATGCTGCCGGCCGCCTCGTCCACGACGACGTCGCCGTGCCCGTCCTCGGCGCCGACGAGGTCGAACGAGACCTCGCCTCGGCCGCCCTGGTGGTGCTCGATGCGCACGCCGATCACCCCGGGCAGCGGCGAGTGCAGCGAGACCGTGAGGGTCGCGCGGTTCAGGGTGTCGCCGCGGCGCTCGATGACCTTCGTCGGCACGGTCGCGTTCAGCGTGCGCCCGTCGGACCAGACGTCGTACGCCTCGCGCCCGTAGAGGGCGTCGACGCCCTGCCGCAGCTGCCAGAACCCGTCGGTGAACTTCATGGCCGGGATGCTCCTGTCGTGACGCCCATCGGCGGGCGGAGTGGATGAGAAATTCTCGAAGCGCTTCGATGACCGACGCGCAGACGCGCGTCGGTGCGGCGCGCCTCAGGCGGGCGGCGCGATCGAGCTGCGGTCGATGAACGCGGGCGGCAGCAGGCGAGGCGGGCCCGGCACGACGCCCTCGACCGCCGCGAGCATGCCCTCGACGGCGATCCTCCCCATCTCCTCGATGGGAAGCGTCGTTCCGCTCAGCCGGTGCTCGAGCCGCCCCGGGTCGTAGCTCGCCGCGGCTGCGAGGAGGGAGATGTCGTGCGGGACGCGCAGCCCGCGCTCGTCCAGGCGCCGCAGCGCCTCCTCCACGACCGGCTCGTTGCAGTGGAACACGATCGCCGTGACGTCGGGGGCCGCCCCGAGGATGAGGTTGACCGCCTCCGCACCCGTCCCCCGCTCGATGCCCGCCCACTGACGAACGAGACGGACGCCCCGCTCCTGAGCGGCCTGCTCGAGAGCGTGATCGAAGCGGCCGATGAATCCCGCGCGCCGATCCACGAAGCTGTGCGGGTGGCCGATCATGCCCACGACGCGATGGCCCGCATCGGCGAGTCGCGCGATGGCGTCGCGCGCCGCCGTCTCGAAGTCGAAGTCGACGCAGGCGACCCCCTGCGCGTGCTCGGAGATGCCGATGAGCGCAGCGGGGATGCGCCCCGCGCGGACGATCGGAAGCCGCTCGTCATCCTCGGCGACGCCCATCATCACGACGCCGTCGACGAGGGAGCTCGCGCTCACCCTCCGGATGCCGTTCACCTCGTCGTCGCGGGCGAGCAGCAGCACGTCGTAGTCGCGCCCGCGCGCGGCCTCGACGACCGCGGAGGTGAACCGCATGTGCGTCGGCAGGTGCCCGTCGGCGCGCAGCGGTGCACTGAGGGCGAGGATCTGCGTCCGGGCCCCGGCGAGGATGCGCGCGGCGGCGTGCGGCTGGTAGTCGAGCTCTGCGATGGCCTGGTCGATCCGCTCGCGCGTCGAGCGCGAGATCGTGCGCTTGCCGGAGAGGGCGTACGAGACCGTGCTGATCGACACGCCGGCGAGCTTCGCCACCTCGTTGATCGTCGCCATCTTCACTCCGTCGTCTAAGCGCTTCGACTGATCCCGCGATCCTATCCGCGAGCATAGGCCCCCGGCAACTCATATCATGGCCCGACCATCCGCTCGATCTCCACCTCCGCGCCGCGCGCGACGCGCAGGACGGCGCTCGCTCCCGGATCGAGCGTGAGCCCGCGCGAGAGGTCGCTCGCTCGGATGAGCTCGCGCGCCTCGCCGCGCACCCGCACCGGCTCGGCGCCGTGGTGGAGGAGGAAGAGGAAGTCCGCCCGCGCCCCGCGCCGCCTCACGGCTTCGACGCCGAGCGCTGCGGCGCCCGCGACCGTCTCGCGCGCCCCCGCGCGCTGCGCGAGCTCGGCGAGCAGGATGTCGCGGGATTCCTGAGCGAGTCGGGCCGACACGTAGACCGCCGTCCCCGCGCCCCGCTCGGCCTCGGTGATGGCGGCGTGCCCCGCGAGCGGGCCGTCGACGTAGCGCGCGAGGACGCGCGCATCCGACGCATACAGGCGCTCGGTCCACTCCTCCGCACGCAGGCCGCCCTCGATCGCGACGCCAGCGCCCGGGTCGAGCGGCACGATCTCGTCCGCGCCTGCGCCCAGGAGGTCGCTCAGCAGCGCAGGGTAGCGGCCGGCGCCGATCCGGAGGCTCTCGTCCGCGAACCCGGACGGCGTCGTGACGACGAGGCGCCCGCCCGCCCGCACGAACCCCTCGAGCCATCCGACGGTCTCCCGCGCCATGGCGTACAGCGCGGGCACCACGAGCAGGCGCAGGTGCGAGACCTCCCCGCCCGGCCGCACGAACTCCGTCGCGATGCCCTTCCGCCAGAGCGCGCGGTGCGTCGCCCGCACCTCGTCGGAGTACGACAGCGCGTCGTTGGGCAGGTGCGGCGTCTCGAGCGCCCACCAGCCGTCGGCGTGCCAGACGATCCCCACCTCGGCCGGAACGACCGGGCCATCGGCCGGCGGCTCGGCGACCTCGCCGATGGCCTCGAGGATCCGGCCGAGCTCGACCACGGGCTCGAACAGCGGCGAGTCGCCGCCCCCGTGCGGCACGAGCGCGCCGTGCCACTGCTCGGCTCCCGCCGCGCTCTGCCGCCACTGGAAGAAGAGCGAGCTCTGCGAGCCGCGCGCGATGTAGCCGAGGGAGTTGCGGATCATCCGATCAGCTGTCTTGGCGTGCGTGCGATCGCCCACGCGGATGCCGCGCGCGTTCTGCTCCATGAGCACCCAGGGCCCGCCCGCCCATGACCGGGTGAGGTCCGCGCCGTAGGCCACGTGCGCCTCGCCGTCCGGGCCGGTCGTGTCCAGGTAGTGGTCGATCGACACGATGTCCTGCGCGGCGGACCACGACCACTGCTCGAGGTGGTTCCAGGTGGGCAGCATGAAGTTCGTCGTGACCGGAGCGGACGAGCCGGCCGCGCGGATCTCCGCCTTCTGCTCCTCGAACGCCGCGAGCATCTCGTCGGAGGAGAACCGCCGGAAGTCGATGAGGAGCGCGGGGCTGTGCAGGTACTGCGTGGCGCGCGGAGGGAGGATCTCCTCCCACGTCCCGTAGCGCTGCGACCAGAACGCGGTGCCCCACGCGGCGTTCAGCGCGTCGAGATCGCCGTAGCGGCTCCGCAGCCAGGCGCGGAAGGCGCGCGCCGCATGCGGCCCGTAGTCGAGCGTCCCGTACTCGTTGTGGATGTGCCATCCCCGCAGACCGCGGTGGCGTCCGTATCGCTCGCCGAGCATCCGCGCGATCCGCCGGGACGCCTCGCGGTACGCGGGCGCGCTCACCGCGTACGTGTCGCGGGAGCCGTGCGAGAGCACGACCCCGTCGGGCCCGACGGGCATCGCGTCAGGGTGCGCGAGCGTGAACCACGGTGGCGGCGACGCGGTCGGCGTGGCGAGGAAGAACCCGATGCCGGCCTCGTCGAGCAGGGAGATGACCTCGTCGAGCCAGCCGGTCTCGAACCGGCCCTCGCGCGGCTCGAGCAGCGCCCAGGAGAACACGCCGAGCGTCACGGTGTTCACCCGCGCGCGCCGCATGAGGGCGATGTCCTCCCGCCAGATCTCGCGCGGCCACTGCTCGGGGTTGTAGTCGCCGCCGAACAGGAGCATGCCGGGCGCATACGGGCCGCGCGTGCCGTCGGTCATCCTCGATCCCTCCTCGCCGTCGTCGGCGGGCCGCGCCGCCGCGACGAGGCGATGCGTCCCGGTCCTCTGCGGCACGGGTCCCTTCGGCCGATGGCGCGCAGACGCGGCCTCGTCGCGGCGGACGTTCTCGCACCCCATTGTCGAAGCGCTTCGCTTGACCCTAGCGCGCCCCTTCCGCCCTTTCAACCCCAGGCCGACCGCACGGGCGCCGACACGCGCGCTCAGTCGTCGAAGTCGGCGGCCGACACGACCGTGTCGGCCCCCGACGACACCTCGACCTCGATCTCGCGGCCGCCCCAGCGCAGCCGCATCCGGCCATCCCGCCCGGATCGCGCGCGCAGGCGCGCGGACACGAGACGGCCGTCCGCCCAGGCGATGTCGACGACGACGCCCGGCCGCGCGATGAGCCCCGCGACCCGGCCGGACGCGAGCGCCGTCGGCACGGCGGGCAGGAGGTCGATCCGCCCGCGATGGCTCTGCAGGAGGCACTCCGCGAACCCGCCCGTGAACCCGAGGTTCCCGTCGATCTGGAAGGGCGGGTGCGCCGCGAAGAGGTTCGCGTAGAGTCCGCCCGCCTCGCCGAAGCCGATCCCGCGCGCGTCGCGGAAGAAGAGCCGCAGGAGATCCGCGACGCGGTCCGCGCGCCCGAGGCGCGCCCAGAGCGCCGTCTTCCACGCGAGCGACCAGCCGGTCGAGTCGAGCCCGCGGCGGTCGAGCGTCACGGCCGCCGCGCGCTCGAAGGCCTCGTCGGCCGCATCGCCGGGATAGAGCGGGTAGAGATGGCTGACGTGGCGATGCTGCGGGTCGACCTCATCGACGACGGCGTCCCATTCGAGGACGCCCTCGTCGGTCGCACGCGACGAGACCTCGGGCAGCGCGTCGAGCGCGTCGCGGGCGGCGCCCACGAGCGGGTCGTCTTCGGGACCGAGCGTCACGACGGTGCCGAGCAGCTCGCGCGCGAGCGCGAGGTCCATCGTGCTCGTGACGCCGACGCCGACCTCGTGGCCGCCCACCCGGAAGGTGTTCTCGGGGGATGTCGACGGCGCGGTCCCGAGGGAGCCGTCGGGCAGGCGGACGAGCCAGGCGAGGAGGAACTCCGCCGCGCCGCGGGCGAGCGGGCGGAGCGTGCCGTCGACGAAGCCGTCCGGCGCCGAGCCGAACGCGACGTGCTCGGACAGGTGGCGAATGAGCCACGGTCCTGCGAACGGCCAGAACGCCCAGCAGGGAGAGCCGTGCCCCGCGCCCACCGTGGCGGTGAAGGCCCACGCGTCGCTGTTGTGGTGCGCCACCCAGCCGGGCGCGCCGTAGTCGATCGCCGCCGTCCGCGCGCCGCGCTCGGCGAGGGCGCCCACGAAGCGGATGAGCGGCTGTGCGGTCTCCGGAAGAGCGGTCACCTCGGCGGCCCAGCAGTTCATCTCGGTGTTGATGTTGAGCGTGTAGTTCGAGCTCCACGGCGGACGCATCTCGGCGTTCCACAGACCCTGCAGGTTCGCGGGGAGCCGACCCGGCCGCGAGGACGAGATCAGCAGGTACCGGCCGTAGTCGAACAGCGTCGCGACGAGATCGGGATCCGCCGCGGCGACGTCGCCTGCGCTGCGCGCGCGCTCGAGACGCTCGGAGGTGGACGCGTCGGGAGCGCGCCCGAGGTCGATCCGCACGCGGTCGAAGAGCTCGGCGTGCGCGCGGACGTGCGCTGCCCGCAGGCGCTCGTATCCGCTCGCGAGGGCGGCCTCGGCCCGCTCGTGCGCCCGGCGGAGCGCGTCATCGGGCGACGAGAGCTCGGCCGTGGGCCCCGCATACGTGGTCTCGATCGCGAGAGCGAACACGGTCCGCTCCCCCTCCTCTCGGCGGCGGAGGACGACGGCGACCTCGACGGTGCGCTCGCCGTCGTCGGGCCACGTCGCGGCGGGGAGGTCGGGCTCGTGTCCGGGCGCGACGTCGAGGGGCGCCGCGAGGAGGGCCGCGAAGCCGTCGGCGAGCTCCTCGCGCGCCGTCTCGCGCAGGGGCGTCGAGAACGACAGCTCGATCGGCGCGGCGGCGCCGGACACCGCGTGGACGAGCACGTCGTCGGCCGCCGACACGAAGGTCTCCGCGGTCTGGTCGCCCGCGCGCAGCTCGTGGACGGCCGCGCCGAGGTCGAGGGCGCGGACGACGGGAGTGCGATCCGCCCCCGCGCGCGGGCCGACGACGAGCGACCCGACCGGCAGGAACGCCTGGCTGTAGCCCGACTGACGGCGCTGGAGCAGCTCCTCCGCCTCGCGCGGCCGGCCCTCGAGCACGGCGCGGCGCGCTTCGGCGAGCAGGCGCTGCGATTCCTCGGGCGCGAGCGGACGCTGCCGCTCGTCTCGCCACGGCGCTCCCGACCAGACGCTCTCCTCGTTGAGGTGCAGCACGGCCCGCGCGCCGCCTCCGCACATCGCGCCGATGCGGCCGTTGCCGAGAGGAAGGGCCTCGAGCCACTCGCGCGCCTCCCCCTCGAAGACGAGCCGCCGGCCACCGCGCCGGCGCGCGCGTCGGGAGGTCTCGTCGGGGTCGGTCGTGCGGTCGGGCGTCATCGCATCAGGGCACACGCGGACCACGATACGGTGCGCGCGGATGGTAGGAAACGAGCATGACCCACGCCGACGAGATCGTCTTCCTGCCCGCCCGCGCCGAGGCTCCCGAGAGCCGGCCGCTCATGCTCGTGCTGCCGGGAGGCGGCTACGCGCATCACGCCCCGCACGAGGCCGAGCCCGTCGCGGCGTGGCTGAACGACGCGGGACTGAACGCCGTGGTCTTCCGCTACCCGGTCGCGCCGCAGCGCCATCCCGAGCCCATCGTCGCGACCCGGTCGCTCCTGGCCGCCCTCCGCCGCGGCGAGCACGGGGCCTTCGACGTGTCGCGGATCGGCGTCCTCGGCTTCTCGGCGGGCGGCCACCTCGCGGCCACGCTCAGCAGCGCGCCCACGGCGGCGGAGCGCGCGGCGCACGACGTCGACGCGCGGCCCGACCTGGCCATCCTCTGCTATCCGGTCATCTCGATGACCGATCTCGTGCACCGGGGCTCCGTCGACGCGCTCCTCGGCCCCGACGCGCCCGTCGCCGCCCGTGCGGCGCTCGACGCCGACGCTCTCGTCGACGAGCGCACGCCGCCGACGTTCCTGTGGCACACGGCCGCCGATGAGGCGGTCCCGGTGACGCACGCGCTCGCCTACACCCGCGCGCTCGTCCGTCACGGCGTGCCCGCCGACCTGCACGTCTTCGCGGAGGGCGCGCACGGAAAGGGACTCGCAACCGGCCTCGGACCGCTCGAGGGATGGACACGCCTCGCGGTGGACTGGATCCGCGAGCAGGGTTGGTGATATGTTCATTTCCACAACATTTCACCGACGACGCTGAAGGCGGATCCTCATGTCGCTCACACCCACCAAGGACGACAAGTTCTCGTTCGGTCTCTGGACCATCGGCTACAACGGCACCGACCCGTTCGGCGGCCCGACCCGACCGGCGCTCGACGTCGTGCACGCGGTCGAGAAGCTCGCCGAGCTCGGCGCCTACGGCCTCACATTCCACGACGACGATCTGTTCGCGTTCGGCTCGACCGACGACGAGCGGCAGAAGCAGATCGACCGGCTCAAGGGCGCGCTCGCCGACACCGGCGTCGTCGTCCCGATGGTCACGACGAACCTGTTCAGCGCCCCCGTCTTCAAGGACGGCGGCTTCACCTCCAACGACCGCCAGGTGCGCCGCTTCGCGCTGCGCAAGGTGCTGCGGAACGTCGACCTCGCCGCCGAGCTCGGCGCCAAGACCTTCGTCATGTGGGGCGGTCGCGAGGGAGCGGAGTACGACTCCGCGAAGGACATCCGCGCGGCTCTCGAGCGCTACCGCGAGGCGGTCAACCTCCTCGGCGACTACGTCACCGACAAGGGCTACGACATCCGGTTCGCGATCGAGCCGAAGCCGAACGAGCCGCGCGGCGACATCCTCCTCCCGACGCTCGGCCACGCGATCGCGTTCATCGACTCGCTCGAGCGCCCCGAGCTCGTGGGCCTCAACCCCGAGGTCGGCCACGAGCAGATGGCGGGACTGAACTTCGCGGCGGGCATCGCGCAGGCGCTGTACCACGGCAAGCTCTTCCACATCGATCTCAACGGCCAGCGCGGCATCAAGTACGACCAGGACCTCGTCTTCGGTCACGGCGACCTGCACAACGCGTTCGCGCTCGTCGACCTCCTCGAGAACGGCGGCCCCGGCGGCGTCCCCGCCTACGACGGCCCCCGCCACTTCGACTACAAGCCCAGCCGCACCGAGGACGAGACGGGCGTGTGGGACTCGGTCTCCGCGAACATGCGCACCTACCTCCTCCTCAAGGAGCGGGCGGCCGCCTTCCGCGCCGACCCCGAGGTGCAGGAGGCGCTCGCGAGCGCGAAGGTGCTCGAGCTCGGCCAGCCGACCCTGAACGAGGGCGAGTCGTACGACGACCTCCTCGCCGACCGCTCGGCGTACGAGGACTTCGACGCCGACGCGTACCTGGGCGGCCACGGCTTCGGCTTCGTGCGGCTGCAGCAGCTCGCGACCGAGCACCTGCTCGGCGCCCGCTGAGGACGGCGCGGATGACTCTCGTCGCGGGCATCGACTCGTCCACGCAGAGCTGCAAGGTCGTCGTGCGCGATCTCGCCACCGGCGAGATCGCGCGCACGGGCCGCGCATCGCACCCCGACGGCTCCGAGGTCGACCCCTGGCACTGGTGGGACGCGCTGCAGTCGGCGATCGCCGACGCCGGCGGGCTCTCCGACGTCGACGCGGTGTCGATCGCGGGGCAGCAGCACGGCATGGTCGCTCTCGACGCGCGCGGCGAGGTCATCCGCCCCGCCCTCCTCTGGAACGACACGCGCTCGGCCGATGCCGCGGCCGCGCTCACCGCGGAGGTCGGCGCCGAGGCCTTCGCGGAGCGCGCGGGGCTGGTCCCCGTGGCCTCCTTCACCGCGACGAAGCTGCGGTGGCTGGCGGACCATGAGCCGGAGAACGCCGCGCGCGTCGCGGCCGTCGCGCTTCCGCACGACTGGCTCACCTGGCGCCTGCGCGGCTTCGGACCCGACGGCGAGCGCGGCCCCGTGCTCGAGGAGCTCGTGACCGATCGCTCCGACGCGAGCGGGACGGCCTACTTCGACCCGTCGCGCGACGTCTACGACCGCGACCTGCTCGCACGCGCTCTGCGCCGCGACGCCGACGCGATCGTGCTCCCCCGCGTCCTCGCCCCCGCCGAGCACGTCGACGGCCCCGGCTTCGTCGTGGCACCCGGTGCCGGCGACAACGCGGGCGCGGCGCTCGGCCTCGATGCCCGTGCGGGCGACATCGGGATCTCGATCGGCACGAGCGGCACCGTGTTCGCCGTGACGGATGTCGCGGTGCAGGACCGGACGGGAACGGTCGCCGGGTTCGCGGATGCCGCAGGCGGCTTCCTGCCGATCGTCACCACCCTGAACGCCGCGCGCGTCCTCGACGCGACCGCGGCTCTTCTCGGCGCAGACCACGCTGAGCTCGCGCGGCTCGCCCTCGCCGCCGAGCCGGGAGCGGGCGGGCTCGTGCTGCAGCCCTGGTTCGAGGGCGAGCGCACTCCCAACCTGCCCGATGCGACAGCGACGCTCTTCGGAATGACCCTCGCCTCGACGACCCGCGAGAACCTCGCCAGGGCCGCGATCGAGGGCGTGCTGTGCGGGCTCGCGGAGGGCCTCGACGCGATCCGCGCCCACGGCGTCGCCGCCGAGCGCGTGCTCCTCGTGGGCGGAGCGGCGCAGAGCGCGGCCGTCCAGGCGATCGCGGCGCAGGTCTTCGATGCTCCCGTCGTCGTGCCCGAGCCGGGAGAGTACGTCGCACTCGGCGCGGCGGCCCAGGCCGCGTGGGCGCTCACCGGCACGCGCCCGGAGTGGCCGCTGCAGATCGCCGCGACCCTCCCCGTCGACACGCGACCGGTCATCCGCGAGCAGTACGCCGCGCGCCGCTGACCCGGACGCAGAGGAGGGCCGCCGCCGGCAGTCGCCGGCGGCGGCCCTCCTCTTTCGGGATCAGCGACCGGCGCGGAACGCGAACTCCCACGTCGACTCGACCTCGGGAGCGAGGGCGAACCACGCGTCGGGCACCGCGACGATCTCGACGGAGCCCTTCGCGCGATGGAAGCCGGGCGCGACCTCGGCGCCGTCGACGTAGTACGCGACGCCGTGCGCATCGGGGATCTCGTAGCCGTCGCGGCCGCGGCCCGCCTCGTCGACGAAGATCGGCGCCGGCGCGACGACCTCGCTCGTGTAGACGGGCACGTCGCCCCAGTCGATGTCGGAGGCGAGGCGGTAGCCCGTGTAGCTCGGCTGGTTGTACGCCGTGTTCTGCCGCGCCACCTCCGCACGGTACTGTGGCTCGTGCATGAGGGTGGTGAGCTTGCGGTCCGTCACCTCGGTGGAGAGGTGGATCCGGATCTCGGAGCTGTCCGCCGAGCGCACGAGGAGCTCCTCGCGCCAGTCGCCGAAGACGTCGGCGACGAGGGCGGGGTTGCCCTTCGTGCCGTTGTTCGAGCGCGTCCCCTCGGCCTCGAGAAGCACCTCTCCCGAGCCGTCGACGATCCGCACGTCCTCGTCGCCATAGCCCTCGACGATCTGCGTCGTCATGTCGGCCGCCCAGCGGATGGACTGGTTGGTGCCCAGCCCCTCGACCGGCGTGCCGGAACCGGGCGGCATCGACGCCCAGAACTCGAGCCCCGGCTGGTCGGGATCGACGTCGCCGACCATGCCGCGTCCCGTGTCGCGACCGGAGTACTCGCCCTCGAGCACCTCGCCGGTCGCGGCGTCGCGGAGCGCCCATCCGTAGGGCGCCCAGACGCCGCCCTCGTGCACCGTGAAGATCTCGAGGCCGCTGCGCTCGGGGAGGATGTCGGTCACGTGCATCGCGTCGCCGTGCCCGAGCCGCGCCGTCGTCCCTGGCGCGGCGCTTCCCTCGGGCATCTCGGCGAACGAGCTGTAGAGCAGCGACCCGTCGTCGTCGATCGTCGCCGACCCGTACACGATCTCCTGCCCGCCGTCGCCGTCGACGTCGGCCGCCGAGAGCGAGTGGAATCCCTGGGTCGTGAGCGTGCCGAACTCGGGGTCCGTGCCGTCCACGCCGTGCGGCGAGGCGTTGAACGGGTTGGCCATGGGCGCGTGCCCGCTGTCGACGTACCAGCGCTCCGAGAGGCTCTCGCCGTCCCAGTCGTAGGCGACGAGCGTGGAGCGCGTGTAGTAGCCGCGGGCGAAGATCGCGGAGGGGTGCGCGCCGTCGAGGTACGCGACACCCGCGAGGAAGCGGTCGTTGCGGTTGCCCGGCTCGATCCGCGCCATGGCATAGTCGCCCCAGAGCAGGCCGTCGTCGCCGCGGCCCGGCTTGTAGTCCACCGTCTCGAGCTCGGCGCCGGTCAGCCCGTCGAACACCGTGAGGTACTCGGGGCCCGTCAGCACGAAGCCCTCGAACTTCCGCAGCTGGTTCCGCGCGGACCGCGACGGCGCATAGACGTCGATGAAGTGGTCGACGAGCGCGGTCGCGTCGGCCTCCGAGAGGGGGTAGTCGTAGCGCGGTTCGATCCCGAAGGCCTCCTCGAGCGTCGCGGGCCACTGACCGGACACGACCTCGTCGCGCTCGCTCCATCCGCGGAACACCTCCACGAGGTGCGCCCGGTAGTCCGCCGCCGACATCCGGTAGTCGTCCGCGTCCGTCACGCCGGCGGCCGCGTCATCGGCCGGGATCGTGACGTAGGCCGTCTGCCCCTGCGCGGTCACGCTCGTGCCCGGCGCGGTCTTCATCATGATCTCGGAGCGGCCGTCGCCGTCGAAGTCGTAGACCATGAACTGCGTGTAGTGCGCACCCGAGCGGATGTTCACGCCGAGGTCGATGCGGTGCAGCAGGGTGCCATCGGCCTCGTAGGTGTCGATGTACGTGTTCCCCGTGTAGCCGACCTGCGAGACGTCCTTGGCGTTCGACGGATACCACTTCACGACGTACTCGTAATCGCCGTCGCCGTCCATGTCCCCCACCGACATGTCGTTCGCCGAGTAGGTGTACGCCTCGCCCGCGGGCGTCACGCCGTCAGCCGGCTTCTGCAGCGGCAGCGTCGCGGAGGCGCCGTTCCACGGTGCGGTGCTGCCGCTCGCCTCGAGCTCGACGCCGTTCACGATGGGAGCCACGCGGTAGGCGGAGGACGCCGTGCCCTCGGGATCGAGGAGGTTCGTGCTGTCCGTCACCGTCGCGATCCGCTCGCCGTCGCGGTAGACGGCGAAGTCCGGTCCGGTCATCCCCGCCTCTCCTGCGCCCGAGGTCTCCTCGGCGAGGAGGCGCCAGCTGAGGAAGACGCCGTCGTCGGTGCGCGCGGCGACGAGGCCGCGGTCGAGCCGCTCGAGCTGCGGCACGGGCGGCTCTCGATCGTCGGCGTGCGCCGCGATGCCGGGCATCGCGGCGACCAGTGCTGCGACCAGTGCTGCGGCCAGCGCGCCGACGCCGGCGCGCGCGGCCCAGCGGGCGGATGGTCGGGTCATGTCGGACTCCTCATCGTCGTCGATGGATGTGAAACGTTTCAGATTGAGAGAAAACGCTTTCCGCACATCAGACCGTAGCGGCGTGCGCGCCATCCGACAACCCCTCACCACCCGGGTGATGGGCACCCGGCGCGACGCACAGCCGACGCGGCTACGCTCGGAGGAGTCCCATCCGCCCCATCTGAGGAGCCGCCGTGCCCGAGACCCACGATGACGGCCGGGTCGCCGTCTACCTCGACTTCGACAACATCGTGATGTCGTGGTACGACCGGGTCCACGGGCGCAACTCCTACAGCCGAGACCGCGCACGGATCGCCGAGAACCCGCAGGATCCCGAGATCGCCGACCGGCTGTCCCGCGCGATGGTCGACGTGGGCGCGGTCATCGACTACTCGGCGTCGTACGGAACGCTCGTGCTCACGCGCGCCTACGCCGACTGGTCGTCGCCCGTGAACGCCATCTACCGCCAGCAGCTCGTCGCGCGCGCGGTCGACCTCGTGCAGCTCTTCCCCGCCGCCGCGTACGCGAAGAACGGCGCGGACATCCGCCTCGCGGTCGACGCCGTCGAGGACATGTTCCGCCTCCCCGACCTCACGCACGTCGTGATCGTCGCGGGCGACTCCGACTACGTGCCGCTCGCGCAGCGCTGCCGGCGCCTCGGCCGCTACGTCGTCGGCGTGGGCGTCGCGGGCTCGACCGCGAAGTCCCTCGCCGCGGCGTGCGACGAGTTCGAGCCCTACGACTCGCTCCCCGGCGTGCAGCTGCCCGCGAAGCCCGCCGCCAAGGCGAAGACCGATGACAGGGGCGAGAGCGCCGACAAGGCGGAGGGCGCGAAGGACGCGACGAAGGCCGCCGGGGCCGAGGCGAAGGACGATGCAGAGCCGAAGGCGAAGCCGCGCACGCGCCGGGCGTCGAAGTCCAAGCCCGCCGAGGAGCCGGAGACGTTCCTCGCCTTCGACGAGACGCCGCCGGAGGACCTGCACGCGGCCGCGTCGCGCCTGCTGGAGCGGGCGCTGCGCGTCGGCCAGGGCAAGGGCGATGACGCGGGATGGCTGCACAGCTCGGCCGTGAAGCAGCACATCCGCCGCATGGACCCCTCGTTCAGCGAGAAGGCCCTCGGATACCGCTCGTTCTCCGACTTCCTCAAGTCGCGCGAGGACCTCGCGGAGCTCGAGGAGACGGGCCACGAGCGCCTCGTGCGGCTCAAGGCGTGATCGCCGACCTCTCCCCGATCGTCTGGGCGGCGCTCGCGATCGGCGCGCTCGTCGTCGGCCTGTCCAAGACCGCCGTGCCGGGCGGCGCGACGCTCTCGGTCGCCCTGTTCGCCGCGGTCCTGCCCGCCAAGGAGTCGACCGGAGCCCTGCTCATCCTCCTCATCGTGGGCGACATGTTCGCGCTGCTGTCGTACCGGCGGCACGCGGACTGGAAGGTCATCGTCCGGATGGCGCCCGCGGTCGTGCTCGGCCTCGTCGCAGGCTGGGCATTCCTCGCCCTCGCCGACGACGCCTGGGTGCGGCGCGTCATCGGCGTCCTCCTGCTGCTCGTCGTCGCCGTGACGCTGTGGCGCCGATGGCTCCAGGCCCGGTCTGAGGCCGAGCCGGGAGCGCGGTCGGGCGCGGTCGCCGCGGCGACGTACGGCGCGCTCGGCGGATTCACGACCATGGTGGCGAACGCGGCGGGCCCCGTGATGTCGATGTACTTCCTCGCGGCGAAGTTCCCCGTGAAGGCGTTCCTCGGCACATCCGCCTGGTTCTTCGCGATCGTGAACATCGCGAAGCTGCCGTTCTCCGTCGGGCTCGGCATCATCACGCCCGGCTCGCTCCTGCTCGACCTCGTCCTCGTGCCGGCCGTCATCGTCGGAGCTCTCGTCGGCCGCCGCGTCGCGTCGCGGATGGACCAGCGCGTGTTCGATCGGCTCGTCATCGCCCTGACGATCGCGGGCGCGGTGTACCTGCTCGTCTGAGGCCGCCGCGGCGAATCGAAGCGCTTCGCTGATTCGGGCTAGAATCCGACGAGGAGTTCGCCGGGGCCGCCGCCCCCGAGGAGAGGCCGATCCGCGATGAAGCTCGACCCCGAAGGCAGGGCCCTGAGCGGCCTCTCGACGTTCCTCACGTTCGTCGGGCTCAACGTCGCGTACCTCGTGGCCTGCCTTCCGGTCGTGACGATCGGCGCCGCGACCTCCGCTCTCTTCGAGGTCGCGATGCGGTACTCGGACGACGAGCAGGGCCGCCCTCTCGCGGACTTCTTCCCGGCGCTCCCACGCGACGCCGCCCGCGGCACGGTCGTGCTCCTCGTCTTCGGCGTCCCGGCCGCT
Source organism: Microbacterium barkeri (assembly GCF_027921765.1). Lineage (GTDB taxonomy): Bacteria > Actinomycetota > Actinomycetes > Actinomycetales > Microbacteriaceae > Microbacterium > Microbacterium barkeri. The sequence goes on from NZ_BSEJ01000004.1 coordinate 135,617, forward strand.
GCGCTGGTCTTCAGCGGCGTGTTCTGGATGGCCCTCGGCAGCGTGCTCGGCTCGGTCGCGGGCATGCTCTCGTTCCTCGGCGCCGTGTGGCTCTTCGCGGCCTTCCTCTACGGCTGCGCGCTCGTGGCGCGCTATGCGCAGCCCCTGCGCCAGACCCTGCGCAGCGCACTCCTCCTCCCGGCGGCGGATCCGGCGCGCACCCTTCTCCTCCTCGCCCTCCCCGCGGGCTGCGCGAGCCTGGCCTTCGTGCTCCCGCCGTTCTGGATCATCCTGCTCACCATCGGGTTCTCCGTGGGCGCCTACGCAGCGGCCTTCGCGTTCCGCAGCGCCTTCGCACGGCACGACTGAGCGCCCTCGCGCAGCGCCGGAGGGGCCGGTCCCGCGCCATGCGCGGGACCGGCCCCTCCGGTGCGAGACGGTCAGCCGAACTGCTCGGCCACCGCGACGCGCGCGTCGTTCTGCGCCTCGGCCTTCTCCATGTCGAAGGCGAGCACCTTGTCGTAGCCGAGCCCCTCGACCGTGGTCTGCAGGTCGTCGAGCAGGGCGTCGAACTCCGCGTCGTCGCGGGCGAAGACCATCTGCCATGAGTACTGCACGATCTGCGCCTTGATCTGGTTGCGGAGCGTCTCGATCTCCGACGTGTCGGGGGGCGACGTGTACCCGCCGCCGGGGGCGACGAGGATCTGGTCGTGCGTCTCGAGGAAGTCCATCGTGGAGGTCGCGCCGTCCATGTGCGCCGACCAGTCCTCGGTGAACGGGTTCGACTGGGTCTCCTGGAAGCTCGGCCAGAACGTGTAGCTGTACGGGAAGCCGGTGTCCGGGTCGACGTCCGCGGGCAGCACGACCGTGACGTTGAGCGCCGACACGCCGTCTCGGTAGGTGCCGCCGCCCCATTCCTCCGGAACAGCGGCCTCCCCGGTCAGGAGCGCCTCCATGCCGAACTCGGTGAGCTCGGGCTCGCCGTCCGCCCCGACCTCCCAGGTCAGGCCCTGCGGTCCGGCGGCGGCGCCCGTCTGGCTGCCGTTCACGTACGCGCCCTCTGTCGAGTAGAGCCAGTCGATGAAGGCCGCGATGCGCTCCGGATCCTCGGCGTCCGCGCCGATCGCGAGCACCTGCTTGCCGCCGTAGATCTCGGCGCCGTACGAGAAGATCTGCTGGTCCTGCATGTTCACCATGCCGAAGCCCCTGCCCTCGGCGGTGTTCTCCGGCGTGTTGAAGGCCGACTGGCCGAGCCACGGCCAGAACGAGAACAGCACCTGCCCGTTCTGGTACTTCGTGAACATCGTGTCGTAGTTCTGCGTGGTCGATTCGGGGTCGACCAGGCCGAGCTCGTTGGCCTCGTGGAAGAAGCGCAGCGAGCGCACGTACGCGGAGTCGTCGTCGATGATGCTCTGGTAGTCGGACCCGTCGGCCTTCGCCAGCGCGAAGCCCATCTCGTCGTACCCGTAGAACGTCGCCGGCTGCTTGGCGTTGTTCATGAAGTTGCCGTCCCAGTCCTTGAAGAGGGACAGCCCGTAGACGGGCTGCCCGTTCTCGGCGGTCGGATGCGCGGCCTGCATGTCGGCGAGGATCGGGAGGAGGTCCTCGAGCGTGCCGACCTCGGGGTAGCCGAGCTCCGCGTAGTAGTCCCACCGGACGTAGGGGCCGAAGGTCGGCTCGAGCCCCTCCGACGACTCCGTCGGAGGGATCGAGGAGACGCTCGTCGGGAAGGCGTAGACGCCGTCCTTGCCCTCGTTGAGCTTGTCGACCGCGGCGTCGAACCGGGGCGCGTGCTCCATCCGGTCGTAGTACCCGCCCGCGTCGAGCACGAGCCCGCCCTCGATGAGCTCGTCGAGCTTCTCCCCCTTGTCCGTGATGATGAGGTCGCCGAGATCGCCCGCCGAGACGCGGGTGTTGTAGAGCGTGTCGCCTCCGCCCGCGACGTTGGGGGCGATGATGTTGAGCTCCATGTTGAACTTGTCCTTGACGATCTTCGCGAACCATCCGCTCTGCACGCCCATGTAGTTCGCGAGGCCGTCGAAGACGTCGATCGTGATCGTCTCCTCCCAGGCCTCGGGGAAGCTCCCGCTGCCCGAGTCCTGCGCATCGGACGGCTGCTCGCCCGTGATGAGGGAGCAGCCCGCGAGCGACGCGACCGCGAGGGATCCGACCGCGACTCCCGCGGCCAGTCTGGTGAGCTTCATTGCCTGTCCTTTCCTCTGAGCCCGGCCGTCAGCCCTTGACGGCGCCGAGCATGATGCCCTTGACGAAGAACCGCTGGAAGAGCGGGTAGATGAAGATGATCGGGAGCACGACGATCACCGAGATGGTCATGCGGATCGAAGTCGCCGTCTGCGTCGTCGCGGCACCCGCGATCGCGCTGAGGTCGCCGCCCGCGTTCTGCGCCGCCTGGGCGAGCGACGACGCCTGATTGAGGAACATGTACAGCTGGTACTGCAGCGTGTACAGGCTCTGGTCGGTGATGTAGATCAGGGTGTCCTGGAACATGTTCCACTGGGCGACGGCGGAGAAGATGGCGACGGTCGCGAGGATCGGGGTCATGTTCTGGAGGTAGACCCGGAAGAACACCTGCAGGATGTTCGCGCCGTCGACCTCCGCCGCCTCCTGCAGCGAGCGCGGCATCGACTCGACGTAGGTCTTGACGAGGATGATGTTGAACGGCTGGACGACGAACGGCAGGACGTAGACCCAGAAGTTGTTCGTGAGCCCCAGCGCCTTGACGATGATGAAGACCGGGATGAGTCCCGCGCTGAAGTACATCGTCACGACCGTGAACCGGTACCAGAAGCTGCGGCCCCACATCCGCTCCTGCGTGAACATGAAGCCGAGGAAGGCCGACGCGAGCACGGTCGCCGCCGTGCCGAGGACCGTGCGCGCGACGGTGACCGCCGCGGAGGTCGCGAGTCCCTTGAGCTGGAAGATCTCGGCGTAGTTCTCCAGGTGGAACCCGACGGGGAAGAGCCGCACATCGCCCAGAGCCGAGGCGTCGTTCGCACTGACCGAGTTGATGATGAGGTAGTAGAAGGGGTACGCGCAGAGGATCGCGAGCACCGTGAACATCGCGTAGTTCAGGATGTGGAACGCGAGGTCGCCGGCCGACCTGCTGCCGGTGCGGGGCGCGCGTCGATCGGGCGCGAGGCCGGGCGCGACGAGTGCGGATGTCTCGGTGACGGTCATGTTCGCTGCCTCAGATGATCGACGAGCCGCGCGTGCGCTTGGCGATGGCGTTGACGGTGAAGAGCAGGACCACGGAGATCAGGCTCTTGAGCATGCCGACGGCGGTCGCCATCGACAGGTTGTTGCCGGTCAGGCCGATGTTGTAGACGTACAGGTCGAGCACCTCGATGTGCTCCTTGTTGAAGGCGTTCTGGAACACGAAGTACTGCTCCATGCCGTTGTTGAGCAGGTTCGCGATCGAGAGCATGAGCAGGACGATGTAGGTCGGCATGAGCTGCGGCACCGTGATGTGCCACATCGTCTGGAAGCGGCCGGCGCCGTCGAGCTTGGCGGACTCGTAGAGGGAGGGGTCGATGCCCGCGATGGCCGCGAGGTAGATGATCGCGCCCCATCCGAGTCCCTTCCAGAGACTCCAGAGCGTCATCGTGATCCAGACGCCCTCGCCGCCCGAGTCGAGGAACTTCATGGGCGCCGTGATGAGGCCGGAGTCGACGAGGACGTCGTTCACGAGCCCCGTGCTCGAGAACAGGGAGAACGCGATCATGTACACGAGCACCCACGAGATGAAGTTCGGCATGGTCGTGAGCGTCTGCACGGAGTTGCGGAACCACGGCGCCTTGATCTCGTTGAGGAAGATCGCGAACGCGACGGGGAGGACCGAGGTCGCGATCCCGAGGAAGCTCATCGCGAGCGTGTTGGTGAGCACCTGCCCGATCTGCGCGATCTGCGCGGGCGAGTTGAACATGAGCTCGAACCACTGCAGGCCGACGAACTCGCTCCCGGCGAGCCCGAGCGCCGGCCGGTAGTCGTACAGGGAGTAGATCCACCCGTACAGCGGGAAGTACGAGAACAGGAAGATCAGCACCATGAACGGCACGATGCACAGGAACATCCCGAACGACGTGCGCCGACCGCGCCGCCGCGCCCGCGACCGCCCGCGCGGCGCGCCGGCACCTGCGGCGAGAGACGCGGTCTCCGGAGCCGCGCTTCCGACCTCCGTGAGCACGCTCATCGCGCGCCTCCTCTGCATCGGCTCATCTCACTCCTTCGTGTGACCCGCGACGTGCCCTCTTCCGAGGATCAGTCGAATCGCTTCGATAAAGCTACGCAGAGACGTCGCGGGCGTCAAGGGGAAATGTGGCGAGCGCACACGATAGGCGCGATCAAGCCCGGAATCACGCGGGATTCACGGCGCGAGGCGACATCGCAGCCCTGGCTCGATCGACCGTCAGTTGTCGAAGCGCTCCGCGAAGCCCGTCCGAGGCGGGTCGCGGCGGGCTGCGGAGCGCGGTCAGGCGCTCGCGATGAGATCCACCATCCGGTCCTCGAAGCCCGGCTCGACCTCGAGCACGACCCGATGGCGCGCGCCGTCGACCTCGGGCCATCCGCGCCACATGCCGCGCAGATCGGCCACCGTGCGACCGCGGCTCGGACCGTGCGTCGTGTCGACCTCGACGTGCACGACGGGTGCGACGACGGTCGACACGAGCCCGCACCCGACCGCGACCGCGAGCGCGTCGTGGTTCGCCGAGGTGCGCTCGCCGGTCACCTGCGCGTAGTACCCGAAGTAGTGGTCGAGGATGTCTGCCGCGTAGCGCCCCGCGCGGCCGCCCGCGGCGAGGCGCGCGCGATGCTCCTCGGTGAGGAGCGTGCGCATCGTGACGTCGAGGCCCACCATCGTGACGGGCCACGCGGCGTCGAACACGCGCTGGGCCGCCTCGGGATCGTGCCAGATGTTCGCCTCAGCCCCCGGGGTGACGTTGCCGGGGACGAACGACGCGCCGCCCATGATCGTCACGGCGCGCACGCGGGACGGAAGATCGGGATCCGCGTCCAGGGCGAGCGCGAGGTTCGTGAGCGGCCCGACCGCGACGATCTCGAGCTCGTGCGCGTGCTCGCGGCTGAGCCGCAGCAGCAGATCGACCGCGCTCTCGCGCGCGAGGACCGGCGCGAAATCGAGGTCCGCCCTGCCGCCCTGCCCATCGGCACCGTGGACCGTCGTCGAGAACTCCGGCGCCGTCCCGTCATACGGACCGGCGGCCCCCGCGGCGACCGGGACGTCGGAGCGCCCCGCGATGTCGAGCACGTATGCGGTGTTCCGCGCGGCCTGCGCGACATCGATGTTGCCCCAGGTCGCCGTGCACGCGAGCAGCTCGATCTCGGGCGCCCGGCACGCCGTGAGGATGGCCAGGGCGTCGTCGATGCCGGTGTCGACGTCGAGCACGATCTTGGTCGTCACCGCTCGAGCCTACCCGGCGCGTCCGCCCCGCCTCGCGCGCGCGGCTGCCGCCAGCAGGCCGAGCGCGTCGACCGTGGTCTCCCAGGACAGGCATGCATCCGTGACGCTCTGACCGTAGACGAGCCCGGCGGGTCCGCGGGCGACATCCAGCGGCTGCGCGCCCGCGACGAGATTGCTCTCGAGCATGACACCCGCGATCGCGCCGCCCGCGGCGACCTGCTCGGCGATCTCGCCGGCCACCGCGAACTGCCGCACGTGGTCCTTCCCGCTGTTCCCGTGGCTCGCGTCGACGACGAGACGCGGCGCGAGGCCGGCAGCTGCGAGGCGCGAGGCCGCGGCCTGCACGTGCTCGGGGCCGTGGTTCGGGCCGTCCGCCCCTCCGCGCAGGATCACCGAGGTGTCGGGGTTGCCGGTCGTCGCGACGAGACTCGCGCGGCCGTCAGCGCCGATTCCGAGGAATGCCTGCGGCGCGGCCGCCGCCCTGGCCGCGTCGATCGCGACCTGGATGCCGCCGTCCATCCCGTTCTTGAACCCGATCGGCATGGACAGGCCGGAGGCGAGCTGTCGGTGGATCTGACTCTCGGTCGTGCGCGCGCCGATCGCTCCCCACGTGACGAGGTCGGCGATGTACTGCGGGCTGATCGGCTCGAGGAACTCGGTCGCGCAGGGCAGACCGAGCGCCGTGACGTCGCGGAGGAAGCGGCGGGCGAGACGCAGTCCGGTCGCGATGTCATGGCTTCCGTCGAGGTGCGGATCGTTGATGAGGCCCTTCCAGCCGACCGTCGTGCGGGGCTTCTCGAAGTAGGTCCGCATGACGACGAGGAGATCCTCGTCGTGGCGCCGGGCCTCCTCCGCGAGCCGCGCGGCGTAGTCGAGCCCCGCGGCCGGGTCGTGGATCGAGCACGGGCCGACGACGACGAGCAGGCGGGGATCGTCTCCGGTCATCACCGAGCGGACGGCCTCGCGCGCGGCGCTGACGAAGGAGGCGCTGTCGGCGCCGGGCAGCTCTGCGGCGATCTCAGCGGGGCTCGGGAGGGTCGTGAACGAGGCGACGTGGATGTCGGATGCGGCCTCGATGGTGTCCATGGCAGGTCCTGTCCCTGGTCGGGGCGGACCCTCTTGCGCAGAGCCCGCCGAAACGGCGAAGGGCAGAGCGATCGCTCTGCCCTGTCGGCTCTGGAGGTGTCGGCACGCTACATCCGCGACGGCCCCTCCGGAGCCGACTCGTCATACGCATACCAACGGGTTGTCATGCCGCCACTCTAGTGCACGGAGGGCGGGCGGGTCGCCCCGTCCACCCTCCGATCTCTCACGCGGCTGCCGGAGCCATCCGCTCCGCACGGACGACGAGGCCGTCGTCGATCGCATCGACCGTGACCGAGCCGCCGGCCGCGAGCTCCCCGGTCACGAGCAGATCCGCGATGCGGTCGTCCACCTCGCGCTGGATGAGACGGCGCAGCGGCCGAGCGCCGAACTCGGGCTCGTACCCGTTGCGGGCGAGCCACGCCACCGCGGCATCGGTCGCCTCGAGCGCGATATCGCGCGCGGCCAGCCGCGCGCGGGTCGCCCCCAGCAGCAGGTGCACGATCTGCGCGAGCTGCTGCTCGTCGAGCTTGCGGAAGAGCACGATCTCGTCGATGCGGTTGAGGAACTCGGGGCGCATCGACTCGCGCAGCCGCCCCATCACGCGATCGCGCAGATCCTTCTCGTCGAACTCGCGCCCCGCGGCCGAGAAGCCGATCGCGCCCGAGCGCGAGGTCAGGAACTCCGAGCCGAGGTTCGAGGTCATCACGACGACCGTGTTGCGGAAGTCGACGGTGCGCCCCTGCCCGTCGGTGAGCCGCCCGTCGTCGAGCACCTGCAGGAGCAGGTTGAACACGTCGGGGTGCGCCTTCTCGATCTCGTCGAAGAGCACGATCGAGTACGGGTTGCGCCGCACGCGCTCCGTGAGCTGACCGGCCTCGTCGTATCCGACGTATCCCGGAGGGGCCCCGACGAGGCGCGAGACGGTGTGCCGCTCGCCGAACTCGCTCATGTCGAAGCGCACCACGGCGCTCTCGTCGTCGAACAGGCTCGCCGCGAGCGCCTTCGCCAGCTCGGTCTTCCCGACGCCGGTCGGCCCGAGGAAGAGGAACGACCCGACCGGGCGGCGGGCGTCGCCCATGCCCGTGCGATTGCGGCGGACGGCCTTGGCGACCGCCGTCACCGCATCGTCCTGGCCGATCACGCGGGCGTGCAGCTCCTCCTCGAGGCCGGCGAGACGCTCGCGCTCGCTCTCGGTGAGGCGGTTCACGGGGATCCCGGTGGCGCGGCTGATGACGGCCGCGATCTCGGGCTCGTCGACGATCGCGCGCCCGGCTCCGTCGGCCGAGGTGGCGTCGGCGAGGCGCGCCTGCACGGTCGCGATCTCGTCGCGGATGCGGGAGGCCTCCTCGTAGTGCTCGGCCGACACCGCGGCGTTCTTCTCCGCCTCGAGCTCGGCGAGACGCGCGACGAGCTCCTGCGTGTCGACGGGAGCGCCCAGACGCAGCCGCACCCGGGCGCCGGCCTGGTCGATGAGGTCGATTGCCTTGTCCGGCAGCACGCGGTCGGACAGATAGCGGTCGCTCAGCTCGACGGCCGCCCGCAGCGCGTCGTCGGTGTAGGTGACACGGTGGTGCTCCTCGTACGCCGGGCGGAGCCCCTCGAGGATCGCGATCGCGTCCGCGGGCGACGGCTCGCCGACCCGCACGGGCTGGAAGCGGCGCTCGAGCGCGGCATCCTTCTCGATCTTGCGGTACTCGGAGAGCGTCGTCGCGCCGACGAGGTGCAGGTCTCCGCGAGCGAGACGCGGCTTGAGGATGTTGCCCGCGTCCATGGCTCCCTCTCCCCCGCCGCCGGCGCCCACGAGGGTGTGGATCTCGTCGATGAAGAGGATGAGCTCGCCCTTCTGCGCGGCGACCTCCTCCATCGTCTTCGTCAGGCGCTCCTCGAAGTCGCCACGGTAGCGTGTGCCCGCGAGCATCGCGGGGAGGTCGAGTGCGACGACCCGGCGGTTCCGCAGCTGCTCCGGAACGGCTCCCGCGACGATCGCGGACGCGAGGCCCTCGACGACGGCGGTCTTGCCGACGCCGGCCTCGCCCACGAGCACGGGGTTGTTCTTCGTCCGGCGCGAGAGGATCTCGATCGTCTGCTCGATCTCGTCGGCGCGACCGATGACCGGGTCGAGCTCGCCGTCCCGCGCGAGCGCCGTGAGGTCGGTGCCGTACTTCTCGAGCATCGATCCGCCCGCGGTCCGCCCTGCGCCCTGCTCGGGCGCGGCCTGCGGGTCCACGCTCTCGCGCGCGCCCTGGGTGAGGGCCTCCGCGGTCACGCCCGAGCGTGCGAGGATCTGCCCGGCGGGCGTGTCCTGTGCGAGCACGAGGGCGAAGAAGAGGTGCTCGGGGTCCACATAGGTCGAGCCAGACGAGCGCGCCACCTGGAACGCGTGGAACAGCGCCCGCTGCACGGCCGCCGTCACCGCGGCGGCGTCGACGTGGGCCGAGGCACCCTCGCGCGGAAGCCGCTCCTCGGCCTCCCGTGCGATCGCCTCGGGGTCTCCGCCGACGCGCGAGATCGCGTCGGCGACCGTCGCGTCGCCGACGAGCACGTGGAGGACGTGCAGCGCGTCGAGCTCGAGCTGCCCGCGACCGAGGGCGTAGCGCCCCGCCCGCTGCAGGAGCTCCTGCGTGCGCGAGCTGAGGAAGCGGCTGAGATCGATCGAGCGGCTCGCGCGAGCACGCTCGCCCTGCAGATAGCGCGCGAGGAACTCGTCGAACGAGCTCGGCCCATCCTGGGGGAAGTTGTTCTCGGGCATGTCCCGGCATCTCCTTGAAAGTTGCGTCGTTCCCTATCAAGTATGGAACTTGAGTCGGAGTCTATCAAGATCAACGCGATCCCGTGCTCGCTATTCCCGCCCGCGAGAATCTGTCGAGCAACTTGCACAATCGAACGACTATCGATAGATTTCCGCTGTGATTCAACGAACGGAGCGACCGTGAGCAGAGCGACGATCCTCATCCTGCGCGTCGTCATCGCCCTCGCCCTTGCCGGCTCGGTCGTCGTGCAGGCGTTCCTCCTCCCGCTGATCTGGGTCGACCTCGAGGGTGTGGAGACCGCATCGCGGGTCGCCTTCGTCGTCATCCTCGGGCTCGGCGTCGCGACGATGCAGGTCTTCGGGGTGTGCGTGTGGCAGCTCCTCACCAGGGTCCGGCGCGGCTCGATCTTCTCGGAGTCGTCCTTCCGCTACGTCGACGTCATCATCGGGGCGATCGCGGCGGCCGCCCTGCTCGCCTTCGCGCTCGCGATCCTCCTCGCCCCGGGCAGCGCGGCCCCGGGTCTCGTCGGCCTCGTCTGCGGTGCGTCGCTCGCCCTCGGGGGGATGGCGCTGCTCGTCGTCGTCATGAAGGCGCTGCTGCGGCAGGCGATCGCGCGCGAGCACGAAGCGCAGGCCCTGCGGCACGAGCTCGGCGAGGTGATCTGAGTGCCGATCATCGTGGACATCGACGTCATGCTCGCCCGCCGGAAGATGTCGGTCGGCGCGCTCGCCGAGCGGATCGGCATCACTCCCACCAACCTCGCCGTGCTCAAGAACGGACGCGCCAAGGCCGTCCGCTTCGCCACGCTCGACGCGCTGTGCGAGGCCCTCGAGTGCCAGCCGGGCGATCTGCTCCGCTGGGAGCCCGAGGAGTGAGCCCGCGGCGCACGGCGTTTGCTTTCATGGACGCATGAGCGAGTTCTGGGCGGGCGTGCGCACGCTGCTGGAGGGGTTCGGCTGGTGGCGGCGAGATCCGCGTGTGATGGCGGCCGCGCTCATCACCGCCGCGATCGTCGGCGCGGCGATGGCGGCCGCGCTCATCACCCTCGGAGCACTCCTTCCCGCGATCGCCGAGGACCTCACTCCCTGGGCGGAGGACTGGGCCGCGATCTGGACCATCCTCGTGCGCGTGCTCATCGGCGCCGCCGTGCTCGCGGGCGGACTCGTGGTGGCGGTGACGACGTTCACCGCCCTCACCCTGCTCGTGGGCGAGCCCTTCTACGACCGGGTCTGGCGCTCGGTCGAGGCCGCGCGCACGGGGTCCGTTCCCGAGAGCGCGTACGGCCTCTGGCGATCGGTCGCAGACAGCGCGTCGCTCATCGCCCGCGGGCTCGCGATCGCCGTCGCGAGCGTCGCGCTCGGGTTCGTCCCCGTGGTCGGCGCACCGCTCGCCGCCGTCGTCGGAGCCGCGCTCTCCGGCTGGGTGCTCTCCGACGAGCTCACGGCGCGTGCGCTGTCTGCGCGGGGCATCGGGGCGCAGGAGCGACGGGCACTGCGGCGCGAGTCCCGCGCACGGGTCGCGGGATTCGGGATGGCGACGCACGTGTGCCTGCTCGTGCCCCTGGGCGCGATCGTCGCGATGCCGGCCGCCGTCGCCGGCAGCACGCTCCTCGCGCACACGCTCCTCGAGCGGCGCTCCGCTCAGTCGTCGAGCGCGCGGGGCTGAGCCCGCCCGGCATCGCGGGCGGCGAAGAGCAGCACGGCGAGCACGATCGCGGCCGGGACCGCGAGGCCGACGGCGACGGCGACATGCGCGTACTCCCCCGTCGCGGCGCCGATCGCGACCGCGATGATGAGCAGCTGCACGACGATCGCGCCGGATCGTCCCCAGGACAGGCCCCGTGCGATGCCGCGCGCGAAGGCGCCCACGGCGAGGGCGCCGACGAGCGTGAGCAGGAGGAGGGCGATCGCGCTGGGCATCGAGGCGACATCCGCCGAGCCGAGCGCGAGCACCTGCCAGCCGGCGAGGGCGAGCACGCCCACCGCCTCGAGTCCGACGAGCACGGCGGCCGTCCGTGCGGTCGCGCTGGTGGCCATGGCTCTCCTCGCTCCCCGTGCCTCACACCGCACGCATGATCAGGGAACGGACAGAAAAAACCCTTGCCCGAGAACCTCGCGTGTATGACAATTGTTAACGGTGTGTTTCCCACAGCGTGGTGGGGCGGAACCTGCACAGGTCCGTCGCACATCCAGCGTAATCCACCCGTTTTGCCACGCTGTGCTTTCCCTGAGAAACCCCACCCCGCAAGGAGCATTCCTATGGACTGGCGCGACAAGGCCGCCTGCCTCACCGTCGACCCCGAGCTGTTCTTCCCCGTCGGGAACACCGGCCCCGCGATCGACCAGATCGAGAAGGCGAAGTCCGTCTGCGCTCGCTGCACGGTCACCGAGATCTGCCTGCAGTACGCCCTCGAGACCGGCCAGGACTCGGGCGTCTGGGGCGGCCTCAGCGAGGACGAGCGCCGCGCGCTCAAGCGCCGCGCCGCTCGCGCCCGTCGCGCGAGCTGACCGAGAAGCACCGTCGCGCCAGCTGACCGCAAGCGCCGTCGTCTGAAGAAGCCCCGCCTCGGCGGGGCTTCTTCATGTCCGGATCAGCTGCGGATCCACCTCAGGGGAACCGCGATTGTGACCTCGGTCCCGCCGTGGAAGGCGGTGTCCGGCGCGTCGATCGTCGACCAGTCGATCGTCCCGGAGAGCTCTCCCTGGATGAGCGTGCGGACGATCTGCGTGCCGAGGCCGCGGCCGACCTGGCCATCGGGCAGACCGCTGCCGGTGTCGCGCACGCGCACCTCGAGGCGGGTGTCGTCGCGGTCGGCGACGATCTCGACCTCGCCCTCGCGCCCCGCGAGCCCGTGCTCCACCGCGTTCGTGACGACCTCGGTGAGCGCGAGCGCGAGCGGCGTCGCGTACTCGCTGGGGAGCGTTCCGAACCGGCCCTTCGTGCGCGTGTGCGCGACCGTGTTCTGCGCGGCCGCCACCTCCGCGACGAGGCGCAGCACGCGCGCGAACACCTCGTCGAAGTCGACGTTCTGCGCGAGCCCCTCCGACAGCGTGTCGTGCACGACGGCGATCGCGGCGACCCGCTGCATGGCCTGAAGCAGCGACTCGCGCGCCTCCTCCGAGGTCGTGCGCCGTGCCTGGATCCGCAGCAGCGAGGCGACCGTCTGCAGGTTGTTCTTGACGCGGTGGTGGATCTCGCGGATCGTCGCGTCCTTCGTGATGAGCTCCTGCTCCTGGCTGCGCAGCTCGCTCACGTCGCGGCACAGGACGATCGCGCCCGTGCGGTGGCCGTGGTCCTTGAGCGGGATCGCACGCAGCGACACGGTCACGCCGCGCGCCTCGATGTCGCTGCGCCATGGCGCACGGCCCGAGACGAGGATCGGCAGGCGCTCGTCGGTGTCATGAGACGCCGGCAGAATCTGGCTCGTCACGTCGGCGAGGTTCTCGCCCTCGAGCTCCTCCGCGAAGCCGATGCGGTTGAACGCCGACAGGGCGTTCGGGCTCGCGAACGTGACGATGCCGTCGACGTCGAGGCGGATGAGCCCGTCGGCGGCGCGCGGGGCGCCCCTGCGCGGCCCGGTCGGCGCCGAGAGGTCGGGGAAGTCGCCGGTCGCGATCATCCGGAAGAGATCGTCGGCGCAGTCGTTGAAGGTGATCTGCTGGCGCGACGGCGTGCGCACGTCGCCGAGGTTCGTGTGGCGCGTGAGCACGCCGATCGCGCGGAGGCCGTCGTCCTCCCGGATCGCGATCGGCACGGCGCGCACGCGCGTGGGCGTCTCCTCGAACCACTCGGGCGAGGACGAGTCGACGATCTGCGCGGTCTGGAACGCCTCACGGACCTGCGCCTGCCACTGCGGTCGGACGCGGCCTCCGACGATGTCGCGATAGAAGAGCGTCGCGGCGCCGCCCGGGCGCGTGTGCGCGACCGCGATGTAGGAGTCGTCCGACGTGGGCACCCAGAAGACGATGTCCGCCGAGGCCAGATCGGCGAGCAGCTGCCCGTCGCCGGCGAGACGGTGCAGCCATTCGATATCCGATTCGCTCGAACGGCCCTGGGCGGAGACGAGATCGCTGAGGGTCGACACGCGTCGAGTCTATGCCGACCGCACGCCGTCCTCCCCGCGTCCGCGCGCTCGCCGCGCCGGGCGCGCGATGCGGCGACCCCGCTCCCGCCCGAGCGGGATGAGCGCCGCCTCCTCGTCGCCGCGGCGTCCGTCGACGCGCGCGACGAGACGGCGGACGGCCTGAGCCAGGGCCGAGCGCGGCATGACCTCTCCGACGGGGCGCGCCGCGAGGAGGGCGGCGTCGGCCGCGCGAGGATCGAGCGGCAGGAACGAGACGTCGTCGACCCCGCCGAATCGCTCGAGCGTGCGCCGGACCTGGCCGCGGGCGTCGATGCCGAGCGGGCCCGTGCGCAGGCGGTTGACGGCGACGACGACCGGGGTCGCGCCGACGATCGCGCGCAGCTCCGCGTATCCGCGGAGGAACCGCGCGATCCCGATCGGGTCCGCCGCGGCGACCGCGACCACGACGTCTGCCGACGAGAGGGCCGCGAGCGTCGCGGCGTTGCGGCGGGGCCCGTCGAGGTCGCTCATGATCTCCTCGTCGGCCTCGAGCGACGCCGCCGTGTCGACGACCGTGACGTCGGCCCATCCGCGGCACGCCTCGAGAGCCGACGCCACGCGCCGCTCCGACAGCTCGGGCCACCGTGCTGCCCGGTTCAGCCCGGGCAGGACGTCGACGATGCCGTCGGCGCCGCCCACGGGCAGGCTCAGGCGCGTGAGCTCCGCGGCGTCGAGCCCGCCGAGCTCCGCCTGACGGCAGGCGGCCGCGAACCCGGGCCCCTCGTCGGCGAGCCCGAGGGCGATGGCGACCGCGGGCGCGTGCGTGTCCGCGTCGACCAGCGCGACGTGGCCGCGCGTGCGCGCGGTCTCGACGGCGAGCTCGATGGCGACCGTCGTCCGCCCCGGCGCGCCGTGCGCGCCCCACACGGCCACCACCCGCCCGCGCTCCCCGCCGACGGCGCGCACCGCCAGGGATCCGCTCCGGATGGCCTCGGCCAGGCGCCAGCCCTCCACCGCGAGGGGCAGCGGATCGGCGAGGCCGAACGCGCGCGCGAGGCGCGCCTCGCCCGCGCGTTCGCCCAGTGCGACGATCCGGACGCCGTGCCGATCGCAGGCGCCCACCACGCCGTGCGTGAGCGCCGCGCGGGACGCCGGCAGGACGAGCGCCTCGGCGGAGCGCAGGACGTCCCACACCTCGGCCGTCGGATCGCCGAGCGAGCGGGCGATCGTCTCGGACGGCCAGGTCGCGATGACCGAGAGGCCCTCGTCCTCGAGGGCCTCCGCGAGGGCCGACCCCCGCGGTTCGTCGAGCGCCACGACGACGTTCACGATCCGGCTCCGGACTGCGGGACGGCAGAGAGCGCGGCGCCCGAGGACACCGCCGCGAGCACGTCGGCGACGCGCGCCCGGTCGATCACGAGCTCGATCGACGCTCCTGCCGCGCCCATCACGGCGTCGTCGCGGAGCACGGCGGCGACCGTCGCGTCCGCGACGAGGATGCGCGGCTCGTCGTAGACCCCCTGCTCGAGGAGGGGCGCCGCCCAGAGCTCGACCGCCGTGCCCTCCCCGACCGACGACGGCACGTCGACCGCGCTCTCGACGACGACGGTCGTGACCGCCGCCTCGTCGGCCGGCGTCACGGCCGACGAGGGGACGAGCTCGCCGGCCTCGATCGTGCGCGTCGCGACGTACCCCTCCGCGAGCTCGTGGGGCGCGAGATAGGCGTCCTCCGCGCCGCCCAGGCCGACGTCGACGACCGCGAGGTCCCCCGCGGTCACCGCCTCCCCCGGAACGATCGTCGTCTCGGCGGCGAGCACGGGCGCGGTCTGCCGGGCAGCCGACACGACCCACCAGACCCCGGCGATCGACGCGGCGATGAGGGCGAGGCCGATGAAGAACCGCGCGTCGCCCCAGAACACGCGCCGGCGACGCGGAACGGGGGCAAGGGCGGCGACGTCGCGGACCGGGGTCGTCGTGGTCATGAGCCCATGCTGTCCGAATCGGCGCGACGCCTGAGAAAGTTATCCACAGGATGGCGCGTCCGGGTCCCCGGAGACCCGCCCCTGCCCATAATGGGGCCATGCCCGACAACTCCGACGTGCGCTACCTCGCGCCCGCTCAGGTCGCCGAGCTACTGGGCATCGAGGCGGACGAGGTCGTCGAGCTCGTCCACGCCGGACGACTCCGCGGCGCGCGACTCGGCTCGCCCGCGCGCTGGCGCATCGAGCAGCTCAGCGTCGACGAGTACCTCGAGGACCAGCACGAGGAGACGCGGCGGATGGCCCTGTGGCGGGAGTCGAACGAGGCGAGCTTCCCCGAGCTCTGGGGCCGTCGGCGCCCCTGACGGCTCACGGCGCGACGACGCCGACCGCGGCCGCCACGCGCACCCAGGCGACGGCCTCGAACGACACGATGCGGAACGCCGTGACCGCGGCGGAGCGGCGGGGCGAATCGGGGTCGTGCAGCGCCAGGTCGAGGTGATCGGCGCCGACGCGGTCGATCGTGCCCGACAGCGCGCGCCCCGACACGACGCCGATCGCCACGGCGGCCCTGCGCCGCGCCAGGTCGCGCAGAGCGAACCCGAAGGTGACCCGCTGCGCGAGGCGGCTCTCGGGCTCGGTCGGGCGCGCGCTGCGCAGGAGCTCGCCCTGCGCAGCGCCGATCGAGCGGATGGCCGGGAGCGGCACGAGCACCGCGCTCTCCGCCGCGCCGTGCGCGCGGAGCGGGCGAACGGCCATCCAGTCCGCCCCGACCGAGGTGACCGACGCCTCCAGCGACGATCCGTCGCGCAGCTCGATCGACAGGGGCGAGGCCGCCGACTGCGCGAACGCCACGAGGCGCTCGCGGAGGGCGAGGCGGGACACGCGCAGCCGCTCGGCCTCGGAGTCCAGCGCGGCCCGCTCGGCCTCCCACTCGGCCGCGAGCTGGTCCTCCAGGTCCTCGAAGAAGCGATCCCAGCGCATTTGCGAGAGCGTAGGGGAAAGCGCGCGGCCGCGTCATCCGCTCTCCACAGGCATGTATGCGGGGTTCCCGGCCGCGCGGGCGTGCTGGTTCACTCGGGCAACCCTTCTCCCCGACCGGAATGAGGCTGTCATGCCGCCGAACGCCGCGGGTGCGACCTCTCGCAGACGGTCCCACCGCACCGAGGAGGACGTCGAGGAGCTCTTCGCCCCGCAGCGCACGTCCTCCGCCGAGCTCCCCGATCCCGCGCCGCTCGTCGCGGCCCTCACCCGCGGCATCCTCGAGGCTCTCGCCGGCACCCGCGAGGTCGATCAGCTCGCGCGCTGGCTCGCCGAGGAGACGTACCTCAAGCTCGTCCAGCGCGCGAACCTGTCGCGCCGGGCGCGCAGCGCACGTCGGCTGCCGGCGCAGCGCCCCGTCTTCACGGTGCGCGCCATGCGTCAGATGGCGCCGGCCGACGGCGTGGTGGAGGTCGTCGTCATCGTGGCGATGCCCGACCGCACCCGCGCGCTCGCGATGCGCCTCGAGGGTCTCGACCGCCGGTGGCGCGCCACCGACATCCGGATCCTCTGACTACCGCTGCCGGTAGGACGACAGGAAGTTCCCGAGCCGCTCGATCGCCTCGCTGAGCACACGCGCCTCGGGCAGAGTCACGACACGCAGGTGATCCGGCGTCGGCCAGTTGAACCCCGTGCCCTCGACGAGCAGGATGTGCTCCGACACGAGCAGGTCGTACACGAGCTGCTTGTCGTCGCGGATCTCGTGCACCTCGGGGTCGAGCCGCGGGAACGCGTAGAGCGCACCGTCCGGGCGGACGCACGAGACGCCCGGGATGGTCGAGAGCTTCTCCCAGGCGACGTCGCGCTGCTCGTGGAGGCGCCCGGTCGGAGCGATGAGGGCGTCGATGGACTGCACGCCGGTGAGCGCGGCGAGCACGGCGTGCTGTGCCGGCACGTTCGCGCACAGCCGCGTCGACGCGAGGAGCTGGATGCCCTCGAGGAATCCCTTCGCGTGCTTCTTGGGACCTGTGATGACCATCCATCCGGATCGGTACCCGGCGACGCGGTAGGTCTTGGAGAGGCCGTTGAACGTGAGGACGAGGAGGTCGGGGGCGACCGTGGCGGTCGGGATGTGCACGGCACCGTCGAAGAGGATGCGGTCGTAGATCTCGTCCGACAGGATCAGCAGGGAGTGCTCGCGCGCGATCTGCGCGATCCCCTCGAGCAGCTCGCGACTGTACACGGCTCCCGTGGGGTTGTTCGGGTTGATGACGACGATCGCCTTGGTCTTCGAGGTCACCTTCGAGCGGATGTCCTCGAGGTCGGGCTGCCAGCCGTTCTCCTCATCGCACAGGTAGTGCACGGGGGTGCCGCCGGACAGGCTCGTCATCGCGGTCCACAGCGGGTAGTCGGGCGCGGGGATGAGCACCTCGTCGCCCTCGTCGAGGAGCGCCTGCATCGTCATCGTGATGAGCTCGGACACGCCGTTGCCGAGGTAGACGTCGTCCGGATCCACGTGCGGGAAGCCGGGGGTCTCCTCGTAGCGGCTGACGATCGCCCGGCGCGCGGGCAGGATGCCGCGGCTGTCGCTGTAGCCGTGCGCATACGGGACGGCCTCGATCATGTCGCGCACGATCTGGTACGGCGCCTCGAAGCCGA
This sequence comes from Microbacterium barkeri, assembly GCF_027921765.1. GTDB lineage: Bacteria > Actinomycetota > Actinomycetes > Actinomycetales > Microbacteriaceae > Microbacterium > Microbacterium barkeri. The sequence goes on from NZ_BSEJ01000004.1 coordinate 153,551, forward strand.
AGATGGCGGGGTTGCCCGTGTTGAGCTTCAGGATCGAGTGCCCGTCCGCCTCGAGCCGCGTCGCCTCTGCCAGTGCTGCCCCGCGGATCTCGTAGAGGACGTTCTGGAGCTTCGCGGACTGGCCGAGGGGACGGAGGGAGTTCATCGCATCAGGATATGCCCGCGCCGGGCGTGGCTCGGTGCGACGAGGGCGGGCCACCGGAGATCCGGTGGCCCGCCCTCGTCGCGTCGCGCGCTACTTCTTCTTCGCGGCCCTGCGCTGCTCGCGGTTCTGCGGCACGGGCGCCGCGGCGCCGTCGTCGTCGGTCCGCTGGCCGAACGCGCCGCGCGGCGCGTCCTTCTGACGGGCGCGGTCGGTCTGCGACTTCTGCACCTGGCCGCGCTCGTTGCGCACCTCGACGTCGCCGTCCTCGCTGGGCGCCGAGTACTCGAGACGCTGCTCGGCCGGCGCCTCGGCGAGGCCCTTGGCCTCCACCTGCGGCGCGGCCTGGTCGTCCTCGCCGACCTTGCGCACCTCGACCTCGAGGTTGAAGAGGTAGCCGACGGCCTCCTCCTTGATCTGCCCCATCATCGCCTGGAACATCGAGTAACCCTCACGCTGGTACTCGATCAGCGGGTCGCGCTGCGCCATGGCCCGGAGGCCGATGCCGTCCTTGAGGTAGTCCATCTCGTAGAGGTGGTCGCGCCAGCGGCGGTCGAGCACCTGGAGCACGACGCGGCGCTCGAGTTCGCGCACGGCCTTCTCGCCCAGCTGCTCCTCGCGCTTGGCGTACGCGATCTTCGCGTCGCTGAGCAGCTCGCGCTTGAGCGCCTCGGCCGTGATGCCGCCCTTGCGCGCGCCGGCCTCGGCCACGACCTCGTCGATCGTCACGCCGACCGGGTACAGCGTCTTGAGCTCGGTCCAGAGCGCGTCGAAGTCCCAGCTCTCGTTGTGGCCGCCCGACGTGTGGTCGTCGACGATCGCCGTGATGGCGTCCTCGATGAAGTGCTCGACGCGGTCCTTGATGTCGTCGCCGTGCAGGATGGTCCGGCGGTCGGCGTAGATCGCCTCGCGCTGGCGGTTGAGGACGTCGTCGTACTTCAGGACGTTCTTGCGGGCCTCGGCGTTGCGCGACTCGACGGCCGCCTGCGCGTTCTTGATGAGGCGCGAGACGAGCTTCGACTCGATCGCGACATCGTCCGGGAAGTCGGTGCGCGACAGGAGCGCGTCTGCCGGGCCCGACTGGAAGCGGCGCATGAGGTCGTCGGTGAGGCTCAGGTAGAAGCGGCTCTCACCGGGGTCGCCCTGACGGCCGGCGCGTCCTCGGAGCTGGTTGTCGATGCGACGCGACTCGTGACGCTCGGTGCCGAGCACGTAGAGACCGCCGGCCTCGCGCACCTTGGCCGCCTCCTCCTCGACGCGCTCCTTGACGGCGTCGAAGACGGCGGGCCACTCCGCCTCGTACTCCTCCGGCGTCTCCTCGGGAGAGAGGCCCTTGGCCTTCATCTCCTGGACGGCGATGAACTCCGCGTTGCCGCCGAGCATGATGTCGGTGCCTCGACCCGCCATGTTGGTCGCGACCGTGACGGCGCCGAGCTGACCGGCGCGCGCGACGACCTCGGCCTCGCGCGCGTGGTTCTTCGCGTTGAGGACCTCGTGGCGGATGCCCTTCTTCGACAGCAGGCGCGACAGGTACTCGCTCTTCTCGACGCTGACCGTGCCGACGAGCACCGGCTGACCGTTCGCGTGGCGCTCCGCGATGTCCTCGACGACCTGCGCGAACTTGCCCTGCTCGTTCTTGTAGACGAGGTCGGTCTGGTCCTTGCGGACCATGGGCCGGTTGGTCGGGATCGGGATGACCCCGAGCTGGTACGTCGACATGAACTCGGCGGCCTCGGTCTCGGCCGTGCCCGTCATGCCCGCGAGCTTGTCGTAGAGGCGGAAGTAGTTCTGCAGCGTGACGGTGGCGAGCGTCTGGTTCTCGGCCTTGACCGGGACGCCCTCCTTCGCCTCGATCGCCTGGTGCATGCCCTCGTTGTAGCGGCGGCCCACGAGGATGCGGCCGGTGTGCTCGTCGACGATCATGACCTCGTCGTTCATCACGACGTAGTCGGTGTCGCGCTTGAAGAGGGCCTTGGCCTTGATCGAGTTGTTGAGGAACGAGATGAGCGGGGTGTTCGCCGACTCGTACAGGTTGTCGATGCCGAGGTAGTCCTCGACCTTCTCGATGCCCGCCTCGAGAACGCCGACCGTGCGCTTCTTGATGTCGACCTCGTAGTCGACACCCTCCTCGAGGGTCCGCGCGACCTTCGCGAACTCGGCGAACCAGCGGTTGGCCTCGCCCGACGAGGGGCCCGAGATGATGAGCGGCGTGCGGGCCTCGTCGATGAGGATCGAGTCGACCTCGTCGACCACTGCGAAGAAGTGGCCGCGCTGGACGAGGTCCTCCTTGCGCCACGCCATGTTGTCGCGCAGGTAGTCGAAGCCGAACTCGTTGTTCGTGCCGTAGGTGATGTCGGCCGCGTACTGCTCCCGGCGCACGGCGGGAGTCTGGCCCGACACGATGATGCCCGTGGTCATGCCGAGGGCGCGGTACACGCGGCCCATGAGCTCGGCCTGGTACGACGCGAGGTAGTCGTTGACGGTGACGACGTGGACGCCCTTGCCCGCGATCGCGTTGAGGTACGAGGGGAACGTGGCGACGAGCGTCTTGCCCTCACCGGTCTTCATCTCGGCGATGTTGCCCAGGTGGAGCGCGGCCCCGCCCATGAGCTGCACGTCGTACGCGCGCATCCCGAGCGTCCGCTTGGCGGCCTCGCGGACCGCCGCGAACGCCTCGGGCATGAGCTGGTCGAGCGTCTCGCCCTTCTCGTGGCGCGCGCGGAGCTCAGCGGTCTCGCTGCGCAGCTCCTCGTCGGTCAGCTTCGCGTAGTCCTCCTCGAGGGCGTTCACGGCGGTGACCACCCGCTGCAGCTGCCGTCGGACGCGTCCTTCGCCGGCACGGAGCAGCTTCTCGAACGGATTTGCCACGTATCACTCCTCGATCGGGTGCCTCATCCCGGGCGGATGGGCCAGGTCGCCGTCGAACGGCGACGGGCATACTCGCCCATGTTATCCGGCCGTGACAATGACCGGCCAGCAGACTCTCAGTCGGCGCGCTCACCCCATCCGCCCGACGCGCTCAGCTGTCGGAGGAGGTGCGCGTTGCGGCGGCGGATGAGGCGGCGCAGATACGGAACGAGGACGAGCCGCTCCGCGATCGCGCCGAGCACCGGCGCGGCGAGCTCGATCTCATCGATCATGCGCGACCCGGTGCCGTGCGGCTCGAACACGTGAACGTGGCGGAACAGCCGGAACGGTCCGCGCATCTGCTCATCGACGAAGCGCACTCCCTCCTCCAGCGCGGTGATCGCCGAGGTCATCGTCCACGGGACGCCGAAGTGCCAGGCGCGCCAGGTGACCGTCTCCCCGAGGCCGATCGTGCCCGCCGTGACGCCCCCGATCGCGCGCTCGCGGGACGCGGCCATGGACGCGACGTGCGCATCGACGTCGAGCGACACCGCGAACAGGCGCTCCGGCGGGAAGGCGGTGTCCGTCACGATCGTGAAGCGGCTGCTCATATCGCGATGCTCGCACGGCGCCCGCTCGAGACCGCGCAGCCCGCGCCAGGTGTCGACTCCGCGCCGAACGCCGCGCCCCTGCCGCCGTCCTCGGCGCGGACTGGCACACTCGCGCGCGCACCGCGACTTCGGCGCCGACGCGCACACTCGCGCCGGCGCCGCACCGATGTCTCGACGTCGAGAGACGATGCGCGGCTCCTTGAGAGGATGGCCACGAGCGGCTCGCGCCGCGGGAGGGGGATGCGGATGGCCGACACCGAGCGGATCGCGGTCGTCGCGGGAGCGAGCGGCTTCGTCGGACGCGCGCTCGTCCGCGCGCTCGAGGCGGAGGGGCGCACGGTTCGCACGATCGGCCGCGGCGGACACGCCCGGTGGGACGACCCCGCGTCGATCGCCGCGGCGATCGACGGCGCGGATCTCGTCGTGAACCTCGCCGGGAAATCCGTCAACTGCCGGTACACCGACCCTCATCGCGACGAGATCCTGCGGTCCCGCGTCGACACGACCCGCGCGCTCCGCGAGGCGATCGCCGCCTCAGCGCGGCCTCCGCGCGTGTGGATGAACGCGAGCACGGCGACCATCTACCGGCACGCGACGGACCGCCCTCAGACCGAGAGCACGGGCGAGCTCGGCACGGGCTTCTCGGTCGACGTCGCGCGGGAGTGGGAGCGCGAGCTCTTCGCGGGCGACCTCCCGGCCACGCGCCGCGTCGCGCTGCGGATGGCCATCGTCCTCGGCGACGGGCCGGCGACCCGGCTGCTCTTCCTCCTCGCCCGCCTCGGCATCGGCGGTCCGCAGATCGACGGATGGTGGTTCCCCCATCGCCGCTACCGCGGGATCGGCTCCGCCCCGAGCGGCGACGGACGCGCCCCGCGGCACCGCACGGGCGGCCGCCAGCGGTTCAGCTGGGTGCACATCGACGACGTGATCGCGGCCATCCGCTTCCTCGAGACGCGCGACGACATCGACGGCGTCGTCAACGTCGCGTCTCCGAACCCGAGCGACAATCGCACGCTCATGCGGACCCTGCGCCGCATCGTCGGCGCGCGCTTCGGCCTGCCCGCGTGGCGCTTCATGCTCGAGCCCGCGATGTGGGTCATCCGCACCGAGCCCGAGCTCGTGCTGAAGAGCAGATGGGTCGTTCCCGAGCGGCTCATCGCCGCCGGCTTCCGCTTCTCGCGCCCCGCCCTCCTCGAGGCGCTGCAGGACGTCGCGCCGCGCCGCTGACCTGCGAGGATGCCGCGAATCGGCGACCGGATCCCTTACCGCATGGCTGTCCGCTTGTCGAGGGTGCATCCGCAGCGTCACGCGCTGTCTATCATTCAGTCAGGAGCTGTTCACGAGACGTCGTCCGGGAATCCCCGCCTCCGTCGGATCGGCTCCATGTTCCCCGTCCTGACGGCGTCCGCCGTAAGTAGATACGAGGTGATTGATGACGCTTCTGGGCACCCCTTCCGGTCGCACCGCACACTCCCCGCGCGAGGTCGCTCCCGACCATGCCGCCACGCGCCTTCATGACGGGATCCTGCATCTCGTCGAGGAGTCCACACCGGACGAGGCCCAGACAGCCGATCTCCTCGCGCTCGCCGATCTCCTCGAGCGCGCGGGCCTGCAGCCGCTCCTCCTGCGCCGGACCAGTGGGCGCCCCGCCCTCGCGCTCGACATCGAGGACAAGCCCGCCGCGCTCGCCGCGCTGGCCGCCGACGAGGGTCCGTGGGCGGCGGCGCGCTCGGCCCGACGCGTTCCCGTGCCGCTCTCCTCGGGGGTCGAGTCCGCGTTCGCGAAGGACGTCGCGGTGCTCTTCCGCCCGCGCATCGTGCCGTCGGGCACGCTGAGCTACGGCGCCGACTGCGGCGTGCGCCTCGAGTTCTGGCGTCGCGAGGGCGCCATCGTGCGCGCCCCGCGACGGAACGCGCTGACCCGCCACGTGATCGCGGCGGACGACCTCGCTCTGACGACCATCCGCCGGCATGGACGCGAGTGGCGCACGCTCGAGGGGATGTTCGACGCGGGTCCGCACGAGGTGACCTTCGACATCGACATGGTCTTCTCGTGGGTCGACGGCTCGTCCAACGACTTCCAGCGCGAGCGCGCCAAGCGCATGAACGCCTACGTCGTCGGGGAGGGCGACGCGCACGCCGCGCGCTACCGCCACGTCGACGAGCTGCGCTACGCCCTGCGCAGCGTGCACATGTTCGCCCCGTGGGTCCGTCGCATCTTCATCGCGACCGACAGCCCCGCGCCGCGCTGGCTCGCCGAGCACCCGCGGGTGACGATCGTCCGCAGCGAGGAGTTCTTCGCCGACCCGACGGTCCTCCCGACGCACAACTCGCACGCCGTCGAGGCGCAGCTGCACCGCATCCCGGGCATCGCCGAGCACTTCCTGTATTCGAACGACGACATGTTCTTCGGTCGCCCGGTCTCCCCCGAGATGTTCTTCACCGCGGGCGGGCTCACGAAGTACGTCGAATGCGGCGTGCGCATCGGCGTCGGCCCCTCGCGGCCGAGCCGATCCGGCCACGACAACGCGGCGCGCGTCAACCGCGACCTCCTGCGCGAGCGCTTCGGACGGGTCATCCTTCGCGACCTGCAGCACTGCGCCACGCCGCACAGCCGCGAGGTGATGTTCGAGCTCGAGCGCGAGTTCCCCGAGGAGTTCGCGCGGACGGCGGCGGCCCGCTTCCGCAGCGCGACCGACATCTCGGTCACGAACTCGCTCTACCACTACTACGCGACGTTCACCGGCCGAGCTCTCGCGACGACCGAGCCGCGGACGGCGTACATCCAGACGACGCAGCGCGATGCGCCAGCGCGGATGGGGCGACTGCTGGCCGGGCGGGACGTCGACATGTTCTGCCTCAACGACGGCAGCGAGCCCGAGCTGCCGGAGGAGCTGCGCGCTCGGGTCGTCCGCGAGACGCTCGAGGCCTACTTCCCCGTCAAGGCGCCGTGGGAGAGCGACTGACCGTCACCCCACGAGCGGCAGCGGCTCCGTGGGCGGCGCGACCTGCTCGGCGACCGGCGCCGCGGATGCGACCGTGCGGGACGGGCTCGCGGGCGGGATGACCACGCCCGCGCGCTCGAGCCGGCGCGCGGTCTCCTCGGCCGAGGTGATCTCGGCGGGCGGCGCGTCCGAGAACGGCACCACCGAGTGGACGATCGTCTCGTCGTAGACGTGCACGAGGTTGTACGACTGCGCGCCGTCGCGCGGCTGCATGCCGCCGTCGGCGATGCGCAGGTCCTGCGTGTAGCAGGACGACGACGCGACCGACACCGGGATCCCGGCGAACGTCGCCGTCGACGAGAAATGCACGTGGCCCGCGAGGATGGTCCGGACGTCGCTCCCCCGCAGCACCTCGGCGAGCGCCTGCTGATCGCGCAGCTCGACGAGCGTCGCGAGGTCCAGGACGCACGGGATGGGCGGGTGGTGCATCGCGAGGATGGTCCCGCGCGGCGCGGGCAGGGCGAGCTCGAGTGACAGCCACTCGAGCTGCTCCGCCGACACCTCGCCGTGGTGCGCTCCGGGCACCGACGTGTCGAGCACGATGACACGAAGCCCGTCGAGGTCGTGGACCGCGTCGACCGGTGCGTCGCCCGTCTCGCCGAGGAGCTCGCGTCGGAACGGGTCGCGGGCGTCGTGGTTGCCCATGACCCAGATCACGCGCGCTCCGAGGCGCTCCGCGGCGGGCGCGACGGCGTCGCGGAGCTGCCGGTAGGCGTCGCGCTCGCCGAGATCGGCGAGGTCGCCGGTGAAGACCAGCGCGTCGGGGCGCGCCCCGGACTGCTCGATCTCCGCGAGCATGCGGCTCACGTGCTCGGCGGCGTCGATCCCGAAGACGCCGCCCTCGGCTCTCAGATGCGTGTCGCTCAGATGGACGAGCACGTGACTCGGGCGCGCGTACTCGGATCTCCGTGGCGTCATCGACGGTCCGGCCATGTTCGCGATGGTAGCGAGGCGCCTCGCACTCTCAGCGCGACACAAGGCGATGTCCGGGAATCTCTGCGATCCGCCATCCGATCGGTACGCTCGTATCTGCATACGCGGCATCCCTTTTCGCCGCGCGGACCGGAGGTGCGGATGTCGGTGCGACACGGACTGCTGGCGATCCTGGATCAGGGCCCCTGCTACGGATACCAGCTGCGCACCGAGTTCGCGCGCCGCACGGGGGGAACGCGCACCCTCAACGTCGGGCAGATCTACAACACGCTCGAGCGCCTCGAGCGCGACGGGCTCGTCGAGCGCGTCGAACCCGACGCGCAGGGGCACGTCTACTGGAGCATCACGCCCGCCGGCCGCGAGGCGGCGCACCTGTGGCTCGAGACGCCCGTGGATCCATCCGATCGCGACGCGCTCGCGGTCAAGCTCGCCCTCGCCGCGACCCTCCCGGGCGTCGACGCGGGCGCCGTGCTCCGCGCCGAGCGCGAGGCCGTCGACGCCCGGATCGAGGGCCTGCGCGCCGCCGTGTACCCCGGCGCGGAGCAGGAGGGACCCGAGCGGGTCGCGTGGTCGCTCATCTCCGACGCGCTCCTCTTCTCCGCGGAGGCGGATGCCCGCTGGCTCGCGCACGCCGAGGAGCGTCTCGCCGCGCATCCCGACCACGCGCTCGCGCTCGACCTCTCGACCGAGCGCCCGAAGCGCGGCCGCCCCGCGCGCCCCGTCGCCGCCGTCTGACGCGCGGCTGCCGCCGCGTTTCGCGGCAACCGCGACACGAGCCGGCCCCGCGAACCGGCCCGCGAATCGACCCCTCCCGCGCACCCCGAACACCTGCCATAACTAAAGCGCTTTACATTGCGCCGATTCTCCCGTACGCTCGCTCATCAGCACCCGGAGAGCGCGAAGGCGCGTGCTCCCGATGAGTGCCTCGAACACGAGGAGAAGGAACATGGCAAAGAAGGCATGGGCAGGCGCCGCGATGCTCGCCGGCGGTGCGCTGCTGCTGACCGCGTGCGGCGGCGGCGCGGCGAACGACGCCGACAACACCATCGACGGCGAGCCCTCGGGCGAGATCAAGGTCGTCACGTGGCGCACCGACCTCGTCGAGGACGGCACGTTCGAGAAGTACGCGGAGGAGTTCCAGAAGCTCCATCCCGACGTGACCGTGACGTTCGAGGGCATCACCGACTACGAGGGCGAGATGAAGACGCGCCTCAGCACGACGAACTACGGCGACGTCATCGGCATCCCCTCGATGCTGCCGAGCCAGTACGAGCAGTTCCTCGAGCCGCTCGGCGAGACTGAGGAGCTCGCCGACACGTACCGCTTCCTCACGACGCACACCTACGAGGGCACGCAGTACGGCCTCGCGATCGGCGGCAACGCCAACGGCATCCTCTACAACAAGCGGGTGTTCGAGGAGGCTGGCGTCGAGACGCTGCCGACGACCGAGGACGAGTGGCTCGAGGCGCTCCGTCTCGTCGACGAGAACACCGACGCCATCCCGTACTACACGAACTACAAGGACGGATGGCCGCTGTCGCAGGCCTTCAGCAACCTCGGCGCGATCACGAACGACCCCGACGCGGGCATCACGCTCGCCGAGGACCCCGAGCCGTGGACCGAGGGCACCGACGTCTACGCGATCGACTCGCTTCTCTACGAGACCGTCGCGGCGGGTCTCACCGAGGACGACCCCCTCACGACGAACTGGGAGAAGTCGAAGGTCGACTTCGCGACGGGCCGCATCGCCACGATGGCGCTCGGCTCCTGGGCCGTGTCGCAGATGCAGGCAGCGGCCGAGGAGAACGGCGCCTCCCCCGAGGACGTCGGCTTCATGGCCTTCCCCGCGAACGTCGACGGCCAGCAGTACGCCACGATCGGCGGCGACTACAACCTCGGCGTGAGCCGCCACTCCGAGCACAAGGCCGCGGCCTGGGCCTTCATCCAGTGGCTCATCGAGGATTCGGGCTTCACCGAGACGCAGAACATGATCTCGACCGTCATCGACAAGCCCGCGCCCGACTACCTCGCCGAGCTCGAGTCCGCCGGCGTCGAGCTCCTCGAGACGAACCCCGCGCCCGAGGGCAAGGAGAACCTCCTCCGTGAGATCGCGGACACCGCGCAGATCGACCTGTGGGGCCCGCTGTACCGGCAGAAGCTCGTCGACATCGCCCGCGGCGCCGCCGACGGCGACAAGGAGACCTCCTTCGCCGAGCTGAACTCGACCTGGAGCGACGCCCAGGCCCGGGTCGGCGAGTAAGCGCCTCACGAGACGGAGACACCATGACGACCTCGGCTCCCGCCGGCGCATCCGCCGCCACGCGCGCCGCCGTCATCGTGCCCTCGCCCGAGCGCCGGGGGCGCGGCTCGCGCCGCGACCCCGGCGCCCCCGGGCGCGGGGCGCCGACGAGCCGGACCGCTCTGCAGCGACTGACCCCCTGGTTCTTCCTCTCGGGAGCGGTGGGCCTGCTGCTCCTCTTCAGCTACTGGCCCGCCCTCAACCTGCTGTACTACAGCGTCACGGACTGGGACGGCCTCGACCTCGAGAAGAACTTCGTCGGGCTCGAGAACTACGTCGAGGTCTTCACGAACCCGCGCATCTTCAGCGTGTTCGGCGTGAGCCTCTACTACTTCGCCGCGTCCTTCGCGCAGATGGCGATCGCGCTCTACTTCGCCACCCTCCTGAGCTTCTCGACGAGGTTCTCGAACTTCTTCCGCGGCGTCCTGTTCTTCCCGTACCTCATCAACGGCGTCGCGATCGGCTTCGTCTTCCTGTACCTCTTCCAGCCGGGCGGCACGCTCGACACGGTGCTCTCCTGGTTCGGCGTGGCAGAGCCTCCGCAGTGGCTCGGCGACCCGGAGGTCGTGAACTACTCGCTCGCCGCGACGTCGGTGTGGCGGTACACCGGTCTCAACTTCGTCCTGTTCCTCGGCGCGATCCAGTCGATCCCCGGCGACCTGTACGAGGCCGCCGAGCTCGACGGGGCGAGCCGCTGGCAGCAGTTCTGGGCGATCATCTTCCCCGGCATCCGCCGCATCATCGGCCTCTCGTTCATCCTCGCCATCTCCGGCAGCCTGAGCGTCTTCGAGGTCCCGTTCGTCATGACCGGCGGCGCCAACGGATCGAGCACCTTCGTGATCGAGACCCTCTCGACCGCGTTCAGCTTCCGCAACGTCGGGCTCGCGTCCGCCATGGCGGTCGTGCTGCTCGCGATCGTCCTGCTGGTGACGTGGATCCAGCGCCTGGTGTTCCCTGACGAGAAGGTTGACCTGACATGACCGCGATCGCATCCGCGCGCACCCCGCTCATGCGGCTGCGCAGCATGAGCGCCACGACGGCCAAGTACGTCAGCCTGATCATCGGCGCGGTCCTCACGCTGCTCCCGCTGTCGGTCGTGCTCATCGCCGCGCTCAAGACCGAGCAGGAGTACCTGCAGACCGGTCCGTTCGACCCTCCGGCCAACTGGCTCAATCTCGAGAACTTCGCGACGGCGTTCGAGAGCGGCCGGATGCTCGAGGGATTCGTCAACACCCTCATCGTCCTCGGCGTGTCGCTTGTGGGCACCATCATCCTGGGCACGATGTGCGCGTACGCGCTCGATCGCTTCGTCTTCCGCGGGAAGAAGCTCATCTTCGGGCTCTTCCTCGTCGCGACGCTCATCCCCGGCGTGACGACGCAGGTGGCGACCTTCCAGCTCATCAACGGCATGGGCCTCTACGACACGAAGATCGCGCTGATCCTGCTCTTCATGGGCACCGACATCATCGCCATCTACCTGTTCATCCAGTTCATGTCGTCGATCCCCGTCTCCCTCGACGAGGCGGCCATGATCGACGGCGCGAGCCGGTGGACGATCTACTGGCGCGTCATCCTGCCGCTGCTGCGCCCCGCGATCGCGACCGTCGTCATCATCAAGGGCATCGCGGTCTACAACGAGTTCTACATGCCGTTCCTCTACCTGCCGTCCGAGGGGCTCATCTCGACGTCGCTGTTCCGGTTCAAGGGGCCGTTCGGCGCGCAGTGGGAGCTCATCGCCGCCGGCTCGATCCTCGTCATCATCCCGACCCTGGTCGCCTTCCTGTTCCTGCAGAAGTGGATCTACCGGGGCCTCACCTCAGGAGCCGTCAAGTGACCGACATCCTCGCCCTCGCCCCCTCCGTCATCCGCCGCGACCTGCACGAAGGCTGGAGCGCGCGCGCCGTGGCCGGCCCGGTCCCGGAGTCGGTCGCGGGCGCGACCATCCCCGCGACGGTGCCCGGGTGCATCCACACCGATCTGCTCGCGGCCGGCCTCATCGACGACCCGTACCTCGACGACAACGAGGCCGCCCAGCGGTGGATCGGGCTGACCGACTGGACGTACGAGACGACGTTCACGTGGTCGGCGGATGGCCATGAGCGGCACGATCTCGTCTTCGACGGTCTCGACACGGTCGCGACCGTGACCCTGAACGGGCGCGTCGTGCTCGAGTCCGCGAACCAGCACCGCACCTACCGCGTCGACGCGCGGGCCGCGCTCGTCGAGGGTGACAACGTGCTCGTCGTGGCGTTCTCCTCGCCGGTGAAGCACGCGGGCGCCCGCAGCATGGAGTACGGCGCCCGACCGCGCCCGTACCCGCTGCCGTACGAGGCCATCCGGAAATCCGCCGCGAGCTTCGGCTGGGACTGGGGCATCGCGACCGCGACGAGCGGCATCTGGCGGCCCGTGCGGCTCGAGTCCTGGTCCATCGCGCGCATCGCCGAGGTGCGCGTGGACGCCGCGCCGACCCCGGAGGGCGGCGTGCTGCGCGCGGATGTGCGCGTCGAGCGCGCGGACGCCGATCGCGCGCTGCGTCTCGCGGTCGAGATCGACGGCCGCACGGCCGAGGCGGAGCTCGCCACGGGGACGGACGCCGCGCACATCGAGGTCGCGGTCCCGGGCGCCGCGCTCTGGTGGCCTGCCGGCTATGGCGAGCAGCCGCTGTACGACGTGCGGCTCGCACTGTCGGCCGAGGACGAACCGCTCGACGAGGCGACCCGTCGGGTCGGCTTCCGCTCGGCGCGCTGGGACACGACCCCCGATGCCGACGGCACGCCGTTCGCGCTGCACGTCAACGACGTGCCGGTGTTCGTCAAGGGCGTGAACTGGATCCCCGACGACGCGCTCGTCACGCGCGTCGACGCCGCACGCTACGAGCGTCGGCTCCGTCAGGCGCAGGCCGCCGGCATCAATCTCATCCGCATCTGGGGCGGCGGCATCTACGAGTCGGACGACCTCTTCCGCCTGTGCGACGAGCTGGGGCTCCTCACCTGGCAGGACTTCCTCCTCGCGTGCGCGGCCTACCCCGAGGAGGAGCCGCTGCGCGGCGAGATCGAGGCCGAGGCGCGCGATCAGATCGTGCGGCTGTCCGCTCACCCCTCGCTCGTGCTCCTGTGCGGCAGCAACGAGAACCTCATGGGCTTCGCGGAGTGGGGATGGCAGACGGCCCTCGACGGTGCGACGTGGGGTGCGCACTACTACTTCGAGCTCTTCCCGTCGCTCGTCGCCGAGCTCGCCCCGCACATCCCCTACGCTCCCGGCAGCCCGTTCAGCCCGAACGGCGAGGGCCCGAGCGACGACGCCCACGGATCCGTGCACCTCTGGGAGCAGTGGAACCGCCAGGACTGGCTCACCTACCGCGACCACCGGCCGCGCTTCGTCGCCGAGTTCGGATGGCAGGGCCCGGCGACGTGGACCACGCTGCGCGACGCCGTGTCCGACGATCCGCTCACTCCGGAGTCGCCGGGGATGATCGTCCACCAGAAGGCGATGGAAGGGAACACGAAGCTCACGAACGGGCTCCTCCCCCACTTCCGCATGCCGCGCGACATGGAGGGCTGGCACTGGGCGATGCAGCTCAACCAGGCGCTGGCCGTCCGGACGGCTCTCGAGCACTTCCGGTCCTGGGCCCCGCTCACGATGGGCGCGATCGTCTGGCAGCTCAACGACTGCTGGCCGGTCACGAGCTGGGCGGCGATCGACGGCGCCGAGCGGCTGAAGCCGCTGTGGCACGCCCTCAAGCAGGCCTTCGCGCCGCGGATCGTCACCATCCAGCCGCGAGGCGACGAGCTCGCTGTCGTCCTCTCGAACGACACGGGAGAGACGTGGGAGGGCACGCTCACGACGACCCGGCGCGGCTTCGACGGGACGGCCATCGCGGAGGACGCGCAGCCCTTCTCGATCCCGCCGCGCGGAACGACGACGCTCCCCCTTCGCCCGGAGCTCGCGACACCGGATGACGCGGCGGCCGAGCTCGTCGTCGCGTCGACGGGCGACGTGCGGGGCCTGTGGTTCTTCGCCGAGCCGCGCGACTCGCGCCTCGCTCCGGCCGTCCTCGACTTCGAGGTGCGCCCTGTCGACGGCGGCACCGAGGTGGAGATCACCGCGCGGAACCTCGTGCGCGACCTGTCCCTGCTCGTCGACAAGGCGCATCCCGACGCCGTCACGGAGGACGGGCTGTTCACCCTGCTGCCCGGCGAGACGGCCGTCTTCCGCGTGCGGCATCCGGAGCCGATCGATCTGCCCGCCCTCCTCTCCGAGCGGGTCATCCGCACGGCCAACGAGCTGGTCGCGCGATGACCCTCGACGACGGATACGTCTGCGGCATGACATGGGGGTGGACCGGCGTGCGCGGCACGTGGGCGACTCCCGCCGCGGCCGACTCGATGCGGCGGATGGCCGACCACTCCGTGACCTGGACGGCGCTCGCGTACGGCGCCCTGCAGGACACGGCGATCAGCACCGACATCCACTTCCAGGACGAGCCCACCGTGACCGACGACGAGATCGTCTGGGCCATCCGCGAGGCGAAGGCGCTCGGGCTCAGGGTCTGCCTCAAGCCCGTCGTGAACGTCGCCGACGGGACCTGGCGCGCGCACATCGGCTTCTTCGACTGGGACGTGCCGGGCGAGCCGAGCTGGACGCAGTGGTTCGCGTCGTACCGCGCGTTCATCCTGCACGCCGCGCGCATCGCGGAGCGCGAGGGATGCGAGATGCTCTGCATCGGCTGCGAGATGGTGCGCGCCGACGCGCGCGAGGCCGAGTGGCGGGCGCTCATCGCGGATGTCCGCGCGGAGTACCGCGGTCTCGTCACCTACAACTGCGACAAGTACCAGGAGGACCGCATCACCTGGTGGGACGCGGTCGACGTCATCAGCTCCAGCGGCTACTACCCCGAGGACGCGTGGGAGGCGCAGCTCGACCGGATCGAGCCCGTCGTCGCCGCCCACGGCAAGCCGTTCCTGTTCCTGGAGGCCGGATGCCCGTCGCGCGAGGGGTCGGCCGCCCTCCCGAACGACTGGAGCCTCGCGGGCGCGCCCTCGGGTGAGGAGCAGCTGCGCTACTACCGGACGATGTTCGCCGCGTGCGATGCGCGCGACTGGGTGCGCGGCTTCATGCTGTGGGACTGGCCCGCCCAGCTGTACGCCCCCGACGAGGCGGCGCGCAACGACGACTACTGCCCCTACGCCAAGCCCGCGGGCGGATGGCTGCGCGACGCGTACGCGGAGCGCGGGTGACCGCCGGGAGGAGAGAGATGACCGTCCTGTCGATCGACGCCGGCCAGACCGGCGTCCGCGCCCGCGTGGCCGGAGGCGTCGTGCGAGAGTCCCCCGGGCTCCGCACCCACGAGCCCTTGCCCGTGCAGCTCGCCGCGGCCGCGCGGCGAGCGATCGACGAGGGCGAGACCGATGTCGACGCCGTCGTCGTCGGGGCCTCGGGCCTCGTCGACGGCGGCGCCGATGCGGCCGCTCTGCACGCGCTCCTCGCCGATGCCGGCGTGCGCGAGGTGCGGCTCGCCCACGACTCCATCACGTCGTACCTCGGGGCCCTCGGCGATGTGCACGGAGCCGTCGTCGCCGCGGGGACGGGCGTCGTCACGCTCGCCGTGGGCCCCGAGAGCTCGTGCCGCGTCGACGGCTGGGGGCACATCATGGGCGACGCGGGCAGCGGCTACTGGATCGGCAGGGAGGCGCTCGACGCGGTCATGCGCGCGCACGACGGCCGCGGACCGGCGACCCTGCTGAGCGACGACGTGCGCAGCGTGTGGCGCGACCTCGAGACCGCCTACATCCTGCTCCAGTCCGACCCGTCCCGCGTGAGCAGGGTCGCATCGTTCGCGCGCGCGGTCGCGCGCCGTGCGGCCGACCGCGATCCGGTCGCGCTCGAGATCTCGCGGCGCGCCGGCGAGCAGCTCGCGCTGAGTGTCGTCGCCGGTCTCCGCCGAGCGGGGCTCGAGGGCGCGGACGCTCCCGTGGCCCCGATCGGCGGCGTCTTCGGCTCGGCTCCGATCGCCGATGCCTTCTCGGCCGCGCTCGCCGGGCGCGCTCCCCGTGCGCGCATCGTGACCGCGCGCGGCTCGGGCCTCGACGGCGCGAGCCTGCTCGCGGACGTGGGCCCCGGCCATCCGCTCGCCGCCTCGGTCGCGGTCGTGCGACGCTGAGCCGGCCCGCGCAGGCGTGGCATAGGGTTCTCGTGTGGCGGGGACACGACGGCGCACGGGGCGGGTGACGATCAGCGACATCGCGGCGCGCGCCGGGGTGTCGATCGGGGCCGTGTCGTTCGCCCTCAACGGCCGCAAGGGCGTCTCCGAGGAGACCCGTGCGCGCGTGCTGCGGGTCGCCGACGAGATGGGATGGGCCCCGGCCAGCAGCGCCCGCTCGCTCGCCGAGGCGCGCACCGAGACGTTCGGGCTCGTGCTCGCACGCGATCCCCGCAACCTCGGCGTCGAGGCGTTCTACATGAAGTTCTTCGCGGGCCTCGAGAGCGAGCTCGCTGAGCGCTCGTACAGCCTGCTGCTGCAGGTCGTCCCCACGCCCGAGGCCGCGTACGCGACCCTCTCGAAGTGGCACAGCAGCGGCCGCGTCGACGGCATCATCCTCACCGACCTCGAGCTCGACGACCCCCGCATCGGCCTCTCGAAGGCGCGCAATGCGCTGCCCACCGTCGTCGTCGGAGACCCGGCCGTCTCGAGCGGACTCACGACCGTGTGGACCGACGACGCGACCTCGATGCGGTCGGCGGTCGGCCACCTGCGCGAGCACGGCCACACGCGGATCGCCCGCGTGTCGGGCCCCGCCGCGCTCGCCCACACGAGCATCCGCGATGACGCGTTCGTCGCCGAGATGACGCGCGCGGGGCTCGAGCCGACGCTCGTCCACACCGACTACTCCCCCGAGGACGGCGCACGGGCGACGCGCGCGCTGCTCACCTCGCCGCACCGCCCCACCGCCCTCATCTTCGACAACGACGTCATGGCGGTGGCCGGGCTCACCGTCGCGATGGAGCTCGGCGTGCGGGTGCCCGACGAGCTGTCGATCATCGCGTGGGACGACTCGGTCCTGTGCGAGCACACGTTCCCGCAGCTGACGGCGCTCAGCCACGACGTCGTCGCCTTCGGCGCGCACGTCGCCCGGCGCCTGTTCGACCTCATCGACGGCGCCGCCCCGGCCGCGCACCTCGACTCCACCGCCCTCCTGCGCCCGCGCGGATCGACCGCCCGTGCGCCGCGGGAAGCGCCGTAGGATCGAGAGCATGGCAGGTTTGTGGGGTCGACGCCGACGGGAAGAGCGCGAGCAGCAGGAGTCGGCCGACGCCGACCTCGCGCGGCGCGCCCGCACCGCGCTGGTGACAGCGGACGAGCGGATCCGGGCGACCGGCGACGAGCTGGTGTTCGCCGTCGCCGAGCTCGGCGAAGGACCGACCGAGGATCTGCGCACCGGCCTGGCCGCGGTCAAGGAGCACATGGCCGAGGCCTTCCACCTGCACCAGCTCAACCACGATGAGATCCCCGACACCCCGGAGGAGCTGCGCACACGCAACGCGCGCATCATCCAGCTCTGCGACTGGGCCGAGGACGTCCTCGACGAGCGCACGGCGGCGCTGCAGGCGCGCATCGCGCTCGTCCGGCAGGCCCCGCAGATCCTGCAGCAGGTCCGCGCCGACGTCGAGCGCCTCCGCGACCGGCTCCCGCAGGCGCGCACGACCGTCGAGCGCCTCGCGCGTCACTACAGCCCCGAGGCCCTGCAGCGCGTGCGGGTGAACGCCGACGAGGCGGAGCAGCTGCTGGACTTCGCCCTGCACTCGGCCGACGTGTCGGAGCGCCGTCGCGAGGCGCGGCGCAGTGAGGAGGCGAACCTCGCCCTCGAGACCGCCACCGAGGCCGTCCGGCGTGCCACGAGCATCCTCGACGGCGTCGACGACTTCGAGATCGAGGCCATGCGCGCGCAGTCGACCCTGGCCGACGTCGTCGCCGACTCCCGCGGCGACATCGTCGCGGCCCGGCAGGCTCCGCAGACGCCCGAGGTGACTAGGGCGGTCGCCGACCTCGAGGCGGCGCTCGCGGCCCTGCCGGGCCCCGGCACGCCCTCCGACCCGTTCTCCGACCTCGCCTCGCTGTCCGACGCGAACGCCGCGCTCGACGCCGCCGTCGCGAAGGCGCGCGAGCGCGCGGCGCGCCCCGTGCCGTCCATCGCGCACGTGCGCCACGACATCGACGCCGCCGACCGCGCGATCGCCGTCGCGGGAAGCCTCATCAACGGCCACCGCGGCTGGATCGGCGCAGACGCCCGCACGCGCTACGCCGAGGCGCAGCGCGTGCGGATCGACATCGATCCCCTCGTCGCCGACGAGGATACGCGCGAGCAGGCCCAGCAGCTCGCCCGCCGGGCGGCGCAGCTGGCGCACGAGGCGCTCCAGCTCGCGCAGCGCGACATCGACTCGTCGCGCCCCGATGACGACGACTGGGGCTCGTGGGGCGGCGGCCGACGCGGGCCGCGCGGCGGGGGCTTCGGCGGCGGAGGCGGCGGCCTGCTCGGGCCGGTGCTCGGCGGCGTGCTGCTCGGCGGCCTCATCGGCGACGTCTTCGACTGATCCCGCGCAGACAGGCGGATGGCCCGGATCCTGGGATCCGGGCCATCCGCCTGTCACGAGGCCGTCACGACGCGAGCACGTCCTCCACGGGAGGGGCCTGCGTCGTCAGCGCGATGACACCGTAGTCCCAGCCGCGGCGCCGGTAGACGACGCTCGGGTGGTCGGTGCGCGCGTTGATGAAGAGGAAGAAGTCGTGGCCGACGAGCTCCATGCGGTCGACGGCCTCCTCGACGGTCATCCACTCGGGCTCGAAGGTCTTGCTCCGGATCACGACGGGCGTGTAGGCCTCGTCCTCCTCGGTCTGCTCGACGACCGGCACGGTGCCGGTCGCGACGGCCTGGAGCGTCTCGACGGTCGCCGGCTGCACATCGAGCCCCTCGAGCGCCCCCTTCTCCTTCGCGAAGCGCGCGGCGCGCGGGTGCAGACGCCCGCTGACCTTCTTGTCCTTCGCACGGCGGATCTGCTCGCTGAGCTTCTCGATCGCCATGTCGAGCGCCGTGAACTTGTCGGCGTCGTGCGCCTCCGCCCGGATGACCGGGCCGTTCCAGAAGATCGTGAGCTCTACCGACTCCTCCTCGAGACGGCCCCCGCGATGCGCGTGGTGCGTGACCTTCACTTCGAGACGCTGGGCACGCGGGGCGAGCGACGCTATCCGCTCGCTCTTCTCCTCGACCACGGTGCGGAATCGCTCTGAGACGCTGACCCCCACGCCGACGATGTTCGTGTCCATCTCTGCCTCCCTATCCGGTCCGACCGGTGTGAGCGGCGGACCTGCGGTCGCCTTGGTGTCCCCCACCGTATCCCCGGCGCGGACGGGTGTCACGAACTATCTCGAAACGATCACGCGTGTCGTGTTCGCGGCGGGAGAACGCGCGGCGTCGCCGCGAGCGTCGCCGCGCCGAGCACGAGAGCACCGGCCTCGGCGAGCGCGCGACGGGCCTCGCGGAGCGTCGCCCCGGTGGTCACGACGTCGTCGACGATGACGACCGCGCGCCCCTCGACACGGCGGCGCACGGCGAGCGCTGCCGCGACGTTGCGCCCGCGCTCGGCCACGTCGAGCGCACGCTGGTCGTCGATGCGGCGCGCCCAGCGCAGCGCGCGCAGCGGGGCGACCCCCGCGTGGTGCAGCAGCAGCTCGACCGGGCGGTAGCCGCGCCGTCGCGACGAGGCGGCCGACGGCGGGATGGGCACGGCGTCGACGAGGCGCCCGCTCGCGACGGCGCAGCTCACGAGCGCCGCCCGCAGCGCCGGCGCGAGGACGCGGGCGAGGTCGGTGCGCCCGCGCTGCTTGAACGCACGCAGGGACGACGCCGCGGCACCCTGATAGGCCAGCCCGCTGATCACCTCGAAGTCGTCGTCGAGGGTGCGGCGCACGACACACGGCCCGAGCGCCGCGCGGCAGCGGTCGCACACGGCGGCGCCGGGTGCCCCGCATCCCGCGCAGTCGACGGGCAGGAGCAGGGCGCCGGCCTCACGCAGGGCGACGCGCAGGCCATCGGTCATCGTCGTCATGAGGACACCCTGCGCATGCCGCGCCCTCCACAGGGACGCCGCCGTCGGCACACGGCGCGGCACGCCGGCGCCGCGCGCCTGTGCACGCGGCGTCGGCTCAGCCGGGCAGGCCGAGCTGCGTCGCGAGCACATCGACGCCCTTCGCCGACTCGGTGGGATTGCGGCCGCGCATGACGAGCAGGCTCCCCTCCGAGGTCAGGAGGCGCACAGGCGAGTCCTGGTTGCCCGCCCCCACTGCGACGACGTTGAGCGGCGCGGTCGCGGTCGTCCCCGGCGCCCCGATGGGCTGCTGGATGAGCTGCGCGCTGTCGGTGCCGCCGGCCGCGATGCCGACCGTGCTGTCGTCGATCCAGGCGAGGTCGATGCCCGGCATGCGCAGCTGCGCGATCCGCGTCGGCGCGCCCACCGAGAGCGGCGCGCCGTCGAAGTCGCGCTCGATCGCCGACACGATCACCCACTGCTCGTCGCCGATCGCGACGATCGCCGCGATCCGCGCGCCGTCCCGCGAGACGTCGATCGCCGTCACGCGGGAGACGTCGGTCCATCCGCCGGTCATCGGGGTCGGCTCGAGGTCGGCGCTCCAGGCCGTGAGCGAGCGCGGATCGCCCGGCCGCACCGTCCAGATCCATCCGTGCGGGTCGAGCGCGGGTGCGATCGCCGTGCCGCCCGCGTCGATCTCCGACGGATGGTCGTCGGCCGTGACGCGCATGACGCGCCCGTCCGCGAGGCCCACGGCCGCGATCTGCTGGTCGGCCGACATCGCCACGGACGCGATGTCCTCGGGGAAGTCCGAGAGGACCTCCGACATCCCGTCGACGGCGACGACCTCGCCGCCGGACAGGTAGCCGAACCCGTCGTCCGTGAGCACGAGCGCGCGCGAGTCGATCCGCGTCGACGCGACCGGCGCCGCCGGCACGTCGACCTCCTGGCCCTCGACCGTGAGCGCGACCTCGCGCACGTCGGTCGACGCCAGGCTCTGCTCGAGCTGCGCGCGCATGCGGCTGAGCGTCTCGTCGTCCGCTCCCGCGGCGTCGGTGAGCTCGACGTGGGCGACGCGATCGGCGTCGACCTCGATCGTCCCGCTCGCGAGCTGGACGTCGTCGGTGAAGGCGGTCTCGACCCCGGGAGCGAGCCAGTCGCTCGGCGCACCCTCCACGAGCTTCTGCACGATGCGCGTGGGCGCGTGCTGGAGCGTGAGGAACCACCGCCGGTCGGGCACGATGTGCCGCCACGTCGCGTCGAAGTAGGCGAGGTCGTGCGCGGCGTACAGCTCGCGGAAGAAGAGGCGGTCGAGCACGATGCCGTCGGGGGCCGACACGATCCGCCACTCCCCCTCGGCGTCGCGCGCGAGCTCGAACGACAGCGAGGTCGTGCCGTCGGCGATGAGGCGGTATCGCCCGTCGGAGTCGACCACGGCCTCCCCGTGCACCTCGGCCGAGACGCTCGCGGCGTCCTCCGATGCCGAGACCTCGCTCACCTCGCGGTCGTCGGTCGTGTCGATCGTGACGCTCGCGACGGGGTTCCAGGTGTCGGCGAGATCGTCGGAGAGGTACTCGCGCGCGGTCGCCCAGCTCTGCTCGGGCGAGATCGACGCGCGCAGGAAGCCGTCGACGATCTCCTGCGGCGAATCGCCGGGGCGCGGCGACTCGGCGTCGTAGCTGCCGCCCGTGACGTCCTCGACGACGTCGCCCGGGGCGTTGCCGACCGAGACCGGGCCGCTCATCGGCAGGCCCGAGCACGCGGCGAGCGCGAGAGCGGGAACGAGGACGAGCGCGGCGAGCACGCGGCGGAGGCGGGTCATGCGGGGTCCTCCTCGTCCTCGGTGCGGATGGGCTGGGTCAGCCCGAGCTCGTCGGTCACGCTCTCGGTGGGCTCGACGGGGATCGGCGAGCGCTCGACCGGCTGCCCCGGCACACGCGGGACGGTGAGCACGAAATGCGACCCGCGCCCCGGCTCCGACCACAGCTCGAGGGCGCCACCGTGGAGCTTCGCGTCGCCGAGCGCGATCGCGAGGCCGAGGCCCGTGCCCCCGAGCGTGCGCTTGCGCGACGGATCCGCGCGCCAGAACCGGTCGAAGACGCGCGCCGCCTGCTCGGGCGACATGCCGAGGCCGTAGTCGCGCACGCCGATCGCGACCGCCCTGGCGTCGCTGTCGATCGTGATGACGATCGGCCGTCCCTCGCCGTGCTCGATGGCGTTGCCGATGAGGTTGCGGAGCACGCGGCGGACGCGCCGCGGGTCGACGTCGACCGGCGAGTACCCCCCGGGCGCCACGATGCGCAGCTCGCTGCCGTGCTGCGCCGCCACCTGCCGCATGGAGGCGGCCACGTCCTCGGCGAGCTGCGCGAGGTTCGTCGACTCCAGCTCGAGCTGCACCGAGCCGGCGTAGTAGCGGCTGATCTCGAGCAGATCGGTGAGCAGCTGCTCGAAGCGCGCCACCTGATCGTGCAGCAGCTCGGCCGCTCGCGCCGTCGCCTCGTCGAACTCGGCGCGACGGTCGTTGATCATCTCGGACGCGAGCCGGATGGTCGTGAGCGGCGTGCGCAGCTCGTGCGAGACATCCGAAACGAACCGCTGCTGCACCTGCGAGAGCTCGGCGAGCTCGGTGATCTGCGCCTCGATGCTGTCGGCCATGGCGTTGAACGAGCGGCCGAGAGCCGCGAGCTCGTCCTTGCCGCGGACGGGGAGCCGCACGTCGAAGTAGCCGGCGGCGAAGCGCGCGCTCGTCTGACTCGCCTCGATGAGCGGCTGGGCGACCGTGCGCAGCACGAACCACGAGATCGCCGCGACGAGCACGACGAGCACCATGCCCGTGACCCACAGGGTGCCCTGCACGAAGCGGAGGGTGCGGTCTGCCTCCTGCAGGCTGTACGCGAGGTACACCTCGTACGCGCCCGCGTTCTGCACCTGGAGCTGCTGGCCGACGACGATGCCGGGCACCGGCTCCTCGTCGTCGTCGAGCTGCAGGGCGACGGACTGCCACCACTGGTTCTCGTCGGAGGCGCGCACGCGCTCGCGGAGCCCCTCGCTGAGGATGGCCTCCTCGCCGTCGGCGAGGAGGAAGGCGAAGTCGGGCGGCGCGATCGCCGACGGCGCGTCGTCGATGCGGAAGTAGGCGAAGTACGGCGTGCCGCCCTGGCTCGTGAACGCGGTGCGGGCGTCGAAGAGCACCTGCTGGAGGGCCGCGCCGTCCGCGGCGACCTCGGCCGTGTCGATGACGTCCTGCGCGGCGAGCACCGCGCGCTGCGCCTGATCGAGCACCTCGTCCCTGCTCGTGGAGAAGAGGTTGTTGTGGATGGCCAGGGCCGTCCACACGCACGTCACGGCGATCGCGAGCGCTGTCGCCGCCACCGTCATGAAGGTCGTGCGGAAGCGGAGCGAGCTCGTCCACTGCGCCCGGATGGCCGGCACCCAGGTCGACGGGCGCCGGAGCGTGATGCGCGCGGGCCCCTGCGACATGCGCGCTAGATCGCCGCGCCGGCGCGATAGCCGACGCCGCGCACCGTCATGACGATCTTCGGGTTGTCCGGATCGATCTCGATCTTCGCGCGCAGGCGCTGCACGTGGACGTTCACCAGGCGCGTGTCGGCCTTGTAGTGGTATCCCCAGACCTGCTCGAGGAGGGCCTCGCGCGAGAAGACCTGCTGCGGCTTCGAGGCGAGCGCGACGAGCAGCTCGAACTCGAGGGGCGTGAGCGAGATCGGGGTCTGCCCCCGACGCACCTCGTGCGCCGCGACGTCGATCGTGAGGTCGCCCGCGCGCAGGACGTCGCCCGACGACTCGGGGGCCGGTCGCAGGCGCGTGCGGATGCGCGCCACGAGCTCCTTCGGATTGAAGGGCTTGACGATGTAGTCGTCGGCGCCCGCCTCCAGGCCCGCGACGACATCGGCGGTGTCGGAGCGGGCGGTCAGCATGATGATCGGGACGCCCGACTCTCCCCGGATCTCGGAGCAGATCTCGATGCCGTCCTTGCCGGGGAGCATGAGATCGAGCAGCACGAGGTCGGGGCGCTCCTGCCGCCAGCTGTCGACGGCGAGCGCTCCGTCCGCGCAGAAGGCCGTGTCGAAGCCCTCCGTGCGCAGGACGATGCCGATCATCTCGGCGAGGGCCGTGTCGTCGTCGACGACGAGGATGCGGGCGCTCATGAGGCTGGTCCTTTGCTCCGGTTGCGCGCCGACGCGCGTCGTTCGCGCGGGCGAGGCGTCCTCGACAGCCTAGACGAACGGTCGCGCCGAGCGGCGGCGACACGGGGCCCCGCGCGTGTGACACGATGAGAGCGGGGGCGGCAGCCGTCCGCTCGCAGGCAGGTCGAGGGAGGATCGACGTGACCGCAGAACCGTCGTGGACGCCGGCGCCGCGGGGCGGGCTCATCCCGCTCCAGCCGCTCGGGTTCGGCACGATCCTCGGCAGGTCCTTCTCCGCCCTGCGCGGCAACCCCCGCGTGCTCCTGGGCTTCGCGATGGTCGTGCAGCTGGCTGCGTCGATCGTCGGGGTCGTCGTGATCGGCTGGGTCACGTACGCGGCGATGTCGCGCCTCGACACCGTGAACGAGTTCTCCGACGACTTCGGCCTCATCGCGGCCGGCTCGACGCTCATCGCCGTTCTCACGACGATCGGCGTCGCGCTCGTGATGAGCGTCCTCGGCATCATCGTCCAGGCGGTCGTCGTGGGCGAGGTCGCCCACGCCGCGCTCGGCGGGCGCGCGACGCTCGGCGCGATCTGGCGCCGGGTGCGCCCGGTCGTGTGGCGTCTGATCGGGTACTACGCCCTTGTCACGATCGCCGTCTCCGTCGCCGTCGGCGTCCTCATCGCGGTCGGGTTCGCACTCGGCTCGGTCGAGATCTGGATGGCCGTGGTCTACGGGGTGCTCGCCGCGCTGGCGGCGATCGTGCTGTACGCGTGGCTCGGCACGAAGCTCTTCGTCGTGCCGAGCGCGATCATCCTCGAGCACGCGACGGTGATCGGCGGCATCCGCCGCTCGTGGCAGCTCACGCGCGGCCGGTTCTGGCCCACGTTCGGCATCATCGTGCTCATCGGCCTGATCATGAACACCGCCTCGTACGTCGTGGGCATGCCGTTCACCTTCCTCGGCTCCGCGATGTCGAGCATCTTCGCCCCGACGGGGTCTCCCGACGCGGCCGCCGGGATCGGCTTCGTGCTCGCGATCGCCGCGAGCCAGATCGTGACGCTCGTCATCTCGTCGGTGACGGTGGTCGTGCAGGCGACGTCGTCGGCGCTCGTCTACATCGACGCGCGCATGCGCCGCGAGGGCATCGACCTGCGGATGCAGTCCTACGTCGAGCGCCGCGACAGCGGCCGCACCGACCTCGACGACCCCTACGCCTTCGACCCCGACGCGGTCGCGCCGGTGCGGGCGTCCTGGCCCGCATACGCGGGCCCCGCGTACGGCTCTCCCGCCGCGCCCTACGGCGCGCAGCCGCCGTACGGGCAGCCGGCTCCGCAGTACGGGCAGCCGGCACCGCAGTACGGGCAGTACGCACCCCAATACGGACAGCCGGCACCGCAGTACGGCCAGTACGCACCCCAGTACGGTCAGCCGGCGCCGCAGTACGGGCAGCCGGCCCCGCAATACGGGCAGTACGCGCCGACCTCCGGACAGCCGGCGCCGTCGGAGCGCACTCCCGACGCGTCCGGCGCCCCGGCATCGGCCGAGCGCCCGACCGCCCCGCCGTACGCGCGTCCCGTCGACACCGGCTCGGCGCCCGACGCGGGGCGGACGGACGCCGCGGACGGCTCGTGACGGGCGCGCAGCTCGCGACCGGCGCGCTCCGGCTCGTCCTCGCGACCCTGCCGGACGGCGACGAGGCCCGCGACTGGGCCGAGGACGAGCTCGGCGACCCGGTCTACGACGCCGCCCAGCCGACTCTCCTCGACCGCATCGCCGGGGCGATCGCCGACTTCTTCGCGCGGCTCTTCGACACCGAGCTCGGCGCCGAATGGAACCCGCTCCTCGCGATCGTCGTCACCGGCGTCATCGCGATCGTCGTCGTGTGCGCCTTCCTCATCTGGGGTCGCCCCCGCTCCGCGCATCGCGCGCCGTCGCGCTCGGCGCTGCTGTTCGGCGAGGACGAGCACCGCGCGGCGGCGGAGCTCCGCGCCTCAGCGGCTCGCCGAGCCGAAGCGGGCGACTGGACCGGCGCCGTGGTCGACCGGTTCCGCGCGCTCGCACGGTCGCTCGAGGAACGCGACCTCCTCGATGCTCCCCCCGGCACGACCGCCCAGCGCTTCGCCGTGCTCGCGAAGGCGCCGTTCCCCGCTCACGCGGACGCGCTATCGCGGGCCGCCGCAGCGTTCGACGACGTGCGCTACCTGCGCCGCGAGGGCACCGCCGAGATGTACGCCGCCGTCGCGCAGCTCGACGACGCGATCTCGGCCGCGCGCCCCGCGCGCCTGCGCGAGGGGGTTCTCGGATGACCGAGCTCCGGGAGAGCGCGCCGGAAGCCGCACCCGCGCGCCGCGGCCGGCGCGCCCTCGGCTGGATCGCCCTCGTCGCCGGGTTCGTCGTGTTCGGCCTCGTGCTCGTGCTCGTCGCGGGTCGCGAATGGTCGCAGCGGCCGGCGCTCGACGCGGAGTCCGCGGGCCCGGACGGCGCACTCGCCGTCACCCGGCTGCTCGAGGAGCGCCTGGACGTCGACGTCGTCATCGTGTCGAGCCTCGACGAGGCGCTCGACGCGGTCGACGACGGAACAGGGCTCGCACTCGGCTCGACGGCCCCGCTCGCCGACGACGACGTCGAGCGGCTCGTGGCGCAGGCGGGCGACACCGTGCTCCTCGCGCCGACCTCGCGCGATCTCCGCATCCTGTTCGCCTCCTCCGGCTTCCAGGCCTTCGGCGACGGCACGCCCGCCGCGCCGTCCTGCGGGCTCGAGGTCGCCGTGAACGCAGGCGATGTCGTGCCCGGAGAGGCGTACGACCGCGGCGGCGCCGACGTCGCCTGCTACCCGGTCGCCGACAGCGGGTTCGCCCTCCTGCAGCAGGAGGGCGACGGCCGTACGGTGTCCGCGGTCGACGGCGCGTCTCTGCTCGTCAACGAGCACCTCGACCGCGAGGGGAACGCGGCGCTCGCGCTTGGGCTCCTCGCGGCGCGCGACGAGCTCGTCTGGTACCTGCCCCGCATCGCCGACGCCGCGAGCACGGCCCCCGCGACGCTCGGCGAGCTCACGCCGGCGTGGGTCACCCCCGCGATCGTCGCCGCCGCACTCGCCGCTCTCGCGGCCGGCATCTGGCGGGGCCGGCGCTTCGGCCCGCTCGTCGCGGAGGATCTGCCGGTCACGGTGCGCGCGAATGAGACCCTCGAGGGGCGCGCGCGGCTCTACGCGCGCGCATCCGACGCCGCGCACGCCGCCCGGCTGCTGCGCGCGGGGGCATCCGCCCGGATGGCCGTGCGACTCGGCCTGCCTCGCACCGCGCCGCCCGCCGAGGTCGCCGACGCCGCGGCCATCCGCCTGCGCGCACGCGCCGACGCCGTGCGCGGCATCCTGCTCGCCGAGCCCCACGACGACGCATCGCTCGTGGCCTTCGGCGAGCGCCTCCACGACCTCGAGACGGCCGTCGACGCGGCCGTCCGCACCGAAAGGACACCATCGTGACCGAGACCCCGAACGGCGATCCCGCGGCGCTCCGCGAGGCGATGGGGCGCGTGCGCCAGGAGATCGGCAAGGCCGTCGTCGGCCAGGACGGCGCCGTGAGCGGCCTGCTCATCGCGCTGCTCGCCCGCGGCCACGTGCTGCTCGAGGGCGTGCCCGGCGTCGCGAAGACGCTCCTCGTGCGCACCTTCAGCCGGGCCCTGGGCCTCGACACCAAGCGCGTCCAGTTCACGCCCGACCTCATGCCGGGCGACGTGTCCGGCTCGCTCATCTACGACGCCCGCTCGGGCGAGTTCGAGTTCCGCGAGGGCCCGGTGTTCACGCACATCCTCCTCGCCGACGAGATCAACCGCACACCTCCGAAGACCCAGGCCGCCCTGCTCGAGGCGATGGAGGAGCGGCAGGTCTCGACCGACGGCGTCACGCGCCCGCTGCCGGCCCCGTTCCTCGTGGCGGCGACCCAGAACCCGATCGAGCACGAGGGCACGTACACGCTGCCGGAAGCGCAGCTCGACCGCTTCCTCATGAAGCTCGTCGTCGAGGTGCCCGCGCGCGATGCCGAGGTCGCCGTGCTCCGCCGCCACGCCGACGGGTTCTCGCCGCGCGCGCTCGACGGGGTCGAGGCGGTCGTGACGGCATCCGACATCGCGTCCGCGCAGCGGGCGGTCGAGGCGGTGACGGTCACCGACGACGTGCTCGCCTACATCGTCGACCTCGCGCGCGCGACCCGGCAGAGCCCCTCCGTGCAGCTGGGCGCGAGCCCGCGCGCGGCGACCGCTCTGCTGGCGGCGGCCAAGGCATGGGCCTGGCTCGGCGGCTACCCCGCGATCACGCCCGATCACGTGCAGGCGATGATCGTGCCCGTGTGGCGACACCGCATCCGCCTCCGAGCCGACGCCGAGATCGAGGGCGTCTCGGTCGAGGCCGTGCTGACCTCGGTGCTGCAGCAGACGCCGGTGCCGCTCTGAGCGCGCGGAGGTCGCCATGTACCTGACCGGCCGCTTCGCCGTGCTCGTGGGCTGCGGGATCGTGCCCGTCGTCCTGCTGGGCGGCTCGGCGCCATGGGCCGTGCTCGCGATGTGGCTCGTCGTGTGCGCGGCGGTGCTCGTCGCCGACGTCGCCGCCGCGGCCGACCCGCGCGCCCTCCGCGTGCTGCGCGAGGCCCCGGCCCGCGTCCGGCTGGGCGAGCCGGCGTCTGCCCTCGTCCGCCTCGTGAACACGGGCCAGCGCCGCCTGCGCGGGCGCGCGCGGGACGCGTGGCAGCCGACCGCGGGGGCTCCCGCCGAGCGCCTGGCGATCGACGTGCCGCCCGGCGAGTCCCGGGCCTACCGCGTCCCGCTCCTCCCCCGGCGGCGCGGCGAGCTGCGCTCCGCGTTCGTCGCCGTGCGCAGCGCGGGCCCGCTGGGCATGGCGGGGCGCCAGGCCGTGATCGCGGCTCCGGGAGCCATCCGCGTCCTGCCGCCCTTCCACAGCCGCCGCCACCTCGCGAGCCGCGTCGCGCGGCTGCGCGAGCTCGACGGCAACACGAGCATCCAGGTCCGCGGTCAGGGCACCGAGTTCGACTCGCTCCGCGAGTACGTGCGCGGGGACGACGTGCGCTCGATCGACTGGCGGGCCACGGCCCGCGCGTCGACGACCATGCTCCGCACGTGGCGACCCGAGCGCGACCGCCACGTCGTCATCGTGATCGACACGGGCCGGACGTCCGCTGCGCGCGTCGGAGACAGCACGCGTCTCGAGGCGGCGTTCGAGGCCGCGCTCCTCCTGTCGGCGCTCGCGCAGCGCGCGGGAGACCACGTGCATCTCGTCGCGTTCGACAGGGTCGTGCGCGCGCGCGTCACGGGCGTCGAGGGGCCGGCGCTCCTGCCCGCACTCGTCGACGCCCTCGCTCCCGTGGACGCCCAGCTCATCGACACCGACTGGGATGCCGCGCTCGCGCAGGCGCGCCGGCTCGCCCCGCACCCGTCGCTGCTCGTGCTGCTCACGGCCCAGGAGTCCGTCGACGCCTCGCGCGCGTTCCTCGGCGTCCTCCCGTCGGCGGCGCGTCGCGGCACGGTCGTGCTCGTCGGCGCCGCCACCGACACGACCCTCGAGAGCGCGGCGCGCGAGCGGGGGTCGGCCGACGCCGTGTACCGCGCAGCCGCCGCCGAGGCCGGGCTCTCGGCCGCGCGGCGCGTGGCGCGGGCGATCGAGCGGGCCGGCGCCGACGCCATCTCGGCGTCACCGGACGACCTCCCGCCGCTCGTCGCCGACCGGTACCTCGCGCTCAAGCGGGCCGGGCGCCTGTAGGGACACCCGCGACCGGGGGCCGGCCGCCCTCGCGGCGCCGCCGCCCGGGCCCTTGCCCCGGGCCCCTTGCCCCGGGCCCCATCCCCCGGCCCTTGCCCCGAACGGTCGCCACCGCCATCCCACACCGACCCTTCGCGGCAAGAACCCCGCTCCGGACCCCGGACACGGCGGAGCGGCCCGCCCCCAACGGGGACGGGCCGCTCCGCGGCGGGGCTCAGGCCAGGTCGAAGCGGTCGAGCTCCGTGACCTTCGTCCACGCCTTCACGAAGTCGCGCACGAACTTCTCGTGCGCGTCGTCGCTCGCGTAGACCTCGGCGAGCGCGCGCAGCTCCGAGTTCGAGCCGAACACGAGGTCGACGCGCGTGCCGCGGCCGAAGACCTCGCCCGTGACGTCGTCCGTGGCCTCGAACGCGTGCTTGCCCGGGTCGAGCGGACGCCACGTCTTGCCGAGGTCGAGCAGGTTCACGAAGAAGTCGTTCGTGAGCGTGCCGGGGCGGTCGGTGAACACGCCGTACGGCGAGCCGTCCCAGTTGGCGCCGAGCACGCGCAGCCCGCCGACGAGGACCGTCATCTCGGGCGCGCTCAGCGTGAGGAGGTTCGCCTTGTCGATGAGGAGGTACTCCGCGGGGAGCGTCGCGTCGGGTCCGGTGTAGTTGCGGAAGCCGTCGGCGATGGGCTCGAGGTAGCCGAACGACGCAACGTCGGTCTGCTCCTGCGTGGCGTCGGTGCGACCCGCGTGGAAGGGGACCCGCACCTCGACGCCGGCGTCCGCCGCGGCCTTCTCGACACCCGCGTTGCCCGCGAGCACGATGAGGTCGGCGAGCGACACCCGCTTGTCGCCCGTCTGCGCGGCGTTGAACGAGGCCTGGATGCCCTCGAGCACGCCGATCACCTTCGCGAGCTGCTCGGGGTTGTTGACGTCCCAGTCCTTCTGCGGGGCGAGGCGGATGCGCGCGCCGTTGACGCCGCCGCGCTTGTCGCCGCCGCGGAAGGTCGAAGCGGCGGCCCAGGTCGTCGAGACGAGCTCGGCCACCGTGAGGCCCGACGCGAGGATCTGCTCCTTGAGTACGACGGCGTCCGCCGCGTCGATGAGCTCGTGGTCCACCGCGGGGAGCGGGTCCTGCCAGATGAGGTCCTCGGCGGGCACCTCGGGGCCGAGGTAGCGGGCCTTCGGGCCCATGTCGCGGTGCGTGAGCTTGAACCACGCACGGGCGAACGCGTCGCTGAAGGCGTCCTGGTCGTCGCGGAAGCGCAGCGAGATCTCGCGGAACGACGGGTCCTCGCGCAGGGCGAGGTCGGTCGTCAGCATGCGCGGCTCGCGCTTGCCGTCCGAGTGCGCGAGCGGAACCATGTCGCTGCCGCCGCCGTTCTTCGGTCGCCACTGCTTGGCGCCGGCGGGGCTCTCCATGAGCTCCCACTCGTAGCCGAAGAGGATGTGGAAGAACTCGTTGTCCCAGCGGGTCGGGTGGTAGGTCCACGTGACCTCGAGACCCGACGTGATCGTGTCGTCGCCCTTGCCCGAGCCGTGCGAGCTCTTCCAGCCGAGGCCCTGCTCCTCGAGGCCCGCGGCCTCGGGGTTGTCGCCCACGTGCGTGTCGGGTGCGGCGCCGTGCGTCTTGCCGAACGTGTGACCGCCCGCGATGAGGGCGACGGTCTCGTCGTCCTCCATGCCCATGCGGCGGAAGGTGGTGCGGATGTCGTCGGCCGCGGCGAGCGGGTCCGGCACGCCCTCGGGGCCCTCGGGGTTCACGTAGATGAGGCCCATGTGCGTCGCCGCGAGCGGCTTCTCGAGCTCGCGGTCGCCCGAGAAGCGCTTGTCGCTTCCGAGCCAGATCTTCTCGGCGCCCCAGTACACGTCGTCGTCCGGCTCCCAGACGTCGGCGCGGCCACCGGCGAAGCCGAACGTCTTCAGGCCCATCGTCTCGAGCGCGACGTTGCCGGCGAGGATCATCAGGTCGGCCCACGACAGGCTCTTGCCGTACTTCTTCTTCACGGGCCAGAGGATGCGGCGCGCCTTGTCGAGGTTCGCGTTGTCAGGCCAGCTGTTCAGCGGAGCGAAGCGCTGCTGTCCGG
This sequence comes from Microbacterium barkeri, assembly GCF_027921765.1. Taxonomy (GTDB): domain Bacteria; phylum Actinomycetota; class Actinomycetes; order Actinomycetales; family Microbacteriaceae; genus Microbacterium; species Microbacterium barkeri. Next base: position 185,457 of record NZ_BSEJ01000004.1, read on the forward strand.
CTCCCGCACCGCCGCGGCCGTCCGTCGCCCGGTAGGTGCCGGCGCTGTGCCATGCCATGCGCACGATGAGCGGGCCGTAGTGGCCGAAGTCGGCGGGCCACCAGGGCTGCGAGGTCGTGAGCGTCTCCGCGATGTCGGCCTTCACCGCGGCGAGGTCGAGGGACTGGAAGGCCGCCGCGTAGTCGAAGTCCTCATCCGCGAACGGGTCGGAGACCGCGGGGTTCTTCGCGAGCAGCTTGAGGTTCAGGCGCTCGGGCCACCATTCCCGGTTCGGGTCGCCCTGGGTCGGGTGGACGAGGTCGGCGCGCGGCTCGCTCGCCGGCAGGTCGGCCGCGGGCAGGCGGGTCGTGTCGTCGGCGGAGCCGTCGTGGATGACGGGGCAGCCCGTGATCGTGTCGCTGCTCATGGATGTCCTTTCGTTCGCGGAAGGAGGGGTCGGTCAGGTGTCGCCGGACGAGGCGTCGCAGTCGGGGCACACGCCCCAGAACGTCACCTCGGCGACCTGGATGCGGAAGCCGGTCTCGTGAGCGGGGTGCAGGCACGGGGCCGCCCCCTGCACGCAGTCGATGTCGTCGACGCGTCCGCACGACGTGCACACGACGTGGTGGTGGTTGTCGCCGACGCGCAGCTCGAAGAGGCCCGGCTGACCGCTCGGCTCGATGCGCCGCGCGAGTCCGGCCTCGACGAAGTCGCCGAGGACGTTGTACACGGCCTGCAGGCTCGTGCCCGGCACGGTGTCGCGCACGCGGTCGAACACCTCGTCGGCGCGCGCATGCGGCATCGTCGCGAGGGCCGTGTAGACGGCTCGTCGCGGAGTCGTCACGCGCAGCCCGACGGCGCGGATGGCGGCCTCGGCGTCGGGGGCGGGCGGGGTGAGGGTCACGTCGTCCATGCTAGCCATCGTTTTGAACTCTTCAAAACAAGGGCCGCTCCCGGCGTGTCCCCCGCCGTGCACGCGCCCTGCCCCGCTCCTCGGCACCGTGTGCCACGATGCAAGCGAGAGCAGACCATCCGCCCGAGAGGATGTCATGTCCGAGAGCACCTCCCCCGCCCCGACGACGCCCGCTGCGCGCCTCATGGCCGAGGCCGTCGGGACCTTCCTCCTCGTGTTCGGCGGCGTCGGCACGGCCCTGTTCGCGGCGCATCTCGCCGACGCGGGCGACGCGTTCGCACCGGGCATCGTGTACCTCGCCACCGCGGCGGCCTTCGGCCTCTCCGCCGCGGTGGGCGCCGCCGCGTTCGCGGGCGTCTCGGGTGCGCACTTCAATCCCGCGGTCACCCTGGGCCTCGCCGTGGCAGGACGGTTCCCGTGGGCGGAGGTGTGGAAGTACGCCCTCGTCCAGGTGATCGGCGGTGCGGTCGCGACGACCCTCCTCGTGCTGATCGGCCTGTTCGGGCCCGCCGGATGGCTCGAGGCCGCGCAGAACGGAGGGTTCGCGAGCAACGGCTGGGGCGAGCGGTCGCCGGGCGGGTTCGACCTCCCGGCCGCGATCATCGCCGAGGTCGTGCTGACGGCGGTGCTCGTCCTCGTCGTCCTCGGGGCGACCCACCCCGAGCGCGGCACGGCGCTCGCTCCGGGCGCGATCGGCCTCGCGCTCGCGCTCATCCACCTCGTCGGCATCGTCGTCGACGGCGCGTCCGTCAACCCTGCCCGCTCGATCGCGACCGCCGTCTACGGCGGCGGCGCGGCGCTCGCGCAGCTGTGGCCGTTCCTCGTCTTCCCGCTCGTGGGCGCCGTGCTCGCCGGCTTCGCCTGCCGCCTGATCTTCCTCGATCGCCGCTGAGCCGACGTCAGCGGGCGAGCCGGGCGACGCGCTCGTCCTGCAGAGCCAGGGCGCGCAGCTCCCGATCGCGCCGCGCGGCGACGACCGCGCGCAGCAGGATCTCGGGCGGCACGGGCGGAAGCGGGCTGACGAACGGGGCGATCTCGCGTGCGAGGTCATATGCAACGCGTTCGCGCGCGGCGGGGAACATCCGGCCAGCGCCCGCGACGAACTGCGAGACGCGGCGCCCGAGCCGATCCGGCATCCGACCGACGTCGGCGATCGCGGCCCACGACTCCATGCCCGCCGGGAGGGAGAAGTCGGCGGGCGGCAGCCGCGGCGTGCGGGTGCGCTCGGCGTAGGTGCCGGCCACGAGATCTCCGAGACGCTGCGAGCGCGGCGTGAACATCCCGACGAGGAGCGCCGTCCCCCCGGCGGTCATGTACGTCTCGAAGACGCCGACCAGGGCGCGGATGAGCGCGTGCCGGAACCCGATCGCCCCGCCGTCCGAGCGGACGACGCGACCGCCGACGACGAGCTTGCCGAGGCTGCGCCCCTTCGTGAGCGTCTCGACCGTCGTCGGCAGGAGGACGAGCACGATCACGAGCATGACGACGAGCGCGATGCGCATCGTGGCATCGTCGAGGACGCCGAGGTCGAGCAGGCGCCAGACGGCGAGCGCGAAGAGCACGTAGAGCCCGATCGACACGACCACGTCGATGAGGGCGCCGGTGGCGCGCAGCACGAGCCCGACCGGCTGGATGTCGAGCGCGACGGCCTCTCCCGTGAGCACCTCGTCGTCACGGACAGCCTGCACCGTGGCGCGCGCCGGAGCGGATGGCGTCGACATGCGTACAGTTAATCAGGTGAACCTCGACGCGCTCACGGCCGCTCGCGCCCGCGAATGGGCGCGGCTCGACGCGCTCTCGAAGAGCCGTCGGCTCACGGGCCCCGAGGTCGACGAGCTCGTCGCCCGCTACCAGGCGGCGTCGGCGGACCTCGCCGACATCAAGACGAGTGCGGGGCGCACGCCGCAGGGCGACCACGTCTCGACGATGCTGTCGCGCGCCCGCCTGCGGCTGACGGGCGCGCCGGAGAACGTCCTGCGGACCCTTCCCCGGTTCTTCGCCCTCCGGCTCCCCGCGGCCCTGTACCGCGTCCGGTGGACGACGCTCGTCATCGCGGCCCTCTTCGTCGCGGTCGTGGCCCTCGTCGCGGCGTGGGTCTCGAGCGACCCGGCCCTCGTCGCCTCGCTGGGGCCGCAGGCCGCTCTCGAGCACTACGCGCGCGAGCAGTTCACCGAGTACTACACCGAGAACCCGGCCGCCGTGTTCGCCGGCATGGTGTGGACGAACAACGCGTGGATCGCCGCGCAGTGCGTGCTGTTCGGCGTCACGGGGGTGTTCCCCGTCTACGTCCTCATGCAGAACGCGGTCGGACTGGGGACGGCGGCCGCCGTCATGTTCGCGTTCGATCGGGGCGACGTGTTCGTGCTGTACATCCTCCCGCACGGTCTCCTCGAGATGACCTGCATCTTCGTCGCGGGCGCGGCCGGGCTCCACATCTTCTGGGCGCTCGTCGCGCCGGGCCCGCGCACCCGGCTCGCCGCGCTCGCGGACGCCGGGCTCTCGCTCGCGACGATCGCCATCGGGCTCGTGTTCGCCCTCGCCCTGTCGGGCGTCGTCGAGGGATTCGTGACCGGCCAGCCCTGGCCGTGGTGGCTCAAGATCGGCATCGGCGCGCTCGCGCTCGGCGTCTTCCTCTTCTACATGCTCTTCGTGGGGCGGAGGGCGGCCAGGGCCGGCGAGACCGGAGGACTCACCGAATACGAGGCGGGAACGCCGCGGCTCGTCTCCGGATAGGGATGGCCGGGCGCGCGCTAGGCGCGCAGGGTCTCGTGGCGGAAGACGACCCACCCCTGCGGGACGGACAGCCGCTCGGTGTGGAACGCGCAGAGATCGTGCGCGTGCGGGTCGTCGCCCGCTCCGAGCGGTCCGACGGCCGCCATCTGGTCGGCATAGTCGTAGGTCATGGTCGTCACGGCCTCGCGGGCGCAGCCCACCTTCGAGCACAGTCTCTCGCGCATCCCGGACAGCCTATCGAGGCCGCGGCGCCGGACAGCGACGACGCGCAGCGCGCGAGCCTAAGCTGGGAGGCATGAAGTGGTGGAATCGCGCACCCCGTCCCGTCGCGCGGCGCTCGACGGCACGGCACGGCCGCCACGGTCGGACGGGCCGCAGCTCGATCGTGCGCCCTCCGCTGCCGCCCGTCGACACCCGCTACGAGCGGTTCGACGTCGCCGTCGGCTCGGCCGCCGAGTACCTGCGCGGGGCGTGGCCCGAGCTGCGCGACGTGAGCTTCGAGATCGCCGGCCTTCCCGTCGAGCCATCGGAGGACGGCATCCCGCGGTGGCGCATCGACCGCGCGGCGCGTCGGATCATCCTCTTCCGCATCCCCGTCGAGCGGCTCAGCCGCATCCACGGCTCGATCGGCCTCGCGCGCGCCGACGACTTCCACCGCCGGCTCGTGATCGAGGGCGCGGTCTTCCGCGCGGCGGCCGACTACCTCGACCGCGATCCGTGGGACCTCGCGCCCGACCGCTACCGCTGGTTCTGACCGGTCACGGGTAGACGCGGACGTCCTGCGGCGCGGCCGCATCGCGCTCGACCGGGAGACCGGCGAGGGCCGACCCGCTCTCGAACCCGACCGACGCGTGCACGGCCGACCCGCCGGGGTCGAGCACGAAGACGCCCGCCTCGGCGAGCTCGACGGAGGCGAAGCCGCCCGCCGGCACCTCGAGGGCCTGCGACTCGTCGCCGCGCGTGATCGAGACGGCGGTGTCCTCGTCTCCGGGGTTGTAGACGCTGAGGCGCGCGCCCGGACCGTCGGGGACGGCGAACGCGGTCGGCGCATCGAGCGCGGGAGCCGCCGCGTACCACGCGTAGTCGGAGCCCGCGCCGAACCCCGTCGCCTGCCACGCCGCCGCGACGAGCGGCTGATCCGACTCGACGAGCACCGTGTAGCGCCCCTCGGGGAGTCCGCCGATGTCGACCGACATCGGCTGGTCGGCGGTCAGGGCGACCTGCTCGGGCGCGCGCGCGGGCGATCCCCCGCCCTCGGGCAGCACGGTCACGGTCGCCGTCGCGTCCGACGTGGAGAGCAGCCGCACGAGCCCCGCCGAGTTCTCGCTCTCGCTCGCCTCGCGCGTCACGCTGATGCCGGGGATGGCCTGGACCGGTGCGGGCGCGACGGATGGCTGCAGGTCGATGCCGCCGGGCTCGAGCGTGCGCACAAGGCTCGACTGCAGCGTGACGCGCACGGGGGCGCCGTCGGCGGTCACCCGGACGGACGGCGCCTCCTCGCCCTCGGCGATCCCGGCGAGCGGGATGGCCACCTGCTCGCCCGCGGGGATGGCGATCGCGTCGGACCCGACGGGCGTGCGCCGGCCGTCCACGCCGAAGACGTCGAGCGCGACGACCGCGTTGACGTCGGTCGGGTTCGCGATGAGGAGAATGCCCGTGGAGCCCGTGGTGACATCGCCCCCCACGATCCAGGACTCCATGAGGGGTCGGCGGCACTCCGACGCCGCGAAGCCGCCGAGGTCGAGGTCGTCGGTCTCGAACGAGGAGGCCGCCGCGACCGGAACCGCCTCGCGCCCGTCCGGACTCTGCCGGAAGACGGGCACGGCCGCTCCGTCGACGCCCGCGACGGCGAGGTCGACGCGCTCGGGCTCGCCGTCGGCCGTGCTGCCCGAGACAACGCGCGGATCGGCGGCCGCGGTGAGCCCGCTCGCGTCCTCGGCCGAGCGCCCGAGCGCGAGCAGGGGGCCGTCGCACGCGAGCACCGTCTCAGCGGGCGCCGGCGCCACGTCGACCGCAGGCGCCTCGCCTCCCACGACGGGCCACGGGACGACTCCGACGCCGAGCGCGGCGGCGGCCGCCGCCGCCGAGACGACGGCGCCGATGCCGATGCGGGCCGACACGGTCGCCCTGCTCATGAGACCTCCTCGTACTCGGCGGCGATCACGCGCGGCTTCCGGCGAGCCGCGCGATGCGACGCGGGCGTCGGCACGGCGAGCAGCAGCGCGACGGCGACCGCGATGAGCTGGATGAGCGCGATGCCCCGAGCGGTCTGCGCGTCGTCGTCCGAGATCGCCGGTCGCGGCGCGCGATCGACGTCGACGCTCCAGAGCACGCCGCGCGGCGTCTCCCCCACGCGCACGAGCCCGGCCCGCTGATCGATCGCGGTCGCGGCGGAGAGGCGCAGCACGCGCGCGGCGTCGGTGTCCTGGCCCTCCGCGGCCAGCAGCACGAATCCCACGCCGCGCTCGGCGAGCGCCCCGGTCGCGTCGGCCGAGGACCCGGCCACGAGGTCGGTCGCGATCTCCGCGATGCGCCGGTCGCCGTCGGAGAGAGCGGGCTGCGTGGACTGCAGCGTCGACTGGCCGCCGAGCGTCTCGCTCGCCCCCCAGACGACGGATGCCGCGACGCCCCCGTCGGGCTGGGGCGCGAGCACGAGGGTCGCGACGTCCTCGGCGATCGCGGCCTGCGCCGAGACGTACGCGGGCAGGGTCGTGTCGGTTCCGCTGCGCAGCGCCGCCTGCCCGCGGTGGACGGCGGTGAGCGAAGGGATGGCGGCCAGCAGCACGCACGCGGTCGCGACGAGCGCGGCGGCGCGCAGGACCGCGCGCGGCGCGAAGCCGACGTCGAAGGCGATGACCGCTGCCGCGACGAGGCCGAGCCACGCGAGGCTGAGCCCCGCACCGGGCCACACGGCGACGGGCTGCGACTGCGCCCACGCGACCTGGACGGACAGTGCAGCGCCGGCCGTCGCGAGGCCGAGCACGGCGATCACGATCATCGCGATCCCCGCCCGCCAGCGGCGCGTGAGCGGCGCGACGAGCGCGGCGAGCGCGACCGGCGCGAGCAGGATCGGCACCCACCACGTCTCGGCCGGGAGCCCGAGGCCGGCGAGGAAGCCTCCCCATCCGCCCGGGTCGGACGTCGGGAAGCCCAGCGCGATCCGCCAGCGCTCATCGGCCGCGAGCACGGGTCCCGCCCACGGTCGCCCGGGATCGGCCAGCAGCGCCCACGGCGTCCCGCGATCGAGCTGCGCGAGGACGACAGGGAACGCGAGCGCCGCGCTGGGGACGAGCGTCCACACGACGCGCGCGATGCCCCGCGGGCGCAGCGCGCAGGTCAGGACGAGCCCGAGCGCCCACACGACGACGAGCGCAGGGGCCAGCGACGGCGCGCACGCGATGACCGCGGCCAGCAGGAGCGACGCGGTGCCGGCAGCACCCCAGGACCGGTGCGCCGCGGCGCCGGCGAAGAGCAGCCACGGCAGGAGCAGGTGCACGAGGACCGCCGCAGGACGGGGGTCGACGAGCGCCGAGAGGAAGCTCGGGGCGAGCGCCCACAGCGCCGCCATCACGACACGCAGCCCCGAGCGCACCGTGACGCGCGTCGCGGCGAACCAGGCCCCGAGCACCGCCAGCGGGAGGGCGAGCAGCCACAGCGCGAGCAGCGCGAACGACGGGCTGCCCGGCCACAGCGACCCCAGCAGGGCGGTCACGGCCGCGAACGGGTCGGCCGGCGACACGACGTCGAGCCCGACCGCGCGGCGGCCGAAGGCGGCCTCGGCCCACAGCCCCGACACGGTGCGCGCGAGGGGCAGCAGAGCGCCGCCCGCGACGCCCGGCCAGGACAGGAGCGCGAGGAAGGCGATGACGCTCACGACGCCGGCGGCGAGCACGGCCCACGCGCCGCCGCCGCTGAAGAAGCGCAGCTCGCGGCGGACGATCGGATGGTCGTGCGAGGCCTGTCGCTCGCGCAGGCTCTCGCGGGTGGCCCGGAGGGCGTCGACCGCGGCCCACGAGGCACGGCGCGTCCGGCGGATGCGCGCGCGCGAGCGCGCCACGGCCGGGATCCGGGCCATCGCGACGATCGCGGCCGCCCATTCGGCGGGCACGAAGGCCGGGTTCTTCGCGATGAGCTGGACGGCCGTCTTCCACAGGGCGAGCGGCAGGAAGGAGAGCCAGTGCAGCAGGACGGCCCAGGCGGGCGCGTACGCGAGTCGGCGATGCAGCTGGGCGGTGCGCTGAAGGAAGTCGTCGCGCATCCGCTTCCGCGCCGGTCTCGGCACGGCGACGCGGGCACGCGGGACGAGCGCGACGCGCCGGCCGGCGAGGTGCGCGCGCACACCGAGGTCGAGGCCCTCGTCGACGCCGAGGAGCGCGCGATCGGGCACGAGGTCGGCGATGACCTCGCCGCGGACGAGAACGCCGCGGATGTCGGAGCCGAGCACGTCGTCGAGCGCGTCGTACTGCCCCTGATCGAACTCGCCGTCGGCGAGCTCGACGGCGCGGCCGAACCGGGTCATGCTCTGCCCGAGGGAGACGATGCGGTCGACGTCGTCCGCGTCGACGAGCTTGGGGGCGGCGATCGCAATCGACGGCCCGCGCTCGAGCTCGCCCGCGAGGGCCGCGAGGGCGGTGGCATCGGGTGTCGCGTCATGGGCGAGCAGCCAGACCGACGCCCCGGGCGTGACGCGTCGCAGCGCGAACTCCACGGCGGCCGCGAACGGCGTCGCGGCGGACGCCTCGATCACGCCCTCGGCGCCGGACGCCGACACGAGCTCGCGCACGGGAGCGATCGGACCGCACACCACGATCGTGAGCGCGTCGACCGGACGGGTCTGCGAGCGGACGGCCTCGAGGGTGCGGCCGAGCACCTTCACGGCTTCCGGGGATGAGCGCGCGACGAGGACGGCGTGGACTGCGGCGGGCATGACTCGGCAAGCCTAAGCCGGGGGCCGCGTCGAGCCGTCCACCGGCGCGCCGGGCGGGCGGATTCCCAGGCGGGTCAGCTCGCGCGGCGCTTGAGCTTGCGGCGCTCGCGCTCGCTCAGGCCGCCCCAGATCCCGAACCGCTCGTCGTTCTGGAGCGCGTACTCGAGGCACTGGGCGCGCACGTCGCACGTCGCGCAGATGCGCTTCGCGTCGCGGGTCGAGCCGCCCTTCTCGGGGAAGAACGCCTCGGGGTCCGTCTGGGCGCACAGCGCGTCGCTCTGCCAGGCGAGCGCCGTGTCCTCCTCGGTCGCAGGCCGCACACCGGGAACACCGAGGTCGACCGGATCCACGAACCAGTTGTCGGGAACTCCGGATCGATACTGCGAAGTCGCCATCGTCGCTCTCCCACCCCTTGTCCTATCCCCCCACGCGGGCAGCGTGTGCACCTAATTACAACCGTGTGATTCGGATAGGTCAAGTCGCGGATCGTAAACCCTGAAGGGGAGATTGAAGGTTCACCGGGCGTGTCGGCGTGTCGGCGAGGCGTGTCGCCGACACCGGGACGCGCCGTGCTGCAGCGCGCCCCGCCGCGTCAGGCCGCAGCGCCCGGCTCGGCGACGAAGACCTCGCCGTCGCCGTCGAACCGCAGCTGCGCCGTGTCGGGCGTCGCGAACAGAGCGCGTCCCGGCACGAGCTCGACCGCGTCGCCGCCGTCGGACACCGTGACCGCGCCGGCCGTCGCGAGCACGATCGCGGGGCCAGCCGGGCGCAGGCTCGCCTCCTCGTCCTCGCCCGCGCGCACGCGCAGGAGCCGGAAGTCCGCGACCGGCACCGGGAACGCCTCGACGCCGCGGCTGCCGTGGTCGACCGCGACGGGGAGCACGACGGGCACCTCGCCCGGGGTCGGGTCGACGATCGCGAGGAGCTCGTCGACGTCGATCCGCTTGGGGGTGAGGCCGCCGCGGAGCACGTTGTCGCTCGCGGCCATCAGCTCGACGCCGAGGCCCGAGACGTACGCGTGCAGCTGACCCGCGCCGAGGAACAGCCCCTCGCCGCGCCGCAGGAGCACGTAGTTCATGAGGAGCGCGACGACGACGCCCGGGTCGCCGGGATAGATCGAAGCGACCCGGCGCGCGTTCGCGAGCTCGGCCGCGAACTCGGTCGACTGGGCCTCGTCGAGGGCGGCGATGATCTCCGAGACCGTCTCCCCCGCCTCGCCGCCCAGCAGCCAGCCGAGCGCCTGGCGCAGGCCCTCCGCGTCGACGAGGCGATCGCGCAGCGGCGCGGCTGCGGGGCCGATCGCGTCGAGCAGGCGCCGCGTCGCGTCGAGGTCGCGCAGCCCGCAGAGCGCCTCGAAGCGGTCGCTCAGCGCCACGATGATCTCGGGCTTGTGGTTGTCGTCGACGTAGTTGCGGGGAGCGTCGGCGTCGAGCGACGCCTCACGCGCGAACCCCTCCTCAGCCTGCGCCTTGGTGGGGTGCACCTGGATCGACAGCGGCGACCCGGCCGCGAGCAGCTTGAGCAGGTACGGCAGGCGCCCGGTCGGCGAGACGTGCACGCCGTTGTCCGCGATCCACGCGTCGAGGGTGCGGCCGCTGCCGTCCGCGAGGTCAGCGGGATCGGACGGATGGTCTCCGAACCAGACCTCGGCCTCCGGCCCCTCGGCCGGCTCCCGGCCCTCGAGAGCGGCGAGCAGCGAACGCGATCCCCAGGCGTAGTCGCGCGGGACATTGGTGAGCGGTACGAGCACGATCCCACCTTAGGGTGCCCGCGCGTGGCGGACGGTAGCCTGGTGCGCGATGACGCAGCTGAGCCGCCATCCGGTCGCGGACCCGCCCACCGCGCCGGAGCGCGAGAAGACGGGGCACCTCCTGCTGCGCGCATACGCGGTGCTCGTGGTGTTCTCCGCGCTCGCTCACTCGTTCTGGTACAACCTCGCCGGGATGGCCGGGGCCGCGGTCCTGCTCGGAGCGCTCACGCTCGCGACCCTCGCGATCTGGCTGCCGCGCCTGCGGCGCTCGCGGCGGACGACGCCGTTCGCGTGGCGTCGGCTCCCCTGGCTCGGGCTCGCCTATGTGGCCTTCGCACTGCTGTCGCTGCTGTGGTCGGCGTGGCCGGCCGCGACGGCGGTGACCTGGCTGCTCCTCGCCTCCGCGACGCTTCAGGGGCTGTTCCTCGCCGACGCCCTCACCTGGCGCGAGCTCGTCCGCTGCCTCGAGATCTCCCTGCGCTGGGTGCTCGGCCTCTCGCTCCTCCTCGAGCTGTGGGTCGCGGGCATCCGCCGACGGCCGCTCCTGCCGAACTTCTCCGACGCCCCCGCCGATCCGGACCCGCACTGGTACTGGGTCCGCGGCAATCTCCTCGACAGCGTGCTCGATCCCGGGCGCGTGCAGGGCATCGTCGGCAACGCGAACCTCCTCGGCATCCTGTGCCTGCTCGCGCTCATCGTGTTCGGCATCCGGCTGGCCGACCGGGCGCCGTCGCCCGCCGTCCGCATCGTCTGGATCGCCGTCGCGGCCTTCCTCCTCCTCCGCTCGGGATCCGTCACGACGCTCGTCGCGCTCGTCGCGGTCGCGGGCGTCCTCTGCGCCGCCCTCCTCATCCGCCGCGCCGCGCTGCCGCGCGGTCGCACGCCGCTGTATGCGGTCTTCGCGGGCGTGGCCGTCGTCGGGATCGTCTCCGCGGTGCTCCTGCGCGAGCGGCTGCTCGCGCTCGTCGGGCGGGAGGGCGACCTGACCGGCCGCGGCGACATCTGGCAGGCCGTGCTCGAGCGCGCGAGCACGCGGCCCGTCGCCGGCAACGGCTTCGCGAGCCCGTGGCTCCCCTGGGACCCGGCCTTCGACGGCTGGATCCTCGACCACGGCATCACGGTCTTCCACGCGCACGACATGTGGCTCGACGTCTACCTGCAGCTCGGAGCGATCGGCGTGGCCCTCGTCGCGGGCGTGTTCGCCGCGCTCACGTGGCGCGCGTGGTTCTTCGCCGTCGACCGCCCGCGCTGGGACATCCGCGCTGACCGCCCCTATCAGGCGATCACGCTGCTGCCGATCCTCGTCGTCGCGATGCTGCTCGTGCAGGGGCTCACCGAGTCCGGGCCGATCATGCTGTGGGGCTGGATGCTCGTGACGCTGCTCGCCTTCAAGATCAAGTCCGTCCCGCTCATCGACGTCGGGGTCGCCGAGGCGTCGGCGCCGGAGAGGCGTCCGCTGCGGGTGCGGCGCGGATGAACCCGTACTCGCCCGTGCGGATGGCGGCGCGCCTCCTGCGCTCGGCCGATGTCGCGCGCGCTTACACGCTCGCGACGCTGCTGGCGGCCTTCGGGTCGCACGCGGTCGAGCGCACCGCGGGGCGCGTGACCCTCGCGACCGTCATCGTGTCGCTCGTCGTGCTCGGCATCGGCATCATCGCGGCACGGCGGCGCGAGCTGCGCCCCCTCGGGTTCGCCCCCACGAGCTTCGTGGTGTTCCTCGTGTGGGCGCTCGTCTCGACGATCTGGTCGAACGACGACGACGCGACCCTGGGCGGATGGATGTCGCTGGTCGCCTACGGGTTCCTCGCGCTCGTGATCGCGCACATCCGCGACACGCTGCAGACGGTGCGCGCCATCGGCGACGTCCTGCGGTGGCTGCTCGCGGCATCCCTCGCCCTCGAGATCCTCTCCGGGATCCTCCTCGACATGCCGTTCCCGTTCCTCGGGATCGCGGGCCAGATCGCGAACGGGGGCCCGATCCAGGGCCTCTTCGGCACCCGCAACATGCTCGGGTTCGTCGCGATCGTCGCCCTCGTCACGTTCCTCGTCGAGTGGCGCACCCAGTCCGTCCCGCCGCAGAAGGCCGCCTTCTCGATCACGCTCGCGGCCCTGCTCGCGGTGCTGTCGGCCTCCCCGACGGCGGTCGTCCTCGCGCTGTCCGTCGCCGTGGCGCTGCTCGCCCTGACCCTCGTGCGCCGCGCGGCCCCCGAGCGGCGCCGGTCCCTGCAGTGGACGCTCGCGATAGCGCTCGTGCTGTCGCTGTCGATCGCCTACGCCCTGCGCCATCCGATCCTCCGCTGGCTCGACGCGACGGCGGGCTTCTCGCTGCGCGCCGACCTCTGGAACGCGATCCTCACGTGGGTGGGCAACCGTCCGATCCAGGGCTTCGGCTGGCACGGCGGCTGGGATGCCGACGCGTACCCGATGAACGTCATCAACGTGCTCCTGGGCGAGTCGCACCGCTCGGCGCTCAACGCCTACTTCGACGTGCTGCTCCAGCTCGGCTGGGTCGGCCTGCTGCTCTTCGCCGCCCTCTGCGGCGTCGCGTTCGTGCGCTCCTGGCTCGTCGCGAGCGAGCGGAAGTCGACGGTGTACGCGTGGACCCCGGCCGTGCTCGCGGCGCTCATCGTCGACTCGATGTTCGAGAGCTTCACGCTCGAGGGCGCCGGCTGGCTGCTGCTCGTGCTGTGCGCCGTCCGCGCGGGCCAGTCCCGCTCGTGGCGCGAGAGCCTCGATCTCGTGGCGAGCGGGGGCGAATCACAGGATCCCCTGGCACCGCCGCGATAGGCTCGACGGCGGCCCGAACCCGGCGCCGATCCCGTCTCGCACCCGGAGCTCTCGCCGTGACACACGTCCTCCAGAGCGTGGTCTTCCCGCTCGACCGCGATCCCGACCTCCTGCCGCTGTACATCGATCCCGAGGTCTGGTCGACGATCGACGAGGAGCCGGTCCGCGTCTCCGACGTCGCGCATCTCTCCGACATCCTCGGCCGCACGCGCGCGCGGATCCCGGCCGGGACGCGCGTGTCGTTCGCGACGTACTTCAACGCCTTCCCTGCGTCGTACTGGCAGCACTGGACGAGCGTCCGCTCGGTGCGCCTCGCGGTGCGCACCGAGGGCACGGCGACCGTGCTCGTGTACCGTTCGACGGGCGACGCCGCCCAGCAGCGCATCGACACGAAGGACGCGTTCGGCGACGCCGAGACCGTGTTCGACATCCCGCTCACGCAGTTCAGCGACGGCGGATGGCTGTGGTTCGACGTCGTGGCCGGCGCGGAGGACGTCGTGCTCGCCGGCGGCGAGTGGACGACCGAGCAGGAGCCCGCGCGCACGGGCAAGGCGTCGCTCGGGATCACGACGTACAACAAGCCCGACTACTGCGTCGCGACGCTCGGCGCGCTCGCCGACGCCCCCGAGGCGCTCGAGCTCGTCGACCGCATCTTCATCGTCGACCAGGGCACGCAGAAGGTCGCGGCCCAGGACGGGTACGACGAGGTCGCCGCGCGCCTGGGCGACCAGCTGCAGGTCGTCGAGCAGCCGAACCTCGGCGGCTCCGGCGGCTTCGCGCGCGCGATGCACGAGACGCTGCAGCGCCCCGAGAGCGACTTCATCCAGCTCCTCGACGACGACGTCCGCATCGAGCCGGAGTCCATCCGCCGCTCGATCACGTTCGGGCGCTTCGCGACGCAGCCCGTGCTCGTGGGCGCCCACATGTTCGACCTCCTCAACCGCCCGCGGCTGCACGCGTGGGCGGAGGTCGTCGACGAGCAGCCGTTCATGTGGCGCAACCTGTACCAGGAGAGGATGCCGCACGACTTCCGTCGCGCGAACATCCGGCAGACGCCCCTGCTGCACATGCGCATGGACGCCGACTACAACGGCTGGTGGATGTGCCTCATCCCGACCCAGGTCATCCGCGAGGTGGGCCTCGCGCTGCCCGCGTTCATCAAGTGGGACGACGCCGAGTTCTGCCTGCGCGCCCGCGAGACCGGCTACCCCACGGTGTCGCTGCCCGGCGCCGCGCTGTGGCACGTGTCCTGGATCGGCAAGGACGACTCGATCGACTGGCAGGCGTACTTCCACGCCCGCAACCGGATCGTCGCCGGCCTTCTCCACTCGAATGCGCCGCGCGGCGGCACGCTCATCCGCCACTCGCGCCGGGTGGACCTCAAGCACCTGATGATGATGCAGTACTACCCCGTCGCGCTGCGGAACCGCGCGCTGCGGGACGTGCTGCGCGGGCCCGCGCACCTGCGGGAGAACCTCGCGACCGCGATGCCGGAGGCGCGCTCCCTCGCCGCCCGCTTCCCCGAGACGGTCGTCCATCGCGACCCCGAGGTCGTCATCCGCTCGCGGCGCGGGCGCCAGGTCTTCCAGCGGCTCAAGCAGCATGTCTTCGACAGCCCCACCGGATGGCGGCTGCGGCTCTTCACCGCGCAGACGCTGGTCTCGCACTGGCTGCGGGAGCCCGACCCGGCCAACGTCGAGCGCCCCGAGGTCGAGTTCGGCAAGTCCGACGCGCACTGGTGGCGCGTCCCGCTGTACGACTCGGCGCTCGTGAGCGCGGCGGACGGCTCGGGCAAGAACATCTACACGCGCGACCGGCTGCTGTACCGGCGCATGCTCCTGGACTCGATCCGGCTGCACGCGCGCCTGCGGCGGGAGTGGCCGCGCCTGCAGCGGGAGTACCGTGAGGCGCTGCCCGACCTCGTGTCCGAGGGCGCGTGGCGCGAGATCTTCGAGAGGCAGTCATGAGCGAGAAGACGTCCGTCGTGGAGCAGAGCTACGACCCGCGCGCGTTCGACCCGGCGACCGCGACCATCGTGGTCGTCACCTACAACCGCTCGCACCTCCTGTCGAAGCTGCTCGTCTCGATCGGCGAGATGGATCCGAAGCCGGGCCACGTCGTCATCGTCGACAACGCGTCGTCCGACGACACGACCGAGGTCGTCGAGTCGTTCCGCGCGGCGATCGGCACCGAGATCGTCTACCGGCGTCTCGAGGAGAACACGGGCGGCTCCGGCGGGTTCAGCGAGGGCATGCGCGTGGCGTACGAGCTCGGCTCGACCTGGATCTGGCTCATGGACGACGACGTCGAGGTGCTCCCCGACGGGCTCGCGCGCATGGGCGTGTGGGCGCCGCGCTTCAAGAGCATCCAGGGGCGCCGCTACGACTACGACGGCAGCGAGTTCTACTGGCAGTACCGCCTGTCGATCCCGCTCGGCATCCCGATCCCCTTCGCCCCGGCCGGATTCGATGCCACGGGGTACCGCGAGATGAACTCCGGGTGCTTCGAGGGGATGTTCATCCACCGCGACATCGTGCAGAAGGTCGGGCTGCCCGATCCGCGCTTCTTCATCTACTGGGACGACTCGGTGTACGGATGGCTCGCGTCGCTCCAGACGACATCCGCGATCGTCAACGAGTTCGTGCTGCGCCGCACGCGCGAGATCAAGCAGTGGGACATGGGCGTGCGCCATCTCAACGCCTCGAGCAACGCGTATCGCTACTACATCATGCGCAACCGCGGCATCATGCGGCACTACTTCGCCGAGCACGGCGCGTACCGCCCCGTCCTCTTCGCCCTCGGCACGGCGCTGACCTTCGCCAAGGAGCTCATCCGCCTCATCGCCGTGGAGCGGACCGTGCGGGGAACGAGCAACCTCTTCCGCGGCATGCGCGACGGACGCCGCATCGCGAAGGACCGCTCGTGGCGCACCATGCCGCCGCTCGACGCTCCTGCCGCGCAGGACGAGAAGCGCTGAGCCCGTGCTGACCATCGCCGAGGACGCGGTCGTCGACCCGTCGGTCAAGCTCCTCCACCGCGACGGCGATCGCGACATCGCGATCGGGGCCCGGACGAAGATCTACCGCGGGGCCGAGATCCTCGGCCCCGTCGAGATCGGCGAGGACGTCTTCATCAACCGAGACGCGTACATCCGCCCCGGCACGCGCCTCGGCGACCGCGTGAACCTCGGGCCGTTCGTGCGCCTCATCACCGACACGCATGAGATCGGCGGGCACGACAAGCGCGCGGGCGACGTGCGCCACGAGCCGATCTCCGTCGGCGACGGCACCTGGATCGGCGCGGCCGTCACGGTCGTCGGGGGCGTCCGGATCGGCGCGGGGTGCGTCATCGCGGCGGGCGCGGTCGTGACCTCGGACGTGCCGGACGACACCATGGTCGGCGGCGTGCCGGCCGCGGTCATCCGCCGCCTGCGCTGACGCGACCGCTACAGCTCGCCGGGCGCCGTGACCTGCTCGTCGATCTCCTCGAGCACGCGCTGCGTCCGCGCGGAGCGGCCGCGCCGGGGCGCGTACACGACGAGAGCGTGGAACGCGTAGCGGGCGACGAACGCGACCGCGAGCGTGATCGCCGCCGCGACGACGCTCGAGATGTGCCACGTCTCGACGAGCAGCGCGAGCACGGGGATCCGCACGAGCGCCTCGGTGTTGTTGAACGCGAACGACTTCGCGAACCGCGTGCGCCCGCTCGAGGCCTCGTCGAGCATCTCGCGGAAGACGAACCGCTCCTGGAGGAGGAAGTTCCCGATGATCGTGGCCTCCGCGGCGATGATCGCCGCCCAGATGTAGGGCATCCCGAGCTGCGTGAGCGTCCACATGATCGCGAGGTTCGCGACCGCGCCGAGCCCGCCGATGATCGCGAACGCCGACATCTTGCCGAAGCGCAGCGCCGCGAGCTGCACGAGGAAGCGGCCCCCCTGGCGGATCGACGCCTTCGACGCGCCCGCCGCGCGCTCGGCGAAGTCGAACGGGATCTCGGCGACGCGCAGCTGCTGCCGCGCGAGGATCTCGAGGAGGATCTTGAAACCGCGCGGGCGCAGGAGCGCGACGTCGACGCGCGTGCGGTCGACGAGGAAGAACCCGGTCATGGGGTCGGAGCAGTCGCGCAGTCGCAGCGGGAACATCGCCTTCGTGAGCGCGGTGGTGACGCGCGAGACGAGGTTGCGGGTGAGATCGGCGAGACCCGCCGCCGAGCCGTCGCGCACGTAGCGCGACGCGACGACCGCGTCGACGTCTCCCGCGCGGAAGCGCGCGACGAGCGCGGGGATCCGCTCGGGCGGGTGCTGGAGGTCGCCGTCGATCACGACGCACGCGTCGTGGGCCGCCTGCTCGAGGCCCAGGATCACGGCGCCGCTGAGCCCGCCGACCGGCTCGTCGCGGTGGATGACGCGCACGGGGATGTCGACGAGGCCGGCGACGCGGCGCACCTCGTCGGCCGTTCCGTCGCTCGAGTCGTCGACGAACAGGACCTCGCACGCGACACCGTCCATGGCGGCGACGATGCGCCGCACGAGCGGCTCGACATTCGGAGCCTCGTTGTAGGTGGGGACGATGATCGTCGCGCCGGCGAAGTGGTCGATCGTCATCCGGGGGTCGCGTCGCTCTCGGTCAGGGGCGCCGGGGCGGCC
Organism: Microbacterium barkeri; assembly: GCF_027921765.1. GTDB lineage: Bacteria > Actinomycetota > Actinomycetes > Actinomycetales > Microbacteriaceae > Microbacterium > Microbacterium barkeri. Next base: position 203,191 of record NZ_BSEJ01000004.1, read on the forward strand.
GGCGCGAGGTCGTCCTCCCGATTCTGCCAGCGGACGGGGGTGAGCATCATGCCGATCGCGAGCACGCTCCCGTACACGAGCGGCAGGATGTACCGCGGCAGCGCGACCGGGCTCGCCACGAGGAAGGCGAGGTTCACGAGGAGAGGCGACACCGCGAGGACGTGCAGCGGGCTGCGCCGGCGGATGGCGTACGCGAGCGCGATGAGCGGCACCCACGACGCGTAGAACGCCTTCGAGGAGAGGAGGTTGCCTTCCGCGAGCGACTCGGTCGCGCGGTTGACCGCGAGGCGCGCGTCGTCGAGTGCGGCCGACTCGTGGAGGTCCTCGATGGCGGCCTCGATCTCGGCGCGCGTCGTGGTCGGCAGAGCCCTGGCCTCCCAGAAGTCGAGATAGCGGTCGAGCACGATCCCGCTCTGGAAGATCATCGGCGTGACCGGGGCGAAGTACTCGAAGGTGTTCGCGGCCGTCGCCGACAGCGCGGTGCCCGGATAGCGGATCACCTGCGCGAGCCACACCCGCGCGTAGGCGAGACGCTCCTCGGAGCCGGCCTCGAGGTTCCAGCGGCCCTTCACCGTGTCCGAGCGCCGCGGCACATACGCCTCGCCGAGGCCGTCGTAGCGCAGCACGGCGTCGATGACCGCGCGCTCGTCTGCGGGGATCTCGTCGCCGTGCTCGGCGACGATGCGCGCGGTCTGCTGGACGGGGATCGTGAGCATGTCGGTCGCTGTGCCGGGCGCGATGCCGATCGCGGGGAGGACGAGGAGCGGCCACACGACATTCGTCACGAGGAGCGCTCCCGCAGTCCCCGCTGCGACGCGCAGGCGGGCCCGCCGCGCGCAGATCACCAGCAGGACGACGGCGCACACGACGACGAGGTAGACGTTGGTGCGCTTGGCGAGGATGAGCGGGATGACGATGGCGAGCGCGACGACGCCCACGCGCGCACTGAGCAGCACGCGCCCGCGCGTGCGCACGGCCTCGACGAAGAGCACGAGGAAGGGGAGCCAGAACACGGCGGCGAACGCGTCCTTGCTCATGACCGACGGCGCGGCCATGAAGACCGGCAGGACGGCGACCGCCGCTGTCAGCGTCCAGCGGATGGGGCGCGCCATCCCGAGCCATCCGAGGTAGGTGAGCACGAGGGCCGCACCGGCCGCCGTGGCGGCTTCCTGCAGGAGGAGGAAGGCGAACAGGCCGATCCGATCGTCGCCGAGCGCGGATCCGAGATCCCAGAACCATCCGAAGACCATCGTGTCGAACCACGGATGGTGGTCGGTCTGCTCGAGCAGCCCCATCCACTGGAGCCGCTGCGTGATGGTGTCGCTGTCGACGTTGCCCGGCGCGTGCACGAGCAGCCACGGCAGCCAGCCGGCGAGGATGGCGCCGGCTGTCGGCAGCAGGCGCCGGCGCGCGGTCTCGCGGAAGGACGCCGGCTCGGGCGCCGCGCGACGCCCGTCGAGCCAGCGGAACAGCAGGGTCAGCGGGACGAAGAGCGCGGCGCCGAGTCCGAGGACGACGAGGCCGCTGCCGACCGCGGCGCCGACGGAGCCGGCGAACCACACCGCACTGTCGTTCGCGTCGAACGACGCCCCCACGACGACGAACGCCGCGAGGACGAGCGCCGTGGCCGCGGCATGCGGGTCCCACAGGGCCCGCAGCGCGGAGGGGCGGTTCACGCCTGCGCCCGCTGCGTCTCGGCCGACGGGGAGGACGCCTCGCTCCTGTTCCGCCGACGGGCGACGAGGGCGACAGCGACCGCGAGCGGCGCCGTCGCGAAGAACCCGAGCGCGTAGCGCATGCCGCCCGAGACCGGGCCGGCGAGGAAGGTCGCCATGAGCGCGGCGGCCGGCAGGGCGAAGGCCGCCTCGAGCCCGGCGCGCTTGCGCCAGAGCACGACGAGCGCGAGGATCCAGATCCACGTGACGAAGCCCGGAGACAGCGTCATCCCGATCACGGGGATCGCGAGATACCCCTCGTCGAGGAGCCCGTGACGCTCGATGAGCGCGCGGATCCCCGTGAGCGGCTCCCCCTGCTCGCGGTCGCCCGTGATCTGATACGGGATGTCGAGGACGATCCCGCGGATGTCGTTCCACGACTCGCGCACGACGCCGTCGTACGAGGGCGCGCCCGGCGCCCAGTAGCCGACCGTGTTCGCGAGCGTCGCGGTGATCGCGGACCCGGGGTACTCGGCGACGAGCCGCAGCCATCCACTCACGAACTCCCCCGTCGTCCGCTCCTCCCACGCCGCCCGCGCGTCGAGCTTGATCGGGTCCGCGAAGCCAGGGATGTAGTGGTCGCCGACGTCGTCGACGCTCCACCACGTGAAGACGTCGTCCACGAACGCCCGGTCCTCGTCGCTCATCGTCGCGTGGTGGTCGTGCGCGATCCGCGCGATCTGCTGCAGCGGAACCGACCACGCCTCGGTCTTCGGGCCGGGCTGCACGTCGAGCGCCGCGGAGAGCGGCCCCGCATAGAGTCCGTACGCGACGACGCACGCCGCGAGCACGGCGCCGACGCGCTTCCACTGGCGGCGGAACGGGATGATGAGCAGTGCGACGCCGAGCAGGACGACGTGGACGCCGTTGTTCCGGAGGACCATGGTCGCGATGCCCGCCGTGAGCAGGAGGACCCACGGCGACCGCGCGCGATCCCCGCGTCGGACGGCGCGCGAGACCTCGACGATCCCGATGAGGAAGAGCACGAAGGCCGACATGAAGGGGATGTCCTTCACGACCGTGATCGACGACAGGCTGAGCACGGGCAGCAGCGCGATCCACGCCCAGAGCGCCCACCACATGCGCGGCCCGACGCCCCATGCCGCGATGCGCCAGAGCAGCACGGCGAACACCGCGGTGGTCGACAGCATCTGCAGGACGGCCGCGAACGCGAGCGCCGCGGAATCGCTCAGGCCGAGGAGCTGCCACACGCCGTTCCACGCCGCGATGAGGAGGGAGTGCCCGACCGGCTCGTAGGACTCCCAGGGGCCGAGCCCGCGCGCGTAGGAGAGGCTCCGGTAGGTGTCGAAGAAGATGAGCCCCGGCCACCACACGAGCAGGTACGGCAGTCGGCAGAGCACGATGAGCCCGAAGACGAGCCCGAGGGGGCGCCATGGCGTCGGCCCCGGTGCCCGCAGCGCCTCGACGAGTCGGCTGAGCCGCCCGCGACGGGGAGCGGGCACGGCGGCGGCGTCGGGCGTCGCGCGGTCGGCGAGATGCAGCAGGACCGCTGCGCCGAGGACGGCGGCGTACGCGGTGCCGAGGCCGTGCACGGCGCTCCAGCCCGACGGACGCAGCAGCCAGAGGTCGGCCTCCTCACGCAGGAGGGAGATGCCGGCCAGCTCCGCGACCGCGTAGGCGAGGCCCACCGGCACCGCCCAGCGCCAGACCTCGCGCGGCAGACGGCCGAGAGCGAGCCATCCGCCGTAGGCGATCGCCGCGAACGCCGCGATCGCGACGAGGCTGTTCCCCTCGAGCACCTCGCCGAGGGTCGCGGGCGTCGTGCCCGCGCACAGGGCGAGCGTCGTGGCGAACGCGCCCGCCACGGCGATGAGCACGCGCACGGCTCAGACCTCGGGGGCGCGCCAGCCGCGCCACTGCTCGAACGAGCCGTTCAGGAGCTGCGAGTCGGTGCGCTCCCACGTGTGCTTGGACGAGTGGCGGATGTACATGTAGCCGAGCGAATGCGTGCGGTACCCGATGCCGCCCTGCGTCTCGACGCGGATGAGCACCGAGCGGTCCGTGGAGTTCGGCGTGGGACGCCATCCGCCGAGCGCGTCGAAGGCCGCCCGCGACAGGAGCATCGCGCCGCCGGCGACCTGGTCGTGGTAGCGCTCGGTCGCGAACGTCCGGTGCACGGTCTGCGCGACCTCCTCGAAGAAGAGGTACTCCGTCGTCTTCCCGACGATGTCGGCACGGGAGTAGAGGTGCGCGAGGACGAGGTCGAAGACGTGGTGCTCGCTGTACCAGTCGTCGTCGTCGAGCTTGGTGATGAGGTCGCCGCTCGAGCGCCGGACGCCCTCGGCGAGGGCCGCGCCGAACAGGACGGTGCTCGGGACCTCGACCACGGTCACATCGAGCCCGCCGAGCTCGACCCCCGACAGGTCGGGAGCGGGGATCCCGTGCGCGACGACCACGACCTCCATGTGCGGGTACGTCTGCCGCGCCATCATCTCGAGCACGCCGGGGATCAGCTCGCCGCGCATCGTCGAGAGCACGACGCTCACCGAAGGGAGGTAGCGCGAGCCCGTGCGATGCTCGACGGCCGACGCGAGGCGCAGGAAGCCGGCGTGGTCGTGCATCGCGGCGCGCCGCAGCGCGACCGAGCGGCGCTCGCGCTCGAGCCCCATCGCGGGCCGATACGGGCGCCGGATGGCGTCGGCGATCCGCGGCGAGAGCTGCTCGGGCGCGATGGCGACGCTGTCCGGCAGGGAGTGCAGGATGACGCCGGCCGCCGCGAGCTCGGCGAAGCGGGTCGTGAGTCCCTCGGGGACGGGGCCGGCGAGCCCTGCGAGCGGCGAGAGGTCGACCGCCTCGACATTGCGGACGGCGGCGACGTCGCGCGCGCTGAGCGGCTCCGCGATGGCGAACTCGATGGGGCGGAGGTCGGGGTCGGTCGCGCCGAGGAGCCGGACGACCCCGCGCGGACGGTCGATGACGAGCCGTCGCGCCGGCGGCGACGGCTTGAACCCGAGGATGCGCCCGATCGGGTTGTGCACGTTGAGGTCGATGACCGGCCGCTCGACGCGCGGGTGCCCGAGGAGGGCCTCCCCCACCGTGAGCTGGTGGACGGCATCCTCCTCCTCGCGCGCGAGATCGGTGCGCGCGGTCAGCAGCACATCGGCCTTGCGCAGGTGCCGTCCCTCGAGGGCGGGGGCGATCGGCTCGAGCTGCGGGATGCGCCGGCTCGGCAGGAGCGGCAGAGCCTCGGCGCCCGCGCTCGGATCGACCGCGAGAAGCGGGAAGCCCGCCCCGACGACCGGGGCGTCCGGGACGAAGGCCGGGATGAGGGCGTCGAGCACGCGCGCGACGGGAAGCGGCGCGTGCAGCGAGACGTGCGCCGACGCCGTGCGGCGCGCGGGGTCGTGCGAGAGCGTGACCGTGCGCGTGTCGCGCAGCGGCGCCATCCGGCCGCGCCAGCGCGGCGAGGGCGCCTCCCAGCGCTCGATGTGGACGCGCAGGTCCTGCGTCATCGCGCCGTCGGCGGCCATCGCGAGGTGACGGAGCGCGTCGACGTCCGGCACCCGCAGGCGCACGGGCAGCGGCTCGTCCGCCGTCGACGCGAGCGCCGACGCCTGGCGCGGATCGGTCACGACGTGCTCGCCGTCGCGGTCCGGGGCGTCCTGCTCATCGGGGCGACGGAACCAGCGGCGGACGGGCATAGATCGATCGGCTCCCCGAGTCGGCGGACGGATGGCCGCGAGCGCGGCGCGAGGAGTCTATCGTGCGCGCCTTTCGTCCCCGTGAGAGCGCGTCCGGCGGGCCGCGTCCACCGGTCTCGGAGAAAGCGCACCGTAGAATGACGCGGTGACCAGGCCCGCCGCATCCCCCGAGCCCGCCCCGATCGTCTACCAGAACCAGTGGCGCGACGTCTTCGACGGCACGCTCCCCGACGGCTGGGAGCCGACGAAGTCCGTCTCCGTCGTCATCGCGTCGTACAACAGCAAGACGCTGCCGCTCACGCTCGCGTCGCTCGCCGCGCAGGACTACCCCGAGGACCTGCTCGAGGTCGTCGTCGTGGACGACGGCAGCGAGCCGCCCGTCGAGCTCGGCGAGGTCGTGCCGAAGAACATCCGCCTCATCCGCGTCGAGGAGGGCTGGGGCCGCTCCAACGCGACCGACATCGGCATCAAGGCCACATCGGGCGACATCATCTACTGGGTCGACTCCGACATGATCCTGTTCCGCGACAACGTGCGCCAGCACGCGAAGTGGGCGCACTTCATCCCCGAGGCGGCCACGATCGGCAACAAGGGCTTCATCGAGGAGTGGGACTACACCCCCGAGACGGTGTACGAGAAGGTCCTCGACGGCACGATCGGCGACGACTACGACCGCTCGACGCTTCACGAGCACTGGTCCATCCAGATCTTCCGCGACACGGACGACCTCAACACGTCGCACGGCCGCAACTACTCGACGCACATGGGCGCGTGCGCCTCGGTCACGCGCGAGGTCTACGACCGCACGTTCGGGCAGGACACCCGTCTCCACCTGGGCGAGGACACCGAGATCGCCTACCAGCTCTGGCAGGCCGGCGCCGTCTTCATCCCCGTCGAGGAGGCGCTCACGTGGCACCTCGGCCGCGGCACGGTGCAGGACCACGCGGTCAAGGTGGCCTGGCACAACGACGTGCACTTCGCACAGCGCATGCCGATCCCGCGCTACCGCCGCAAGGCCGACAACCGCATCTGGGAGGTGCCGCTCGTCAAGGTCGTCGTCGAGGTGACCCCCGAGACCGCGTACCTCGCCCGCAACTGCGTCGACCGCATCCTCAACAGCACCCTCACCGACGTGCACGTCGTGCTCGTCGGCCCGTGGTCGCAGCTCCACGAGGGCCGGCGGAAGATGCTCGCCGACCCGCTGAACGAGCTCTACCTCGTGCGCGAGTGGCTGCGCACCGACAACCGCGTGATCTTCGCGGAGGAGGTGCCCGAGACGGTGTTCCCGGCCCCGTACCGCGTCGACCTGCCGATCACGGTGGGCGTCACGAGCGACAGCCTGATGCAGATGTACCGCCAGATCGACGGCAACCGACTGGGCGCGGTGCGCTACTTCACGCCCGGTCACACGAAGGACGACTCCGTGACGATCTGGGACTCGGCCGCCGTGGCCCGCGCCAAGCGGTACCTGCGCGAGGGCGACGCGATCGAGGACCTCGTCGACCGGGTCTGGGGCTTCCAGTGGGGCTCGAACGACACGGCGCAGCTCATCGACCTCCGCGAGGCCGACCTCTCGGAGCGCGTGACGCGCGTCGACCCGCGGGTCGCCGAGCTCGAGGCCGAGGTCGCCGCGCTGCGCGCGCGCATCGCGCCGCCGCCGTCGCTCGCGCGTCAGATCGCCCAGCGGCTCAACGCCGCATCGGGCGGGCGGCTCGCTCCCGTCGTGCGCGGCGTCAACGCCCGGCTCGGCGGCGCGCCCGCCGCGGCCATCCGGCGTCTGCGCCGAGGCTGATCGAGCGGATGACGTCCCGCATAGACGCATCGCATCAGTCCGGCTTCCGCCCGGACATCCAGGCGCTCCGCGCGATCGCGGTGCTCAGCGTCCTCCTCTACCACCTGTGGCCGAATCGGCTGACGGGCGGCTTCGTCGGGGTCGACGTCTTCTTCGTCATCAGCGGCTACCTCATCACCTCGCACCTCGTCCGCGAGCGCGAGAAGACGGGGCGGATCGCGGTGGCGCGGTTCTGGGCGCGACGCGCGGTGCGCCTTCTCCCCGCGTCGCTCCTCACGCTCGCGGCGACCGCGGTGGGCGTCCTGCTGTGGGTGCCGCGCTCGCTGTGGGACCAGTTCCTCGGCGAGGTCGGCGCGGCGGCGCTGTACGTGCAGAACTGGCGCCTGCTGTTCGACAGCGTCGACTACCTCGCGGCCGACAACCAGCCCTCCCCCGTGCAGCACTTCTGGACCCTGTCGGTCGAGGAGCAGTTCTACGTCGCCCTGCCGCTCCTGCTCATCGCCGCCATGGCGCTCCTGCGCCGCGTCGCGTGGCGGAAGGTCGCCGTCGGCGTGCTCGCCACGGCGACCGCCGCCTCGTTCGCATACAGCCTGTGGCTCACCGCCTGGTCGGCGAGCGAGGCCTACTTCTCCACGCTCACCCGCGCATGGGAGTTCGGCGTCGGCGCCCTCGCGGCCTTCCTGCCGCTCATCGCCTGGCGCGCGATGTCGAACGCGCTCGCCGTCGCCGGCGTCGCGCTGATCGCTGTGAGCGCGGTCGCGCTGTCGGGCGCCACGCCGTTCCCGGGCGCGGCGGCGCTGCTGCCCGTCGTGGGCACGGCCCTCGTCGTGTGGGCGGGCGGCGGCTCGTTCCTCGCGCCGGTCGGGGCCTCGCGCCCCGTCGCGTTCACGGGCGCCGTGTCGTACGCCGTGTACCTCTGGCACTGGCCGCTCATCGTGCTGCTCCCCTACGCCACGGGGCATCCGCTGACGACCGTCGAGAAGGTCGCGATCGCGGCCGCGGCGTTCACCCTCGCGTGGGCGTCGACGCGCTTCATCGAGAACCCGGTCCGCCTCTCGCCGAGCCTGCTCGCGCGTCGCCGGCCCCGCACGGTCGCGGCGTGGGCCGCAGCCGGCATGGCCTGCGTGCTCGTGTTCCCCGTGGCGGCGTCGGCGACCCTCCGCGCGGAGGAGGAGCGCGTGCTCGCGGCCACCGAGTCGCTCGTCGAGACCCTGCCCGACTGCTTCGGCGCGCAGGCGATGGACCCCGAGCTCGCACCGTGCGAGAACCCCGAGCTCGACGCCTACCCGCTCGTGCCCGCTCCGATGGACGCGGCGAGCGACGACGCCAACCGCGACGCGTGCTGGTCCGGCCCGGATGAGACCGTGCTGCGCGTCTGCTCCCTCGGACCAGACGCCGACTGGGAACGGCACCTCATGGTGATCGGCGACTCCCACAGCAACGTGTTCGTGGGCGCCTACGCGCGCATCGCCGAGGAGCGCAACTGGCGCATCGACATCGCGGGGCACGGCGGCTGCTACTGGACGGACGCCCTCGTCGAGCGCTCGACGCCCGTGTCGACCGACGCCTGCACCGCGTGGCGCGGCGAGATCGCGGACTACGTGGCGGAGAGCACCGACGGGATCGATGCGTTCGTCGTGACGCGCTCGTCCGATGGACGGGACGCGGATGCGACCACGGTCGACGGCATGGTGTCGGCGTGGGGCGCGCGCCCGGATCCGACCGTGCCCGTGATCGCGATCCTCGACAATCCCCGCATGCCGGCCGAGACCATCCAGTGCATCGAGGCGGATCCGGAGACGGCGAACGAGAGGTGCGCGCAGCCTGCCGACGCCGTGCTGCACGACGACGGGCAGGCCGCGGCGGCGGAGCGCGACCCGAATGCCACGGTCATCGATCTGACCGAGTTCTACTGCGCCGACGGCACGTGCCCTGTCGTCATCGGCGGAGTCGTCGTCTATCGCGACGGGCACCACCTGACGGCGACCTACGCCGCGACCCTCGGGCCCTATCTCTCGGAGCGGCTCGCGGCCGCGCTCGGCTGACGCCTCAGCCGCGCGCGACCGTCCACGCGGTCTCGCCGCCGGCGCGCTCGTGGCGCACGACCGTGCCCTCGCGCTCGCGCAGCGCGGCGGCGGCCTCCCGCCCCGCGGCGTCGTCGTCGAGCACCCACACGGTGTCGGCGGTCGCGAACTCGGCGGACGCGTCGACGTCGCGGAGCACGTCCTCCGCCGTCTCCCCCGCGATGCGGATGAGGTCGTACGTCCCCGGCGTCTCGACGAACAGCTCCCGGTAGCGTGCGAGCGGGAGCTCGTCGACACGGCCCTCGAGCGCCCGATAGGCGCGGGGGTCCTCCTCGAGGCGCGTGCTGACGACGAGCACCGTGCGCGCGCCCGACGTCGCGGCCGCGAACGCCGTGCGCGCGCCGACCTCGAGCAGGCGCTGCACCTTGCGCTCGCGCGCGATCGCGGCGGCCGCCCGGTCGCCCGCCCGCGGCGCGAGCGGGAGCGCCCGCGGCACCTCGAGCGCGTCGAGCAGGGCCACGGCGCTGCGCGACAGCTTCGTGACGTCGCGCCCCTCGGCGTGGAGGATCCGCTCGCCCGCGAGCGAGTGGAAGCGCTGATCGACATCGCGCGCCTCGCCGATCGTGCGGAAGTTCCTGTGCTCGGGCCCGCGGCGACGCACGACCTCGAAGCGCCGCGCGCCGACATCCGCGAGCAGGAGGATCGCGTGGAACGCGGATCCCTCCTCTCCCCCGATCACCTCGGCGCGCGAGATCTGGTCGAGCTGCTCGCGCACCGACATCCGCTCGGGATTCACGACCGTCCATCCCGCCGCGCGCAGATGCCGCTCGGCCGCGTCGGACCCGAGGTCGCGGATGCCCGATTCGATCGCGCCGCGCGAGAGCCATAGGCGGCGGCCCGGCTCGGCGGATGGGCCGCGGTGCTGCGCGAGGAAACGCGCGTGATCAGGGTGGATCCAGTCGTCGTAGCGGTAGCCGATCTCGGGCACATGGAGCATGCGGAACCGCGTCGGGCGGGTGATGAAGCGGATCGGGTTGCGGACGCCCAGGATGTCCAGGATCTCGCGCTGCCAGGGGCGGAAGGACTCCCGGTCGCCCCAGGTCTGCGCCGCCGTCCACACGATCGGCACGTCGGGGGCGGCCGATGCCGCCGACAGGCGCGCGAGGCTCTCGAGCAGGAAGTGGCCGAAGTGCATGTGGAGATCGCCGGCGTAGATCGCCTCCGGCACGTCGGCATCCTCGACGTCGACCAGGAGCTCGTGCGGGATCGGCGATCCGCGCAAGCCGGAGCGCCGGTCCGTCACGGTGCCGTCGACGTAGCGCCCGGACGCGTCGAAAACCCCCATGAGCAGCTCGCCCGGACGGTCCTCGCGCACGACGACCGGGGAGACGACGGCGTCGGAGACGACGCGGGCGGAGAGCGGTTCCATTCCGTTCACCCTACCGGCGGTGCCCGGTCAGACCGGGTTGTCGGCGTTGTACGCGGCGACGACGTCGTCGATCGGCGCGTCCATGACGAGCGCGTGATCGCGGATGTAGAGGCCGCGCGTGCAGAAGCGCCGCAGGTCGCGTTCGCTGTGGCTCACGAAGAACAGGGTGCGCCCCGACGCGAGCAGCTCGTCGATGCGGGCGTAGCACTTGGCGCGGAAGGCCTTGTCGCCGACCGCGAGCACCTCGTCCACGAGCAGGATGGGCTCGTCGAGCTGCGACACGACGGAGAACGCGAGGCGCACCTTCATGCCGTTCGAGAGGTGCTTGTAGGGGGTGTCCTGGAAGTCCTCGAGCTCCGCGAAGGCGATGATGTCGTCGTAGCGGGCCGCGATGTGGGCACGGCTCATGCCGTGGAGTCCCGCCGTGAGGCGGACGTTCTCGCGCACGGTGAGGTCGCCGACGAAGCCTCCCGTGATCTCGATGAGCGGGGCGACCCCGCCGCGCACGACGACCGATCCCTCGTCGGGCAGCAGGACCCCCGCGACGAGCTTGAGGAGCGTGGACTTGCCCTGGCCGTTGCGGCCGACGACGCCGATGGACTCGCCGGGGCGCACGCGGAAGGAGACGTCCCGCAGGGCCCAGAACTCGTCCTTGGGCGCGCGCCGCGAGGCGCTCGCGAACATCGACTTGATGCTGCGCCGCCCGCGCCGGTTCCGCCGGAACCGCACGCCGAGACCGTCGACCTCGATCGCGTAGGCGTCGTCGCGCTTCATCACAGCTCCTTCAGCAGCGGACGCTCGAGGCGGCGGAAGGTGAGGATGCCGACGCCGAGGAACAGCAGGCTCATGAGCGCTCCCGCGACGACCGCGAAGGTGTCCCACTGGCCGGGGAAGAAGCCCACGCGGTACAGCGTGAAGATGCCCGCGAGCGGATTGAGCGCGCCGAGGTCGCTCACGGCACCGGGCAGGTCGCCGATCCCGTAGATGATCGGCGACGCGTAGAAGAGCACGCGGAGGATCAGGCGGGTGGTGCGCTCGAGGTCGGAGAAGAGGACGCACAGCGGCGCGACGAGGAGCCCGAGCCCCACGAGCAGCACCGTCTGCAGGAGCACCCCGACCGGGAAGAGCAGCAGCTGCCATCCGACCGTCGCGCCCGCGGCGACCGCGAACAGCACGAGGACCGGGAGCGAGCACAGGAACTCGACGCCCTTGCTCAGCACGATGCGGTTGATCCAGATCGAGCGGGGGATGGAGGTCGAGCGGACGAGCTTGGCGTCCTTGTTGAAGGCGCGCGTGAAGTCGGTGACGGCCGCGTTGAACCAGACCCACGGCAGCAGCGCGGTCATGAGGAACACGATGTACGGCTCCTCGCCGACCCGGCCGCCTCGATGGAAGACCTGCGTGAAGACGAACCAGTAGATGAGGCTCATCACGAGCGGATCGAGGATCGACCACAGGTAGCCGAGCCAGCTCGTCGCGTAGCGCACCTTGAGGTCGCGCGCCGAGAGCAGCCACAGCGAGTGGAGGTAGCGCCGCGGCGTGCCCGGCGCACCGACGACGCCCGAGCTCACGACGCGGTGCCCCTGAGCAGCGGGGGCTCGGATCCCGACGTGTCGGCCGCGGCGGGCGCGCTGTACTGCAGGTAGATGAGGCGGCTCTGCTCGCGCCGTGCCCTGAGCACGCCGTCGAGCACGAAGCCCACGGTCCAGGCGAGGGCGCCGGCGAGGCCGAAGCCGACAGCGAGGACCGCGGTCGGGAAGCGGGGCACGAGTCCGGTCTGCGCGAACTCCACGACGAGCGGGATGCCCAGGACGACGCCGACGAGCATCGCGACCGCACCCAGAAGGCCGTAGAAGAGGAGCGGCCGCTCGTAGCGGATGAGCTGGACGATGAGCGAGAGGATGCGGAATCCGTCGTGGTACGTGCGGAGCTTGCTCTCGCTGCCGGCCGGCCGGTCGCGGAAGCCGACGTGCACCTCGGTCTGCGGGACACGGATGCTCATGACGTGCACCGTCAGCTCGGTCTCGATCTCGAACTCGCGCGACGCCGCGGGGAAGCTCTTCACGAAGCGCCGCGACATGACCCGGTAGCCCGAGAGCATGTCGCTGACCTCGGAGCCGAAGATGCCGCCGACGAGCCAGTTGAAGCCGCGGTTGCCGAGCTCGTGCCCGGGACGGTACGCGGTCTCGGTCTTCTGGTCGCGTACGCCGAGGACGTGGTCGTACGGCCCCTCCTGCAGCGTGCGGATCATCTCGGGCAGCGCGGCGGCGTCGTACGTGTCGTCGCCGTCGATCATGACGTAGATGTCGGCGTCGACGTCGGCGAAGGCGCGGCGCACGACGTTGCCCTTGCCCTTGCGCTCCTCGCGGCGCACGATCGCGCCGGCCTCGCGCGCAACCTCGGCCGTCCGGTCGGAGCTGTTGTTGTCGTAGACGTAGACCGTCATGCCCGGGACGGCGGCGCGGAGATCGCGGACGACCTTCCCGACCGCGAGCTCCTCGTTGTAGCAGGGGACGATCGCGGCGATGACAGGGGACGACGTCATGGAGAGCACTTTCGGCGACGTAGGATCTTCGATGGACCGCATGGCGCCGAGACGGCCGCCGTCGGAGCCGGTTCAGGCTAACACGCGGCTCTGCCGAAACCCCTCGGCACACGCCGCCCTCACGAGGAGCACGATGCACGGGAACGCGGCGACCCGGAAGGCCAAGCAGGCGGGGGCCTTCCTCGTCATCGGCGGTCTCGCGTTCCTCGTCGATGCGGGCGTCTACAACCTGCTCGTGTTCTGGGTGACCGGCGACGGGCCGATGCACGGACAGCCGCTGGCCGCCAAGATCATCTCGATCGTCGTGGCGTCCCTCGTGACGTACGTCGGGAACCGGTACTGGACCTTCTCCGACCGGCATCTGCCGCACCGCTTCTCGCGCTACGCGATCTTCGTGCTGTGCAACCTCATCGCGATCGGCCTCCAGCTCGGCTGCCTCGCGTTCTCGCGCTACGTGCTGGGTCTCGACGACGTCGTCGCCGACAACATCTCGGGAACCCTAATCGGGCAGACCCTCGCGACCGCGTTCCGCTTCCTCACGTACGACAGGTTCGTCTTCCCGCACGAGGAGCCCTCCCCCGCCCCGCGCCCGTAGCGGGTCACGATCGCGCGCCAGGGGGTCGCATGTCTCACTCCCCGCCGGAATCCACCGCCCAATCCCGCCGCGAACGAGACATGCCGACCCCCACGTGTCTCACTCGACGAGGGAATCCGGGGCGAAAACGCGCCGCGAGTGAGACATGCAGGAGCGTGTGAGCATGCCGGGGCCGCGGGACGCGGCCGACCCGCCCCGCAGCTACTCCGCCGGCAGCGGGCCGCAGCGGTCGATGCGGTAGAGCGTCGACTCGCCGTCCGTCGCGACCTCCGTGAAGAGTCCCGCCTCCACCGCGGCGTGCGGTCCGGGGAAGTGGTTGCCCGCCGGGTCTCCTCCCCCGAACTCGTGCGGGTTGTAGAGCACGTGCCGCACGCGGAGGGCATCGAGCGCGCGGCACACCGCCGGGTCGCTGTCGATGTCCATGAGGCCCCACGCGAGCGTCTGACGCAGCGGATCCCACTGGCCGTTGACGTGCGGGAAGACCGGCTCGCGTCCGGCATACAGCTGGGTCAGCGCAGAGCCGTCCCACGGGTCGCCGAGCACGCGCTCGCTCGCGGGCACCTCCTCGGCCACCTCGTGGTCCATGAAGTCGATCTGCTTCTGCGACACGACCTCCCACTGCGCACGCTCGTCGGGCATCGCGAACACGGCCGCGATCGCCGATGTCGTTCCGGTGAGGGCGAGCCCCGCAGCCGACACCACGGCGACGGCCAGCGCGAGCGGCGCGGCGAGGCGCGGGAGGGCTCGACGGGATCCGCCCGTCCGGATGGCGCGCTCGGCCGGGAGGGCACGTCGCGCGAGCGCGAGCGCGCCGAGCGTCGCGAGAGGGACGGCGACGACGGGCAGCGCGGCCGCGAGGCGGAAGCGGTCCTTGTACCAGACCCCCGTCGCGAGCTTCGCGATGACGCCGTCCGAACCGGCGGCGAGAACGAACAGGGCAGCGACGAGCACGAAGGCGACGACGAGCCACCGCGTGCGCCTGGTGCGGAGCGCGACCCCGGCGCCGACGATGACGAGGAACGCGAGGAAGGGCGCGACCGTCGTCACCGCGCCGCCCTCCCCCGTCATCGCCTGCAGCGTGAGAACCTGCACGACGCCCTCCCAGATGCCCTGCACCGCCTGCGCCTGCGGGCCGGAGAGGCGGCTCTCGATCGGCTCGTCGAGGAGCCCGAACCGCAGGATGGCGATCGCGAGCGCCGCCGCCGACAGCGCGACGCCGCCGACGACGCCCGCGACGAGCACGATGACCGCGCGGCGGCGCTCGCGCCCGCCGCGTCGACGGGCGCGCGCGAACGCGCCGCCGAGAACCCACGCGACGAACGGGATGCCGATGAGCGCCCACGTCGGGAGGACCCGCGGATGAGCCACGGCGAGCGCCCCGACGGACAGGCAGCCCGACAGCGCCGCGAGCACGACGGCGCGTCCGCGCCTCCCGGGTCGCGCGAGCGCGACACCCCGGACGGCGAGGACCGACAGCGCGACCGCCGCGGGGAGCAGCGCGTGCGCGAGGCCCGTGGGGTAGATCGTGCCCCACGAGAGCAGCGCGTAGGGGAACGCGCCGAAGGCGGCGCCGAGCGGGAGCGCGACGAGGGCGACGGTTCCCGTGGAGCGCCCTGGGAGCACGACCTGGGCGAGCCAGGCGACCCCGGGCAGCCAGACGAGCGCCTGCACGGCGAGCCATGCAACGTTGAACGCGACGGGAACCGGCACGCCGCTCCCCTGCACCGTCATCGCGACGAGCGCGTGCCACGCCGACGGGTAGTACGCGATCCCCGTCGCGCCCGTCTCGATGAGCGAGCGCAGCGTGAGGGGCGAGGCGGAGAACCCGTCCAGGATGGCCGACACGGCCGAGAGGTGGAAGACGTTGTCGTAGGTCTGCGAGATCCGAGACGGGTCCGGCACTCCCGCGAACGCGACGACGCCCACGATCGCGGCGGCGAGGGCCCACACCGCGGCGAGCGCACGCGGCGGGATGGCCGCGCCCGTCACGACGAGGTCGGGATGCGCGCGCCGGACGAGGAGGGATGCCGCGAGCCCGACGAGCGCGACGGCGAGCACCTGCACGACATGGAACGGCGCGCCGAGCGCGCCGAACACCGCCGCCGCGACGCCCGCGCAGCACACGCTCGCGAGCGACGCCACCGCGACGCGCGCGACCGCGCCCATGCGCAGGGGCGCGGTCGCGATGAGCCCGGGTGCGAGCACGGCGAGGAGCGCCGACACGAGGGCCGGCGCGACGACGACCCAGCTCATCGGACTCCTGCCGTCAGGCGGGCGCGGGTCAGCCGTTCAGCTGGTTCTGCCACATCGACAGCGCCGACCCGATGGCCATGTGCATGTCGAGGTACTGGTACGTGCCGAGACGGCCGCCGAAGAACACGTCCTTCTCGCCCTTCGCGAGCTCGCGGTAGGCGAGCAGACGCGCGCGGTCCTCATCGGTGTTGACCGGGTAGTACGGCTCGTCGGCGCGCTCGGCGAAGCGCGAGTACTCGCGCATGATGACCGTCTTTTCGGTCGGGTACACGTCGGCGCGCTCGGGGTGGAAGTGCTTGAACTCGTGGATGCGCGTGAAGGGCACGT
Source organism: Microbacterium barkeri (assembly GCF_027921765.1). Classification (GTDB taxonomy): domain Bacteria; phylum Actinomycetota; class Actinomycetes; order Actinomycetales; family Microbacteriaceae; genus Microbacterium; species Microbacterium barkeri. The sequence continues at coordinate 219,533 of NZ_BSEJ01000004.1, forward strand.
CGGCATCCGGGTAGTTCATGACGCTCGTCCCCTGGAAGTCTCCGATGTCGAGGACCTCCTCCTCGAAGTCGAGCGTGCGCCAGCTCAGCGCGCCCTCGACGTCGTCGAAGTAGCGGTCGACCGGTCCCGTGTAGACGATCGGCACCTGGCCGACGAGCGCCTTCTTGTTGAGCGGCTGCGACTCGTCGAAGAAGTCGACGTTCAGCTTGACCTCGATGTTCGGGTGGTCGGCCATCCGCTCGAGCCACGCGGTGTAGCCGTCGGTCGGCAGGCCCTCGTGCGTGTCGTTGAAGTAGCGGTTGTCGTAGTTGTAGCGCACGGGGAGGCGGCTGATGATGTCGCCCGACAGCTTCTGCGGGTCGGTCTGCCACTGCTTCGCGGTGTAGTCGCGGAAGAACGCCTCGAACAGCGGGCGGCCGACGAGGGCGATGCCCTTCTCCTCGAAGTTGCGGGCCGTCTTGACGTCGAACTCGCCCGCCTGCTCCTTCACGAGGGCGCGCGCCTCGTCGGGCGAGTACGCGGCCTGGAAGAACTGGTTGATGGTGCCGAGGTTCACCGGCAGCGGGTACACGACGCCGTTGTGGTTCGTGTACACGCGGTGCACGTAGTTCGTGAACGTCGTGAAGCGGTTGACGTACTCCCACACCTTCTCGTTCGAGGTGTGGAAGAGGTGCGCCCCGTAGCGGTGCACCTCGATGCCCGTCGTGGCCTCGTTCTCGCTGTACGCGTTCCCGCCGATGTGGTGGCGGCGGTCGATGACCGTGACCTTGCGCCCGGCTGCTGCCGCGCGCTCCGCGATGGTGAGTCCGAAGAATCCGGAGCCGACGACGAGGAGATCCATCCGTGGTGCTCTTTCTCTCAAGGGGAAGGGCCCTGGCACGCTGTCGCGGCCTCCCCGAGTCTATGTGCATGCCCCTCGCGTATCCTGATGCCGCACATGAGCAACGAAGAATCCCCCGCCGAGACCGAGGCCATCGCCGGGATGAGCGGGCCGGATGGCCCGCTGCTGCGCCTCTTCCGCGACCGTCGCGTCGCCTTCCTGTTCGTCGGGGCCGTCAACACCGCGATCGGCTTCGCATGGTTCGTGCTCTTTTCCCGTCTGTTCGAGGCCGGATGGCCGGGCGCCGCCTGGACGGTCTTCGCGGTCATCCTGTGCGCGCAGATCATGAGCACGCTCAGCGCGTTCGTCTTCTACCGGAAGCTCGTCTTCCGGGTGCGCGGCCACGTGTGGCTCGACTTCGCCCGGTTCCAGCTCGTGTACCTCGGGACGTTCATCCTCAACTTCGTCGTCGTGCCGCCGCTCAAGCTCTGGCTCGGCTGGCATGAGATCGTCGCGCAGCTCCTGTTCACGGTCGTGATCGCGTTCGCCAGCTGGTTCGGGCACAGCCGCTTCTCGTTCCACCGCAAGAAGGAGGACGCGTGACCGCTCCGCGCATCAGCGTGGTCATCCCCGCGTACAACAACGGCCGCACGCTCGGCGAGACGATGCGATCCGTGCTCGACCAGCAGGTCGACGGGCTCGAGCTCGTCGTCGCCGACCACGCGTCGTCGGACGACACGTGGGATGTCATGCAGGGCTTCGCCGCCGACCCGCGCGTGACCCTGCTGCGCACGGAGGCCGGCGGCGGCGCCGCGCGCAACTGGAACCGCGTGACGGACGCCGCGACCGGCGCCTACCTCAAGCTCGTGTGCGGCGACGACGTCCTGCGGCCCGGCGTGCTCGCACGCCAGGCGCGGCTGCTCGAGCGGTCGGGCGCCGTCCTCACCGCCTGCAAGCGCGACATCATCGATGCCGAGGGCAAGGTCCTCATGGCCGGATGGGGCCTCACGGGGCTCGGCCGGCCCATGTCGGGCGGCGAGGCGCTCCGCCGCACCGTGCGCGCAGGCCGCAACCTCCTCGGCGAGCCCGCCTCCGTCATGATGCGCCGGGAGGCGTTCGCGGCGGCCGGCGGATGGCACGGCCGCTTCTCCTATCTGATCGACCTCGCGAGCTACGCCCGCGTGCTCGTCGGCGGCGGGTTCACGCCCGACACCGAGGTGGGCGCGACGTTCCGGATGAGCGACACGCAGTGGTCGGTCGCGCTCGTCGACGAGCAGACCGCGGAGGCGCGCGCCTTCCACGCATGGCTGCGCGCCGAGCACCCCGAGATCGTGACCGAGGCGGATCGGCGCATGGGCGACATCCGCGCCGGTCTCATGGCCCAGGCCCGGCGCATCTCGTACCGTGTCCTCAAGAGGAGGATGGGATGACCGTGCGCCGGCGCATCGCCTACGTGCTGCCGATCTACAACGAGGAGGGGAACATCCCCCTCCTGTACGAGCGTCTCGTCTCGGCCACGGCGCCGCTCGGCGACCGCTACGACGTCGAGTTCGTCTTCGTCGACGACGGCAGCCGCGACCGGTCGCTCGAGCTGCTGCGCGGACTGCGCGCGCAGGACCCTCGCGTCTCCGTGTACGCGCTCGCGCGCAACTACGGCCACCAGATCGCCGTGACGGCGGGCCTCGACGTCGCCGACGCCGACGCCGTGATCGTCATGGACAGCGACCTGCAGGACCCTCCCGAGGTCAGCCTCGAGCTCATCGAGCGGTGGGAGCACGGCGTCGACGTCGCCTACGCGCAGCGGCGCACACGCGACGACGGCCTCTTCAAGCGCACGACGGCGCACGGCTTCTACTGGCTGCTGAGCAAGCTCTCGAGCGTGGACATCCCCCGCGACACGGGCGACTTCCGCCTCATGGACCGCCGGGTCGTCGAGGAGCTGCGCAAGCACCCCGAGCGCAACCGGTTCATCCGGGGGCTCGTCGCGTCGATCGGGTTCCGCCAGGAGGCCGTCCTCTTCGACCGCGACGCGCGGCACGCGGGCGAGACCGGCTATCCCCTCCGGAAGATGCTCAAGCTCGCGGGCGACGGCATCTTCGGCTTCTCGACCGCGCCCCTCAAGCTCATCAGCCGCGTGGGCGGCGCGATGGCCGTCCTCGCGCTCCTGTGGACGATCTACCTCGTCATCGCGCGTCTCGTGAACCCGGAGTCGGTCATCGAGGGCTGGACCTACCTCGCGGCCGGGATGTTCCTCCTCGGCGGCGTGCAGATGCTCATGCTGGGGGTGCTCGGCAGCTACCTCGGCCGCATCTACGTCGAGGTGCAGGGCCGCCCGCTCTACGCCTTCGCGGTCGCCGAGGCCGGGCCCCCGCCCGCGCGCTGACGGAGGCGCGCCACCCCGCGCCCGATGAGCCAGCCGAGGCCGATCGCCATCGCGAGGCCGTAGGCGCCCATGAGCAGCGGCCACGCGGGCGGGCGGAACGACACGGTCACCGTCTCGCCGGGCGCCACGTCCGTCGTGTCGACCGTGAGAAGCCAGCCCCGCAGCGGCTCGGCCTCCGCCGCGCCCGCGACGGCGTAGCCCGGGTACGGCAGACGGCTCAGCACCACGCGCCCGTCCTCGCCGGCCTCGTCGACCTCGAAGGACACCGACGTGTCGTCCTGCGCGGTCACCGTGACGCGCGTGTCGGGAGCCGTCCACACGACGCCGCCCGCGCTCGGCAGCGCCTCATCGCGCTCGAAGAGCCAGGTGTACTCGCCGTCGGCCGCGAGCGTCCATCCCTCGGGCGCCTCCGGCTGCTCGGGGTACGTGTCCTTCATCGCGACGATCGTGCTCACGCTCATGAGGTCGGCCACGCGCAGGCCCGTCTCCTCGTCGACCGACCACAGCGTCTCGAGGGCGTCCTCGCAGGTCTGCCCGCGCAGGTCGATGCAGAGGTCGTCGCCGAACGTCTCGAACGGCAGGACGGTGTAGAGGCTGCTCACCTCCGTCGGGCTGAAGTACCAGAGGTTGGCGAGCAGCCGCTCCGACCAGCTGTCGCGGTCCTGCCATCCGTCCTCCGCGTCGCCGACGACGATCGCGTCGCCGTGCGCGTCCGGGAGGACGGCCTGCAGGGCCGTCGCGCTGTCGGGCGCGCTGCGGCTCGGCAGCGGCGACTCGGGCAGGAAGCGCATCTGCCCCGCGGCGAAGACGGCCGTCACGATCATCGCCCCGACCACCGCGACGGTCGTGCGCCGTCGCACGCGGGGCGAGCGCGCGACCCATCGCAGCGCGACGAGCGCCGCGAGGGAGACGAGCGCGGCGGCTCCGATGACCTTCCACGCGTACGGCCCGTTTCCCCAGGTCAGGACCGAGGTCACGGCGATGACGAGCGCCGAGAGCCAGAAGGCGCGGCGCGTCGCCCCCGCGGGGAAGCGGCGCGAGATCCCCACCGCGAAGAGCACGATGAGCACGATCGCGAGATACGGGATGAGACGCAGCGGCCAGCGGATCGGCCCCATGTGGCTCGGCCCCAGCACGAGCGCGAGCACGAGGCCGCCGAGCACGAAGAGCGGGATGGCGCGCCGCACGGCCGAGCGCGCGAGCGGCAGCGCGAGCGGGAAGAGCAGGAGCACCCACGCGATGTAGACGAGCGGACCGGGCGTGATGTCGCCGAACCAGGAGCGGATGGTCGCGCTCACCCAGGGACTCCCCGCCGACGCGAGGTCCGTGAGATCGGCGTTGAGGAACCCGAGGTTCTCGAACGGCGCGTTCCCGCGCTCCGTCACGGGCGCGGTGAGGACAGCGGGCAGGTACACGACGATCGTGAGCAGCGCGCCCCACGCCGAGGCGAGCAGGGTCCGCAGCACTCGGGGGCCGTCGCGGCGCACCGCATGGCGCACGAGCGACTCGACGAGCACGACGACGAGCATCATGACGCCGAACACGTAGCCGACCGTGATGAGCAGGTAGCTCGCGACGAGGTACGGCAGCGGCGAGCGGCGGTGCTCGACCGTGCGCCGCAGCGCCCACCACACCCACGGGAACAGCGCGACGTTGATGAGGTCGGTCGACCAGGACGCGGCGTCCATGTAGACGACGAAGCCGGACGACGGCACGAGCACGCCCGCGAGCGCCGCCCACGGACGGTGCGCGCCGAACTGGCGCGCGAGCAGGTAGACGCCCAGGGCGAGCACGACGAGGAACGCGAGCTTCACGCCGGTCGCGTGCGCGACCGGACTCTCGCTGAGCCGCGCCGTGACGGCGATGAGCCACGTCATGGGGTTGAGGAGGCCCCACTGGCCTTCGGCCCAGTAGTTGCCGGCCTGCCAGGCCGATGGGTCGAGCATCGGCAGGCGCCCCTGCAGGAGCTGGTCGCCGAGCTGCCACCACTGCCCCGCCGAGCCGCGCTCGGTGTCGTCGGAGAAGTAGAACCGCGGGGTCACGAGGAGCCGTGCGGCCGCGAGAGCGAGGGTCGCCAGGACGGTGAGAAGGGGCCAGCCCACCCGCTGCGCGCGCCGCCGTGCCCGATTCGTGCCGTCCGCCGTCATCTGTCCTCCGCTGCTCGCCCCGCCGCGCGGCGGGCCAGACTCGATGGTAGTGCGAGCGGCCGGGCGGACCCCGCGATCAGCGCGCAGGGCCCTCGAGCTCCTCGAGCGAGCGGCCGCGGGTCTCGCGGGTGAGGAGCGTCGCGAGCGCCGACACCGCGCAGATGGCGAACGTCACGGCGCCGATCGTGAGCGGCACGTTCTCCGTCCCAGGAGGGGCGATCGCCGTGAACAGCGACGGGAAGAACGCCGCCAGCATGAGCCCGATGTTCTGCGACACGGCGAAGCCGGTCACGCGGATGCGCGCGGGGAACTGCTCCTGGAAGAAGGTCGCGAAGGTCGCGTTCCACATCTGGAAGAAGATGCTCTGCACGATGACGACGAAGACGAACACGAGCACGAGGCTGCGCTGCTCCACGGCCCACAGGTACGCGACCGTGAGGAGGCCTCCGCCGAGCCCGCCCGCGACCATGAAGCCACGGCGTCCGAACCGGTCGGACAGGCCGCCGAAGATCGGGATGGTGAGGGCGGCGGTGAGATTGGCCACGAGCGTGACCCAGAGGAAGTCGCTCGTCGAGAACCCGATCCCGTACCCCTCCTGCGTCGCATACGACACGCCGAAGACGAGCGTGGCCATCCCGATCACGTTCGTGAACGTCATGAGGATGCAGCGGATCATGACCCACGGGTACGAGCGCAGGAGCTCCACGACGGGGAACCGGCGACGGACCTCGACGGCGCTCTCTGCGGAGAAGACGGGCGTCTCGTGCACGCCGCGGCGGATGAGGTATCCCGCGATGATGACGACGGCGCTGAGGAGGAACGGGATGCGCCATCCCCACGCGGCGAAGTCCTCCTCGCTGAGCACGGCCGCCAGCGGGAGCATCACACCTGTGGCGAGGATGGAGCCGATCTGGGTGCCCTGCAGCGTGAAGCTCGTGAAGAAGCCCCGTCGCGCGTCGGGCGAGTGCTCGACGACCATCGCCCCGGCGCCGCCCAGCTCTCCCGCGACGGCGAATCCCTGCACGAGGCGCAGGATGACGAGGAGGATCGGCGCGAGGACGCCCACCTGCGCGTACGTCGGGAGGAGGCCGACGAGCAGGGTCGAGAAGCCCATGAGCAGCATCGCGAGGATGAGGACGTTCTTGCGCCCGCGCCGGTCGCCCCAGGCGCCCAGCAGCACGGCGCCGACAGGGCGCGCGACGTAGCCGACCGCGTAGGTCGCGAGGGACGAGATGATGCCCACCGTCGGGTCGCCGGTCGGGAAGAACACGACCGGGAAGACGAGCGCCGCGGCCTGCGAGTAGAGCGCGAAGTCGTAGTACTCGAGGGCGCTGCCCACCCATGCGCTGAGGGCCGCCTTCTTCGGCTCCCGAACGATCCCGCTGTCGGCTTCGGCCTGCTTCGCTGCGCTCATGCCGTCACTCTCCTGTCCGCACTGACTCGCCGACCCGAACGTGGGTAAGCGTTTTCCATCGTAATGGAACGTTTCAATCGCGACAACTCGGGCGTCGATGGGCGGTGCGGGCGACGGCGTCCGCCAGGGGTCACGGGGTCTCCTGTGTCACGATGGCTGTGTGAAGGGCATCATTCTTGCGGGTGGGTCGGGGACGCGTCTGCATCCGGTGACGTTGGGGACGTCGAAGCAGCTGGTGCCGGTGTATGACAAGCCGATGGTGTACTACCCGCTGTCGACGCTGATGCTGGCGGGGATCCGGGAGATCCTGGTGATCACGACGCCGCATGATGCGGCCTCGTTCGAGCGTCTGCTGGGGGATGGGTCGCAGTTCGGGGTGTCGATCTCGTTCGCGGTGCAGCCGTCGCCGGATGGGCTGGCGCAGGCGTTCACGATCGGGGCGGATTTCATCGGCGATGACAAGGTCGCCCTCGTGCTGGGCGACAACCTGCTGTACGGGCCGGGGCTGGGCACGCAGCTGAAGCGGTTCGCGGATGTGGACGGTGCGGCGGTGTTCGCGTACTGGGTCGCGGAGCCGTCGGCGTACGGGGTGGTCGAGTTCGACGGGACGGGGCGGGCGGTGTCGCTGGAGGAGAAGCCGACGCACCCGAAGTCGAACTACGCCATCCCCGGCCTGTACTTCTACGACAACGACGTCGTCGACATCGCCCGGGGGCTTCGGCCCTCCCCGCGGGGGGAGCTGGAGATCACGGACGTGAACGCCGCGTACCTGCGACGGGGGAAGCTGCGGGTGGAGGTGCTGCCGCGCGGGACGGCGTGGCTGGACACGGGCACGTTCGATCAGATGGCCGACGCGGGAGACTACGTGCGCACGATCGAGCGGCGCACGGGGTTGAAGATCGGGTCTCCGGAGGAGATCGGGTGGCGGCAGGGGTTCCTGTCCGACGACGACCTGCGTCAGCGGGCGCAGAAGCTGGTGAAGTCGGGGTACGGGGCGTACCTCCTCGAGGTCCTGGAACGGGGTAAGTGAGCATCGTGGGCACTCTTGTCGTCACCGGCGGGGCCGGTTTCATCGGATCGAACTTCGTCCACCACGTCATCGCGCACACCGACCACCGGGTGATCGTGCTGGACAAGCTCACCTACGCCGGCAACCCCGCCTCCCTGGCCGGGCTGCCCGAGGACCGCGTCGAGCTCGTCGTGGGCGACATCGCCGACGCGGACCTCGTCGACTCCCTGTTCGCCCGCGCCGACGCGGTCGTGCACTACGCCGCGGAGTCCCACAACGACAACTCCCTCAACGACCCCCGCCCGTTCCTGGACACCAACATCGTCGGCACCTACACGCTGCTGGAAGCCGCCCGCCGCCACGGCACCCGCTTCCACCACATCTCCACCGACGAGGTCTACGGCGACCTCGAGCTCGACGACCCGGCCCGGTTCACCGAGACCACCCCCTACAACCCCTCCTCCCCGTACTCGTCGACGAAGGCCGGCTCCGACCTGCTCGTGCGCGCGTGGGTGCGCTCGTTCGGGATCGCCGCGACCATCTCGAACTGCTCCAACAACTACGGCCCCTACCAGCACGTGGAGAAGTTCATCCCCCGCCAGATCACGAACGTCATCCGCGGCATCCGCCCCAAGCTCTACGGCGCCGGGCAGAACGTACGCGACTGGATCCACGCCGACGACCACTCCTCCGCCGTGCTCACGATCCTCGAGCACGGCCAGATCGGGCAGACCTACCTCATCGGCGCCGACGGCGAGAAGAACAACAAGGACGTCGTCGAGCTCATCCTCACCCTCATGGGCCAGCCCCGAGACGCCTACGACCACGTCGCCGACCGCCCCGGCCACGACCTGCGCTACGCGATCGACTCCACCAAGCTCCGCACCGAACTCGGCTGGACCCCCCGCTACCAGGACTTCGAAGCAGGACTCGCCGCGACCATCGACTGGTACCGCGAGAACGAGACCTGGTGGGCCCCCGCCAAAGACCACGTCGAAGCCTTCTACGCCTCGAAAGGACAGTGACCGGCAGTGACGACGTTCGGCAAGACCCTCGCCGTCACCGACACCCCGATCCCGGGGCTCGTCGTGCTCGACCTGCCCGTCCACGGCGACGCCCGCGGCTGGTTCAAGGAGAACTGGCAGCGGGAGAAGATGACCGCGCTCGGGCTGCCCGACTTCGGGCCCGTGCAGAACAACATCTCCTTCAACGACAAGCCCGGCACCACCCGCGGCATCCACGCCGAACCGTGGGACAAGTACGTCTCCGTCGCGACCGGGCGGATCTTCGGCGCCTGGGTCGACCTGCGCGAGGGCCCCACCTTCGGGGCCGTGTTCACCGCCGAGCTCGACCCGTCGAAGGCGATCTTCGTGCCCCGCGGTGTCGGCAACAGCTACCAGACCCTCGAGCCCGACACCGCCTACGTCTACCTCGTCAACGACCACTGGTCCCCCGACGCGGCCTACTCCTTCCTCAATCTCGCCGACGAGACCGTCGCGATCGACTGGCCCATCCCGCTCTCCGACGTCGAGATCAGCGACAAGGACCGCACCCACCCGCGCCTGGCCGACGTCGTGCCGATCCCGCCCCGCAAGACTCTCGTGCTCGGCGCGAACGGCCAGCTCGGCCGCGCCCTGCGCGCCCTCCTCGGCGACCGCCCCGACATCGAGTACGCCACCCGCGCCGACCTCGACCTCGCCTCCCCCGACCTCGACACCGCACGACCCTGGCGCGACTACGACGTCATCGTCAACGCCGCCGCCCACACCGCCGTCGACCACGCCGAGACCCCCGAGGGCCGCACCCAGGCCTGGGCCGCGAACGCCACCGGCGTCGCCGCGCTCGCCCGCATCGCGACCGAGCACCGCTGCACCCTCGTCCACATCTCCAGCGACTACGTCTTCGACGGCACATCCGACGCCCCCTACCCCGAGGACGCCCCCCTCTCGCCCCTCGGCGTCTACGGGCAGACCAAGGCCGCCGGCGACGCGATCGTGCAGACCGTCCCCCGCCACTACCTCATCCGCACCAGCTGGGTCATCGGCGACGGCCGCAACTTCGTCACCACCATGGCCTCCCTCGCCGAACGCGGCATCGACCCCTCCGTCGTCGCCGACCAGACCGGACGCCTCACCTTCACCGACGACCTCGCCGCCGGCATCCACCACCTCCTCACCACCCGCGCCCCCTACGGCACCTACAACCTCACCGGCAGCGGACAGCCCGCCACCTGGGCCCAGATCGCCCAGAGCGTCTTCACCCTCACCGGCCACGACCCCGCCCGCATCACCCCCGTCACCACCGACGCCTACTACGCCACCGCGACCGGCCCCATCGCCCCCCGCCCCCGCAACAGCGTCCTCGACCTCGCCAAGATCACCGCCACCGGCCACACCCCCGCCGACCACACCGACCGCCTCGCCGCCTACCTCACCCCGCAGTGACCACGCGCAGCCCCGCGCGCGCCGACATCCAGGCCCTCCGCGCCCTCGCGGTGCTCGGCGTCGTCCTGTTCCACATCTGGCCGCGAGCCCTGCCGGGCGGCTACGCGGGCGTCGACGTCTTCTTCGTCATCTCCGGCTTCCTCATCACGGGCCAGCTCGTCCGCGCACGCGAGCGCGGAACGCTGAGACTGGGAGCGTTCTGGGCCGCCCGCGCCCGCCGCCTGCTGCCCGCGAGCCTGCTCGTGCTGCTCGCGAGCGTCGTGCTCGTGCTCGTGTGGACGCCCGCGCCCCAGCAGGCCCACGACCTGCGCTCGATCGTGGCGAGCGCGCTGTATGCCGTGAACTGGCAGCTCGCGGCCGACGGGGTCGACTACCTCGCGCACGACGCGGCTCCGCCGATCGCCCAGCACTACTGGTCGCTCGCCGTCGAGGAGCAGTTCTACCTCCTGTGGCCCCTGCTCGTCCTCGCCGCCACCGCGCGCCGCCTGCGGGGGCGACGGGTGCTCGTCGTCGGCGCCGTGGCGGTCGCGGTCGTCGGCTTCGCGGTGAGCGTGTGGCTCACGGGCGCGAGCTATCCGTACGGCTACTTCTCGACCGCGAGTCGCCTGTGGGAGTTCGCGCTGGGCGCGATCGTCGCGCTCCTGCCCCCACTCGCCCTGAGGGCATCCGTCCGCCTGGCCATCTGGGTCGCCGCGGTCGCCGCGCTGGTGATGGCGATGCTCGTGTTCGACGCCGCGACGGCTTTCCCCGGCCCCTGGGCGCTCGTGCCGACCGCGGCGACCGCGCTCCTCATCGCGATCGGGCCGACCGCGCCCTCGCACGCGTTCGAGCGACTCGTCGCATGGCGCCCCGTGCAGTGGGTGGGCGATCAGTCGTACGGCGTGTATCTCTGGCATTGGCCCCTCGTGGTGATCGCGCCGCACGTGCTCGGCCGTGCGCCCGACCTCCCTGAGAACCTGCTGCTGCTCGCGACGACCTTCGTGCTCGCCGCGGCGTCGAAGCGGCTCGTGGAGGATCCGATCCGCTTCGGCGCGCGCCCCCGCGCGGCCCGGCCCTCCCGGATCCTCGCCCTCACCGCAGTCGGGATGGCGGTGGTCGTGGCCGTCGCCGCCCTGCCGATGTGGCACGGAGCGACCGCGGCAGCCGAGCAGCGCGCACAGGCCGAGGCGAGCCTGCGAGATCCCGCCCAGTGCCGCGGTGCGGCAGCCCTCCTCGAGCCGGGCTGCGCTGGCCGCGCGGACGACCGGCATCCGATCGCGGATGTCGTGCCCGCCCTGGCCGGCCTCCGCGACGACACGGCCGGCGCCTTCGACTGCTACGACTTCGATCCCGGCGCGGGCGGGGAGCCGGTGTCGTGCGCGTTCGGCTCCGAGGCGCCCGGCGCGGTCCGGGTGGCGCTGCACGGGGACTCGCATGCCGCGATGCTCATCCCCGCCCTGCGAGAGGTCGCCGACGAGCGCGGATGGCGCGTCGAGACGTTCGTGGGGCGGGGCTGCGTCTGGCAGGAGCCCGCGAGCGCCGCGTGCGCCGAGCGGAACGCACGGCTCGAGAGCCGTCTCGCCGACGGGGCGTACGACGTGCTGCTCGTCACCGCGGTCAACTCCGCCGAGCGCGACGCGGCCGCGCAGGCCGCGGTCGCCGACCGCTACGCCGAGGCGTGGCGGTCGGCGCAGGAGGCGGGGACGCGCGTGGTCGTGCTCGCCGACAACCCGCGTGTGCCCGCAGCCGCCCAGGACTGCGTGGCCACCGCGGATGTGCTCACCGAGGCGACCTGCGCGATCCCGCGCGCCGACGCGGCGCTCGAGAGCGATCCGCTCCGCGCGACCGCGGCGTCTCTCGACGCGCCGCTCGTGGATCTGTCCGACGCGTACTGCACGGCCGACGCGTGCCCCATGATGCTGGGAGGCGTGCTCGTGTACCGCGACCTCCACCACATCACGGGGTCGTTCAGCACGACGCTCGGCGGCTATCTCGCCGAGCGTGTGAGCGCGGCGATCGGCGTCGAGCCGTCGCCCACCCCGAGGAGGAGTCGATGAAGAACGCCGGAACCGTGCTCGTGTTCCCCACGTGGCCGGAGAACCCCTACCTCAACCTCCTCGAGCTGGCGGCGCGTGCGGCCGGCTACCGCTTCCGGGGCGCGACGACGCATGCCGAGCTGCTGCACGCCCTGCCGGCCCTGCCCCGGGGCGGCGTCGTGCACGTGCACTGGACGACCCCGCTCGTGCAGGAGGCCGCCGACGAGGCCGACGCCCGCGACCGTCTGCGCCGCCTCCTCGCGGCGCTCCGCGACGCCCGCCGCCGTGGTGTGCGGATCATCTGGACGCTGCACAACCGACTGCCCCACGAGCTGCGCTTCCGGGAGGCAGAGATCGCCCTCTACCGGGGCCTCGCCGACCTCGCCGACGTCGTGCACGTGATGGCGCCCGACACGGCAGCGGTCGTCGCCGACGTCGTCGCGCTCGATCCGGCCCGGATCCGCGTCATCCCTCATCCCAGCTACGAGGGGATCTACGACGCGGGCGTCGGCCGCACCGCCGCACGGGCGTCGTTCGACCTCGCGGAGCGCGATCGCGCGGTGCTCTTCCTCGGGCAGATCCGGCCCTACAAGGGCGTCGACGCGCTCGTCGAGGCCGCGACCGCCGCGGGCGACGACATCGTCCTCCTCCTCGCCGGCGTCGTCAAGGAGCAGTCGGAGGAGGAGGTCGCCGCGCTCCTTCCCGACGGGCTCCGCGCGCACACGCAGTTCTCCTTCGTGCCCGACGGGGATCTCGCGCGCTGGTTCCGCGCGGCCGACGTCGCGGTGTTCCCGTACCGCGCGATCCTCAACTCGGGCAGCGTGCACCTCGCCGCCACCTTCCGGGTGCCGGTCGTGCTGCCGGATGAGCCGCACCTGCGCGAGCAGTTCGGGGACGAGCGCTGGGTGGCGTTCTTCGACACCGCGCGGTCGGCGGCATCCATCGCCGAGCTGCTCCGCGACCGCGAGCTGTTCGCGGGCGTCGGCGAGCGCGACTTCGCGCGCTTCACGGCCGGGATCTCGCCGTGGCGCACGGCGAGCGCCTACCGCCGTCTGCTCGACGAGCTCAGCGCAGCGCCCTCGCCCGCTCTCGCGCCACGATAAGCGCTCGCCGGACCGCCCGCGGCGCCCAGTGCCGCCGGCGCCGCACGACGGTCACGCCGTCGACGCGCGCGTAGAGGAACGGATCCCGCGGGTCGTACGCGGGCAGCTCCCCCTCCCCCGCGACGGCCACCGCGATGTCCTCCCGGGCGACGAGAAGCGCCGGGGTGAGGGGTCGGTGCAGCGGCAGCGCGCCCGCCGGGAACGCCGCGCGCCATCGCCACCCGCCGCGGACGTCCGCGCGCCACGTCGTCTCCGCGGCGGGGACAGGCGGGCGGTCCGCGAACTCCCCGTCGTGGAGCACGGGGACGCACGCGTCCTGTCCGCGGGCGCTGCGTCCCTCCACGACGAGCGATCCTCCGATGCGCGCGACGTGCGTGACCCGTCCGTCGAGCTCACGACGTGCCGCGAGCGCCCGCCCGAGGTCGCGCTCGGCGACGCGCGCCTCGGGGACGAGCATGAGGGCGCGCTCGCCGAGCACCCGGCGCACGGCCTCGACGAGCCGGTGCCAGGCATCGACGTCCTCGTCATCCGACCGCAGCGACGAGGTGAGCGGCGTGATGAGCGCCTCGCGCTCCTCCGGAGACAGCGCCGCGACGGCGTCCAGGGCGTCCAGTGCCGCGTGCCAGTCCGCCACGGGCTGCGGGCCGAGCCCCGTCATCCATCGCGCGAGCGGACGGATGGCGGCGCGCCCGCCTGCCGCGGCCATCCGCAGCACGAGCGCGCGGAGCGGGTCGCCGGCGAACGGCGGCGTCGCCTCGAGAAGCTCCCGCAGCGCGTCGCGCACACGCTCATCGTCCGCTCCGTCTGCGGCGTCGCGCGCCGCCCAGCGCGCGACGTGCACGAACCCGTCCCGCTCGCGCACGAGATCCGCGTACACCGTCGAGAGCCGCTCGTCACCCGCGTCGGCGACGAGGCGCGCGCAGGCGAGCTCCTGGTCCAGATAGCTGAGCAGCGACGCCGCCGAGTCGGCGCGCGCCGACATCGAGCTGCCGCCCGGCCGCTCGCGGTAGAGATAGACGACGTCGGAGACGACGTCGACCCGGCGCGCGCGCAGGTAGGCGCTGACCATCGGCACGATGTCGTTGGACCGCGGGACGTCGGGGAAGCGGATGCCCGTGCCGCGCAGCCAGTCGAGCGCGAAGGCCTTGTTCCAGCAGGGGCGGCTGAAGAGCAGCGTGGGCTCGTCGCGCAGGGTCGTGCCGCGCGCGGGACGGTCGAACGCCGGCATCACGTCGGTCGGCCGCCACGTGTCGGCGGGACGGAACTTGAGGTAGTCGCCGAACGCGATATCCGAGCCGCTGCGGGCGAGGCTGTCGACGAGGGCGACATAGGCGCCGTCGGGCACGAGGTCGTCGCCGTCGCAGAAGACGATGAACCGCCCTCGGGCCTCATCCATCCCCGTGTTGCGCGCCGTGCCGCCGCCCCGACCGGCCGACGGGATGAGCCGCACCCGACTGTCGCGCTCCGCGACCTCCGCGACGATGTCGGCCGTGCCATCCGACGAGGCGTCGTCGACGACGAGGACCTCCATGCCCGCGACGCGCTGGGCGAGGACCGTCTCGAGCGTCTCGCGGATCCACGGGGCGACATCGTGCGTGGGGATCACGACGGACAGGACCGGGCGCTCAGTCACCACCCGATCCTATCCGCGCGCATCAGCGGACCGCCGAGCCCTTCGGCAGGAAGTCCACGGTCTGCGCCGTGAGGGTGAGGATGGTCGGCCACGCTCCCCCGTTGAGGCGCCGCACGGCCGCGACCGACGTCACATGGCGCAGGCGCCCGCCGTCGAGCACATAGACGCGATCGCTCGTGGCCGACTTCACGAAGATGCGGCCGGGCACGCGCCCGCCGGAGAGATCGAGCACGCGGCACGTCGCCGTGTCGAGCGTCGTCACCGCGAAGCCCGCCGTCGTGGTCACGGCACGCAGCCTGCCGCCGGCGGCGAAGTACGTCGTGCCACCGCAGCGGGCGAAGAGGCTCAGGCTCCCCTTGTCGGCGTACCCGGTGAGCGTCGCGCCCGGGACGTGCGCGTCGACGCCGCGACCGAGGCCGTACTCGTCGGCGAAGCCCCAGCTCGGGAGGTACACGAGGCGGCGGTCGGAGGTCGCGAGGTACACCCGGGCGGACGAGGTCCGCTTGACCCACGAGCCGGGCGCGAACCGGACCTCGCCGATCGTGTAGCGCGAGAGGCCCGACGGCGGCATGACAGCCGCGAACGGCTTCGACGATCCCGCGAGTGCCGCCGCGGCGGCGGCGTCGTAGAGCGGGTGCAGCTTCGAGCCGCTGATGAGGTGGAGCGTCGTGCCGCTCCACGTGCGGCGCGCGACGTTCGTCATCGTCGCGCCCTGCTTGACCGCCGTGTACGTGCCGGCCGTGAGGGCGAGCTCCGTGCCGCACCTGCCGCCCCACTGCCAGACCTGCGTGCAGGTCGTGAAGCGGTGGCGCTGGCCGCCCTGCAGGAGCGAGATGTCGCCGGTCGACGCGTTGCGGATGAAGCGCGAGGACGTGCCCTTCGTCGGGTATCGCGCCGCCTCGTCCACCGAGACCGAGCGCCACGAGCCGAAGGCGGCCTCGTATGCCGAGAGCAGCTCTCTCGTGACGTGGACCTTGCTCGCGCCGTTGAGGAGGAAGATGTCTCCGTTCGGCGTCCGGATGAGACCCGACGTCGGCCCGCGCGTCGCCCCGAACCAGTCGGTGAAGTAGTTGTAGAAGTTCCGGTTCCCGTAGGCGGAGCACGCGTCGCCCGTGCCGTACCCGGCACGCAGCGCCGCGGCGTTGGGCTGATACGGCGTGTAGTAGTAGAGGCTCGCCGTGGCCTTGTTCCGGATCGTGACCGGTCCCGAGCCGCACGACGCGTTCGGGTGATACCGGACCTGCGACACCTTCCCGACCGGGAACCAGTCGAACCAGCTGGACTTCGCGTAGATCTGGTACTGCCGTGCCGCGCCGTAGACCTGGTTCTGGAAGCCGTAGTAGCGGGTGTCGCAGGCCGACGTATCGGGGCAGGCCATGCCCATCGCGATCGTGTACCGCCACGAGCTCGGCCACGTGTGCGTGACGAGTCCCTGCTCCTTCTGCAGCATCACGAGGAGCACCTTGGGGCTGATGCCGCACGCCTGCGCGACCTTCGCGATGATCGTCGCGGCGGACTCGCTCGAGGCGCCCTGATAGGGCTTCGTGCAGTACGCGTCGGCCTTGCGCGACGTCGTGCTCGCGCGGAAGTCCTTGAGGCAGGTGTACCCCGACTGGCAGGTCGGCACCTTGCGCTTCAGGAAGTCTTGGATCTGGGCGGCGCTCATCGACCCGCTGTCGTAGAACACGGCGTCGCTGATGATGTTGCCCGGGTCGAACCCGACCAGGCTCACCGCGCTCGCGCGCAGCTCCGCGCCCTCCTCGACGACCGCGGCGTCGAGCGTCGTGTCCTGCGCGACGCGGTCCATCTCCTCGTCGGTGAGCGCTCCGGGGGTGGGCGAGGGCGTCGCGCTGGGGGTCGGGGACGCGCTCGGCGTGGGTGCGGCACTCGGGGTCGGCGACGCACTCGGCGTCGCGGACGGGAGCGGCGGCGCGCTCGGCAGCACGCCGGGGGCCGTCGTCGCCGAGATGACGGGCTCGTCATCCGCGTCGGGCGCCGCGGCGAGGGCCGGGCTCGCAGCGGAGATGACGCCCGCGAGGAGCGAGAGGACCGCGAGGGTCGACAGAGCGAGACGTCCGCGCGCGTGCGCCGACGTGCGAGAGGGTGCACGCATGTGAACAGTGTGACAGATGTGAAAGCTCTGAGAAGGGGCGGATGGCGACGGGCCTGCCGCGCGGGCCGCGTCCATGTCGCTCCGAGGGTGGCCGGGCGGGTCCATGGGAGGATTGACGGGTTGCGTCGCACGGCCCGGTCCCCGGCCCGGCGCGTTCGAGTCGGCCAGAGAGGTTTCAGGCGTCATGAAGTTGAGTGTGATCGGTTGCGGGTATCTGGGTGCGGTGCATGCGGCGGCGATGGCGTCGCTGGGGCACGAGGTCGTCGGGATCGATGTCGAT
>NZ_BSEJ01000005.1 GCF_027921765.1 Microbacterium barkeri
GCCCGACGCCACCTCTCCCACCCGTGTGAACAGCCCGTCCAGCAGCCCGACCGCGGCGCACACCGCGCCGGCCGGATCATCCTGCCCCTCATCGGGCACCCATGGGAAGGCCATACCCCATGATAGAACACAACTACGACCAGACGCAAGGTATTCATCGAAGATTCCTCGAAGATTTCTCGCCCGCAAGATCCCGCGAACGCCCGCCAACCCGTATCGGAGCCTTACCGTGAAGCACCGACATTGA
Source organism: Microbacterium barkeri (assembly GCF_027921765.1). GTDB lineage: Bacteria > Actinomycetota > Actinomycetes > Actinomycetales > Microbacteriaceae > Microbacterium > Microbacterium barkeri. The sequence continues at coordinate 248 of NZ_BSEJ01000005.1, forward strand.
TTCATGCAGGTAAGTGGACTGCTTACCTATGGCTATCGCGGTTGAGACATGCTCCGTTCGCGCGTGCCTGCGTGCGCGCGGCTGTCTCGGCTCGGCGGCTCCCTGGGGGCGGCTTGCGGCGTTTCGACTGCGCTCGCTGGCGCTCGCTCCGCTCAACGACCGAGGGGGGTGAATCCCGACCCGCTCGCTCCGTTCGCGCGTGTCCTGCGTCCGCGGCCGTCTCGAGGCGGCGGCTCCCTGGGGGCGGCTTGCGGCGTTTCGACTGCGCTCGCTGGCGCTCGCTCCGCTCAACGACCGAGGTGGCGAACCTACACGCTCCACTCGGCTACCGAGACGAAGCCCGCGGCGCGGCTCCCGGGGTCGGCTCGCGGCGTTTCGACTGCGCTCGCTGGCGCTCGCTCCGTTCAACGACCGAGGGGGTGAACCTGGCTCCGTTCAACGACCGAGAAGGCGGAACCCGCCCCGTTCGACGAGCGAAGCCATGCCCGGCACGGCGCACGGGACCCCTCCCCTACGGGCGGGCGCGTCCCCAGGCCTCGAAGGCCGCCTGGACCTCGTCGAAGAACGCGGTCTTCCCGCGCGTGTAGTCGTCGTAGTCGGCCTTCCCGCGGTTCTCCGCCGAGAGACCGCGCTTCACCTGCTCGTAGCGATCGCGCTGGTCGGGATGGGCGCGGAGCCAGTCTCGGAACCAGACCGCGTATCGCCCCCAGGGGGAGTCCATCCGACGCACATGGAGGATCGTCGTCCCGTCGCGCCCGACGAAGAGCCGCTTCTCCCACACCTCGTCCGCGACGACCTCGCTGCCGCGGGGCAGGTCTCGGTACACGCCGGGCGAATCCGGCCGTGAGCCGTGGGCTCGCCGATACCCGATCCGAGCGAACGCGGCGTCCAGCGCCCCTTCCGCCGGCAGCGGGAAGATCCGCACCTGCAGGTCGACGAACGGCTTCGCCGCGAGCCCGGGCACCGACGTCGAGCCGATGTGATCGAGGACGGCCTCGGACCCGCCCTCGACATCCTCAAGCGCCTGAGCGACCGCGGCGAGCTCCTCTTGTGCGATCAGAGACCACGACGGATCATGCGCGACAAGACGCGCAGGGTTGCCTGCATCAGACCGGGGCATGACCCGATTCTCCCCCGCGCGCGGGATCCGGCACGGGCCCGCCGCGCACGAGAATGATCACATGGCCTCCGCTGTCCGGCTCATCCGCTCGTCCTCGCTGTCCGACGTCGCCGAGTACGCCTACGCGGCGACCGCGCCGAAGGACGCTCGCCTGATCTTCCTCGCCGGAGCCTGCCCGCTGGATGACGACGGCGCCACTGTCGCTCCCGGAGACTACGTCGCGCAGGCCGCCCGCTGTGTCGAGACGCTGACGACCGCGCTCGCCGACGCGGGCGCGACGCTCCGTGACGTGATCAGCACGCGCGTGCTCGTCGCGTCCTCCTGCCAGAGCGACCTCGTGGCCGCGTGGGAGGTCGTCCGAGACGCGTTCGGCGACCACGATGTGCCGAGCACGCTCCTCGGCGTTACCGTCCTCGGCTACGACGACCAGCTCGTGGAGATCGAGGCCGTCGCCGCCGTCGTGGACTGATCGGTGCGCGGGCTCGGCCACCTCGCCCAGATCACGCGCGTCGGCGTCAGAATCGCGCGAGAGCCTCGTCGAGCATCCGGAGTCCCTGCCGCTCGAAGCGCTCGTCGCCGACCCGGTGCGACCAGACAGCGGTCGAGATCGCCTCGCGCAGGAGGGTGAGCGACCAGTCCGGCTCCGTGCGCGGGTCCGCCCCGTACCCCTCGAGGAAGGCGCCCTCGAGGGCGGGCTCGTCTCGCCACTGCTGCACCGCGAGGCGAGCGAGGTCCGTTGCGGCAGGTCTCAGATCGAAGCGCCCGAAGTCGATGATGCGCACGCTCCCCGTGGCGTCCACGAGCCAGTTGCGGGGCTGCCAATCGCCGTGCGTCGGGATGAGCGGCACATGCGCCGGCGCGGATGACCGCAGCACGGCACGCGCGCGCCGCACGATGGCCGCCTCGATTCGATGCGGCTGCTCGAGCATCGCCAGCACTCGCTCGGTCTGCCGCTGCGCGTAGCCGGCCCCATCGTGCTGCGCCTCCGCGTGGAAGACACGCAGCAGCCGTCCGGCCTGCCGGTGCACGTCCGGAGCGAACTCGGCGCCGCTTCCCTGCACGAGCCGGCCTTCGAGGTACCTCGTCACGAGCACGTTCGCGTCGCGGTCCGCGGCCACGAGCGGTGCCGCCGCGCCCCGGCGCACGAGCGGAGCCGTCGCCCGCTCGTGCGCCGTGATCTCGCGGCCGATGTGGTGGTTCCCGAGGCCAGCGGCCTTGACGATGAACTCGCCCTGCTCCGCCCGCACGTGGAGAACCCGAGTGTCGACCTGCCCCCACGAGAGGTCTGCGATGAGCGCGCTGGTCGGGAGCCACGCCTCCACGAGTGCCGCCTGCGCTCGGGTCGGCAGCGCCTCGCTCCACCAGCCGCCGGTCACGTGACTACGCCCACACCCCGCTCGTACCGCGGCGATGGCTGCCGACGAGGTGGGTGTCGACGATGCCCACGGCCTCCATGAGCGCGAACATCGTGGTCGGGCCGACGAAGCGGAAGCCGCGCTTCTTGAGCGCCTTCGACAGCGCGATCGACTCGGGCGAGGTGGTCGGGATCTCGGCGTACGAGGTCGGCGCGGGCGTCTGCGCGGGCCGGTGGCTCCAGATGAAATCGACGAGTCCGCCCTCCGCGCGCAGCTCGACGGTCGCGCGTGCGTTGCCGATGGTCGCGAGGATCTTCGCGCGATTGCGGATGATCCGGGCATCGCCCAGCAGCCGCTCGACGTCGGACTCGTCGAAGGCCGCGACGGCATCCGGATCGAAGCCCGCGAACACCTCGCGGAACGCCGGCCGCTTCCGCAGGATGGTCGCCCACGACAGCCCGGACTGGAACGCCTCCAGGCTCAGCCGCTCGAAGAGGCCCGTCTCGTCGCGGACGGGCATGCCCCATTCCGTGTCGTAGTACGCGCGCATCAGCTCATCGGAAGCCGCCCAGCGCGGGCGGCCGAGACCATCCGGCCCGATGACGAGATCCGCTGAGGCGGCACCGGGGCCGGCCGCGAGGCCGGCCCCGGTGTGCGCGTCGGCCATCAGGGTCGTCGACCCTCGCCGTCGTCCTCGCCTTCCGGAGAGGACGTCGGGATCGCGCCCGTCACGACCGAGACGCTGCCCGCGACGACCGGTGCGGGGCTCACCCCGCCCGGGGCCGGAGCCGAGTCCGCATCCGCGGCGTCGACCTCCGCCTCCGCGGGCTCGGCCTCCGCGGCGTCGAGGTCGACGACAGCGTGCTCGAACTGCGACTGGTACAGCCGCCAGTACGCGCCCTCCTTGCGGATGAGCTCGTCGTGCGTGCCCTGCTCGACGATGTCGCCGTGCTCCATCACGAGGATGAGATCGGCGTCGCGGATCGTGGAGAGGCGGTGCGCGATCACGAACGACGTGCGGCCCTCGCGCAGCGCCGCCATCGCGTGCTGCAGCAGCAGCTCGGTGCGGGTGTCGACCGAGCTCGTCGCCTCGTCGAGGATGAGCACGCTCGGTCGGCGCACGAAGGCGCGCGCGATCGTGATGAGCTGGCGCTCGCCCGCCGACACGTTCGCCGCGTCCTCATCGAGGACCGTGTCGTACCCGTCGGGCAGCGAGTGCACGAACCGGTCGACGTACGTGGCCTTCGCGGCGGCGAGGATCTCCTCGTCGGTCGCCGACTCGCGTCCGTAGCGGATGTTGTCGCGGATGCTGCCCGCGAACAGCCACGGGTCCTGCAGGACCATTCCGGTCCGCGAGCGGACATCCTCGCGCGTGAGCTCCGAGATGTCCTGCCCGTCGAGCAGGATGGCGCCGCCGTCGAGCTCGTAGAACCGCATGATGAGGTTCACGAGCGTCGTCTTGCCCGCACCCGTGGGCCCGACGATCGCGACGGTCTGACCCGGCTCGACCCGGAACGACAGATCGCGGATGAGCGGCTTCTCGGGAGAGTAGGAGAAGGACACGTTGCGGAACTCGATGACGCCGCGTCCGTCGGGGACGGCGGGCGCGTTCTCGGCGTCGGGCTCCTGCTCCTCCTCGTCGAGCAGCGCGAACACGCGCTCGGCCGAGGCCGTTCCCGACTGGACGACCGGCAGCATGCCGCCGAGCTCGGTGAGCGGCTGCGTGAACTGCTGCGAGTACTGCACGAACGCCTGCACGTCGCCGATGCGGATCTGGCCGCTCGCGACCATGATGCCGCCGAGCACCGCGATGCCGACGTACGTGAGCGAGCCCACGAACTGCATGCTCGGCATCATGATGCCCGAGAGGAACTGCGCCTTGAACGCGGCCTGGTAGAGCTCCTCGTTCTCCTCCTGGAAGGCGGCGGCCGTGGAGCGCTCGCGACCGAAGACCTTCACGAGCGCGTGACCCGAGAACGACTCCTCGACGCGGGCGTTGAGACGGCCGACCTTGCGCCACTGCGTCTGGAACGCCTTCTGCGAGGCGGGCCCGATGCCGAGCATGATGAACGCGATGAGCGGCAGCGCGACGAGGGCGACGAGCGCGAGCTGCCACGAGATCGAGAACATCATGATGAGCACGCCGACCACGGTGAGCAGCGACGTGATGGCTCCCGACAGCGCCTGCTGGAGCGTCTGGGTCATGTTGTCGATGTCGTTCGTGACGCGCGAGATGAGCTCGCCTCGCTGCACGCGGTCGAAGTAGGCCAGCGGCAGGCTGTTGATCTTGCGCTCGACCTGCTCGCGCAGGTTGAACATCGTGCGCACCATGATCACGTTGATCACGTAGCCCTGGATCCACTGCAGCAGGGACGACACGACGTAGATCGCGAGCGCCCACACGATGACCACGCGGAGCGCGTCGAAGTCGACTCCGGCTCCGAGCTCGAAGTGGGTCATCGCCGCGACGACGTTCGCGAGGTCGTTCTGCCCTGCGGCGCGCAGAGCGGCCACGACCTCGTCCTGCGAGGCGCCGGCCGGGAACTGGTCGGCGAGCGTCAGCGAGAGGACGCCCTCGAAGACGATGTTCGTCGCCTCGCCCAGCACCTTGGGCGCGATCACGGCGAGCACGACGCCGACCGCTCCGAGGAGCGAGACGAGCGCGAACACCCACGCGTAGGGGCGGAGAAGGCCGATGAAGCGGCCGAAGCTCTTGCCGAAGTCGGCGGCCTTGCCGGGGGCGACCGAGTCCCAGTCCCCCGAATTCAGGCGCGCCTGCTCGGCGAGCTCGAGCTCGAGCTGCTCGTCGATCTCGGCCTGCGTCTTCTTGTCGCTCACGCTTCCACTCCCAGCTGCGATTCGACGATCTCGCGGTAGGTGCGGTTCGTCGCGAGGAGCTCCTCGTGCGTGCCGGAGCCCACCATCTTCCCGTCGTCGAGCACGATGATGCGATCGGCGTCCGTGATCGTCGACACGCGCTGCGCGACGACGATCTTCGTGACGTGCGGCAGCTCGCGCCACAGCGCCTGCCGCAGACGCGCGTCCGTCGTGAGGTCGAGTGCGGAGAACGAGTCGTCGAACACGAGGATGTCGGGGTTGTGCACGATCGCGCGCGCGATCGAGAGCCGCTGCCGCTGGCCGCCCGACACGTTCGTGCCGCCCTGCGCGATCCGCGAGTCGAGGCCATCCGGCATCTCCTCGACGAAGTCCTTCGCCTGCGCGATCTCGAGCGCCTTCCAGATCTCCTCGTCGGTGGCGTCCTCGCGGCCGAACCGCAGGTTGCTGGCGACCGTGCCGCTGAACAGGAACGGGCGCTGCGGCACGAGGCCGATGCCGCTCCACAGCCTCTCGAGGTCGGCCGAGCGCACATCGACGCCCTGCACCTGCACCTGCCCGGCGGTCGCGTCGAACAGACGAGGGATGAGCGACACGAGGGTCGTCTTGCCGGATCCGGTCGATCCGATGATCGCGACGGTCTCCCCCGGCTCGGCGTGGAAGGTGATGCCCTCGAGCACGGGCGACTCCGCGCCCGGATAGGTGAACGCGACGTTCTGCATCCGGACGGACCCGCGGCGCGGGAACTCGGTCACGGGCCTGTCGGGGCGCAGGAGGGTCGACTCGCTCTCGAGGACGGCGCCGACGCGGTCGGCCGAGACGGCCGCGCGCGGGATCATGATCGTCATGAAGCTCGCCATCATCACGCCGCCGAGGATCTGGCCGACGTACTGCATGAAGGCGAACAGCGTGCCGATCTGGGTCTCGCCCGCGTCGACCTGGATGCCGCCGAACCACACGACGCCGACGATCGTCACGTTGAGCACGAGCATGACGAGCGGGAACATCAGCACGAAGAGGGAGCCGACCTTGCGGCCGACGACCATGATGTCGGTGTTGGCGAGGCGGAAGCGCTCCTCCTCGATCGCCTCGCGCACGAAGGCGCGGACGACGCGCACACCCGTGAGCTGCTCGCGCATGACGCGGTTCACGCCGTCGAGCTTCTCCTGGTAGGCGCGGAAGAGCGGCACCATGCGGCCGATGATGAGGCCGGCGACGATGAGCAGGGTCGGGATCGAGACCGCGAGGATCCAGCTGAGGCCGATGTCCTGCCGGAGCGCCATGATGATGCCGCCGATGGCGAGCATGGGCGCCTGGACGAGCATCGTCGCGCTCATCATGGACACCATCTGGATCTGCTGCACGTCGTTCGTGTTGCGCGTGATGAGCGAGCCGGCGCCGAACTGCGACACCTCGCGCTCGGAGAACGCGCTCACCTTGCCGAACACGTCGCGGCGGATGTCGCGGCCCGCGCTCATGGCGGCGCGCGCGGCGCAGTAGGTCGCCACGATCGACGCGAGGATCTGGCCGAGCGAGACGGCGAGCATGAACATGCCCGTGCGGATGATGTAGCCGGTGTCGCCGCGGGCGACGCCGTTGTCGATGATGTCGGCGTTCAGCGTGGGAAGGTAGAGCGCCGCGAGCGCGGAGCCCAGCTGGAAGACGAGGACGCCGACCAGGAGCCATCGGTATCGACCGAGGTAGCGGATGAGCAGCTTGAGAAGCACCTGGAAAGGATGCCACCGACCTCCGACATCGGCATCCTCCTGAAGGGGGATATCCGCTGACAGCGGAACAGATCCGGATGTCGGGGGCCGGCTGAGCGAGGCCGGCCGTCGGCTCCCTCAGTCCCCCGTCGGCGCGGCGGCCTCGCGGCGGCCCTCCTCGCGCGCCTGCGCGAGGAGGCGCTCGATGCGGCGGCGCGAGCGACGACGGCCCCACACGCCGGATCCCACGATGAGCGCGATGCCCGCGAGCACGGCCAGCTGGGACCACGGGATCGCCCACATCCCGGCCTCGACGCGGACCGCGTCGACGGGCGTGCCCTCGCCCTCGCCGACCACGGTCGGGACGACCTCGAGTTCGACGGGGACGGAGAAGAGCGGCCACACGTCGTCCACGGGCACGGTGAACGTCCGCCGATCGCCCGGCAGCAGCTCCTGGTCGATCTCGTCGGGGCCAGGGAACGCCGACTCGCGGCCTCCCGCGGCGGCAGTGCCCGTCACCATGAGCCGCGTGTTGCCCGAGTTCACGACCTCGAACCGCACGACCGCGTCGCCCGGGGCCAGCGGATTCCACGACACGTCGTACTCGGAAGAGACCGCCTCCACGGATGCGGACGGCGTGAGCTCCCCCGCCACCCGCGTCATGACGCGGAAGCCGACGCGCGACTCGACGCCCACCGACGAGCCGTCCTCGCCGACCTGATGCGACAGGATCGACGCGGCGATCCCCGCGGCGTGGTCGCCGGGGGTCGCGTTCTCGGGAACCGTCGTCGTGAACGGCACGATCTCCACCTCGCCCGGACCGACGACGACCTCGTCGACCACGTCGATCCACGTGCCCGCGTCGACGGACCCCTCCGTCGACGGCAGCATGCTGAAGCGGCCGTTCTCCTGGAAGTACGCGTCCGCGGTCGTGATGCGGAAGGTCACCTCCTGCTCCGAGAAGTTCCGGATGGCCAGATGCTCGGTCGCGCTCGCGCCCGGGTCCAGCTCCTGCTCGACCCAGGCGCGGCCATCCTCGCCCGACGCGTCGGCCGGCCGCACCGACCACGTGACCGTCCCGTCGTCCTGCGCCTCCGCGAGCGCGGGCGCCGACGCGCCGAGTGCGAGGAGCAGCGCGAGCGCGAGGGCGGAGACGCGCGGCAGGGCGCGTCGGATCGGGGTCGTGGGGGAAGCCATCATCGGCCTTTCGTGATCGGGTGGGACCGAACGCAGGAGATCCGACGCGGAACGGGGCGGGAACACGGTTCCCGCTCCTCGATCCGCGCGGATCTCCTGCGACGTGTCCCGCTTACTCGAACAGCGACAGGGTCAGCGTCGACGTGTACGCGCCCGGTGCGGTCTCGGCCGGCACCTTCAGCACGAGCTCAGCCGTCGCCTCCCACGACCCCACCGCCTCCTCGCTCGTGAGCGCCATCGCCAGCAGCTCACGCCCCTGCAGACCGACGTTGTTCGGCCCCTCATCCAGAACCGTGTCCACATCCGACCCCACCGCGACAGCCCCCGACCCGTCATCGGCCACATGAGGACGCCACCCCAGATGATCCGGCGTGATCTCCGCCTGACCCGCATCCCCCACGAAGCTCGACGCCGTGCCCTCGACCCACCAGAACGCCCCGTCCGGGATCTCCTCCGCCGTCCGCGTATCCGTCACCGTCACCGTCGGCAGAGCACCCGTGAACTCGCGCACCAGCTCCGACGACCCCGACTCAGACAGAGACGTCGACGTCCCCGCCACGCTCATCGCCAGGACCCCCGCACCCGTGTCCTCGATCTGCACGTTCACATCCACCTCCCCCGAACCCACCTGCTCCTCCGCGAACGCCGCACCCGCGACCCCCGCCAGCAGCACGCCGCCCACAGCCGCGACACCCAGCCGCGCCTTCACACCCTGCTTCATCATCGAAACCACCTGCCTCTTCCTTCCCATCGGTTCACCGACGAGACGCGCCCTTCGCGCCCCGCCCCATCTCACGCCCGCCGCAGCGGCGGGCGCCGCCTGCTCATCCGCAGCTCGCGCCCGCGTACGCGACCGTCTTCTCGGTCGTCGCGCCCTGGCCATCCGTCGCCGTGACCGTCAGCGAACCTGCCGCGATCTCGACGGAACGCGTCGTCACCGCGACCGACGCGGCCCTGCCGGGCGCGATGCTCGCGATCGTCTTCTCCCCGTACGCGCTCGAGACCGTCGCCGACACCGGCCGCTCGCTCTCGTTGCGGACCGAGACCGTCAGCATGACCCTCCCCGCGACGCAGCGCGGCGAGACCGTCGCCGAGATCTCGGGGCCGAGGGCGGGCACCTCGTGCGGGGCGACGCTCGTGAGGGTCGGCGTCACGGTCTGGAACAGCCCGTCCTCGCCGATCTCGAGCCGGTCGATCGTCGTCTCCCGGTGCGTGCCGTCCCCGCCGGGGATGGCGAACCGGTGATACGCGATGTACCACTCGTCGGTGCCCGGCACGTTGACGATCGAGCTGTGCCCCGTGCCCCTGATCCCGAGTGCGGTGTCCTTCTGCAGGATCACGCCGCGATACGTCCAGGGGCCGTCGAGGCTCGTGGCCGTCGCATAGCCGACTCGGTAGTTCTCCGAGCCGGTGTCGTCGATCGAGTACGTCAGGTGGTAGAGCCCGTCGCGGTAGTTGAGGAACAGCCCCTCGCGGAAGTCCGTGAGACCCGCGATGCGCCTCAGCGTGCCCGCCTTGAGCGAGGCCATGTCATCGCCGAGCTCGGCGATGACCGGACCGTTCGACGGCCCGCCGTTGCCCCACGCGAGGTAGTACCGGCCGGACACCGGGTCGCGGAACGCGGCGGGATCGATCGCCTGACCCGAGGTCACGGCCTCGTTGTTCAGGATCATCGCCTGCGGCTGCGCCCTGAAGGGCCCCGTGGGGCTGTCGGCGACCGCGACCCCGATCGTCTTGCGACCGAGGGCCGTGTTGTGCCCCGAGAAGTAGAACCAGTACCTGCCGTCGCGCTCGATGATCGTCGGCGCCCACGCGTTGCCGCTCGCCCACGGCACGTCGCCGTTCGCGCCGTCGAGGGTCAGGATGGGCTCCTCCGAGCGCGTCCACTCCACGAGGTCCTTCGAGCTCCAGACGTAGAACTCCTTGCCGCCCCACCCCGCGTAGCCGTCGCTGGTCGCATAGATGTAGTACGTGTCGCCGAACACGGCGATGTTCGGATCGGCGTACAGACCCGGCAGCACGGGGCTGCTCATGACCTGCGCCGAGAACGTCCACGTCGTGGTCTGCCCGTCGGCGGTGATCTCGTACGTCACGGGTTCGGTCAGGTCGACGGTCTCCCCCGACGCCGGGGACGCCGTCGCACCCCCGGCGGCGACGAACGTCGGAGCGAGGGAGGATACGTCGGTTCCCGGCACGACCGGCAGGACGACGGTGTGCTCGGCCTGGTCGACGATCGGCGCGACCTTGAGCGCCGCGGGGTCGGCGAGCGACACCTCGCCGATCGCTCCCGGGGCTCCCGCCGTCTCGAGGACCTCGCGCGCCGTGAGGGCGCGGTCGTAGATCGCGAACTCGCGGAACCGACCCGTGAAGCGCGCGTCCTGCTCGTAGAGCGACCGGCCGAGATAGTTCGCCCAGGTCTCGCCGCCCGAGATGTCGCCGGGATCGATCGTGACCCCGTCCTTGGTCGCGACGAGCACTCCGTCGAGGTAGAGGCGTGCGGTCTCTCCCTCGAGCGTGTAGGTCAGGTGCGCCCAGCGTCCGCGCGGCAGGGGCGACCCCTGGCGCACGGTCTGCTCCTCCGTGTAGGTGCCGGTCGTGATGCTCGTCCGATACGCGCTGTCGCCCGTCGTGAAGAGGTACCCGCGACCGGCTCCCGCGGCGTCGGTCGTGCCGAGCCCCCAGATGAAGTAGCTGCCGGACTGCGCCGGGTCGACCCAGACGTCGGCGTCCACCGTGATGTCGTCGAGGCCCGCCAGGAGATCATCCGGCAGGTCGACGTAGTCGTCGACGCCGTCGAAGTGCAGCGCGCCATCCGTCCACGTCGCCCCGTGGATGGCCGCATCGCGTCCGTTGCCCGATACGTCCGTGAGCGTCGCGCCCGCGCCATCCGAGAAGTCGTAGCGCACGATCTCCCCCTCGGCGTTCGAGGAGACGGGATCCTTGCCGGCGTACAGGCCGGCGAGCTCCTCCGCCGTGACCGGGATGACCGTGCCGTGGCGCGGGCTCGCCGGCAGGTCGTACTCGGGCGCGACCGACCATCCGCCCGCCGAGATGTCCTCGGTCACCAGCGGGATGTACCCGCGCCCGCCGTACTCGTCGACGAACAGGTAGTGCCTGCCGCCGCCGTTGACGTCGCCGGGGTTCGACTCGAAGATCGTCGGGCCCTCGACGGCGCTCGTGCCGGCGTCCCGCCCGATGCACGAGTCGATCATGGTCCACTCCTCGAGGGGAGCGCGCAGCGAGGTCGACGACTCCTGGATGATGTCGGAGCACCCGGTCGTGCCGGCGCCCTCGTCCTTCGTGAAGCGGTGGTAGACGCCGTCGGAGCGCGTCACGGTCGAGTCGATCCGCGACATCCCGTCCTGCCAGATCTGCGGCTCGGAGAAGGTGACGAAGTCGCGGGTCGTGGCGTACATCATCCGGTTGTAGGTGCTGCCCGTGTGACCGGGGTCGTCCTCCGCGTAGAGCTTCGAGGCCCAGAACACGACGTACGCGCCGAGCTCCTCGTCGTAGTACGCCTCGGGAGCCCACGTGTTGCCGGCCGTGTCGGGTGAGACGCGCACGTGCCGCTGCGCGGACCAGTTCACGAGATCGTGCGACTCCCACACCTCGAGGTACTTGCTGCCCTGGCGCTGCGACGTGTCCCACGAGGTGCCAGACCCGATCGAGAGGTCGGTCGCGATGAGGTAGAAGGTGTCGCCCTCGGGCGAGCGGATGATGAACGGGTCGCGCAGGCCCTGCTCTCCGTACTGCGACGAGAGGACGGGCAGCCCGCCGTTCAGCTCGTTCCAGGCGAGGGCGTTGTTGCCGTCGCTCGCGGCGAAGTGGATGTTCTCGCCCTCGACCGTGTTGCCCGTGAAGTACGCGAACGCGTAGCCCTCGTACTCCTCCTGCGTGCGCGCGGCGCGCACCGTGAGCGAGAACTCGCGCGTGAGGCCGCCCGCCGTCGCGGTCAGCACGACGTCCTGGTCGGTCGCGCCGCGGGTCACGACGCCCGGGGCGATCTCGCCGTCTGCGCTCGTGCTCACGACGCCCTCGGGTGAGGCGGTCCACGAGATCGGCGTGCCGTGCACCGGCCCCGTCTCGGGGAGCGTGATGTTGCCGCGGACGTCGTCGGCGTTCGGGATGGAGATCGCGTCGAGGTCCGCGCGGAGATCGGCCTCGCCCGCGGCGGGGACCGTGGCGGAGAACGCACGCGTGGCGGTCGCGTCGCCCTTCACGGCCGTGGCCGTGAGCGTGACGTCCGCGGATCCGGATGCGGGCCGCGTGACCTTGCCGGACGGCGAGATCACCGACTCGTCGCTCGATGCCCACGTGATCGCGGATCCGTTCGGCGCAGCCGTCGGCAGTGCGAGGTCGGCGGTGACGTTCGAGAGGTCGCCGAGGGAGAGCGCGTCGACGTCGCGCTGCGCCTTCACCTGGTCGGATGGCTGGAGCGCCGCGACCTCGGATGCCGAGAGCGCGGTGTCGTAGATCCGGAAGTCGCGCAGGCTGCCCGCGAGATGGCGGTCGGAGGAGTAGTTCGAGCGGCCCAGGTAGTTCGCGGACGTGCGTCCTCCGCCGATCTGCCCGGGCTGGATGGTCACGCCCGTCTTGCGCGCGACCTCCGTGCCGTCGAGGTAGAGCACGGCCGTGTCGGTCGCGTCGTCGAGCGTGTAGGTGATCGTCTTCCAGACGCCGCGCGCGAGGTTCGCGCCGCTCGTCGCGGTCTGCTCGCCCGACCAGTTGCCGGTCGTGATCGACGTGCGGTACGCGTTGCCGGTCGAGAAGAGGTAGCCCGTGCCCGAGCTCGACGACGCAGGGTTGCCGAGGCCGTAGATGAAGTAGGGGGTGCCCTGCTCGGGACGGACGAGCACCTCGGTGCTCACCGTGATCGACGTGAGGCCCGCGAGGATGTCGTCGGGCAGCTCGACGTGATCGTCCACGCCGTCGAGGCGGATGCCCTCGCCGCCCGTGAGGGTCGCGCCGCCGAGGATCGCCGCATCCCGGCCGTTGCCGGAGCTGTCGACGGCGACCGCGCCGGTCGTCTCGTCGAGGGCGTAGTGGGCGACGAGGTGCTCGTCGGCGGCCGCGGCGTGCACGGGGGCGATGCCCGCCGCGACGATGCCGAGGGTCGTCGCCGTCGCGAGGACGGCGCGGCGCGCGAGACCGCGCGCGCGGGTGGGGGCGACCATGCGCTCTCCTTCGAGGGGTCGTGGCAACGTCGGGTTGTTACCGGTATCAGATGTTAGCGTCACCACTCGCCCGGGACAAGGATTCGTGTCCGGCCTCCTTCATGTCTCACCCGTCGTTGGAAAGGCGGCGCCAAACCCACCGCGGGTGAGACATGCAGGCAGGTGGACCCCCGGCCCTCGTCCCCGTGTCTCACTCGCCGCGGGAAAGGCGGGGCCGATCCCGCGGCGAGTGAGACATGGATGGCGCGGGATCAGCCGCAGGTGGTGGCCTCGTAGGCGATCTCGCGGACGGCGGAGGTGCCATCCGCACCCTCGGCGGCGACCTCGACGAAGCCGGCCGGGATCGCCGTCTGACGCGTCGTGAACGAGACGGACGCCCGCGCCCCCGGGCCGAGGTCCTTCTTCGTCTTCACCCCGTACGGCGACGTCACCGTCGCGGTGAGCACGGTCTCGTCTTCGTTCTCCACCGTGACGGTCTGCACGACGCGGCCCGCGACGCAGCGCGCCCCCACCTCGGCCCCCAGCGCGAGCGCGGACTCCACCACCGTCACCTCGACGCTCACCGCACGGTTCGCAGGAGCGACCTCCTCATCGGCCTCCTGGTCGAACACGGGCATGCCGTCGGCCGCCCAGTGCACCCGGCGCACGAACGTGTCGCGCCCCGTGAGGCCGAGATTGTCGGTCCGCGCATGGAAGACGTAGAGCAGGTTGCCGTCCTCGTCGGTCGACCACATGCCGTGCCCCGTCCCCAGCTGCCATGCGCCGTTGAACGGCCCCGACTTCTGGATCGGATAGTTGAGCTTCGTCCACGCCGCGGGGTCGGTGAGATCGATCCCCTCCCCCGCCGTCGCCGTGGCAAGACCGGTGGTGTAGGTGTCGCCCACGGTCGAGCCCGAGTAGATGAGGAAGAGCGTGCCGTCGTGCGCGAGCACGTTGGGCCCCTCGGCGATGACGTTGTCCCATGCGTACTCCGGCACGACGATCCGCACCGGATCCGATGTGATCCGCGTCGGGTCGGACGGGTCCATCGTCGCGATGAAGACGGAGCCGAGCATCTGCCACACGTAGTACGACTGCCCCGAGTCCTCGACGTACGTCATGTCGAGCGAGATGCCCTGGGCGGCGTTGAGCGCCGTCCCGTCCGCGCGCACGACGTGCTCGGCCTTCGTCCAGTTCGCCGGGACCGCCGGATCGAGGTCGTTCCCCTGCGCGTCCTTCTTCAGCTGGAGGATCGAGGAGCGCCCGGTCCACATGTCGGGGCGCCCGTTCGCGCCGTCGTAGCAGGGCATGAAGAGGATCGACAGCGTGCCGTCGATGACGTGGAACTCAGGAGCCCAGAAGCACCCCGTCATCGCCTTGCCGTATGCGTCGAGGTCGCCGTCGCGCAGCAGATCGACCTCGGTGTTGCGCCCCGAGCGGATGGCCTCATCCGAGAGATCCTCGATCGTGTCGGCGATCCGGAACGGCATGTGCGGGCCGTTCGCAGGGTCGATCGGATTCATGTGGAGGTCTTCCGTGGCGATCATGAGGAACTTCGTCTGGCCGTTCCACTCGTAGCGGAAGACGGATGGATCAGCGCGCTCGTCCGCGAAGGGCGTCGGATAGGCCTGCTGCGCGATCGTCCCGGTCACCTCGTACGTGCCGGGCGTCGAGGTGTCCACGGCGGCGAGAGAGGCAGGATCCCAGTCGATCGCGCGCGTCGCGGTCGATCCGTCGTTGTAGGCGAGCTCGGCGCGCGGCGGGAGCGCCGACGCGTCGAGAGGAGCGCCCGCGGCGACGTCGACGCCGTCGAGGGGCGCGACGGTCGTGTTGGCGATCCGCCCGAAGCGCACCTGCAGAGCGCGCGCGACGTCATCCGTCACCGCGATCGCGTTGCCGCTCGCGTAGTCCTCGACGCCGGTCTCGGACTCGCCGGCCGTCGCCGACACGGCCCCGCGCTCGACCGGACCGCGCGTCGAGGCGTCGGCGAGGTCGGCGAACGTCGTGTGCATCGCGGCGCCGCCGTCCGAGGTCCAGGAGACGACGTACCGCCGCGTCGCGGAGTCCCACACCACGGCCGGATCGTTCACGCCGCTCGTCACGCCGAGGTCGACGAGGCCGACCTCCTCGTAGGACAGGAGGTCGGTGCTGCGCGCGAAGAGCATGCGCCCGCTCTGCGTGCCGTCGGATCCGCCGCCGCGCGCCGCCCGCGTCGCCACGATGCCGAACGAGCCGTCCTCGAGATAGAACAGGTGCGGGCTCCTCAGGCTCCGCAGGATGGCCTCGGTCGTGCCGTTCGGCCCGGGGGTCTGCGCGGTCTTGGCGAAGAAGACGCCGTAGTTCTCGTTGAGCGGCGCCCATCCGCCATCCTGTCCGAGTGCGAGGTGCATGCTCAGCGCGATGTCGGCGTTGTTGGCCTCGGCGGCCGTCGTCGGCAGACGGTCGTAGGCGAGCAGCGGCGTCGACGCATCGGCCGGGAGCACGCGCACCGCGTACGTGCGCGTGGCGCTGGCGCCCGTTGCCGCGTCGGTCGCGGTCACCGAGATCTCCCCGTCGACCGGCTCGTCGGCGTCGGTCGAGATCGCCTCGTCGACCGTGAGGCCCTCGCTGACCGCGGTCACCGCGATGTCGACGCCCTCGGGTGCGGCAGGAAGGGCCGTGCCGGACGCGACGACCGAGGGGATGACGAACCGCTGCGCGAGCCGCTCGATGCGCTGCGCGGGGGTCTCGTCGGAGGGCAGCACGGTCACCGCGATCGAGGTGCTCGCGCTCGCACCGCGGATCTCGACCGTGGCCGTGAGCGTGACCTCGACCGCCGACTCTCCCTGGAGCGGCGGGGTGACGGCGCCGTCGGGAGCCACGATCGCGGGATCGCTCGACGTCCACGTCACCTGGCCGCCCGCGGTCGGCAGGTCGATGTCGTCGCTCGTCTCAAGATCGGACAGGCCCAGGCCATCCAGGATTCCCTGCGCCTCCGCGCGCAGCTCGTCCGCGTGGACGAGCGCGTCAGCGGCCGACACGTCGGCCACCTCCGCCGCAGTGAGGGCGCGGTCGTACACGCGGAACGACGACAGCGCGCCCTGGAAGAGCGGGTCAGGCCACGGCGCGCGGCCGATCGTGTTGAGCGACTGGTCGACGATGTCGGCCGGGGTCGCTCCGAGCGCGCCCTCGGCGACGAGCGCGCCGTCGAGGTAGAGGCGCCCCGTACCGTCGGCGTCGACGACCGAGGCGACGTTGACCCACCGGTCGGCCGTGACGCCGCATGAGCCCGACTGCACGAGCCGCTCGGCCCCGGCGGCCTTGAGGCCGACGAGCGGCGAGCGCCCCGAGCCGCAGTTGAGCGACGCGAAGAAGTACTCGGTCGCCGAGGACTCGTTGCCGATGTTCCAGAGGAAGTGGAAGCCGCCGAGCATCGCCTCCGACGCCTTCACCTCCGCGACGACCGTCGCGGAGGTCTCGCCCTTCAGCAGATCGTCGGGCAGCTCGACCCAGTTGCCCGGCCCGTCCTTCGCCCCTCCGCGCAGCGTGAGGGCGTCGCCGGTCCAGTCGGCGTCCTGCACGTTGCGCACGATCGCGGCTCCGAACGGCGAGCCGGGCGCCGTGTTCGACACCTCCGCCCCGGTCGTCTGCCCGAAGGCGTACTGGGCGAGGAGCCCGTCGGACGGAGCGTCGGCGAACGCCGCTGTCGCCCCCGTCCCCAGGATCATCGCGCCGACGGCCATGGCCGTCGCCGCTCGTCGTCGGAAGGTCTGCTTCATTGCACTCTCCATCGTTGTAAATTGCCGCGGCTGCGGCGGGCGGTAGTTGAAGTCGCCGGGCATCGGCCGGGTGGCCCGGATTCGGGGGTGGGGTCGGGGCGGCGAGTCCGGGGTCGGGGGTGGCCAGTCTCGGGTGGCCAGTCCGGGATGTCGGACGGCCAGTCCGGGATCTCGGACGGCCGGCCCGCATGGCCGGTCCCGGACGGCCAGTCCCCGATGTCTCACTCGCCGCGGGAAAGGGGGCGTCTTTCCCGCGGCGAGTGAGACATGCTGACCCGGCAGTCAGCCGCAGCGGCCGGGGGTCAGCCGCAAGTGACGGCGGCGTAGGGCGCGTCGATCTGGGCGCCGCCGGCCGCCGCGGTGACGACGCCGGCGGGGATGGCCGCGGCGCGCGTCGGGAACGCGACCGAGCCGCTCGCGTCGGGCTGCAGCGCGGCAAGGGTCTTCGCTCCGAAGCTCGACGACAGGGCGACGTCGACCGCCTTGGCTCCGACGTTCGTCGCCTTCACGACGACGGTCGCCTTCCCGCCGACGCAGCGCGTCGACGCCGAGACCTCGAGCGGCGCCGTCACCGTGACGGTCGCTTCCACGGGCGCGCGGGACGCGTCCTGCGCGACGCCCCGCACGGTGAACGTGCCGGGCTGCGCGTATGCGGCCGGGTCGATCGCATCCCAGACGACCGCGACATCCTGCTCCGAGCCATCCGCCATCGTCAGGTGCGCACCGGGCAGCGCCGGCGCCGTGCCCGCGGGCGTCGTCACGGCGATCGCGTCGGCCTCGGCCACCGCGAGGTCGGGCGCGAACGCCTCGAGCACCGTCTCGTACTCCTCGCGGGTGACGGGCAGCACCGTGCCGTGCCGCGGCTTGCCGCCGTCGGCGTTCTGGGGCAGGTTCTCCCGCAGCGTGGCGCCGACGGGCTGCCACGCATCGCCGTCGGCGATGTCGTCGGTCGCGAACGGGATGTAGTAGTTCGGCCCCGCGTGGTACGACGGCTGGTCGATGAACAGGTACCACTCGTACCCGTTCACGTCGCCGTCGTTCGCCGGGAAGACGCTCGGCCCCTCGCCCTGGGTGAAGGTGCCGCCGGGCTCGCCGTTCGGCAGCCCGGTCGCGACCTGGTCCTTCACGAGCGTCCACTCGTCGGCCGCGCCCTCGCCGTCCGGCAGGGTGCCCGAGACGGTCGCGAGCAGGTCCGTCGAGCGCTCCTGGCGGATCGTCATGGACGCCTCGTCCTTGAGGAACCGGTAGTACGTGCCGTCGACCCTGGCGATCGTCGCGTCGATCGTCCCGCGGCCGGCGCCGCGCTTCACGTCGACCCACGGGCGCGCCTCGGAGAACGTGACGAAGTCGTCGGTCGTCGCGTACATCATGCGGTTGTACGTCACGGCCGTCCGGTCGGCGGGATCCGTCGTGTCGTAGAGGTTCGAGGCCCAGTACACGACGTACGTGTCGAGCTCCTCGTCCCAGTACGCCTCGGGCGCCCAGGTGTTCCCCGCGAAGTCGCTCGACACCTTGACATGGCGCTGCTCCGACCAGTGCACGAGGTCGTTCGACTCCCAGACCTCCATGTGCAGCGAGCCCGTGCGCTGGGCCGCGTCGAAGCCGCCGGCCAGGCCCGCGACCTTGAGGTCGGTGGCGAGCATGTAGAAGCGGTCGCCCTCTGCCGAACGGATGATGAACGGGTCGCGCAGGCCCTGCGTGCCCTGCGTCGACGTGAAGAGCGGCTGCCCGTCGTTGAGCGTGTTCCAGCGGAGGGCGTCGTTGCCGCGCGAGGCGGCGAGGCTCACGCGCTCGGCGCCGTCGCCCTCGCCCGTGAAGAAGGCCCAGACGTACGCCTCCTCACCTGCCGTGTCGGATGGCAGGGGCTGGATGGCCAGGGCGATCTCGCGGGTTCGCGTCGCGTCGCCGACGCGGGCTGTCGCCGTCAGGATGACGTCGACCGCCTCCTCGCCGGCCGCGGGCCGCTCCACGACGAGGGTCTGCGTGCCCTCGGCCGCGCCGTCGCGCAGCGAGACCGGAGCGCCCTCGGGCACCGTCCAGCTGATCGCCGAGCCGTGCGCGCCGGTCGTGGGCACGGAGACGTTCGTCCGCACGTCTGCGGCGTTCGCGATCTCGATCGCCGCGAGGTCGCCATCCGCCTTCTCCGCGTCGGTGAGGTCCTCCGGGACCGTCACGGCGAACGTCGCCGTGCGCGTCTGCTCTCCCGCGGTGAACACGGCGGTCAGGGTCACGGCCGCGTCGCCCGCGCCCGGGGCGGGGCGCACCACGGTCGCCGATCCGCCTGAGATCGCGATCGCGGGGTCATCCGAGCTCCACGCGATCGACGTGCCGTACGCGGTCGTCGGCAGCGCGAAGTCGGCCTCCGCGGTCGCGGGCACATCGACCGACGCCACCGCGCGATCGAGGGCGCCGTCGCTGTAGAGCGCGGCGGCCTCGGCCGGGTCGAGCGCCTCGCCGTACACCGCGAGATCGTCGATGTCTCCCGCGAAGAAGGGGTCGCGGTAGGTGGAGCGGCCGAGGTAGGCGACGAGGCTGCTGCCGAAGCTCGCGACGTCGCGCGCGATGGCGTGCTCGGCGGCCTTCTCGCCGTTCACGTAGAGGGTGAGCCGCCCGTTCGTCCCGTCGATCACGGTCGTGTAGAGCGCCATCCCGGCGGGCGTGCGCACCCCCGCGGTCGGCGTGCCGGTGGCGCCGGCGCCGACCTCGGTGCCCCACGGCGCCGACGCGCTGACCGTGTTCGTGACGACCGACTTCACGTAGCCGCTCGGATTCGACGGGTTGAGGAGCCAGTATCCGCTCGAGTACGACGAGCCGCTCGCGACGGGCGCGCCGATGAACGCCGCGGCGAGGTTCCCCGGCCCCGAGCGGTGCGAGGCCCACATCGACACGGTGAGGTCCTTGCGGCCGACGAGGTCGTCTGTCGGCAGCTCGACGTAGGCCGCTGAGCTCGTGGCCGACCCGCCCGGGAGCGACAGCACGCCGTCGGCGAAGGCCGCGCCGGACTGCCGCAGGGCGCCGTGATTGCCGTTGCCGCTGAGGTCGTCGATCGTGACGCCGTCCGTGGGGGCCGCGTCGAACGCGTAGTGCAGAAGGGGCGCGGCGTCCTCGGCGGCGGCCGGAGCCGTCGCCGCCGCGAGCCCGACGGTCAGGGCCGCCGCGATGCCGATCGCGGCGGGTCGGAGCGTTCTTCTCAAGGTCGTGCCTCTCGTCGTCGAGAACGGCGTCGTCATCGGCGCCGGGGTCGCGCGCAGGGCGCAGGGGAACGCCCGTCGAGGGCGAAGGGGCGCGGCCGGCGCCTCACGCTCGATCGGTCGATGAGGCGCCGGCGCGTCGGTGCGCTACTCGCGACGCCGTGCGAGCACGGCGCGCTGCAGCAGAACGAACACGAGGAGGATGCCTCCTGTGATGATGGTCGTGGCCTCCGGCGGGATGCCGCCGTCGCGCGTGATGAGCACGTTCATGAGACCGAGCACGAGGGCGCCGACGACCGAGCCGAGCACGAAGCCCGCGCCGCCCGTGAGCAGCGTGCCGCCGATGACCGCCGCCGCGATCGCGTCGAGCTCCCACCCGATGCCGGTGATGTTCTGGGCGCTGCCGAGACGGGCGGTGTAGACGACGGCGGCGAGCCCCGACAGGGTGCCGCTGATGACGTAGACCCACATCTTGGTCGCGGCCACGGGCAGGCCCATGAGCGCGGCGGACTGCTCCGAGCCGCCGATCGCGTACACCGTGCGCCCGGTGCGGGTGCGGTGCAGCACGAAGAACGCGATCGCGACGACGACCACGGCGATGAGCACGCCGGGGGTGATCACGATGTCGTTGACCTTGGGCCCGTCGACGACCTTGATCTGCGTGCCCAGCGTGCGCAGCGCGGAGTCGTCGGCGAGGCGCTCGGGCACCGTGCTGAGCATCGACGCGAGACCGCGGCCGAGGAACATCATCGCGAGGGTCGCGATGAACGGCTGCACGTGGAAGTACTGGATGAGCACGCCCGAGATCGCGCCGAACACGGTGCCGATGAGGATCATGAGCACGGTCGCGACCCAGGGGTCCCAGCCCGCGTTGATGAGCAGCACGCCGGCGACGCTGCTGAACGCGATCACGGCGCCGACCGAGAGGTCGATCCCGCCCGTGAGGATCACGAACGTGAGGCCCACGGCGAGGATGATGAGGTGCGCGTTGTTGATGAGCAGGTTCGACAGCGTGTTGAACTGCACGATCTGGCCGTACGCGGCCTCGCCGTAGATGATCATCCCGACGAAGATCACGACGGCCGCGGCGGTCGGGAGCGTGTCGAGGTGGAGGGACAGCCGCTGGAGGATCGGGCTCAGGCGGCCGGGCTCCTGCGCGGGTGCGGGAGCCGGGGGCGTGGTGAGAGCGCTCATGCCGCGACGACCTCTCGCTGGGCCGGGCGGGCTGTGCGCGCCCGGCGCTGACGGAACACGCGCCGCACCCGCTCCGACTGGAGAAGGCAGAGCGCGACGATGACGATGGCCTTGAAGGCCGGGGTCGCCGACGACGAGATGCCGAGGAAGACGACCGTCTTGTCGAGCGTCGCGATGAGGATGGCCCCCACGACGGCGCCCGTGACGTTGAACTTGCCGCCCGCGAGCGACGTGCCGCCGATGACCACCGCGAGGATCGCGTCGAGCTCGAGCTGGTAGCCCGTGCGCGACACGTCGACGGTCATCACGCTCGCCGTCGCGAAGACGCCCGCGATGCCCGCGAGCACCCCGCCGACGATGTACACCGTGAACAGCAGCGCGCGGCGGTTGACGCCGGCCAGGCGCGCGGCCTTGGCGTCCATGCCGATCGCCTCGAGCATGAGGCCCAGGGCGCTTCGGCGGACGAGCAGGCCGACGGCGATCACGATGAGCAGCGCGAGCAGGAACACGACGGGCAGGCCGAGCACATACCCGTTCGCGATCCACCGGAACGCCTCGTTCGAGGCGGTCGTGTTCTGGCCTCCCGTGATGACCTTCGCGAGACCGCGCCCCGCGAGCATGATGACGAGCGTGCTGATGAAGGGCTGCAGGCCCACGACCGACACGAGCACGCCGTTCACGGCGCCGAGCGCCGCGCTCACGACGACCACGAGACCGAGCGCGGCGAACGCCGAGCCGAGCGTGTCGGGTGCCGCGCTGAGGAACTCCATCGACACGGCGCCGGCGACGACCATCACGGATCCCACCGAGAGGTCGATGCCGCCTGTCGCGACGACGAGGCACATGCCGACCGCGATCATCATGATCGGCGCGGCGGCCCGCAGGATGTCGATGACGTTGCCCACGAGGTGGCCCGACGAGCCGACCGTGACGGCGAGATAGCCGGGGTCCTTCGCCAGGTTGACGGCGAGCAGGAGCACGATGGCGACGACGCCCCACACGTACTGGCTCTTGAGCAGTCCCCTCAGGACCTCTCGGGAGCGGGATGCGCTCTCGCTCATGATGCGACCTCCTCGCGGATGGCGCCATCCGCGTCTGCACCGTCGAGGCCGTCCTCGGCGATGATCGTGACGATGGAATCGGCGGAGACGCCGGGGCCGCCGTCGATCTCGGCGATCTTGCGGTGGTCCTTGAGGACGACGATGCGGTCGCTCTGCCGGACGACCTCCTCGAGCTCCGACGAGATGAAGACGACCGACAGCCCCTCGTCGGCGAGAGCGGCGACGTACTCCTGGATCTCGGCCTTGGCGCCGACGTCGATGCCGCGCGTCGGCTCGTCGAGGATGAGGATCTCGGGCTCGGTCGCGAGCCACCGGCCCAGCAGGACCTTCTGCTGGTTGCCGCCCGAGAGCAGACGGATCGGCCGCTCGGGATCGGTCGGCCGGACGCCGAGGGCCGAGATGTACTTCCTCACGAGCTCATCCTGCTCGCGGCGCGGCAGCGGGCGCGCCCAGCCGCGCTTGGCCTGGACGGCGAGGATGAGGTTCTCGCGGACGCTGAGGTCGCGGATGATGCCCTCGTCGCGGCGGTTCTCGCTCGAGAACGCGATGCGCTCGGCGAGCGCCTTCGCCGGCGTCGAGATGTCGGCCTTCTTGCCCCGGAGCGCGACCTCGCCCGTGTCGGGGCGGTCGGCGCCGAAGACGAGGCGCGCGAGCTCCGTGCGCCCCGATCCGAGGAGGCCGGCGAACCCGACGACCTCTCCGCGGTGCAGGTCGAGGTCGACCTCCTCGATCGCGCCCTTGCGGCTGATCCCCTTGGCCGAGTACAGCGCGTCGCCGCGCACACGCCGTGCGGGCTTGGCGTCGAGCGACGCCAGCGTCTGGGCGTCCTTGCCGATCATGGTGGAGATGAGGGTCGCGCGGTCGATCTCGCGCGTGCGGAACTCGCCCTCGAACCGGCCGTTGCGCAGCACCGTGAGGCGGTCGCTGATCGCGTAGACCTGGTCGAGGAAGTGCGAGACGAACAGGATGGCGACGCCCTGGTCGCGCAGGCGGCGGATGACCGCGAAGAGCTGCTCGACCTCGTTCGCGTCGAGGCTCGAGGTCGGCTCGTCGAGGATGAGCACCTTGCACTGCGCCACCATCGACCGGCTGATCGCGACGAGCTGCTGGATGGCCAGGGGCAGGGTCGCGAGCGACTGCTTGGGGTCGAGGTGGCCGAGCCCGAGCTTCTCGAGCGTCTCCCCGGCACGGCGGTGCGTCGCGCGCCAGTTGATCCCGAGCGGGCCCTTCACCTCGTGGCCGAGCATGACGTTCTCGCCGATCGTGAGGTTCGCGCAGAGGTTGACCTCCTGGTACACGGTCGAGATGCCCGCGCTCTGCGCGTCGGCCGTGCCGGTCAGCCGCCGCGGCTCGCCCGCGATGCGGATCTCGCCCTCGTCGATCCGGTAGACGCCCGTGAGCGCCTTGATGAGGGTCGACTTCCCGGCCCCGTTCTCGCCCATGAGCGTGTGCACCTCGCCGGGGAAGAGCCGGAAGCTCACCTCGTCGAGGGCCTTCACGCCGGGGAACGATATCGAGATGCCCTCCATCTCGACGATCGGACGCGATTGCGTCATCGCATGCTCCACATCTGTCGCCGCGAGCGTGCCGCGGGTGGTCTGAGCGTGCGGGGCCCGCGAGGGCCCCGCACGTCGGGCGCGCGCCCGATCAGTACTTGCGGTCGGGCAGCGCGGTCTGGGCGGCCTCGGGCGAGTCGAAGGTCTCGCTCGGGACGACGATGCTCGGCTCGACGTCCTCGCCCGCGAGCACCTTCTCGACGACGTCGAGGGCGGTCTCGCCGAACAGCGGGTTGTACTCGGCGACGAAGCTGAGGTCGCCGGCCGCGAGGGCCTCGAGGGCGCCCTGCGTGCCGTCGATCGTGGCGATCTTGACGTCCTCACCCGGCGTGAGGCCCGCCTCCTCGACGGCCTGGACGGCGCCGAGGCCCATCTCGTCGTTCTGCGCGAAGATGAACTGCACGTCGTTTCCGTTGGACTTCAGGACGGTCTCGACGACGCCCTTGGCCTCCTCGGTCGACCAGTTCGCCGTCTGCGCGCCGATCTTCGTGAAGCTCGACTCGGCGCCGACGACGGCGTCGAAGCCCTCGTTGCGCTCGTTCACGACCGAGACGCCCGCCGGGCCCTCGAGCACGAAGTAGTTCGCGCCGTCGGGGAAGGCCGACACCGCCCACTCCGCGACCGCCGTGGAGACCTCGATGTTGTCGGGCGCGATGCGCGTGACGTAGAGGCTCGTGTCGTCGGGCTCGATGCCGCGGTCGAGCAGCACGACGGGGATCTCCGCCTCCTGGGCTCGCTTGAGCGAGTCCTCCCAGCCGGTGGCCTCGGTGGCCGACAGCAGGATCACGTCGACGCCTTCGTCGACGAACGACGTGAACGCGTCGATCTGCGACTTCTGGTCGAGGTTCGTCGCGGGCGCGTACTTGAGCTCGTAGCCCGCCTCCTCCGTGAACGTGTCCTGGATGTTCTGCTCGTTCGCCTCGCGCCAGGCACCCTCGGGCCCGACCGCGACGAAGCCGATCGTGGTGACGTCGTCATCGCCGGCCGCCCCGCCCGAGCAGGCAGCGAGACCGAGCGACAGGGCGCCGACGGTCGCGAGACCGAGCACCTGGAAGACGCGCTTGTGTGCAGACATGGTTCTCCTCCTCGAGACACCGGGCGCAGGGCCGCCCGGCGATCCGGATCCGTCGTGGATCCGCTGCCGATTGCAGTGACGCGTGGTGCGCCGTGCTCGAGATGTTACCGGGAACAATTTGTTCCGTGCAAGGGCGAGATCGGATCGTGATGGGATCAGTCCCCGAGGTCCCCGTCGAGGTCGGCGGCGATCATCTCGACGATCGTGTCGACCGTCACGCCGGGGCCGTTGCTGAGCTCGCCGATCTTCTCGCGGTCCTTCAGCACGACGATGCGATCGCTCAGGCGCACGACCTCCTCGAGCTGCGACGAGATGAAGACGACCGCGACGCCCTCCCCCGCGAGCTGAGCGACCTTGCGCTGGATGTCGAGCTTCGCGCCGATGTCGATGCCGCGCGTGGGCTCGTCGAGGATGAGCACGTGCGGGCGCGTCGCGAGGAGGCGCGCGAGCATGATCTTCTGCTGCGTGCCGCCCGAGAGCTCCTCGACGGGCCGGTCGATGTCGGACGGCGACAGGCGCAGGGCCTCGAGGTACGTCTCGATGAGCGCGTCCTGCTCGCCGCGCGACAGCGGCCGCGACCATCCGCGCAGCGCCTGCAGAGCGAGCACGATGTTCTCGCGCGCCGTGAGCCCGCCGATGATCCCCTCGTCGCGGAGGTTCTCCGTGGAGAGGGCGATGCGGTGGTGGAGCGCGGCGCCCGGGCTGCTGAGCTGCACCCGCCGTCCGTCGACCCAGAGCTCGCCGCTGTCGGCGCGCTCGGCGCCCGCCATGAGGCGCGCGAGCTCGGTCCGCCCCGAGCCGCGCAGCCCGGCGAAGCCGACCACCTCGCCACGGGAGAGCTCGAGATCGGTCGGCTCGAGCGTGCCGCGTCGGCCGAGCGCTGAGGCCGACAGGGTCGGCTCCCCGGAGGCCGCGTAGTGGTGCGACAGGCGCTCCGAGCGCAGCGCCTTGAGCGCCTCGATGTCCTCGCCGATCATCTTCGAGATGAGGTCGGCCCGGTCGAGATCGTCGGCGGCGTACTCCCCCACTACGCGCCCGCCGCGCAGCACGGTCATCCGGTCGGCGATCGCGAAGACGTGCTCGAGGAAGTGCGAGACGAAGAGGATCGCGACGCCGCGGTCGCGCAGACCCCGCACGACCCGGAGGAGCGTGCGGACCTCGGCCGCGTCGAGGCTCGCGGTCGGCTCGTCGAGGATGAGGACGCGCGGCTCGAGCACGAGGGCTCGCGCGACGGCGACGAGCTGCTTGACCGCGGGCGACAGTGCCGTGAGCGGCGCGCGGGGGTCGACGTCGTCGAGGCCGAGCCGCGCGAGCACCTCCCGGGTGCGGGCGCGGTTGGCCTTCCAGTCGATGCCGAGGCGGCCTCGGATCTCGTTGCCGAGCATGACGTTCTCGGCGACCGTGAGGTGCGGACTGAGACGCGTCTCCTGGAACACGGTCGCGATGCCCTGTGCCCGGCTGCGCGCGACGCCCACGGGAACGCTCTCGTCTCCGTCGATGCGCACCTCGCCCGAGCGGATGGGCACGGTTCCGGTGAGCGCGCCGATGAGCGTGGACTTGCCGGCGCCGTTCTCGCCCATGAGCGCGTGCACCTCTCCCGGGCGCAGCGTGAGGTCCACGTCGTCGAGAACGCGGACCCCCGCGAACTCGACGCAGATCCCCGTCATCTCCACGACGGGCTGACGCGCGGTCATCGCCCCTCCCGCGGCGCGGCCGTGGAGGAGCGCACGAGGAGCTCGGCGGGGATGCGCGTCACGCGAGGGATCTCGCGCTTCTCGATCGCCGCGCGCAGCATGTCGACCGCGGAGACGCCGAGCGCGTGGAAGTTCTGCCGGATGGTCGTGAGCGGCGGCAGCACGTGCGCCGAGAGCGGCACGTCGTCGAAGCCGACGACGCTGAGGTCGTCTGGCACGGAGAATCCGCGGTCGGCGAGCCCGTGGATGAGCCCGACCGCCATGTCGTCGTTGCCCGCGAAGATCGCGGTGTAGTCGGGCAGCTCGCGGATGCCCTTGGCGAAGTCGTAGGCGAAGTCGGCTGTCCAGTCGCCGACGACGATCGGGCGCTCCCGGATGCCCCACGCCTTGGCGCGTGCATGGAACGCGCGCTCGCGTGCGCGGGCGTCGAGCCAGTCGAGCGGCCCGGCGAGGTGCAGGATGTCGCGGTGCCCGAGAGAGACGAGATGGTCGACCGCGAGGGTCGTGCCCTCCTGCTGGTCGACCGAGACGGTGAGGAATGTCGGGTCCTTGTCGGGCTTGACGACGAGCACCGGGACGCCGATCGAGATCTTGCGGAGGGCGGCGATCGACGACGAGCGCGGGGCGACGACGCACAGGGCGTCGATCCCCTGGGTCGTGAGGTTGTCGACGGCCTCCTGCGGCGTGATCTCGTCGCCGCCGCGTAGCGCGATCGCGCTCACGGAGTATCCGGCCAGCCGCGCGGCCGACTCGACGGCGCGGAGCGTGCTCGTCGGGCCGAACTCGACCGCGCTCTCCACGAGCACGCCGATCCGCTGGCTGCGCTGCGTCGCGAGGGCGCGCGCCGCCATGTTGGGGCGGTAGTCGAGCTCCTCGATGACCTCGAGCACGCGGCGGCGCGTGGCCTCCTTGATGTACGGGTAGTCGTTGAGGACGCGCGAGACCGTCATGTGCGAGACGCCGGCGAGCTGGGCGACCTGCCGGATGTTCGGCTTGTCCGCGCTCGTGTTCGCCACCGGAGTCCTCCATCGGTCTCGCCGTCGCCGGGAGCGGGACGGGGCCGCGCGCGGCGGCGCGCGGCCCCCTCAGCCTAGCGATCGCGGCGGTCTGTGAGCGGGAACATCAGCGCGCTGCCTCGAGCCCCTGGAGGGCATCGTCAAGGCCGTCGGCCGCGGCGTCCACGTCCGCCTGTTCCGCCGACGCATCGGCGAGCACCGTCTCCGCCCCGACGCGGGCGGCGCGCAGTCGATCCCATGATTCGGACGTCCAGTCCTCCTCGACGAGCTCGGCCGCCTCGTCGAGGAGGAGGCGGAGCGCGCTGCGGTCGACCGTGCTCGCGACGAGCTCGACCTCGGCGAGGTTGGTGTTGCCCGACGCCGCGAGCACGCGCACGGCGCCCGTCTCGATCGGAGCCTCGAGATCCAGGCGATTCCACCCGTCGACCGCGTTCGCGACGGTCGCGAACGTCGTCCACGTACGACCGCCGTCCGTCGAGCGCTGGAACTGGATGCCGTTGGCTCGCGCGATGTGGCCCGCGCGCGGCGCGAAGCGCACGGCGGCGACCGGGAGCGCCGAGCCGTCGTCGGGGATCGCCGTCACCCAGCCCGACGAGGTGGTCGTGTCGGTGTACGTCGCGAGGTCGCCGTCGAACATCGCCCAGCCGTTGCCCGCGGCATCACGCGTGCCATCCCACGACGGTGTGCTCGCCGTGACCCAGTCGTGCGCGATCGCGCTCGTCTCGACAGACGGCGCCTCGAGCAGCTCCCATGCGGCCCGAAGGCGCGCGGCGAGCGCTGCGTCGTCGGCGTCCGGCTCGGACGCCGCTGCCACGACGTCCTCGAGCTCCCGCGTGAACAGCAGGGCGGATGCGCGCGAGAACTGCGAGAGGTCGGCCTCCCGCGCCTCGTCGAGCAGGTCCTCGAGCGTCGCCTCCGAGCGGACGCCGTCGATGCGCACGTCGGCGAGCGACCAGATCCCTGGGTAGGCCGGGTCGGTCGGGATACCGGGCTCGTCGATCTGCAGCCGGAGGTACCGGAACCGCTCGTCGCGGACCTCCTCGCGCACGTCGACGTACTCGACCGCGGTGTCGTCGCCCGCATTCGGGCGCTCCGTCAGCAGCGTCCACGTCTCGTTGTCGTTCGAGCCGTAGGCGTTGGTGCCCTCCGCACGATTCGGGAAGGTGTCGCGGGCGAGGAACCCGATCCGGTCGGCCTGGATGCGGAATCCGACGCCGAAGTCGAGCTCGACCGACACGTCTCGGCGGTCGCCCCAGGTCGTCTGGTTCGACCCGTCGACCAGGTTGCGCAGGGTCGCGATGGGCAGCTCGGGCGAGGTGGCGGTGAGCGAGTAGTCGTGCGTCCCGTCGGCGAGCATCGGATTCAGCAGGTCGAGATCGGCTACCGCGAGTCGCAGGTCCTCGAGGAGCGCCGCGAAGCCCGCGCTGTCGGCCTCGATCCCTTCGCGCGCCGCGGCCTCGGCCTCGGCGACGGCGGCCCAGCTCTCGCTCGTGTATGCCGCGACGTCCTGGAGTCCGTCGAGAGCCGCCGCGATCGCTCCGGGGCGGTCCGCTGCGACGGTCACGCGCACCGGCAGCGTCGCGGTCGAGGTGCCGTCCTGCGCGACAACGATGAGGCTCTCCTCGCCGGCGGCGCGCGGTGTCCAGGTGAGTGCGCCGTCCTGCCCGATCGTTGCCCCGCGGGGCGCCCCCTGGAGTGAGAGCGTGCGCTCGGAGTCGGCGTCCTCGACCGCGAGCGCCCGCTGAATGGGCTCGCCCGCCACCGCGAGGAAGGCCAGCTCGGGCGCGTCCGCGAACACAGGGGGCGAGAGCTCGCCCTTCGCGTCGCCGAGCACACCCGACACGTCCACGCGGGCGGCGCCCTCGGCCACGCGCAGGTACACGATGTGGTGGCCGACGGTGCCAGGGGGCACGGCGCCGAGATCGAGTCCGACGTGCGTCCACTCCCCCTTCGTGTCGGGGAGGGAGACCTCGAACGGTGTGGCGCCGTCGGCGGTCCCCGACACCTGCAGGGTCGCCTGCCCGTTCGTGCGCACGCGGATGCCCATGCTCGCGCCCCAGACCATCCGTCGGACCGCGACTGTCGCGTCGCCGCGCTTCGCGTTGAGTCGCGCGAAGCTCTCCCCCGCGTCGTCCGTGACGATCTTCGCTCCCGCGCCGAGCGGGAGCCCGTACTTCGCGGTCGGCACCCACGCGGTGTCAGCGGGCTGCGGGATCTGCACATCCTGCTCTGCGAGCTCCTCGGGGAACGCGAGCCAGTACTCGGCGTCGGTGAAGTCCGAGCCGCGCGGGTTCCAGAAGTTCTCGACGTGCGCGCCGTAGCGGTACAGGGGTCCGTCGCTCTGCCGATGCAGGAGCGCGACGTAGGGGGCCTCCTCTTCGACATCGACGCCCTCGACGTACGTGTACTGGTAGTACAGGTCGTTCATGAGGTCGCGGAGCCGTCCGCGGTACGCCTGGGAGAGCGTGCTCGCTCCGCCCGACGTGTCGACGAACGGCGGCTCGTCGCCCATCATGAAGCGCGCGAACGCGTCGGCGCCCTCGAGCAGCCGGTTGTCGAGGAAGCCGTAGGGCGTGACCGCGTCAACCTCGTCGGAGACAGTGCCTTCGACAGGGTCGAGTCGCGTGCCCTGGTTGTGGATCATCCGCGCTGCGGCACTCAGCGTCGTGATGTCGCCCTCCGCGTGCGCCTGATCCCGGGCCATCTCGAGCAGCTCGACGAAGTCCTCGCCGTAGGGGTTGCGCGGGTCGTCGGCGTCGATGAGGCGGATGAGAGATGCCAGGCCTCCATTGACGTCACCGCCGTTGATGGTGTGCTCGCTCTCGTAGGTCGAGTTGACCGAGAACCACTCGACACGCTGCGCGTACAGCTCGGGGTCGTCGAGGAAGATCGCGGCCGCGATCATGCCGACGACGCCGTAGGTGTGCTGGTTCCAGAGACGGTTCTGGGAGAAGAGGAAGGTCTCGAGCGTCGGGCGGACGAGGTTCTCCTCCGCCCTCTGCTGGTCGCGCTCGGTCCATCGGAGGTCATACCCCTCGAGGCTGTCGTTCACGGGCTCGGTCGATCGGATGATCTCGGCCGCGGTCACGAAGTAGTAGAGCGGCACGCCCGTGTGGATGTGCGCGTCGGAGAAGTAGGCGTAGCCCTCGGGATCGAGGCTGCTCCAGGTGCGCAGCACGTGCAGGGCGTTGGCCCGGTAGACCTCGTCGCCCGTCGTGGCGTACATGATCGCCTGCGTCAGCGCGCCGATGCTGTCGTCGAGGGCGCGAGACCGCATCCGCGTCTCGTTGTACGAGGCATCCTTCGGCTGCTCATCCGTCGCGCCCTGGTTCTGCCCGACGTAGGTCTTCGACGCATACTTCGTCTGCGCCATCGCGGCATGGTGGCTCGCCCACGGCTCGACACCCGCAGCGACCTGTTCCTGAACGGTCTCGAGCTGGTCGGCGGTGACGCCGGTACCGGGATGGAGGAAACCCTCCGCACTCGTGGTCTCGGTGATCTCGGGCAGGGCGGGCGGCGCCGTCTCCTGCGCGACGGCGGGTGGCCCGACAAGCGCCGAGAGCCCGACTGTCGCGGCGACGAGGGCCCCGAGAGCCCTCGCCCTTCCTGGTGCGTGCGATCGCTTCATCGCGATGTCCTTTCGTCTGCGTCATTGCGGATCGCGGGCCTCGCCCGCGGACGGCCCCGTCGCCGCCGTGTCAGTGCTCTCGCGTCCCCTTTCGGATATCGTTTGCCGACCGGTCTGCGATCAAGCCGGTCTCCTCCGTCTGTCAGGCGATCGGATAGGCGAATGCCTCGCCGTGTGCGAAGCGGAGCGCCTCGGCGGTCGCGACGGCACCGAGCGTGCGCAGCTCGGTTCCCATCGAGCCGGCGAGGTGCGGCGTGAGGAAGACATTCGGGAGCGAGAAGAGCGGGTGGCCCGGCGGCAGGGGATCGGGCTCGGTCACGTCGAGGACGGCGCGCAGCCGCCCGGCGGCGAGCTCGGCGACGAGCGCGTCCTGATCGACGATCGCGCCCCGCGCGGTGTTGACGACCGTGGCGCCGTCGGGGAGCGCGGCGAGCACGGCCGCGGACACCATGCCGATCGTCCGCGGGATCTGCGGTGCGTGGATCGAGAGAATGCGGCTGCCTGCTGCGAGCGCGATGAGGTCGTCGATGAGTTCGACGTCGAGCACGGCGGCGCGCTGGACCGAGAGGGTGGGGTCGTAGACGGCGACCGCGATATCGCGATCCCGCAGACCGCGGATGACGAGCTCCCCGACCGCGGACGCGCCGACGATCCCGACCCGGGCGCCACCGAGGCCCGTGTGCCCGTACTCCGCCTCCCGGTCGAGGAAGCGCTGCTCCGACGCGTACCGGCGCGCCGCCCAGAAGACATCCTTCGCTGCAAGGGTGATCATCGCGAGCGTGAACTCGGCGACAGGAACGGCATTCGCGGCCTTCGCGGACGCGAGGGCGATGCCGCGTCGCGCTGCCTCGTCGGCGGTCGCGAAGCCGCCGCCCCAGTGCACGATGGCGCGCAGGCGCGGCATGGCATCGAAGTCGGCGGCGGAGGGCGCCTCGGCACCCCAGCCCATGAGCAGCAGCTCGATCTCTGCCGGGTCGTCGAGCGCGGAGACCGCAGTCGCGGCCGACGAGAAGTCGACGGCGAGCTCGTCCTCGAGCGCGCGGCGCTCCTCCTCGCCGAACACGAAGCCGACGAGGTGCGCCTCCATCAGCAATGCGGCCCTGATCATCCGCGCTCCTCCCCTGCGCGCCACGCGTCCCGCCACTCGAGCGTCGCTGTCTCACCCACGATCCGCAGCGGGAGGATGACTGTCGGCGAGTGGAACAGGTCGTCGGGCCGCCAGCGGTCGCCGACGTAGATGAACCCGTCGCCCATGGGGACGACGACGCTCACCTGGGAGTCGAAGGTCCGGCTGCCATCGGGCGCGAATCCCGACCACGCCGACCACGGACCTTCGAGCGCAGGAGCCGTCGCGTGCATGTTGTCGTTGAGACTCCACCCGGTGAGATCGGATCCGAAGAGGTGGTAGCGCCCCTCGTGCTTCACGAGCGTCGGCGATTCGTACCCGATCTCCGGTCGGCGCTCCTGGCGCAGCGTCGCGACGGTCGTCTCCGCCCCCAGGTAGTCGTCACGCAGACGGTGGATGTGCAAGCCGTTCTCACGGTCCTCCGAAAGGAGGTAGCCGACGCCGTCCTCCTGGTAGACGCCGATGTCGCGGCTGATCGTGCCGAGCGGACGCTCGCTTCCGAGATAGCGGTACGGCCCCTGCGGCCGCTCGGCGATCGCGTAGCCGACGCGCGCAGCGGAGTAGTCGACGGTGTCGATGTGCAGGAGCAGCACCCACATGCCGTCAGGGCGGCGCAGTGCCTTGGGCCGCTCGACGATGCGGTCGGGCCCGATATCGCCGTCCCCCGCTTCAAGGGCGTTCCCCTCGAATCGCCATTCCGCGAAGTCGTCGGTCGAGTAGCACGCGACCGCCGTGAACGTCGAGCCCGCCGTCTTGTCCTCACCCCAGGCGAACCAGCGGTCGCCCACGCGCTGCACGCCGATGCCGTGCAGCTGGGCGACGCGCCCGCGGTCGTCGATGACGACGTGCCCCGGTCGGATCGTCCCTCTCATGCGTGCTCCTCCACCGTCAGGACGCGGGCGGTCGGCCCGGGCACCGTCTTCAGCCGCACGCCGCCGTCGACGCGCGAGACTGCCCATCCGCTCGCGGGGAAGGTCTGCTGGACCTCGCCCGTGATCCCGGGAAGCACGATCTCGACGGCCGCATCCGCACGGTCCCACACGACCAGGAGCGTGCGGCCCGAGGCGCGCAGCCCGAGGCAGACGACGTCGGCGTCCCACGCCGGGAGTCCGAGCGGCCAGAACGGCACGGCGTCGGCGAGCGACTCGCGGTGCTGCTTGTGCAGCGCGACCGCGGTGCGCACGGCCGACCGCTGCTCCTCGCTCAGTCGGTCGAGGAAGCCGGACAGGTAGAAGCGCCCGCTGAGGCCGGTCACGAGGGTGAACGCGGTCTCCTCGACGCTCATCTCGGCGGCCGGATACGCCCAGTTGCCGCACTGCTCGGGGAGGATGGACGCCGGCGCGGACGCTGCCACGGGCGGGTACAGGCGGAAATCCTGCTGGTCGCTCGTCGACTGCAGGTGCGTCACGGCCAGCAACCCGTAGTCCGCGCGCATGGCGCCCGAGCTGCAGTTCTCGATGTCGAGCGCAGGATGGCGTTCCTGCACGGCCACGAGCCAGTCGCGGAAAGCCCGCGTGTGACCGAGGAGCCCGTCGCCCGGAGCAGCCGCGCGCCACTCCGTCCCGGCACCCGGGTTGATGTTGTAGTCCAGCTTGAGATAGCTCACGCCGTGGTCGCGCACCAGCTGATCGACGACCGCATCGAGGTGCGCCCGAGCCGCAGGGTGCCGGAAGTCGAGGTGATACCGGTCGTGCTCGCGCACGCGCGCACCGAACCGCTGGAAGAACGCGTCATCGGGAAGTGCCTCGGCCGCACAGCTTCGGATGCCGACTACCTCGGGCTCGAGCCAGAGGCCGACACGCATGCCCGCCTTGCGGATCGCCTGCGTGATCCGGCGCAGCCCGCCGTCGGGGAAGCGCGCTGACGACTCCCGCCATTCCCCGACCGTGGCCCACCAGTCGCCGATGTCGGGATCGGCGAACCAGCCGGCGTCGATGCAGAACACCTCGCATCCGGCGTCGGCCGCCTCGCGGATGAGCGGCAGGAGCACCTCGGTCGTGGGCTGCCCCATGACCGTGTTCATGAAGTCGTTGTAGACGACAGGCAGGGCCTGCCCGGTGTGCCGGCGGCGCAGCCACCGGCGATAGCCGGTCAGGCCTCCGATCGCGCCCTCTGCACCCTCCCGAGAGACGGAGACGGCCACCGGCACGGCGTCGAACGACTCCCCCGGAAGGAGCAGATGCGCGAAGTGGTTCTCGAGGTCGGTTGGCCCCGTGAGCGTGAGGACGCCACCCGCCGCCGTCTGGCAGAGGTCGACGTTCCAGCCCGCGCTGGACTCGATCTGCCAGGCCAGCGCATGGTCGCCGTCGATCAGTGCGCCGACCGGCACGTGCTCCCCGCTCGACCATGCACCATGACTCGACAGCGCCGCGTGCCCGCGCCCGTCCTGCCCGTGCAGCGGCAGCGCGATCGCGGGCAGCAGCTCGCCGAGCGGCGTCGTCTGCCACCGGTTCTCCGCGAGCCACTCGCTGCGTGCCGCGAGCAGGACCATCCGCTCGAGGTCAGCTGCGTCGCGTCCGAAGCCGATGGTAGCCGAGCCGACCGCGGTGAGCACGACCGCTTCGGCCGAGGTGTTGCGGATCCTCGTCTCGACCCGCAGCACGTCGACGCCCTTCGGCGCAGTGAGCGTCGTTCGGGCCTCGAGTCCCGTCGTCTCGTCGCGCTGGATGACGATCGCGCGCTCCGCGCCATCCGACTCCTCGCGCGCCGCGTCCTGAACCCGCAGTCGCGCCCCGACGGCCGAACGGTAGTAGGCCTGGCTCGTGCGCTCGCGCTGCTCGCGCGCCGTGAAGACCTCGACGAGCGCCGTGCCGGGGCGGCCTGCGAGCGGCGACATCTCCGAGTGCACGCTCAGGGGCCGGTCGTCTGACCAGGTCAGCGTGAATGCGCCGAGTTCGACGCTCGCAGGTCCGGCCGGCTCGGCGGTGTCGAGGATGTTCAGGGCGGTGTCTGTCACGACGTCTCCGTTTCGAGGCGCTCGCGACCGAAGCCGAGCGCGCGGTTGCAGATGTGGATGCTGATGGCGACCAGCGGCGGGGCGAACACCGCGACGCTCGAGCCGACGAGGGGGATACCGCTCGCTGCGGCGCCGATCGCGGAGAGCAGGAGCCAGCACAGCACGATGTGCGGGCGCCGCAACGCCGCGGTGAGCGCAGCCGACACGAGGGCGACCCCGCGCAGGTCGGTCTGCGCAGCCGCGACGGACACAGCCAGGAGCGCGGCGATCGCGAGCAGCGTGGCGCCGATCGCGGCGAGGAGGAGCGCGTCATCGTGCCCGACGAGCGCGATGTCGTATGACAGCACGACCGCCGCGATACCTGCCGCGAGCGCCGCGCCGCTGAGCCGACGGGCACCCGAGCGGAGCGCCGCCCAGAAAGCGCGACCCGCGCCGGCTCCGCCACCGAGGTCGAGGAGCCGCTCCGTCGCGACGAGCAGTGCGTGGACGCCGGGAACGAGCGGCACGACGGCGAGCCCGAACAGCGCGATCGCGAGGTGCGTCGCCTGCCAGCCGACGAGGGCGTGGAACACGAGCAGCGGCGCTGCGGTCGCGAGGAACGAGACCCCGATGAGGAAGCACCGCCAGATCGCCAGAAGCCATCCGGCGATGCGCCCGTCGTGCGCGAGCAGCTGCCCGGTGCGAGTCAGCAGGGCGCTCATCCCTTCACCGCCCCGATCGACATGCCCTTGATGAAGTAGCGCTGGAATGCCGCGAAGATCGCGACCGACGGGATGATCGCGAGGATCGCACCCGTGTAGATGAGCTGCCACTGCGAGGTCAGCAGGCCGACCATCCGGTTGATGGCGACGTTGATCGTCCCCGCCGACGAGGAGTCGAGGAACACGAGAGGGATGAAGAAGTCGTTCCAGAGGCCGAGAGCCTGGATGATGACGAACGCGCTCGTGACGGGCAGCAGCATCGGGAAGACGATGAGCCAGAACGTGCGCAGGCGGCCGGCGCCGTCCATGTGCGCGGCCTCCTCGACCTCGACCGGGATTCCCTTGATGAAGCTGCAGTAGAGCAGGATGCCGAAGGACGCCGCGCCGCCGAGGTGGACGAGGATGACGCTCGTCAGGGTGCTGTAGAGACCCACGTCGTCGAACCCCTCGACGAGCGGGATCATCCGCACCTGAAACGGGATCATCAGCCCGGCGATGAAGAGGACATAGATCCCGCGGCCCAGGCGCCCGCCGAGGCGCTCGATGCCGTACGCGGCCATCGGGACCATCGCGACGAGCAGCATGACGGTCGCGACCGTGATGATGAGGGTGTTGCCCACGGCCTCCGCGAAATCCGTCTGCTGGAACAGCTGGACGTAGTTGTCGAACGTGAACGACGTCGGGAGCCCCATGGGATCGCGCGTGATGTCGCTGTAGGACCGGAACGAGTTCGCGAGCGCGTAGAGCACGGGCGTCGACACGAGGAGCACGAGCGCACTCAGCACGACCATCACGACGATCTCGCTCGGCGTCCACCGCTTCCGCACCCGGGGAGCCCGCTCGCGGCGTGTGGTCAGAGCCTCCGTGGCGCTCATGCCTGGATCTCCCTCTTGCGCATGTAGGTGTTCGCGGCGACCGTGCTGACGATCACGACGATGAACAGGACGATGGCGGCCGCGCTGCCGAAGCCCGCGCGGTACTCGCCGAAGCCGACCTTGTAGATGAAGAACGCCATGGTCTCGCTCACGAAGCCCGGGCCTCCCGAGGTGAGCACCATGACCTGGTCGAAGATGGTCCATCCGGCGATGAGCGCGAGGGTCATGTTGACCGTGACCGCGCCCGCGAGCATCGGCCAGGTGACGTTCGCGAACACCTGCCGCCGGTTCGCGCCGTCGATCCGCGCGGCCTCGAGCAGCTCCTGCGGCACGGACTGCAGGTTCGCGAGGTAGATGAGGGTCGTGTTGCCGCCCAGCGTGAAGCAGGTGAGGAAGAGGATGACCCACACGACGATGCCGCTGTCTCCGAGCCAATCGCGCGCGGCATCGGGCATGCCGAGGTCGCGGAGCAGCGTGTTCACGAACCCGAAGTTGAAGTTCAGGAGGTACTTCCAGATCGTCGCCGCGATGAACGCGCTCACGAGCGCCGGCAGGTACACCGCGGTGCGGAAGAACCCCTGGCCGTGCTCGAGCTTGTCGAGCATGAGCGCCACCACGAGCGAGATCACGTTGATGATGACAGCCGAGCCGAGCCCCAGGATCAGCGTGTTCTTGACGGCGTTCCAGAACCGGCCGCTCGCGAAGATGTCGGCATAGTTCGCGAAGCCGATGTAGGCGTAGTCATCGCTGATGCCGTCCCAGTCCGTGAAGCTCAGCTCGACCGACTGCAGCGACGGGATGATCACCATCAGCAGGTAGACCACAAGGGCCGGGGCGATGAAGCCGAGCAGCACCCAGCGCCCTCGTCGGCCCCCGCGGCGGGGCGGGCGGATCGGCGCGCGCACGGGCGGCGCCGCGAGGGGCGGAAGCCCGGGCTCTGAGACGACCTCGACGGTCGCCGTGGCCTGCGGGGAATCGCTCATGACATCTCCTCGTCGCGATGCGGGGCGGAGGGGCCGGGCGTCACCGCCCGACCCCAGGGCCGTCAGCCCGCCGCGACCGTCTTGTCGAATTCGGCCTGGAGCTTCGAGATCGCCTCATCCACGGTGATCTGCCCGTCCTGCATCTCGATGCGGACCTGACGGAAGAACGTGTTGAAAGCGCTCAGCGCCTCGTTCGACGACTCGTTGCTGTACCAGTTGAGGTTCGGATCCTCCAGGAGCGCGAAGTAGTCCGCGGCTCCGGGGATCTCGGTGTTGCGCTCGACCTCGTCCGACGCCGCGATGTTCGGGGCGATCCAGCCGAGCGACTCGATGAGGTTGGCGGCCTCGACCGAATAGAAGTACTCGAGGAACTCGACTGCGGAGTCGTACTCCGCGCCGTCCTCCTGCGCCTGCGCCGAGATCGCCAGGCCGGACGCCGTGTCGCCCACGACCGAGTTCTTGAGGACGTTGATCGTGCCGTCATCCGCGGGGATGATGAACAGCCCCGCGTCGAACTCGGGATCGACCTTGTGGATGTCGTTCAATCGCCCGATGCCCGCCGACGATGTCGCCATGACGGCCTGGCCGTTGACGAGAAGCGTCGTCGTCTGGGCATCCGCCGTGGACTGCCATCCCTCGAGCACGAAGTCGTCCGTGATCTGCACGAGGCGCTCGAGCGGCTCGCGGAGGTCCTCCATGGACGCGGTCCCCTCGGCGACCGCATTCCAGAAG
Source organism: Microbacterium barkeri (assembly GCF_027921765.1). GTDB lineage: Bacteria > Actinomycetota > Actinomycetes > Actinomycetales > Microbacteriaceae > Microbacterium > Microbacterium barkeri. The sequence goes on from NZ_BSEJ01000005.1 coordinate 39,160, forward strand.
CCCTGCTCGGAGTACTCGGCGAAGACGGGCGCGGCGAGAGGCTTCCAGAGCTGGTCGCTCGGCCAGACCTCGGCAGCAGCCGTCGCAAGCGGGACATCGCCGTTCGCCTGGATCTCCTCAAGCAGCGCGATGAAGTCGTCGTACGCCTCCGGGACCTCGAGGCCGTTGTCCGCGAAGTACGACTTGTCGTAGACGATGTTGATGCCGATCTCGCCGTTGAGCGCCGAGGAGGGCACCGTGTAGACGTTCCCATCCTCGGCGGCACCGTACACGTCGGGGGCGAGCAGGTCGGTCACCGACTCAGGGATCGGCGCGAGCTTTCCCGCCTGGATGTATGTGAGCGTGTCGCGCATGTCGACGACAGCGGGCCAGTTGCCTGTCGCGTCCATGGTCTTGAGGGCCGTCGCGTAGTCGCTGCCCGCAGGGAGCGGATCGAGTTCGACGACCGTGGAGTCGCTCTGCTCGTTGAAGGCCTTCACAACCCCGTCCACGACCGAGTTCCAGGTCTCGTCGCCCGTCGCGTACAGGAAGCGGATGGTCGTCTTCCCGCCCGCATCGCCGGCGTCTGCGCCGCCCGCGCACCCGGCGAGCACGACGACCGCGGCTGCGGTGGCCGCGAGCGATGCGGCGGCGCGTCGGGATGCGCGGCGCCGGGCGTCACGCGTCTGTGCGTTCTGCATGTGATCTCCCTTGATTCGGATCGGACCGCGTCCGACTCCAGGAGCGTAACGCAAAGTGGACAACGTTTGCCACTTCTTTTTCCGGAGGCCGCACGACGCGGACTGACGACGTCAGCGCCGGGCGACGGCGGCGCCGTGCACGATGGGGGTCGCGCGCAGCGCGATGCGCTGGTCGGGCTGCGGATCCCCGTCGTCGAGGGCGAGCGAGAGTGCCGCCTCTCCGAACGCCTCAAGCGGCACCTCGACGGTGCTGAAGTTCGGGAGCACGTCGCCGAGCATCGGCACGTGGTCGAATCCGCTCACCTCGACGTCACCCGGGGCCTCGACTCCCTGCTCGCGCAGCCGGGCGATCACGCCGACCGCCATCGCGTCGCTCATCGCAGCGATCGCGTCGAGTTCCGCGACGGGCGTCGCCAGGTCGTCGACGGCGGCGTATCCGCCGTCCCGCGAGAACGAGCGATGCACGACGTCGCCCGAGAGGACGCTGATTCCGTGCCGATCGAGACCTTCGAGGAACCCCGCGACACGGTCCTGCGAGGTGATCTCGAAGTCGGGGCCCGAGACGACGGCGAAGCGACGATGGCCGGCCAGCGCGAGGCCCTCGGCCAGGGCCGCGGCCGCCTCCCTGTTGTCGACGGTGACGGATGGGAAGGGCAGGGCGCTGTGGCCGATGACCACCACGCGCGTGCCGTGCGCGTCGAGCGTGCCGAGCTGCGCAGCCAGTGCCGCCTCGCGGCGCGCGTCGGTCGTCCGGCTCGTGCCGATCACGATCGCGCGGTGCCGCTCGCCGCGCAGCTCCTCGAGGAGGGCGATCTCGCGCAGGGGATCGTCGCGCGTCGTGCGCACGGCGACCGAGACGCCGCGCTTCTCGGCGGCGTGCATGACACCCGAGATCATCGTGGCCGACCCGAAGTCGTCGATGTCGCTCACAACGAGCGCGATCGTGCGGGCCCGCCCGCCCTTGATCGCCTGCGCCGCGGGGCTCACGGAGTATCCGAGCGCCCGCGCGGCGTCCTGCACGCGCTGACGCATCTCAGGGGAGCCGCTCTGCTTGCCGCGGACGCCGCCGTTCAGCACGCGCGACGCGGTCGGCACCGACACCCCCGCGAGTCGTGCGACGTCGGTGAGTGTCGGCGGCCTGTCGGCGTTCGGCATGAGCCCCCCTCGATCGATCCAGACAACGCTATCCACACGACGCCCCGATGTCGATTCGCCCCCTCCCCCGATCGCGCTCGCGTCGCGTGGAGGTCGGGCGGAAGGCGGCCCCGGCCATCCGCTCTCCCCGAGACTCGGCGTCCCCGACTCTGCATGTCTCACTCTCGGCGGGTTCGCGCCCGCCAGAACCGCGGAGAGTGAGACATGCAGGATCGAAGTGGGCGGAAGGGCGGCGGGGTCAGGCCCCCGCGCGGCGCTCGGGGATCCAGATGCGCATCGTGGAGGGGCCCCGCTCGGCCCACTCGTGATACGGGATGAGCGGCACGTCGACGATCTGCTCGTCGTCTGCGACCTCGGGGTCTCCGAACGGCCACGGCAGGTCGACGGGGCGTCGGATGGCCAGGCGCGCGACGACGCGTCCGTCCTCTTCGCGCAGGGGCGCGTCGGGATCGATCGCCACGACATCGACGCCGATCCCCGCGGGGAGGTCGACCGATTCGAGCGCCAGCACCTCGGGGCCGCGCTCCACCGCCACCGCGCCCCGGATCGCGTCGATGCGCGCGTCCGGCCGCGTGAGCCGCGGGGCGACAGGGAGGCGCAACGTCACGACATCGCCTGCGGAGAACGCGCGACGCACGGTCGCGTACCCGGGTTCCGCCGCGAGCGTCTGGACCCCGCCGTCCGCCGAACGGACCTCGAGCGCTGCTCCGACCGCCCAGCTGGGCACGCGGAGCGAGAGCGTCCACTCCGCGTCCGCTGCGGCGTCCACGGTGACGCGGATGTCGCCGGCCGCGGGGTAGTCCGTCTCCACGTGCAGTGCGACGTCGTGCCCGGCGACCGTCGTGGAGATCGTGGCCGGAGCGTACTGGTGGATCTGGAGCCCCTCCTCGTCGACGGTCGCGACGTACGCGGCGAGGCTGGCGAGGGTGCGGGCGACGTTGGGCGGGCAGCACGACACCTCGAACCACGGCGCGCGCAGCGACGACTCCGCACGCGCGGACGGCGCATCCGGGTCGGCGACCTCTCCCGGCGTGCGCTGGTGCAGCGTGTTCGCGTAGTAGAACGCCGTGCCAGCGGAGGAGGGCGACGTCGCGACGACGTTGTACAGCGTGCGCTCGATGAGGTCGGCGTACTTCGCCTCCCCGCGCTCGAGCAGCAGACGCCAGCTGAACTGGACCGATGCGATGCCCGCGCAGGTCTCGGAGTAGGCGCGGTCGGGCGGCAGCTCGAAGTCGGCGCCGAACGCCTCGTCCTGGTGGTGGGCGCCCTGCCCGCCGGTGATGTACGTGCGGCGGGCGACCGTGTTGTCCCACTGCCGCACGAGCGCCGAGGACAGCTCGCCGTCGGCCGTCTCGACGGCGACGTCGAGTGCCCCCGACGAGAGGTAGTTCGCGCGCACGGCGTGGCCGCGGAGGACGTCGGCCTCGCGGATCGGGATGTCGTCCTGGAAGTACGAGCGGCCGAACTCGATGTCCGCGAGCACGCCCGTGCCGTGCCGGTCGACGAAGAGCTTCGCCTGCGCGATGTAGCGGGGCTCGCCTGTGACGCGACCGAGCTCGACCAGTCCCGTCTCGATCTCCGCGTGCCCGCACATCGACGGGATGCCGTCCTCGCCGAACACCTCGCAGACGAGGTCGGCGGCGCGTGTCGCGATCTCGAGGAGCCCGTCGTCGGCGCCGGGCTTCGTGCGTGCCCGCGCGACCGCGGCCTGGAAGAGGTGCCCGAGGCAGTAGAGCTCGTGCCCCCATTCGAGGTCGGACCACCTCGGGCCCTGACCGGGGCGGCCGAACCGCGTGTTCAGGTACCCATCGGGCTCCTGCGCCGCGCCCACGACCGAGACGACGTCGCGGAACACGCGCTCGAGCTCGTCATCGGGGGCACGGCCGATCTCCCACGCGAGCGCCTCGAGGTACTTGTAGACCTCGGAATCGGAGAACTCGCGACCACGGCGCCCCTCGGGCAGCCCACCGGCGACGGCGAGCTCGAAGTTGCGGATCCAGCCCTCGCGCTCGAGCCACGTGCCGATGTGCGCGAGCGTCGCGCGCCGGTTCACGCGCTGCCGAGCGCCCCAGAACCCTCCCGTGATCGCGACCTCCTCGATCCCCAGGGGACGCAGCGCGCCCGAGCTCGGCAGGACAGGAGCGGCAGCCGCCGCGGTCGCGCGGTGCGATGTGGTGAGTGTCATGATCATCCCTTGAAGGCGCCGGACATGAAGCCCTGCACGTAGTGACGCTGGAGAACGAGGAACAGGAGCACGCAGGGCAGCGCGAGGACAGCGACCCCGGCGAGCGTGGCGCCGTAGTCGATCACGCCCATCGTCTGGCCGCGCAGATTCGCGACCGCGAGCGGCAGCGTCATCCGATTCGTGTCGCTGATGAGGATGAGGGGCGCGATGAAGTCGTTCCACGCGGTGAGGAAGGCGAAGAGCCCCACCGTGATGAGTCCCGGCTTGGTCGCAGGCAGCAGCACGCGCCACAGCGCCGAGAAGCTGTTGCAGCCGTCGACGAGGGCGGCCTCGTCGAGCTCGCGCGGGATCGACTCGAACGAGATCCGCATCATGAACGTGGAGAACGGCAGCTGGAACATCGTGAGCACGAGGGCGACGCCCACGGTCGTGTTGCCGAGGCCGAGGCCGTTGAGGATCACGTACAGCGGGATGAGGAGGGTCGCGTACGGGACCATGAGGATGGCGAGGGTCGTGAGGAACAGCGCGGTCTTCCCCGGGAACGAGAACCGGGCGAATGCGTATCCGCCGAGGAACGAGATCACGAGCGTGAGGATCACGGTGAGGCCCGACACGACAAGCGAGTTGCCGAGGTAGACCCAGATGCCCGCCTGGAACTCGGCGAGCGTCGCGTAGTTCCCGAGACCCCAGCCTTCCGTCTGACTCGTGCCGGCGCGCGGCGCGAACGACGACACGACGGCCCAGACGAGCGGGTAGAGGAAGACGGCCGCGAGCGCGGCCGAGAAGATGCCGAACGGCGCCCTCGCGAGCAGCCGGCGCCATCCGCCCTGCCGCGGCGCGCGCGACGCGCCGCGGCCCTCCGTGACGATGACCTCGGTCTCGGTCGGAGCGAGCGCGGTCATGTCAGCTCTCCTCTCCGCCGCGGAGCACCCGCAGCTGGAAGACGTTGATGACGACGAGGGCGATGAGCACGATGACCGACAGCGCCCCCGCGATCCCGAGGTCGTTCTGCCCCTGGAAGGCCATGGAGTACATGAGCTGCACGACCGTCATCGTGGAGTTGTCGGGACCGCCCTTGGTGAGGATGTAGAACTGCTCGAACGCGAGCAGCGAGCCCGTGACGCACATGACGATCGTGAGCGCGAAGGTGGGCCGCATGAGGGGCATCGTGACGTGCAGGAAGGTCTGCAGCTTCGAGGCCCCGTCGATGCGCGCCGCCTCGTACACCTCGCCCGGGATCGCCTGGAGGCCGACGAGCATGAGCAGCATGTAGAACCCCGTGAAGCGCCACACGATGAGGAAGACCGTCGCCCAGAGCGCGCCGCCCGGCGTCCCGAGGATCGTGAAGCCGGATGACTCCATCCACTCCGCGAACGGACCCGCGATCGGCGAGTACAGGACATAGAAGAGGAGCGACGCCGAGGCGAGGCCGAGGGCGCTGGGCACGAGGAAGGCGGTGCGCAGGAACGACCGCCACCGCGACGACTCCTGGACGAGCAGGGCCAGCCCGAGGCCGAGGCCGATGAGGAGGACCGTCGCGGCGATCGTGTAGATCACCGTGAAGCGGATGGCCTCCCAGAACAGGCGGTGGTCGACGGCGGCGACGTAGTTGTCGGGGAAGTTCCAGCCCCGGAAGCCCGCGAGCAGCGGCCAGTCGCCGAGTGACATGGCCACGACGAGGACGAGCGGGACGACGAAGAGAACGCCGACGAAGAGGGCGGTGGGCGAGGCGTACAGCCATCCTTGGATGGCGTGCGCGCGCTGCGCGCGGGTCCGCCCGGGACGTCGCGCGGTCGTGGCGGCGGTGGTCATCGTGGATCCTTCTGTCCGATGCCGTCGGGGCGCTCCGCTGCGGGGAGCACCCCGACGGCGGCTGTCACTGCGAGAGGATCTCGGTGATCGCGGCGTTGTCCTCTTCGAGGGTTCCGCCCTCGCCGAGCACCTCGTTGCGCACGAGGGTGAGCCAGGGGCTTCCCGCGGCGTTGAAGGCCTGCTGGAAGTTGACGGCCACGGGGGTGTCGCCCTGGGCGGCGACCTCGTTGATCGTCACGAGGCGCGGGTCGGCCGATGCGTGCTCGTTGTCGGCGAGGTCTCCGCGGGAGACCACGTTGCCGTTCGCCGCGAGGACGTCGACCTGCGTCTCCTCCGACATCATCCACGCGAGGAAGTTCCACGCCTGCGCAGAGAGCTCGGAGTCCTTCGAGATGCCGATGCTGTCGCCGCCGACGAAGGTCGAGGCGCCGCCGTCGACGGCGGGGAGGCCCGCGACGCCCGCGTCGAACTCGAGGGCCGGGAGGAGCGTCGCCGGGTACGGCATGATGCCGACCTTGCCCTCCTGGAAGCCGGCGACCCACGTGGCGCCGGTCTCGTCCTCGGACCCGGGCGCGACGACGCCGTCGTCGACGAGGCCCTTCCACGTGCGGTAGATCTCCTGCGCCGCCTCGCCGTCGAGGAGCGACTCGGTGCCGTCCTCGCTGAGGACCTCCTCACCCGACGCCCAGATCGACGGGAACCACGTGAAGAGCAGGCAGCCGCCGCAGTTGAGGCCGGTCGAGGTGCCGGAGACGCCGTCCAGGCCGAGCGCGTCGACGTCACGCGCGATCTCGGCGAACTCCGCGATCGTCTCGGGGGCCTTCTCGGGGTCGTGGCCCGCCTGCTCGACGAGCTCCTTGTTCCACATCATGACCGAGAGGTCGAGCACGAAGGGCAGCGTGTACTCGGCATCGTCGATCGTGCCGGCCGACATGTGGCCCGCGTTGATGTCGTCGGCGTAGTCGAGCTGCTCGACGAGCGGCGAGATGTCCTGGAAGAGCCCCTGGCCCGCCCAGTTCGGCACGTAGACGACGTCGGCGGCGAACAGGTCCGGCAGCCCGCCGGACCCCGCGGCCGCGCCGACCTTCGCCACGTAGTCGTCGTTCGGGACGACCGTGAGCTCCACCTGGTTCTCGTGCGTGGCGTTGTACTCCTCCACGAGCAGCTTGGCCTGCGCCTCGATCGGCGCACGCGTCCACAGCGAGAGGGTGGAGCCGTCGTCGACGCCCTCGGCGGGGATCTCGTCGACCGCGGCCTGGCCCCCGCTTCCGCCCGAGCACGCCGTGAGGCCCACCGCGAGCGCGCCCGCGACGGCGAGTCCTGCGGCGCGCATCGCTGTGCCGCGCCGGATGGTCGTGATCATGTGTCTGCTCCTCTGGCTCTTCGTTGAGCGAGCACGCCGCCGTTGCCGCCGATGCTCGACACGCCGCACGAAAGCTTTCGAAACGGCTTTCGTTGAATCTAGCGGCGACACTTCGGGCCGTCAAGCACGACCGCGCAGAAATCCATGTAACGGTTTCGAGACTGTGGCACGCTAGAGCGATGAGCACGGAGCGCAACGGGCGGGCCGCCACCCTGAACGACGTCGCGCAGCGCGCGCGCGTCTCGGCGGCGACCGCCTCCAAGGCACTCAACGGCCGCACCGACGTCGCAGCGGCGACGAGGGCTCGCGTGCTGGCGGCAGCCGAGGAGGTCGGGTTCACCCCCAACGCGGTCGCGCGCGGCCTCACCGCCGGGCGCACGAGCACGGTGGGACTCCTCACGAGCGACCTCGACGGCCGCTTCGTCCTGCCCATCCTCATGGGTGCCGAGGACGCCTTCGGCGCGGGGCGCATCGACGTGTTCCTGTGCGACGCGCGCGGCGACGCCGTCCGGGAGCAGCATCACCTGCGCGCGCTGCTCAGCCGCAGGGTCGACGGGATCATCGTCGTGGGCGACCGCACCGATCCCCGCAGGAGCCTCGGCCGCGCGCTGCCGGTCCCCGTGGTGTACGTCTATGCACCGTCCAGCGATCCGCGCGACCTGTCGCTCACGCCCGACAACGTCGAGGGCGGCCGTCTGGCCATCCGCCATCTGCTCGCGTGCGGCCGCAGCCGCATCGTGCATATCGGAGGCGACCCCTCCTATGCCGCCGCGCAGGATCGCCTGAGCGGAGCACAGGAGGCGCTGGCCGCGGCCGGCACGGCCTTCGCGGCGGAGCCGATGCTCGGCGAGTGGTCGGAGCACTGGGGGCGGGCGGCTGCGGCCCTTCTGCTCGAGCGCGATCCGGAGATCGACGCCGTCTTCTGCGGCTCGGACCAGATCGCGCGCGGCGTGCTCGACGCGGCGCGCGACCTCGGACGCGACGTGCCGCGCGACCTCGCGGTGATCGGCTTCGACAACTGGACGGTGCTCGCAGAGAACTCGCGTCCGCGCCTGACGACGGTCGGCGTGGACTTCGAGGCGCTGGGTCGCACCGCCGCGCAGCACCTCTTCCACGCGTTCGACGACAACGGGATCGAGAGCGGCGTCCTGCACACGCCCGTCCAGCTCGTCGTGCGCGGAACGACCATCCCGGTCGGCTGAGCGCGGGACACGACGCAGGAGATCCGCGGCCGACACGCCCCGGAATCCGGTTCCCGCAGCGCAGGCCGCCGAGAACTCCTGCACTGTGTCCCGCACACGCACCCCGATGCCCGCGGCAGGCTCTGCATGTCTCACTCTCGGCGGCTTCGCGCCCGCCAGAACCGAGAAGAGTGAGACATGCAGGGGCGTCAGAGCGCGATCGGCGTCCGACTCGTCAGAAGGCCCGCGTCGGCGAGGAAGCGCTCGAGCGCGATGACGGCGATGCCGGTGGACACGGTGCTCCCGCCGATCGTCGACACGCCGAGCTCGACGTCGGCCCCGGCCGTCCCGGGCGCCTGGTCGCGCAGGTGCTCGCGGGTCGCCGGCAGCAGGCGGTCGCCGAGCGCCCAGGCCGTCCAGCCGGTGAGCGTCACCACCTCGGGGTTGACGACCGCGACGAGATCGGCGAGCGCCGAGCCCAGGTACCAGGCGGTGCGCGCGATCGTCCCGTCGACCGCCGCATCGTGCTCGGGCCCATCCGCCGCCCCGGCCATCGCCTCGATGAAGTCGCGCTGCGAGTCGAGCGCGAGAAGCGGATGGTCCGGGGCGATCTCGCGGAGCGTCTGCCGGATCCCGGGCGCTCCGACGTACGCCTCGACGCAGCCGCGGCGGCCGCAGCGGCACCCGCGGCCGTCGAGCGCGAGCAGCGAGTGCCCCCACTCCCCCGCGAGATTCGTCGCTCCGCGCAGGATGCGCCCCTCGAGCACGATCGCGGCGCCGACGCCCGTGCCGAGGTTCACGGTGACGAGACTCGAGTGCGACCGGCCGCGCCCGAGCCACAGCTCGGCCGTCGCGATGACCTTGAGCGGGTTGTCGATGACGAGCGGCAGCCCCACCCGCTCGCGCAGGCGGTCGAGCTCGACGGTGTGCCAGGTCCAGTTCGGCACGAGCACCGAGACGCCGGCGGGCGCCTGCACGAGGCCCGGGAGCGAGACCCCCACGCCGAGCACATCGCGCCGGTCGACGCCGCCCTGCTCGAGCACGCGGTCGAGCGCGCTGCCGATCGCCTCGACGACTGAGTCGGGGTCGAGGAGGTGCTCGTCGCGCTCGACGTCGACGAGCGCGATCTGGGTGAGCGCCGTGTCGAACAGCTCGGCGCGCACGTAGGTCTCGGCGACGTCGATGCCGACCACCCGGCCGCGATCGGGGTTCATCGCGAGTGTCGCCGTCGGCCGCCCGATCCGGCCGACCGTGACCTTGGTCTCGACGACGATGCCCTCGACGAGGAGCTCGCCCACCACCGTGGCGACGGTCGCCGGGCTGAGTCCCGTCGTGCGGGCGATCTCGTTGCGCGTGGTCTCGCCCTGCGACAGCAGGACATGCAGCACGTCGAGCCGCGACTCGCTCCGGATGTCGCGCGACGTGCGCCTCGAGACAGCCATGTTCACTCCCGCACCGCGGCCATCCGCATCGGGTCCGCCGCCGCGGCGGGCGATCCCGGCGACCGGTCCCCCGCCGGTCGTCGCCAGTATGTCACGGCCCGCACTCCACGATCGTCTCGGGGAGCCCCTCGGCCCGGAGGCGCACGACGGCGCCGGCGTCCGCGCGCACGAACACGGCGAGCCGCCCCTCGAGGGTCCGCCGCTGCGAGCTCGCGTAGGGCGTGACGTCGGCGAGGTCGCCGTTCTCGATCCCGAGCAGCTCGCCGCCGGAGACCTCGACTGAGACCATCCGCTCGTCCCGCGCCGATCCTCCGTCGGCGTCGCGCAGCGCGCACTCGATCTGCACGAGACCGTCGAACGGGGCGCCGTCGAGAGCGAGGCCGGCGTCGGCGCAGCGGCGCGCCGCATGCTCCGGGGCCTCCCAGACGACCGCGTCGAGGCGGGCGGCCGCCCCGCGCGCGCGGAGCTCGTCCCGTGCGACGACGGCGCCGTCGCGGACGATCTCGAGCACGAGCGGCGCGGAGCGCACGTCGATCTCGGCCGTCCAGAAGCCGCCCTCGTCGTCCCATGCGAGCGGGATCGCGTCGCCTCCGCACGTGAGCCGCGGCTCGCCGCCGCCCGCGAAGCAGAGCACCTCGACCCGCTCCCCGCCCTCCCATGCGCGCGAGACGGGACGGCTCCAGAAGCTGCGCGGGCCCTCCCCTGCCGGCCGGGTCACGAGATGCGCGACGGGCTCGTCGGTCCACCAGCTGCGCCGCAGGTGCCACGTGTGCTTCGCGAAGCCCGCGAGCGTGAGCAGCCCCGCCCCCGAGCCGTGCACGGGCCATCCGTGGGCCTCGCCGAGATAGTCGATGCCGGTCCACAGGAACTGCCCCGCCACGTAGTCGGCCCGCACGACGTGCTGCCACTCGGCGTAGCCGTGGCCGTTCTCGCTGCCCAGCAGAGGCTTGTCGGGGAACCGCGCGTGGTCGGCCTCGTACAGGTGCTCCTTGTAGTTGTAACCGACGACGTCGATGTCGTCGAGGAAGCCCGTGAGGCTCGACAGCTCGGGGAAGGCCGCCGCGATCGTCACGGGCCGCGTCGGGTCCTTCGCGCGGACGATCGCCGCGAGCCGCCGAGCGATCGTCGTCAGGCGCCGGATGTCCGGGCGCGACGGATCGTAGACGCGCTCGGCCGCGGGCTTGCTCGCGTCGTTGTTGCCGGTCATCTCGTCGAAGAGGGGGCTCGCATACGGGTCGTTCGGGTAGTCGATCTCGTTGCCGATGCTCCACGCGATGATCGACGGATGGCCGCGATGCGCGTCGATCATGGCCGCGAGGTCGCGCTCGTGCCACTCCGGGAAGTCCTTGGCGTAGCCCTCGTGCCGCGGCGGGTACACGTTGTGCCCCTGCCACCACTTGTTCTTCGGGTTCTCCCACTCGTCGAAGGCCTCGTCGATCACGAAGAGGCCGAGCGCGTCGCAGAGGGCGTACAGCTCGGGGGCGTGCGGATTGTGGGCCATGCGCACGGCGTTCGCGCCCATCTCCTTCAGCCGCAGCAGGCGCCGCAGCCACACGGCCGGAGGCACGGCGGTGCCGAACGGCCCCGCGTCCTCGTGCAGGCACACGCCCGTGAGCGTGCGCGGCTCGCCGTTGACCGAGAAGCCCGCGTCGGAGTCGAAGGCGACCGTGCGGATCCCGACGGTCTGCGTGTAGCGGGCGGATGGCCCCCGATCGGGCACGAGGGTCGTCGACAGACGGTGCAGATGCGGATCGGTGTCGGACCAGAGCTCGGGATCGGGCACGCGCGTCTCGCTCTCGACGTCGGCCGCGCCGCCCGCTGGCACCTCGACGGCCGCGTCGAAGGCGTGCACGCGCCCCGATGTCAGGGAGCGCAGCTCGTGCCGGACCTGCACCGATACCGGCTCGGGGCCGTCGTTGACGAGGGTCTGGACGACGCGCACGACGGCCTCGTCGGCGTCCGCCGACAGGGTCGTGAAGGCTGTGCCGTGCTCACGGAGGCGCACGGCCTCGTGCACCTCGATCTCGACGCCGCGGGTGATCCCCGCGCCGTTGTACCAGCGCGAGTCGGAGAGGTCGGAGTGATCGACCCGCACGCTCAGCACGAGGTCGTCGTCGGGCGCGTACGAGAGGATCTCGGTCAGGTCGAACGAGAACGCGGCGTACCCCGACGGCCGTCCGCCGAGGTGGTATCCGTTCGCCCAGACCTGCGCGTTCTTGTAGACCCCGTGGAACACGAGGCGCACATGCGGGGCGTCGGCGAGCTCGCCCATCGGCGCGTGGGCGCGGTACCAGCCGACGCCGCCCGGCAGATATCCCGTGCCGCTCGAGCAGTCGCGCGAGAACTCCTGCTCGACGCTCCAGTCGTGCGGCACCCTCACGGCACGCCATGCGGTGTCGTCGAAGCCCTTCTTCCACGCGTCGGGCTCGTCGCCGAGGTGGAAGCGCCAGGGGATGATGGGGTTCGCGCGCACGCGCCTACCTCTCGCTCGAAGAGTCGATGTACCGGCTGAAGACCCGGTCGAGCACGCTGCCGATGACGATGGCGAGCCCGCCGAATCCGATGAGGAGCCACAGCAGGCCGTAGCCGGTGGCCTGCGGGGAGAAGATCGTGACGACCGCCGACAGCACGAGGACGGTCAGGATGAGGAACGTCGAGAGCGGGTGCCGCAGGGAGAGGAGCCGCGCGTTCCGGAGGACCTCGGGGATGGTCCCCTCGAAGGTCGCGAGATAGGGGAAGACGTAGACGGCCCACGCGACGCAGAAGAACACGACGACGTACCAGATCGCGAGGAGGGCGAACTCGAGCATCGGCGGGACCCCGACGCCGTTCACGACGACGAACCATGCGGCGAGCGCCGCGCCGACGAGCAGCATGAGCAGCCACAGGGCCGTCGCCTGGCGGAGGTTCCGCCGGAAGGACCGGAGGAAGTCGCCCGTGACCGATTCGCACGCGCCCGTCGCGAGCCTCCGCCCCGTGAAGCTCAGCGCGGTGAGCGATGCGCCGATCGTCACGACGGGCAGCGACGCCACGATGAACAGGCCGTTGAGGATCATCGCGTCGGCGACGCGCGTTAGAAACCGCATGAGCGCGGAGTCCGCCGCGAAGATGCCGTTCATCCTCTCCCCTTTCGAGATCGGGCGGGCCCGCGGTGCGCGGGCCCGCCCTTGCCGATGCAGGCGCTCAGTCGCCTGCGGTCACTGGCTCTCCGCCCAGGCGTCCGTGTCGGCCTGGACCGAGGCGAGGGCGTCCTCGTAGCCCGCGTCGCGGAGCTTCTGGCGCATCTCCTCGATCGCGGCCTCGGGGTCGTCGAACTTGCCGTACTGCAGCTGCGGGATGTACTCCGAGAACACCGCGCCCATGGCGGCGAGAGTCGGATCGATCGCGTCCTTGTTGAACAGGAGGGTCGAGTACGGGTAGTCCTTCGCCTCGGCGTCGAGCTGGTCGTAGAGCTCCTGCTTGTTCTCCGCGTCGGTGACCCGCGGCAGCTCGTACTCGTCCATGCGGCCGGCCCAGAAGTTGGCGCCGAGCGCGTCGGTCGACGGGTCGTAGCCCTCAGGGTTGTCGAGCTTGCCGTCGTCCGTGATGACGTAGTCGGTGCCCTCGATGCCGTAGTTGATGAGGCGGTACGACTCCTCGTCGTTGCGGAGCATGTCGTACACCTCGAGCGCCTTCTCCGGGTTCGCCGAGGTCGCGCTCACGGCCATCGCGCCGTGCGTGAGGATGTCGCGGAAGTAGTTGCCGTTCTCCTGGCCCCAGTAGAAGAACTTGGGGTCGGATCCGGGCTGGCGCTCGTTCATGTTGTGCACGATGCCGCCCACGAACGTCTGGGTGTGGTGCTGGTCGGCGCCCGACAGACCCGAGTAGAAGAGCTCGCGGGTGTCGCCGTCGTAGTTGAGCGCGTCCTCGCGCCACACCCCGATGTCGTTCCACTCCTTGGCGAGCTCGGCGGCCTCGAGCAGCTCGTCGCCCTCCATGTACCAGGACGTGACCGTGTACGGGTCGGACTCCGACGTCTGGAACGGGTAGTAGATGCCCGCGCTGATCTGCTGGATCGTCTGCAGGTCGGTGTGCCCCTGCAGATAGCCCGTGAGGGCGGCCTCGTTCGTGCCGGCGACATCCCACGGGTAGGCCTCCGGCTTGTTCTCCTTGACCCACTGGAAGTAGGTCGTGAAGTCCTCGAAGGCCGTGATCTCGCCGTTCTCGAAGCCGGCCTCGGCCGCCCAGTCCCCGCGGTAGAAGAACCCGTGGTTCGTCCACTGGGTGAAGTTGTCCTCGGGGATGAAGTAGATCTGCCCGTCGTCGAGCTTCGTGAGATCCCAGTGCCCGTCGGCTTCGACCTGCTCCCACGTCTTCGGCGCGTGCTCCTGGAGCATCTCCTCCGACAGCGGCAGGAAGGCTCCCTTCTCCGCGTTCTCCCACGCGAACAGCCAGTCCGTGGCCGTGGTGATGAGGTCGATGTTCGAGTCGCCGGAGAGCAACTGCACGTTGTACTGCGTCTGCCAGTCGGCCCACTCGACGTAGTAGAGGTCGAGCGTCGCGCCCACCTCCTCGGCGAGGCGCTCGTTGAGCTTCTCGAGCATGGCCTCGACGCGCCCGTTGGTCGGTTTGTCGCCGAGCACGAGCATCGTGATCTCGGCGGTGCCGCTCGACTGCTCGCCGTTGCCGGCGGTGCACGCCGACAGCATGCCCGCACTGACGCCCACGGCGAGCAGCGCTGCTCCCGCTCGGACGATGTTCCTTCTCATGTGAGACTCCTTCGGCTCATTCCTGGTGGAGGGGTGGGATCGGGTTCAGCCCTTGACGGCGCCGACGGTGATGCCGGTGACGAAGTACTTCTGGACGAACGGGTAGACGAGGAGGATCGGGCCGGTCGCGATCACGGCGCTCGCCATCTTGAGGGTGTTGCTCGGCAGCTCGGAGATCACCACGTTGTCGCCGGCGACCGAGTTGCGCAGCGCGTTCGCGGTGTTGATGACGTTGTAGAGGTAGTACTGCAGCGGCTTGAACTCCACGGAGCTGCCGAGGTAGAGCGATGACAGGTACCACTCGTTCCAGTAGCCGAGAGCGAGGAAGAGGCCGATCGTCGCGAGGGCCGGCTTCATCATCGGGAGCGTGAGCTGCGCGAAGATCCGGAAGTCGCCCGCGCCGTCGACCTTGCCCGACTCGACGATCTCGTACGGGACCGTCCGCATGAAGTTCTTCATGAGGATGATGAGCCACGGCGTCATGAGCAGCTGCAGGAAGACCGCGAGGTAGCTGCCGCGCAGCCCCAGGTCACGCCCCACCCAGAGGAAGGTCGGCGCGAGGCCCGCGGAGAACAGCGTCGTGAAGTAGATGAAGAACGAGATGACGTTGCGGTACCGGAAGTCCCGGCGGAACAGGGCGTACCCCGTCATCGAGATGATGAAGAGCCCGATCGCCGTGCCCGCGACCGTCATGATGATCGTCACGGCGTAGGAGCCGAGGATCTGCCGGGGCGAGTTGAAGATGTACTCGTACGCCGTGAGCGTGAAGCCCTTCGGCCACAGTCCGAACCCGCTCTTCATGATCTCGGACTCGCTCGAGAACGACGCCGAGATGATGAGGATGAACGGCAGCGCGCAGAACAGCGAGAAGAGCGAGATCGTCACATACGAGATCGCCTTGAGCGTGTAGTCGCTCTTCGCGAGCTTGATGGTCGTCGGCCGCCCGGTCGGGCCGCCGCGGCGCTTCCTCGCGTTCGCGGTCGTGACCGCCTCGGTGACCGTGGGCGGGGGGACGAGCGTCTCAGAAGATTGCATAGTCCTTGTTCATCCTTCGCACGACCCAGTTCGCCGTCATCACGAGGGCGAAACCGAAGAGGGATTGGTAGAGGCCGACCGCGGTCGACGTCGTGAAGTTGTTCTGCGACATGACCATCCGGTACACCGAGGTCTCGATGATGTCGGTGGTCGAGAACAGGGCGGCGTTGTTGCCGATGAGGTTCCAGAACAGGCCGAAGTTGCCGTTCATGATCCCGCCCAGCGAGAACAGCAGCAGGATGATGAACGTCGGCTTGAGGCTCGGCAGGATGACGTAGCGGATCCGCTGCCACGCCGAGGCCCCGTCGATCGCCGCGGCCTCGAACAGCGTCCGGTCGATGCCCATGATCGCCGCGAAGTACACGATCGACCCGTACCCGGTGCTCTGCCAGAGGTGGACGAGGATGATGATGAGCGGCCACGCGCCCGCCGTGCTGTAGATCTTGATCGGGTCGCCGCCGGTCGACTCGATGAGGGCGTTGAGCGCGCCGGTGTCGTAGTTGAGCAGGTTGAACGCGATCACGCCGATGAGCACGACCGAGATGAAGTACGGCAGGAACATCACCGTCTGCGTGACCTTCTTGAAGTACTTCGAGGCGATCTCGCTGAGCATGATCGCGAGCGCGATCTGCAGGATGTTCCCCAGCACGATGAACGCGAGGTTGTAGAGGATCGTGTTCCGCGTGAGCAGCCAGAGCTGGCCCGACTTGATGAGGAACTCGAAGTTCTGGAACCCCACGAACGGGCTGCCGAAGATGCCGTCGCGGTAGTTGAAGTTGGTGAACGCGATCCAGATCCCGGGGAGCGGCGCATAGCTGAAGATCGCGAAGAACACGATCGCCGGGATGCACATGAGGATGAGCACCCTGCTGTGCCTGAGATCCTTCAGCAGCCGTCGTCTGGGCTGCACCCTGTCCGTCACGGACATCCTCTGCCTCTCTGCAGTCGGAGCGTCGGCTCCATCGCCGACGGGTGTCTCTTCGACGATAAATCTAACCGTCGATGAAACTAGGAAGACAGTAGCGATCCCCTGCCGGCTTGGCAAGAGCCGCCTTCGGGAAGCGGTCGGAATCGGTCGCGGGTGCCCCGGCCGCGGCCGGGGCACCCGCGCGCTCAACCGCAGCTGGCGGCGGGGTAGCCCACCGTCACGGGCACGCCATCCGCTCCCGTGAAGGTGGTCTCGCCTGCCGTCGCCGAGGCGGCTCGGACGGCGATCGCGGCCGAGGCCGCGTGTCCTGGCGCGAGCTCGTCGAGGACGCGCCCTCCGTACGCGCTCTGCACCGCGACATCCGCCGGGCCGTCCGCCGTGTTGCGCGCGGTCGCGACGAGCTGGACCTTGCCTCCCACGCAGCGGCTCGTCACGGCGGGCTCGACCGCGGCGTCGACCGCGCCGACCGCGAGCACAGGGATCTTGAGGTACGAGCCCGGCGTCGCGAAGACGAGACGCACAGCCGAGGCGAGGACCGGCTTGAAGGTGAACGACGTCGGCGAGCCGTTCGCGCTCGGGACGACGTCCTGCGCGGTCGTCGGGTGCCAGGTGCCGTGCGCGTCGCGGTACTCGACGCTCACGCCCGTGATGGTGCCCTCGCGGTTGGTGAAGCCGACCCGATCCACGATGTGGGCCTCGACGGGCTCGATCGTGAGCGTCGCCTGGTCGCGCTTCGTGCTGTCCCACGTCGACCACGAGGTCGCGGCGCTGCCGTCGCACGCGTTCGCGGGCGGCATCGTCTCGTACTGCGTCTGGTGGAAGCTCGCCGTGACCGTCGTGCCGTCGGCACCGCACACATCCCGCACTCCCTCGGCGCCCCACAGCTGCACCTCGGAGATCGACTGCCACACGTTCGTCGCGGTCTTCAGCTGCAGGCGGACCCCGCTGGTCGCCGGGATGCCCGACACGTCGAGCTTCGCGACGGGTGCGGTGGCCGAGGCGTCCTGCGCGAGGTCGACACTCGCGTTCGCCGACACCCAGGCCCCCGATGCGTCGAGGTACTCTGCGGCGATGGTCGACGGCCACGTCGCGCCTGCGCCGTCCTTGTAGGTGTGCACGACGACCTCGTCGACGTCCTGCGGGAAGGCCCAGGTGTACGACAGCCAGCTGCTCTTGGGGTACACGCCGCCCCCGACCCAGTCGTCCCAGCCCTTGCCCTTGACGTTGCCGTCGGCCGTCGTGCCGGCGAGATCCTGGCGGCTCGATGCCGCCACCGCGGCGTCGAGCGCGAGGTTCACGATGCCGGGCGTCGCGACCTCGATCGTGCGGGTGAACGTGCGCCCCGCCGTGAACGTCGCATCGGCCGCCAGGGTGCCGGTGATGAGCTGCGGGCCCCGCTCATCGAACGACGTCGCGCTCCAGGTCACCGCGACCTCGGCCGTCGCACCGTCGACGGCGACCGGAACGGTCTCGGGCAGCTTCGCGGAGAAGTCCTCCCCCGGCTCGACGGTCTCCGGCAGGCGGTCGTCGACGACCGACCAGATGCCGTCCCCCAGACCGTGCTCGTCGAAGTACGACGCATCCCAGCCCGCACCCCAGCGCTCCGGGTCCTCCGTCGCGGGATTGCGCATCTCGGCCCGGCCGTTCTCGCCGATGGTGATCGGCAGCCACACGTAGGTCGAGTCGGCGGCGCCGGAGTTCCAGCGATCGCCCATGTAGACGAAGCGGCCACCGCCCAGGTCGAGCACGTTCGTGGACTGCGAGCCGAACGTCGTGCGGCGCACGTCGCCGACCGAGAGGAGGCCGTCGCCGCCCTCGGGGATCGCGTTGTACGCGACGTTCTCGTAGGCGTCGTCGGCCTGGACGCCGCGGATCCACGACCCGAGGATGGTGTCGGCCGTGTGGTACGTCTGCGGGTTCGGCGCCCAGCCCGTCGCGCCCGATGCGACCACGTAGTACCGGCCGCCGTGCTGGAAGAGCGCGGGCGCCTCGAGCATGCCGCACTCCTTGACGATCTGGAAGTCCTCCCCGCGCACGGGCGCCTCCGGAGTCCCGTCCGCGAAGAGATAGGGGAATCGGCCGTCCTCCGAGTACTGCCCCGCGTCAGCCATGTCGGTGTCGGTCGTGTGGGTGACGTTCGTGTACGACGCGTCGAGCTCCGCGATGTAGAGCGAGCGGTTCTCCTCCGAGGAGTAGACGATGTACGCCGTGCCGTCGTCGTCCTGGAACACGGTCATGTCGCGGGCCTGGCCGGGAACGGCCGCCGAGATGCACGCCTTGTAGTCGGTGCGGTTCGGCATCCGGTAGACGCCGGTCATCTTGAAGGGCCCGGTCGGGCTGTCCGAGACGGCCACGCCCGCCATCGAGCGGGCGTACATGCTCCCGCCCGGGCTCGTCTGGCCATCCGAATGCCACCACAGCACCCACTTGCCCGTGCTCTCGTTGAAGAGCACCTTGGGCCGCTCGAAGATCGTCGTGTACTCGGCCGCGTCGTTCGTGTTGAGCTGGTAGTTCAGCTCGGCGACGCGCTCCGTGCGCGGCTGACCCGCGTCGTCGACCGTGTCGTAGAGGGCGTCGAAGTACTCCGTCTCGAGTTCGGAGGCGTCGGACACCGAGCGCAGCACGACGCCCTGGTCGACCCAGTTCACGGTGTCGTACGACTTGTAGGCGTGCACGCCGGGGCTGCCGTAGTAGCCGTTGCTGCGGTCTTCGCCGTACCAGTAGTAGACGGTGCGGCCGTCCTCCTCGGCGGTCACGATCTGGCCGCCGTGCGCCTGGATGTGCGCGCCGTTGTCGTCGAGCCACAGCGGCTGGAAGTAGTCGGGCGCGCTGCTGCCCGGATCCTGGATGGCCGGATACGACGTGTACGTCGTCGGCTCGCCGACCGGGACCTCGGCGGTCGCCGGCCCCGCCAGGGACATCGTCAGGGCGGCGGCGAGAGTCAGCCCCGCCGCGGCCGTCATGGTTCTCTTCAACATCACTCCCTCGTGAGCGAGGCGACGCCGCCTCGCGGATGTTTGCGTGAACATCAGTCAAGCGGGAGTCCGCATCGCGCGGCAACCATGCCTTCGTGGAAGCGATCGCAATCGATCATGCGGGTGGCCGGGATGGCCCGCGGGCGGATGGCGCGCGGGCGAACGGATGGCGCGGGCGAACGGGTGGCGCGGGCGCGCCGGGACACGATGCAGGACGCGGAAAGGGGCGGGAACCCGGTTCCCGCCCCTCGATCCGCTCGGATCTCCTGCGCTGTGTCCCGCTGAGCACCGGCGGCGTCGGCGCTCAGCCCGGGACGGTGAGGAGGGGGGCGGCTCGTGGCCGCCGCCCTCCCGTCACCGGCAGGTGAAGGCGACGTACTCCGCCGAGGAGGTCCCCGTCTCCTCGCCGGCGGTCGCGGTGGCGTCGACCGCGCCCGCCGGAACCTCCTTCTCACGGGTCTTGAACGCGATCGAGACGCTGTCTCCGGGCTCGACGCCCGCGAACGTCTTCTTCCCGTAGGGAGAGCGGATCTCGATGTCCGCGACCTCGGTTCCGTCGTTGGTCGCCTTCACCGCGATCACGCCCTTCGCGCCCACGCAGCGGCCGTCCACCGACACGGCGACCGAGACGGGGTTCTCACCGCCGCCTGCCCCGACGATGACCGAGGCGGTCGCCGTCTTGTCGCCGGCATGGTCGCTCTGGACCGTTCCCGCCACCGCGAACTCGCCATCCGAGGCGTACTGGGCAGGATCGATCTCGTCCCAGACCACCGGAAGCGTCTCCTTCGAGCCGTCGTTGTACAGCACCGACGTGCTCTCCGGCAGCGCAGGTGCGACGCCGACGGCGGTGTGGACGGAGACCGTGTCGACCTGGTTGATCGTCAGCTCGTGCGTCGAGCGCACCCAGACCGTCGCCTTCGCGGTCGCCGAGGCACCCTCGACGATGCCCCGCACCTCGAAGCTGCCCTCGGCCGCGACCTGGTCCTCCGTCACCGGCGCCCACGTGACCGCAGCGAGCGCGCGGCTGTCGTCGGCATACGTGACGCCGACCTGCTGCGGCAGGGTCGGCAGCGCACCCACATCCGTGCGGACGTGGGTCTCGTCGATCGCCGCGGGGGCCGCAGAGAAGACGTCCCATTCGCTGACGCCGACGGCCGAGTACGACGTCCCGGTCGCGTTCGGAGAGGCTTCGAAGGTCGCACGCAGCGCCGTCGTCGTCACCATGTCGAAGGTCGTCGCGTTGGTGCCGGTGCGCTCGGTCCCGTACCCGGATGCGTTCGGGACGTCGACCCACGCTCCCTCGGCGTCGAGGTACTGGATCTTCCACGACGCCGGCACCGCGACGCCCTCGCCCGTTCCGGCCGCGGAGTCCGTCCAGAACATGATCTCCGACCCGGCGACGCGCACCGGCTCCTCCCACGTGTACTGCAGCCATTGGGAGGCGGGACGATCCCCGGACCAGGTGCCCCAGATCTGGGCCTGATCGCCGCCCTCGTTCACACCGCTGCCGTCGTTCACAGCCGTGACGCGGTTCCATCCGGCCGTGTACGAGGCGGTCGGGGTAGCCGACGGTCCGATGTCCGTACCGCCGTCTGCAGCCTCGCCGCGGATGACGACGTCGTCCGAGACCGAGTGCTCGCCATCTGTCGCAGTGAGCCGAAGGCGGTACTCGCCCGCGACCGTGAAGCGCACGATCGTGTTCGCGCGGTCGGCGTGCTCGATGAACGCATCGCCGCCCTCGGGTGCGGACACGACGCTCCACGAGACGGTGAGCGGATCGGAGGGAGCGCCGTCGTCCTTCACGATGCCCGTGAGCTCGGCTCGTCCGGCGCTCACCGCTCCCGCCTGCGTGTAGGCGAGGACGCTCGGGGCGGCGTTCTCCGCCGCTCCGACCGGCTCCCCGGTCCGGAGCACCTCGAGCTCCTTGAGCCCGGTCCTGTACCCCTCTGCGTGCGCCACGGAGATGCGGATGCGCTGCGTCGTGATCTCGGGGAACCGCGCCTCGTTGAGGTTCGGCTGCGGCACGGTCGGCGCCTCGACGGCACCGGGCACGGCTGTCCATCCCGCGCCGTCCCAGTACTCGATGCCGTACCGCGAGGGCTCGGCGTAGCCGGACGCCGTCGCGCTCGAAGACGTGTCGTAGAAGTACGCGCGCACCGTGTCCACGGCCTGCGGCGATCCCAGGTCGATCTCGAGCCAGTCGGTGGCGTTCGGCGATCCGGCCGCGCCCCAGAAGGGCTCGTTGATCGTCGTGCCGTTGACCGCGGCATCCGCGGGGCGGCCGTCCGCCGAGAACGACGCCGTCACCGGGCGCCCCTTAGCCAGATTCTCCGCCGCGTGCGAGGAGATGTCCTGTCCGGCCTTCGCGAACAGGTCGACGACACGGGAGTCGTCCGCGTACACCACGTCCTGCGGCGACCGGAGCGCAACCGGAGCCGCGTCGACGACCTTCGGCTCGGACACGCCGTTCACGACGTCCTCCTCGAAGGACACCTCGCCCGTCGCGGGGTCGTACACGACATGCGTGAGGGAGTCGACCGTGAACGCGCGCTCGCCGTCCACGAACACGGAGTAGCCCTCGGGCACCGAGTCGCCGTACGGGCGCTCGCCGTCTCCGGGCTCATCCCACGTGATCGTGAGATCGCTGCCGTGATAGGAGACGTTGTTCACGGTGAAGTGCGGCCAGTCGATGTCGATCGGGTAGAGCTCGATCCTGTCGTCCGTGCGGGGCTGCAACCCCATCGCGTCCTCGATCATCGTGAAGTTCGTCGTCCCGAGGATCGTGTGGTGGATCCACGAGCGGTACCCGATGCTCTGCGGATCGGCGTCCCCGTCGGCCCAGAACTCGTTCGCGTCAGGAAGGCGGTTGTCGCCCCCGTTCTGATAGTGCGCCCACGCGTTCCAGTAGAGGAGCTTCTTGTACCACTCGGCGTCGATGGCATCGCTCGGGTACTCGCGGAGCGCCGTTGCGACCATCCGGAACGTGACGGTGGAGTTGATGATCGAGAAGTTGTTCGTGCCGGGGTGTCCCGCGGCCGCCGCTTCGGCCTTGTCGGCCTGGTTCGCTGTCGTGAAGGGGAAGATCGGGTACTCGGCGTCATCGGCGAACAGGCGGAGGGCGTCCACGTAGTCGTCGGCGTAGTCCTCGTCGCCCGGCTTCGGCATGAGGCCGACCGAGAACGGGTAGTAGTTGTTGATCTCCTTCCAGGGGATCAGCTCGCCCGTCTGGAGATCGCGGTGCTTGATGAGGTTCTCCTCGGCGTCCCAGAGGTTCTCGAGGACGCCGGTCTTCACCTTCTCGGCGATCGCGTCCATCTCCGCCGACTTGTCGTCGCGGCCGAGCAGCCCGTAGGCGGCCGACGCCGCACGGGCGCCGCTGTACACGTAGGCGGACTCGGCCCGCTCATTCGCGCGCCGGAAGTAGTCGAACGACACGGCGTCGGCGTCGTTGCCGGTCCACGCATTCCAGTTCGTCTCGAGCAGGCCATTGCCGTTGGAGTCGTACGAGCTGAGCTGTCCCTTCGCATCGCCCTCCGCGTAGCGCGCGAGGTTCTCGACGATCCCGAGCGGGCCACCGTGCACCTGGTACGACTTCCAGGCGGCCTCTGCGATGTACTGCGTGTGGCTCGCGTTCCAGTTCGCCGGGTCACCCGGGTTGTCGACGAAGCGCCCGCCCTTCGACGTCTCGCCGGTCGACACCCATCCGCCGTACGAGTAGATCGGGTTGCGGAAGTACTTGAGGTCGTCGATGAACATGCCGACCGTGAGGTCGATCGCGTTGTTGTAGCCGAGCGCGCCCTCGACGGCGGTCGGGAACTGGTACGCGTTGCCGGGCGCATTCGCATCGAGGTAGTTGAACCGCAGGAGCCACCAGCGGTAGAAGAGCGTCTTGTCGATGTCGTCCTCGGGGGTGTCGAGGTACGGCACGTTGTCGGCCCACCAGCGGTTGTACGCCGTGACGTGCTCCGTGTACGCGTCGGAGGGCGAAGCGGCGGCGATCGCGTCGTACGCGGGGCGCGACTCCGCGATCTCCTCGGTGACGAGGCCCAGCTGCAGCTTGGTGACGGCGCTCTCCCCCGCGCCGATCGAGAGTGTCGTCTCGAGACCGCCGTCGACCGGCGCGAACCCGTCGCCGGAGAATCGCGGATGGACCCTGGTGATGTCGTTGAGGGCGTCGAACGTTCCCGTGAGCTCGTTCTCCTCGGCCACCGTCGCGTACGGCGACACGGCGCGGAGCCCAACTTCGACGGCCGCTCCAGTGGCTCGCACCTCGAGTTCGGTCACGAGGACGTTGGCGTCGGTGATGAACTTCGTCTGGACGATCTCGACCCCCGCGTCGGCGTTGCGGTGCACGCTGCGCCAGTAGCTGGGCGTCTGCTTGCGCGCGGCCGCGTCCTCGGTGAGCGTGATCTGCTCGCCGCCCACGCTCGCGGTGACCGTGTAGGCGTCGCGGCCGTCGACCGCTTCCCAGTAAGCCAGCTGGCCGCCGAATCCGAGCTTCGCCGGGTCGTGCACCTTCATGAAGGCGGCGCGCCCTCGGCTGAACAGCCACTGGTTCTCGTCGCCGAAGCTTCCCGCGGTCCCGGTTCGCGTGAGCATCCGATCGAACCAGAAATCCTTTTCGGTGCTGGCGCCCGCTCCCGCAGCAAGATCCGCATCGAAGATGGCCTGCAGCTGATTGCCGACGGTGTATCCCGTTCCCGTGTCAGGAACGGGGTTCTCGCTTCCCGAGAAGACCGGGTAGCCGAGATCGCTGTTGGCTGCGAACGCCGGCGAAGCCGACAGTCCCACAGCCAGCGTGCATGCGACCCCGACGGCGATCCATGCCCTCGCGGGCCGACGGGATCTCTCCTTCATTGACCAGACCACTGTGTCTGCTCCCTTTCTCGCCGAGCTTCGGCGCACGCTCGTCACCCTAGGGACGGCGCAGGAGCGACCGCAAGCCTTTTCGAAAACTTTCGATACGAGGAAGAGCGGATGTCCGGGATGGCGCGGACAGCGCGCGCACGGCGGATGGCGGCGCCGGGACACCATGCAGGAGTTCCGACGCGGAAAGGGGCGGGAACCCGGTTCCCGCCCCTCGATCCACTCGGATCTCCTGTGCTGTGTCCCGCTGTCACGCGGGTCCGCCTCCCCTCAGCCGCAGGAGAGCGGGCCGTACGCGGCCGTGAGCGTCTCCGTCACCGCCTCGCCGTCGATCTCGCCGGTGATCTCGACCGACGCCTCGCCTTCCGGCACCGACGCCTCGCGGGTCGAGAAGCTCGCCGACCGTTTCTTCTCCGCGTCGACCTGCAGGGTCTTCGCCCCGAAAGGCGTGGTGATCTCGAACGACCCGTCCGCGACGGCGCCGTTTCGGACCTCGACGACCGCGACCGCCTTGCCTCCGACGCACCGCAGCGACGCAGTCGCCGACGCCTCGAACGAGGGCTCGTCCGCCTGTGCGACCGCGAGCCAGCTGATCACGGGGTCCTGCGAACCGGTCTTCCGCACGGTGTAGGTGACGGTCGTCGGCTCGGTCAGCGTGAACGTCACGTCGCTCGTCACCCGCGTCGTGCTGCTCGAGAGGGAGACCGGCGCCCCGGCGACGGTGTGCGTCCCCGTCGAGTCCGTGAACGACACCTCGGTCGCCATGGGGCGGTTCTGCCCCCACCACTCCGCGAACCCGGCCGTCAGGGTGTACTCGCCGGCATCGAGAGGCAGCCGGTAGCGCACCGTCTTGCCCGCGCCCGCCCACAGACCGGTGGAGAAGATGTCGTTCACATCCGTCCCGCCCTTCACGTTGAGCCCGTCGTTGACGAAGCCCCACGAGGCCGCGTCGGCCGAGGCCCGGTCGACGGCGTCGTTCGCGAGATCGAACGTGCGCGACACCGCATCGAACGCGGGTGACGCCTGGCCGCTCGGCACGCCCGAGTCGATGAAGTACCGGATGCCGTCGGGCACGACCTGGAAGCGCGCGGAGATCTGCTGCTTCCGGCCGTCGGCGATCGGCTCCGTCGTCCAGCCGAGCACGGTCACCGCCGCGTAGGGCCGACGCTCGGCCTCGTCGCTCCCTGGCGCCCACTGCACCGCACGCTCGACGCCGTCGATGACGACCGATGCCGGGAGGTCGCCGCCGACCGAGACCGCCCCGGCCAGGCCGAGATCGCGCACCTCGTCCGTCACGTCCGCCGGCCGCAGCCCGTTGGCCGCGGACTCCAGCCGCGCGGCGAGCTGGGCGGCGCCGATCGCGTCGAGACCGGCCTGGCCGTCGACCGCCGCCTCGGCTGCCGCGCGCGCGGCGGCGAACGCGGCCCACGAGGTCTCCGAGTAGTCTCCCTGCTCGTAGCCGGCGGTGTCGTCGAGTGCGTCGCGGATCTCGTCGGTGTCGACGGTTCCGTCGACGACGCCCGAGATGACGGAGTAGCCGTCGATGACGACCGTTCCCGAGACCACCTCGATCGCGACCCTGTGCTCGCCGTCGGGCAGACCGCGCAGGGAGTACGCCGCCTCGCGCTTCGAGGTCGCGCGCAGCGTCGCGCCCTCGACGGGCTGCCCGTCGACCGAGACGCGGATGCGCGCACCCGCGGCGTTCCCGCCGATGAGGTCGACGCCCGTGCCCGAGAACGCGATCGTCGCCGTCGCGCCCGCGGCCGACGTGGTCGACGTCGAGCGGTACCAGTCGTCGGCGCTGCCGGCCGTGGCCTTGTGCGCCCACGCCCCGGTGTACGCCACGCGGGAGTCCATGTTGTCCACGAGCTCCGAGGCGTAGGCGGTGTAGCCGTCCACCTTCTCCACGCGCAGGTCGTCGAACGCGACCTCGTGGAACTCCGTGCCGAGGTTCACGCGACCGGCGTACTCCGGGTTGGGGTCGGTCCACGTCGCCACCTGCTCGCCGTCGACCCATGCCGTGATCTGCGCGCCCTTGGCCTCGATCGCGAGACCGTAGCCATCCGCTGCGGCGACCGAGCCGCTCGCGACCGTCGTGTCGTGGCGCGCGAGCGTCCACGCGCCCGCCTTCGTGATGCGGATGCTGTACGCGGCGTCGCCCGCGCCCATCCCCTTCTGCTGCCGCACGCCCAGGCGCGCGAGCCCGCCCGCCTCGTCGACGAACGACACGTCGACGGACGCCCGGTAGTTCTGCCAGCGGAAGTCGCCGACGAGCGTGTTCGGCTGGCGCACGTTCCAGGCGCGCGTGTCCTTCATGGACTGATCCATCCGCTGGAAGAGCACGCGGTCTCCGGTGCCGTCGTCGCCGACCTCCCACGCCCCGGTCTGGTCGACCATGTAGCGGGGCTGGTGGCCGCGCGAGGTCAGGTAGTCCTGCTCCTCCGTCCGCGCGCCGTTGTCGACGCCGACGCGCACCGGTCCCTCCTCGTCGTACTCGAAGTCGTCGGCGTAGAGCACCTCGTCCGATGCGTCGAGAGCGCCGCCGGTCTCGTCGGTGTCGAGCACGGCGCGCTCGGCCTGCTCCGGAAGGCGCTCGGCGAGGTCGGCGTCACCCGAGCGATCGAGCGTCGTGAAGGTGATGATCGACCTCGGCGCGACCGCGAAGGTGTACGAGCCGTCGGATGCGGGCTGCAGCTCCTGGGCGAGGTGCAGCATGTTCGCGTCGTAGGCCTCGCCGGCGTCGGCTGCGCGGGTCTCCCAGAGCT
Organism: Microbacterium barkeri; assembly: GCF_027921765.1. Lineage (GTDB taxonomy): Bacteria > Actinomycetota > Actinomycetes > Actinomycetales > Microbacteriaceae > Microbacterium > Microbacterium barkeri. The sequence continues at coordinate 66,295 of NZ_BSEJ01000005.1, forward strand.
CCGCCGTGAGGTCGTCGCCGAGCGCGAGGGCGGATGGCGCGATGCGGTAGGTCTTCGTCTGGTCGCTGTCGTTCACGACCACGGTCGAGAAGTCCGAGGCGTCGGGCGCCGCGAGCGTCATGTAGCTCGGCGCCCCGTTCGACCCGTCGAGGTTCTCCGTGCCCAGGACGCCGCTCGCGCTCGCCTCGGGGATGGTCCGCCAGATGCCGGCGGTGTTGTCGGCGTTCTCCCACCCGGTCTTCGCGAACGACGTGAAGTGGCGCATCACGTACGTCGCCGCGTCGTAGTGGATGGATCCCGTCCACGGGTCGCGGGCGCTCAGCAGCTCCTTGTGGCTGTACTGCGCCCCCTCGTAGAACGAGCCGATCGCGGGCTGGAAGATGTAGTGCGTGCGCTTGGAGTTCGCGTACCCCTTGACGACGCGGTTCGCGAGATCGAGCGCGCTCTGCACGCCGCCGATCCCCGTCGACGCGCCGCCCGGGCCATCCGTGTTGTTCACGCGGTAGTCGGTGTAGCCGAACGAGCCCACGCCCTCCGAGTACCAGACCTCGCGATCCTCGCCCGTGGGCGTCTGTCCCGTCGCGAGCTTCGTGTACGGCTGGTAGGTGCTGCTCGTCGGGTCGCCGTCGAGCCGGTCGTCCGTGTTGTAGTGGTAGCCGACGGCGTCGACGATGTCGAACAGCTCGGGGTCGTCGAGCAGCGCGGGGCCGATCTTCTTCGTCTGGTTCTCATCGGACGCGACGATCCGAATGGACCGGTACGCCTCGCCGACAGCCTCCTGCTCGTCGGCGGGGATCCCGTAGCGGGGGTCGGCGAAGTCGGTGTCGTTCGCGACGCGGTCCGCGTACCACTTCACGAACGCGATGTCGGGGTTCGTCGTCTCGTTGGTGTCGGGGTTCACGTAGTCGACGATGAAGCCGTACTTCTCGTACGCGTCGAGGATGGTCTCCTTGTACCAGGTGTACATCTCGTCCTGGCCGGTGCCGGCGCTCCAGGCGGTCTGCACCCACTGCGGCATCGTCCAGCGCAGGATCGACACCTTCACGTCGGGGTTCGCCGTCTTCGCGTCGGCGGCCAGCTGCCATCCGGGCGAGCGCGACGCGTCCGCGAGCTCGTCGGGAGTGCGCATCGTGGCCGCGTCCGCCCCCGTCGAGTTGTTCGTGTCGGAGCCCATCTCGATCTTCACGTGGCTGATCAGCGGGTACTCGCCGCCGAACAGCACATCGATGAGCTGCCAGTACGCATCGGGGTGCTCGGCCTTGTAGTCCATGAGCAGGTTGCTCGTGGAGTTGGCGCTGAGCACGCCGAGCCCCTTGAAGGGCAGGCCCGCCGTGTTGTCGGGGCGGATGTCGCCGCCGTCGACGGCGATCGGGACGGTCTCGTCGGCCGCCTGGGCGGCGGGTGCGACGAGGGCGGATGCCGTGAGCGCGGCGAGCGCGACGGCGGCGGCTCCCGCGGTGCGGGCGGGTGAGGGCATGCGAAGACTCCTTCGTCTTGCGGATGGGGGTGTGCCTCTCGAGGCAGGTGCCTCTCGGACGGAGCGCCTCAGGCGGAGTGCCTCAGGCGGCGATGACGAGCGATTCGAGCAGGACGGGGTGGGCGAGCGGCTCCCCCGCGGCGACGCGGCGGAGCTCGGCGATCTCGGTGTCGATCATGCGATCGACCTCGGTGCCGACGGACCCCGCGATGTGCGGCGTGAGCAGCACGTTCGGGTGGTCGTAGAGCGGATGGTCGGGCGGGAGCGCCCACGGGACGGTCACGTCGAGCACCGCGTGCAGGTCTCCGACGAGGATCCGCTCGGTGAGCGCCTCCTGGTCGACGATCTCGCCGCGGGCCGTGTTGATGAACGTCGCCCCGGGGCGCATCGACGCGATGAGCGGGGCGGAGATGAGACCGCGCGTCGACGGCAGCGAAGGCGCGTGCACCGACACGACATCGCTCTCGGCGCACAGCTCGGCGAGCGTGACCGGCCGCGCGCCGAGTGCGGTCACCGCCTCGTCGGACAGCGTGGGGTCGAACAGGAGCACGTCGAGGTCGAACGGGCGCAGGAGCTCGACGACGCGGCGGCCGATGCGCGACGCGCCGACGATGCCGACGACGCGCCGGTAGTTGCCGACGACGCCGAGCCCGGCCTGGTCGATGAGCTCGCGGCGCTCGCGGTACTCGCGCGCGATCTGCACGATGCGCTTGTTCGACATGAGGATGGCCGCGAGGGTGAACTCGGCGACGGGCACGGCGTTCGCATCGACGGCCGAGCTCACCTGGATGCCGCGCTCCCACACGACGGGGTCGAGCTGGTCCTTCACGGATCCGGCGACGTGCAGGATCCAGCGCAGCCGAGGCGCGCGATCGAGCACGGCCGCGTCGACGCGCGGCGTGCGCCAGCCGGTGATGAGCACGTCGGCCTCGGCGAGCGCGGCGAGCGCCTCGGGGGTGTCGAACGCGTCCACGGTCGCGAGCAGCTCGCCGTGGGCGGCCAGCTCCCGAGCGAGGTGCGTCTCCGACTCGGGAGCGAACGCGCCGGAGCCGACGGCGCTCACGATGCGCGGGCGGATGGCGATGGCGGGCGGGTTCATGGTGGTCCTTCGGGAGAGAGGGGAGGGTCAGGACTCCGCGGGCGCGAGCACGGGCTGCAGGGTGTAGCGCCCGCCTGCCCACACCACGTAGAGGCACGCGGCTGCCGTGAGCCCGATCCCGAGCGCGGGCGCGGCGACGACGACCGCTGCCTGCACGGCGACGACGGCGAACGAGGCGACGGTGAGCGGCCAGCGCCGCACGGCGAGCACGAGGCCCGCGCGCAGCACGTCGCGCAGCCGCGCGTCCGGATCCTCCGCGACCGCGACCATCCCGACCATCCCCATCGCGATCGCGAGCAGGGCGACGACGATGAGCAGCGGGGCGACGACCGCGCCGGCGGCGGTCGGCACGAGCACGAACACGTCGACGAGGGCGACGGTCACGACGGCGCCGACGAGCGCGGAGAGCCAGAGGGCGCGGCGCCAGGTCGCACGCAGCGAACGGGCGAAGGCGCGCAGGACGCCGGTCTCGCCGTCGGCGTGCGCCCGGAACGTGCCGAACGCGGCGGCGACGCCCGGCCCCGCGAGCACCGCGGCGAGCGCGAGCGCGGGCCACGAGAGGGAGGGGTCGGTTGTCAGGAGCAGCGCGATGAACGGCAGAGCGACCGCGGCGAGCGCGAGGTTCACGCCGAGTGCGAGGTGCACGACGCCGAAGAGCGTCGCGTACACGCTGTGCGGGATGCGCTTCATGATCAGCCCTTCATGCCGCTCGTCGCGATGCCCTCGACGAAGAACCGCTGGCCGAGGAGGAAGACGATCGCGATCGGCAGGATCGAGATCACGAGGCCCGCGAAGAGCACGCCGTAGTCCACGTCGTAGAGGCTCGAGACGAAGTTCTTGAGACCCAGCTGCATCGTCCACAGGCTCGGGTCGCGCAGGTAGATGAGCGGTCCGAGGTAGTCGTTCCACGTGTTCACGAAGGTGAGGAGTGACAGGCTCGCGATCGCCGGCACCGACAGCGGGAGCATGATCCGGCGCCAGATGCCGTACTCGCTGAGCCCGTCGAGGCGCGCCGCCTCGGACAGGTCCTCGGGGACGGTCTCGTAGAACTGCTTCATGAGGAACACGCCGAACGCGCCGAACGCCTGGAGCAGGATGATCGACCACAGCGTGTTCGCGAGGCCCGCGTCCGACAGCAGGATGAACTGCGGGATCATGTACGACTGCCACGGGACGGCGATCGTCGCGACGTAGAGGAGGAACAGCGCGTCGCGGCCGGGGAAGCGGATCCGAGAGAACCCGTACGCCGCGAACGAGCCGGTCAGCACCTGCAGGGCCGTGACCGTGACCGAGAGGACGAGCGTGTTGCGGATCCACGTGACGATGTCGGAGCGCGTCCAGATCTCCACGTAGTTGTCCCACACGAACACCTCGGGGATCCAGCGGATCGGCACCGAGAAGACCGCGTTGGCCTCCTTGAGCGAGCTCATGATCATCCAGAAGAACGGAGTGAGCATGGCGGCCGCCGCCGCGATGAGCGCGACGTAGAGGAGCGCGCGGGCGATCGGGTGCGCCTTCCCTCCCGCGCCGCGCGGGCGGGGCTTCGGGTCGATCGAGAGCCGGCGACGGGTCGGCTCGGGGGCGACGAGGGTCATGGTCTCGCTCATCACGAGTCCTTCCGCTTGTTCCACAGGAACTGCGCGATCGTCACGACGATGCACAGGAGGAAGAGCACGACGGCCGCGGCGGACGCGTAGCCGAACTGGTTCTCCTCGAAGCCCTTGCGGTAGATGAACTGCGAGATCACGGTCGTCGACTGGCCGGGGCCGCCGTTGGTGAGCACGAGGATGAGGTCGAAGATCTTGAACGAGTTGATCGTGAGCATGACCGTGACGAAGAACATCGTCGGCCGCAGCATCGGGATCGTGACGTTCCAGAACCGCTCGAAGACGTTCGCGCCATCCATCCGGGCCGCCTCGTGCAGCTCGCGCGGCACCGTCTGCAGCGCCGCGAGGAAGAGCACCATGTAGTAGCCCATGTCGCGCCAGGTGCTGATGATCACGACCGCGGGCATCGCCCACTCGGCCGAGGTGAGCCATCCGGGCGGCTCGGCGATCCCGATGAAGCGGAGGATCTCGTTGATCGGGCCGTACTGCGGGCTGAACAGGAGGTTCCACACGAGCGCGATCGCGACGATCGACGTGATGTAGGGGAAGAACGCGGCGGTGCGGAAGAACGCGACGCCGCGCAGCTTGTTGTTGAGCAGGAGCGCGAGCCCCAGCGACACGACGATCGTGAGCGGGATGTGCAGGACCGAGTAGTACAGCGTGTTGACGAACGCGGTCCGGAAGCTCCCGTCGCCGAGCAGGCGCTGGAAGTTCTGCAGCCCGACGAACTGCGACGATCCGAAGATGTTCCAGTTCGTGAGGGACATGTAGAACAGGACGACCACGGGCACGAGCGTGAGGACGGCGAACCCGAGGAAGTTCGGCAGGATGAAGCTCCACCCGATGAGGGTGTTGCGCATCCGCAGGCGGGATGGGCGACGCCGTGCAGGCGGCGCCGTCGCGGTGGTGGTCATGATGCTCCTAGGTCCTGGTCCTGATGTCTCACTCGCGGTGTCGTTCACTCCGATCGTTGAGCGAGCGAGGAACGAGCGAGTCGAAACGCGGTGCCTCGTCTCGAGGTCGGCTTGCGACGTTTCGACTCGCTGCGCTCGCTCAACGACCGGGAAGCGGGTCGCTGCGCTCGCTGAGTGCTACGACTCGCTGCGCTCGCTCAACGACCGGGAAGCGGCTCGCTGGCTCGCTGAGTGCTACTCGGTGCCGACCTCGTTGGCGACGCGCTCCTCGGCCTCTGCGATCGCGGCGTCGACGTCAGCCGAGGCGGACAGGATGGCCGAGTGCATGTCGGCGAGGATGTTCTGCACCGCGGCGGTCTTGCTCGAGGTCGGGCTCTCGGCCTTCGTCTCGTGGGTCTGCACGGCGAACGCCGACAGCTCGTCCTGCGGAGCGCCCTCGACGCCGAAGTACGCCTCGACGACCGGGTCGGTCAGAAGCGCGGGCGAGATGCCGATGCCGGCGAGTGCCGTCGCGGCCTCCTCGCTCGCGGCGAAGGCGAGGAAGTCCTTCGCGATCTCGACCTTGCTCTGGTCGATGTTGGCGTTGATCGCGAGACCCGTCGGGTCGCCGAACGTGACCGGCGTCGCGTCGAGACCGGTCGTGGAAGCGTCCTGCTGCGGGATCGGCGCGATGCCCCACTCGAAGTCGTCGGCCTCACCCGAGGCCTGCTGCGCGATGAGGGTCGCGACGAACCACGTGCCCATGGGCAGCATGGCGGCCTTCTGCTTGCCGAACTCGCCCTGGTAGGTGAGCTGGTTCGCCGTGACGGTGTTGTACGCCTCCTGGGCGCCGGCCTCCTGCAGCGCGAGGACGCGCTCGTAGTACGGGGCGAAGTAGTCGTAGTCGCCGCTCAGCAGGTCCGCTCCCTCGGTCTGCGCGGTCGCGAAGCCCTGCACGGTCGACTGCCAGCCGTGCTGGTACGCGCCCTTCGCGGTCGATCCCGCCTCGCCGAGCTTGGTCGTGAGCTCCTCGGCGGCCGCCTCGTAGTCGTCCCAGGTCCACGATCCGTCGGGCTGGGCGACGCCCGCCTCGTCGAAGAGCGCCTCGTTGTAGAAGAGGACCCACGAGTCCTGGCGGTACGGCACCGCGTACGCCGTGCCGTCGACCTCGTACGACGCGGCGCCGCCGATCCCCTCGGGCAGCTCGACGTCGGACACATCGAGCAGCTGCCCGCCCTCCTGGAAGGTCGTGACGTACTTGACCTCCTTCTGGGTGATGATGTCGGGGCCCTTGCCCGCCGCGAGGTCGGTCGTCACGAGGGTGTTGTACTCGGCCGGGTCGTAGTCCACGATCTCGACCGTCACGTCGGGGTGGGCGTCCTCGAACAGGTCGGCGAGGAGCTGGAACTCGGGCGTCGTCTCGACGCTCCAGCCGGAGAGGGTCAGCGTGACCGGCCCGTCGGGATCGGCCGCCGGCGTGCCGCCGCCGCATCCGGCGAGGGCGATGGCCGAGGCCGCGAGGCCGGCCGATGCGGCGATGATGCGCTTCTTCATGGGAGTGCTGCTCCTTTGCTGCAGGATTTTCGGGTGTTCGGGGGTCACCGCTGCGCGGGCTGCGCGAGGCGGAGGTCTGAGAGGGCCGTCGTCGTCTCGACGCCGTCGGGCCAGGTGATGTGCGCGCTGTCGCCGTCGAGACGGAGCTGCACGTGCGGCAGCTCCTCGGCGCCCGAGAGGGCGAGCTCGACCGCGCGCCACTCGCCGACGACGACCGCGCTCTCGAGAACGGGGACGGCGGCGGTCTCGCCGAGCGGGCTCGCGTCGCGTCGCTGCTCGACCCGGGCGCTCGCGACGTGCCCGAGCGCGCGGATGGCGCTGGTCGTGCCCTCGACCGACGCGATCGCGATCGCGTCGGGTGCGGTCTCGACGCGCGCGTCGACCCGGGCGCCCGCGGCGGGCCATCCGCCCCAGCGCAGCCGCCATCCGGCGAGGCTGCTCTCGGGGTCGTCGACTCGCGCGAGGCGCACCTCGTGCGCGCCGCGGACGATCGACACGACCGACAGCCGCGCGACCGCCTCTGCCGTGCCGCGCAGGCCCGAGCCGTGCGCGACCTGGTCGGCATCGGCCGAGAAGGTGTGCGCGACCGCGGTCGATGCGCCGACGCCGACGCCGTCGCCGGCGCGCACGCCGTGGCAGGACATCCCGGCGCGGTGGGTCGCGGCGCCGGTCGGGTCGACGAGCGAGACGGACTGCTCGAGCGGCTCGCGCCATCCGCGCGCGTCGAGCAGCGGGCTCGTGGCGGTCGAGTATCCGAGCCGCGCGTACAGCGGCGAGTCGGCGACGAGCGCCCCCTCGACCTCGTGGTCCGTGCCGTGGTTCGCGACGCGCACGATGCCGTCCGTGGCCGTGCCCGAGACGATCCACCCCGGCGCCGCGATCGCGCGCACGAAGTCGCCGCGCTCGACCGGGAGCGGCTCTGCGGGAGCATCCCAGACCGGATGGTCGGCCGGGAGCATGATCCCGAGCAGGCCCTTGGCGGCCCAGTAGGGCGAGCCCGGCCCCGAGTACGACTGCGCGAGCTGGCGCCATTCGCCGTGCCAGCCCATCGTCAGCACGCCGCGGTCGTCGGGGATGCCCCGGTCGGCGAAGTGCGACACGATCCGTGCGGCCGCATGACGCAGCGCGCCCGCGGAGACCGAAGGCACGTCGGCGACGACGCCTGCCCAGAACGGCGCGGCCGCCGCGAAGCGGTAGATGAGGCTGCGGCCCTGGATGAGGGGCGAGCCGTCGGCGCCGACGAGGTGCACGGCGTCCTGCAGGAAGCGGTCGAGCGACGCCCGGTCTGCCGCGATGCGGTCGCCGGCGAGATCGGCGGCGCCCGCCATGCGCGCCCAGAGCACGGGGTAGAGGTGCAGCGCCCAGCCGACGTAGTGGTCGTACGAGCGCGCCGCGCCGTCGGCCATCCACCCCTCGCCGCGCGCGAACGTGTCGTGCAGCGCGAGATCCGCGGCGATGTCGTCGGCAGACCAGGGGCCGCCCACCGAGCGCAGGAAGGTCTGCACGACGACGCGGAACCACAGCCAGTTGATCGGCGGATAGGTGTCGTCGCCGACCGCGGGAGCCAGGTAGTCGATCACGCGCTGCTGCGTGAGCGCGTCGAGGCGATCCCAGATCCAGGGGCGGGTCAGATCGAGGATGAGCGCGATCGACGCGGCCTCGACCTTCGCCTGCGCATGCTCCTCCATCCGCACCCAGCGGTCGGGCGCGTCGGGATCGACGCCCGCGCGGATGCCCTGCGAGAAGAAGTCGATGAGGTGGTCGACGCCGCGGCCGCGCTCTCCCGCGATGCGGAAGCCCGCGATGAGGAAGGTGCGCGCGAAGCCCTCGAGGCCGTCGACGTCGCGTCCATAGCCGCCCTCGGCGCCGGGGATGAGGATGCGCCCGCGGTCGGCGGAGCCGTGCGCCATCGCGCCCTCCAGGAGGCGGTCGGCGTAGGCCGTCCAGTCGGCGCGCGTCCACTCGGACGAGTGCGCTGCGCGGGCGGGTGCGGGTGTCACGGGTTCCCCTTCGAACGGCGTGCGGGCGCGCTGACGTTGAGGAGCGTATCAATCAGATCCGCTCTTGCAAACACAATCTTGAACGGGCATGATCGTTTCTGATCACTTCGGCGGATGTCGCCGAGGGCAGGAGGAGATCGACGATGACCCCTTTCCGTGGACCGCTCGCAGACGCGCTCGCGCGCGCAGCCGGCGTCGAGCTGGACAACCTCGACCGGGCCCTCGCCGAGCGACTCGCTGAGCCCGACGCCGCTCTTCCACCCGCCGATCTGCGGCGCGCAGACCCCGCTGCCATCGCCGCCTTCCGCGCGCGTGCCGAGCGCGAGCTGCCGGAGCCCTGGCCGCAGCCCCGCGCGCACGACGCGGCCCGATTCCACGGCGACGGCGACCGCGTCGCCTGGGAGGCGCCCGCCTTCGCCCGCCAGGAGCGCCTCACGCGCGTCGCGGTCCTCGCGGGCGCCGGGGGCGAGGCGACGTGGCTCGACGAGACGCTAGACGGCGTCGTGATGCTCTGCGAGCAGAGCTCGTGGTGCTGGCCCGCGCACGATGACACGCGCGATCGGCACGGCGCCGTCCTCGCGACCGTGACCGACCCCTATGTCGATCTCGGCGCGGGCGAGGTCGTGTCGCAGCTCGCCTGGCTCGACCACGCGGTCGGCGAGCGGCTCGAGGCCCGCTTCCCCGGCATCCGGGCGCGCGTGCGGCACGAGGCGCACGTGCGGATCTTCGAGCCGTTCCTCCGCCGCCGCGACTGGCGGTGGATCGGGCTCGACGGACACGTCCACAACTGGAACCCCTGGATCCACGGCAACGTGCTCGTCGCCGCGCTGCGGCTGCTTGACGCCCCCGAGCAGCGCGACGAGCGGGCGCGCGTCGTCGCCCTCGTCGTCGAGGGCCTCGACCGCTACGTCGCCGCGCTGCCCCTCGACGGCGCGATCGACGAGGGCTACGCCTACTGGTGGAACGGCGCGTGCCGCCTGCTCGAGGCGCTCGACGTGCTCGCGCACGCGACCGGCCTCGACGTGACCGGCGACGTCCCGTCGCTGCGCGAGACGATCGCCTTTCCGCATCGCATGCACCTCGGCGGGCCGTGGTTCGTGAACGCCGCCGACGCGCAGGCGCGTCAGACCGGGCCGCAGCCGTGGCACGCGCTCCACCGCGCGGCGCGACGCGTCGGCGACGACGCGGCGGCCGCCTTCGCCGCGCTCCACCGCGATCCGTCGCGCCCCGCCGTCGCCGAGCCGGAGGGTCTCGGCCGGGTGCTCCGCGGGCTGACCGATCCCGCGTGGCTCGCGGCCGCCCCGGGCTCCGATCCGCTGCCCGCCCGCGTGTGGCTCCCGTCGACCGAGATGCTCGTCGTCCGCGAGCGCGAGGGCGAGCCGCGCGGCCTGACCGTGGTCGGCAAGGGAGGGCACAACGCCGAGAGCCACAACCACGACGACGTCGGGAGCGTCATCGTCGCGTCCGACGGAGTGCCCGTCCTCGTGGATGCGGGCCGGCCGACGTACGAGGCGCGGACGTTCAGCGACGCGCGGTACGAGCTCTGGCCCATGCAGAGCGCGTGGCACAGCGTCCCGTTCATCCGCGGACGGGGGCAGTCGGAGGGGCGCGAGCGCGCCGCGCGCCTCGTCGACGTCGGCGACGCCGAGCTCGTCCTCGAGCTCGCGGACGCCTACGATGTGCCCGAGCTCGAGAGCTGGCGCCGCGCCATCCGCCTCGACCGCGCGCGACGCACGGTCGCGATCGCCGACGCGTGGCGTCTCGCCCCCGGGGACGGCGCGACCGAGATCCGCCTGCTCGCGGCCGGCGACGTCAGCCTCGCGGCGGGCGCCGCGCGGATCGTCCCGCTCGACGGGGCGCGGCCCGTCGTGCTCTCGTGGGACCCCGCGGCCCCGGCACGGCTCGTCGAGCAGCCGCTCACCGACCCCATGCTCACCCATGTGTGGGGCGAGCGCCTCGTCCGCATCGACATCGACGTGTCGGGCCTCGCCGAGCTCACGGTCACCGTGCGCCAGGATGGATCGACCGAGGAGGGACGATGACCGATCAGAGCGCGCCGCTCGCGGCCTCGCGCCGCGACCTCATCCTCGACGCGCTGGCGCGCGCGGGCGCCGTCCGCGTGTCGCAGCTCACCGAGGACCTGGGCGTGGCGGCCGTGACGCTGCGCCGCGACCTCCAGCAGCTCGAGGAGGAGGGCCTGCTCATGCGCGTGCACGGCGGCGCCGTGCCGCCGCCGGGAGGCGTGGTCGCCCGGCGCCCCTCCCCCGACCGCGCGTCGGCCGCGAGCATCGGCGTGCTCGTGCCGTCGCTCGACTTCTACTGGCCGCAGGTCGTGCGCTCGCTCGAGGGCGCCGCCCGCGAGCACGGCGCGTCGATCCTCCTGCGCGGCACCTCGTACGACATGCAGGACGAGCGCCCCGTCCTCGAGCGGATGGTCGAGGCAGGCGATCTCGCCGGGCTGGTCGTCGCGCCCAACACCGACACCGAGTACGCGCAGGACGTCATCGCGTGGCTCACCTCGTCGGGGATCCCGTTCGTGCTCGCCGAGCGCGAGGCGGTGTCGCGCCCCGACGGGGCCCCGGTCGAGTCCGTCACAACCGACCACGCGCTCGGCGCGGTGCTCGCGGCGCGTCACCTCGCGCAGCTGGGCCACCGCAAGGTCGGTCTCCTCATCTCGCGCAACTCGCCGACCTCGCGCAAGATCATCGCCGGATGGACGGCCGCGTGCCGTGAGCTCGAGCTCACCCCCGCGGAGCACGTGGAGCGGATCCTGCCCGACCGGGGCGCCCCCGGCTTCTCGAAGGGCGTCGACGAGATGCTCGACAGCGTGCTGAAGGCCGGTGTGACCGCTCTGCTCGTCCACTCCGACCGCGAGGCCATGGCGATCGTCGACCTCGTGCTCTCGCGCGGCCTGTCGGTGCCGGGCGACCTCTCCGTCGTCGCCTACGACGACGAGTTCGCCGAGCTCTTCACGCCCGCCCTCACGGGCGTCGCTCCCCCGCGTGCGGCGATCGGGCGCGCGGCGCTCGAGCTCCTCTTCGCGCGCATCGCCGACCCGTCGCGTCCCGTGCACCGCGTGACGCTGAGCCCCGCGCTCAACGTGCGCGCGTCGACGGGGGCACCGGCGTAGCGGCCGGCTCCGCGTCGGCGGCGCGGCCGGGTCAGTGCCGCAGGGGCTCGAGGCCGAGCGCCGGCGCGAGCCGCTCGAGCGACCCGAGCGGGTCGTCTCCGAGCGGCTGCAGCGCCACGTGGTCGGCGCCCGCGCCGAGGTGCGTGCGCAGCGCGGCGGCCGCGGCCTCGGGGTCGGGGTTCGCCGCGACGGCGTCGATGAGCTCGTCCGACCCGCCGTCGGCGAAGTCCTCGTCTCTCGCGCCGAAGCGCTTGAGCGCGTCGACGTAGTTCGACAGCCGGAAGTAGCGCTCGAGGTAGGCCCTGGCCGTCGCGCGTGCGGCCTCGGCCGAGTCGGCGAGCGCGACCTTCATCTCCGGCGCGAGGAGCGCGTCGCCGAGCACCTCGCGCGCATGCGCGGTGTGCGCGGGGACGGTGAGGTACGGATGGGCGCCGAGCGTGCGCTCCGCGGCGAGCGCGAGCGTGCGGTCCCCGAGCGCCGCGAGCACGCGCTGATCGGGGCGGACGCCCTCCGCGTCGAGCACGTCGAGGTACGCGTTGAGCGCGGCGAGCGGCTTCTCCCGGTGCGGCGTGGCCTCGCGGTGCCCCGAGCCGATGCCGAGGACGAGCCGACCGGGATGCGCGTCCTCGATCCGATGGAACGCTCGAGCCACGCTCTCGGCGTCGGCCTGCCAGATGTTGACGATGCCGGTCGCGACGATGATCGACGTCGTCGCGTCGAGGAGCTCCTCGACGATCACGAGGTCCTGCGCGGGCGACCCGCCCACCCACAGCGTTCCGTATCCGAGCTGCTCGACGCCCTGGGCGAAGGCGCCGTCGAGGCGCGCCGCGGGGCGCCACACGCCGTAGAAGCCGAACTCCGCCTTGTCGGTCATGCTCACCTCTCCAGGTCGGGGAACAGCATCCGCTCCGCGCGGTGCGCGAAGGCCGTGCCCACCGTGTCGGGGTGCACATCCGCCACCGTAGCCGGGTTCCAGCGCGGCTGCCGGTCCTTGTCGATCACCTGCGCCCTGATCCCCTCGACGAGGTCGGGCTGCGTCGCGAGGTACCAGCACATGAGGTGGTACTCCTGCTCGAGCGCGTGGCGCTGCGACGGCAGCGCGCGAGCCGAGCGGATGGCCCCGAGCGTGACGACGAGCGCGGTCGGCGACCGCTCGTCGAGGGCCGCGAGGGCCGTGGCCGGCGACGGGTTCTCGTCGGCGGCGACGCCCTCCGCGACCAGCTGCTCGAGCCGCTCGCGGATCTCGGGGAGCGTGTCGGCCGAGAAGGCGCGGTCGATCCACGGCTGCGCGCGCTGGATCCGGCTCGGCTCCGGCGTCTCGTCGAAGAGCATGACGAGCTCGGTCGGCGTGGCCGGGTCCGCGCGCATCTCGAGGGCGTCCACGACCGACGGGATGCGGTCGCTCGGGACGTAGTGGTCGGCGAAGCCGCAGTGGATGGCGTCGGCGGCGTCCATCGTGTCGCTCGTGAGCGCGAGGTACTCGCCGAGACGGCCTGGCGCGTGCGCGAGGAGCCACGATCCGCCGGCGTCGGGCGAGAATCCGATGCGCGTCTCGGGCATCGCGAGGCGCGAGCGCTCGGTCACGATGCGGACGTGCGCGTTGCCGGCGAGCCCGATCCCGCCGCCCATGGTGACGCCGTCGGCGATCGCGACGATGGGCTTGGGATACGCGGCGACCTCGGCGTCGACGCGGTACTCGACGCGGAAGAACGGCTCGGCGGCCGGCTCACCGCCGTCGAGCATGCTCGCGTACAGGGCGCGGATGTCGCCGCCCGCCGAGAACCCGCGGTCGCCGGCGCCCTCGAGCAGCACGATCGCGACATCCGGCTCATCCCGCCATCCGTCCAGGATCTCGCCCACGGCCTGGAGCATCTCGAGCGAGAGGGCGTTGATGGCCTCGGGGCGGTCGAGCGTGATGCGCCCCACCCCGCTCTGCATCTTCGCGGCGACTCTGGCCGAAGGCGTCGTGTCCATCACGCGTGCCACGTTACCCGGCGCGCGTCCTGGCCCCGGCCGCGGGGTGCCCACGCAGGGGTTTGCGCCGATGTGCCACGGTTCTCAGCGGGATTCCGACAAGATAGGGGGAACATGCATGCAGATGAAGGGGTCACCATGACCGACGGCAAGGTGCTCGAGTTCACGGGCGTCACGAAGACCTTCGACGGGATCGCCGCTGTCTCGGACTTCACCGCCCGCGTGGACCCCGGCTTCGTGACCGCGTTCCTCGGCCCCAACGGGGCGGGCAAGACGACGACGCTGCGGATCCTCCTCGGGCAGCTGCGCGCCAACGCGGGCACCGCGACGATCGGCGGCAAGACGTTCGCGCAGCTCTCCAGCCCGCGCCGCGTCGTGGGCTGGGTGTCGGAGTCGCCGACGTTCCGGGCGCGCCGAACGGCGGTCAAGCACCTGAGCACGGTCGCACGTCAGGCCGGTGTGCCTTCGTCGCGCGTGGCCGAGGTGCTCGCGCTCGTGGGCCTCTCCGAGGTCGCCGACATGCGCATCTCGGGCTACTCCCTCGGCATGACGCAGCGACTCGCGGTCGCGGAGGCGATGATCGGCGACCCCGGCGTGCTCGTCCTCGACGAGCCCGCGAACGGACTCGACCCCGAGGGCATCCGGTGGATGCGCCTCCTCATGCGCCGCCTCGCCGATGAGGGCCGCACGGTGCTCGTGTCATCGCACCTGCTCAGCGAGATCCAGCAGGTCGCGGACCGGCTCCTCGTCATCTCGAACGGCTCGCTCGTCTTCGCGGGTGCCATCGAGGACCTCGAGGACGCGTCGTCGCAGACGGTCGCCGTCGACTCGCTCGACCGCGCCGCGCTCTCGCGCGCCCTGCGCGACGCGGGCTACGAGGTCGAGCTGCTGCGCTCGGGCATCAACGTGCAGGGCGCCTCGGCCGCGGAGATCGGCGCACTCGCCGCGCAGGCCGGTGTCGCGCTCACCACGCTGCAGCAGCGCAGCCCCAGCCTCGAGGACGTCTTCATCCAGCTCGTGAGCGGCGAGTACGTGCCGCCGATGACCGCGGCGCTGCCGCCGACGGCGGGTGCCGCGGACGGCGCGGTCGCGGATGTCTCGCGTGACGCGGACGCGGACGCGGATGTCTCAGGTGACGCGGACGCGGCGCCTGCGGATGTCTCGGATGTCGCAGCTGCGGATGTCTCGGATGTCGCAGCTGCGGATGTCTCGGATGTCGCAGCTGCGGATGTCTCGGATGGCGCGGCTGCGGATGTCTCAGATGGCGCGGCTGCGGATGTCTCAGATGAGGCGGACGCGACGACCGTGGACGCCGAGGCCGACCGCCGCGAGGACGCGGAGTCGAACTCCGAGGACGCGGGTCTCTCCCCCGCCGAGGTCGGCGTGACTGCGGCCGCGGGCGCCGCTGCCGGAGTCGGCGTGGCCGCCATCGTGACGGACGCGACCGACGAGCAGCCGGCCGACGCCGACGCCGGTGAGAACGCGGAAGACGCCGAGGCGGACGCGGAAGACGCCGCACCCCAGGGCGCTGCGGACGCAGAGGGCGAGACGGACGCCGACGAGACGGCCTCCGGCGAGCCGAACTCGGACGAGCCAGCCTCCGACGAGACGGCCTCCGGCGAGCCGACCTCGGACGAGCCGGCCTCCGACGAGCCGGCCTCCGACGAGACCGAGGACTACGCGCCGGCGGAGTACGAGGCCGCGGGCGATGAGGACGACGCCGAAGGCGACGACGCTGCCGCGGAAGCGCCCGAGCACACCGCCCCCGAGGACGCGCCGATCGAAGACGCGCCGTTCGTCGCCGACGCGCCGGCGCCGGTGCCCACGTGGCACATCCCCGCCGCTCCTGCGCCGACCACCGACGCCGACTTCGAGCGCGAGGTCGCCGAGGCCGACGCCTTCCTCCAGGCTCCGGCCATGGACGGCGACCCCGGCGCCGCGCACGCGTGGGACGACGAGGCTCCCGCAGCTCCCGAGCACGTCGCCGAGAGCCACGAGGACTGGACGCCAGAGGCCGACGACGCCGACGCCCCGGCCGACGCCTTCGCGGCCGATTCCGACCCGTCGGAGGCTCCCCACGATCGGCACGAGGGCGACGAGGATGCTCCTCGCGACGACGCCGACAGCCCCGACGTGCTCGAGGAGCCCGATGCGGTCGTCGAGTTCGACGGTGGCGAGGACGCCGAGGACGCCGAGGCGGCTCCGTTCGCGGGCGGCCTGCCGGGGTCGGCGCGTCTGGCGAACCTCCTGGCCGGCGGCGACGAGCCGGTCGGCGGCGCGGCCGCGTTCCTGGGCCACGACGCCGATGAGCACGAGCCGGGCGAGCCGACCATCGCCATCCCGACCATCGACCACCTCTCGACGGAGACCGTGGCCGTGCCGATGATCGGCGCCGAGGAGTCCACCGAGGAGGAGGACGCGGCCGTCGTCGAGGGTGAGAACGAGGAAGGGTTCTCGTTCGACGACATCCTGCGCGGAGCGGGCGTCGACCCGGTGACCTACGAGGGCACCGAGCAGCCCACCGAGGACGACGCCGACTGACGACGGCGCCGCCGGCTCAGATCGCGGGAGCGGGGCGCGAGGCGGGGCGCGGTGTGCGCTGCGGCTCCTTCGCAGGCTCCGCGCCCAGCTCGACGGCCTCGGCGGCCTCGTCGAGGTTGAGGCGCAGCGCTCGCGTGAGCGCGAGGCCGTGACGTGTCGAGATGACGAGACGCTCGAACTCGCCCTCGCCATCCAGATCGATCACGACACCGGGCAGACGGCGGCCGCGCACCGCGACGAAGTCGTCTCCGGTCTCCGTCCGCCACGTGCCGAGCGCCGTGAAGCCGGGCAGGAACGTGCCGCGGGCGCGCACGCCGCGCAGCCAGGTCCACGGGTCGTCCGTGAGCTGCACCTTGACGATCGACGAGCGCTCGACGCGGATGCTCGTGCGGCGGAACGCGAGGGCGCGCTCGGTGGCCGACAGCGAGATCTCGAGCTGCGCGTGATCGAGGAGCAGGGTGACCATGGCATCCATCCTGCCAGCGGACTCCTCCCGAGAGGCTGGTGAGTTCGCACAGCTTCGCCGCGGCCGCGCTGTCCGCGGCGGCGCCCGTCGCCGCGCACGGTGCGAGACTGGATCGGTGACCCTGCTCAGCGCGAACGCTCCGGCTCTCGCCGCCGCTCTGCGAAAGGCCGAGCGCGGGGAGCGCCTCGACGCCGACGACGCGCTCGCGCTCCTCGAGGCGACGGGCCCCGATGCCGAGTGCGTGTTCGATCTCGCCGCGCGCACGCGCGACGAGGGGCTCGCCCTCGCGGGCCGACCCGGTGTCGTGACGTACTCGCGCAAGGTGTTCATCCCCCTCACGACGCTGTGCCGCGACCGCTGCCACTACTGCGTCTTCGTCGACACCCCCGGCCAGCTGCTCAAGAAGGCGAAGCCCGCGTACATGTCGCCCGAGCAGGTGCTCGCCGTCGCCCGACAGGGGCAGGCGCTCGGCTGCAAGGAGGCGCTGCTCACGCTCGGCGATCGCCCCGAGGACCGGTGGCCCGAGGCGCGCGCCTGGCTCGACGAGCACGGCTACGCGTCGACTCTCGAGTACGTCGGCGCGATGGCCGAGCTGATCGTCGACGAGACGGGTCTCCTCCCCCACCTGAACCCCGGCGTGATGAGCCCCGACGAGCTCGCGGCGCTGCGCCCGTTCGCCCCCTCGATGGGCGTCATGCTCGAGACGACCTCGCGCGCGCTCTTCACGGAGCCGGGGCGCGTGCACCACGGCTCGCCCGACAAGGACCCCCTCGTCCGGCTCGAGCTGCTCGAGAACGCCGGCCGCGCCCGCATCCCCTTCACCTCGGGCATCCTCGTCGGGATCGGCGAGACGCTCCGCGACCGCGCGGAGTCGATGATCGCCCTCCGCGACGTGCACGAGCGCCACGGGCACGTGCAGGAGGTCATCGTCCAGAACTTCCGCGCGAAGCCGCGGACCGCGATGCAGGACGCGCCCGACGCCGCCCTCCACGAGCACGCGATGGCCGTCGCCGTGACGCGGCTCGTCCTGGGGCCGCGCATGCGCGTGCAGGTGCCGCCGAACCTGTCCGACCCGCAGGAGTTCGCGCTCCTCCTCCGCGCGGGCGCCGACGACTGGGGCGGCGTCTCACCGCTCACCGCCGACCACGTGAACCCCGAGCGCCCGTGGCCGCACCTCGACGATCTCGCGGCGCGCACGGCCGAGCTCGGCTTCACGCTGCGCGAGCGCCTCACGGCCCACCCCGAGTACGTGCACGCGGACGCCTGGGTCGACGCGGCCATCCGCGGTGCGACGCGCGCCCTCGCCGACGAGAGCGGGCTCGCGCGACGCGCGGCGGATGGCGGCATCGTGCGCCCCGAGGCGCGCTCGCCCCGAGCGGGACACGACGCAGGAGTTCCGCGCCCGCAGGAGCCGGGAGACCGCTCCCCCGATGCGGGCGCGGTCGAGACTCCTGCACTGTGGTCGCCCGGCGGGCTCATCGCCGCCGTCATCGAGCGCGCCGCGCAGGACCCTGGAGCGCTCGACGACGCGGAGTGGGAGCGCCTCCTCACCGCGACCGGCGACGAGCTCGAGGCCCTCGTGCAGACGGCCGACGACGTGCGCCGGTACACCGTCGGCGAGACCGTGAGCATCGTCGCGAACCGCAACATCGCCTCGACCGGCTTCCGCGCGCGAGGCGGCCGGGCGGATGACGAGTTCGACCTCCCGCTCCTCGAGGACGCCGCGCGCGACGCGGTCGACCTCGGTCTCACGGAGATCTGCGTGCAGGGCCTCCTCGCGCCGGGCGAGGAGCCCGAGGCGTACCTCGAGATCGCTCGCGCCGTGAAGCGCGCGGCCCCGGCCATCCATCTCCACGCCTTCCGCCCGCAGGATGTCGCCGACCTCGCCGACCGCGCGGGGCTCGGGGTCGACGGCGCTCTCGCCGCGCTGCGCGAGGCGGGAGTCGACACGGTGCCGGGAACGGGAGTCAAGATCCTGAGCGAGCGCGTGCGCGCCGAGGTCGCGCCCGGCGACCTCGAGATCGACCGCTGGATCGAGACCATCACGGCCGCCCACCGCGCGGGCTTCCGCTCGACATCCGTCCTGTTCTACGGGCACGTCGAGACCGCCGCGGAGCGCATCGCCCACCTCCGCAGGCTCCTGGCCATCCAGCGCGAGACCGGAGGGTTCTCCGAGTTCGTGCCGATCCCGATGCCGGGCTGGGGCCGGCCGCTCGTCGACGGCCGCAGCCCGCGCGATGAGCACCGTGCCATGGTCGCGGTGTCTCGCCTCATGCTGTCGGGCGCCATCGCGCACGTGCAGATCCCGTGGACGCGTCACGGCCTCGAGCTGTCGGCCGACCTCCTGCGCGCGGGCGGCGACGACCTCGGCGGAACGCTGCTCGACGGACGCGTCGCGCCTCGCGCGGGGGTCGAGGCCGGCCTCGAGCTGCCGCTCGACACGGCGCGCGGCATCGCGAAGCGGCTGTTCCGGCCGTTCCGGCAGCGGACGACGACCTACGGAGACGTCCAGCGGAGCGGCGGATGATCCGCGTCGGCACGCTCATCGTCGGCGCCGGCTTCGCAGGCCTCGCGGCCGCGCTCGCCCTCCGAGCCCAGGGCGTCGACGACTTCGCGATCATCGAGCGCGCCGACGGAGTCGGCGGCACGTGGCGCGACAACACCTACCCCGGCGTCGCGTGCGACGTGCCCTCTCATCTGTACGGGCTCGCGAGCCATCCGTCCCCCGACTGGACGCGCGTGTTCGCTCCCGGCGCGGAGATCCGGGAGTACCTCGAGCGGATCGCGCGCGACGAGGGGCTCGACACGCGGATCCGCTTCGGCACCGCGCTGATCGACGCACGGTGGGACGGCGACGAGTGGGCCGTGCGCACCGGCCCGGGACACATCGCAGGACCTCCGAGCGGCTCCGCGCGCGGGAACCGGATTCCCGGTGCGGCGGGCCGAGAGGATCCTGCGTCGTGTCCCGAGGAGATCCGGGCGCGACATCTCGTCCTCGCGTGCGGGCGGCTCACCGAGCCGCGGATCCCTGACGTCGTGGGGCTCGAGACCTTCCCCAGCCCGCTCTTCCACTCCGCACGGTGGGATCACACCCAGGACGTCGCGGGGCGCCGGATCGCGGTCGTCGGCGCAGGGGCGAGCGCGGTGCAGCTCGTGCCCGCCCTCGTCGATGCGGGCGCCGAGGTCGTGCTCTTCCAGCGCACGCCCGCGTGGATCGTCCCCAAGGGCGACCGGGTGTACGGCCCCGAGGAGCGCGCCGCCCTGCGCGAGCCGTCGGCCGCCGCGCACCTGCGCGACGAGCTGCTCCGCGAGGGCGAGGCGCGCTTCGCGTCGCGCTCCGGCGACCGCGCGGCGGCCGCCGAAGCCGAGGCCGTCGCGCGCGCCCACCTCGCCTCGCAGGTGGCGGACCCGGCCCTGCGCGCCGCTCTCACCCCGGATTACGCGTTCGGCTGCAAGCGCGTGCTCCTGAGCGACGCGTTCTACCCGGCCGTCGCCTCGGATGCCGTGCGTCTCGTGCCGTCGGCCCTGGCCGCCGTGGAGAACGGCGCGCTCGTCGCGGCCGACGGCACGCGGCACGCGGCCGACGCGGTCGTCCTCGCCACGGGCTTCGCCTCCACCCGCCAGCCCTACGCTCCCCTCGTGACCGGAGAGCACGGTCGATCCCTCGATGCGCACTGGTCCGACGGCATGCGCTCGGTCGGCTCGACCCTCGTGCACGGCTTCCCGAACCTCTTCATCCTCGGCGGGCCGAACGCGGCGCTCGGCCACAACTCGGCCGTGCTCATCCTCGAGGAGCAGGCCGCCTTCGCCGCGGCTCTCATCACCCGGGGACTCGACGTGCGCGTGAGCGCGCAGGACGAGGCCGCCTACACGCGGGAGATCGTCGAGCGCTCGACCGGGACCCCGTGGGTGTCGGGCGGCTGCGAGAGCTGGTACGTCGACTCCCGCAGCGGCCGGCTCACGCTCCTCTGGCCGGGGACCGTCGCCGCCTTCCGCGAGCGTCTCGCGCGCGTCGCGCGCGACCTGCTCGAGCCATCCGCCGTCCTCACCTCCGAAGGAGCCCTGTCATGACCATCCCCTTCCGGTTCGGCTACAAGGCCTCGTCCGAGCAGTTCGGGCCGCGCGAGCTGCTCGACTACGCGATCCTCGCCGAGGAGGTCGGGTTCGACTCGGTGTTCCTCAGCGACCACCTTCAGCCGTGGATGCACGAGGGAGGCCACGCGCCCGCCGCGCTGCCCTGGCTCGGCGCCGCGGCCGAGCGCACCTCGCGCGTGCTGCTCGGCACGTCAGTGCTCACGCCGACCTTCCGCTACCACCCCGGCGTCGTGGCCCAGGCGTTCGGCACACTCGGCGCCATGCACCCCGGGCGGATGATCCTCGGCGTCGGCACGGGCGAGGCGCTCAACGAGGTCACCCTCGGACTCGACTGGCCCGAGTCGCCCGAGCGGTTCCAGCGCATGAAGGAGGCGATCACGCTCATCCGCCGGCTGTGGACCGACGATCGCGTGACCTTCGACGGCACGTACTACTCGGTGCGCAACGCCACGATCTACGACCGCCCGGACGAGCTCGTGCCCATCTACATCGGCGCCTCGGGCCCCGCGGCGACGCGGCTCGCCGGTCGGATCGCCGACGGCTACATCACGACGAGCGGCAAGGCTCCCGAGCTGTACCGTGAGAAGCTCCTGCCGGCATTCGACGAAGGGCTCGCCAAGGCGGGCCGCGACCGGTCAGACGTCGACACGCTTCTCGAGGTCAAGGTCTCCTTCCGCCACGACCGCGCCCAGGCGCTCGAGAACACGCGCTTCTGGGCCCCGCTCGCCCTGAGCCCCGAGGAGAAGATGGGCGTGGACGACCCGCTCGAGATGCAGCGCCTCGCCGAGCAGCTGCCCACCGAGCGCGCCGCCTCGCGATTCATCGTGTCGGACGACGTCGACGAGCACCTCGCGGCGATCCGCACCTGGATCGACCTGGGCTTCCGGCACCTCGTATTCCACGACCCCGGTCACGACCAGGAGACCTTCCTGCGCCTCTACGGCGAGGAGGTGCTGCCTCGGCTCCGCGCCGAGTACGGGGCGTGAACGGCGACGCGGGCTTCGCCTGGCACGTCGTCATCCCCGTGAAGCCGCCCGCACGGGGGAAGTCGCGGCTCGAGGCGCCCGGCGTCGATCGCGCGGCGCTCGCCGACGCGATCGCGCGTGACACGGTCGACGCGGTCGCGCGCGCCTCGCGGGTCGCCGAGGTCGTCGTCGTCACGGCGGCCTCCGGATGGCCGGAGGGCCTCGCAGACAGCACACCCCCGCCCGCGCGCGCACGGCCATCCGCCCCCATCCGCATCGTCCGCGAGTCCGAGCCCGCGGGGCTGAACGCCGCCATCCGCCGCGGGCTCGCGACGATCGACCGCGTCCTCCCGCGGGCGGTGCTCCTGGGCGACCTGCCCGCGCTCCGACCGGCAGACCTCGATGCCGCGCTCGCGCTCGCCGGCGCGGCGCGGCTCGGGCTCGTCGCGGACGCCGAGGGCACGGGATCCACCCTCATCACGGCGCGCGCGGGCACCGCACTCGTGCCGGCCTTCGGAGCGGACTCGGCCGCGGCGCACCGGGCGGCGGGGCACGTCGACCTCGGGGTGGCGCAGGAATCGACGCTGCGCCGCGACGTCGACACCGTCGAGCAGCTGCGCGCCGCCGCCGCACTCGGCCTCGGCTCGCGGACCGCGACGCTGCTGGGCTGAACAGCGTCGCGCCACCGCGGTGCCTCATCGCGGGAGGCCCCTTCTCGCGCCGATCGCGGCCTCGCCCGTGTTCGCCTGACGGCCGGAGCGGTGCCCCGACGCGAACGCGCCCGCGTCGGCCCCCTGGCGCCGGCGCCCTCTCCTCGGGGAGAGCGCGTCGACGTAGGCATCGACCCGGCTTCGACGTGACGCGAGGACGAGGTCGGTTCCGCTCCCCGCCTCCTCGATGATCGCGCGGCGGTTCTCGGCGATCCGCGCCGCGGCGCCGGCCCCGAATCCGCGGACGAACCCGCTGCGCGCGCGACGGCGGTCGCTGTCCAAGCACCAGTCATACGACGCTCGCTCGATGAGCCACCATGCGCGCATCGCCACGAGCGCCTGGACGCGCAGGCTCGCGATGAGAACGCGCGCCTGCTGCACGTCGGACGCGAACCCGACGAGATACAGCACCGATCCGCGAGCGGAGTCGGCGATGAGCGGCCGGATCGTGCCGAGGGCGCGCGCGACCCCGCCGCCGAGCTCTCGGAGGTCGCGCGCGTAGGCGCCCGTGAAGAGCATCTGCTCCTCGACGACGGGGTCCTGCGTCTCGCCCTGTCGAGCACGTCTCTCATCGAGCAGCGCCTGCCCGATCCCGTACTTCACCATGAGGCGCTCGGCGTGCTCGGTGAGCGCCTCAGCCTCTTCGGGTGTCGTGCTCTCGGCCTTCGCGAGCAGCTTCGCGATGAGGTCGAGCTTGGCGTCGGTCATGGTCTCCTCCTCGGTCGGATGCGTCACATCCTCGGAGGGACCACCCCCGTCGGCGGCGCGCACACGGTTCGCCTGGGGAGGGCGCGCCGGCGGGAGCCGCCTGTGCAGAGGGCGTCGCGGCTCAGGAGGTCGCGGCCGCGGCGGCCCGCGCGGCTGCGGGCAGCGCGTCGACGATGCGAGCGAGCGCCTCGTCGTCGTGCGCCACCGTGAGGAACCACGCCTCGAACACGCTCGGGGGCAGCGCGACGCCCGCCTCCAGCATCGCGTGGAAGAACGGCGTGTAGCGGAACGCCTCCTGTGTCTTCGCGGTCGCGTAGTCGGCGGGCGCCTCGGGCAGGAACGCGAGCCCGAAGAGGTTGCCGGCGCGCGGGATCGCGTGGACGACGCCCTCCGCCGAGAGCGCGGCGGCCAGCGCGTCGGCGACCGTGGCCGCGGCGGCGTCGACGGCCGCGTAGACCTCGGGAGTGGCCAGACGCAGCGTCGCGATGCCGGCGGCGACGGACAGCGGGTTCCCCGAGAGGGTGCCGGCCTGGTAGACGGGGCCGACGGGAGCGAGCTGGTCCATGACGGCGCGCTTGCCGCCGAGCGCTGCGAGAGGCATGCCGCCGCCCACGACCTTGCCGAACGTGATGATGTCGGGCTCGAAGGCCTCGCCCGCCTCGACCTGGAGCCCCCAGTGCCCCGCCGGGTGCACGCGGAAGCCCGTGAGCACCTCGTCGAGGATGAGCAGCGCTCCCGCGTCGTGCGCGATCTGCGCGAGCGCCGCGTTGTAGCCGGGCGCCGGCCGCACGACCCCCATGTTGGCGGGCGCGGCCTCCACGATGATCGCGGCGATCTCGTCGCCGCGGACCGCGAAGATCTCGCGCACCGCGTCGAGGTCGCCGTACGGGGCGACGAGCGTCTGCGCCGCGATCGGCGCGGGCACCCCCGCCGTGCCGGGGAGGGCGAGCGTCGCGACGCCGGAGCCCGCCGCCGCGAGGAGCCCGTCGGAGTGCCCGTGGTAGTTGCCGTCGAACTTGAGCACGAGGTCGCGGCCCGTGACGCCGCGCGCGAGGCGGATGGCGGTCATGGTCGCCTCGGTGCCCGTCGAGACGAGGCGCACCTGCTCGACCGGACGGAGGCCGCCGGCCTGCACCCGGTCGACGATGAGATCGGCCAGCTCGACCTCGCCCTCGGTCGGAGCGCCGAATGACAGACCGCGCGCCGCCGCCTCCTGCACCGCGGCGACGACCTCAGGATGCGCATGACCGAGCAGAGCCGGGCCCCACGAGGCGACCAGGTCGACGTACTCGCGGCCAGCGGCATCCGTCACGTATGCCCCGCGCGCCGACGCGAGGAACCGGGGCGTCCCGCCGACCGAGCCGTACGCCCGCACGGGCGAGTTCACGCCGCCCGGGATCACTTCGCGGGCGTGCTCGAACAGGACGTCGTTGCGATCGGTCATGCGTCCCATTCTCCCGCGCCGCGGATGGGCGAAGCGTGCGAGGACGTCCGCCGCGAAACGCGGCGAACCCGGGCCGAATGGACGCGATTCGCGGCAGCGCTCACGGCGTGCTTCCCCGAAACGCGGCGAACCCGCCCCCGTCCGCCCCGAAACGCGGCGAACCCGCCGCGCCCGGACGACGCCGCGCCTACCAGATCAGCGGAGCCAGCGCGCGGCCTCGACGGCCCAGTACGTGAGGATGGCGTCGGCGCCGGCGCGGCGGATGCCGAGGAGCGACTCCTCGATCGCGCCGCGGCGGTCGATCCAGCCGTTCGCGCTCGCGGCCTCGATCATCGCGTACTCGCCCGACACCTGGTACGCCCAGACGGGCACGTCGACGGCCGCACGCACGTCGGCGAGCACGTCGAGGTACGGCAGCGCGGGCTTGACCATGACGATGTCGGCGCCCTCCTCGACGTCGATCACCGCCTCGCGAACTCCCTCGCGCGCGTTGCCGGGGTCCATCTGGTAGGTGCGCCGGTCGCCCTTCAGCTGCGAGTCGACCGCCTCGCGGAACGGCCCGTAGAACGCGCCCGCGTACTTCGCCGAGTACGCCATCACGATCGCGTCGACGAAGCCCTCGGACTCGAGCGCCTCGCGGACGGCCGCAACCTGGCCATCCATCATGCCCGAGAGTCCGAGCAGCGTCGCACCCGCGCGCGCCTGAGCGAGGGCCATCGCGGCGTATCGCTCGAGCGTCGCGTCGTTGTCGACACCGCCGTCGGGCGTCAGCACGCCGCAGTGCCCGTGGTCGGTGAACTCGTCGAGGCACAGGTCGGCCTGCACGACGAGGGCGTCGCCGACCTCCGATGCGAGCGCCGACACGGCGACGTTGAGGATGCCCTCGGGATCGTCGGCTCCCGATCCCACCGCGTCGCGCACGGCCGGCACGCCGAAGAGCATGATGCCGCCGACTCCGGCCTCCGCCGCCTCGACGGCGGCCCGGCGGAGGGAGTCGAGCGTGTGCTGGCGCACGCCGGGCATCGACGAGATCTCGACGGGCTCGGCGATGCCCTCCCGCACGAAGGCGGGCAGCACGAGCTGGGATGGCGCGAGGTGCGTCTCGCGCATGAGCCGGCGGACGGCCGGCGACTGGCGGAGGCGCCGCGGCCGGTGCACGGGGAAGGTCATCGGCGCGCCTTCATCCCGGGGATCCGGACGACGTCGGTCGGCGTCGTGGGCGGGATGGCCCTGGCCTCCTCGGTCGGCTCGGGCACCGGGATCTTCGCGAGGGAGTCGATGAGCGACTCGATGGTCTGCCGCGGTGCGACGAGGTGGATCGGCAGCCCGACGGCGTCGGCGTCGCGCGCGGTGCGGGGGCCGATCGCAGCGATGATCGTCTGATCGGGGATGTCGGGGAACTGCTCGCGCACCTGCTCGGCGACCGAGCCGCTCGTCACGAGGATGGCGTTGATGCGGCCGTTGAGCACGTCGCGGTGCGCGCGCTCCGGGGCGGGCACGCCCACCGTGCGGTACGCGACGACGCTGTGCACGTCGTGCCCCGCGGCGATGAGGGCGTCGGTGAGAACGGGCTTGGCGATCTCGCTGCGCAGGGTCAGGATGCGGCGGGGCTCAGACTCCCGGGCGAGGAGCTGCCTTGCGAGTCCGGCTGCGGAGTTGTCGGTGTCGGGCACGAGGTCCACGCCGTACCCGACGGCCTGCAGCGCGGTCGCGGTCGTCTCGCCGACCGCCGCGACCTTCGTGCTCTCGGGGATGGTCGCGCCGTAGGAGTAGAGGACGTCGACGGTCGTCGCGCTCGTCACGGTGAGCCAGTCGAACATGCCGTCGGCGAGGTCGCGCAGCGCCTGCTCGAGGGCGGCCTTGTCCTCCGTCGGGGCGAAGTTGATGAGCGGCGCGATGACCGGCGTCGCGCCGTCGGCACGCAGACGCGCCGCGACGCCATCGCCCCACGGGCCGCCGCGAGGCACGAGCACCCGCCATCCGGCGAGAGGCTTTCCGGTCATGTGTTCCACTGGCTTCGTCATGGTGTGGTCGAGGGGGAGACGAGGTCGGACGCCCCTCGGTCGAGAAGCCGACCGGCGACAGCGGTGCCGATCTCGCTCGCTCGTCGGGGGACGACGCGCCGGGCGGAGTCCGCACCGTCGCTTCCGCCCTCAGGACGAATATACTCCTGCGCCACGGCCTCGGCGTGCTCGACGGCGATCTCCTCGCCCGGCTCGCGGCCGTACGCGACCGCCGTGACCGAGAGCTGCTCGCCCCGGAGGACGGCGTGGATCCCGAGGGGCGCATGGCACCCGGCTTCGACGCCCGCGAGGATCGCCCGTTCGACCGTCACGGCGAAGCGGGTCGCGGGGTCGTCGAGGGCGCGGATGGCCGCGAAGAGGTCCTCGTCGATGTCGCTGCGGGTCTCGACGGCGAGAGCTCCCTGCCCCGCGGCCGTCGGCCATCCGCTCAGGTCCTGCGGCTCGAGAGCGAGGTCGATGTCGGCTCCGAGGCGCGACAGGCCCGCCGCGGCCAGCACGATCGCGTCGAGCTCGCCGTCGCGCACGCGCTGCATGCGGGAGTCGACGTTGCCGCGGATGTCGTGGAGCTCGACACCCGCGTTCGCGCGCCGGACCTGCGCGATGCGGCGAGGCGAGCCCGTGCCGATCCGCGCACCGGGGGCGAGGTCGCCCAGCCGCACGCCGTCGCGCGTGAGCACGACGTCGCGCGCGTCCGCCCGCGCGGGGGTCGCCGCGATGACGAGGCCGGGGGCGTCGGCGGTCGGGAGGTCCTTCAGGGAGTGCACGAGGAGATCGCATTCGTCGCGCAGCAGCGCCTCGCGCAGGCGCGTCGCGAAGACGCCCGTCCCGCCGAGCTGCGACAGCGACGCGCGCGATGTGTCGCCCTCCGAGACGATCGGCACGAGCTCGACGGGCCGCCCCGCCTGCTGCTCGAGAGCGCGGGCGATCTGTGACGACTGCGCCGTCGCGAGAGCGCTCCGGCGCGTGCCGAGACGGATGGGCCTGGTCACTGGAGCACCTCGGGCACGGCCGACGCGGGGATGCGTCGACCCGTGAAGAACGGCACCTCCTCGCGCACGTGGCGACGGGCCTCGGTGTAGCGCAGCTCGCGCATCATGTCGACGAGCTCGTTGAGCTCGTCCGACTCCATCGGGAGCATCCACTCGTAGTCGCCCAGGGCGAACGACGCCATCGTGTTCGCGACGACTCCCGAGAACGCGGCGCCCTTGCGGCCGTGGTCGGCGAGCATCGTGCGGCGCTCGTCCTCGGGCAGCAGGTACCACTCGTGGCTGCGCACGAACGGGTACACCGTGAGCCAGCCCTTCGCGGGGATGCCGCGGAGGTAGCCGGGGATGTGCCGCTTGTTGAACTCCGCGTCGCGGTGGACGGCCATCGCGTTCCACGTCGGCAGGAGGTCCTTGAGCAGCTCGGTGCGGCGCAGCCGGCGCACGGCCCGCTGCAGGTCCTCGGCGACGGCGCCGTGCAGCCAGACCATGAGGTCGGCGTCGGCGCGCAGGCCGCTGACGTCGTAGAAGCCGCGGATCGTCACGCCCTCGCCCTCGAGCAGGGCGACGATGTCCTCGAGCTCGGTCGCGTCGGGCTCCGTCACGGGGCGGTCGGGGTTCCGCCGCCACACCGCCCAGAGGCTGTAGTTGTCGCCGGTCGTCTCGGGTGCTGCAGACATGACTCCATCATGCTCCCGCGTCGCGAGAAGGCGAAAACGAGGCCCTCCCCCTTGACGGGAGCGGAGGGCCTCGCCACCGATCAGCGCGCGATGATCCGCGCGACGCCCCAGATCGCGAGCCCGACGGCCGCGGCGACGCCCGCCGCGGCGGCCGCTGCCGCCACGGGGCTGCGCTGCGCGAACGCCCGCGCCTTCACCGCGCCGCGCTGGCTGGCCTCGGCCGCTCGACGCGGCAGGTTGCCCTTGACCTCGATCGCGGCGAGCGCGGCCTTGAGCTCCGCCCGCGCGAGCTCGACCGGGTCGGAGATCCCGCTGGGCACGACCGTCTTCGCGAGCCGCTCCTCGGCGCGTGCACGGTCAGAACTCATCTGCGACCTCCTTGACGATGGCGACGTCCGTCTGCACGGCGCGGGCGGGGTTCTCGCTCTTCGCGAGGTGCTTGAACCGGAGCAGGCCGAGCAGCGCGAACACCGCAGCGAGCACGAGGCCGACGCCGAACACGATGAGGGCCGACGCCCACACCGGCAGCCACAGCGACAGGAGCGCGATGACGAACGCGAGGAAGGCCGGGATCGCCCAGAACACGAAGAACAGCGCGACGATCATCCAGCCGGTGCCGAAGCCCGCGTCCTTCGCGGCGGCGATCGCCCACTTCTTCGCCGCGTTGACCTCGGCGACGACGAGGTTGCGGACGAGCTCCGGCAGGTCGCCGATCAGCGAGAAGAGACTGTCGTCGGCGCGGTCCCGCACCGGCGACGGCGGAAGCTGCGCCATCAGCCGGCAGCCTTCCGCTGCGCCTCCTGCTTGACGTCGTCGGCGGCGTCCTCCGCCTCGCCGAGCGCCGCATCGAGACGCTGCCCCGGGGTGCCGGGCGTCGTGGCCGCCTTGACGACCTTGATCGCGCCGTTCCAGGCGGCGCGGGGGATCGCGAGCGCGCTCGACTTGGCGAGCTTCGTCGCCTTCTCGGCCTGCGCCTGGACGATGGGGAGCTCCCACACCTCCTGCGCCTTCTCCTTGATCTGCTCGTAGCGCTCGCGGCCGGCTCGCGTGCCGAGCACGTAGCCCACTCCGAGGCCGATCACGAGTCCCAGCTTCCCCCGCATCGGGTTCTCCTCACGTCGTTTCGGGTGCTGCCCTGGTGTCCCACAGTAACCGTGTATGCCGCTTTCGGCATCCGCCTTGCGCGAGAGCGCCCGCGGGTGTACTCGGGTCAGGTCACGAGAAGAGCGCGCGGCGTCGCACCCGCTCCGCCTCCGCGATCGCGTCGGGCACGACCTGAGCGAGTCCCGTCCCTGCGAGCCAGGCGCCGACGGCGCCGATGCCAGGAGCGGTCTGGATGGCCGCGCGCGCCTGCGCGGTCGCCGCCTTGAGTCCGACGGTCGCGGCCGGCTGCGCCTGGAGGAAGCGCTCACGCCGGGCGCCTGCGAGCTGATGCGGTGCGAGTGCGACGCCGAGCAGGGCGCTCGCCTCCTCCAGCGCGAGGGCCGCCGCCTCGTCGTCGTCGAGGCCCGCGGTGGCCGGCTCCTCGTTCTGGGTGCCGAACGAGACCCGGACGACGTGACGGTGCGCGCCGGCGGCCTCCGCGACCCACTGCCATTTCGCGGTCGCGTGGGTGAGGGCCTTCGCACGGTGCGATCCCGGAACGGTGAGCACGCCCGTCCCCCGCGGCTTCGCGTCGAGCTCCGGGGCGTCGAGGACGAGCGTGACGATCTCGACGACCGGGCCGGGGCGTGCCGGCTCGGCGGCGAGGCCGGTCACGTGCGGCGCGAGGAGGCGACGTGCACCCGCCTCACCGATCGCGACGACGACCACGTCCGCCTCGAGCGGCCCGACGTCGACAGCGGGACCGCTCACGGCGTCGTCCTCGTCGCGCTCCTCGCGGGCCGCGAGGCGGATGGTCCAGGTCGCGCCCGCGCGCTCGAGCCCGTCGACGGCGGCGCGGGTCCTGACCTCGGCGCCGAGCACCTCCAGACGCTCGACGAGCGCGTCCGCGAGCCGCGCCATCCCGCCGCGCAGACCGAGCACGGCACCTCCCGGAGCGGACGTGCGCGCGCCCGCGAGGTCGGCGACGGCGCCGGTGAGCGATCCGGTGCGGGTGAGCGCCGCGTTGAGCCCCGGCGCCGCGACGTCGGGGTCGATGTCGTCGGGATGCGCCGAGTACACCCCGGTCGTGACGGGCGCGACGAGCCGATCGAGGGCCTTCTCGCCGAGCCGCGACCGCACGAGGCGCCCCAGGCTGTGCTCGTGGCCGATCGTGAGCACGGGCTTCAGCCGGTCGAGGTAGGCGCGCCAGGCGCCGCCCCAGCCGAGGATCCGTCGGACGTCCTCCGCGAAGGGGTTGGCGGGGATGCCGAGCACGCCGCCCTTCGGCAGCGGGGCCGCCCCCACGCCGGGCACGCCGGCGACCCACGCGCCCCCAGCGCCCGTGCCCGGCGCCACGACGTCGTCCGACAGCCCGAGCTCGTCGATCAGCGCGCGGACGTGGCCGCCGCGGGTCGCGAAGCTCTCCGCTCCGAGATCGAGGACGACGCCGCCCACCTCGGCCGAGCGCAGCACGCCGCCCGGGCGCTCGCCGGCCTCGAGCACGGTCACGCGCATGCCCACCTTGGCGCACTCCCACGCGGCGATCAGGCCCGCGACGCCGCCGCCCACGACGACGACGTGCTTCTCATGAGCGTGGGCGTAGAGCTCGTCGAGCTGCTCCGTCACGGTGTGCCTCCTCCGACGATCAGACCGAGTGGACGAGCTCGACGATGCGCGTCAGCACCGTCGGGTCGGTCTCCGGCGGGACGCCGTGGCCGAGGTTGACGATGTGCGCACGGGCAGCGCGCCCGCGTTCGAGCACGTCGCGGACGTGCGCCTCGAGCACCTCCCAGGGCGCGGCG
The DNA here is from genome assembly GCF_027921765.1 of Microbacterium barkeri. Lineage (GTDB taxonomy): Bacteria > Actinomycetota > Actinomycetes > Actinomycetales > Microbacteriaceae > Microbacterium > Microbacterium barkeri. The sequence goes on from NZ_BSEJ01000005.1 coordinate 97,530, forward strand.
AGCAGGGCGGGGTCGATGTTGCCCTGCAGGGTCGTCTCGCCGCCGACGGTGCGCGCGGCCTCGTCGAGCGGCACGCGCCAGTCGACGCCGACCGCGGACGCGATGCCCCCGAGGCGCATGTCGGCGAGCACGGGGCCCGTGCCGACGCCGAAGTGGATGACCGGCACGTCGAGGCCCTGAACGGCGGCCGTCGAGTGCGGGAGCACGAACGCGCGCAGATCGGATGGCGCGAGCGAGCCCGCCCACGAGTCGAACAGCTGCACGGCCGCAGCCCCCGACTCGATCTGCGCCTGGAGGAACGCGCGCGAGACCTGCGCGAGCCATCCGGCGAGCGCGTGCCACGCGCCGGGGTCGGCGTGCATCAGGGCACGGGCGCGCAGGTGCTCCTTCGACGGACCGCCCTCGACGAGATAGGCCGCGAGCGTGAAGGGCGCCCCCGCGAAGCCGATGAGCGGCGTGCGGGCGCCGTCGAGCTCCGAGACGACGGCGCGCACCGCGGCGCGCACGGGCTCGGCGGCCGCCGCGACCTCCGCGGGGTCGATGGCCGTCACGCGGTCGACGTCGGCGCGCGTGCGCACGGGGTCGGCGAAGACGGGCCCGCGCCCGGGGACGATCTCGACCTCGATGCCCGCGAGCCGGAGCGGCACGACGATGTCGCTGAAGAAGATGCCCGCGTCGACCCCGTGCCGCCGCACGGGCTGCAGCGTGATCTCCGCCGCGAGGTCGGGCGTGAGGCACGCGTCGAGCATGCGCGTGCCGACGCGGAGCTCGCGGTACTCGGGAAGCGAGCGGCCTGCCTGTCGCATGAACCAGATCGGAGCGGTATCGGGGCGCTCGCCGCGCAGGGCGCGCAGCAGCGGCGCATCGGGGGAAGGCATGCCCCCATCCTCCCATCCGCGCCTTCGGAGTCGCGGAAAGCGCCGGTTAGGCAACCCTTCCTTTTCATGAATCATTCAGAAGAGACTTTTACGCGGGGTAGAATGGCTGTCGTGCTGTTCTGCCTGTCTGCGAGTCACAAGACCGCGCCGTTCGATCTCCTCGAGCGCCTGAGCACGCACACGACCGCCGTCGCCCCGCTCATCGCGGGCCACAGCGAGGACGTCAAGGGCACCGTCGTGCTCTCGACGTGCAACCGCTTCGAGGCGTACATCGACCTCGACGTGCCGTCCGGCGCCGCGCGCGAGGCCGGCCTCGCCGCCGCGCACGAGGCCATCCGCACGGCCACGGGCGTCACGCCCGAAGACCTCGAGGGCGCCTGCGAGGTGACCGCGGGCACGAAGGTCGCCGAGCACCTCTTCTCCGTCGCCTCGGGACTCGAGTCGGTCATCGTCGGCGAGGGCGAGATCGGCGGCCAGGTACGCCGCGCCCTCGACGAGGCGCGCGAGCACGGCACCACCTCGAGCGAGCTCGAGCGCCTCTTCCAGCGCGCGACCGAGACGCAGAAGGGCGTCAAGAACGGCACCGCCCTCGGCCGAGCAGGCCGCTCGCTCGTGCGGCTGGCGCTCGACCTCGCGGGCAGCCGCATCGCCGACTGGACCACCGAGCGCACGCTGCTCGTCGGAACCGGCTCCTACGCCGCCGCGACGCTCGCCGCCCTGCGCGACCACGGCGTGACCGACATCACGGTCCACTCGCCCTCCGGCCGGGGCGCGCGCTTCGCCGCGAAGCACGGCCTGCTCAGCGTCGCGAGCGACGAGTTCGCCGCGGTGGCCGCGTCGTCCGACCTCGTCATCACCTGCACGTCGCGCGAGGAGCCGGTCATCGACGCGGCCCTCCTGCAGGGCGCCGGGTTCGACGGCGCCGCGATGATCATCGACCTCGGCATGCCGCGCAACGTCGCCCCCGACGTCGCGACCGTGCCGGGCGTCACGCTGCTCGACCTCGAGACCATCCGCCTCCACGCGCCGCTCGAGGAGCTCCAGGCGACGGAGGCCGCGCGCGCGATCGTGCAGGACGCCGCGGCGCGCTTCCACCTCGCGAGCCGCCAGCAGAGCGCGCAGCCCGCGATCGTCGCGCTGCGCCAGCACGTGTTCGAGCTCACCCAGGCCGAGGTCGACCGTGCCCGACGTCGCGGCGACGGCGAGCAGGTCGAGCAGGCGCTGCGCCACCTCGTGGGCGTCCTGCTGCACACGCCGACCGCGCGTGCGGGTCAGCTGGCGGCCGAGGGACGCTCCGACGAGGTCTTCGACGCGCTCGAGACCCTGTTCGGCATCGACGCGCGCCCCGCTGCGGCCGCGGCCGAGGCGCCGGTCTGCCCGTTCACGGGCGACGCGCAGGCCTCCTGACCCCTTCCGGGACTTCCGGGCCCTCCCCCGGGACTTCCTGACCCCTCCCCCGGGACACATTGCAGGAGATCCGCGGGCCGCACCGTCGACCATCCGCACGATCCCGCGCACGCGCTGCCGCCATCCGCTCAATTCTCCTGCGCTCTGTCCCGCCCGGTCCGGTCCTCGCGGTCGCGGCACGGCCTGAGACCATAGGAGCATGGCTCTCACGATCACGGGCGACGACGCCGCAGACACGCTTCTCAGCGAGAACCCCCTCGCGCTCCTCATCGGCATGCTTCTCGACCAGCAGGTCGCGATGGAGACGGCGTTCGCGGGGCCCGAGAAGATCCGCGAGCGGATCGGCGCGGTCGACGCCGCGACCATCGCGTCGCATGACCCCGAGGCGCTCGTCGAGGCGTTCCGCCAGACGCCGGCCGTGCACCGCTACCCCGGCTCGATGGCCGAGCGCGTGCAGCAGCTGTGCCGCGCGATCGTCGAGGACTGGGACGGCGACGCCGCGCAGCTCTGGACCCGCGGTGACCCTTCGGGCGCCGAGGTCCTGAAGCGGCTGAAGGCCCTGCCCGGATTCGGCGACCAGAAGGCGCGCATCTTCCTCGCGCTCCTCGGCAAGCAGTGCGGCTTCGACGGCTCCGGATGGCGCGAGGCCGCGGGCGCGTACGGAGAGGAGGGCTCGTTCCGCTCGGTCGCCGACATCACGAGCCCCGAGTCGCTCGCCAAGGTGCGCGAGCACAAGCGGGCGATGAAGGCCGCCGCGAAGGCGAAGGCCTGATGCAGCCGACCGGCGGCGACGTCGAGGAGCTCCTCGCCGCGGTCATCCCCGCTCGCCGCCGAGACGATGCCCACACGCTCGTCGACCTCATGCGCGAGGTGTCCGGCCGCGAGCCCGTGCGCTGGGGCACGATCATCGGATTCGGATCGTGCCGCTACCGCTATGCGACGGGGACGGAGGGCGAGACCGCGCTGCTCGCGTTCGCGCCGCGGCGGGCCGCGACGACCGTCTACCTGCTCGACGGCGTCGCGGCCCACACGGAGGCGCTCGCCCAGCTCGGACCGCACACGACCGGCGCGGGCTGCCTCTATCTGAAGAGCCTGGCCGACGCCGATCTCGATGTCCTCCGGGGCATTCTCATGCGCTCACTCGCCTGGGCCGAGGCGGGCGGGAGCGAGGGGATGGCCCTGGAGGTCACGAGCTGAGGACCGCGTCGCGCGACGCGACCTCGGCGGAGAGGCGGTTCGCCGGGCGCGGCAGGCCGTAGTGCTCGCGCAGGGTGCGCCCCGTGTACTCCGTGCGGAACAGCCCGCGCTCCTGCAGGATCGGCACGACCTTCTCCGCGAACGCCTCGAGCCCGGACGGCAGCACGGCGGGCATGATGTTGAACCCGTCCGCCGCGCCGGTCTCGAACCACTCCTGGATCGTGTCGGCGACCTGAACGGGGGTGCCGGTGAAGGTCCGGTGCCCGCGACCCCCGCCCAGTCGCCCGATCAGCTCGCGGACGGTCAGGCTCTCGCGCCGGGCGAGCTGGACGATGAGCGTATAGCGGCTCTTCGCCCCCTCGATCTCGTCCTCGTCAGGGAGGTCGTCGGGCAGCGGGCGGTCGAACGCGAGCGACTCGGGGTCGACGCGGAGAGTCCTCGCGAGCTGCTCGCGCGCATACTCCGGTCGGATGAGCCGATCGAGCTCGGCCTCCAGCTCGCGGGCCTCCTCCTCCGTGTCGCCGAGGATCGGGACGATGCCCGGGAGGATCTTCACGTGCTCGGGGTCGCGGCCGTTCTCGACGGCGCGCCGCTTGACGTCGTCGGCGAAGGCCCGCGCCTCCTCGATCGTGGGCTGGGCGGTGAAGACCGCCTCGGCCCAGCGCCCCGCGAACGCCTTGCCGTCCTCGCTCGAGCCGGCCTGGACGAGCACGGGGTACGCCTGGGGGCTCCGCGGCGCGTTGAGCGGGCCGTCCACGCGGAAGTGCGGACCGCGATGGTCGATCGCGCGGACCCGGTCGGCGAGCGTGTGGACGCCCGCCGCCTTGTCGGCCACGACCGCGTCGTCCTCCCACGAGTCCCAGAGCTTCGTCGCGACCTCGAGGAACTCCGAGGCGCGCGCGTAGCGGTCGCGGTGCAGCGGCTGGTCCTCCAGGCCGAAGTTCCGAGCGGCCGCCTCCCCCGCGGTGGTGACGATGTTCCATCCCGCCCGGCCATCCGAGATCCAGTCGACCGACGAGAGGCGCCGGGCGAGATTGAACGGCTCGTTGTACGACGTCGACGCCGTCGCGATGAGCCCGATGCGCGAGGTCGTCACGGCGAGGGCCGCGAGCAGGACGGTCGGCTCGATGCGCCCCTGCGGGCGGCGCCCGACGTCCCCGAAGAGCACGGGCGAGTCCGCGAGGAACAGCGAGTCGAAGCGCGCGTCCTCCGCGATCCGGGCGAGCCGCTGGTGATAGGCGAGGTCGAGCAGCGCGTGCGGATCCGCATCGGGCAGCCGCCAGGACGCCTCGTGGTGCCCCGTGTCGTGCAGGAACAGGTTCAGGTGCAGCTGTCGCGTGGTCATCTTTCCTCCTTGTCGGCCGCGGTGGCGGCACCGGGTTGCGGGGAGACCCCCAGAGACGCGAGCAGCTGCTCGCGGTAGCGCGCGAACGCAGGATCGTGCGGACTCCGGTCGCGCGGGAGCTCGATCGGGACGTCGAGGGCGAAGCGGCCCTTCTCGATGACGAGGACGCGGTCGGCGAGCAGGACCGCCTCGTCGACGTCGTGCGTGACGAGGAGCACCGCGGGATGGTGGACATCGAGGAGGTTCCGCAGGAGGGCGTGCATCCGGATGCGCGTGAGCGCGTCGAGCGCGCCGAACGGCTCGTCTGCGAGGAGCAGCTGCGGCTCGCTCACGAGCGACCGCGCGAGCGCCGCGCGCTGCTGCTCGCCGCCGGACAGCTCATGCGGCCAGGCGCGCTCGCGCCCCGCCAGCCCGACCTCGGCGAGGACGCCGCGTCCGCGTTCGGCGGCGCCCGCCCCGCTCTGCCCGAGGGTCACGTTCTCGAGCACGCGGAGCCACGGCAGCAGCCGGGAGTCCTGGAACACGAGCGAGACGCGCTCGGGGACGAGGACGTCCCCGCCGCCGTCCACCCCGTCGTCGAGGCCGGCCACGGCGCGCAGGAGGGTGCTCTTCCCCGACCCGCTGCGCCCGATGAGGGCGACGAACTCGCCCCGCCCGATTCGCAGGTCGATGCCGTCGAGGACGGTCCGGCCGTCGAACCTCCGCGTCAGGCTCGAGATCTCGACCGCCGCGGTCAGCTGCCCAGGGTGCGTCGCCACGAGAGCGCCCTCCTCTCGAGCAGGCGGACGAGCGCATCCGAGGCGAAGCCGAATGCGCCGTACACGACGAGGCCGACGAGGATGATGTCGGACTGCGCGTACAGCTGCGCCTGAGACATCATGTAGCCGATTCCCGACGTGGCGTTGATGGTCTCGACGACGATGAGCGCCGTCCACGAGCCGACGACGGCGAGCCGGAATCCGACGAAGAACCCGGGGAGGGCGCCCGGCAGGAGGACCGAGCGCACGTACTGGCGTCGGCTCAGCCCGAGGGATTCCGCGAGCTCGATGTAGCGCCGGTCGATGCCGGTCAGCCCGCTGTAGGTGTTGATGTAGACCGGCACGAGGACCCCGAGCGCGACGACGACGACCTTGAACTCCTCGCCGATGCCGAGCCACAGGATGAGGAGCGGGATCAGCGCGAGGTTCGGGACCGCCCGCTTCACCTGCAGCGTCCCGTCGATGAGGGAGTCGCCGAGCCTGCTCAGACCCGCGAGCACGGCGAGCACGACGCCCGTGACGGTCCCCACCGCGAGACCGAGCAGCGCGCGCCCCAGCGAGGTGGCGATGCTCTCCCCCAGCCGGCCGTCGGCGATGAGCTCGCCGGCGGTGCGGAGCACGGCATCCGGCCCGGTCAGCAGACGCGGATCGAGGAGGCCCGCCCACGCGGCGGCCTGCCAGACGATGAGCACGAGCAGAGGCCCCAGCAGGCGCGCGCCGGGGAGGCCGGGGCGGCGACCGAGTCGACGGCGACGGCCCTGGCGGACGAGCCCGGGCGCCGCGCCGACGGGCGCGGGGGCGATCGCGATGCGCCCCACGGGGCGGGCGATGGTGGTCATCGTGCGCCTCCTCGGTACTCGGCGGCCACGGCCGCGGCCGCGTCGCCCTCGAACCGGCGGTCGAACAGCACCTCGGCGTCGAAGGTCTCGACGAAACCGCCCTCCGCGAGGAGATCGATCGACGACTGCGCCCAGTCGACGGCGACATCCCAGTCCTCGGGGAACAGGGGGCGGTTGGCCGTCTCCCAGATGCGGTCGGCGTCCGCGGCCGTCACTCCCTCGGTGTCGACGTAGTAGAACTGCTTCCACGCGTCGGCGTTCTCCCAAGCCCAGACCTGGCCCTGCGCCCAGACGCGGATGTAGTCGCGCACCGCGCGCACGTTCTCCTCGTCGGCGAGCAGCTCGGTCGGCACCCAGAGGACGCTGAGCAGGTCCGGTTCCTCCGAGGGGATGGCGATGGCGCCATCCGCCCCGTACTGATCGATGTACTTCGTGACGGCCGGCTCGCTGAGTGGCGCGACGTCGACCTGCCCCGACTGCAGCGCGGTGAGGAACTGCGTGCTCGGGAGGGGGACGAGCTCGACCTCGTCGTTCGCGATCCCCGCTGTCCGGAGAGTGCGGAGCACCGTGTCGCCCTGCGACTGCCCCTGCGAGAACGCGATCTTCTTGCCGCGGAAGTCGTCGAAGCCGTCGATGGAGGAGCCGGCGGCCGTCGCGTAGACGTACGACGGCTCGGGGCGCTCGAGCACCGCGACGATCGTCGCGTCGAACCCGATCGCGTGCGCCTGGATCGGCGGGATGATGGCGTTCTGCGCGATGTCTGCGGCGCCCGCCCGGAACGCCTGGATGACGTCGGGCCCGGCAGAGACGTTGACCCACTCGCCGACCGTGAACGCGGGGCCCTCGAGGTCGGCGCCCGCCGCCTCGAGCTGGAGCTGCGTCGTGCGGCCGGCGACGCGCAGCGTCGTGTCCGCTTCGGGCGCGCCGGACGGCAGGGCGGTCGTGTCGCGCTCGGCGCCGGCCGTCGCCCCCTGGCTGGCCGTCGCGCAGCCCGTCAGGGCCACGAGCGCCGCCGCGGTCATCATCACGACCGCCCGTCGGCTGATCGTCGATGTGCGGAGTGTCCCGTTCATTGCTGTCCTTCCCGTGCCTGTCGTCGAGTGCGTTGGGAGAGATCCTGGAAGCCGCGTCAGCCGCCGTCCAATGCCGTGAAGTCGGGAGACGCCTCATGAAGTCGCGTGTCTGCGCATTGCGGCATGTGACGCGCTGCCGAGGGGCCCGTCGACGGCGGGCGAGCGCTCATCGGGCGGCGCTGAATCCCACTCACCGGGAGAACGGCCCGGCTCCGCGGCGGGGCTCTGACAGCATGTCCCGGTGCATCGTCGCGCACGGGGGCGCGGCGAGACGACCCGAGGAGACGACGACGTCATGACCGAGACCGCCGCGCCATCCGCGCGCACCCGCAGCCGCACCTGGATCGGCATCCTCTGCTTCCTCATCGTGGTGTTCGAGGGGTACGACATCGTCGCCCTGGGCGCCACGATCCCGGTGCTGACCGATCCCGCCATCGGGGGCTTCTCGGTCGGCGAGATGAACCTCGTGAACACGGTCTCGCTCGTCGGGGTCGGGCTCGGCGCGGCGATGATGGGGCGCATCGCAGACCGCTTCGGCCGCCGCACGCCGCTTCTCATCGCGGTCGCCGTCTTCTCCGTCTTCACGATCGCGTTCCCGCTCATGCCCGATGCGGTGTGGATGGGCGCGAGCCGCCTCATCGCGGGCCTCGGGCTCGGCGGCTGCATGCCCGTGGCCCTCGCGATGATGCAGGAGGTCGCTCCGACGGGGCGGCGCGCGCTCGCGAACAACATCCCCATGATCGGCTACCACCTCGGGGCGGTGCTCGCCTCACTCGCGGGGCGGTTCGCCGGCGCGGAGTGGTCGCTCCTCTACTACCTGGGCGGTGGGCTCGGCGTCGTCCTCTTCGCCGTGCTCTGGCTGCGGCTGCCCGAGACGGCCCCCGCCGAGCTGCGCGCGCAGGCCGAGCGCACGTCGATCGCCGACGTCCTGAAGCCGCGCTACGTGCGCTCCTCGATCGGACTCTGGGTCGCGACGTTCATGGGCCTCGTGCTCGTGTACGGCCTGAACGCGTGGCTGCCGAAGATCATGGGGGCAGCGGGCTACCCGGTCGCCGACTCGCTCATCATGCTGTTCGTGCTGAACCTCGGGGCCATCGCCGGGCTCGTCATCAGCGCCTTCGCGGCCGACGCCCGCGGCATCAAGGGCGTCGGCATGATCTGGTTCGGCGCCGCGGCGGTGCTCCTCGTCGTGCTGTCGATCCCGTTCGACTCGCAGCTCGTGCTCACGACGGCGATCTTCGTCACGGGGGTCTTCGTCTTCAGCGCCCAGACCCTCATGTACGCGTTCGCGGGGCACGTCTATCCGCGCACCCTCGTCGCGACCGGCATCGGGCTCACCTCGGGCATCGGCCGTTTCGGCGCGATCGCGGGCCCCTGGGCGACCGGGCTCATGGTCGCGGCCGGAACCGCCTACCCCGGGGCGTTCTACCTCTACGCCGGTGCCGCGGTGCTGGCCGTGCTCGCCGTGCTGCAGATCCCGAGGCCCGGCGCCCGCCCCTGAGGGCGGACACGCAGAAGCGCCCCGTCCGGCTCCGGGTGACCCGCTCGGCCGGACGGGGCGCTTCTGCGCCGATCAGGCGCCGCGGAGGCGCTCGGCGAGGTAGGCGTGCAGGCCCTCGAGCGGGATGCGCTCCTGGCCCATCGTGTCGCGGTCGCGGACCGTGACCGCGCGGTCCTCGAGCGAGTCGAAGTCGACCGTGACGCAGAACGGCGTGCCGATCTCGTCCTGACGGCGGTAGCGGCGGCCGATCGCACCGGCGTCGTCGAAGTCGACGTTCCACGAGACCCGCAGCTGATCGGCGACCTCGCGGGCGAGCGGCGAGAGGCGCTCGTTGCGCGACAGCGGGAGGACGGCGACCTTGACCGGGGCGAGGCGCGGGTCGAGGCGCAGCACGGTGCGGGTGTCGGTGCCGCCCTTCGCGTTCGGCACCTCCTCCTCGCGGTACGCGTCGACGAGGAACGCCATCATCGAGCGGGTGAGGCCGAACGACGGCTCGATGACGTACGGCACGTACTTCTCACCCGAGGCCTGGTCGAAGAACGAGAGGTTCGAGCCGGAGTTCTCGATGTGGTTCGACAGGTCGAAGTCGGTGCGGTTGGCGATGCCCATGAGCTCGCCCCAGCCCTTGCCCGCGAAGCCGAACTCGTACTCGACGTCGATCGTGCGGTCGGAGTAGTGCGCGCGCTCGCCGTCCGGGACGTCGAACTTGCGCATGTGCGCCGGGTCGATGCCGAGGTCAACGAACCAGTTCCAGCATGCGTCGACCCAGTGCTCGAACCACTCGCCGGCCTCGGCCGGGGGCACGAAGAACTCGATCTCCATCTGCTCGAACTCGCGGGTGCGGAAGATGAAGTTGCCGGGCGTGATCTCGTTGCGGAACGCCTTGCCGACCTGGCCGACGCCGAACGGGGGCTTCTTGCGCGCGGCCGTCACGACGTTCGCGAAGTTCACGAAGATGCCCTGGGCCGTCTCGGGGCGCAGGTAGTGCAGGCCCGACTCGTCGTCGACGACGCCCACGTAGGTCTTCATGAGGCCCGAGAACGAGCGCGGCTCGGTCCACTGGCCGCGCGTACCGCAGTCGGGGCACACGATGTCGGCCATCCCGTTCTCGGGGGCACGGCCCTTCTTGGCCTCGTACGCCTCGATGAGGTGGTCCTCGCGGTGGCGCTTGTGGCACTGCAGGCACTCGACGAGCGGGTCGGTGAAGGTCGCGACGTGGCCGGACGCCTGCCAGACCTTGGTCGGCAGGATGATCGACGAGTCGAGGCCCACCATGTCGCCGCGGCCGCGCACGAACGTCTGCCACCACTGACGGCGGATGTTCTCCTTGAGCTCGGTGCCGAGGGGGCCGTAGTCCCACGCGGACCTCGAACCGCCGTAGATCTCGCCCGCTTGGAACACGAACCCGCGATGACGGGCGAGGGCGATGACTTTGTCGAGGCGGGACTGCTCGGCCACGGTGGCTCCAATGGTCGGAAAGGGGGCGAGGGCGCCGTGAGCGGTTCCGCGACGGGATCCGGGCACCCCCTCAATCCTAGTCCGCGGGTCCGGCGGGGTCGGCCTCCGCCGGACCCGCGCCGAGCGCCGTGCCGCCGGCCTGCGCGCGGGCGAGCGCGTCCGAGATCGCAGCGGACGTGTGCGCGAGCTGGTTCAGGGCGACGAGGACGCGCGTCTGCGCCGCCGCGCCCTGCAGCAGCGCCCGCGCGACGGCATCCCGGGTGCCGTCCGTGCGGATGGACGCGATGTCCTCACGGGCGAACTCGGCGAGCATCCGCGCGTACCGGGCGAGGGCCTCCCGCCCGAACGTGACGCCGACCGCCTCCGCATCGCGCAGGGCCGCGGAGAGCGCGTCGCGCGCGACGCTCGTCGCGTCGGGCCATCCGACATCGGCGAGCAGCCTCGGCACGCGCGCGTCCTGCCCGGCGTCACCCGCGCGCAGCCCCGTCGCGATGAGCTGGCACTCCTCCATGATGTCCAGGAGCGGGACGCGGGGGTCGTCGATGCGCACGACGAGCGCCCGGATCCGCGCGATCGGCAGGTCGAACTCCTCCCGCAGCGTGCGCACGAGCGCGATCCGCTCGACGTGCCCCTCGCCGTAGACGGCGGTGGTCTGGTTGCGGAGCTCGCCGGGCGGCAGGATCCCTTCCCGGATCCAGAACTTGAGCGTCGCGGTCGATGTGCGGGTGCGCGCGGCCAGTTCGCTGAGCTTCATGCCCCTCCTCGGATAGCGCGGCGGCCCAGCGCTATCCAGGATGCGCCGCATTGGATAGCGACTCTATCTTGTGAGCATGGACCCGCACGCGCTCCTCATCCCGATCCACGCGATCGCGGCATCGCTCGTCATCCTCCTCGCGCCGGTCAACATCCTCCGTCGTCGCAAGGACCGCGCCCACAAGGCCCTCGGCCGCACGTGGGTCATCGCCATGTACCTCGTCTGCGTCTCGGGGATGTTCATCTACACGATCGGCGGCTTCACCGTCTTCCACGCGCTCGCGATCTTCACGTTCGCCACCACGACCCTCGGCGTGATCGCCATCCGCCGCGGCAATGTGCGCTCGCACATCGGCAACATGGTGGGCTCCTGGCTGGGCGCACTCGCCGCCGGCGCGTTCGCGGCATTCGTCCCCGGCCGCTTCATCCCCACGCTCGCCGTGTCGGACCCCGTGGTGCTCTGGTCAGCCGTCGCCGCGATCGTCATCGCCGCGACGGCGTGGGTCGCGTTCGTGCTCGCGCGCTTCGGCGCCCCGGCCCGCCGTCGCATGCCGCGGGCAGCGCTCATCCGCTGACGGCGGGAGGCGTCACCGGGCCGCCTGCGCCGCTGCCGCGGCACGCGCGAGCCACGCGGGCGTCGCGCCGGGCCGCTGCGGCGGCACGAGCCGCCCCGCCTCGCAGTCCTCGACGAGCTGACGCGCCCGGCGTTCGCGCGTGGTCTCCTGCTTCGCCGACATGATCCAATGGCGGACGGCCTTGCGGTAGCCCGGCGTCGCCTCGGCGAGGAAGGCGACCGCGCCCGGCGAGGCGTCGACGATCGCCTGTAGCGGGGCCGTGAGCTCGGCCTCGGGATTCTCGTGCGAGTACGTCCCGGTGCGCGCCTCGGTGCGGCGCTCGAACGCCGCGATCCCGGCGGGGTGCATCCGCCCCTCCGCGAGCAGCCGCTCGACGTGCGCGATGTTGACGCGCGACCAGGTGCTCCCGCGCTTGCGCGGGGTCCAGCGCTGCCGCCTCGAGTCGTCGTCGATCCTCTGCGAGACCGAGTCGATCCATCCGAAGCACAGCGCCTCGATCACGGCATCGCCCCACGTGAGCCCGCGGTCGGGCACATGCGCGAGCCGCAGGCCCATCCACAGCTCGGTCGCGGTGTCGTGGTTCCGCTCGAGCCACGCGCGGAACTCCGCGGCGTCGCGGAAGAACACGGCGGGCCGCTCGGGGGTCCCTCCCGGAGTGCCGGGCTCGGGGGAAGTGCTCACGCGAACAGGATGGCACGCGGCGCCGACACCGACGCGACGGTGCGGATGGCGGGTGCCGATGGAGGGCGGATGGCGGGCGCCGATGTCCGGGGCGGATGGCACGATGGGGGCATGGCAGCGGCTGCGACGTCCTCTCCCCCGATCGGCATCGTGTTCCGTCCCCAGTCCCCGCCCGAGGAGCTCGTCGCCGTCGCGCGTGCCGCCGACGCCGCGGGCGTCGCGGAGCTGTGGCTCTGGGAGGACTGCTTCCTCGAAGGCGGCCTCGCGACCGCGACCGCGGCGCTCGTCGCGACCGAGCGGCTGAAGGTCGGCATCGGCCTGCTTCCCGTGCCGCTGCGGAACCCCGCACTCGCGGCGATGGAGGTCGCCACGATCGAGCGACTCGCGCCGGGCCGGTTCATCGCCGGCTTCGGCCACGGCGTACTCCCGTGGATGGGCCAGGTCGGCGCGAGGGTCGCGTCGCCCCTGACGCTGCTGCGCGAGTACGTCGGCGCCGTGCGCTCGCTCCTCGACGGGGAGACCGTCGACGTGGCCGGGCGGTACGTGAAGCTCGACGGCGTCTCGCTCGGATGGCCGCCCGCCACCGCGCCCGAGATCACGATCGGAGGGAGCGGGCCGAAGACCCTGCGCCTGGCCGGAGAGATCGGCGACTCGGTCCTGCTCGACGCCTCGATCGACGTCGAAGGCCTCCGCCGCGCACGGGCGATCATCGACGAGGGACGCGAGGCCTCGGGGCGCGGAGGCCGCGCCCGCGTGCGCGTCTACACGGAGATCGACCCTCGCGCCGATGCGCTCGAGAACCGCATCGCCGACCGCATCGCCGAGCTCGTCGACGCCGGGGCCGACGCCGTCGCGTTCCAGGGAACGGATGAGGCGCCCGACCCGAGGCCCCTGCTCGACGCGCTCCCGGACTGAGCCGCGCGCCCGGGCTGAGCCGCACGGGTCAGTCCCAGGGGCTCCCGCCCTCGCCCGTCGTGAGCGGGCGGAGGTCGCGCGGCGGCGGCCACGGCAGCTCGATGAGCTCATAGGGCACGTCGATCGCGCCGAAGTCGTCGGTCTTCACGACGACGCGTCCGGGAGCGACGACGCCGCCCTCGAGCCGATCGGGAGAGAACTCGACCAGGCGGACGCGCACGTCGCGGCCATCCGGCCGGCGCAGCATCCACACATCCGCCATCCACGACAGACCCTGGCGCTCGAGCGCCTCCTCCGCCTCGAGCCAGTCGACCGAGCTCGTGACATCGGCGCCGAAGAGCGACACGGCGACCCAGCCGTCGCCATCCGGACGCACCCAGCCCACGAGCTCGCCGTCCGAGGCGCGGCGGTGCGGGATCCAGTCGGGCGTGATCATGTCCTCACCCTAGGCGGAGCCCGTGTCCGGAGCGGAGCCTAGGGTGGAGAAGGTGCGCGACGACGACAGACCCCGAAGCAGGCTCGCCCACCCGCCGCGCTGGCTCACGGTCGCCGTGCTCGCGTTCGCGGGCCTGTGCTCCGCGTTCATGTTCACGCTCGTCGTGCCGCTCCAGGCCGAGCTGCCGACGCTCCTCGACGCGTCGCGCGAGGACACGTCGTGGGTCATCACGATCACCCTGCTCGTCGCCGCCGTCGCGACGCCCATCTCCGGGCGTCTCGGCGACATGTACGGGAAGCGGCGGGTGATCGTCGTCCTGCTCGCGCTGCTCATCGTGGGCTCCCTCGTCGCAGCCCTCTCGAGCTCGATCGTCGGGGTGATCATCGGCCGTGCCCTGCAGGGAGCGGTGACCGGCGTCGTGCCGCTCGGCATCGCGATCATGCGCGATGTTCTGCCTCCCGACCGCCTCGGGACCTCCGTCGCGCTCATGAGCGCGACGATGGGGGTCGGCGGAGCCGTCGGCATGCCGGTCGCGGCGTACCTCGCGCTCAACGCCGACTGGCACTCCCTGTTCTGGCTCGCGGCCGCTCTCGGCGTCGTCGGGCTCGCGCTCGTCCTGGTCTACGTCCCGGAGGACATCCTGCGAGCGCCGGGCCGCCTCGACGTGGTGGGCGCGATCGGCCTCGCCCTCGGGCTCACCGGGCTGCTGCTGTTCGTCTCCCGCGGCGCGGAATGGGGATGGACGTCGCCCGCCGCGCTCACCAGTGTCATCGGCGGGCTCGTGGTGCTCGGCGTGTGGGGCGCGTACCAGCTGCGCACGCGCGACCCGCTCCTCGACCTGCGCGTCGCGGCTCGTCCGGCGGTGCTGTTCACGAACATCGCCGCGATCGGGATGGGCTTCGCGCTGTTCTCGTCGAACGTGACGTTCCCGCAGATGCTCGAGCTGCCGACGGAGACCGGGTCCGGTTTCGGGATGGACATGGTCGGCGCCGCGCTCATCGTCATGCCCGCGGGCCTCGTGATGATGGTGATCTCGCCGCTGTCCGGATGGCTCGAGCGGACGATCGGGCCGCGGCCGCTGTTCACGGGCGGCGCGTCGTTCATCGTCCTGGCCTACGTGTTCGTGCTGCTGTGGTCGAGCGAGATCTGGCACATCTTCGTGGCGAACCTCCTCATCGGCGTCGGGATCGGGTTCACGTTCGCCGCCATGCCGATGATCATCATGCGCGCCGTTCCCGCCGACGAGACCGGGGCGTCGAACGGCCTCAACGCGCTCTTCCGCTCGGTGGGGACGTCGAGCGCGTCCGCCGTCATGGGCGGCGTGCTCGCGGCCATGAGCGTCGAGGTCGGGGGCGCGACCATCCCCACGCGCGAGGCGTTCGACGTCTGCTACTGGCTCGCGATCATCGCGGCCGCGGTCGCGGTGGCGCTGTCGCTCTTCATCCCGCGCCACCCGACCTCAGCCCATCCGTCGCTGCCGAGCTGACGGCCGTCCGGCTCAGTCCCAGGGCATCGCCGCGGGGAGCTCGACGGAGAAGCGCTTGGCCAGCCACGCGGCCGCCAGCGGCACCCAGTGCGCGGCATCGTCGTCGATCATCGGCTCGGCAGACGCGGTGGCGCGCGTCGCGAGCGAGAGGCCGTGCTGGCCCGCCTCGAAGGCGTGGAGCTCGAAGGGCACGCCGTGCGCGGCGCATGCCGACGCGAACCGGAGGGAGTGCTCGACGGGCACGAGCGCGTCGGCGACCGTGTGCCACAGGAAGGTCGGCGGGGTCTGTGCGCTCACGTGCAGCGCGGGGCTCGCCGCGTCGAGCAGCTCAGGCGCCGGGTCGATCTCGCCGAAGTACGCGACGGCGGCCATCTCGCGGACGGCGCGCTCCGCGGGCGGCATGGCATCCAGACGGGCGTGCTGGAAGCGGTAGTCGCTGAGCGCGTAGCCCATGATGAGCGCGGCGGGCCGCAGCTCGTCCGGCGTCGCGTCGACCGCCTCGGTGACGAGGGCGTCATGCCATCGCGTGCCGTACATGCCGGCGTTGTGGCCGCCGGCGGAGAACCCCGCGACCGCGATGCGGTCGGCGTCGACGAGCCACTCCGCCGCCCGCGACCGGATGTGCTTCATCGCGAGGGCGACGTCGATGAGCGGGTTCGGGAAGACGCTGTGCGCGCGGGGCTCCATCGCGCGCGCATCGACGTTCCAGTCGAGCGGCCCGCCCGCTCCGTACACCGAGTAGCGCAGCACGAACGCGTGATACCCGAGCGCGGCGAACGCGAGGGCGACCGGCTCGGCCTCGCGATCGGAGCAGCCCATGTACGCTCCCCCGGGCAGGATCAGCACGGCGGGGCGGGCGCGGCCGTCGAGCAGCTCCGGGGAGTCGTCGAGGACGTACGTCGTGAGGGTCACGTCGTCGCGTCCGTCGTGGAGGGCGATGCGCTCGTGCTTCATGGTGCTCCTTCGCAGTCATGCCGCGGGTGCGGCGTCTCCAGCATCGCGTCACCGCGCGATCGGCGCCATTCGCCTCTCCCGCATGCGCATGAGGCGACGGCTCACACGAGACGCAGATCTGCCTCGATCGCCTGCGTCGCCGCGATCAGCCGCGGGAGGTGCTCGTCCCGGAGACGCTCGATCGGAACGCGCGCGGCGCTCGCGGACACGTTCACCGCCGCGACGACCCGGCCATCCCGGCCGCGCACGGGAGCCGCGACCGATCGCACGCCCGACTCGAGCTCGCCATCCGTAATCGCGAATCCCGCGGCCGCGACCTCGTCGAGCCGGCGCGCGAGGGCCGATCGGTCGGTGATCGTGCGCTCGGTGAGGGGCTCGAGAGCGGATGCCGCGAGCAGGGCATCGCGCTCATCCTGCGGCAGGTGCGCGAGCAGCACGCGGCCCATGCTCGTGGCGTAGGCCGGGAAGCGGGTGCCGATCGTGATCGCGACGCTCATGATCCGACGCGTCGGAACGCGCGCGACGTAGACGATATCGCCGCCGTCGAGGACGGCCGCCGAGACGCTCTCGTCGACCTCGCGCGAGAGCCGCTCGAGGTGGGGCTGGACGATCTCGGGCAGCGACAGCGCCGAGAGGTAGCTGAAGCCGAGCTCGAGGACGCGCGGGGTGAGCGCGAACTCCCGCCCCGTGCTGCGGACGTACCCGAGCGTCTCGAGGGTGAGCAGGAACCGCCGGGCGGCTGCGCGGGTCATCTCCGTCCGGGCGGCGACCTCGCTCAGGGTGAGGCTCGGGTGCTCCGCGTCGAACGAGCGGATGACCGCGAGGCCGCGCGCGAAGGACTGGACGAAGTCGCCGCGGCCCTCTTCGACGTCGTTCGTGCTCATCCTCGCGACCCTATCGCCCTCCGGACCACCCCGTGTCTCACGCGGTGCGGCCATCCGGGCCCGAAACCCGCGTGGAATGAGACATGGGGGTGGTGGCGGGGCTTCCGTGCGGTGCCGGGGACCTCCGTGTCTCACGTGGTGCGGCCATCCGGGCCCGAAACCCGCGTGGAATGAGACATGGGGGCGGTGGCGGGGCTTCCGTGTCTCACGCGGTGCGGCCATCCGGGCTCCATTCCCACGCCAACCGAGACATGCACGACCCCCGGTCCCGCGCACGCACGGCTGCGGCTCAGCGCTCGAGGACGACGGCCAGCCCCTGCCCGACGCCGATGCAGAGAGCGGCGACCGCCACTCCCCCGCCCCGGCGCTTGAGCTCATGCGCGGCGTGCCCGATGATGCGTCCGCCCGAGGCGCCGAGCGGATGCCCGATCGCGATCGCACCGCCGTGGATGTTCACGCGCTCGGGGTCGATATCCCACTGGCGGATGCATGCGAGGCTCTGGGAGGCGAACGCCTCGTTGAGCTCGACGAGGTCGACGTCGGCCCACGTCTTCCCCGCTCGGCGGAGGGCGATGTTCGCCGCCTCGACCGGCGCGACGCCGAAGAGGTGCGGCTCGTTTCCGAAGACGCCTCGGCCGGCGATGCGCGCGAGCGGCTCGGCGTCGATCGCCCCCTCGGCGCCGAGGAGCACGGCCGACGCCCCGTCGTTGATCGACGAGGAGTTGCCCGCGGTGACCGTGCCGCCCTGCTTGAACAGCGCCTTGAGGTCGCCGAGCTTCTCGACGGTCGAGCCGTCGCGGATGCCCTCGTCGCGGGCGAGCTCATGCCCGTCGACCTGCACGATCTCCGCGTCGTAGCGGCCCTCGGCCCACGCGCGGGCCGCGAGCTCGTGGCTGCGCACGGAGAAGGCATCCTGGTCGTCACGCGAGATGCCGTAGGTCTCGGCCAGCAGCTCGGCGCTCTCGCCGTTCGAGATCGTCCATTCCCGCGGCAGAGCGGGGTTGACCATCCGCCATCCGATCGACGTGTTCCACATCGTCTGGTTTCCCACCGCCGGGAACGGCTTGGCCGACTTCTCCACGACGAACGGCGCGCGGCTCATCGACTCGACCCCGCCCGCGAGCACGATCCGGTCATCGCCGGCCTCGATCGCGCGCGAACCCTGGATGACCGCCTCGACCGACGAGCCGCAGAGGCGGTTCACCGTCGCGCCGGGCACCGTCACGGGGAACCCCGCGAGCAGCGCACCGAAGCGCGCGACGTTGCGGTTGTCCTCGCCGGCCTGATTCGCGTCGCCGAACATGACGTCGTCGATCCGTGCGGGGTCGAGACCCGTGCGGTCCACGGTCGCCCTCATGACGACGGCGGCGAGGTCGTCGGGACGCACCCCCGACAGCGCTCCGCCCGCGCGCCCGAACGGGGTGCGGACGGCGTCGTAGACGAAGCTCGCGGTCATGCCGCCACCTCCTGCAGAGAGAGCCCGGTGAGGGACTCGAGGCCCTCGATCGTGTTGTCGCCGAAGAGCTCCCGCACGCGGAAGCCCTCGTCGGTCACATCGAACACCGCGTGATCGGTGTAGACCCGCGTGACGCAGCCGACGCCCGTGAGGGGATACGTGCAGGCGGCCACGAGCTTCGACGCGCCCTGCTTCGTGAGCAGGTCGGTCATGACGAACACCTGCTTCGCGCCGATCGCGAGGTCCATCGCGCCGCCCACGGCGGGGATAGCCCCGGGCGCGCCGGTCGACCAGTTCGCGAGGTCGCCGCGCTCCGACACCTGGAACGCGCCGAGCACGCAGATGTCGAGGTGCCCGCCGCGCATCATCGCGAACGAGTCGGCGTGGTGGAAGTAGGCCGCCCCGGGCAGTGCGGTCACGGGCTGCTTGCCCGCGTTGATGAGGTCGGGGTCGACGCGGTCGGCGGCAGGGGCCTCGCCCATGCCGAGCAGGCCGTTCTCCGTGTGCAGGATGATCTCCTGATCGGATGGCAGGAAGTTCGCCACGAGGGTGGGCGCGCCGATTCCGAGGTTCACGTAGGCGCCCTCGGGGATGTCGGCGGCGATCCGTGCCGCGAGCTCGTCGCGGCTGATGCGGGTGGTCATCGTGCGGCCTCCTCGGCGAGCGGGCGTCCCTCGATGTCGACGCCTCCGACGAAGACGCCGTCGCGCAGCCACGCGCGCTCGCCGACCGCCACGACGCGGTCCACGAAGAGACCCGGGGTCACGACCATCTCGGGGTCGAGCGCTCCGAGCTCGACGACCTCGTCGACCTGGACGATCGTCGTCGTGGCGGCCGTCGCCATGATCGGCCCGAAGTTGCGCGCGGTCTCGCGGTAGACGAGGTTGCCCCAGCGGTCGGCGCGGTGCGCGCTGATGAGGGCGACGTCGGCCCTGATCGGATACTCCAGGACGTACGTGCGCCCGTCGATGTCGCGGTGCTCCTTGCCCTCCGCCAGCTGCGTGCCCACGCCCGTGGGCGAGAAGAAGGCGCCGATCCCCGCGCCGGCGGCGCGGATCCGCTCGGCGAGATTGCCCTGGGGCACGAGCTCGAGCTCGAGCTCGCCCGCACGGTACAGACCGTCGAAGACCCAGGAGTCGCTCTGACGAGGGAAGGAGCAGACGATCCGGCGCACGCGTCCCGCCGCCAGGAGCGCTGCAAGGCCGGTGTCCCCGTTGCCGGCGTTGTTGTTCACGATCGTGAGGTCGCGGGCTCCGTGCGCGATGAGCGCGTCGATGAGCTCGACGGGCTGTCCGGCGCGCCCGAAGCCGCCGATCATGACGGTCGCGCCGTCCGCGATCCCCGCGACGGCGTCCTCGACGCTCGCGACGGTCTTGTCGATCACCGGTTCCTCCTCGATCGGTTCGCTCTGCGAACGTATGTTCGCTATACGGCCAGTGTAGCGAGCGGATGTCCGCCGCGCGAGCCCCGGGCGCACGCCGCGTCGGACCCGTGGTGCGGATGTCGCCTGCCGGGGACGACACGCGCACACGAGCCCCAGCCATCCGATTGCGCGTACGGGGTCGGGGCCCGACGCCGACCATCCGTCACTCTTCGACATGCGATGCGGAAGTCGCACCGTGCTCGCGGTACCGTCGCGACGGCGGGCACGCCCGCAGAAGGAGCGAGGAGCAGCATGACGACCATCGAGACGACGACCGCCGGAAGCCTGCCGCGCACGAAGGCCCTCATCGAGGCCAACGCCGCGCGCACGTTCGAGGAGGACGGCTTCACGCTCACGTCGACGCCCGAGTACGAGGCGCTCGTCGCGGAGGCCGTGCGCGATGTCGTCGAGCGCCAGCGCGCGGTCGGGATCACGCAGCCGGGAGACGGCGAGTTCGGCAAGGCGATGTCGAGCCCCGTCGACTACGGCGCGTGGTGGGGCTACTCGTTCCAGCGCGTCGACGGCCTCTCGCTCACCGAGGTGAACGCGTTCAACGAGCCGCCCCGCCGCTCCGAGCCGGGCAACATCGTGCTCACGTCGTTCCTCGACCGCCGCGACCGCCAGGCGTTCGCCGAGGTGTACCACGACCCGGAGAACGGCGTCGAGACCGGACGGACGGCCACGGCGTTCCCCACGACGACCGGCCCGATCTCGTACCGCGGGCAGGCCGCGACGGCGGCGGATGTCCGCCACCTCGCCGACGCGCTCGGCGAAGGCGAGACCGGATTCCTCACGGCGATCGCGCCGGGTTCCGCCGCACGCGTGCGCAACGACTACTACGCGACCGAGCTCGAGCACATCCGCGCGTGGACGGACGCCCTGAAGGAGGAGTACCGGGCGATCACGGACGCCGGTCTCATCCTGCAGCTCGACGATCCGTCGCTCGCGGAGAACTGGGACCAGATCAACCCCGAGCCGAGCGTCGAGGACTACCTCGCGTTCACGCAGATCCGCATCGACGCGATCAACGAGGCCATCGCCGGGCTACCCAGGGAGCAGGTGCGCCTGCACCTGTGCTGGGGCTCATGGCATGGGCCTCACACGACCGACATCGAGCTCAAGCACATCCTCCGCACCGTGCTCGGCGCGAAGGTCGGCCAGATCTCGTTCGAGGCGGCCAACGTGCGCCACGAGCACGAATGGGCGGTGTGGGAGGAGAACAGGGATCTCATCCCCGACGACCTCGTCCTCGTGCCGGGCGTCGTGGGTCACTCGACGAACCTCGTCGAGCATCCGGACCTCGTCGCGCAGCGCATCGAGCGCTTCGCGCGCATCGTCGGCCCTGACCGCGTGATCGCCGCGACCGACTGCGGCCTGGGCGGCCGCGTCCACGAGCAGATCGCGTGGGCCAAGCTCGAGGCGCTCGGCGAGGGCGCGCGCCGCGCCGCGAAGCGGGTCTGACGGCCCCGGGTTCGCCGCAGATCACGGCGATCAGCGCCCCGGCCGCGCCCGTCAGCGCGCCCGGGCTCGCGACCGAGGACGCGCGGGCGGGATCGGCGGGGCCGGGACGGGGGCGCCGACGTGCCCGACGAGCTCGCCGATGCCCTCGACCGTCATCCGCACCTCGTCGCCCTCGCGCAGCGGCGGCAGGGTGCTGCCGCGCCCCCAGAGCTCGCCGAGGCAGCCGCCGTTGCCGACGGTGCCCGAGCCGAGCACGTCCCCCGGGACGACGCGCGCATTGCGCGAGGCGTACGCGACGAGCTCGGCGAAGGGCCATCCCATGTTCGACACGAGATCCTCGCCGTACCGCTCGCCGTTGACGGACACCTCGGCGCGCAGGGCGAGGAAGCCGTCCTCGTCGCGGAAGCGCTCGAGCTCGTCGGCCGTGACGATCCACGGGCCGAGGCTCGTGGCGAAGTCCTTGCCCTTGCACGGCCCGAGGCGCACCTTCATCTCCCGCGACTGCAGGTCGCGGGCCGACCAGTCGTTCATGATCGTGTAGCCGAAGATCACGGCGTCCGCCTCGGCCGGCGAGAGGTTCGCACCTGCGCCGCCGAGCACCGCGGCGACCTCGAGCTCGAAGTCGAGGCGCTGCGTCTCGGGCGGGGCGATCGTCTCGCCGGGACCGGCGATCGTGTGCGGGTTCGTGAAGTAGAAGGTCGGCGCCTGGTACCACTCGGGCACGACCTCGCTCTTGCCGTCGACCGACGCGCTGACCCCCTCGACGTGCTCCTCGAACGCGACGAAGTCCCGCACGGAGGCCGGCGACAGCGGCGCGCGCAGCGTCACGTCGGCAAGGGGCGCGACCGGATGGCCCGCGCGCTCGCGAAGCGCGGGGAGCGCCCCGAGCCCTGCGGCGAGCACGTCGCCCACCGTGAGCGCGTCGGGGAACGGGATGACCCCCGCGTCCTCGATGAAGCCGTCCTCCTCGCGGCCGGCGCGCGTCCACCGCCCGATCCTCATGCCCGTGCCTCCGCAACCGGAGCGCTCGCGGCATCCGCCCCATGCACGCCCGCGGCGAGCGCGTCCGCCGTGCGGGAGAGCACGGCATCGGCATCCGCGAGCCCCGCCCCCTGCACGAAGCCGACGGGGTCGTCGAGCCCCATGTCGAACGGGAAGTCGCTGCCGAGCACGACGCGGTCGACCCCCGCGACCTCGACGAGCGCGCGCAGCGTGCGCTCGTCGTGCACGACCGTGTCGAACCAGAGCCGGCGCAGGTACGTCGACGGCGGCTCGGCGCAGCCCCGCGCCTCGGGGCGCACCGCCCACGCGCGATCCGAGCGGCCGATCAGCGTCGGCAGGTAGCCCCCGCCGTGCGCGGCCACGATCCGCAGCTCCGGATGACGGTCGAGCACGCCCGCGAAGATGAGGTGCGAGAGCGCGACGGCGTTCTCGGTCGGCTGCCCCACGGTGTTCGAGAGGTAGAACCGGTCGAGGCGCTCGTCGAGCGAGCATCCGAACGGGTGCAGGAACACGATCGCGCCGAGCTCGGCGGCGCGGGCCCAGAACGGCTCGAGCCGCTCGTCCGACAGCTCGACGTCTCCCGCGAACGAGGAGATCTCGACCCCGAGCAGCCCGTGCGCGAGCACCGCGTCGTCGAGGCACTCGACGAGACGCGACGGGTGCTGCAGCGGCACGGTGCCGAGCCCGCGGAGGCGGTCGGGGGCGGTCGCGATGTGCGCCGCGATCTGCCGGTTCGCCTCCTTCGCGATCCACACGCCGAGCTCCTCGTCGGCCCACGGATGGAAGTGGTTCGGCGACGGGCTCACCCACTGCTGCGCGACCCCCTGCTCGTCCATGGCGGCGATGCGCGCGGCCGGGGCGGTGAGCAGCGGGATGCGCGCGCCGATCATGCGGCCGGATGCGGCCAGGCTCTCCGGCCCGTTGCGGCGCGCGTCGAGAGCGTTCGCGGCCGCGAAGCCGTCGGGGTCGCGGCGCGCGACCTCCTCCTGCAGTGCGGGCAGGAGGAGGTGCGCGTGGACGTCGATCGCGCCGCTCATGCGGGCTGCGCCATCTGCTGCGCGACGCCGAAGATGAGGCCGGCCGCGTCGGCGTCGCGGTTGTGCTCGAGCTGCCAGCGTCCGAGCTGCACCGACGCCTCGACGACCGCGGTCGCACGCGGCACGCGGCGGGCGTGGAACGCGTCCCAGAGGCCCTGGTCCACGGCGTCGGCGGCGATGAGGAGCTCCGCGAGCACGATGCCGTCCTCCATCGCCTGCGCGGCGCCCTGGGCGACCGTGGGCGGGCAGCTGTGCGCAGCGTCGCCGATGACGACCGTGCGGCCGCGGTTCCACGCGCCGTCGAGGATGTGCGCCGTGAACCACGTGTAGTTGATGCGGCTCGACTCGGACAGGCTCTCGCGGATGGCGTTCCACGGGCCGCCGTAGGCCGCCGAGAGCCCCTTCATGATCTCCACGGCCTCCGCCGGGGCGACGCCGAAGCGATCCTGCGCGTCCTCGACGAGGAACGCGTACATCGTGTCCTCGCCCGTGGGCGTGTAGCCGGCGATGTACGCGGGGCCGCCGTAGTACAGCTGGCTCTGCGTGACCTCGGCCGGCCGCGGGACGAAGGCGCGCCAGATGCCCATGCCCGTGTGCTCGGGCTGGGTCTCGATGCCGATCAGCTCGCGCACGGTCGAGTGGATGCCGTCGGCCCCGATGAGCAGGTCGTACTCGCCGACGGGCGCGCCGCCGACGTCGACGAGCACCCCGCCCTCGGTCTCGCGCACGCCGGTGACCTTCGCGCCGTAGTGCACGCGCACGCCGAGCGACTCGGCGCGCTCGACGAGGATGCGCGCGAGGTCGGGCCGGTACATGCCCATGCAGGCGGGGAAGTCGGGGCCGCCGGTCTTCACCTCGGGAAGCTCGGCGATGACGGGCGCGTCCGGGCCGGGCGCGCGCAGGGTGAGCCCCTCGAACGGGTAGCCCTGGGCTGCGGCCTGCTCCCACACCCCCAGGCGGCCGAGAGCGCGCAGCGCATTGCCCTGCAGCGTGATCCCGGAGCCGAGCGCCGACAGCTCGGGCTTGAGCTCGTACACGTCGACGGAGACGCCGGCCTCGGCGAGCGGGATCGCGGCGGCCATGCTGGCGGCGCCGCACCCGGCGATCGCGACCTTCGTCACTGCGGTCATGGAAGAACCTCCTCGTTCTCGGATGTGTCTGATGCGGATGGCCCGCGGATGTCGGATGGTCAGAGGATCGCGAGCGGGTTGACCGGCGACCCGACCGCGCCCGTGATCGGGATCGTCGCCGCGGTGAGCAGGAACTCCCATCGTCCCCGTTCCCGGCACGCGTCGGCCAGCCGGTCGAGATCCCACATCTCGCCGACCGTGAGCCCCATGTTGGGGATGACGACCTGGTGCAGGGGCTGGAAGGCCGCGTCGAACTCGTTCGGGCGCACCTCGAAGCCCCACGTGTCGGTCGCGATCGCCGCGATCTCCGAGCGGTGCAGCCATCCGGCCGTCGTGAACGACAGCCCGGCCGAGGGGCCGCCCGCGTAGTCGCCCCAGCCCTCGCGTCGCGCGCGTGCGAGCCGGCCGGTGCGCACGAGCACGATGTCGCCGCGGCCCACGCCGCTCGTCGGGCCCTGCGCGGCGATGCACGCGTCGAGCTCGGCGGCCGTGATCGCGTAGCCGTCCTCGATCTCGCCCGTCTCGGGGCGCAGGAACGCCCCCAGGTCGAGCAGCACCCCGCGGCTCACGAGCCGGTCGGCCGTGTGCTCGATGCCCGTGACGAGGTCGCCGTCGCTCGTGACGACATCGCCCGCGCGGCGCCCGTTCCACGCGAAGCCGCGGTCGAAGATGTGGCCGAGGCCGTCCCACTGCGTCGAGCACTGCAGCGGCATCGCGATCACGTCGTCGGCGCCCCCGATCCCGTGCGGGAAGCCCTGGGCGCCGCGCTCGGCGTCGGTTCCCGTGTCGAGCATCGTGTGCACAGGGTTCGTGCGGCGCCGCCATCCCTTCTGCGGTCCGTCCATGTCGAACGACTGCGCGAGCGAGACGACGAGGCCGTCCTGCACGAGGCCGGCGGCCGTCCGCCGCTTGGCGTCGTCGATGAAGTTCAGCGTGCCGACGACGTCGTCCTCGCCCCAGCGCCCCCAGTTCCGGTACGCCTCGGCCGCCGCCGCGATGTGGCCGGCGGGGTCGGCACGGTCGAGCTCCTGCGGATCCTCGGTGGGCGTCATCGCGCGGTCCCCTCGGCGACGCAGCGCACGACCTGGGCGCCCAGGCCCGAGATCGCCCCGGTCATGACGTCGCCGTCCCGCAGGAACCTCTTCCAGTGCTGGCCGTTGCCCGCAGGGCTGCCCGTGAGGAGCAGGTCGCCCGGGAGCAGCGGCATCGTCTGGCTCGCCGCCGAGATGAGCGCGGGGATGTCGAAGAGGAGATCGCTCGTCGAGGAGTCCTGCATCGTCTGCCCGTTGAGCTCGAGGCGCACGCGCGCGTCCTTCTCGTCGACGAGGCCGGCCGGCACGAGGAACGGCCCGGTCGGCAGGAAGCCGGGCGCGTTCTTCGACCGGTACCAGTCAGTGCCGATCTCCTTCATGTCCTTGCGGAACACGAGGTCGCGCGTCGTGATGTCGTTGACGATCGTGTAGCCCGCGACGTGCTCCATCGCGTCCTCCCGCGAGACGCGGAACGCCTCGCGGCCGATGACGACGGCGAGCTCGAGCTCCCAGTCGTGCACCTCGCTGTAGGGCGGCAGCGCGAGCGGCACGTCGTCGCCCACGACGCACGCGGGCAGGCCGATGAAGAAGTACGGCTCGCCGCTCGCCGCGCGCTCGTCCATCATGTCGGCCGCGAACGCGCGCGCCTCCTCGGGCGTGCGGTCGGTGTTGTTCGTGAGCCCCGCCGCGACGAGCTCGATGACGTGCTGACGGTAGTTCGCCCCCGTCTGCAGCACCTGGCGCGGCTCGACCGGCGCCGTGAGCACGACCTCGTCCAGCGGCCGCCATGGGCCGTCGGTCTCGGCGAGCGCGGCCATCCGCTCCCAGCCGGCGAAGGCGTCCGCGAGGAACGCGTTGAGGTCGGGGGCGCCGAGCTCATCGGGCCCCACGGGCCGGATGCGATCCCCGGCCACGAGGCCGAGGCGCACCTCCGCGCCGTCACGGTAGCGCGCGAGCGCGAAGCGGTTGTCGAGCCGCGGGTGCGACGTCATCGTCATCTCCTCATCATGAAGCGGATGGCCGGAGTCCGGCCCTGGGGACGCGGGAACGCGGGTCGCGTGCGCGACCCGCGTTCCGTCGGCGTCAGCCCCGGCCCTGGACGGCGTAGGGGTTGAGCAGGGCTTCCTTGATCTCGTCCGGCACGCCCTCCTCGGTGGCGGACGGGCCGTTCGCGGGCGGGAACGACTCCGTCATCGACATCGGCATCGCGCCGTTGCGGTAGAAGTTGTTCGAGCCCTGCGAGGGGCGCCACGTGTTCGCCTCCCAGTCCGGCACGTAGTTGCGGTAGCCGCCCGTGTTGAGCTCGATGCGCAGGCTCGAGGGCTCGCGGTAGTAGAGGAACGTCTGCTCGCCGATGCCGTGGATGTTGGGGCCGTACTCGATCGGCGTGCCGTTCTCCATGAGCACGTCGGCGGCGATGAGCAGCTCCTCGCGGGTGTCGACCCAGAAGGCGTAGTGGTTGATGCGGCCGTCGCGGTCGGAGCCGTCGAGCACGACGCCGAGGTCGTGCGACTTCTCGTTGGTCGTCAGCACGCTGAACACCGAGATGGGCGCCTCGTCGAGCACGGTGCGCGCCATGAAGCGGAAGCCGAGGACGCGCACGTACCACTCGACGAACGCGTCGACGTCGCGCGCCGCGATCGTGACGTGGTCGAGCTGGCGCGGGGCGCCCGCGTGAGACGAGCGGCGCGCCGGGCGGTCGGGGTAGATCGACGCCTGGTCTGCGCCCGAGACGTAGTGCTCGACGTCCCAGTGCAGCGTCATGCGGTGCCCCTGCGGACCGACGAAGCGGTAGGCGCGACCGATCGCGTGCCCCTCGAACCACTCGCCCTCGACGCCCTCGGCCTCGAGCCGGCGGACGGCCTCCTCGAGCGCCTCGGGGCTCGTCGTGCGCCATGCGGCGGTCTCGAGCGCGGGCTCGTCGCCCGGGACGACGACGACGCTGTAGCGGTAGTAGTCGCCCCAGCAGCGCAGGTAGACGGCGCCGTCGATGCGGTCGACGACCTGCAGGCCGACCTGCTCCTCGTAGAACTTCACCGACGCCTCGACGTCGGGCGTCGTGATGGCGACGTAGGACAGATGCGAAAGCAGTTTGATCATCTTCGATCCCTTCTCGGGTAGGTCTGCATCCACTCTCCGGCCATCGGGACTATCAGGGAACCCGAATTCTTCGATCCTCGGCATCACTCTGATTTATGACTCGGTGGGCCGCGTGCGCGCTCTTCAGCGCGGCCGATGACCGGCATTCGGATCGCTGATATCGCCCCCTCCCGCTCCCCCGCCGCGCGCTAGATTCGAAGGGACGACAGCGGCGAAGGCGCCGCGCGCGACGGTGGACGAGGGAGTGACACGACGTGATCGACAAGCAGATCCCGACGGCGGCCGAGGCGGTCGCCGACATCCCGGATGGCGCGAGCATCGCGGTCGGCGGCTTCGGGCTCTCGGGCAACCCCATCGCCCTCATCGAGGCCCTGCTCGCGCAGGGGACCACCGACCTCTCGATCGTCTCGAACAACTGCGGCGTCGACGACTGGGGGCTCGGCGTGCTCCTCGGCGCTCGCCGCATCCGCAAGATGACCTCGTCGTACGTCGGCGAGAACAGGGAGTTCGAGCGGCAGTTCCTCTCCGGCGAGCTCGAGCTCGAGCTCACCCCGCAGGGCACGCTCGCGGAGAAGCTGCGGGCGGGCGGCGCGGGGATCGCGGCGTTCTACACGCAGACGGGCGTGGGCACGCAGGTGGCCGACGGCGGCCTGCCGCGCCGGTACGCCGCCGACGGCTCGGTCGCTGTCGCCTCGCCCGCGAAGGACGTCCGCACCTTCGGCGAGCGCGAGTACGTGCTCGAGGAGGCCATCACGACCGACTTCGCGCTCGTCCACGCCTGGAAGGGCGACCGACACGGCAACCTCGTCTTCCGCAAGGCGGCCCGGAACTTCAACCCGCTCGCCGCGATGGCGGGCCGCGTGTGCATCGCGCAGGTCGAGGAGCTCGTCGAGCCCGGCGCCCTCGACCCCGACGCCGTGCACCTGCCCGGCGTGTTCGTGCACCGTGTCGTCGAGGTGGGCACCGACATCGAGAAGCGCATCGAGAAGCGCACCGTCGCGACCGAGGGGAACTGACATGGCACTCACCCGCTTCCAGATGGCCGCGCGCGCCGCGCGCGAGCTCCACGACGGCGAGTACGTGAACCTCGGCATCGGTCTTCCCACGCTCGTCCCGAACTTCGTTCCCGACGGCGTGACGCTCGTGCTCCAGTCCGAGAACGGCATCCTGGGGGTCGGGCCCTACCCGGCCGAGGACGCCGTCGATCCCGATCTCATCAACGCGGGCAAGGAGACCGTCACGACGCTCCCGGGCGCGGCCTTCTTCGACTCGAGCCTGAGCTTCGGGATGATCCGCGGCGGCAAGATCGACGCGGCCATCCTCGGCGCCATGCAGGTGTCGGCGTCGGGCGACCTCGCGAACTGGATGATCCCCGGCAAGATGGTCAAGGGCCCCGGCGGCGCGATGGATCTCGTGCACGGCGCCGGCCGCGTCATCGTCCTCATGGAGCACGTCGCCAAGGACGGGTCGCCCAAGATCGTCGACGCGTGCTCGCTCCCGCTCACGGGGCGGGGCGTCGTCGACCGGATCATCACCGACCTCGCCGTCATCGACGTGACCGCGGACGGGCTCGTCCTCCGCGAGCTCGCGCCGGACGTGACTCTCGACGAGGTCGTCGCGGCCACCCAGCCGGCCCTGATCGTCGCCCTCGAGGAGGAGGCAGCATGAACCCGCAGGACATCGTCATCGTCGCCGCAGCCCGGACGCCGCAGGGGCGGCTGAGCGGGCAGCTCTCGTCGCTGACCGCTCCGCAGCTCGGCAGCGCGGCCATCCGCGGCGCACTCGAGCGCGGGGGCATCGCGCCCGGCGCGGTCGACGCCGTCATCGTGGGCCAGGTGCTCGCGGCCGGATCGGGCCAGAACGCCGCCCGCCAGGCCGCGGTCGGCGCGGGCATCGGCTGGGACGTCCCGTCGCACTCCGTGAACAAGGTCTGCCTCTCGGGGCTGACAGCAGTGATCGACGCCGCGCGGATGATCGCCGTCGGCGACGCCGAGGTCGTCGTCGCGGCCGGCATGGAGTCGATGTCGCGCGCCCCGCATCTGCTCATGGGGTCGCGCACGGGCTGGACCTACGGCTCGGTCGAGGTGCTCGACCACATGGCGCACGACGGACTCACCGACGCGTACGACGGCGTGAGCATGGGGCTCTCGACCGAGAACCACAACCCGCGCTACGGGGTCGAGCGCGCGGCGCAGGACGAGGTCGCCGCGCTGTCGCATCAGCGTGCCGCCGCGGCGGCAGAGGCAGGGGTCTTCGACGCCGAGATCGTGCCCGTCGAGATCCCGCAGCGTCGGGGCGAGCCCGTCGTCGTGACGCGGGACGAGGGGATCCGCCCCGACACGACGGTCGAGACCCTCGCGCGGCTGCGCCCCGCGTTCGCCGAGGGCGGGAGCATCACGGCCGGCAACTCGTCGCAGATCTCCGACGGCGCGTCGGCCGTGGTCGTGACGACGCGCGAGCGGGCCGAGCGCGAGGGATGGCGCGCGCTCGCGACGATCGGAGCATCGGGCCAGACCGCGGGCCCCGACAACTCCCTCCAGGCGCAGCCGGCCGCGGCCATCCGCCGTGCCCTCGAGAAGCAGGGCATCGACGTCGCCGACCTCGATCTCGTGGAGATCAACGAGGCGTTCGGCGCCGTCGTCGCGCACTCGGCACGCGAGCTCGGCCTGTCGTCCGACATCGTGAACATCCACGGCGGCGGGATCGCGATCGGGCACCCGATCGGCGCCTCCGGCAACCGCCTCGTCGTGCACGCCGCCCACGAGCTCGCGCGCCGCGGCGGCGGGACGGCCGTGGTCGCACTGTGCGGTGGAGGAGGCCAGGGCGACGCCCTCGTGCTCACGGCGTGATCGAGGCGTTATCGACCGGCGCTATGGTGATGGCGCCGGTGATCGACGGCGGTGATACGATCCGGGTACGCTCATCGCCGAGCGGACCCGACCCGAGGACCACGCCGCCGTGCCCGATCAGCCGCTGCTCTCACGACTCGACCTGAACCTGCTCGTCTCGCTCGACGCGCTGCTCACCGAGCGCAGCGTGACGCGCGCCGCCGAGCGCCTCCACCTGAGCCAGCCCGCGCTGAGCGCGTCGCTCTCGCGGCTCCGCGCGCACTTCGACGACCCGATCCTGGCGCGACGCGGCAACGCGTACGAGCTCACGCCGCTCGCGATGCGCCTGACCGAGCACACGACGACGGCGCTCGAGGCCGCGCGTCGGGTCTTCGAGAGCCAGGCCGCGTGGAACCCCGAGCAGTCCACGCGCGAGTTCGCGATCTTCGGTTCGGACTACGGCTTCGCGACGGTCGGGCGGACGGTGAGCCGCATCGCCCGCGAGCGGGCGCCGGGCGTGCGCTTCCGGTTCATGCTCCACAACCAGACCATCGTCGAGGACGCCGCCACGCGCCTGCGCGCCGCCGACGCCATGCTCATCCCGCACGGCTTCCTCACCGACCTGCCGTACGCCGATCTGTGGCAGGACGACTGGGTCGGCATCGCGAGCGCCGACGACGCGCGCATCGGCTCGCAGGCCACGATGAAGGACCTCGCCGAGCGCCCGTGGGTGTTCACCTACCAGTCGCGCGAGGCGTTCACATCGGCGAGCCGCCAGCTGCAGCAGCTCGGCATCGAACCCCGCGTCGAGGCGGTCGTCGAGAGCTTCCTCGCCCTCGGCCACTTCGTCGAGGGCACCGACCGGCTCGGCATCGTGCAGTCGGCGCTCGCGCCGATCGTGGAGCGCTCGGCGGCGGTGCGCACGTTCGCGCTCCCGTTCGACGCGACGCCCGTGCTGAACGCCATGTGGTGGCATCCCGTGCACGACCGCGACCCCGAGCACCAGTGGATGCGCGAGCTCTTCGTCGACGCCGCCGCCGAGCTCGGCGCGCGCGCCGACCCGAAGCGGCTTCCGTAGACTCGGGCCGTGGCGCGCGCACGCCGCGCCGCAGCGGGAGGACGACGCGAGGGTGACGGCACGGACGGCTTTCGGCTGGTCTCGCCTGGCGGCGGCGGCCCTGTGCCTGGTCGCGCTCGTCCACCGGCTCGCCTGGGGCCTCAGCTCGCAGACGATCGCCGGTGAGAACTTCCTCGCGTACCTCACGATCCAGTCGAACATCGCCTTCACGGTGCTCGCGACGATCGCCGGGGTGATCGCCCTCCGACACGACGAGGACCCGCCCTGGCTGACCACGGCGCGCGCCCTCATCCTCAGCTGGACGATCACGGCCGGTCTCGCCTTCGCGCTCATCGTCTGGCAGGCGGGGCTGCGCGGCATCCGGATCGACGTGCCCTGGTCGGACGTCGTGCTGCACTTCGTGCTCCCGATCTGGACCATCCTCGCGTGGCTGTTCGGGCCCGGCCGCCGTGCGGCGTCCTGGCGCGTCGTGCCGTTCGTGCTCGTGTACCCGCTCGTGTGGGGCGGCTTCACGATGTGGCGCGGCGCGATCGTCGGATGGTTCCCGTACTACTTCCTCGACCTGCGGCAGGTGTCGGGCTTCGCGGAGTTCGCGGTCACGTGCGCGATCGCACTCGCGATCTTCGCGGGCGTGGCATCGGGGCTCGTGCTGCTGAGCCGCATCCGGCCGACCATCCGCGACGCGGACGGGCGCCCCTGACGCGCGCAGGGCCATCCGCTCGATACGCTCGGAGTTCGCCCCCGATGACGGATGTCGGCGGCGCGATCGACGAGGAGGACCCCCGATGAGCCGGTTCGCGATCGGGGAGCACGACTTCCTGCTCGACGGAGAGCCGTTCCGCGTGCTCGCGGGCGCGCTGCACTACTTCCGCGTGCACCCCGATCAGTGGCGCGACCGCATCCGCAAGGCGCGGGCCATGGGGCTGAACACGATCGAGACGTACATCGCGTGGAACGCGCACGCGCCGCGTCGCGGTGAGTTCCGCCTCGACGGGGGCCTCGACCTCGGCCGCTTCCTCGACGACGTCGCGGCCGAGGGCATGCACGCGATCGTGCGGCCGGGGCCGTACATCTGCGCCGAGTGGGACAACGGCGGCCTGCCGGCCTGGCTCTTCCGCGACGGCGCCGGGGTGCGCCGCTCCGAGCCCCGGTACCTCGACGCCGTGCGCGAGTACTACGCGCAGATCGCGCCCGTGCTCGTGCCGCGGCAGATCGACGCGGGCGGGCCGATCATCCTCATGCAGGTCGAGAACGAGTACGGCGCGTTCGGCGACGATGCGGCCTATCTGCGCGAGGTCGCCGACCTCACGCGCGCGATCGGGATCACCGTGCCGCTCACCACCGTCGACCAGCCCACCGACGAGATGCTCGCCGCGGGCGGCCTGCCCGACCTGCACCGCACCGGCTCGTTCGGCTCGCGGGCGACCGAGCGGCTCGCCACGCTGCGCCGTCACCAGCCCACGGGGCCGCTCATGTGCTCGGAGTTCTGGTGCGGATGGTTCGACAGCTGGGGCGAGCACCACCACACGACCTCGGCGGAGGACTCGGCCCGCGAGCTCGACGACCTGCTCGCGGCGGGCGCCTCGGTGAACATCTACATGTTCCACGGCGGCACGAACTTCGGATTCACGAACGGAGCGAACGACAAGGGGCGGTACATCCCCATCATCACGAGCTACGACTACGACGCGCCGCTCGACGAGACGGGCCACCCGACCGCGAAGTACCGCGCGTTCCGCGACGTCATCGCGAAGTACGCGCCGGTCCCCGACGAGGAGCCAGCGGCCGTCCGGCCCGACGCGCCCGTCTTCGACGTCGCGCTCGACCGCGCGCTCTCGCTGTGGGATGGTCTCGAACTGCTCGGTGCGGAGACCTCGGTCGACCACCTGCCGACGATCGATGAGCTCGACCACTTCGGCGAGTTCACGCTGTACCGCGCCACGCGCCCGATCGAGGCGCCGGGCGTGCTCGCATTCCACGAGGTCCGCGATCGCGCCCAGGTCTTCCTCGACCGGAAGCCGGTCGGGGTGCTCAGCCGCGATCACGGCGAGCGGCGCATCGCGCTGCCCCACGGCGGCGTGCTCGAGCTGCTCGTCGAGGACCAGGGGCGGGTGAACTACGGCCCGCGCCTCGGCGAGCCCACCGGGCTCATCGGGCCCGCGACGCTCGACGGCGCGCCGATCGACGCGTGGGAGGCGGCACCGCTCACGTGGGAGCGCCTCGACGAGCTGGCCGACCGCGCGAGCGCGCACGGATCCGCCGCGCACGCGGGCCCCGGCGTCGCGTTCGGGATGTTCGACGCGCCCGCGGGCCGCGACCTGCTGCTCGACACATCCGGATGGGGCAAGGGCGTCGTGTGGGTGAACGGGTTCTGCCTCGGCCGGTTCTGGTCGCGGGGCCCGCAGCGCACGATGTACGTGCCCGGCCCGGTCGTGCGCGAGACGGGCAACCGGATCGCCGTGCTCGAGCTGCACGCGGGCGAGGCGGTCGCGCGGTTCGTCGCGCAGCCCGACCTCGGCCACACCGAGCTCTGAGACCGCGCTACCCCGCGGACGGGGTCGGCTCGGACGGGGTCGGCTCGGGCGTGGGCGACGCCGGCGCGAAGAACCCGAGCGACTCGAGAGCAGCGGACTGCGCGTCGCCGTCGTCGAGCGCCGCGAACGCCTCGGCCTCGTCGCCGCCCACGAGGCCGACGAGCACGGGCTCGCCGGTCGCGGGCGCGAGATTGAACCAGGTGCGGATGGCGCCCGTCCCGCCGACGAGGTGCCAGATCGCGGCGTCCGTCGCCCAGAACCGCTCCTCGAAGCGGAGCCACACGGTCTCGATCGCGCCCATCCCGAGCGCCGCCACGGCTCCCCGCTGAACGGCCGGCAGCTCGGGCGAGAACTCGATCCCCTGGTGCTTGAGCACGCCGAGCGGCACCGTGACGACGACCCGGTCGTACGACAGGGCCTCCCCCGTCGCGAGACGCAGGCTTACGCCGCGGTCGTCATGCGCGATGCGGACGACGGGCGACGAGAGCGTCACCTGGATGTCGTCGAGCGGCCCCTCGACGAGGCCGGCGAGGTCGCCCGCCGCCGCGCGCAGCGTGTCGGCGGGCAGCGGCGGCGGGAACCAGCACGAGGCATCAGCTGCAGTCGCGCCCGTCGTCGCCGCGAGCCAGGCGAGCGACGCGGCGAGCGCAGGATCGTCGAGGTCGGCGCCCGTCGCGAGCAGTGCGGCCTCGAGCGGCACGTCCGCGGCGCCCGCGCTGCCGCGTTCGACCGCTTCGCGCACGGCGTCGAACGCGAGCGTCGCCGTCTCGCCCTGCTCCGACCATCCGGTGGCCGTGTCGAGGTCGATATCGGGGATCCCGAGCAGCCGCAGGCGCCCGAGGAACGCCTCGTCGTCGTCGCCGAAGGTCCACGCGCCGAGCTGGGCCGGGATCGGCCACGGGTCGTCGGGCACCGAGTGGAGGCGCCCGCCCACGCGGTCGCGCGCCTCGAACACCGTGACGTCGTGACCGGCGTCGGCGAGCGCGCGCGCCGCGACCGCGCCAGCGATGCCCGCTCCCACGACCGCGAGGCGCTCCCCCGAGCCGGCGGCCGCGAGCACCTCGTCGGCGGCGCGTGAGCCCGAGCGGTGCGCGCCCATGACCGTCGCCGGCTGCTCGGCGTCGGTCGCCTCGCCCGCGAAGAACACCCGGTCGCCGACCGGCTGCGCGAGGGCCTCCCGGTGCTGCGGCGTCGCGCCGACCGCGATGAAGCTGCGCGCTCCGCGGGCGTACGGGTCGGCCGACCACGTGCTGCGCAGCCAGGCGGAGGGCACCGGCACGCCGTTCGACGGCGTCGGGATCGGGGCCGGCGTCGACGGCGCAGGCGTCGACGGCCCCGGCTGCGGATCGCCCGTGCACGACGCGAGAAGCATCGCGACGGCGCCCGTGCCGGCGCCGACGAGCAGGGTGCGGCGCGTGATCCTCATCGTGTCGCCAGACTACCCGCCGGCGTCGGGTTCGATCCGGTACCGGAAGGTCCCCCGGTACGCGTACACTCGGCCCACGACGGGCACGTCGACCGTCAGCTCGACGCGCTGGCGGCCGACCGCGTCGTCCCAGCTCTCCCGGAGGCGGACGACGGGCGCCACGCGACGCGGGAGGCGCACCCGCAGGCGCCCCCAGCGCAGCCCGACCGACCGGCTCACGAGCACGAGCGCCCCGTCGTCCACCCGCCCGTCGAACACGGCCGCGAGCGTCGGGGGCTCCCCGAGCCGATCGACGACGCGTCCTGTCTCGGCCAGCGCGACGGCGTCGACCATCGTCCAGTCGCCGCCCGGGAGCCGCAGCTCCCTGCGGGCGAGCGCGCGGCCATCCGCCGTCCGGTTGACGATCCGGAACGGCACGTCGCGCGCCCAGCCGGCCCACACGACGCCGCGCGCCTCGAGCACGCGCAGCAGGGGATGCAGCCAGCGGCGCGGCGTGCCCACCGTGTCGAACACGCCCTCCCCGACGCCGACGCTCCCCTCGGGGATCGTCGAGAAGTACCGCCGCAGGGTCGGATGGAGCTCGTCGATCCGCGCCCCGAGCGCCCGCGCGTACGGCGATCCGGTCACGCCGCGAGCCTACGCGTCGTCGGAGAGGACCTCGTTCGCGATCCGGAACGCCGTGTTCGCGGCGGGCACGCCCGAGTAGATCGCGGACTGCAGGATGACCTCGCGGATCTCGTCGACCGTGAGGCCGTTGCGGAGGGCCGCGCGCAGATGCATCGCGAGCTCCTCGTGATGCCCGTGCGCGATGAGCGAGCTGAGCACGGCGACCGAGCGCGACCGGCGATCGAGGCCAGGGCGCGACCAGATGTCCCCCCACGCGTAGCGGGTGATGAGGTCCTGGAAGTCGGCGCTCAACGGCGTCTGATTCGCCGTCGCGCGATCGACGTGCGCGTCGGAGAGCACCGCGCGGCGCACGGCCATCCCCTGGTCGTAGCGCTCCTCGTCGGTGAGCCCCTGGCCGTCGGGTCGGGTCATCGTGCGATCCCCTCGAAGTGGCGGATGAGCTGCTCGGCGACCGCCGCCGGCTGCTCGGCGGGCGCGAGGTGGCTCGCGTCGGGGATCACGACGGAGCGGCCGTCCTGCACCCCCTGCGCGATCGCCTCGGCGTGGGCGGGCGGCGACACCGCATCGTGCGCGCCCGCGACCGCGAGCACGGGCACCGCGATCTCGCCGAGGCGATCGGCGACGTCGTACTGCGCGAGGGCCTCGCAGCACAGCGCGTAGCTCTCGTCGTCGGCGTCGCTCAGCGCGTGGAGCAGCCGCCCGCTGAGCACCGGCACGCGGGCGATCGAGCCGGGCGCGAACCACCGCTCGGCCGAGCCGCTCACGAGCACGGGCGTGCCCTGCGCGCGCACCTGCGCTGCACGGTCATGCCACGCCTGCGGCTCGCCGAAGCGCGGCGACGCGCACACGATCGCGGCGCGGGACACGAGGCCCGGGTGCCGCAGCAGGAGCTCGAGCCCCGTCGCGCCGCCCAGAGAGACGCCCGCATAGAGGAAGGGCTCGCCGACCGCCTCGGCCACCGCGTCGGCGAGGTCGCCGACCGTGAAGGGCTCCGCGACCGGCTTCGCGGCGCCGTGCCCCGGGAGGTCCCACAGGGCGACGCGGAAGCGCGCGGCAAGGAGCGGGGCGACGCTCTCCCAGAGGATGGTCGAGGTGCCGAGCGAGGGCCCGAGCACGACGAGCGGGGCGTCGGCGGGGCCGACGGGGGCGGTGAGGGCGATCATGCGCTCTCCTCCTCGGTCAGGGGCGAGTGGTCGGCGGCATCCTCGGTCGCGCGGTCGACGGAGGCCCCCGCGAGCCCCGTGTACCGCGCGGGGTCGAGGAGGTCGTCGACGTCGACGCCGTCGACGCCGGCCTCGGCGAGGGCCGCCGCGACGAGCGCACGCAGGTCGCCGCCCGCTCCTGCGGCCGAGACGATGTCCTTCACGCGATCGCGCCCGAGCACGGGGCCCAGCGCGACGGACAGGCGCTCGGCGACGATGAGCCCTCCGGTCGCGGCGAGGTTCCGCTCCACCGCGTCGCGGTTGACGCGGAGCCCCGAGACGAGGTCGACCGCGTGCGCCGAGGCGCCGAGCGCGAGCCGCAGGAGCTCGCGCAGCGTGGGCCACTCGGCATGCCATGCGCCGTCGGGGCGCTCGTCGACGGCGAGGCCGGCCGCCGAGTGCAGCGTCGCGGCGAGGTGCGGGGCGCGGATGGCGGCGGAGCGGATGAGCACCGACCGCGCGGGATTCTGCTTCTGCGGCATGGCGGACGAGCCGCCGCCCGTGCCCTCCGCGAGCTCGCCGATCTCGGTGCGCGACAGCGTCGCCACGTCGGCGGCGATGAGGCCGAGCGCGTCGAGCGCCTGCGCGAACGCGTCTCCGGCCTCCGTCACGGGCCAGCGGGTGACGTGCCAGACGCCGTCGGGAGCCGCGAGGCCGAGCGCCGTCGCGAAGGCGGCCGGCAGCTCGCTCGCGCGGGCGCGCCCCGCGACCTCGACGAACGAGGCGAGCGTTCCGCCTGCTCCGCCCAGCTGCGCGGGGAACTCCAGCGCGGCGAGCCGCGCTCGCGCCCGGCGGACGGCCCGCAGCCAGTTCGCGGCGCGGAGGCCGACGGTCGTGGGCACCGCGTGCTGGGTGAGCGTGCGCGCGGCGGCCGGCACGTCGCGGTACTCCTGCGCGAAGTGCTCGAGCGACCCGACGACCGCGTCGAGCGAGGCGAGCACGTGCGCCGCGGCGTCCTTCGCGACGAGCATGAGCGCCGTGTCGAGGATGTCCTGGCTCGTGGCGCCCCGGTGGATCCACGGCTTGACGTGCGGCCCCGCGAAGATCCGCAGCTCGTTCGCGAGCGGGATCACCGGGTTCCCGCCGGCGACCGCGGCCAGCGCGAGCGCGTGCACGTCGGCCACGCCGAGAGCGTCGGCCTCGGCGCGCACGGCGTCGACGTCCTTCACCGCCCCGACCGCGATGTAGGCCTCGATGAGCGCGCGCTCGGCGAGCACGAGAGCCGACAGCACCGCGGCGTCCGACACCCGATCCTCGCGCCCGGCGGTCACCGGCGAGAGGAGTCCGGCGTCGAAGCGGTCGGGGTCAGTATGCAAGGAAGACGGTCTCCTCATCCCCCTGCAGCCGGATGTCGTGGTGCAGGTAGCCATCGGACGTGCGTGTCGCGATGAGCGTAGCGCGCTCGCCCTCGTCGAGGGAGGCGAGGAGCGGGTCCTGCGCGAGGCGCTCGGGCTCCTCCGGCAGGTAGATGCGAGTGTGCAGCTTGTTGGGAAGCCCGCGCGCCCACAGCACCACCGCGAAGAACGGCGCCTTGCCCTCGATGGGGCCGGGGTTGCGCGTCCAGAACTCGTAGTGGCCCTCGTCATCCGTGAACGAGCGGCCGTAGCCCGTGAACGAATGCCCGTCGCGGCGGAGCGTTCCGCGCGCACGCGGCACCGTGCCATCCGTGTCGGCGCCGAAGATCTCGACGACGGCGTCGGGGATGGGGTGCCCGTTGCCGTCGCGCACGGTGCCGCCGAGCACGATCGCGCCGGGGCTGTGCGGGAAGGCGACCTGCGCCATCCCGTCGAACTCGAGACCGAACTTGAAGAACGGTCCGACGGTCTGGCCGGCGGTGGGGGCGAGCGTCTTATCGCCGAGGTCGCT
Source organism: Microbacterium barkeri (assembly GCF_027921765.1). Lineage (GTDB taxonomy): Bacteria > Actinomycetota > Actinomycetes > Actinomycetales > Microbacteriaceae > Microbacterium > Microbacterium barkeri. Next base: position 136,871 of record NZ_BSEJ01000005.1, read on the forward strand.
GCGGGTCATCAGTGCTCGTCTCCCTCGGGCTCGAACCACGTCGCGTCCGGGCCGTCGACGACGATGTCCCAGCGGTAGCCCATCGAGAACTCGGGCACCGTGAGGTCGTGGTCGTAGGTCGCGATGAGCCGCTCGCGGTCCTTCTGGTCGCGGATCGTGTTGTAGATCGGGTCGAGCGCGAACAGCGGGTCGCTCGGGAAGTACATCTGCGTCACGAGGCGCTGCGTGAAGCCGCGGCCGAAGACGGAGAAGTGGATGTGCGCAGGACGCCACGCGTTGACGTGGTTCTTCCACGGGTACGGGCCCGGCTTGATCGTCGTGAAGGAGTACTCGCCGTTGGCGTTGGTGATCGTGCGGCCGGCGCCCGTGAAGTTCGGGTCGAGCGGAGCGGGGTGCTGGTCGCGCTGGTGGATGTAGCGGCCCGCGGCGTTGGCCTGCCACAGCTCGATGAGCTGGTTCGCGATCGGACGCCCCCAGCCGTCGAGCAGACGGCCGCTCACGGTCATCCGCTCGCCCTGCGGCTCGCCCGCGTGCTGCAGCGTCAGGTCGGACTCGATCGCCGCGACATCCCGCTCGCCGTAGGCGGGCGACCACAGCTCGATCGTCTCGGGGTCGACGAGCTTCGGGTTCTTCGTCGGGTGACGCAGGATGCTCGACCGGTACGGGGGGAAGTCGTAGAGCGTGCTGGGCACGTTCTCCCCCGCGGCCACGCGCGCGGCGGCGTCGGCGTGGATCTGCCGGATCTCCTCGGTGATCTCGGCCTGGCTGACCTGATCGGGCGAGGCGAGCAGCGACTCGGGGGCCGCCGCGGTCTGCTCTGGCGTCATGGTGTCTCCTTCGACGAGCTGCCGGTCCAGTGTGGCGCGACCGCCGCGCCGGCGGGCGGGATTCTCCCGGTGAGTGGGAGGAGCGGCCGGGAGGGGCGGCGGAGGGGCGTTCGGGCGGCGGAGCGCGGCGAGGGGCGGCGTTCGCGGGACACAGCGCAGGAGTTCCGGGCGCGACGCGGATGGCGGGCCGCGTGATTCCGGGGGCGGGCAGCCGCGAAGGCGCGGGAACTCCTGCGTCGTGTCCCGGGCGAATGGCCGGAGCGAGCTCGTCAGCTCGCGTCGCGGAGCTCGCGCGTCAGGGCGGCGGCCGTCTGCCGCACGAGAGCCGCGAGGCGCCGCTCATCCGCCGTGTCGATATGCGCGACGACGCCGATCGCCGTGGGCGGGAGACCGCGCACGTGCCCGAGCATCGCGGCGATCGAGATGTTGCCGAGGGTCATCTCCTCGCGCGCGACCGCGTAGCCGCGGGCCTTGGTGGCGGCGAGGTCGGCGCGCACGGCCTCCTCGGACGTGAGGGAGTGCACGGTCTCGCGCTCGAGCGGCGCCCGGAAGAACTGCCGCAGCCACTCCTCCCCCTGCTGCGCGAGCATGGCCTTGCCGACGCCGACGGTGTGGAGCGGGTGGCGACCGCCCATGCGCGACAGGGTCGGGATGGATCCGTGGCCCGTGACGCGTCCGACGTAGAGCGCGGATGCGCGTTCGGGCGTCGGCGCCTCGAGCACCGCGAGGTGGACGTTCTCGCCCGTCGCCTCGTAGAGCCGCTGCATGTGGGGCAGCGCGGTCTCGCGCAGCCGGAGGGACAGCGGCGAGAGCTCGCCCAGCTCCCACAGCCGCGGCCCGACGATGTAGCGCCGCCCCGGAGCGCGGGCGAGCAGGCCGTGGTCGACGAGCTGGGCGAGGATGCGGTGGAGCGTCGACGACGACAGCCCCGTCTGCTCCGACAGCCGCGTCGCGCTGAGATCGGGCTCGTCGGCCGTGAAGCACGCGAGGATCCGCATCGCCCGCGTGAGGACCCCTTCGCCCTCTCCCTCCACTCCCATGTCTCGATTGTCGCGCCTCTGGGCCATCCGAACCCGCACGACTCGAGACATGGAGACCTGGCCGGATGGCCTCCCCGCGTCCCCCGAATCGGATCCGTGCGACAAGAGTCGCCCCCTGCGCACGACACGCGCACACGCGCCCCAGCCATCCGATTCCGGTCACGCACGACGCGAGACCTGCCCGGGCGGCGGGCGACAATGGCCCCATGGCGAACTCCCCGTCGGGCGACTCGGTCACGAGCGGATCGTGCGCGTGCTCGAGACGTTCACGACCGACCGCACGGTGCAGACGACCGCCGAGATCGGCCGACGCGCCGGCCTGCCCTCGTCGACGGCGCATCGGATGGTCGCCGACCTCGTCGCGTCGGGGCTGCTGGAGCGGGATGGCGAGCGCCGCATCCGCCTCGGCCTGCGCCTGTGGGAGCTCGCCGAGCGCGGTTCCCTCGCCCTGCGGCTGCGACAGGTCGCCCTGCCGTTCATGGAGCGCGTGCAGAGCCGGATCCGCGAGCACACCCAGCTCGCAGTGCTCGAGCGGGGCGAGGCGCTCTTCCTCGAGCGCCTCTCGTCGCCGACGTCGGGCGCCAACATCACGCGCGTCGCCGGGCGGCTGCCCCTGCACGCATCGTCGTCGGGTCTCATCCTCCTCGCGTTCGCTCCGGAGGAGGAGCGCGAGCGGGTGCTCGCCGAGCCGCTCGCCGCGGTCTCACCGGAGACCGTCGTCGACCCGATCGAGCTGCGGCGCCGCCTCGGCGCCATCCGACGCGACGGATTCGTCGTCGCCGAGGGCTCGATCGAGTCGGTGTCGACCGGCGTCGCCGTCCCGGTGCGGGATGGCCGGGGCCCGGTGATCGCGGCCCTGTCGGTCGTCCTGCCGCGCGAGGCGCCGACCGCCGGCGCGGTCGAGGAGCTCCGTGCAGCGGCGGCCGGGATCTCCGCTTCGCTCGGCGCGTCCCGGCGCTGACGGCTCGGGACACGATTCCCGTTGAACGGGAACAAGCGCGCAGCCAACCCGTCCCGCCGGGGAGACTCGTGCCATCCCGACCACGTCGAAGGAGACGGACATGACCGAGCGCACGCGCGTCGCCATCATCGGAGCCGGCCCGGCGGGCCTCCTCCTCTCGCACCTGCTGGGCCGTCAGGGGATCGAGTCGATCGTCATCGACCAGCGCTCGCGCGAGCAGATCGAGACGACCATCCGCGCCGGCATCCTCGAGCAGGGCACGGTCGAGATCCTCAGCGAGACCGGGGCATCCGACCGCGTGCACACCGTCGGGCGGCGCCACGAGGGCATCGAACTCGCGTTCGCCGGCGAGCACCATCGCATCGACTTCGCCGCGACGGCGGGCAGGGCCGTGTGGCTCTACCCCCAGCACGAGGCGCTCAAGGACCTCATCGCGGCGCGACTCGCCGCCGGCCAGGACCTCCGCTTCGAGGTCACGGCAGAGCGCGTCGAGGACGCCGAGTCGGATCGGCCCCGCCTCATCGCGCGCGACGCGTCCGGCGCGCCGGTCGAGATCGAGGCCGACTGGATCGTCGGCGCGGATGGCTCGCGCTCGGTCGCGCGGTCGTCGGTCAGCGGGCAGCGGGCGGGGTACTTCCGCGAGTACCCGTTCGCGTGGTTCGGCATCCTCTGCGAGGCGCCGCCGAGCGCCGAGGAGCTCATCTACTCCAACTCGGCCGAGGGCTTCGCGCTCATCAGCCAGCGCAGCCCCGAGGTGCAGCGGATGTACTTCCAGTGCGACCCAGAGGCCGACCCGGATGCGCTCAGCGAGGCCGAGCTGTGGGAGACGCTGCAGGCGCGCGTGCCCGGCACGACGCTCAAGGAGGGGCGCATCTTCCAGCGAGACATCCTGCGGTTCCGCAGCTTCGTGGCCCACGAGCTGCGCCGCGGCCGCGTCGTGCTCGTCGGCGACGCGGCGCACACGGTCCCGCCGACGGGCGCCAAGGGGATGAACCTCGCCGTCGCCGACGTCGTGCTCCTCAGCGAGGCGCTGCGCAGCGCGCTGGCCGACGGCGACGACGCGCTCGTCGACGCCTATCCCGAGACCGCGCTCCAGCGGATCTGGAAGGCGCAGCACTTCTCCTGGTGGATGACGAGCATGCTGCACCTGCAGCCGGAGGCGAGTGACTTCGACCGCCTGCGCCAGCTCGGGGAGCTCCGCACCGTCGTCGAGTCGGAGGCCGGACGCACCTACCTCGCCGAGGCGTACACCGGATGGCCGATGCCCGGCATCGAGGCCGTGCTCGGCCGGTAGGCACCCCGGGAGGGACGCGCGACCGCCGGTGCGTGCGGCGGTGGCGCGGGCGTGCGGCGGCGCGGGCGTGCGGCGGCGCGGGCGTGCATGCGGCGGTGGCGGCGCGTGCGTGCGTGTCTCACCCGCTGCGGGATTCCAGCCCGCTAACCCGCCAAAACCGAGACATCAACACCTCCACCCCACACACATGCGCGGCGGTCAGTGCGTGCGTGTCTCACCCGCTGCGGGATTCCAGCCCGCTAACCCGCCAAAACCGAGACACGACCACTCAGGCCTCTACCAACCCGCCCGCGCCCGCCGCCGGAGAAAGACCGGGAGCAGGAGAAAAGACCGAGAGCAGGACGATCGGGCGAAGATCGTCCTGCTCTCGGCGGATTGTCCTGCTCCCGGAGCGGGACAATTCACCGCCCCAGGTCGGAAGCAGCTCAGCCGGCCGCCGGCACCGCCCGCGCCGCGCGCACCGCATCCGCATACACCGCGGCACTGGGCTTGGGCGTGCGCGCGAACGTGTCGCGGTCGACCGACACGAGGCCGAGCTTGGGGCCGTAGCCGAAGATCCACTCGAAGTTGTCCATGAGCGTCCAGTGGCAGTAGCCGAGCACGGGCGTGCCCGCCGCGATCTCCTCGCCGAGGGCCTCGAGCGCCGCCGGGATGAACGCCGCGCGCTGCGCGTCGTCGTCGGTCTGGATGCCGTGCTCGGTCACGAGCACGGGCACGCCCGACACCTGGTGCGCGTAGCGGACGGCGCCCGCGAGCGACGCCGGCTCGATGACCGTGCCCATCCCGTTGCGCGGCCCTTCGGGGACGACCTCGCCCGAGGCGTCGTGATAGGTCCGCTCGTAGTTCTGCACGCCGATGAAGTCGTCGTCGCGGGCGACCTCGAGCCAGTGGTCGTAGACCGCCGCACGGCACGCGTCGCGACGCGCCTCGCCGCCGGGCAGCGCGACCTCGTCGGCAATCGCGATCGAGACGCCGACGGGGAGGTCCGCCCGCCGCGCCTGGACGGCGGCCTTCGCGGCGCGGTGAGCGACGGTGAACGCCTCCTGGAAGTCGGCCTGCGCCTCGGCCGGCAGCACATTCGACGCGAAGTAGCGCTCGGCGCCGGCCGCCCGCGCGGCCGCGGCGAGCATGTCGCGCTTGAGCTGCTCGGCGACCGGAGGCAGCTTGTCGCCCGCCTGCAGCAGCTGCTCGAGGTTCGGCTCGTTGAGCGTCACGACTGCCTCGAGGCGGTCCCCGAAGCGCGCCATGACGCGGTCGGCCTGCTCGGCGAACAGAGCCGCGGCGTCGGGGGCGAGCCAGGACCCCGCGGCCGAGAACCAGTGCGGCGACGCGAAGTGGTTGAGCGTCACAAGGGGGGCGAGGCCGCGCTCGAGCGCGGCGTCCACGACCCGCTCGTAGTGGTCGAGCTCCTCCTGCGACACGACGCCGCGCTCGGGCTCGATGCGCGCCCATTCGACCGAGAAGCGGAAGGCGCTGAGCCCGAGGCCCGCGACGAGGTCGAGGTCGCTCTCGAAGAGGTCGTATGCGCGGCAGGCCTCACCCGAGCGCTCCCGGAACAGCGTCGGCGTCGTGTTCTCGAGGAACCAGATGTCGCTGTGGACGTTGCCGCCCTCGTTCTGGTGGCCGGCCGTCGCGACGCCCCAGAGGAAGCCGTCGGGGAAGGAGGTCATGTCGTCACTGCTTTCTTCGGGATTCGATCGAGGAGGGATGGCCGCTCGCGCGGGGCGGCCATCCGAGGTCAGCGCGCTCCGCGCACGAAGAGGATCACGAGGCCGCCGATCACCGCGGCGATCGCGCCAGCGATGAAGAGCGCGGCGAAGTTCGGGCCGGCGGGCCCCGCGCCGATCGCGAGGAGGGCGGGCGCCGCCGCGGCGACGATCGTCACGGGCAGGTTGTCGGCGATCTTGAGGATGCCGAGGTCCTTCGCGGGGTTGTCGGGGTCGGGGAGCACCTGCGTCGCGAGCACGAGCTCGACCGCGAAGTACACGCCCTGGCCGAGGCCGACGACCGTGCACGCCACGAGGTAGAACCCGAAGTCGGGCGCGAGCGAGGCGAGCACGAGGCCGACGGCGAGGATGACCGCGGCGACGAGGATGAACGGCTTGCGGACGCCGAGGCGGTCGCTGAGCTTCCCGACGAGGGGAGCGACGAGCATCGTGATGCCGAGGTTCACGACGACGGTGAGCAGGATGGCCGTGCCGAGTCCTGCAGGCTCCATGTGCAGCTTCTGCAGCAGGTAGATCGCCTGGTATCCGTTCAGCGCGGCGACGCCCGAGAACACGAGCATGCGGCTCGTGAAGACCCAGGTGAACGCGGAGTGCTTGAGCGGGTTCACCCAGAACACGCGCAGCGCGGCTCGCAGGTCGAAGGGCGGCTGCGGGAACTCCCACTTCGGGTCGCGGACGACCACCGCGAGCACGAGCATCCCGATGACGGCGAGAGCGGTCGGGATGCCCACGAGCGGGAGGAGCTGCTGCCCGAACGGCACCGCCACGGCCATCCCGAAGAGCGCGCCGATCGGCGTGCTCATGCTCACGAGCGCCGTGGCGACGCCGCGCTGGTCGGCGGGCAGCTGGTCGGTGAGGAGCGCCATGACCGTGACGTTGGCCGCGACGAATCCGGTCGTGATGAGGAGGTGCGCCGCGACGAACACGGGCACGTTCGGTGCCGTCACGAGCAGGATGGCCCCGAGCACGAACGCGATCGCCCCCACGACGAGGTATGGCCGGCGCCGGCCGAAGCGCGACCGCGTGCGGTCGCTCAGCGTGCCGACGATGGGCAGCGCGAACAGCGTGAGGATGCCCGCGACCGCGCTCGAGATCGAGATCGTCGTCGTCGCGGTCGCGGCGTCGATCTCCGTCGCCTTGAGCGTGAGGGTGAGGAGCGCCGCCGACATCTGGGCGGCGGCCGCGCCCACCATCGCGAGGACGAGGAAGAACGTGAAGCCGCGGGGGCGCTTCACGCTCTGGCGGAACGCCTCGGTCGGGGTGAGCTCGCGCAGGGTGTCGGTCGTGATCGCGGGGGCCGCGCCGAACGGCGTGGCCGCGGGGGCGTCTTCGGGGATGGTCATGGTGGCTTCCTTGCCGATGGGGGCCGTCGGGTCGGCCGTCTCTTCGTCGATGGGGTCCCGTCGCCGGGATGCGGGAGACGCTAACACGAAAAGTTAAAGGGTTCAATGTTTTTGCGCGGATCCTGGTACGGTGCTGACATGGCAGGACCCCGAGGCGAGTACCGGAAGAGCGCGGAACGGCGCGCGCAGATCCTCGACGCCGCATTCGCGGTGTTCGCGAAGAACGGGTACACCGCGAGCTCGGTGAACGAGATCGCGCGAGCCGTGGGCATCACCCAGACGGGCGTCCTCCACCACTTCGCCGGCGGCAAGATCGCCCTCCTGCGCGCCGTTCTCGAGCAGCGCGACGCGCGCGCCGAGGGCGTCCTCGAGGCGCGGCGCGGCCGCGACTTCCTCCTCGGCCTCGTCGAGATCTCCCGCGCGCAGGCCGCCCAGCGCGGTGTCGTGCAGCTCTACCGCAACCTCTCGGCCGAGGCGGTCGACCCGGACCATCCCGCGCACGAGTACTTCCACGCCCGCCTCGAGCGCATCGCCGACGCCGTCACCCGCGCGTTCGCCGAGGTGCGCGACGACGGAGGGCTCCGCGATGGCGTCGACCCGCGCACCGCCGCACTGCGCACGATCGCGATGACGGAGGGCCTCGAGCTCCTCTGGCTGAACGGCTTCGACGTCGACATGGCCGACGACATCCGCGACTTCATCGACGGCTATCTCGTCGATCCCCTCTGACCCGACCACGACCGTCCGCGGACGCCGTCGTCCGCCATCCGTCAGGAGCCCCATGAGCATCGCCGCCCGCCCTGTGACCGTCGAGCACCACCGCGAGCCGATCGGCATCGGCGAGACGCGTCCGCGCCTGTCGTGGATCGTCGACGCCGACCAGCCCGGATGGGCGCAGCGCGCCTACGAGATCGAGATCGTCTCCGACGCGGGCGCGTTCACGACCGGACGGGTCGAGTCGGTCGATCAAGTGCTCGTGCCCTGGCCTGCCGAGGCGCTCGGCAGCCGGGCACGCCGCTCGGTGCGGGTGCGCGTGTGGGGCGCCGAGGGCGACGCGTCGGACTGGAGCGCGCCGACCGTCCTCGAGACGGGATTGCTCGACTCCGCACTGTGGGAGGCGCGGATGGTCGCTCCCGCGCTGCCCGAGACGGGCGACGGCGGCGAGCCGGCCGCGCTGCTGCGCGGCGAGGCCGAGCTCCGCGGCGGGATCGTGCGCGCCCGGGTCCGCGCCACGGCGCGGGGCGTCATGACGCTGCGGATCAACGGGCGCCCCGTCGGCGACGACGTGCTCCACCCCGGATGGACGAGCTACGCGCGGCGGCTGCGCTATCGCACGTGGGATGTCACCGAGCTCGTGCACGAGGGACGCAACGCCCTCGGGGTGCACCTCGCGGACGGCTGGTACCGCGGGTACCTCGGGTTCGGCGGCCTCCGCGACCTCTACGGAGACCGGACGGCCGCGCTCGTGCAGCTCGAGGTCGAGCACGCCGACGGTTCCCTCACGGTGGTCGGGAGCGATGAGACCTGGCGCTCGGCCCTCGGGCCCGTGACGCGCGCCGACCTGTACATGGGCGAGACCTACGATGCGCGGCGCGCCATCGCCGGATGGGACGAGCCCGGCTTCGACGACGCCGCGTGGGATGCCGTGTCGACGGTCGCGTTCGACCCCGCGACCCTCGTCGCGCCCGACGGTCCGGCCGTCCGCCGCACCGAGACCATCCGCCCCGTCGAGGTGCGCACCTCGCCGACCGGCCGGACGATCCTCGACTTCGGGCAGAACCTCGTCGGCCGGCTCCGCGTGCGCGTCCCGGCCGACGCAGGCGAGATCGTGCTGCGGCACGCCGAGGTGCTCGAGCACGGCGAGCTCGGCACCCGACCGCTGCGGCGCGCCCGCGCGACCGATGTGGTCCTCGGCGATGGCACCGCGTTCACGTGGGAGCCCGCTTTCACGTTCCACGGCTTCCGGTACGCGGAGGTGAGCGGATGGCGCGGCGACGTCGATCCGTTGGCGTTCGAGGCCGTCGTGCTGCACACCGACATGCGCCGCGTCGGCACCTTCTCGTGCTCGGATCCGCTGCTCGACCGCCTGCACGAGAACGTCGTGTGGGGCATGCGCGGCAACTTCCTCGACGTGCCCACCGACTGCCCGCAGCGCGACGAGCGCCTCGGCTGGACGGGTGACCTGATGGCTTTCGCGCCGACCGCCGCGTACCTCTACGACACGTCGGGGATGCTCACGGGATGGCTCGCCGACCTCGCCGCCGACCAGCACGACGACGGCAACGTGCCGGTGTACATCCCGTGGGCCGACGTCGACCCGAACATGCCGCCGCTCGGGGCCGAGGCCGGCTGGGGCGACGCCGCGACGGTCGTGCCGTGGACGCTCTACGAGCGCTACGGCGACGTCGAGATCCTCCGCCGCCAGTGGGGTTCGATGACCGGATGGGTCGAGGCGCTCGCCGCGCGAGCGGGCGACGCTCTCGACTTCTCCAGTGGAGGGTTCTCGTTCGGGGACTGGCTCGACGCGGCGGCGCCCGACGACCAGCCGTGGGCTGCGCGCCTGCCGTGGCAGGCGGTCGCGACCGCGTACCTCGCGCTGTCGGCGCGCATCCTCCGCGACGCCGCCGCCGTCCTCGATCGCCCCGAGGACGAGGCGCGCTACGCGGATCTCTTCGCCCGCACGGCGGCGCGCTACCGCGACGAGTACGTCACCCCGACCGGACGCGCGGCGTTCCCGTCGCAGACCGCGTACGCCCTGGCCATCCGCTTCGGCCTCCTGCTCCCCGAGCAGGAGGAGCACGCGGGAGAGCTCATGGCCGCCCAGGTCGCCGCCGACGGGTTCGCGATCGGCTCGGGCTTCCTCGGCACGCCGCACGTGCTCGACGCGCTCGCCGACACCGGCCACGCCGCGACGGCGTGGAGGCTCCTCCTGCAGACTGAGTGCCCGTCGTGGCTCTACGCCGTGACGATGGGAGCGACCACCGTCTGGGAGCGCTGGAACTCGATGCTCCCGGACGGCTCGATCAACCCCGGCGAGATGACGTCGTTCAACCACTACGCGTTCGGCGCTGTGGCCGACTTCCTCCACCGGCGAGTCGGCGGACTCGCTCCGGCAGCGCCGGGCTACCGCCGCATCCGGGTCGCGCCGCTTCCGACTCCCGAGCTCACGTGGGCGCGCACCGCGCACGAGACGCCCTACGGTCGCGCGGAGGTGTCCTGGACTCTCGAGGACGACGCCTTCGCCCTCGAGGTCGTCGTCCCGCCGTCGACCGAAGCCGAGATCGTGCTGCCCGACGGGTCCGAGCCGACGATCGTCGGCTCGGGGACGCACCTGTTCGCGTGCGCGTTCACCGCCGGCGAGGCGGCCGCGGTGGCCGCGTCGTTCACGGGCTAGCGGCCGCCCGGCGTCCGGCGGGCGGAGCGCCTCGCGCGGGCGCCCCGCCGCGCGGAGAACCGCACGATGAGCGCGAGCGCCAGGGCGGAGGCGGTCATCGCCGACCAGCCGATCGCCGAGACGGCGGCGAGCGACGCCGCCATGCCGACGCCCGCGGCGAGCATGCCGAGGGCGAAGAGGAGTCCGAGCGCGCCCGCGCCTCGACGGAGCGCGCGGCCGATGAGCCAGCCGGCGACGAGGATGGGCCCGGCGACCGAGATCGCCGCGACGCCGATCGCCGTCGGCATGATCCACGCCTGGCCGGTGAGGCTCGCGTAGATGAGGGCGCCCGTGCCCGCGCCGAGACCCGCCGCGAGCCAGATGCCGAGCCACAGGGCGGCGCGCCGCGGCGGTGCGATCCGCTTCGGGCTGGCGGGTGCCGTCGCGCGCTCGGCGCGGGCCTCAGTCGGACGGGTCTCCTCGAGTGCGATGCGGGTGCGCATGACTCGAGGAGACCATCCGAACCTCAGACGACGCTCAACGCGCCGCGGCCTGGCGCTCCGTCGCGAGCGTGCGGATGAGCGCGTGCTGGCGGCGCAGCTGATCCGAGGCGCGGTACGGGTGCTTGTGCCCCTCGTACTCGCTCGAGAGCCAGCCCGTGTATCCCGATTCGAGGACGATGTCGATGATCTCGGCCCACGGGATGTGGTGGTCGACGAGCTCGTCGTCGATCTCGTGGAACTTCGCCTGGAAGTACACCGTGTAGGGCATGACGTCGCGCAGATCGGAGACCGGCACCACGGGCACGACGGGGAACGCGGGCGCGCCGCCCGTGCCGAGCTGCGACGTGATGCCGGGCTCCTCGCGGCGGAACATGCTCTTCTGGAACACGCCCGTGTCGATGAGCAGTCCGAAGTTCTCGGTGCCGGTGCGCTCGATGAACGCGATGTACTCGTCGACCACGGGCGACCTGATGACCGACGGCCAGTGGATCTCGGGGCAGATAGTGATGCCGAGGTCGTGCGCGAGGTCGAGGTTGCGCTCGACGGCCTGGTCCCAGATCGGATCGACCTGGAGGTCGCTCGTCACGACGCCGATCTTGGGACGCACGAACGAGAACCCGAGCGTCGCGGCGAGACGCAGGTCGAGCGCGAGCTGCTCGGCGCCCTCCTCGACGGTCATGCCGCGCCCCGGGAACCGGCGCGTGTCGAGCCACGATCCGTACAGTGTCGGCGTGAGCCCGAGCTCGGCGTTGCGGGCGTGCCACGCGTCGATGAAGGCCGTGGATGGCTCGGGGTAGCTCTCGACATGGCCTTCGCCGAGGATCTCGATGCCGGTCGCGCCGAGATCGGCGATGTCGCGCGCGCAGTCGTCGAGGTCCATGACGACGCCGAAGTCGCCGGTGTAGCTGTAGACCGAGACGCCCAGCTGGAACGGGATGGCGCTCATCGGACGATCACCGCCTTCCGGGTCGCGGTCCAGGCCTGCGGCTGGAGCTCTTCGGGGATGTACGACATGCGCATGCGCAGAGTGAACGAGACGTCGTGGACGCCCGGCGCGAGGCCGCCGTCCTTCGCCACCGTCAGCACCGCCGCGTGCTCGAGCGGCCAGCGGACATCCGTCGACTCCCGCAGCTGCGCGAACGAGTACTCGCCGCTCGGGAGGCCCCATGTGATGTCGGAGGCGTCGAACTCCTCGCCGTCGACGACGAGCGTGGGCTCCTCGAGCAGGTTCGCCCAGACGCCGCGGTAGTAGGGGCTGCGCACCCGCAGCTGGAATCCGGTCGGGCGGTCTCCGCCGACGTTGCGGAATCCCTTCGACTGGATGAGGGATTTCTCGAGCATCCTCGCTCCTCTCGCGCCCCGTCGTGGGGCTCACTTATGTCGAGAATAGTCATAAGCTTGCGTGAAGCCAACATTGAGAGGATCCGCAATGACGCCATCCGATGCCGACGAGCTCCGCGCGCGCAATCGCGCGGTGGTCGAGGCCTTCTTCTCATCGAACCTCGACAACCCCGAGGAGCGCATCGCGCTCTGGCACCCCGACGGCGTCAAGGAGCTGCCCTTCGCACCGCGCGAGCTGCCCAAGACCCGATGGGAAGGGCGCGACGAGATCGTGGCGAACACGGTCAACAACGCCGGGATGTTCGCGAACTGCGTGCACCAGGACCTCGAGATCTTCGCGTGCGAGGATCCTTCGCTCTTCTTCGTGACGAGCCGGATGGTGCCGGAGGCGACGTTCCTGGGCGAGCCGTACCCGCAGTCGTTCGTGCACCTCCTGCGCGTCGAGGACGGCAGGATCATCCTGCAGCGCGAGTACTTCGACTCGGGCATCCTCGCCGACGCCGAGCGCGCCGCCCGCGCGAAGGGGCGCACGCCGACGGTCTGAGGGGCCCGCTCGGGCGCCTCGGCCGTCGCCGCGTTTCGCGGCGAACCGGGCGCGGATCGACGCACAACGCGGCAGGAGCCTGGGGCTCCTGCCGCGTTTCACGTCCAACGGATGGCCGTCTGCCGCGTTCCGGGGCGAACGGCCGGCGGACGCACCCACCGACCGACCCCCACACCCGCACCGCCCCTGACACGCCCCAACCCCCGCACGCCGGCCGACGCCCCCCGCATCGGTCGGCGCGGTCTTACAGGCGCGTCGCGGCGTCCTGCGCGGCCCGCACGGCGAGCGCGACCGACATGAGCGTCGGGTTCATCGTCGTCGCGGTCGGGATCGTGCCGTTGCCGCCGACGTAGAGGTTCTCGAAGCCCCACACCCGCGAGTGCGGGTCGGCGACCGAGGTGCCGTCGTCGGCGACGCCGATCCGGGTGGTGCCCTGGTAGTGCAGGCTCGACCCGTTGGGCATGAGTCGCGGCTCGGCGATGAAGACACCGAGCCCCTCGCCGATGCGGCGCAGGCGCTCGGTCGCGTCGGCGATCTCGGCCTCCTCCTCGGGGCCGAGCGCGTACTCGATGGTCATGTTCGGCAGCCCGCGGTAGTCGAGCTCGTCGTCCGAGAACGTGACGCCGTCCTCGAACCGCGGGCGCTTGCGCATCCCGTAGCCCATGTTGACGTAGCCCCACCGGTTGCCGGCGTGCGGATGGCTCTCATCGAGCGGGAAGGGGGGCTGCTCGGCGTACATCACCTGCAGGGAGTACGGATGACCCGGCTCGGCGAACGGGATGCGATTGACGGCGGCGACGGGGTCGACCGGGTTCGCCGCGCGGCGCGCGAGCTCCGCCTCGAGATCGGCCTCCGAGGCGAACCGCGACATCTGATCGCCGGACAGCGCGACGGTCGAGATGACGACCGGGTGCTCGGTGAGGTAGCGGCCGAGTGCGCGCGGCCGGATGCCCGACGCCCACAGCAGCTGCGGGGTGCGGAACGCATCGGCAGCGACCACGACGAGGTCGGCCTCGACCGTCGCGGTCTCGCGGGTGCGGAGGTCCTCGACGACGACGCCGGTCGCGCGCGCGCCGTCGACGACGATCTGGTGCACGAGCGACAGGTCGCGCAGCTCGAAGCGCGCCGCGAGCGGGGAGCCCGGGTCGGCGAGCGGGCCGAGCACGACGTCGGCGCCGGCCCAGCGGACCGTGCCGTCGGGCTGCGGGTCTCCCGCGACCGGCAGCGTGCTCGGCGCGGGGTCGGAGCCCGCTGCCTCCTCGAGCAGCGAGCGGATGGCCGCGCCGACGGCCGAGTCGGCGAACGCGGCGCTCTGCACGTGCAGGAGCTCCTCCGCGCGCTGGATGAGCGCATCCCACTCCGCGTCGTCGATGAAGTCGACGCGCTCCGAGCCGGAGGGGCGGGGCGTCGCGCACGTCCAGTGGGCGCCCATCCCGCCGACGTTCGTCGACGCGGCGGCCGCCGGGAAGGTCGGTGCGTGCGCGGCGCCCTCCCCGCCGAAGTCGAGAAGATGCGTGCCCTGGCGCGCCGTGAACATCCCCTCCACGACCGTTCCGGCGGGGATGCCGAGCGACTCGCGCAGGGCGCCCGCCTGCGGGCCCTGCGAGAGCTCGCGCGCCCGCGCCTTCTCGTCGGGCGACGGGATGTTGCGCACGCTCTCCCCCGGCACGGCGGTGAGCTGCGGACCGGCCTCGAACATGACCACACGGGCGCGCGGATGGCGCTCGAGCAGCTCGCGCGCGAAGGTCGAGCCGATGGGTCCGCTGCCGACGACGGCGATGACGGGCTGGTCGTTCATGGAGTCTCCTCGCGGGATGAGGCGGGGCCGCCTGCGGCGGCCTGGGGGATCGGATGGCCGCGCCCGACGAGGCGGGTCGGCTCTGCGGCGGGCGGATGGGCAGGGGCGTGCTCGTCCGAGAGGCGCCCGGCAGGCAGGAGAAGCGCGATGACGAAGCCGAGGAGGTAGACGAGCGCGAGAGCGCCGAACACAGGCCCCATGACGTCGCCGTACGCGCGGGCGACGGCGTCCTGCACGGCCGCGGGCGCCGCGTGCACCTCCTGCGGCGTGAGCGCCGCGACCTCGGAGACGAGGGCGGCGGCCACGCCCGCGCCGATCACGCCTCCGACGATCGCGGTCGCGACCGTGGAGCCGATCTGGCGGACGAGGTTGACCGCAGCGGTCGCGGCCCCGGTCGCCGAGCGCGGCGCCGAGCTCTGCGCGACCGCGACCACGAGGCTCATGAAGAGGCCCGTGCCGATGCCGACGAGCGCCATGAGCGCCATCGGCACCCACAGCGGCAGCCCGAGCGGGAGGACCGCCATCGCTCCGAGGCCGAACGACGCCAGCAGCGGGCCGGCGATCGCGAAGCGCCGGTAGCGCCCGGTGCGCCCGACGAGCCATCCGCTGAACAGGCTCGACCCGAGCATCCCGAACACCGTGGCGATCGGCACGAGACCCGAGACCGTCGCGCTCGTGCGGTACGCCATCTGGAAGAACGTCGGAAGGTACGCCGTGACCGAGAAGAGCCCGACGCCGATGACCGCGGAGAGAGCGGTCGACGCGGCCATCCGGCGGTCGGCGAACAGGCGCAGCGGAACGAGCGGGTGCGATGCGCGGAACTCCACGAGCACGAAGACCGCGAAGCCCGTCGCCGACAGCGCCGCGCACGCGAGGCCGGCGCCGAGCGCGGCGGGATCGCCGAGCCAGGTGACCGCGAGCACGAGCGAGACCATGGCGACCGCGAACGCGAGGGCCCCGGCGAGGTCGATGCGCCCCCGCTCCGCCCCGCTCTCGACGTGCGGCAGCGCGAACGCCGCGAACGCGAGCGCCGCTCCGCCGAGCGGCAGATTGATCCAGAAGACCCACGGCCATCCCCACGTGTCGACGATCACCCCGCCGAGCACGGGGCCGGCGAGGATCGCGACCGGGAAGGCCGCGCCGATGACGCTCATGTACCGCGCGCGCTGCCGGGGCGTCGTCACGTGCGCGACGATCGTCTGCGACATGAGATGGAGACCCGCCGATCCGATGCCCTGGACGACGCGCGCGACGATGAGCGCCGTCATGCCGGGGGCGAAGCCGCACGCGAGCGACGCCGCGAGGAACACCGCGAGCGAGACGAGGAAGACCAGGCGCGGGCCGATCATGTCGCCGAGGCGGCCGATGACCGGCATGAGCACCGTGCTCGCGAGCGTGTAGGCCACGATGATCCAGCTCATCTGCGCGAGCGCGTCGAGCTCGCCGGCGATCGTCGCGAGCGAGGTCGAGACGATGGTGTGGTCGAGCGCGCCCAGGAACGACACGACGAAGAGCGCGCCGACGAGGAGTCGGATGCGGAGCGGAGAGAGGTTCATCAGCGGATGGCCCGTACGACCGGGCTGTCGACTCGACCTGGTGTGCCCCGTCGGCCTCGGCGCCGACGGGAACGAGCCCTCGCGGGCCCCGATGTCCCCGCCAGCATATCAGCTTCAGTAGAAAAACTGCATAAGTAGGTCGAAAGTCATCCTTGACGTGCGTGCAGCCAGTCGCTCACGACGTCGAGCGTGCGGAGCGCGCCCGCGTCGCCCGGCTGGTCGATGTGACCATGCGCGGCGCCCGGCTCCACGTGCAGCTCGACCGTCCCTCCGGCCGCACGCACCGACCCGGCGAACGACTCGCCGGATGGCCGGAGCGCGTCTCGCTCGCAGACGACGACGAGCGCGGGCGGGTATCCCGCGCCGCTCCCCTCGCCCGGGAACGCGTGCGGATCGCTCAGGGCGTCGACGGAGCCCGCGAAGTTCAGGGCGAGCTGCGCATGGGGTGATGCGGGATCGAGCGGCACCCCCGGGTTCGCGCTGTTCGCGTGAAGCGCAGGGTAGACGGCCAGGAGCCCGCCCGGCAGGGGCCCCTCTGCGCCGTCGCGCACACGCGCGGCCACGCCGACCGCGAGGTTGCCGCCCGCACTCGCCCCGCCGAGCACCAGGCGATCAGCCGGGAGCCCCAGCAGGGCAGGGGCGGAGCGCCAGGCCACGAGCACATCGTCGGACGGCGCGGGGAAGTGCGCCTGGCCGAGGCATTTCGTGTAGTCGACCGCGAGAACGGGGATCCCGCGTGCCGCGAGCTCCCTGGCCACCCAGTTCGACTCCGGCATGTCGAGGTGCCCGCCGATGAACCCGCCGCCGTGCACCCAGACGAGCGCGACGCGCGCTTCCGCCCCGGGGCGCCGGTAGAGCCGCACGGGCACGCCGCCCTGCGCGCCGTCGACCGTGTGCTCGACCGTCTCGATCCCGCGCAGATGAGGGAACCGCCGCTCGAGCGACGCCGTGTCGATGTCGGGGCGCGGATCCTCCGGCTCCCCGTGCTCGGCGAGCCATCGGATGGCCTCGCGCACGGGGAGGCGTCGGAAGTCGGGCAGGCCGGCTGCGTCGGCGTCGCTCATGTCAGTTCCCTTCGGAGAGGACGGCGCGCACGCGCTCGTCGTGCACGAGGTCGGACAGGTCGGTCGCCCCGCCGTGCACCGCACGCCGCAGGGCAGCTCGCGCGGCGGACTCGCGCACCCGGGGGAGCACGAGCTCGCCGTCCGCCGTGGCGACCCGCACGTCGACGCCACGGGGATCGACGCGCACCTCGACCCGCTGCTCGCCGAGCGTCCGCGCGACGATCGCCGGATGGCCCGAGGTCGCGCCCGCGAGGAGCGTCACGGGGACCCCGTGGGGCGTCGCCAGGAGGGCGAGGACGCCGGCCGAGCTGTGCGTGCACGCGGACGGCGCGAGAGGCCCGGCGAGCACCCGGCCCCAGCCGATCGCGTCGCGGAGCCACTCCGCCGCCGCGTCGGTCGGCAGAGCCGCCTCGACGACGACCGCGCGAGCCGCGGCAGCCGCGCGGGACGCCTGCTCCGGCAGCGGGCGCAGCCGCTCGCGCTCGACCGCGCACTCCGCTGCGCCGAGCACGTCGAGCGCCTCGGCCGGAACGGACACCGGCTCGGCGACGAGCGGCGACGTCGAGCGGCTGCTCCCTGCGAGAGCGTCGCGCAGCCGCGAGACCCATCCGTCGGCGCCGTCGACCACGACCACACCCGCGCCCCCGGGCTCCGCGGTGCGCCCGCGGCCGGGACCGACGGTCAGCGGCAGCTCGATCGCGGCGACCCGGAAGCGGTCGGCGGACCCCCGCGCGGACGCGAGATCCACGCCGATCATGCGGCGCTCCGCACGGCGTCCGCGACCGCATCCGCGAGATCGATCGCGTAGTGCGCGTCGGCCGCGATCTCGTCGTACTCGACGGGCGCGTCGCCATCCAGCGCCGCCGCGAACGCGCGCCAGAGCGCGACATAGCCGTCGTCCGCGGCGCGCGGATGGCGGATGAGTCGGCCGTCGTCATGCCGGATCCGCACCTCGGCGGAGCCGACGTGCACGAACGACGGCGGGAAGTCGATCTCGACGCCATCCCCCTCCGTCCGGATGGAGACGCGCCACAGCGCCTCGGCGCCGTCGGGCACCATCGCCGTCGCGAGCTGCACGAGCACGTCGCCCGCGCGGAATCCGATCGCGTATCCGATCGGCAGCACGGGGCGTGCGAACACGACCTCGTCGAGGCGGGGCGCGAGATCGCGCAGCAGCGGGGCGTCGTGGATCGCGAGGCCGAGGACGAGCTGGCGGAGGACGGCCGCGGCGAAGCCCGCATCCGACCAGTCGGGCGCCGAGCGCGCGGGCGCGGCCACGCCGCGGTCCGCGAACTCGGTCACCGCGGCGTGATAGCGGTCGTTGGCCGGCAGCGACACCGTGACGGAGATGCTCTGAACCCGTTCGCGCCGTGCGATGAGGAAGTGCTTGGCGCGCCCCCACGCGGGGTCGTGGAGGTGATTCGTCCCCACGATGAGCGCGACCCCGGCCTCGCGGCAGGCGCGCAGCACCGCGTCCACCTCGCCGTGCGCGAGAGCGAGCGGCTTCTCGCACAGGACGCCGCGCTTGCCCGCCGCGACCGCCGCGAGAACCTGGCCCGCATGACGCTCTGGCGGCGACGCGATCACGACGACCTCGACGGCCGGGTCGGCGAGCAGCTCCTCGGCGCTCGAGGAGGCGCGGGCTCCCAGCGGTGCCGCGATGGCGGCCGCGCGCCCGCTGCCCGCGTCCGCGACGTGCACGACCGCGAAGCGATCGCCCAGGCGGGCGAGGGTGGGGACGTGGAGCGCTGCCGCGCCCGGGCCCGCGCCGATGATCCCGACTCCTGTGGGCATGCGACCTCCTCGTCGTGCGCACTTACGTTAAAAGTACACGTAAGTTTCGGCGCGATCGACAATAGATCGCGCGATCTGGCGGGCACTGTGCCAGAATCCGAGGATGGCGAACCAGTCCACCCTCCGATTCGGGGCCCAGACCGACGAGGTCACGAGCCTGCTGCGGATCGTCAATCTCGTCCGGACCGGCGAGGCCACCACGCGGCCCGAGATCGGCCGGCTGACCGGGCTCGGGCGCGGCGTCGTGTCGCAGCGCGTCGACCGCGCGATCGAAGCGGGCTTCCTCGAGGACGCCGAGCTGGGCCCGTCCTCCGGAGGGCGCGCGCCCCGCGTGCTGCGCTTCCGATCCGAGCAGGCGCGCATCCTCGTGTGCGCCCTCGGCGCCCTGCACATCCGTGTCGGCGTGACCGATCTCGACGGGCGGGTGATCGCCGACGATCACGCACCGTGGGACATCACACGCGGGCCGGACGCGACGCTCGACGCCGCGATCGAGATGGCCGAGACCGTGCTCGCGCAGACAGGGGACGCCCCGATCTGGGCCGTCGTCGTCGGCGTCCCCGGGCCCGTCGACTTCAGCTCGGGGCGCCCGGTCGCTCCGCCGATCATGCCCGGCTGGAGCGGATTCGACGTCCGCGCGCGCTTCGAGGAGCGGTTCTCCGCGCCCGTGTGGGTCGACAACGACGTGAACCTCCTCGCGCTCAGCGAGCGCGACCGCCGCCGTGCGCAGAACGTCGACCTCATCTTCTGCAAGATCGGATCCGGCATCGGCGCCGGCCTCCTCTCGCAGGGGCACCTCCACCGCGGTGCGAACGGCGCGGCCGGCGACATCGGGCACGTGCGCGTGCTCGGCTCGGAGGAGCTGTGCCGGTGCGGCAAGATCGGCTGCCTCGAGGCCGTCGCGAGCGGATGGGCGCTCATCCGCGACGCGCAACGCGCGGTGGCGGAGGGCGACGACGGAGCCCTCGCCTACTTCGTCAAGAACGACGAGGAGCTCACCCCGGAGCACATCGCGATCGCAGCCACCCACGGCGATGCGCTCGCGATCTCGCTCATCCAGAAGTCCGCACGCGTCGCCGGGGAGTCG
This sequence comes from Microbacterium barkeri, assembly GCF_027921765.1. Lineage (GTDB taxonomy): Bacteria > Actinomycetota > Actinomycetes > Actinomycetales > Microbacteriaceae > Microbacterium > Microbacterium barkeri. The sequence continues at coordinate 157,123 of NZ_BSEJ01000005.1, forward strand.
ATCGCGACGCTCGTCAACATGTTCAACCCGGCGGTGATCGTCATCGGCGGTGCGATCGCGTCCGCGGGCGAGGTCTTCCTCGCGGAGGTGCGCCAGCGCGTGTACGAGCTCTCGCTGCCCCTCGCGACCCGCGACCTGCAGATCGTGAACTCCGCGAACGACCCGACCGAGCCCATCCGCGGCGGCGCGCAGCTCGCGATCGAGCAGCTGTTCGACGCGACCTTCCCGCGCTGGTTTGCGGACGGCCGGCCGACCATCCAGGGGGTGCTCGCCGCGGCCTGAGACCGCTTCTTACGAAAAACGACGGAAGTGTGTATCTTCTGGGTCTAAGTCACACGAAGGAGTGTCATGACCCCGAAGCCCATCCGCACGCTCATCGTCACCGGGATGACCGACGTCCACCACGACTGGCGGAAGACCACTCCGGCCCTCGTCGCGCTGCTGGAGTCGACCGGGCGCTTCGATGTCCGGGTCTCCGAGGAGTTCCGGGGCGCGACCGCCGACACGCTGCGCCCATACGATCTCGTCGTCCTCAATTACTACGGGCGGCGCGACCCCTGGCGCGACGTGCCCGAGGAGCGCTTCGGCGAGGAGACGGAGCGCGCGCTGTTCGACTTCGTCGCCTCGGGCAAGGGCCTCGTCGCGTATCACCCGACCCTCGCGGGAGGCGTCGGCTGGGATCCGGAGTACGAGCGCCTCCTCGGCGGCGTGATGCGCGAGGACACCTCGCGGCGGGCGCCGAACAACGACTTCCTCCTCCGCACGGCCGAGGCGCACCCCATCACGGATGGATGGCCCGCCGAGTTCCCGCACTACGGCGACGACCTCTACGTCGACCTGCGCTGGCCCGAGGGTGTGCGGAAGACGATCCTGCTCACCGGCTGGGACAACCCGCTGCGCTACACCCAGGTGCCCGCCCAGTGGCGCGCGCTGCCGGGCATGGGCGAGGAGCACCCCGTCGCCTGGACGGTCGAGTACGGCGCAGGCCGCTCGGCCTCGATCGGCATCGGCCACGACGTCGCGGCGATCGGGCACCCCGCGTTCCGCGCGCTCTTCCCGCGAGCCGCCGAGTGGGCGGCGACGGGGGAGGTGACCATCCCCACGCCCGAGGATCTGGGCGAGCCCGTCGAGGGCGGCGACTGGTGGCCGACGACGCTCGAGCCGATGGTGCGCCGCATGTTCGACGACTGGGTCGCGGCGGGCGAGCCCGCGACGCAGAAGGGCGGCGCATGACGCTCCCCGTGCTCCGCGACGACGCGCTCGTCTCGGATCGGGAGGGGTTCGCCCTGCGCCTGTCGCTGCCGTGGATCCGCTCGCTCCCTCTGTCATCGCTTCAGGACCTCGCGGTCTCGGTCGACGGAGAGCCGGTCGGCGCGCGGATGCGCGAGGGCCACCCGGAGTGGTGGTTCCTGCAGGACCGCGTCGAGGTGGTGGCTCCCGCGCCGCTTGCCGACGGCCGTCACGAGGTCGACGTCGCGTTCTCGATCCTCATCCCCTATCTCCCGGGCGCCCCCGGCCATCCGCTCGTGCTGCCGTTCCGCGCGCGGCGGGTGCTCGAACTCGACGCGGCGCCGCCCGCTCCCTCCCCCGCCGCGGCGCCGCGCGCGCCGGAGCGGACGGCCGCGACCGCGGGCCGATGGACGCTCGCCGCGAGCGCCTTCAACTGGACGCCCGAGGTCATCCGCGCCGAGCGCTCGGCGCCCGACATCGCCGTCGCGATCGCCGCCGAGGGCACGGCCGACGTCCTCGAGGTCGAGCTCGGGCAGTCCCTCCGATCGTTCCCCGCGCCATCCGCTGACGAGGCGGCAGGGCTCGGCACGCGCATCGCCGACGTGGGCGGACGCGTCAGCATCGCCGGAGCGAGCATCGACGACTGGACCGGCGACGGCGGGCGCCGATCGGAGGACGAGCGGCTCGCCTTCCTGCTGCCGCAGCTGCACGCGGCGCACGCCCTCGGCGCCGAGGGCGTGCGGCTGCCGATCGGGCAGGCCGGTGAGGCGCTGCTGCGCCGGCTCCTGCCGACCCTGCAGGCGCTCGACCTCACGCTCTACGAGGAGATGCAGGGGCACCAGACGCCCGAGCGCGAGGCCGCCGCGGTCGACGTGGTCGCCGCGATCGACGACCCGCACGTGCGCCTCCTCGTCGACATCAGCATGCTCATGCCCGCGCTCCCGAGGACCTACCTCGAGCGGATGTCGGCGCTGCCGCCCGCCCTGCACGCGCGGCTCCGCGAGGAGTGGCGCGACCCGGGCACCTCGGCGGCGGTGACGGCGGCCCTGCACGCGGGCGAGGTGCCGCCCGAGCTGCGGACCCTCTTCATGAACCTCATCGTGCGGTTCGGCCGGTCCGAGGCCGCCGTGCTCCGCCCCATCCTGCCGCTCGTCGGCGCCTTCCACCTCAAGTTCTGGGACCTCGAGGACGACGACGGCCGGGTCAGCGCGCCCATCCGCGACCTCGGGGCGCCGCTGCGCGGCTCGGACTTCCGCGGCACGCTCTGCAGCGAATGGGGCGGGCACGAGTGGCTCGGCGACGACCCGACCGAGACGACCCGCGCCCACCTCGCGCTCGCGCGCGAGGCGCTGGGCGCACCATCCCCCGAGTGAAGGAGCTCACCATGGCCGAACCGACCATCCACGACCTCGCGGAGCAGGTCGCCGACCTGCGCGCGCAGCTCGCCGAGGCGCAGCGAACCGCGCAGGCCGCGCACGACCGCGGCGCGATCGAGAACCTCTTCAACAGGTACATGTACCTGCACAACGCGTTCCAGGACGAGCAGATCATCCCGCTGTGGGTGAAGCGCGGCACCGAGGGCATTCGCGCGCGCTACACGAACGCCGGGCAGTACACCGACTACGACAGCGTCATCCGCTACCACCAGGGCCGCCCCGCGCCGGTCGGCAAGCTCATCCTCCATGCCACGACGACGCCCGTCATCGAAGTGGCCGCGGACGGGAAGACGGCGAAGGGCGTGTGGCTCATGGCCGGAACGGAGTCCGGTCTGACCGACGTCGAGGTGGCGAAGGAGAGCCCGGAGTACATGTACTCGCCCGGCCTCGTGGCGGGCAAGCGGGTCTGGGCTCACTGGGTGTGGTGCAAGTACGCGATCGACTTCCTCCGCCAGGACGGCGAATGGCGCATCTGGAAGTTCCGGTGCTACGAGCTGGCCCGGGCTCCGTTCGAGGAGAACTGGGTGAGCTTCGGCGAGAAGAACCAGCACGCCTTCGACCTCGACCTCATGTACTTCGGCGATGACGGCAAGCCCGTCTTCATGCCTCCCGCCGACGAGCCCGTCCCCGAGAGGAACCACCCGTACAGCCCGTCGACGCGCCAGAAGCTCGAGCCGGTGCCGCCCGTCCCGCACGCGACCTTCGAGGACACCTTCGCCTGATCCCTCCCCCCGCGCAGAGAGCCGCCCCGGAGCCCATGACGGGCTCCGGGGCGGCTCTCTGCGCGCGCTACTTCGTCGAGAACGCCGCGTCGAACGACGCAGCGGGCGGCGTGATGGCGTTGAGCTTGCGCACGAACGCGAGCGCCTCGGGAGCGCCCTGCAGACGGTCCATGCCCGCGTCCTCCCACTCGACGCTCGTCGGGCCGTCGTAGCCGATCGCGTTGAGCGCGCGGAACAGCGGCTCCCAGGGCACGGCGCCGTGGCCCGTCGACACGAACGTCCAGCCGCGCCGCGGGTTCGCCCACGGCAGGTGCGACCCGAGCACGCCGTTGCGTCCGTCGAGGTTCGTCACCGACTCCTTCACGTGGACGTGGAAGATGTGGTCGGCGAAGTCGAGCACGAACGCCACCGGGTCGAGCTGCTGCCACATGAAGTGTGACGGATCGAAGTTGATCCCGAAGCCCGGACGGTGCCCGATCGCCTCGAGCGTCGCCTTGGCCGTCCAGTAGTCGTAGGCGATCTCCGACGGATGCACCTCGAGCGCGAAGCGGACGCCGACCTCCTCGAACACGTCGATGATCGGGTTCCACCGGTCGGCGAAGTCCTGATAGCCGGCCGCGATCATCTCGTCGCTCGCCGGCGGGAACATCGCGACGTACTTCCAGATCGACGACCCCGTGAAGCCCGTGACCGTCTTCACGCCGAGCTTCGCCGCGAGGCGCGCGGTGTTCTTCATCTCCTCGGCCGCCCGCTGGCGCACGCCCTCAGGATCTCCGTCGCCCCAGACGACGTCCGGGAGGATGTCGCGGTGGCGCTGGTCGATCGGGTCGTCGCAGACCGCCTGGCCCTTGAGGTGATTCGAGATCGTCCACACCTTCAGCCCGTGGCGCTCGAGCGTGTCGAGCTTGCCCTGGACGTAGGCGTCGTCATCCCAGCGCCACGGATCCAGGTGGTCGCCCCAGCAGGCGATCTCGAGGCCGTCGTAGCCCCACTCCCCCGCGAGGCGGCACACCTCCTCGAACGGCAGGTCGGCCCACTGGCCCGTGAACAGCGTGATCGGTCGCGCCATCGCGAACTCCTCCCGATTGTCGTTGATTACAACTTACTCGCGGACCGGTGGTCAGGCCAGCACGAGCTCGCGCTGGACCGGCACGCGGTTGGTCACATACCGCCCGGGCCCGCCCTCGACCCCCGGCGCGATCTGCATGTAGAGCAGGCGCATGGTCAGCACGACCTCGACGGTGATGCGCTCCCCCGCGGCAGGCACGCCGCCGTCGAGGACGCCCTCGAGCGGGATGACGATCTCAGGACGGTCGGCGACGAACCAGAGGGTGTCCCACTGGTCGGGCAGCTCCGCCACGGTGTACGAGCGCCCCTGCAGCTCGAAGCGCAGCGTCTCCTTGGGGATCACGACGCCGTTGACGGTGACGTCGACGTCGTCGACGGCAGACAGCCAGAGGCTGCGGTACCACGGCAGCTGGATCGAGACGGCGATGCCGTCGTCGCGGCGCGTGACGTCCTTCTCCGAGAACAGGGAGTTGTGAGTGGCCATGTCGTCTCCTCCTAGACCGTCGCCGCCGCGACGGATTCCTCGATCGCGCGGCGCATGAGCGCGTGCTGCTTCCGGACGAGGTCGATCGGGTCGGCCTCGCCGAGGTCGGAGAACGCGTGGCCCTCCCACTCGCTGGACAGGAAGCCCTCGTAGCCGCCCTCGACGAACTGGCGCACGATGCGGGGGATGTCCATGGCCGGCTCCTCGCCGTCCGCCCCGATGTCGTAGAACTTCGCATGCACGTGGAAGATCTGCGGCATGATGTCGAGCCACTCCTCGGGCGGCACGAGTCCGTGCATGTTGAAGGCGAGGCGCGTGAAGGGCCCGAACCGGAGGAAGTCGAAGCCCTCCGCGGTGAGGAAGTCCTCGAACTCCTGATTGCGCACGTGCATGGGCAGCGGCTTCCGCCAGATCTCGTCCATGACCGGGAAGTACTTCTCGGGCATCCCCATCGTCCGCAGCGTGCGCAGGAGCGTCGGCGACAGGCTGTGCATGGTCGATGAGAAGTCGGCGGTGAACCCGAGGCGCTCGGATCCGAGCTCCTCGTACATCGCGCGGATCTCGAGGATCTTCGGATCATTGGGGCCCTGCGGTGCGTGGATCTCGTAGCCCAGGCGCTGGTCGTACTTCTCCGCGAGCGGCAGGAGGCGACGCAGCAGCTCCTTGCCGGCCGAGCGGATGACGATCCTCCGGAATCCGAGCGTGTTCGCCGTGGCGAGCTGCCGCGAGAAGAAGTCGAACTCCTCGTCGGGGGTCATGTCGCGATCCTTGCGGCGGCCCATGTCGAGGTTCGTCCCGACCGCGCTCGGCTCGAGCTCGTGCTTCTCGAGCGTGTCGAACCAGAGCCTCGTGAACTCGGCGTCGACATCCGGGTAGGTGCGCAGGAGCTGCGCGATGTTGAACTCCACACCCGGCCCGATGCCGTTCTCGGCGACGGCGGCGATCAGCGTCTCGGGCGTGTACAGCCCGGCGGCGAACTCGCTCGTCATCGAGTACAGGGTGGTTCCGAGGCGGATGCCGGTGCCGGCGATGCCATCGCTCGTCATGCGCTCACTCCTTCCGTTCGAGGCAGCCACGCTGCCAGCTGGGTCCGCGCCTGCGCGGCCTCCGTCACCATGCGGCTGCCCGCGGCCTCCGCCGCGGAGCGCTGCACGGCCTGCTCGCCCGCGATGATCTCGAAGGGCGACTGCCAGTGGTTCCAGTGCCAGCCCTCGTACTCGCTCGAGATCGCGCCGTTGTAGCCGTTCTCGACGAGGAGCGTCACGAGATCGCGGACGGGAACCGACGGCTCCTCGCCGTTCTCGTCGATGCCGAAGAACTTGCCGTGCACGTGCTTGATCCACGGCATGATCTCGAGCCAGTCGTCGACGCGGGCAGGGCCGAACAGGCCCGTGCCGTTGATGCCGAAGTCGATGCCGAACTCGGGCTGCCCGTGCTGGGCCGCGAGGCCGATGAAGCGCCCGAAGCGCTGTCCGTGCTCGGCCTGGTCGGCCGGCGGCCCCTGCTCGTAGAACGCGCTCCACAGGTCCACGACCTCGCCGAGCAGCTCCTCCGATGCGCCGCGACGGCGGTACGCCTCGATGAGCGACGGCGCGAAGCCGGTCACGGTGGCGCCCCAGTCCATCGTGAACCCGAGGAACGGCGAGCCGACCTTCTCGTAGCGGTCGCGCAGGGCGAGGATGCGCGGATGGGAGGCGTACTGGTCCGCGTGCACCTCGAGCGCGAGCGTCACGCCGTGCTCCTCGGCGATGGGAGCGAGTGCCTCCATCGAGTCGGGCGTGATCGAGATCTGCACGCGCGCGATCGGGAAGCCGAGCTTCGCGGCGGCGAGGATCTGCCTCCGCATGTACGCGATGAGCTCGTCCTGGTCGAGCAGGCGGTCGCGGTGGATGCCGATGTCGGCGTTGATCGCGAGCGAGGTCGTGACGAGGCCGGTCTCGGCGACGAGATCCCGGAAGCGGCCCGCGAACGCGTCGTCGATCTCCGGGAAGCCGCGGAAGCTCGAGAAGCCGATGATCTCGAGACCGGGGCCGTAGCCTTCGGCGGCGACCTTGCGGATGAGCCCTTCGAGGTCGTACTCGCGGCCGTGGAACGCGCGCGTGAAGCTGTAGAGGGTGACGCCCTGGATGGGCGCGCCGAGGTTCGTCATGCGGCTGCCGCCTTCATGGTCTTGGCGTCGCGCTCCTCGATGTGGAGGGTCTCGTCGTCGCCGATGATGATGTACGGGATGTAGAGGGTGAGGCCCACCTCGACGCGGTGCTCCGCGTCGTCCGCGGGCACCGGGAGGTCGCCGGAGAGCACGGCGGAGTCGACGGGGAACCACCAGCTCTCGGTGTCGTCGACCATGTCGGCGAAGGTGCGCTCCTCGCCGTTGAGACGCCAGCGCAGCGAGTCGGCCGGCGCCTCGACGCCGTCGACCGTGAGCGTGGCGCCGGCGATGCACGACGCCGGCAATGCGCGGTACCAGGGGATGCGCACGTCGACCGCGACGCGCGCGCCGTCGGTCCTGAGCGTGCCGGGCTCGATGATGCGATCGGGGATCACGGATGTCCTCCAAGACGTCTTTGTCTGACTTCCGTCAGACTAATGCTTCTTTTCTACCTAAGTCAAGGCCTGGTGGGGCCCGGAGCCCCTCACGCGAACTCAGCCTGCGGCGACCGCGCCCGAGACCCGCTCGGATGCCGTCTGCGGGCTGAGCCGCTCCGCGATGCGGCGAGCGCCGCGCACCGCGAGCGCGACCGCGGTCAGCGTCGGGTTGCACGCCGTGGCCGTCGGGATGACGCCGTTGCCGGCGACGAAGAGCCCCGGCACGCCCCAGACCTCGCTGTGCGGGTCGCACACGGAGGCGCCGTCGTCCGCCGCGCCCATCCGCACCGTGCCCTGGTAGTGCAGAGACGACCCGAGGGGCATGACGAAGGGGCGGTCATCGAGCGGCTCCCCGACGGCCTTCCCGAGTCGGACGATCTCGCGCTTCGCGCGCTCGATGACCGCGCGGTCGCGATCGGTGAGGGTGTAGTGGATGCGCATGGCCGGCATCCCGTACGCGTCGACCCGGGAGTCGTCGAACACGACCCGGTCGGAGGCCTGCAGGTCCTTCACGCAGAACAGCCCGAGCCCGACGATCGAGCCCGGCACCACCGGGTCGTCATCGGCGAGCGGGATGGGCGACGCGTCGAGCTGCATGATCTGACCGTGGAAGGGCAGGTCGTCGGTGAACGGCACCCAGCTCACGCCGCTCGTCTCGCTGAGGGCGCCGTCGCCGCCCTCCCGGGTCGCGGGCGCCTCGACATCGCGCAGACGCGACGCGAAGACGATCTGCGCCTGGTCGTTGAGGTAGCGACCGAGGGCCTCGGGGCGGATGCCGGACGCCCAGAGCACCTGGGGCGTCCGCAGTGCGTCGGCCGCGACGACGACGAACCGGGCGGCGATCCGATGCGTCTGCCCGTCGCGGAGGTCGCGGACCTCGACACCCGACGCGCGGCCGTCGGCGACGAGCACGCGCGTGACGAGCGACTCGTCGTGGAGCGAGAACCCGAGGTTCGCGCGCGTGACGTCGCCGAAGACGACGTCGGATCCCGACCACACGAGACGCCCGTCGTCGCGACGGTGCACGGCCAGCGGCATCCGCTGCACGCGGCGGTCCGCTGGCCGCTCGGCGTCGACCTCGGCGGCCAGGCGCTCGCGGACGAGTCCGGAGAACGGCGCGGCGTCGAAGGCGTCGGAGGTGACACCCAGGAGGCGCTCGCCCTCCGACAGCAGCTCGTCGAGGGCGCCGTCCTCGTCCAGGAAGCCGATGCGCTCGCTGTCGCCGGGGCGCGGGCACGCGGCGGTCCAGTGGGCCCCCATGCCCCCGACGTTGCTCGAGAACGCGGCCACCGGGAGGCCGTCCTCGCCGTCCTGGGCGTAGCCGTCATCGAGCAGGTAGGTGCCCGCGCGGGCGCGCCGCTGCCCCGCCTTGACCGCGCCCGGGTTCGTGACCGTGGCGGTCTCCGCCGCGGGGCCCTGCGAGCGCACCTGCGCGCGGGCGCGCTCGGCGTCGTCGACGATGTTCTTGACGTGCGCGCCGGGCGGGTCCGACACGGTCGGCCCCACCTCGAGCATGGCGATCCGCGCCCCCGGCGCGCGCTCGGAGAGGATCCGCGCGTAGGCGGCGCCTGTGGGCCCCGAGCCTACGATGACGACGTCGACCTCGTTCGGGTAGCGGCTCATGCGCGGGCCGCCGCTTCGACGATGCGCCGCACCGATGCGGACGACTCGACCGTCGGGTAGTACTCGAGTCCGATCGGGCCGTCGTACCCCGACGTGCGCAGGATGCCGAGGCGCTCGTCCCAGTCGAGCTCGCCCGTTCCCGGCTCGCCGCGCCCGGGGGCGTCGGCGAGCTGGACGTACTTCACGAGGTCGCCCGCACCCGCGAGCTCCGCCGCCATGTCCTCGCCCTCGACGGCCGAGTGGTAGATGTCGTAGAGGACGCCGAACGCGGGCGAGTCGACGCCGCGCGCGACGTAGGCGGCCTCGGAGGTGCGGTCGAGCAGCGAGCCGGGGTGATCGACGCGCACGTTCACCGGCTCGAGCACGAGCGTGACGCCCGACCCCTCGATCTGCGCGATCGCCGTCCGGTAGATCTCGATGAGCTTGTCGAGCTGGACCTGCCGCTTCCAGCCGCCGAAGCCCGTCCCGCTGCCCACGACGATGCGCGGGCATCCGAGCGCACGCGCGATCTCGACGCCCTCGTCGAGCTTGCGGAAGAACTCCGAGTGGTCCCACGGCGGGATCATGAACTGCGTGCGCGGCTCGGCGAGCTGCGCGGTCAGCTGCGTCCCCGTCTCCTCGAGCGCGGCGCGGAGAGCCGGGATGTCCTTGGGCTTCGCGGGCGCGTCGACCCCGGTCGGCCCCCACATCTCGACGGCGTCGAACCCGGCCGCCGCCGCCGCGCGCACGCGCTCCGGGTAGTCGCCGGCCTCGGTGAAGAGCAGTTCGATATTCGGTGCGAGCTGGTACATCGGTCCTCCTGGATCAGAACATCGGGTGGTCGTGGACGGCATGCACGGAGGCGCCGCCCCCGTGCTCGACGATCCGGCCGTCCTCGAATCGGCGGGTGCTCATCGGGCCCCCTCGATCACGACGGGTCCGAGCAGGCCGGTCGGCTCCTGCGTTGCCCATGCCGAGAAGAAGTCGGGCTGCTCCTTCGCGAGCGTGTTCACGACCTCGACGACGAACTCGTCGTCGCCCGTGAGGACGCCCGCCGGCACGTCGTAGCGGTAGGGCGGCGCGACCCGCACTCCGAGATCGGCCCCGTTCACGAACACCTGCGCGACCTCGTGAGCCTCGCCGAGGTCGATCACGGCGGGCGCAGATGGCGCGTGCCCGAGGACGCGGGTCGTGTAGCGGATGGTCCCGCTGAAGCGGGGCAGGAGCCCCGGCCGGTCGAGCGGGACGAGGTCGTCGATGCTCCGCCACGCCTCGAAGGCGGGGTAGGCGAGAGCCGAGGCCGTCTCGATGCGCCAGGGCCCCGGGACGGGCGATGGCGTGGCGCGCTCGCGCAGCGGCGCGACGGGCATCCCGGCCCACGCGGCGGGATCGCCCACGATGAGGAGCGCGGTCTCCCCCGGGGCGAGCGTCACGTCGATCGCGACCTCGTCCGCTCCACCCTCGTGAGCGACCGCGCGGAGCGTCCCCGTCCACGGGTCGACGGAGACCGCCTCGCCGCCGCGCGGAACCGCGACGCGCACCGGGAGCGTGGCGCGGACGCCCTCGTTCATGAGCATGACGACATCGGCGGCGCCCTGGTCGACACGGTGCACGCGGAGCTCGGGGGCAGGCACGGCGACGCGCACGGCGCGCGCGGTGCGCTCGGCGACGGCGGCCGCGAGCCCCGCCTGCGCGACGGGCGCGAAGGCGCTCTGCAGAAGGCGCGTGTCGCCGTCCGCGACCGCCGGCACCTCGTCGACGAAGAGCACCGGGAGGCCGTCCTGTGCGAGTCGCTGCAGTGTCCGCGCCGTCGAATCGGGCAGCAGCGCGCTGCCCGGGACGACGAGCACGTCGTAGGCCTCCTCGTGGACCCGCAGCGCGCCATCCGCGACGACCGCATCGTGGAGCGCGTCGGCGGGCACGATGTCGACGTCGATCTGCGCCTCCGCGAGCAGGCGGACGGGGCGCTCCGCCGGCATCGCCCGCCCGAGCCAGTCGGCCTCGGCGGGGTACAGCACCGCGGCGGGCGCGATGTGCCGCCCGCCCGAGAGCAGGTGGCTCACCCGGTTCGTGTACGCGCTCAGCACCGCCTGGTGGCGGTACTGGGGATTCCGTCCACGCGCGAAGAAGTGCGGCGGGCAGTCGAGGTCGGGGTACTCGGCCGGCGAGTACGCGTGCGGCACGATATGCGTCACGCCGCGGACGAGGAGGTGGGATGTCACCCACGCCTGATGCCGCAGGCCGAACGACCAGCCGTACGCGCCGAATGCCTCGCACATCGAGCGACCGCGCTTGAGCGGGTCGATGTGCGCGGCCGACGACGCGAGCTTCGCGAGACCGAACTGGAAGAACTCGCCGTCGCCCGCGCCGGCCATGTTCGCAAGCGGCCCTCGGCCGAACCCCGGCACGACCTGCGCGCCGATGACGTCCACGCCCGCCATGTCCTGCCCGGCCATCGCGCGGAAGTAGTGGCCGGCGCCGGGGCCGAGTCGCATGTGCGCGCCGTTGTCCTCGACGACGTGGCCGATGTGCTCGACGCCGTGCGCACGGCACCACTCCCCGACGGGCCGCGCGAAGCTGCGCTCGTAGAGGCGCGTGAGGGCGTCCATGTACGCCAGGCGCGTCCGTGTCGCCCCATCGCCGTCCCACCACAGCAGGGGCGCGGCGAGCGGATCGAGGCCCAGGTCGGGGTGCCACGGCAGGACGACGCCCGGCTTGCCGACCGTCGAGGTGAAGTCGAAGGTCTCGCGGTCGTTGTAGAACCCGGGCTCGTCGGTGAAGAAGCCCGCGATGACGCCCCCGAAGTCGTCGGCGTACCGCGCGTGGATGGCCTCGTGCACGGTGTCGAGGAGCAGGCGCGTCGCATCGGCGTCGAGGTAGGAGAGGTGGTCGCGATGCCGCTCGCTCGCCCCGTCGGACACGACCGACACGAAGAACACGCGCCAGTGCCCTTCCGGCACGTCCCAGAAGACGCGGCCGTCGGCGACGCGCTCGGTGAGGTCGATCGGCTCTCCGATGAGCGCCTCGCCGCCCTCCTCGCGCCGGTAGGCGACGACGCGGACGAGCTGGCCTGGATCCCACCCCGCCTCGGGGCCGAAGAACTTCCGCCGATCGACGATGAACGACGCTCCGCGGGCGGGCCCGACCGCGTCGGTGTGCCGCTCGGCGAGGAACCGGCGGCGCCGCTCGGCGGACGCTCCTTCGAGGGCGCCCGCCGCATGGCCGGTCGGGAACGTGTCGTCGTCGAAGAACCAGACCCTGAGCCCGCGCTCGCGCGCCACCTCGAGCACGGCGTCGACGTCGCGCCACCATCCGTCGCCCAGGAACTCCGGATGCGGCCGCGCCTCGAGGATGACCGCGCCGATCCCTGCGTCGGCGATCCGGTGCGCCTCCTCGACGATCGTCTCGACCGGGCCGCCCTTCTGCCAGAACAGCGGCATGATCGCGTTCGGGACGACGCCGTCGACGACGTCGCGGAGCTGCGGGAGCGTCATGACGCCTCCTCGAGCACGATCCGCGTCCGCACGGCGGACATGCCGTCCTCCACGGCGAGCTCGAAGCCCCCTGGCTCGATGACGAACCGCTCGTCGTCGGTCCAGAAGCCCAGGTCGGACGCCTCGAGCCGGAAGGCGACGCGCGCCGCGCCTCCGGAGGGGACGGCGACGCGCTCGAATCCGCGCAGACGGCGGACCGGCTGAGCGACGCTCGCGCACTCGTCGCTCGCGAAGAGCAGGACGACGTCATCGCCGTCGTGCACGCCGGTGTTCCGGACGCGCACCGACACGAGCCATCCGCCGTCGTCGCGGACGACCTCCAGGTCGTCGAGGGCGAAGGTCGTGTAGGAGAGCCCGTGGCCGAACGCGAAACGCGGGCCGAGCGGCAGATCGAGGAACTTCGACGTGTAGTGGTCGTCGGTGTTGTTGGGGCCGAGGATGGTCTCGTCATCCACCGCCGCGGGGTCGAGGAGTTCGCCGCCGGTCCGCGCGGGTCGTCCCGTGCGCTCGTGGTCGTGATGGATCGGGATCTGCCCGACGGCCCGCGGGAACGTCATCGGCAGCCGGCCGCCCGGGTTCACGCGCCCGGAGAGGGCGCCCGCGATGGCCGGTGCCGCCTGCGTGCCGAGGTGCCAGGTGCACAGCACCGCGTCGACGCGCTCGATCCAGTCCTCGACGACCAGGGGCCGCCCCGTGTGCAGCACCACGACGACACGGGCCCCCGTGTCGGCGAGGGCGTGGATGAACCGCGTCTGCGCGGCCGGGAGCGCGATGTCCGCCCGCGACGCGGCTTCGCCCGAGAGCCGGCTCGGCTCACCCGCCGCCACGATGACGAGGTCGGCATCGGCTGCGCGCGAGACCGCCTCGGCGATGTCCTCGTCGGAGCCGGAGAGGAAGCCAGAGCCGGCCGCCTCCACCCAGTCGACCTCCGGGAGCTCCGCGGCGAGCGCGTCCGCGAGGGTCGATGTCGCCGGCGCGGCGAAGTGCTGCACCCATGCGCCCAGGTGATCGAGGCTCCGGGCGTACGGCCCCGTGACGAGGACGCGTCCCCGCGGCGCGAGGGGCAGTGCGCCCTCGTTCCGCAGGAGCACGATGCAGCGCTCGGCGGCCGACCGCGCGGCGGCGAGCGACTCCTCGGTCGGCGCGAGGATCTCCGCCTCCTCTCGGACGAACGGATCGTCGAGGAGCCCGAGCCGCTCCTTGAGCGACAGGATGCGGCGCACGGCGTCGTCGACGCGGTCCGCGTCGACCTCGCCGGGCGCGAGCACCGCGGCGCCCCTCGCGTCGACGAGCTCCGCTCCCCCCATGACGATGTCGACGCCCGCCTCGATCGCCTGGCGGATCGCGTCCTTCTCGGTCTCGGCGACGCCGTGGGCGACGAGCTGGGCGACCCCCTCGGCGTCGCCCACGACGAGGCCCTCGAACCCCCACTCACCCTTGAGCACCCCGGTGAGCAGCGGCGCATTGGCGTGCATCGGGCGCCCGTTGAGGGAGGTGAACGCCGCCATGACCGTATCCGCGCCGGCGTGCGCTCCCGCGCGGAAGGGCTCGAGGTACACGTCGCGCAGGCGTCGCCGGGAGACGTCGGCGGTGTTGTAGTCGCGTCCGGCCTCCGCGGCCCCGTAGGCCGCGAAGTGCTTGAGGCAGGCCGCGACGCCCTCCGCGCGGTAGGCGCGCGCCTTGACGGCGCCGAGCGTCGAGGTGAGGAGCGCGTCCTCGCCGAAGCCCTCGACCACGCGCCCCCACCGGGGGTCTCGGGTCACATCGACCATCGGGGAGTAGGTCCAGTTCACGCCGCCCGAGCGCGCCTCGCGGGCCGAGACGCGGGCGTCCGCGGCGGCGACGGCGCGGTCGAACGACGCGGCCTGCGCGAGCGGAGTGGGGAAGATCGTGCGCTGACCGTGCACGACGTCGAGCGCGATGAGCAGCGGGACGCCGCCGGACTCGACGGCCGCGCGCTGAAGCTGATTGGTCTCGCGTGCCGATGCGGGCCAGAAGAGCGCGCCGATGCCGCGCCGTGCGAGCGCGGTCGCCTCGCCGAGATCCCGACGCCACACGATCTGCATCTGGGCGAGCTTCTGCTCCCAGCTGAGGCGAGCGAGCAGTGCCTCGACGCGGGCGCTCATGACGCCTCCCGCACGCGGTAGCGGAACCCGCGGAAGGTCGCGGCGCCGTCTCCGGCCGCGAAGAGGGCAGGTCGGAGGCTCTTCAGGTCCTGGAGGGTCGCCGAGTGGGCTCCCTCGACGTCGTAGCGCACGCCGTGACGGCTCCACTCCTCACCCGGACGGCGGAACCATCCGGTCACGATGTGCTGATCGTCGACGAGGCGCAGCTGGATGATCGAACCCGGCTCGACCTGCTCGCGGCGGTGCGTCCGGATGCCCCCGGCATAGCTCGCGAGCGTCCGCCCGTCCCAGCTCATGCCGTAGAACATCCGCCGGTTGAACCAGAGGAGGAGCCCCGCCTCCGTGCCGTCCGGCACCTCGATCTCGACCTCGATCTCGAACGCCCTGTCCATCGCCCACGTCGTGAGCGGCGACGCATCGGCGGGCGACGCGCCCTTGCCCCGCAGCACGAGCCCTCCATCGAAGCGCACCCGGTCGAGCTCGTCGCGACCCGGGTCGTCGAACACCCACCGCTCACCCCACGCGGGCTCCGCGAAGTCGTCCGACGGCGCGGGAACCGCGTGGGGCCTTCCGGGCGCGGGCTTCGGAAGCGGGGCGCCGAGGTCCTCCGCGGGCGCCACCGGCCATCCGTCCTCGGTCCACTCGATCGGCTCGAGGAGGGCCTGGCGTCCGAGTGTGCGGAAGCGGCGCGCGTACCCGTGCGAGACCATCCACCAGCGGCCGTCTCGGCCCTCGAGGATCGTCGCATGCCCGCGCGACCACCACGCCTCGTCGTCCGACCGTGTGCGAGCGATCGGATTGCCGGGGGCGTTCTCCCACGGGCCGAGCACCGACCGCGAGCGCGCCACGATCACCATGTGTCCGGTCGCCGGTCCGCCCGTGCCGCCCACGGCGCTGACGAGGTAGATCCATTCGCCGCGGCGGAAGAACTTCGGCCCCTCCAGCGCGTAGGACTCCGTGATCCACTCATCCGGGTACTGCCACCCGTCATACGCCTGCTCGAGCGGCGTCACCGCCGTGAGGCCGTCGGCGGAGAGGCGGCAGCGGCGGATGCCGTTCACGAAGAGGTACCGCTCTCCGTCTTCGCCGACGACGTGACCCGGATCGATGGCACCCGAGATGCCGGTGAAGACGGGCGCGCTCCACGGGCCCTCCGGGTGATCGGCGTGCACGACCCAGACCTGCGCGTCGTCGATCCGCGCGTCGCCCCATGCGCTCGGGATGAACGGGAAGTAGATGAAGTACCGGCCGCCGTGCTCGACGAGGTCGGGCGCGAACACGGTGCTCAGCGGATGCTCGAGCGCCGTGCCCGCGAACGACCAGGAGACGAGATCTTCCGAGCGCCAGAGCGCGAGCCCCGGTGAGGCGTCGAAGGACGAGCAGGTCAGGTAGTACGCGTCACCCACGCGCAGGACAGAGGGATCCGGACGGTCGCCGGGCAGGATCGGGTTGCGGAACGTCCCGTCGCCGAGGTCGGCGGGCGTCCGCTGCAGGGAGGCGCTCATCCCTTGAGACCGCCCGCGAAGCCCTGGATGAACTTCTTCTGCGCGACGAGGTAGAACGCGAGGATCGGGATCATCGAGACGAGCACGATCGCGAAGATCTTGTTCCACTGCGACACGAGCGATCCGATGAAGTAGTACATCGCGACCGGCAGGGTCTGCGCGTCGGATCCGCCGAGGAAGATGAGCGCGGTCATGAAGTCGTTCCACACGATGAGACCCGTGAGGATGGCGACCGTGCCGGTCGCGGGGGCCATGAGCGGGAGCACGATCCGGAAGAAGATCTGCGTCCGGGTGGCGCCGTCGATCGCGGCGGCCTCCTCGTACTCCGTGCCGAGGCCGCGGAAGAATCCCGCGTAGAGGAAGATCGCGAGCGGCAGCATCATCCCCGTGTAGAGGATGATCATCCCCCACAGCGAGCCGGTGAGCCCGATCGCGCGCGCCCCGATGTACAGCGGCACGGTGCCGAGCTGCGCGGGCAGGATGATCGCGATGAGGAAGAGGTAGTAGGCGCCCTTCGTCCACCGCTGGGTCGAGCGCATGATGACGTACCCCGTCAGCGAGCCGAGCAGCACGAGGCCGAGAATCGCCCCGAGGGTGAGGACGACCGAGTTCACGAGCCCGGCGAGGATGTTGCCCTGCCCCTGCGCGGCGAACAGGTCGACGAAGTTGGCGAGCTGCGGCGCCTCGGGGAGCGCGAGCGGCGAGGACCGGAAGACCTCCTCGTCGGTCTTCAGCGCGGTGGAGACGAGGAAGAAGAACGGCAGCAGGAACACGAGCGCGAGCACCCAGATGAGCACCTCGCGGACCGCGGTGAGCTTCGTGTAGCGGAACATGTCAGTCCTCCTTCTCCTGCGTCACGCGCTGCTGGATGATCGCGAAGACGAGGATGATCGCGGTGAGCACGAGGGCGAGCGCGGCGCCGTACCCGAACTGGCCGAGCGAGAACGCCTGCTTGTAGACCTCGGTCGCGAGGGTCTCGGTGGCGCCGGCGGGGCCTCCGCCGGTGAGCGCCATGATCTGGTCGAAGATGCGGAGGCCGTTCACGAGGCCGAGCGTGGTCGCGATCGCGACGGCGGGGCGGATGGCCGGGAGCGTCACGTGCCAGAACCGCTGCCAGAGCGTGGTTCCGTCGATCGTCGCGGCCTCCTCGATCTCGACCGGGACCCCCGCCAGGCCCGCGGCGTAGATGACCATCGAGAAGCCGGTCTGCTGCCAGACGATCACGATGAGGATCGTCCAGATCGCGAACGTCGGGTCGCCGAGCCACGCGCGGGCGAGGTCGCCCATCCCGATCGCCGTGAGGAACGCGTTGAGCGGTCCGTTGAAGTCGAAGATGAACTTCCAGATGTAGGCGACGGCGAGCGGGCTCAGCACCACGGGCATGAAGAAGAGCGTGCGGAGGATGTACCGCGTCTTGAGCAGCCGGTTGAGGGCGACGGCGAGCGCGAGACCCAGGACGTTGGTGAGGATCACCGAGCCGAACGCCAGGAAGAGGGTGTTCCCCAGCGCGAGCATCTTCGAGGGGTCGCCGAAGATGCGCTCGAAGTTCGCGAAGCCGACGAACTCGAACGAGCCGAGGCCCGTCCAGTCCGTGAAGGCGAAGAAGCCGCCCGCGATCGTCGCGGCGTAGTGGATGCCGAGCACCATGAGGATGCCCGGAAGGGCCCACCACCAGTGCCCGAACGTCAGCAGGCCGGGGCGGCGGGGCCGCGCCTTCGGGCGCAGCCCCCGCCGCTTGCCGCTTCGGGGGACGACGACGGCCTCCGTCGCCGATTCGTCGGCTGTGTCGTGCTGCAGCATCGCGGTCATCGTCCTGTCCCTCGCGTCCGGCCGGGTCACTCGCCCCAGGCTGTGTCCATCTCGGTGAGCACCTGCTCGACCGTCTTCTGACCGGTGAGGAGACCCTGCACGCCGGCGCCGAGGGCGTCGTACACGGCGGGGTTAGACCAGTCGGAGTTCGGCAGCGGCACGAAGTCGCCCGCGGCGAGCATGTCGGCCAGCGGCTCGAACGCCGTGCCGGTGAAGTCCATCTCTGCGTAGCCCGTGATCGGGAGCGTGCCCGACTCCTCGGCGACCGTCTCCGCCTGCGCGGGCTCGGCCATCCACTCGAGGAACGCCTTCGCCGCGTCCTTGTTCTTCGACGACGCCGGGATCGAGTACGAGTAGGTCGAGCTGGCGTAGCCGAACGCGCCGTCGGCCGCGTCGGCGGGCGGGAACGTCTGCGCGACGAAGGTCGCCTCGCCGCCCGCGGCCTCGCCGAGGTCGCGCGCGACGCCGCTCGGGCCGAACATCGCGCTCGACGTGCCCTGGACGAGCCCGTTCGTGATGGCGTCGAAGCCCGCGCCCTCGACACCGGGCTGGAAGCACCCCGCGTCGTTCATGTCGACGATCGCCTGGAGCGTCTGCTGCCATCCCTCGCTGTCGGCGAAGGTGACCTCGCCCTCGGCGCGCTGCGTGTTCCAGTCGGGGTCCTCGGCGTACACGCGCGTCGCGGCGATCGCCTGCGCCATCATGCCCGCGTTCGGCGGGATCGAGCCGGCCACGACGAAGTACGAGCCGCCCGCCTGGGCCGCGGTCTCGCACGCGTCGAGCACGCCCTGCCAGTCGGCCGGGTACTCCGTGATGCCGGCGGCCTCGGCGGCCGTCTGGTTCACGACGACGCCCGCGGGCGCGATGTTCAGCGGCTGCCCGTACACGGCGCCGTCGACGACGAACTGGTGCTCCGAGCCGTCGGGGATGAGGCTCGTCGCCGTCTCGCCGAGCGGCTCGAGGAGCCCGGCCTCAGCGAGCGGGACGATGCTGAAGGACTGGCCGTTGCCGGGAGCGGAGAGGAAGATGTCGGAGGCGTTGCCGCCCTGCAGCTGGGTCCGGATCGTCGTGTTGTAGCTCTCGCCGGGCAGCTTGTCGATAGTGATCTCGACGTCGGGGTTCTCCTCCATGTACTGCTCAGCGAGGATCTCGTACGGGGTCTTCGCCTCGTTCGAGACGGGGAACGCGAGCGAGAAGCTCTGGCCGTCTCCCGCGCCGCCGCCGGCGGAGGTCGAGCAGCTCGCGAGCACAAGCGCTCCGATCGCCGCGGTTCCTGCGAGGGCGCCTGCCCGGATGATGCGACGCTGCTGTGTCATGTCGTTGCCCTTCTGACGTCGTCGTCGAGTGCTGCGGCTCCCGCCCAGGTGCGGGGCCCCCTTCAGTATCGACCACCTAGGTCGAAAACACACATAACTAATTTCGATATCCGACATAAGCCGGTGCGGACAGGGGATCGGCGGGCGCTTCCGCCCGCCGATCCCCTGTCTCAGGTCAGTCGCCCCAGGCCGCGTCCATGTCGGCGAGGACGGCGTCGACCGTCTTCTGGCCCGTGAGCAGGCCCTGCACGCCGCTCGAGAGCTTCTCGTAGACCTCGCCCTTCCAGAACGCGTTCGGGAGCCCCGCGTAATGGCCGGACTGCAGGAGATCCACCACGGGCTCGTAGATCGTGCCCGTGAGGTCGAGGCCCTCGATGCCGGAGACGGGGAGCTCGCCGGAGAGCTCGGAGAAGCGCTCCGCCTGCTCGGGCTGCGCGAGCCACTCGAGGAACTCGGCGGCCGCCTCCTTGTTCTCCGACGCCGCGTTGATCGAGATCGTGTAGTTCGAGCTCGCGATGAGGTACGGGTCGCCGCCGTCAGCGGGCGGGAAGGGCTGGATGGCCCACTCCACGTCGGGCGCGGCACGGCCGATCTCGACGGCCGACCCCGACGGGATGAAGCTCCCGAGCGAGGTGCCCTGCGCGAGGCCGTTCGTGATGGCATCGAACCCGGCGCCCTCGGCGCCGGGCTGGAAGCACCCGGCGTCCTTCATGTCGAGGATCGTCTGCAGCACGTCGTGCCATCCGTCGCTCTCGGCGAAGGTCACCTCGCCTGCGGCGCGCTGGTCGTTCCAGTCGGGCGTCTCGGCGTAGACGCGCGTTGCGGCGATGGCCTGGGCGGTGAGACCCGCATTGGGCGCGGCGGCGCCCGCGAGCACGACGAGCGACGCGCCGTTCTCGGCGACCTCGCCACAGGAGGCGAGCAGCTCGTCCGTCGTCGCGGGGAAGTCGTCGAGCCCCGCCTCCGCGGCGGCGGACATGTTCACGACGAGCGTCGAGAGGGTGAAGTCCATGGGCTGCCCGTAGACCTCCCCGTCCACCGTGAAGAGCGCGTCGGCGCCCTCGGGCACGAGACCGGCCGCGGTTTCGCCGAGCGGCTCGAGGAAGCCGGCCTCGGCGAGCGGGACGACGCTGCGGGGGTCACCCGATCCGGGGGTGGTCTGGATGACGTCGGGGGCGTTGCCGGCCTGCAGCTGCGTGCGGAGCGTCTCGCCGTAGCTGTCGTTCGGGAGCGGGTTCGTCGTGATGGTGACGCCGTCGTGCGCCTCCATGTACTCGTTCGCGAGGGTCTCGTAGGGGCTCTCGAGGTTGTTCGAGGTGGCGTACATGAAGCTGAACTCGACGGACTCTCCCCCGTCGTCGCCTCCGTCGCCCGAGCCATCCGAGCCGCCCGCGCATCCTGCGAGGAGGATGAGGCCCGCGGCGGGGATGGCGATCGCGGCGAGCCGCCGCGTGGTGCGCTGTGTCATGATCTGGCCTTTCTGACATCGTCGTCGGAAGTGCAGGGACAGGAGCTCGGGTGCTCCTGTCCACAGCATGACCGCGTTACGTCAGAAAGTCACATAAGTGTTTCCGATGCGGGTTATCACCCGCGTGGAAGCCGCCCGTGCTCGGTCGGGCTGCCCGTGCTCAGGCGGGCTGCCCGGTGCGCATGCTCGCGCGGATGAGGTCGTGCTGGCGCCGCACGAGGGCGAGCGGGTCGACCTCGCCGAGCTCGGCGAACGCGTGACCCTCCCACTCGCTCGACCAGAAGCCGCGATAGCCGCCCTCCACGAACACGCGCACGAGCTCGGGGTAGTCGATCGCGGGCTCCTGGCCGGCTTCGTCGATGTCGTAGAACTTGGCGTGCACGTGCAGGATCTGCGGCATGATGTCGGCCCACTCCCGCGGGTCGACGTGGCCGTGCATGTTGAAGGCCAGGTGGGCGAACGAGCCGAGCCGGCCCGGGTCGAAGTCGCGACCGCGCAGGTACGCGATGAACTCCTCCTGCCGTGCGCGCATGGGCTCATCCGTCGCCCAGATCTCCTGCAGCCGCGTGACGGCCTCGTCGTCGAGGCCCGCGCGCCGCACGGCGCGCAGCAGCGTCGGCGACATCGCCCGCATCGTCGCCGAGAAGTCGGCGACGAAGCCCAGCAGGGGCGAGTCGAGCTCCGCGTACAGGTCGCGGATGCGGAGCACCTCGGGGGCGTTCGGCCCGGAGGGCGCATGGATCTCGTACGCGAGACGGAGGTCGAGCTCCTCGGCCACGGGCAGCAGCCGACGCAGCAGGTCGGGCTTGGCCGACTGGATGCGCACGAGCGGGAAGCCGAGGCGCTTCGCGCCGCGGAAGAGCAGCTCGGTGACCTCGAACTCCTCATCGGACGTCATGTCGCGGTCGCGTCGACGCCCCATGTCGAGGTTCGCGCCGAACGAGCTCGCCTCGAAGCCGTGCCGGTCGAACGCCGCGCGCCACGCGCGCTCGAACTCCTCCGACACCCGCGGGTAGGTCGGCACCATCTGCGATGCGACGATCTCGATGCCCGGGCCGATGCCGAGCTCGGCGACGCGATCGAGCAGGCCGTCGAAGTCGTACCACCCGGCCCGGAACTCCGCGCTCGCGGAGTACAGCGTCAGGCCGAGACGGAACGGGTCGTCATTGGATCGCTCGGGCGCCGGCGGCACCTCGAGCTCGAGGCCGACGGGCGCGGCGTCGCGGTCGGTGGCCGTGAGCGTCAGCTCGTGGTGCACGACGTTCGGCACGTACAGCCCGGGGCCACCGTCCTGCCCCGGCGCGATCTGCATGTAGGGCAGGCGCAGCTCGCCGTGCAGCACGACCTCGTGCGTCTCGCCGAGAGCGATCGGCGCCTCGCGGCGGACGATGAGAAGCGGATGGTCCTGCAGATACCAGAGGACGTCGCTCTGCTGCGGGAGGTCGGCGATCGCGTAGCGCGTGCCGTTCAGCTCGAAGGCGAGATCGCTCTCGGGAACCTGCTCGCCGTCGACCGTGAGGGCGATGCTCGTGACGGAGGACAGCCAGAGGCTCCGATACCACGGGATGGTGAGCTGGAGCGCCGCTCCGTCGGGGTGGACGCGGAGGCTCGCGGCATCGAGCAGACCGTTGGGCATGGCGACTCCTTCGTCGGCGGATTCGTATACGCCGAGAGTAGACCTACTTTGGCCTCTTTTCAACATAAGCCCGACGGAGCACACGACGGCGCCGCCCCGGAACCCCGGGGCGGCGCCGTGCCGGGTGCGTCTACTGGTTGCTGAACGCGGCGTCGAACGACGCCTCGGGGAGCTTCCACAGCAGCGAGCGGATGTAGCCGACCGCCTCGGCTGCCCCGTGCAGCCGGTCCATCCCGGCGTCCTCCCACTCGATCGAGATCGGGCCGTCGTAGCCGATCGCGGCGAGCGCGCGGAACGCGTCCTCCCACGGGATGTCGCCGTGCCCGGTCGAGACGAAATCCCACCCTCGCCGCGGGTCGCCCCACGCGAGGTGCGACCCGAGGATGCCCTGCCGACCGGATGCCCTGCGGATCCGCGTGTCCTTGCAGTCGACGTGGTAGATCCGGTCGGCGAAGTCCGTGATGAACGCGACCGTGTCGACGCCCTGCCACGCCATGTGCGACGGGTCCCAGTTGAACCCGAAGGCCTCGCGCCGGTCGATGGCTTCGAGGGTCCGGACGCTCGTCCAGTAGTCGTACGCGATCTCGGAGGGGTGCACCTCGTGCGCGAACCGGACGCCCTCGGCGTCGAACACGTCGAGGATCGGGTTCCACCGGTTCGCGAAGTCCTCGTAGCCCGCGTCGATGACGTCGGCGGGAACGGGCGGGAACATCGCGACGTAGGGCCAGATCTTCGATCCCGTGAAGCCGACGACCGTGTCGGCGCCGAGCTTGCGCGCGACGCGGGCGGCACGCTTCATGTCCTCGGCCGCGCGCCGGCGCACGCCCTCGCCATCGCCATCCCCCCACACGTAGTCGCGCAGGATCGCCTGATGGCGGAAGTCGATCGGGTCGTCGCACACGGCCTGCCCGGCGAGGTGGTTCGAGATCGCCCACACCTTGAGCCCGTAGCGGTCCAGGATGTCGAGACGCGACTGCACGTACGCGTCGTCCTCGTCGGCCCGCTGCAGATCGAGGTGGTCGCCCGACGCGGCGATCTCGAGCCCGTCGTAGCCCCACTCGGCCGCGCGGCGCGCGAGCTCCTCGAACGGCATGTCGGCCCACTGGCCGGTGAACAGCGTGACGGGATGGCGCGCCTCGGCCATGGATCCTCCTCCGGTCGTCATGCGTCCACCGGCGTCTCGACCCACGCGCCCGTGCGCGCGGACTCGACGACGGCCTCGGTCAGCTGCGCGGCGCGCAGGCCGTCGCGGAACGACGGCAGCCCCTCGGGCTCCGCCCCCGCGGTCGCGGCGTATGCGTCCGACACGAAGGCGTTGAACGCGTCCTGATACCCCATCGGGTGACCCGAGGGGACGCGGCACAGGCGCGCGGCGTCGGGGGCGAGCAGGCCCTCCTCGCGCGGGAGCAGGAGCGAGCCGTCGCGCCGGCCGATCCACAGGTCCTCGGGGCGCTCCTGCTCGAAGCGGTAGGCCGCATCGCCCGTGTGCACCTCGAGCACGAGACCGTTCTTGCGGCCGGCCGCCATCTGGCTGACGAGCGCCGTGCCGGGTGCCCCTCCCGAGAGCTGGAACAGGACGGCGGCGATGTCCTCGTTCGCGACCGGATGCCCGGCGCGCTCCTCGAAGACGGTGCGGGTGAGCGCGCTGAGCTTCACGACCCGCTCGCCCGTCACGAACTCGAGGAGGTCGAACAGGTGCGAGCCGATGTCGGCGAACGCGCGGGATGCGCCGCCCTCCGCGCCGGCTCGCCAGTTGCCGTCCTCGGCGCCCAGCAGCCAGTCCTGGAGGTACGCCGCGTCGATCGAGAGCACGGCCTCGCCGCTCTCGGCGATGCGGGCGCGCGCCTCGCGGACCATCGGGTGGTAGCGGTAGACGAACGGGACGGCGCCGACGAGACCCGAGCCGGCCTGCGCCTCCACGAGGCGGCGCGCATCGGCCGCGGTCGTGGCGATGGGCTTCTCGCACACGACGTGCTTGCCCGCCGCGAGCGCCGCGAGCGTCTGCTCGGCGTGCTGCGCGTTCGGCGTGCACACGTGCACGACGTCGACGTCGTGGTCGTCGAGGAGCGCGTCGTAGCCCGAGAAGGCGTTCTCGATGTCGAGGTCGGCCGCGGCAGAGGAGGCCCGCTCGGCCGACGAGGAGCTGATGCCGCGCAGTCGGGCGCCGGCGGCCCGCGCGGCCCGGCTGTGCACGCGGGCCATGAACCCGCCGCCGACGAAGCCGGCTCCGATCTCAGAGCTCATAGGGCGTCCAGTCCGCGGGGATCGGCGCGGGGCGCTCGATCCGGCTCTCGACCGCGACCGTCTCGCCGGTCTCGATGGACCGCTCGATCGCGATCATCGTCTCGAGCACGTGCAGGCCGATCTCGCCCGACGCGCGGTGCGGGCGGTCCTCCCGGATGGCGCGCACCATGTCGATCACGCCCAGACCGCGGCCGCCCACGACGCCGTCGCTCTCGAGCTCCTCCCACTGCTGCTCGCGCGGGTCGCCGCCCGCGCGGATGATCCGCAGCGGCCCCTCGAACATGTTCGGGTCCGGGATCGAGAGGGTGCCCTCGGTGCCGGTGATCTCGACCACGCCCATGCGCATGAGGGGCGACTCCCAGCTGAAGATGCTCGAGCTCGTTCCGCCGCCTTCGAACTCGAGGTTCGCGTTGACGTGCGTCGGGACGAGCACCGGGAACTCCGCCCCCGCGCGGTCGCCCGCGACGACCGTGCGGGTGGGCGTGCTCGTGAGACCGAAGGCCGAGGCCTTCGCGACCGAGCCGAACACGTTGACGAGCGTCGTCAGGTAGTACGGGCCCATGTCGAAGACCGGTCCGGCGCCGGGCAGGAAGAAGAAGTCGGGGTTCGGGTGCCACTTGTCGGGGCCGAGGCTCATCATCGCCGTCGACGCGCCGATCGGCTGGCCGATCTCGCCGCGCGCGATCGCCCGCAGCGCGCTCTGCACGCCGCGGCCGAGCACCGTGTCGGGGGCGATGCCCACGCGCAGGCCCTTCTCGGCGGCGCGCTTCACGAGGCCCTGACCCGAGGCGAAGTCGACCGCGATGGGCTTCTCGCTCCACACGTGCTTGCCGGCGTCGATCGCCGCGAGCGACACCTCGGCGTGCACCGCCGGGATCGTCAGGTTGACGACGAGCTCGACATCGGGGTGCGCGAGGATCTCGTCGGGCGAGCCCGACACCGGCACGCCGTGCTTCTCGGCCTGCGCCTTCGCGCGCACCGTGTCGATGTCGCCGATCGCGACGACCTCGACGTCGGGGAACTGCGCGAGGTGCTCGAGGTAGGTGTCGCTGATCATCCCCGCGCCGATGAATCCGACGCCGACGGGGTGGTGTTCGCTCACGGGACGCTCTCTTTCTCTCTGGTTCGGGATGGCGGCTGTCACGCGCCGAGCAGCGCGCGCGTTCCCGCGAGGCCCTGGGCGATGCCGTCGAAGATGTCGCCGCGGTACTCGTCGAACTCGACGACGAGCAGCTCGGCCGCGGGCGCGGCGGCGAGCACGGGCTGCCACGCGATCGCGCCCTGTCCCGCGGGCAGCTGGTCCTCGCGGTCCTTGCTCAGCGCGCCGTCGACGAGGGGTGCGTCCTTGATGTGGAGCTGCCGGACCCGGTCGCCGAGCGACGTGAGCAGAGCCGGCACATCCGCGCCGCCGACGGCGGCCCAGTACGCATCGACCTCGAGACCGACGTCGGCCGGGAGTGCGCCGGCGAGGACCTCGAGGGCCGTCTCGCCGTCGAAGACGTTCTCCACCTCCCAGAAGTGGTTGTGGTAGCCGAACGCGAGGCCGTACGCCTTCGCCTTCTCGGCGTGCGCGGCGAGCTCGTCGGCGATGCGGAGTACCTCGTCGCGGCTCGTCCAGCGCTCGGGCGCGATGAACGGGTCGATGAGCGTCTTCACGCCGAGGGCCTGCGCGGCTTCGAAGAACTGCTCGGGCTCGCCGCTCGAGAGCACCGCGTGAGCGGTGGGAGCGGTGAGGCCGTGCGCCGCGAGGCCCGCCTCGAGCTGCGCGCGCCACTCGACGATGTTGAAGAGCTCGATCTGCTCGAAGCCGATCTCGGCCGCGCGGGCGAGCGCGGCGCCCGCATCCTCGGCCACCGCCTCTCGGATCGTGTACAGCTGGAGCGCGATGGCGGGGGCAGAGGTCATGTGACTCTTCTCTCGACGGTGAGGTCTCGGGGATGGCGCGCTCTCGCAGGCGCGTCCCCGACGGTATCAGGACTTCCGTCGATCAACAAGCAAAAGTTGCGTGTTCCCAGACAGAGGAGGAGGCGCCCGCCTCCCCCGCGGGCGCCTCCTCCTCGGCTCTTCCGGGCTCGACCCGTCAGGACTCGAACGCGAGGTCGATGAACTCCTCGACGTTGTCCTTCGTCACGACGGGCGCGTCGAGCACGATCCGATACGGCACGCTCGGCGTGACGAGATCGCTCATCGTCTTCTCCTGCGCCACGAGGCGCGCGAGCGCGATGCCGTCGGCCGCCTGCGTCGAGGGGTAGATGACCGTCGCCTTGATGACGCTGTCGTCCGCCTCGATCCGCTCCATCATGTTGACGCTGCCTGCGCCGCCCACGAGGAAGAACTCGTCGCGGCCCGCGGCCTCTATCGCGGCCATCACGCCGACGCCCTGGTCGTCGTCGTGGTTCCAGATCGCGTCGATCTCGGGGTTCGCCGAGAGCAGCTGCGAGGCCGCCGCCTCGCCGCCGGCCACGGTGAAGTCGGCGGCTACGCGGGCCGACACCTCGAGACCGCAGTCCTCGAGGGCGTCAGCGAAGCCCTGCGACCGGTCCTGCGTGAGCGGGAGGGAGTCGATGCCCGCGATCTCGGCGACGACCGCGTCGCTCTGCCCCTCGAGCTCCTCGCAGATGTAGGTGCCGGCGCTCACGCCCATGCCGTAGTTGTCGCCGAGGATGGTGACGCGCGAGGCGAACGTGCTCGAGAACTCCCGGTCGACGTTGATGACCGGGATGCCCGCCTCCATGGCCTGGATCGCGACCTCGGTGAGCGCGGCGCCATCCGTGGGGAGCAGGACGATGGCGTCGACTCCCTCGTTGATGAACTGCTCGACCGCCGCGATCTGCTGACTCGCGTCGTTGGTGCCCTCCGCCTGCCGCAGCTCGACGTCGCCGAAGCTCTCAGCCGCGGCGAGCGCGCCGGAGTTGATGGCGCCCAGCCAGCCGTGATCGGCCTCCGGCCCCGACCATCCGATGACGACCGTGTCGCCCTCCTCGGCGTTCTCGTCACTCGTCGTGCCCTGGTCGACGACGTCGCCCTCGCCCTCGTCGCCGTCGCTGGTGCACCCGGCGAGCAGGCCGATCGTCGCGAGTGCCGCCATCCCCGCGACCGCAGCGCGTCCTGCGCGCGTGCGCACTGTGCCCATGTCTCCTCCTTGAAACGTGATGCAGATGCGGTCAAGCTAACAGCCTTGCGGACGCCTGTACAGGTTCTGACTCATCGACAGCAGAAGCCCCGCGGTGTTAGGTTTCAGCCGTGATCAAAGACGACCACACCGCGTCATTACTCTCGGTCCGCGGAATCGAGAAGAGCTTCGCGGGAGTGCAGGCCCTGCGCGGGGTCGACCTGGATGTGCTCCCGGGCGAGGTGCACTGCCTCCTGGGCCAGAACGGCGCGGGGAAGTCCACGCTCATCAAGACCCTGGCCGGCGTGCACGAGCCCGACGCCGGCGAGATCCGCTGGAACGGCGAGCCGATCGCGATCACGAGCCCCCAGGCGGCGATCGATCACGGCATCGCGACGATGTACCAGGAGCTCGACGTCGTCGACGATCTCACCGTCGCCGAGAACATCTTCCTCGGGCACGAGCTCGCGCGCGGCGGCGTCACCCGGCGGCGCGATGCCGCCCGCGAGACGCGCCGACTGCTCGAGCGCCTCGGTCACGGCGGCATCTCGCCGCACGCGGAGGTCGGCTCGCTGAGCGCAGCGGGCAAGCAGATCGTGAGCATGGCGCGCGCCCTGTCGCACGACATCCGCCTCATCGTCATGGACGAGCCGTCGGCCGTGCTCGACGCCGAGGAGGTCCGCAACCTCTTCCACGTCGTGCGCGAGCTCACCGCCCAGGGCATCGCCGTCATCTACATCACGCACCGGCTCGAGGAGATCCGCGCGATCGGGGATCGCATCACGGTCCTCAAGGACGGCCGCAGCACGGCCAGCAACCTCTCCGTCGCCGACACCCCCACGGCCGACCTCATCCGCCATATGACGGGCCGGACGGTCGAGAACGTCTTCCCGCCCGCGACGCCCATCGCGCCGGACGCGCCCGTGCTGCTCGAGGTCGAGGGCCTCGGGCTGGCCGGCGTCTTCGAGGACGTGTCGTTCTCCGTGCGCGCGGGGGAGATCGTGGGCCTCGCAGGGCTGGTCGGCTCGGGTCGCTCGGAGATCCTCGAGACGATCTACGGGGCGCGGCGAGCGACCGCGGGCACGGTGAAGCGGGATGGCCGCCCGCTGCCGCGCGGATCGGTCACGGCCGCGGTGAAGGCCGGCATGGGCCTCAGCCCCGAGGAGCGCAAGTCGCAGGGGCTCGTGCTCGACGAGCCGATCTTCCGCAACATCACGCTGTCGACGTTCCCGCGCATCGCGCGACGGGGCGTGCTCGACGAGCGGGCCGAGCGCCGCGTCGCGAGGGAGCAGATGGACGCGCTCGAGCTGCGGCCCGCCGACCCCGACCGTCCGGTGGCCACGCTCTCCGGCGGCAACCAGCAGAAGATCCTCCTCGCCCGATGGCTCGTGGAGGGCAGCCGGGTGCTGCTGCTCGACGAGCCGACCCGCGGTGTCGACGTCGGCGCCCGTGCCGAGATCTACGGGCTCATCCGGCGGCTGGCCGCGTCGGGGACCGCGATCGTCATCGTCTCGAGCGAGATCCCCGAGGTGCTCGGCCTCGCCGACACCGTGCTCGTCATCGGCGACGGGCGCGTGCTCGATCGTCTTCCCGCATCCGACATCGACGAGCACGGGGTGCTCGATCTCGTCATGAAAGGAGCCGCCGCATGAGCGTGCAGAGCCCCGCCGCCGAGCCGCAGGCCTCGCCCCTGCGGCGGATCTTCTCGGGATCGGTCGGACGCAACCTCGGCCTCGTGCTCGCGCTCCTCGCGCTCGTCGTCGTGGGGGCGATCACGGCGCCCGGGACGTTCCCGACCTTCGACAACGCGCTCGTCATCCTGCGCCAGGCGTCGATCATCGGCGTGGTCAGCATCGCGATGACCTTCGTCATCATCGCGGGCGGGATCGACCTCTCCGTGGGCGCGGTGGTGGCCCTGGCCTCGGTCGTGGCGACGCTCGCGGCCGTGCAGGACCTCGCCGACTCGGTGCACTGGACGCTCATGATGCTCATCGCGCTCGTCGTCGGCGCCGCAGCCGGCCTCATCAACGGGGTCGTGATCGCGTACGGCAAGGTCGTGGCGTTCATGGCGACGCTCGCGATGCTCGTCGGAGCGCGCGGCCTGGCCGAGCTCCTCGCGAACAACCGCACGCTCATCGTGTCGGATCGCGACTTCATCCGCGCGCTCAACATCGACATCCTCGGCATCGACATGCTCATCTGGATCTTCGCCGTCGTCGCCGCGGGCGGCTGGTTCCTCCTGAACCGCACGACCTTCGGCCGCCGCACGGTCGCGATCGGCGGCAATCGCGAGGCCGCGCGCCTCGCGGGCATCGCGGTGAAGCGGCACACGATGTGGCTCTACGCGCTCAGCGGGCTGGCCGCCGGCGTCGCCGCGATCATGCTGCTCGGCCGCACGACAGCGGGCACCTCGACGCACGGCTCGCTGTGGGAGCTCGATGCGATCGCCGCGGTCGTCGTCGGCGGCACGCTCCTCACGGGCGGCCGCGGCACGATCACCGGCACGGTCTTCGGCGTCCTCATCTTCGCGACGCTCAGCAACGTCTTCGTGCAGAACAACCTGTCCTCGTCGACGCAGGCGGTCGCCAAGGGCGTGATCATCGTCATCGCGGTGCTGCTCCAGCAGCGCTTCGCCGGGCGGTCGTCGCGCAGCAGCTGACGCGGCTTCCGCCGACACCGGCACGTAGGATGACGGATCACGGCAGAAGTCGGCCGACTTCTGCCGGCGCGAGAAGGTGAGTGCGCATGTCCGATAGCCCGACGGGGCGCGCCGACGTCGGCGACCTCTTCCAGCTGCTCCGCGACGGGGTGCCGCGCACGCGCGCCGAGCTCGCCAAGTCGACGGGGCTCGCTCGTTCGACCGTCGCCGCGCGGGTCGACGAGCTCATGCGCATGGGGCTCATCACGGCGGTCGCCGACGCCGTCTCGACGGGAGGACGCCCGCCATCGCAGTTCGCGCTCAACCCGTCCGCGAAGGTGGTACTCGCCGCCGACCTGGGCGCGTCGCATGCGAACGTCGCGATCACCGACCTGACCGGCGCCATCCTCGCCGAGGCGAGCGAGCGCGTCGAGATCGCGCAGGGCCCCGAGGCGGTGCTCACGTGGCTCGTCGAGTCGGCGCAGCGGCTTCTCGACGAGACCGAGCGGTCGTCGGCCGACGTCGCCGCGATCGGGATCGGCCTGCCGGGCCCGGTCGAGCACTCGACCGGGCAGCCCGTCAATCCGCCGATCATGCCGGGGTGGGATCGCTTCGACGTCCCGGCGTGGGTGCAGCGGCACTTCCCCGTCGCGGTGCTCGTCGACAACGACGTCAACATCTCGGCGCTCGGCGAGCGCGCGGTCGCGTGGCCGGGCGTCGACCACTTCCTCTTCGTGAAGGTCGCGACCGGCATCGGCGCGGGCATCGTGTCGGATGGCCGGCTGCAGCGCGGAGCACAGGGCATCGCGGGCGACATCGGGCACGTGCGCGTGGCGCGTGGCGTCGACGTCCCGTGCCACTGCGGCAACCACGGGTGCCTCGAGGCGCTCGCGTCGGGGCCCGCGATCGCGCGCACCCTGCGCGACCAGGGCGTCGAGGCGCACACGGGCGACGATGTCGTCGCGCTCGTCAAGCACGGCAGCCTCGAGGCCATCCAGGCGGTGCGCCAGGCCGGGCGCGACATCGGCGAGGTGCTCACCGCGTCGGTCAGCCTCCTCAACCCCTCGGTCATCTCGATCGGCGGGTCGATGGCGCGCGTGAGCGAGCACCTCATCGCCGGGGTGCGCGAGATCGTCTACACGCGCTCCACCCCGCTCGCGACCGAGCACCTCACGATCGTGCAGTCCACCGCCGCGTCGAAGGCGGCCGTGATCGGCGCGAGCATCCTCGCCGTCGAGCACGCGCTCTCGCCCGCCGGCCTCTCGACCGCCTTCGCCCCGGCCTGACCGCCCACCGGACCGCCGCCATCCGCCGGCCCTCCGCCATCCGTCCAGGTCGCAGTTGCGGTCCGAAAACCGGCCGTTTGAGGACGCCAACTGCGACCCCGACGAAGACTCAGCCGCCATCCGCCGGGCCTCCGGACCTCCGCCATCCAGGTCGCAGTTGCGGTCCGAAAACCGGCGGTTTAAGGACGCCAACTGCGACCCCGACGAAGGCCTATCTGCCCAGGTCGCAGTTGCGGTCCGAAAACCGGCCGTTTGAGGACGCCAACTGCGACCTGGGCCGGAGGTGGTGCCGCTCAGAGCTGGGCGAGCAGCGCCTCGGTCGCGGACGTCCCGTCGACCTCGCCGCCGAAGCCGAGCATCGTGCGCAGCGGCATCGACTCCATCATCCGGCTGATCTCGGGGTCGGCGAAGATCGCCGCCGACGCGCCGCCCTGCGCCGCGAGCGCGCCCTCGAGCACGCCGCGACCGACCGGATGACGCTGCCAGTCACCGATCGTCGACTCGAGGTCGAGCTCGGGCACGACCGGCGGCACGTCGAGCTCGATCTCGGTCGTCGCGACGATGTCGCGCGACGACGTGCCGACCTCGACCGTGAACGCGCCGGGCTCGACGGTCCAGCCCGTCTCACCCCAGAAGGCGAATGCACGCTCGTCGAGCTCGAGCCGCACGCGCGTCGACTCCCCCGCCGCGAGGCGCACCTTCCGGAAGGCGCGCAGCTCGCGCACCGGCCGGTCGACCGACGCCTCGGGGTCGCCGACATAGACCTGCACGACCTCGGCGCCGTCGCGCGCGCCCGTGTTCGAGACCGTCACCTCGACCACGGCGTGCGCGCGGCCCGCGTCGGGAACCGACACCGCGACATCCGTGAGCTCGAACGTCGTGTAGCCGAGCCCGAATCCGAACGGGAAGGCCACCTCGCGCTCGGTGCGGTCGTACCAGCGGTACCCGACGTAGACCCGCTCGCCGTACACGACCTTCTTCGGGCTGCCGGGGAAGTTCACGTGCGCGGGGTTGTCGGCCAGGCGCAGCGGGATGGTCTCGGCGAGGCGCCCCGCCGGCTCGGCGACTCCGAAGAGCACGTCGGCGGCGGCGGAGCCGGACGCCTGTCCACCGAGCCACATCTCGAGGATGGCCGGCACCCGGCCGACGATGCAGCCGAGCGAGACGACGGAGCCGTTCGAGAGCACCACGACGACGCGCTCGTTGACGGCGAGGACGGCGTCGAGGAGGTCGCGCTGCACGCGCGGCAGGTCGATGTGCGTGCGGTCGAACCCCTCGGACTCGTCCTCGGCGGGGAGCCCCAGGAACAGCACGACCGTGCGGGCGGCGCGGGCCGCCGCGACCGCCTCGTCGACGAGCGCGGCATCCGCCTCGCCGTCCAGCCGGAAGCCCGCGACGAAGGACACGTCGCCCGCGACCTCGCGGATGGCATCGAGCGCGGCGTCGAGGCGCGTGGGCTGGATGTGCGAGCTCCCGGCGCCCTGGTAGCGCGGCGACCGGGCGAACTCGCCGATCACGGCGATCGATCCCTCATCGGCCGACAGCGGCAGGATGCCGCCCTCGTTCGCGAGGAGGACGGTGCTCTCGGCCGCGATCCGGCGGGCGAGAGCGTGGTGCGCGTCGTGATCGACCGCGGGAGTCTCGCCCCGTGCCGCACGGAGGCGGTCGTGCACGGTCAGGATGCGCGACACCGCGAGGTCGATGGCCGCCTCATCGAGGTCGCCGCGGTCGAGCGCCGCACGGATGTCCGCGGCGTGACGGGGGCCGGCCGCCGGCATCGTGAGGTCGAGACCCGCCGCGACGGCCGCGGGCGGGTTGCTCACGGCGCCCCAGTCCGACACGACGTACCCGTCGTAGCCCCACTCGTCGCGGAGGACGTCGGTCAGCAGCCACCGGTGCTCCGACGCGTACGTGCCGTTGATGCGGTTGTACGCGCACATGACGGTGGCCGGCTGGGCGTCCTTCACGACGCGCTCGAAAGCCGGAAGGTAGATCTCGCGCAGCGTGCGCTCGTCGACCTCGGCGCTCACGCGCATGCGCTCGGTCTCCTGGTTGTTCGCCGCGAAGTGCTTGAGCGAGGCCCCGACACCCTGCGCCTGGAGCCCGCGGACCCATCCGGCGCCGAGCGCCCCGGCGAGCAGCGGATCCTCGGAGAAGTACTCGAAGTTGCGCCCGCACAGCGGCGAGCGCTTGATGTTGACGCCGGGTCCGAGCAGCACGTCGACACCGAGCGCCCGGCTCTCCCGTCCGAGCGCCTCGCCCATCTCCTCGAGCAGCTCAGGGTCCCACGTCGAGCCGGTCGCCGCGGCCGTCGGGAACGACGTCGCGGGGTGGCTGTCGTTGATGCCGAGATGGTCGGCGCTCCCCGTCTGCAGGCGGACGCCGTGCGGGCCATCGGTGAGGACCGCCCCCTCCACGCCCGCGTGCTCGACACCGCGCGTGGTCCAGAACGAGTCTCCCGTGAGCAGGGAGATCTTCTCGTCGAGGGAGAGTCGGGAGACGGCTGCGTGCATCAGGGAGGCCTTTCTCGTCCGCGGCGACCTCGGCTCCGAGATCACTTACGCGCTTAAGTGTAGGGTTGAATGTATCGGGATCCTCCTCGGAAAGCAAGGACGCCCATGACCACCTCCCGACGAGCCGGCCGCGTCACCGCCGCCGATGTGGCGCGCGCGAGCGGCGTCTCGCGCGCCACCGTGAGCTACGTCCTCAACGACACCCCGGGCCAGACGATCCCCGAGTCGACGCGCCGCCGGGTGCTGCAGGCCGCCACCGACCTCGGGTACGTGCCGAGCGTGCACGCTCGCGCGCTGGCATCCGGGAGCACAGGGATCGTCGTGATCGACACGAGCACCATCCCGCCGGGCGAGCTCGTCGCGACGGCGACCCGCACGCTCTCGAGGGCGCTCGTCGAGCGCGGATACGTGCCGGTGGTGAACCAGTACACGGGCGCCGACGCCGGCGGCGAGGTTCTCGTGACGCTCGCCCAGCGCCTGCACCCGACCACCGTGCTCGCGCTCGGGGAGCTCTCCGACGACATCATCCGACGCGTCCGCGAGGCCGGCGTCGCGCGGGTCTTCGCCACGCCGTCGAGCGCAGGGATCCGCGACATCGCGGAGGTGCAGGTCGCGCACCTCGCCGGCCGCGGGCACCGCTCGGTGGCCTACGTCGCGCCGCCCGAGCCCGAGCTCGCGGGCCTGTCGGAGCTGCGGCTGGCCGGCGCGCGCGCCGCGGCCGCATCTCACGGGGTCGCACTCACGGCCATCCCGCTGCTCGATCAGGAGCCGCTCGCCCGTGAGCTGCGGCGCCTGCGCGACGAGGGCGTCACGGCCGTCGCCGCCTACAACGACGAGGTCGCGGTCGGCGTGCTGGGCGCCGCTCGCCGCTCCGGCATCGCGCTTCCCGACGAGCTCGCGGTCATGGGCATCGACGACCTCCCCGTCGCACGGCGCACGTTCCCGCAGCTGACGACCGTCGCCCAGGGCGACGTGGCGGACGCCGACGTCGACCTCGCGACGATCGATGCGATCCTCGCGGGCGAGCAGCCCGTGCTCCCCCGCACGGCGCCGCGGGTCGTCGTGCGCGAGTCGGCGTAGGCCCTACGCCGCGAGCCGCACCTTGCGCTACGGCAGCTCTTGCCGCGAAACGCGTCGACTCGAGGCGTGTTCGCCCCGATACGCGGCTACCGTCACCGGGTCCTACCCCGAAACGCGGCGATCCGAGCCCAGTTCGCCGCGAAACGCGGCGAACCAAGCCCTCCCCGCTACGCGGCGAGTCTCCGGAAGCGGTCGCTCACGCGCGTGGAGCCCGACACGACCTCGGCACCCGAGACACCCGTCGCACCCACGTGCAGGATGGCCCGAGCCAGGACCTCGTCGCGCACCTCGCGGCGCGCGTGGTCGTCGGCGAGCATCTCGACGAGCGCCGCGACCTCCGCCTCGGCGAGGGCCGCGATGGGGAACCACGGCAGCGCGGCACGCCATGCCCGGAACGCGAGCAGCAGCAGGTCGTGGCGCTGCTCGACGTGCGCGCGCTCGTGCGCGATGACGGCGACGAGCTCGTCCGGGTCGAGCCGGTCGAGGAGCCCCTGCGACAGGACGGTGACCGAGCCGACGCCGCGCGGCAGGCAGTAGGCGACGGGGACGGCGTCGTCGAGCACGCGCGTGCGGGCGCGGGTGGGGTGCGGCGACGTCAGCATGTCGAGGAGGGCGTGGTGGCGCCGCCGCTGCCGGACCACCTGCGCGATCGTCACGCCGAGGTGGGCGAGCAGGTACACCGTGAACGCGACGGCCGGCACGAGCGCGAGAAGCGGATGGCCGGGGGCGACCGCATATCCGGCGAGCGCGAGGGCCGCGATCATCGAGAGTCCACCCGCGAGGCCGATCGCCTGCCACAGGAGCAGCGCGACGACGGGAGCCCGCATGGGCCACGCCGCGCGGGAGAACGCGACCGGAACGGGCCACGCGAGGGCGAGGGCGAAGAGGCCGAGGACGACCGCTCCCCACACGATCGTCTCGTGGGGGATGACGAGGGCGCCGTCGAGCCCGGATCCGACGACGGCTCCGATGCGCGTCACGGGCGGCTCGATCAGACCCCGCCGCGCAGGAGCTTGCGCAGCACCGCCGCGTCCTCGTCGGAGACCCCGCCCACGAAGCGCTCGAGCACGGCCATCCGGTCCGCCGACTCGCCGAGCACCTCGTGCATGAGCTCCGCGACGTGGTCGGCGCGCGAGGCGACGGCCGTGTAGCGGTGCGGGCGCACCGATCGGTCGGAGGCCACGAAGCCCTTCTTCTCGAGACGGGACAGCACGGTCAGCAGGGTCGTCGCGGCGAGCGCGCGCCCCTGATCCTGCTCGAGCTGCTCCTTGACGTCATACGCGGTCATGGGCATCTGCGCGTCCCACACCGCGTCCATGACGGCGCGTTCGAGTTCGCCGAGCGTTCCCATGCGCACCTCCTCGCCTCGTGTCGCGGCCGCGCCATCCGACCGCCTGCGCCAATTCTACCCCCGGTCGAATTTCTTCTATGCTCTGTCGAACTAGTTCTACACGGCGTAGAATTGGTTCCGGCCGGACGCGGCGTTCGGCCCACACCTCCCGAAGGAGAACGCGCGTGGACGTCCTCGACATCGCCCGCTGGCAGTTCGGCATCACGACCGTCTACCACTTCCTCATGGTCCCGCTCACGCTCGGGCTCGGCATGACGGTCGCCGTGCTGCAGACCGCGTGGGTCCGCACGGGCGACGAGCGCTTCCTGCGCATGACGAAGTTCTGGGGGAAGCTCTACCTCATCAACTTCATCGTCGGCGTCGCGACCGGCCTCGTGCAGGAGTTCCAGTTCGGGATGGCCTGGAGCGAGTACTCGCGCTTCGTCGGCGACGTGTTCGGCGCTCCGCTCGCGCTCGAGGGCCTGCTGGCCTTCTTCGCCGAATCGACGTTCCTCGGCATCTGGATCTTCGGATGGGGGCGGCTGCGCAAGGGACTCCACCTCGCCGCGCTGTGGTGCGCGGTGATCGGCTCGTGGGCCTCGGCGTACTTCATCATCGTCGCGAACTCGTGGATGCAGCACCCCGTCGGCGTCGAGCTCGGCGCCGACGGCCGCCCCGTCATGACCGACATCTGGGCCGTCCTCACGAACAACACCGCGATCGCGGCCTTCACCCACACGATCTTCGGCGCGCTCGTGGTCTCGGGGATGTTCCTCCTCGGCCTCTCCTGGTACCACCTCTGGCGCCGCCGCCACGACGGCATCGACACGGTCGGCGCCGACGGCCGCGTGGTCGTCGGGCGAGCGGATGTCCCCGGTCGCGACGAGAAGGACCACGGCGTGTGGCTGTGGTCGCTCCGGATCGGCGCGGTCGTCGCGATCCTCGGGTTCGGCGGCACGGTGCTGACCGGCGACATCCAGGGCAAGCTCATGTACGAGCAGCAGCCGATGAAGATGGCCGCCGCCGAGGCGGCCTGCCACACCGGCTCGGCCTTCTCGGTGCTCTCCCTCGGCGACCCGGGCTCCCGCGACTGCTCCGACGTCATCACGCTCATCGAGGTGCCCGGCGTGCTCGGCTTCCTCGGCACCGGCGAGTGGGGCGCCGAGATGCCCGGGATCAGCGACCTCGAGCCGCAGTACGTCGACCAGTACGGCGAGACGATCCCCGACGACGCGCTCTACGGCGACCGCGCGGGCAGCGAGGTCGAGTACGTGCCCGTCATGTGGGTGACCTACTGGGGCTTCCGCCTCATGATCG
The DNA here is from genome assembly GCF_027921765.1 of Microbacterium barkeri. GTDB lineage: Bacteria > Actinomycetota > Actinomycetes > Actinomycetales > Microbacteriaceae > Microbacterium > Microbacterium barkeri. Next base: position 195,125 of record NZ_BSEJ01000005.1, read on the forward strand.
GGCTCGGCGGAATCGTCGCGGCGGCCGCGGTCGTCGCGCTGTGGCTGACCCGCAAGGGCACCGTCCCGCGCTCGCCGTGGATCATGCGGCTCGCCCTGCTCGGCATCCTCGCGCCGTTCGCGGCGAACATCGCCGGCTGGATCTTCACCGAGATGGGCCGCCAGCCGTTCGTCGTGGCGCCGAACCCCGACGCGACCGGCGTCGACGGGGTGTTCATGTTCACGGCGGCGGCGGTCTCGCCCGGTGTCACCGCCGGCGAGCTCCTCTTCTCCGTGATCGCGCTCGCCTCGGTGTACGCCGTGCTCCTCGTCGTCGAGCTCTTCCTCCTCACCACGTACGTGCGCGGAGGCGTCGCGAGCGCGATGCCCGAGCTGTCCCACCCGCGCGACGACGACCATCCCGACGACGACGCGCAGCGAGACGACGTGCTCGCGTTCGCCTACTGACCGACTGCAGAGGAACCCCCATGGACACGCTCCCCGTCTTCTGGTTCATCGCGATCGCCATCCTGTGGACCGGCTACCTCCTGCTCGAGGGATTCGACCTCGGCGTCGGGATGCACATGATCCTCGGCACGCGCGACGACCGCGATCGCCGCGTCATGCTCAACACGATCGGCCCCGTGTGGGATGGCAACGAGGTGTGGCTGATCACGGCCGGCGCGGCGATCTTCGCGGCCTTCCCGCACTGGTACGCATCGCTCTTCTCGGCGCTCTACCTCCCGCTCACGATCATGCTGCTCGGCCTCATCGTCCGCGCGGTCGGGATCGAGTACCGCGGCAAGGTCGCGACGGCGCGCTGGGCCCGCATCTGGACCTACGGCATCGGCGTCGGCTCGATCGTCGTCGCGTTCTGCGTCGGCGCAGCGCTCGCGCTCACGTCGACCGGGCTGCCCCTGAACGAGAACGGCGATCGCGTCGGCGGGCCGTTCGTCTGGCTGACCCTGCCCGCGATCCTGGGCGGTCTCGCGGTCGTCGGCTTCGCCCTCGCCCACGCGGCGACCTTCCTCGGGCTCAAGGCGGATGGTCCGGTGCGCGAGCGCGCGGGGCGCTTCGCCGCGCGCTGGGCTCCGCTCTGCCTCGTGCCCGCGGCCGTCTGGGCCCTGTGGGTGCAGCTCGCCCACGGCGGGACGCCCCTCTCGTGGACGCTCGTCGGTCTCGCCGTCGTCGCCGCCGTGCTCGGATGGGCGAACGCGCGCCGGCGCCGCGAGGGGCGGGCGTTCCTCGGCTACGCCGGCTTCGGCCTCTTCGGCGCGGGCGCGATCTTCGCGGGCATGTTCCCGCGCGTCCTCCCGTCGACGATCGACCCCGCCTTCGACCTCACGGTCTGGAACGCGGCGAGCGGCGAGTACACACTGGGGGTCATGACGGTCGTCGCGTGCGTGGGCCTCCCGGTCGTGATCCTCTACCAGGCGTGGAGCTACTGGATCTTCCGCAAGCGCGTCACGCCGGGCATGATCCCCGACGCGCACGTCGTGCTCCCCGCGGCCCTGCGCGCGCGGTGACCGCCCCCGCGGCCCGCGAGCGGGCCATCCGCGAGCCCGGCATCGATCCGTGGGCCATCGAGGCCGAGCGCGCGGCAGCGGCCGCCGGATTCCGGCGGCCCGACCTCCGCCCCGTGCCGCGCGCGCAGCTCGTCGCGCTCGGTGTGCTCGCGGCGCTGCGGGCGGTGGGCCTCGTGCTCATCGCCGACGCGGTCGGCCGCGGGATCGGCGGCCTCGCGGCGGGCGGCCTCGATGCCGCGGCCATCCGCGCTGTGCTCGTCGCGGGTCTCGCGGGCGCGCTGCTGAGGGCCGGCGCGGAGTGGGCGACCTCGGTCGCGGCGCGCCGCATCGCGTCGGACGTCAAGCGCGACCTGCGCGCGCGACTCTGGCGCCGCATCGCCGCGGGCGACGTCGAGGGCGGCGGGACCGCCATCCTCGCGGCGGACGGGCTCGACGACCTCGACGACTACTACGTGCAGTCGCTGCCCGCGCTCATCGCGGCCGCGGTCGTGCCCCTCATCGTGGGCCTGCGGATCCTCGGCGCCGACTGGCTGAGCGCCGCGGTCGTCGTCCTCACGGTGCCGCTCGTGCCCCTGTTCATGATCCTCATCGGCCGGCACACGCAGCAGCGCACCGACGCGGCGCTGTCGGCACTCACCCGTCTCGCCGACCACCTGGCCGAGCTGGCGCGCGGCCTCCCCGTGCTCGTCGGGCTGGGCCGGGTCGAGGAGCAGACCCGCGCCCTCGACGGCATCCAGGGCGCCTACCGTGCGCGCACGCAGGAGACGCTGCGCTGGGCGTTCCTGTCGGCGCTCGCGCTCGAGCTCATCGCGACGATCTCGGTCGCGATCGTCGCGGTGTTCCTGGGGCTCCGGCTTCTCGACGGGACGATGGAGCTCGAGCCGGCGCTGCTCGCCCTCATCCTCGCGCCCGAGTGCTATGCGGCGCTGCGCGAGGTGGGCACGGCGTTCCACGCCTCGCAGGACGGCCTCGCCGCGCTCGAGCGCGCGAAGGCGCTCCTCGCGCGCCCGCTCGCGCGCGACATCCGCTCGCGGGGGCGCGCGGAGCCCGCCCCGACATCCGCCCCTTCCCCCTTGCCCACCGCAGGAGAATCCGCCGACGACAGGACGCGGATGCCCGAATCGTCCTGCTCTCGACGGAATCCCCTGCCCCCGGTGCGGCTCGAGAACGTCGCCGTGCGGTACGCGGGGCGCGATCGGCCCGTGATCGAGGGGCTGAACGCCGAGCTGTCGGGCATCGTCTCGGTCGCGGGGCCGAGCGGCTCGGGCAAGTCCACGCTGCTCGCCGCGCTGACGGGGACGCTCCCCGCGGACGCCGAGGTCACCGGGACGATCACCGGGGCGGATGGCGCCGGCTGGGCCCCGCAGGCCGCGCGCGCGTTCGCGGCCACGCCCCGGGCGGAGCTCGCGCTGCACGGCGCGCCGGACCCGGAAGCCGCTCTCGCCGAGCTCGGTCTCGCGCACGTCGCCGAGGCCGCGATCCCCGAGCTCAGCCCCGGCGAGCTGCGTCGTCTCGCGGTCGCGCGCGCGCTCGCCCGGGTCGACGCGGGCGCGCAGCTGCTCCTGCTCGACGAGCCGACCGCGCACCTCGACCGCGCCGCGGCGGAGCGCGTGCGCGCGGCCATCCTGCGTCGCGCCGCGCACGCGACGGTCGTGCTCGCGAGCCACGAGCCCGAGACACTCGCCCTCGCGACGATGACGGTGCCGGTCGGTGCGGCTGCCGCCCCCGCGACCGCCCCGGTCAGCATGTCTCACCCGACGACAGAAACGGGCGCCGTCACCCGCAACAACCGAGACATGCATGAGGCGGCCCCGGCCGCCCCGGCCGGCCCGGCGGACTCGGCCCCGGCCGGCCCGGCGGACTCGGCCCCGGCCGGCCCGGCGGATGGCCCGGCGGATCGGGTCACGCTCGCCTCTCTCATCCGGCCGCACCTCGCGGCGTGGGCGGGTGCCGTCGGGCTCGGCGTCATCGCGACGGGACTGGGGCTCGCGCTCACGGCCGTCTCGGGATGGCTCATCGTCCGGGCGAGCGTCGAGGAGTACATCATGTACCTCCTCGTCGCGATCGTCGGCGTGCGGGCGTTCGGCATCGGGCGCTCCGTGGGCCGCTACGCGGAGCGCCTCATGACGCACAGCGCGGCGTTCCGGACGGTCGACGACCTGCGTCTGCGACTGTGGCGCGCGATCGCGGCGCGCGGCGCGGGCTCCCGCCGCCTCCTCGAGGGCGGGGCGCCCGTCGACTACCTCGTGACGCTCTCCGACGACCTGCGCGACCAGCTCCCCCGCGTCATCGCGCCGCTCGCGGTCGGCGTCCTCGTCATCCTCGGCGCCTCCGTCACGACCTGGTTCGTCGTGCCGCACCTCGCCCTGCTCGTCCTCCTCGTGCTCGCTGCGGCCGCCGCCGTCGCCGCCGCGCTCGCGATCGCGTCCGAGCGGGGGGCGGGCCGCGCACGCGTCGCCGCCCGCTCCGAGATCGTCCGCGGCACGTCGGCCCTCGCCTCGGCGTCCGCCGATCTCCGCGGGAACGGCGCCTCCGAGGCGGCTCTCGCGGAGCTCGACGCCGCCGCGGCGCGCCTCGCCCATGCCGAGCGCCGCGCCGCGTGGGCAGCGGGGCTCGGCGGCGCCGTCGTCACGGCGGCGACGTCGATCCTCGCGTGCACGGTCGCGCTCCTCTCCCCCGCTTCGCCCGCCGAGCAGGTGTCGGTGATCGCGCTCCTCGCACTCGCCGTGCTCGAGCCGATCGCGGGCCTCGTCACGGCCGCTCACCGGCTGCCCGCCCTGCGCGAGGTCGTGCGCCGCCTCGCGCCCGTGCTGCGGCCCGCCCCGTCGGCGCCGTGGGGCGATGGCACCCTCGCGGAGCCCGTCGCCTCGATTGCGCTCGACGACGTCGCCGTCCAGTACCCCGGCACATCGCGCCCCGCCGTGACGGATGTCTCGGGCCGGGCCGCACGCGGACGCTGGCTCGTCCTCGATGGCCCGTCGGGATCGGGCAAGTCGACCATCCTCTCGGCGATCATGGGCGCCCTCCCCGTCGCGCACGGCGAGGTCCGCGCCGACGAGGCGCCGCTCCCGTCGCTCGACGAGCGCGCGTGGCGCTCGCGTGTGGCCTGGTGCCCGCAGGACGCCTACGTCTTCGACTCGACGCTGCGCGGCAACCTCCTGCTCGCCTCCGCGCACGACGACGCGCCCGACGACGAAGCGCTGCACGACGCCCTCGCGCTGGCCGGTCTCGGCGCTCTCCTCGACGCGCTGCCCGACGGGCTCGCGACGCGGGTGGGAGCGGGCGGCTCCGCGCTGTCCGGCGGCGAGCGCCAGCGCCTCGCGGTCGCCCGCGCGCTCCTCGCGCGCGCCGACGTCATCCTGCTCGACGAGCCGACCGCGCACCTCGACGCCCCGACGGCCGCCGCGATGATGGCGGATGTCCGCGGTGCGACCGCGGATCGCGTCGTCGTGCTCGTGTCGCACCGGGCCGACGACCGTCGTCCCGATGACGCGGTCGTGCAGCTGGGGTCCGTGCGAGAGTAGTGCCGTGTCTCCCCCGCGGTCCGAGCTGCGCCGCGTCGCGGTGATCGTGCTCGAGGGCGCGAAGCCGCTCGACGTCGGCATCCCCGCGCAGGTCTTCACGACCCGCGCGAGCATGCCGTACGAGGTGCGGGTCTGCGGCCCCGCACCCGGTCTCGTCACGGGCGGCGACGGCCTCTCGTATCACGTCGCCCACGGGCTCGAGGCGCTCGAATGGGCCGACATCGTCTTCATCCCGGGCTACCGTTCCCCCGACCAGGACGACCCGCCCGCGGCGGTCGTCGAGGCGCTCATCGCGGCCCACGCGCGCGGAGCGCGCCTGGCCGCGATCAGCACGGGGGCGTTCGCGCTCGCGGCGACCGGCCTCCTCGACGGACGCCGCGCGACCACCCACTGGCACTACACGCGCGCGCTCGCGCGCCGGCACCCGCGCGTCCGCGTCGACGAGAACGTGCTGTTCGTCGACGAGGGCAGCGTCCTCACCTCGGCGGGCGCGGCGTCGGGGATCGACCTGTGCCTGCACATCCTCCGCTCCGACCTGGGCGTCGCCGCGTCGAATCATGCCGCACGGCGGCTCGTCGCCGCGCCGTATCGCAGCGGAGGCCAGGCGCAGTACGTGCCGCGCAGCGTGCCCGAGCCCATCGGCGAGCGGTTCGCGGCGACCCGCGAGTGGGCGCTGCACCGCCTCGGCGACCCGCTCACCCTCGAGGTGCTCGCGCGGCACGCCGCGGTCTCGCCGCGGACCTTCTCGCGCCGGTTCGTCGAGGACACCGGCTACACGCCGATGCAGTGGATCATGCGCGCGCGGATCGACCTCGCGCGCGAGCTGCTGGAGAGATCCGAGCGGAGCGTCGAGCAGATCGCGGCGGATGTCGGGCTCGGCACGGGAGCGAACCTGCGCCTGCACTTCCAGCGGATCCTCGGGACGACCCCGACCGACTACCGGCGGACGTTCACGCAGGGCGAGTAGCCCGCGCTCACGCGGTGCGCTCGAGCCACGCCCGCAGCCGCTCGAGGGGCCACGTCGTGACGATGCGCTCGGGCGGGACGCCCGCGCGCTCGGCCCGTTCTGCTCCGTAGTCGAGCAGCGAGAGCTGCCCGGGGGCGTGCGCGTCGCTGTCGATCGAGAACAGGCATCCCTGCTCGAGGGCGAGGGCGATGAGGTCGTCCGGGGGATCCTGGCGCTCGGGGCGCGCATTGATCTCCACGGCGACGTCGTGCTCGGCGCATGCCGCGAAGACCGCGTGCGCGTCGAACGCGGACGGCGGCCTCGTGCCGCGCGCGCCCTCGACGAGCCGCCCCGTGCAGTGGCCGAGCACGCGCGTGCGGGGGTTGCGGATGGCGCCGAGCATGCGGCGGGTCATGCTCGCGGCGTCCATCCGCAGTCTCGAGTGCACGCTCGCCACGACGACGTCGAGGCGCGCGAGCAGGGCGTCGTCCTGATCGAGCGCGCCGTCGTCGAGGATGTCGACCTCGATGCCGCTCAGGAGCGTGAACCCCTCGTCCGAGAGCGTCGCGACGACCTCGAGCTGCCGCTCGAGCCGCTCGGCCGAGAGCCCGTTCGCCACCGTGAGGCGCGGCGAGTGGTCGGTGAGCGCGAGGTACTCGTGGCCCAGCCGCCGGGCCGCCGCGACCATGAGGCCGATCGGGGTGAGGCCATCCGACCAGTCGGAGTGGCTGTGGAGGTCGCCGCGCAGGAGGCCGCGGAGGGCGCTGCGGCCGGCGCCCCCTGTGCGCTCGCGCAGATCGGCGAGGTATGCCGGCACCTCGCCCGCGAGCGCCTCCTGGATGACACGGAAGGTCGAGTCGCCGATCCCCTGCCGACGCCGCAGCCGCGCCGCATCGCGCAGCTCCTCGGGCGAGAGACCCGCCACGACATCGGCCGCGGTGCGGAACGCCTTCGACTTGTAGCGCGACGACCGCTCGCGCTCGAGCAGGTAGGCGATCTCGGTGAGCGCGTCGAGCGGGTCCATGGCTGCCAGTCTGCCGCGCGGGCTCGACGACGGCACGGCCGCACGACGAGCAGGGATGGCGAGATCCTTGCGGACGCTGTCCATCACGCCGCTGTCGTCCGCGCGCCATCCGGGAGACGCTGTGAGGGTATTCGACGGGGCTGACGCTCGCACCGCCACCTCGTCCGCCATACCTTCCGAACGGGCCTGACGCACAGCGGGCCCGTTCGGCTGTTTCCGGGCCCGGCTCTCGCGGGCGGCGTCTCAGGCGACGATCTTCTCGACCGTCCGGACGTTCCGCGTCGTCGTCACGGCCTTCCAGCGCGGCCTGGCGAGCTCCTTCGCGAACGCCGTCGACACGCTCGCGCCCTTCGGCGGGTTCCAGTAGACGACGCCGGGGCCCTCCGCCACCGGGTCGTCGGGGGCATCCGCCGCGAGCGCGAGCACGGCGTCGCGCGCCTCGGCGTCGGCGCAGAAGACGATGTACGGCTGGCGATCGGGGTCGGACGCATCGAACGGGAAGGCGGCGAGGGCGGCTCGCAGCTCATCGCAGGTGGCCAGCACGATCCACGCCTCGTAGCCGAACCTCTCCCCGAGCGCCCGCTCGATCCGCCGCTTGAGGGTCTCGCGGTCCTCGTCGGCGGTGAAGCGCACGTTGCCGCTTGCGAGGAACGTGCGCGCATCGGCGAAGCCCAGCTCGACGAACAGCGCGCGCAGGTCGGCCGAGCGCACGGTGATCCCGCCCACGTTGACGCCGCGGAGCAGGGCGACGAAGTCGGTCATCCCGCCTCGCCCATCACCCGGCGGGTGAGGGCCGTGACGTCCGAGTCGAGATGGTCGATCTTCGTGTGGACGGCGTCGAACCGCGCGTTCATCTCCGCCCGCAGACCGGCGAACTCGGCGTTCAGCCGAGCGTTGGTCGCGTCGAGGCGCGCGTTCGACGCGTCGAACCGCGCGTTCATCTCGCCGCGCAGACCGTCGATCTCACCGCGCAGCTCGCCGCGCAGGCCGCCGATCTCGGCGCGCAGGATGCGGGTGAAGTTCGTCGAGATGATCCCGAGCGTCGCGAACGCGAACGTCGCGAAGAGGGCCATGAAGACCCACACCTGCGGCTCGCTCATCTGCACTCCTCCAGTCTGAACCGACCCGACGACATTGTCACGAGCGGCGACCGGGAGCCGCACCTGTGGAGGTCGTCGGCGTCGCCACACCGCGAGGCGTGGCCTGTGCACGAGCCACGACCCTATGAGCCGACGAGCGACTCCAGAAGCGCGCGGACCGCGCGGACGACGAAGGCGCGTCGCGCCGCGACGCGCTCGGGGCGGTCGGCGGCATCGCCCACGTACAGCCGGTCCACCGAGCGGAACACCTGCCAGCCGTCGGCGAGGGTCACGATCGTGAGGAGCAGCTCGGCGGCGGCCGCGTCGTCGAGGGCGGGAAGGGTCCTGCGCAGCTGAGCGACCTTGCGCCGGTGGGCCTCGGAGCGCGCCTCGAACGCGACCGGGGTCTCGCGTTCGAGGCCCTCCCACGCGAGCAGGCGCGAGAGCTGGGGATGCGCGGCGTGGTAGTCGAAGACGGCCTCGACATACCGCAGCACCGCCTCGGCGCCCTCGCCCTCGATGGGGACGGCGTGGATGACCGCGAGCAGCTCGCTCTCGAGCGCCGCGCCGAAGAGCGCCTCCTTGTCGCCGAAGTGCGCGTAGATGCGCTCCTTGTTCACCCCGGCGGCACGTGCGATCCGGTCCACGCGCGCCCCGGCGAGACCGTGCGCGCTGAACTCGTCGACGGCCGCCTCGAGCAGGCGTCGCCGCGTCTCCTCCGGGGTGTAGGCCATCCGCCCATCCTATTCCCAACCGAACAGTTGCCTTCGGCGTCGGAACGTGGTTCACTGTTCCCAACCAGCCAGTTGGAAAGTGATATGCCATGCCCGCGCCCACCCCGCCCTCCGTCCACGTCCGCGCCGTCATCACGTGGCTCGCGATCTTCCCGCTCGTCACGATCGGCCTCTACGCCATCGCGCCGTTCAGCGAGACCTGGCCGCCCGTCCTCCGCTCGCTCGCACTCACGGTCGTCGTCGTGCCGCTCGCGGTGTACCTCGTCGTCCCGCAGCTGATGCGCGCCTGGATGGCACTCAGCACGCGCCGCGCCGCGACGGCGGACCCGACCGCACCGGCCGCACCGGCCGCACCGGCCGCACCGGCCACCCAGGGCGCCCCGGCCGCACCGGCCGCACCGGCCACCGCTCCCGCGACGTCCCCCGAGGTCGTCAGCCGCGGATGAGCCGGAGCGTCGCGCGCTCGAGCGCGACCTGCCGTGCGTCGGCGTCGGCATGGCGCCGACGCACGGCCGCCGCGATCGTGCGCCCCTCGTCGAACGCCGAGACGACGCGCGGATCGACGTACGAGGTGCGCGCCATCGTCGGGGTGTTGCCGAGGAACTCGGCGACATCGCGCATGGTCGCGGTCACCGCGCGCCGGCGCTTTGTCGCGCTCGCGCCCTCCTCGAGGTCGAGCCCGCGCTCAGCGAGGCGCGCGGCCGCAAGCACCGTCGCATGCCACGTGCGGAAGTCCTTCGCGGTCGCGTCGGCCCCCGTCGACGCGCGCACGTAGTCGTTGACGATCGCGGGCGTGAGGCGCCGCCATCCGCCCGCCTCCCGGTACGCCAGGAGCGCGGGCTCGCCGTCGCGTCGCCGCCTCATGCTCTCGATCGCCGCGACGACGGGGGCATCCGCGATCTCGATGCGGTGCGCGACGCCCGACTTGCCCATGAAGCGGAAGACGAGCGCGTCGCCGCTCCGCCGCACATGCGCGCGCTCGAGGGTCGTGAGCCCGAAGCTGCCGTGCCGGTCGGCGTACACGTCGTCGCCGATGCGGAAGCAGCCGAGGTCCAGCAGCCGCACGGCAGTCGCGCACGCGCGCTCGAGCGGCATGCCGTCGAGCCCGAGCTCGCCGAGGATGGCCGGGCGCGCACGGCCCAGCGCGACGCCGAAGTCGAGCACGCGGTCGAACTTCTGGGCGTCGCGGCGCGCACGCCACTGCGGGTGGTAGAGGTACTGCCGGCGCCCCGCGTCGTCGGTGCCCACGGCCTGCAGGTGCCCGTTGGGGTAGGGCGTGATCCAGACGTCGCGCCATGCGGGCGGGATGGCCAGCGCGCGGATGCGGGCGACCTCCTCCGCGGGCAGCCGCTCGCCGTCGGCATCGAGGTAGACGAACCCGCGGCCGGAGCGGCGCCGCGTCCAGCCCGGCTCCTGGGGAGAGGTGCGTCGGAGCCGGGGCATGCGGTCGAGTCTGCCCGACGGCATCCGCCGCCCGTCAGGCCTTGACAGCGCCTCCGGAGAGGGTCGCGGATGTTGGGCTTTCCAACGTCGTAGCCCTACGCTCGACACTCGACGCCCTTTCTGCCTCCCGGGAGCCACGATGAAGTTCTTCCCTGCCCGCGCGGTGCGCGTGACCGCCGGCCCGTTCGCCGACGCGCTGCGCGTCGACCTCGACTACGTGCTCTCGCTCGACGCCGACCGGCTGCTCGCGCCCTTCCTGCGCGAGGCGGGCCTCGAGCCGCGTGACCGCTCGTACGGCAACTGGGAGGATGCGGGGCTCGACGGGCACACCGCGGGGCACTGGATCTCGGCCCTCGCCCACCTGCACGCGGCGACGGGCCATCCCGAGGCCCTTCGCCGACTCCGCTACGCCGTGGGCGAGCTCGCGCGTGCGCAGGAGGCGCGCGGCACGGGGTGGGTCGGCGGCGTGCCCGACGGCGAGCAGCTCTTCGCGGGGCTCCGCGACGGCGGCGTGGCGGCGGCCCGGGCGCTCGCATCGAGCGGGCACTGGGTGCCCTGGTACAACCTCCACAAGACGTTCCAGGGGCTCATCGACGCACACGTCGTCGGCGGCGACGAGCGCGCGCTCGACATCGCCGTCCGTCTCGCGGACTGGTGGCTCGACATCGCCGACGGCATCGACGACGCGGCCTTCGAGGCCATGCTCGACACCGAGTTCGGCGGCATGAACGAGGCCTTCGCGGAGCTCGCGGCGCTCACCGGACGCGACGACCTCGCGGCGATGGCCCGTCGCTTCGCGCACCGCGCCATCCTCGACCCCCTCCGCGAGGGGCGAGACGATCTGACCGGGCGCCACGCGAACACGCAGATCCCGAAGGCCGTGGGCTACGCGGCCGCCGGCGAGCGCGCGGCGGCCGCCACGTTCTGGCGCACGGTCGTCGAGCGGCGCACGGTCGCGATCGGCGGCAACAGCGTGCGCGAGCACTTCCACGCGCCGGACGACTTCGCGCCGATGATCGAGGACCGCGAGGGGCCGGAGACCTGCAACACCTACAACATGCTGAAGCTCACGCGCGCCCTCGCCGAGGCCGAGCTCGATCCCGCCCACCTCGACTTCGCCGAGCGCGCGCTCTTCAACCACGTGCTCTCGGCGCAGCATCCCGGGCGCGGCGGGTTCGTCTACTTCACGCCGATGCGCCCCCGCCACTACCGCGTCTACTCGCAGCCCGACCAGTGCTTCTGGTGCTGCGTCGGCACGGGCATGGAGATGCAGGCCCGGTACGGCGAGTGGATCTTCGGACAGGAGGGCGACGCGCTCGCCGTCAACCTCTTCGCACCCGCCGACCTCGACGCATCCGAGTTCGGCGTCCGGCTGCGCATGACGACGGACTTCCCCGCCGACGAGCAGGTGCGGATCGCGGTGGAGGCGGATGGCGCGCGAGCGTTCGCGCTGCGGCTGCGCGTGCCGGGCTGGAGCGACGGACTCCGCGACATCCGCGTGAACGGCGTTGACGCGGAGGCGACCGCGGAGGACGGCGCCGTGCGGATCACGCGGACCTGGGCGGACGGCGACGAGATCGTCTTCCGCGTGCCCCTCGCGCTGCGTGCGGAGCGCCTGCCCGACGGATCGCCGTGGCAGGCCTACCTCGCGGGGCCCGTCGTCCTCGCCGCGCGCGCGGGGGAGGACGGGCTCGACGGGCTCGTCGCCGATGACAGCCGGATGGGCCACATCGCGTCGGGCCCGCTGCTCCCGTTCGCCGACCTGCCGCTCGTCGCTGAGGGCGCCGACGCGGTCGCCCAGGTCGGCCCGCTGCGCTTCCGGCTCGAGACGGACGACCCGGCGGGCGCCGTCGACCTCGAGCCGTTCGCGGGCATCCACGACAGCCGGTACACCGTCTACTGGCCGGTCGCCGACGGCCGCGGCCGCAGGGACGAGCTCCTCGCCCAGGACGGCCGGCTCGCGATCGACGCGGCGACCGTCGACGCCGTGGCGTTCGGCGAGCAGCAGCCCGAGTCCGACCACGCCTTCTCGGGCGACGACTCGACCGTCGGCGTCGAGGGCGACGCGCACTGGCGCGAGCTCGGAACCGGCCTCTCGATCGAGCTGCGGGACCCCGCGTGGCAGTCGCGCCGCCTGCGCCTCGAGCTGCGGCCATCCGCCGAGGCGACGGCGATCGCGGTGCGCGTCGGCGAGCAGCTCGCCGTCGAGGAGCGCCTCGCACCCGGCGCGACATCGCTCGAGGTCGTGATGGCGCCGCCGTCGCCCGGCACGCGGGTCACCCTCTCGCCCGTCGACGGTGCTCCCGCCCCGGGCGTGGTCTCAGCGCGCCTCCTGCGCTGAGCCCGGGTCCTACTCCGCCAGCGCCGCGCTCCACACGGGGGCGGCGGGGTGCCGCGCCGCGAGCGCGTCGACGAGGGCCGACCGGAACGCGCGCACGGCGGGATGCCCCGCGCGACCCGAGCGGACGGCGGTGTAGAGCACGCGGTGCGGCTCGCCGGGCAGGCTCACAAGCTGCGTGCCGGCGAGGTGCGGCTCGCCGAGCAGCGCGGGGAGGAACCCGACGGCCTGCCCCATCCGGACGACGTGCGCGTGCAGAAGCGGGTCCGTGCTCTCGAAGCGCACGATGGGCTCGAAGCCGGCGCCGCGGCACTGCGCCCTGCCCCAGGCGCCGGTCGGGGTGTCGGCCGGATCGAGCACCCATGGCGCGTCTCGGAGCTCCGCGAGGCGACGCGGCCTCCGCGAGAGCCGTCCTTCCGCCGGCAGGGCGAGGCCGAGCGGGTCGACGAGGAGCTCGGCGCGGTCGACGCCGTCGCGGACGACCTCGGGGATGCCGGGGTACTCCTCGCCGATGATGACGTCGAACTCGTGCGAGAGCAGCGCGTCGTAGGCCGGGCCGTGGTCGCGCTGGGCGATGGCGACATCGAGTTCGGGATGGCGCTCGGCGAGCAGCTCGAGCGCCCCCGGCGCGAGCGCGAGCACGATGCTCTGGAACGAGGCCACGCGCAGCCGCCCCCGCAGCGTGCTCTGTGCGGCGGTCAGCTCGGCCTCGGCCTCCTCGAGCCGCGCGAAGACGGCATCCGCATGCGCCACGAGGGCGAGCGCATCGCCGGTCAGCCGCACACCGCGCCCGACGCGCTCGAGCAGCTGCACGCCCGTCTCCCGCTCGAGCTGAGCGAGCTGCTGCGACACCGCCGACGGCGTGTACGCGAGCGCCCGCGCCGTCTCCGCGATCGTCCTGCGGCGACTGAGCTCGCTGAGGAGGCGGAGGCGCGCGACATTCAACACATCAGCTCACCTTACGCTTCTTGCTAAGAAACGGTTGCTGGATTGACCAGCGCCCTCCGGCGAGACTGGAGGCATGCTCACCCGGATCCGCCCTCGGGGAATGACCGCCTCGGTCGCCCTCGTCATCGGCTCGTGCACGTCGCTGCAGTTCGGCGCGGCGCTCGCCGTGCAGCTCTTCCCCGAGCTGGGGACGTGGGGCGTGACGGCCCTGCGCCTCTCGATCGCGGCGCTCGTCCTGTGCGCGGCGGTGCGCCCGCGCGTGCGCACCTGGACCCGCGAGCAGTTGGGATGGGTGGCCGCGTACGGCCTCTCCCTCGCGGCCATGAACGGCTCCTTCTACGCCTCCCTCGAGCGGATCCCGCTGGGCACCGCGGTCGCGATCGAGTTCCTCGGTCCGCTCGTGCTCGCGGCCGTGCTCACGCGACGCGCCCTCGACTTCGCGTGGGTCGGCGTCGCCCTCGTCGGCATGGCGCTCCTGGGCGTCGACAGCGCCATCGGCGTCCCGCTGGATGGAGCAGGCGTCGTGTTCGCGCTCGTGGCCGCCGGGTTCTGGGCCCTCTACATCCGCACGAGCGCGCGCGTCGGCCAGCTCGTCCCGGGGATGGGCGGGCTCGCGGTGGCGCTCGTCATCGCCTCGACCGCGCTGCTGCCCTTCGGCGTGCCGGCGGCGATCGAGGTGGTCGCGGAGCCGAGCCTCCTCGTGCTCGCCGTCGGGACGGCGCTCCTCGCGTCGGTCATCCCGTACGCGCTCGAGCTCATGGCGCTGCGGAGACTTCCGCAGCGCGTGTTCGGAGTGCTCCTGAGCCTCGAGCCCGTCATCGCGACGGCGGCCGGATGGCTGCTCCTCGCTCAGGCGATGAGCCCGCTGCGGATCGCCGCGATCGCGCTCGTCGTCGCCGCGAGCGTCGGCACCGCCCTCGCAGCGCGGCGGGCGAGCGAAGACGCACCCGGATCCGCCCTCACCGGGGCGATCCCGGTCATCCGCGACTGACCGCGGCCTCCGCCGTCGTGACGCGACGCGACGGCCAGGCCGCGAGCAGGCGCTCCCGCTCCTCCGCCGTGATCGGCACGACCGAGCCGTGCCGGAAGCGCGGCGGAACCGCGTGCGCGCTCGGCGTCCACGTGCCATCCGCGAGGTCTGCGCTCTCGAAGACGCGGTAGCCCGTGCCGCCGCCGTAGGGCGGCCAGTCGATGAAGAGCAGCCACGAGCGCTCGTCGAGCGAGCGGACGATGATCGGCCCCTCGCCGTGCGAGATGACGTCGCTGCCGATCCCCTCGGCGAGCAGCTCCCACGCCGAGCCGATGCGCCCCTCGGTCGGGCGCAGCACGTCGTCGCCGCGCTCGGCGAACACGTGCATGGTGCCCGGCTCCTCGTCCTTCGTGAAGCGGTACCAGTGGGCGCCGTCGCGCGCGAGGGTCGAGTCGATCGTCCCGTACCCGGGCCCCCGGCGCACGTCGATCCACACGCGCGGCTCCGAGAAGGTCGCGAAGTCGGCCGTCTGCGCGATCATCATCCGGTTGTAACTGTCGGCGGCCCGGCGCTCGCCGCCCTCGGGGTAGAGGTTCGAGGCCCAGTAGACGAGGTAGGCGCCGTGCTCCGCGCTCCAGACGGCCTCCGGGGCCCACACGTTGCCGGCCTCGGGGCCCATCACCGAGACCGCACGCGGGCCCGTCCAGGTCACGAGGTCATCCGACTCCCAGACGAGGATGTCGGTGCTGCCGTTCTCCTGCCCCGCACCGAAGCCGCCGGCGCCGTGCACCTTGAGGTCGGTCGCGAGGATCACGAACCCGCCGTCCTCCTTGCGGAGCAGGAACGGGTCGCGCACGCCCCGCGTGCCGAGATCCGACGTGAGCACGGGCGCGCCGTCCTCCAGCAGGTCCCAGTCACTCAGGGAGGCGCCGTCGCTCACCGCGAAGTGGACCTGCTCGGCCGCGTCGTCGTCTTCGCCCGTGAAGTGGACGAAGAGGTACGAGGAGAATTTACAACGTTGCACAAGTGCACGATACCAAGGGACGGCCACCGCCGCGACCCCGGGCTCGGCCCTACGCGCCGAGGAAGGTCGCGGGGTCGAACTCGTCGATCGGGATGACGCGGAGGCGCGGGAGCTGCGCGTCGAACACCGCGGCGTCGTACTCGAGGTCGAATAGCTGCAGGCCGGGCAGGGTCGCATACCCCGCGTTCCGGAACTCGTTGAACGCGACGATCCCGACGCGCCGGTCGCCGCCGATGAGCGCCGCGACGTCGTCGAGGAAGTCCCCGTCGTGGCTCACGAGCATCACGTCGTCGTCGCGGTCAGCCAGGGCCCGCAGGGTGCGCTGGATCGCGATGTCGACGACCTTCTCGTCGGGGGCGCCCGCGAGGAGCACGACCTCGTAGTCCATCGCCTTGAGCGCCTGGACGAAGCTCTGCGGGATGACGGACGAGGCGTTGATGAAGAACACGCCGCGTGCGCGCTGGTTCCACTGCCGCGCCGCGAACGAGACGAGCCGGTCCCACCGGGGCCGCTCATCCGGCTGCGGCCGTCGGCCGATGATCGACGTCCCCAGCGTCGCGTCGATGTTCTCGCCGTCGACGAGCACCCAGGTCACGTCTTCACCGCTCACGCGCATGCGCGCCTCCCCATCCGGCGCCGTCGAGGTGGCGGGGCCTCGTCCGATCCTACGAGGGCGCGGGGCGGCTCAGCCGCAGAGGGTCGCGAGCGCGCCCTTGGCCTGCTCGACGGCCTCGACCGTCTCGGGCGCCGTGAGGTCGCTCACCTGCGACAGCTGCTCGGCGTTCGCGCGGATGAGCTCCCCCGGCTGACCGCCCACGTCATCCGCGAGCCGCTCGAGGGTCGCGACGAGGTCGTCGCGCGCGACGTCGGCCTGCTCAGCGGTCACGTCGCCCTGCTCGAGGATCGCCTGGTACTGCGCGTAGGCGGCGTCGGCGGTCGTGCAGATCTCGTCGACCGGGACGCCCAGGGCGTCGCCGGCGATGTCGGCGGCCTGTGTGCAGCCGGCGAGCAGGCCCACGGCGAGGAGCGGGAGGATGGCGAGTCGGCGCATGCGACGACGGTAGCCGCTCGACCTTGGACGCCCATGCATGTCGCATCTGCGGCAGAATCGACCCAGAACATCCGCATCTGCGAATCGAGAAGCGCATGCCCGACATCCGCGTCCGCGACGCCGCCCACCTGCTCGGCGTGAGCGACGACACCGTCCGACGCTGGATCGCCGCGGGCGCCCTCGCGGCGCACCGCGACGACGCGGGTCGCCGGGTCATCGACGGAGCCGAGCTCGCCGCATTCGCGCGGTCGCATGCCGACGCCCCCGAAGATCCGCTCTCCGGGGGCCGCTCCGCCCGCAACCGCTTCACCGGACTCGTCACGGCCGTCACGAGCGACACCGTCATGAGCCAGGTCGAGCTGCAGTGCGGGCCGCACCGCGTCGTGTCGCTCATGAGCACGGAGGCGGTGCGCGAGCTCGGCCTCGAGCCGGGCTCGGTCGCGGTGGCCGTCGTCAAGGCGACGACCGTCCTCGTGGAGACGCCGTGAGACGGCGGGTGCGCGCAGCAGTGGCGGGTGCGGTCGCGCTCGCGCTGTCCGGCTGCGCTGCGCCGCCGACGGCGGGTCAGGAGCTTCACGTGTTCGCCGCGGCGTCGCTCACCGAGGTCTTCACCGAGATCGCCGCCGCATTCGAGGAGGCGCATCCGGGTGTCTCGGTCAGCCTGAGCTTCGACGGGTCGGCGGGCCTCGCGACGCAGATCGCCGAGGGAGCGCCCGCCGCGGTGTTCGCCTCGGCCGACACGGCGACCATGGAATCCGTCGCGCAGCACGCGGCCGACGAGCCGGCGGTGTTCGCGCGGAACGCCCTCGAGATCGCCGTGCCCGCGGGCAATCCGGCCGACATCCGGGGATTCGCGGATCTCGCGCGCGACGACGTGGTCGTCGTCGTGTGCGCGCTCGCCGTCCCGTGCGGGCGCGCGACGGCCGAGGTCGAGCGGGCGCTCGACGTCGCGGTCGACCCTGCGAGCGAGGAGAACGCCGTGACGGATGTGCTCGGCAAGGTGACCTCGGGCGAGGCGGATGCGGGCGTCGTCTACGCCACCGACGTCCGCCGTGCGGGCGACGCGGTCGAGGGTGTGCCGGTCGACGCGCCCGATGCCGCCGTGAACGACTACCCCATCGCGGCGCTCGACGGCGCACCCGACCCGGCGCTCGCTCGCGCGTTCGTCGACTTCGTCCTCGACGATCCCGCGCAGCGCGTCCTCGCGGACGCGGGCTTCCTCCCGGCGGACTAGCGGATGGTCCAGCACGAGGAGAGAGGCGCGGCGGCCGGCGCCCCGCGACCGCCCGAGACCGCCGCGGTGCGGCCATCCGTCCGGGCGCCGCGGCCGATCGCCACCGACCTGCCGCGCTGGCTGTGGATTCCGGCCGCGCTGGGGCTCGCGCTCATCCTCGTGCCCCTCGCCGCCCTCGTGCTGCGCGCGGAGTGGGGCGACTTCTGGCACCTGCTGACCGGGGCGGCCGCGCGCGACGCCCTCGCGCTGAGCCTGCGGACGGCCCTCGTCTCGACCGCGCTGTGCCTGCTCATCGGCGTGCCGATGGCGGCCGTGTTCGCGCGGGGGCGCTTCCCCGGGCTGAAGGCGCTGCGCGCGCTCGCACTCGTGCCGCTCGTGCTGCCTCCGGTCGTCGGAGGCATCGCGCTGCTGTACGCGTTCGGGCGCCGCGGGCTCGTCGGGCAGGCGCTCACGCCGTTCGGGATCCAGATCCCGTTCACCGAGGTGGCGGTCGTCATGGCCCAGACGTTCGTCGCCCTGCCGTTCCTCGTGATGAGCGTGGAGGGGGCGCTGCGCTCCGCCGGCACGCGCTACGCCGCGGTCGCGGCGACGCTGGGGGCATCGCCGGGGCGGGTGCTGTGGCGCGTGACGCTCCCGCTCATCGCGCCGGGCATCCTCTCGGGGGCCATCCTCTCCTTCTCCCGTGCGCTCGGGGAGTTCGGCGCGACCCTCGCCTTCGCCGGGAGCCTGCAGGGCGTCACCCGCACGCTTCCCCTCGAGGTGTATCTCGTCCGGGAGAGCGACAGCGCCTCGGCGGTCGCGCTGTCGCTCGTGCTCATCGCGCTCGCGGTCTGCGGCGTCGTGCTGGCGTATCGTCCGCGGAGGGGGCAGCCGTGAGCGACGAGGAGGCGGGCGGGTTCGAGGATGGCCCCGGGGCCAAGGCGGGTCCCACCGGGTTCGCCGCGAAACGCGGCGAACCGACGCCGAGTCGCCCCGAAACGCGGCAACCCCCGCAAGGCCCTGCCCCGAAACACGGCGAACCCGCCCCGGGTCGCCCCGAAACGCGGCAGAGCCCGGATGACGCGGCTCGCTTCCTCGAGGTGCACGCACGGGTGACGGGCCGCGGGGTCGCGGTCGACCTCGACGTCGCGCGCGGGGAGACCGTCGCGATCGTGGGGCCGAACGGCGCGGGCAAGTCGACCGCGCTCGAGCTCGTCGCGGGGCTCATCCGCCCCGACGCGGGCGCCGTCGTGCTCGAAGGGGCGCCCCTGGCAGACGGACGCCGCTGGGTTCCGCCGCATCGACGCGGCATCGCCCTCATGACGCAGCAGACGCTGCTCTTCCCCCACCTCACGGTCCGGGACAACGTCGCGTTCGGCCCGCGCGCGTCCGGCCTGTCGCGTTCCGCCGCGCGCGACGCCGCGGAGCGCTGGCTTCTCGAGACCGGCGTACGGCACCTCGCCGAGCGCCGCGCATCCGACCTCTCCGGAGGGCAGGCGCAGCGGGTCGCCCTGGCCCGGGCCCTCGCGGCCGAGCCGGCCGTTCTCCTGCTCGACGAGCCGACGACCGCGCTCGACGCGACGGCCCGGCCCGAGCTGCGCGCGGTCCTCGCGCGCGTCCTCGCCGGGCGCACGGCCATCCTCGTCAGTCACGATCCCGACGATGTCGCGGCCCTCGCGCGCCGCACCATCCGGATGGCCGAGGGCCGCGTCGTCGACTGACGCGCGCCGGCGCGGGGCGGCCGGGCACCACGTGGCCTGCGCGTCGACCCGCACCCGCACACACAGGCCGCCACCTCCGGTCCGACGTCGGCACCGCGGCCCTCAAAGCAGGAGGATCACGCTTTCCCAGGACGGTTCTGTCGTATCCGTCCTGGGAAAGCGTGATCCTCCTGGCGACGGGCCGCCCGGCCTCCCGGCGGACCCGCGTCGTCGGCTGGGCGGCAGGCCGCCCAGCCTCCCGGCAGGCCCGCCCGGCCTCCCGGCAGGCCCGCGAAGCCGCCCTACGGGACGATGTGGCCCGCCGCGCGGGTGAGCTCGTACCACTCGGCGCGCGTGAGCGGGATGTCGCTGCCCTGCGCGGCCGCCGCGACCCGGGCCGGTGTCGTCGTGCCGAGGACGACCTGGATGCCCGCGGGGTGGCGGGTGATCCACGCCGTCGCGATCGCGATCGGCTCGACGCCGTACTGCGCGGCGAGGCGGTCGATCACGGCGTTCAGCTCGGGGTGCGCCTCCGAGCCGAGGAACACGCCGGTGAAGAAGCCGGCCTGGAAGGGCGACCACGCCTGCAGCGTGATGCCGTTGATGCGGCTGTACTCGACGAGCCCTCCGCCGTCGAGCACCTGCGACTGCTCGACGCCGAGCATGTTGGCCGCGATGCCCTGCGTGATGATCGGCGCATGCGTGATCGAGAGCTGCACCTGGTTGGCGACGATGGGCTGGCGCACGGCCGTCTTGAGCAGGTCGATCTGACGCGGCGTGTGGTTCGAGACGCCGAATGCGCGCACCTTGCCCGCGGCCTCGAGCTCGTCGAACGCGCGGGCGACCTCGTCGGGCTCGACGAGCGCATCCGGGCGGTGCAGGAGGAGCACGTCGATGTAGTCGGTGTCGAGAGCACGCAGCGACTCCTCGACCGACGTGACGATGTGCTCGTACGAGAAGTCGAAGTACGGCCCCTCGCGCACGATGCCGCACTTCGTCTGGATCGTGAGCTCGGCGCGCTCAGACGGCGTGAGGCGCATCGCCTCGGCGAAGCGGCGCTCGCACTGGTGCAGCTCGGTGCCGTAGATGTCCGCGTGGTCGAAGAAGTCGATGCCGGCCTCGCGGGCGGTGTCGACGAGCTCGCGGATCTGCGCGTCGGTCTTGTCGGAGATGCGCATGAGCCCCGCGATGACGTTGGGAGCCTGCTGGCCTCCGGGGCCGAGGGAGACGGTCTTCATGGGTGTCCTTCCGGTGCCGCCCGGCGACGGCGCCGCGGGCGCTCCTACGATAGGGAGCGGTGCGGCAGAAATCCAACAACTGGAGCAGATGCCTGCCAGAAGGAGTAGTGCTGATGGATCTGCGCCAGATGGAGTACCTCGTCACCCTCGCCGACGAGCAGCAGTTCACGCGCGCGGCCGCCGTCTGCGGCATCTCGCAGTCGGGCCTGTCGGCGGCCATCCGGGCGCTCGAAGCCGAGCTCGGCACGGACCTCTTCACGCGCTCGCCCCGCGGGGTGGAGACGACGCCGGCCGGCCGCGCGCTCCTGCCGCACGCGCGCTCGATGCTCGCGCAGGCGTCCGCAGCGCGCGGCGCCGTCGCGCGCGCCACGGAGGAGCTGAGCGGGAGGCTGCGCATCGGCGCCGAGCAGTGCCTCGGCCTCGTGGATGTCTCGGGCCTGCTCGAGCAGGTCCACCTGCGCCATCCCCTCGTCGAGCTCGAGTTCGCGCAGGCCGGGTCGCACGAGCTCGCCGCGCGGGTCCGCGAGGGCGACCTCGACCTCGGTCTCGTCGCGGCGACGGAGCACCTCGGCTCGCTTCACCGGGAGGAGCTCGGTCGCCTGCCGCTCGTCCTGCTGACGCCGCCCGGCCATCCGCTCTCGGGCGCGGAGCCCGTCTCGTGGGCCGACCTCGACGACGTCGACTTCGTGGACTTCCAGGGGTCGTGGGCGGTGCGCTCGCTCAACGACGCGGTCTGCGCCGCGCGCGGCATCGCGCGGCGCGTGCGGTGCGCCACCGGCGACGTCCACACGCTCATCGACCTCGTGCGCCGGGGCCTCGGCGTGGCGATCGTGCCCGCGCACGTCGGGGCGAAGCCCGAGGCCGCAGCGCTCGCGGTGCGGCCGATGCCCGCGGATGCGCCGCCGTGGGTCGTCTCGGCGATCGCGCGGCGTCCGTCTGAGCCGGCCACCGCCCTCGCGCTCGAGCTCGTGCGGACCCAGGCGGCACCCGCGCGGTGACGCGGTGAGGAGGGACGCCAGACAGCGCCCCTCCTCACGACCTCACACCGCCTGGAGGGACTCCGCGAGCTCCCGGCCGGCGACGCGGGCGGCGTCCTCGGCCGCCGCCCGCAGGTCCGCCGCGACGTCGGCGAAGGCGTCGAGCGCGGGGTTCACGCCCACGAGCGTGAACGGCCGCTGGACGACCCGCAGGTCCAGGCCCCAGACATCCTCGAGCACGCGGCGCAGCCACGCCGTCGAGTGGTCCCAGCCCTCCTTGGGCGTCCCGGGCGCGTAGTTGCCGCCGAGCACGGTCACGAGCGTCGCGGGCTTGCCCCGCAGCGCCGTGCCCTGCGGGTCGATGCGCGGGTCGGTGTAGGCGACGTCGAACCAGGTCTTGAAGTGCTGCGAGACGCCGTAATTGTAGAGAGGCACGGTGAAGAGCAGGGCGTCGGCGTCGATGAGCTCGTCGGCGAAGGCGCGGGCGAGCGCCTGCGCTGCGCGCTGCTCCTCGGTGCGATCGGCCTCGGGCACGAAGCCCGCCGTCACGGCGTTCTGCCACACGGTGGCCGAGACGGGCTCGGCGGCGAGGTCGCGGCGCACGACGACGTCATCGGGGTGCGCCGCCGTCCACTCGGACTCGACGAGGTCGCCGAGGGAGCGGCTGGCGGAGGTCGCGGGGAGGATGCTCGCATCCAGGCGGAAGAGGGTCATGGGTGCTCCGATCAGGTTCGATGAGTCACTCTGAAAAGCAGAGCGGCTATCGCGACAGTAGCACAGGTAGGATGGCTGCATGGCGGAGACCGAGCACGGCGGACCGGCGTGCGACGCCGCCGTCTCGCTCGCGTTCTCGGTGCTCGGCAAGCGCTGGAACGGCATGATCGTCGACACGCTCAGCAGCGGCCCCCTCTCCTTCGTGGCCCTGCGGCGCGGAGTGGCGGGCATCAGCGACGCCGTCCTCTCCGACCGGCTCGCCGAGCTCGCTGCGGTCGACCTCGTCTCGCGCGAGGTGCATGCCGGCCCTCCGGTATCGGTCGTCTACACGCTGACACCGGCCGGCGAGGCGCTCATCCCGGTGCTCGAGCAGCTCGGCGAGTGGGCCTCGGCGCATCTGCGCGCCGCCCCGTGACCGACGACACCGGTAACACGAGCGGGCGCGCGCGACAAGGCCGCGACAGCCCGCCGTGCGCTCCGTAGCCTGGGCCCAGGCACACGGAAGGGAACACGATGGCCGAGAAGAAGCAGCAGTCCACCCCGAAGAACCGCCGCCGCCCCGCCCGCTCGGGAGCCGAGCTGACGGATGAGCAGAACGCCGAGAAGGGGTTCACCGCTTCCGAGCAGCTCAGCGGGCACATGCAGTCCGTGCTCGTCGACCTCATCGAGCTGTCGCTGCAGGGCAAGCAGGCGCACTGGAACGTCGTCGGCACCAACTTCCGCGACACCCACCTTCAGCTCGACGAGATCATCGCCGCGGCGCGCGAGTTCGCCGACACGATCGCCGAGCGCATGCGCGCGCTGCACGCGCTCCCCGACGGACGCAGCGACACCGTCGCCGAGACGACGTCGCTCCCGGAGTTCCCGCAGGGCGAGATCGCCACGACCGAGGTGATCGACCTCATCACGGAGCGCCTCGACGCCGTCTGCCAGACGTGCCGCGAGGTGCACGACGCGGTCGACGAGGAGGATCCGACGACCGCCGACATCCTCCACGCCGTGCTCGAGCGGCTCGAGCAGCTGTCCTGGATGGTCAGCGCCGAGAACCGCACGCCGCGCGCGAGCTGACGGTTCAGTCGGCGGGCAGAGGCCTCCGGTCGCCGACGGGCTCGGTCGCGCTCGGGAACGCGATCGAGCCTGCGGCGACCCACCATTCGACGACCTCGAACGACAGCCGCCCCGCGATGACGGACGGATCGGCGGCGGACAGCCGCGCGGCCTCCTCCGGCGAGCGCGCGAAGACCGACATCCCGCGCAGGGTCTCGTCGCTCTGCGCGAGGAACGGGCCGTTCGCGACCGTCGCGCCGTCGCGTGCGAGCTGCGCCCGGTAGGAGAGGTGGCGGGCCTGCAGTGCGTCGAGTTCGTCCTCGGTCATCTCCGGCGCGTCCGCAGGGCGCCGCAGGAGAACCACGGTGAAGACGTCGAACGCGTCAGGGATGTTCGGGTCCGGCATCAGTCCGAGCCCTTGACCACGACGCGCTCGACGCGCGCCGTCCCGGCGTCGACCTCGGGCCATCCGTCGACCGGCAGCTCGAGCACCGCGAGCGTCGCGGTGGGGTACGCGAGCGGGACGCGGTCGCGCTCTGCCGCGAGCGTCGCGACGAGATCGTGGACGCCCGGATTGTGCCCGACGAGCAGGAGCGTGCGCGCGTCGCCGCCCTGCTCGCGGATGACCTGGAGCAGCCGCCGCGCGGACGCCGCGTAGACGTCGTCGTCGAACTGCACGGGCGGCGCCTCCTGCCACGGCGACGCGACACCCGCCCACGTCTCGCGCGTGCGCTGGGCGATCGAGACCACCGCGCGGTCGGGGATGAGCCCGTGCTCCTGCATGTACGCGCCGACGTCGCGCGCCTGGGCTGCGCCGCGCGGCGTCAGCGGGCGGTCGACGTCGTCGACCCCCTCGGGCCAGTCGGACTTCGCGTGGCGCAGGAGCAGGAGGCGCAGCATGCTCGGCATGCTACGCGCGGTCACCGCCCTCCTGCGCGTCCGCCGCCTCGCCCGGCTCGCCGAAGCCGGGGCGCACCGCGGCGTCCTCCGCGACGTCGATGCGGGTCACGCCCTCGCGGCGGGTGACCTCGATGCGCGGCTTCGTGTCCTCCTCGGTCGCGTCGGGCGCCGACGTGAGCTGGTCGCGACGCTTCTCCTCATCGGTCATCTCGTCCTGTCCCATGGCGCCTCCTCCGATCGTGGCCTGCTCCGCCGACGCTAGGCGATGACACCGCCTGCTGTCTCCCCCTTGCGCGGGTGCGACCGGCTCGCTCTCGAGCAGGGGCGGGAGCGTGTGAATACCACCCCGGTCGCGCGTCCACAAGCCTCCTCCGCCTGTCGGAGGTCGCGCATAGAGTCGTGACGCGGTCAACGACGACCGCGTTGCCGGAGCACTCTCCGTGCGCACCGGTGAGAGAAGGAGACACAGCGATGACCATCGCCGATCACGGCACGCACACGACCTGGAGCCGCGTCCAGAAGGGACTCCACGTCGCGAATCGAGACGGAATGTTCATGGGCTTCGTGGAGAAGGGGCCGGATGGCCGCTTCCTCGCCTTCGACGCTCATTCCGAGCGCGTCGGCGCGTTCTCCGAGCTCGCGGAGGCGATGGCCGCGGTCGACCGCGGGTGATCACGCGTCGGGACGAAGCTCGGCGTCGTTGAGTTCGCGTCGCGCCGTTGGTGACGCGATTCCTCCGGATGCTGACCGGAATCGCCTCACGAGCCGCGCCATCCGCCCGCGAGAGTGGAGGCGAGACCGAGAGGACCCCATGTCGCCCGCACAGATCGACGCGCTCATCGCGCCGCCCACTCCCGTCGCCGCACGTGCCCGCGAGGTGCTCGAGGCCTGGTCGCCGCCCGAGCTCGTGCGGCACTGCCTGCGCTCATGGGTGTGGGCATCGACGCTCGGCGACGCGCTGGGCCTCCCCTACGACGCCGAGCTGCTGTACGTCGCGACGATGCTGCACGATCTCGGGCTCGTCGCGGAGTTCGACGCCGATGTCGTCCCGTTCGAGGCGGCGGGCGGGGCGGCGGGATGGGCCTTCGCCGCCGGCGCAGGATGGCCGCGCGCACGCAGGGAGCGGGTCCAGGAGATCATCGTGCGGCACATGTGGACGGCGGTCGATCCGGACGAGGACGTGGAATCGCACCTCCTCGAGGTCGCCACGAGCCTCGACGTCTCGGGCGTCGCCCCCGAGAAGTGGGATGCCGCGCTGCTCGTCGCGGTGGAGTCGCACCTGCCGCGAGGCGCCTTCTCGACGGACTTCGCGCAGCGCATCCACGATCAGGCCGAGCGGAAGCCGACCTCGTCGGCGCGCAGACTCGACGCGTCAGGTCGGATCGACGCGGGCGCTCGCACGTGGGAGCGCCTGGTCGCGCCGCACGGCTCCGCGTAGCGGCGCGACCGGGCAGATCACTCGCCCGAGGGCTCCTCGTCGGAGGCCTCGGAGAAGTCGTCGCCTTCGTCCGGCTCCTCGGGCGCGCCGCCCGATGCCGTGTCGGCTTCGGCGTTCTCGTCGGGGACGCCTTGCGTGTTGTGCTGTCCGCCATCGCTCATGGGATTCCTCCGCGACATCTCCCCGGATCGCGTCCGGCTGCGCGCCACGGTACGCCGACCGCGACCCCGGGGCGAGGGGTTGACAGCCCGGCGCACGTGTCGGAGCGCTGTGAGAGCTCACACGAGCCGGTAGCCCGCACCGCGGACCGTCTCGATGCGGTCGGCCCCGAGCTTCTGGCGCAGGTAGCCGATGTAGACGTCGGCGACGTTCGACCCGGGGTCGAAGTCGAAGCCCCACACCCGGCTCAGCAGCTGCTCGCGGCTCAGCACCTGGCCGGCGTGCCGGATGAGCTCCTCCGCGAGGGCGTACTCGCGCGCGGAGAGGTCGACGGACGGCCCGCCGTCGATGACGGCGCGGCGGGTGCGGACATCGAGTGTGAGGTCTCGATGACGCAGGGCGCCCGCCGCGGGAGCGACCTCCTCGTCGCGGCGCATGCGGAGGCGGATGCGCGCGAGCAGCTCGTCGAAGCGGAACGGCTTGCCGATGTAGTCGTCGGCCCCGCCCTCGAGCCCTGCGACGGTGTCGCCCAGATCGGTGCGCGCGGTGAGCATGATGATCGGCATGCGCGAGCCCGAGCCGCGCAGGTTCTCGAGCACGTCGAAGCCGTTCATGCGCGGCATGTTCACGTCGAGGACGAGCAGGTCGAACTCGCCGGTCTGCGCGAGCTCGAGCGCCTCGACGCCGTCGGCGGCGACGCGGGTCGCGAAGCCGGCGGCGCGCAGGCCCTTCTCGATGAACCCCGCGATGCGCTGCTCGTCATCGGCGATGAGAATCGATGCCACGGTGGCTCCTTCCGTCCGCGTGCGGCGGCGTGTCCTCGTCGTCGGGCGCGAGCGGCACGAGGATCGCGAACAGCGCGCCGCCGCCCGGGGCGTCCGTCACGCGAGCTCGACCGCCGTGGGCGCGCGCAATGACCTGCACGATGTTGAGGCCGAGGCCGCTCCCTGCCGCGCGCTCGCGTCCGCGTCCGCGCCGGAAGCGCTCGAACACGGCCTTCTTCTCGTCGTCCGGGACGCCAGGGCCGTAATCGCGCACCCACAGGGCGAGGCGACCTTCCTCGACATTGCTGCCGATCACGAAGCGCCCGCCGCCGTGGGTCACGGCGTTCTGCGCCAGCTGCAGCACGGCCTGGGTGATGCGGGCCGCGTCGAGCGGCGCGACGACATCCGCGATCGGTCCGGCGGCGACATCCGCGCCCTCGATCGCCTGGGCCTTGCGCACGATCTGCGCGACGAGATCCGCCGCGTCGGTCGGCTCGGGGGCGACGGGGGATGGCCCGTGGAGCGCCGCCGCGGACGACAGATCCTGCACGAGACGGCTCATCCGGTCGAGCTCGTCGACCGCGAGCTGCTGCGTCTCGCGCACGTCGTCGGGGTCAGCGGGGTCCATCAGCTCGACGTGCCCGCGCACGATCGTGAGCGGGGTCTTCAGCTCGTGGCCGACATCGCTGAGCAGCTGCCGCTGCGAGTCGAGCGCGTCGTCGAGTCGATCCAGCATGGCGTTCATCGTCGCCGCGAGCTCCGACACGTCGTCGCGCCCCTCGATCGGCAGGCGCTCCGAGCGCGACTGGGCCGACACGCGCTCCGCCGTCTCGCGCATGCGCCGCAGCGGGCGCAGCAGACGACCGGCCGCGACCGTGCCGACCCCCGCGATGACGACGAGCACGATGCCGCCCGCGACGAAGAACACCCGAGCCGGGCCGTTGATCTCCGACAGCTCGGCCTCGACGTCGTAGGCCATGACGAAGAGCACGCTCTCGGCGTCGGGCGCGCCGGGCACCTCGACGGGCGTGGCGAGGAAGCGCCAGACGACGCCCTCCTCGGCGTACGTCCCGAGCACGGGCTCGCGCCCGGCGGTCGTCCGCACCGCGAACGGGATGAATCCGGGCGCGCTGCGGAGGTCGACGTCGAGCGGCACCCCGGGCACGAACGCCGCCTTGCCGTCCACGACGCCCGCGACCCCCGTGTTGTCGTCGGGGCTCATCCGCCGCACGATGTCCTCAGCGGCTTCGCGCGACGACTCCCACGCCTGCGGCTCCTCGGGCGTCCCTGCCACGATGAAGCGGGCGGAGTCGAGGTTCGCGCGGAGGCGGTCGTCGATCTGAGCCATGATCGTCGCCTGCTCGACGATGTACACGGCGAGGCCGACCGCGGCCATCCCGAGCGCCGCGACGATGGTGATGACGGCGATGAGGCGCACGCGCACCGAGACGACGCGCCGCCGCCTCGGTCCGCCGTTCCCGTCCGCCACGGTCCCAGTATCGTCGCCGAGGCGCGCGCGATCGCTCGGATCCGGCGACCATAAGGGTTGTCTCATGTGCGGCTGTCGACCCGTTTAGGCGAGGCGCGCATCCTGGAGGGGAGAGGGAGGAGCCACGATGCGGAAGGCGATCGCGTACACCATCATCGGCGGCATCGGCCTGCTCGCCCTCACCGGCGGCGTCGTGGTCGCGTCGGAGGCGCTCGAGCAGCGCACGGATGGCGGACAGATCCTCGACGGCGGTGCGGTCACGGGCGACTACACGGGCGGGGCCGTCGGCCGCGACCTCCGCTCGGACCAGCGCGGAGCAACGCCCACGCCCACGCCCACGCCGACGCCGACATCCGCACCGCCCGAGCAGACCGCGCCGCCGGCCCAGACCGAGCCCGAGCACCTGCCGCCGGCTCCCCCCGTCGAGGTCGATGACGATCCCGACACCGACGTCGATGACGACACGGACGTGGACGTGGACGACGACGCGGACGACGTCGACGAGGACTGAGCCACCGGACCCGCCTCGGGCGTTCGCCGCGCTTGCCGGCGAACAGCTCGCCGGTTGCCGCGTTTCGCGGCAAGGCCGTTCGAGACCTGCCGCACTTCGCGTCGAAGAGCGGCCCGTTCGACGCATTTCGCGGCAAGCGGCTTCGCCGAGCACCCCACTCCTCCCCCGACTCGCCGCACTTCGCGGCGAACGCCCGCCGCCCACGCGGCCCCGGCCTCACCGCCCCGTTGTGACGGGGCTCCCGACTCGCCGCAGCAGGGCGCGCGCGACGTCGTGCCATCCGTCGCGCTGTGCGTAGACACCGGCGAGCCGCAGCCGCGCCGCGGCGGAGTACGCCGGCACGCGCGCCCAGAGCGGGCCGTCGCCGACGCCGCGGCGGAAGGCCTGGCCGGCGGCGTCGGCCCGCGTGGTCGGCAGCAGCCCCTGCAGCACCCGCAGCTCGAGGTGCACGAGCAGGTTCGCCACATCGAGCGCGCGTTCGCCGATCGCGAGGGTGTCGACGTCGATGAGGCCGACGCGCGTGCGCCCCGCCGCGAGGTCCTGCGCGGTGAACGACCCGGATGGCACGAGCAGCTGCTTGTCGTGGAGGTCGCGATGGAGGACGCCGTCGACGCGTTCCGGCGGATCCGCCGCGAGCGCCGCCTCGACCGCGGCGAGCGCGTCGGCGACATCGTCGCCATCGAGCGCGCCGTCGGCGGACGCCAGGGCACGGCGGATGGCGCGCATCTCGTCCGCGACGCCGTGGCGCGGGAGCCCCGCGGGGTCGAGCGCATGCAGCTCGGCGAGTCCGGCTCCGACGCGCGTCCACACCGCGACGAGCGCGTCGTCGGAGACGGACGGGTCGCTTCCGGCGTCGAGGAGGGTCCGCTCGCCGACGCTCGCGAGGCGGAGGACACCGGCCGCGTCGTCGCGCGCGAGCACCCGGGGCGACCGGAGCGTGCGCAGGCCCGAGACGCGCTCGGCGCGCTCCGCCACCTCGGCGAACCGTGCGGGCCGGACGAGCTTCACGAAGTCGCCGTCCGCTCGGCGGAGGACCGCGCGCCGCCCCGGCCGATGCGCGATGACGCGCGCCGACGCGAACGGTTCGACCGCCGCGGCCCCGGGAAGCGCCGCGTCCGCGCGCAGCGCCGCGAGCCCGACGAGGCGCTCGCTCTCGGCGACGAGGTGCGCGACCTCGGCGTCCCAGTCGGCGGCCCTCGCGCGGAACGGCTCGGCAGCGCGCCGCAGCAGACCGGCGGCCGTGTGGGCGAGCAGGGCCGCCTCGTCGACGGCGCCGCCCGCTTCCCGATACCCCGCGACGAGCGCGGCGCCCGCGCGGCACGCGCTCTCGCCCCGGGCGATCGCATCGGCGGCCCACGAGCCCAGGTCGGACAGCGGGTCGCCCTCCCCCGCCCGATCGAGGTCGATCAGCCACGGGCGGCCGTCGGGGCCCACGATGACCTGGTCGATCGAGCAGTCGCCGTGCACGAGGGTGCGGACGCGCCGCTCCTCGAGCAGCGATCGGATGGCGGCGGCCGCGCGGAGCGCGCGATCCTCGAGGGCGGGCAGCACGGCCGCGACCCCCGACGCCGCGGCGTCGAGTGCGCGCGCGTGCGCGCGCTCGATCTCCGGCAGACGCGCGCCATCCGCCGGCTCGCCCTCTCGGGCCGATGCCGTGTGCAGCCGCGCGAGCATTCCGCCCACGCGATGCTCCGCCTCCGGGGCCGCGATCTCCGGCAGCGGCGTTCCGGCGAGCAGGTGGGTCTCGACGAGCCCGACGGCCGCGTCGGCGCGGACGAGCGCGGCGGTCGGCACGAGCGTCTCGACGCGATGCTGCGCCCGGATGGCCGACGCCGCGCGATCGGGCGCGTGCACCTTGACGATGACGCGGCAGGCTGCGCAGCGCGCGACCCAGCGACGGCCCGGCTTGTAGACGAGCACCTCCGCGTCCGGATGCCGCTCGAGCGCGACGCGGATGCCCGGGAGCGCGCGGTCGGCGGCCGCGTCGACCACCGCGATCCCCCGCTCGGCGTCGAGCAGGAGGAGGCCGTCGCCCGCGTGCGCGGCCATCCGCTCGAGCTTCCGGTGGACGCCGACGGGATACGCGACCGCCTGCGCCCGGATCGACCGGCTCGGGGTCTCGATGCGCACGCCCGCGACCGCCGAGGTGCCCGGCTTGAAACGCAGGTACGTGGTCTCGACGCGTTGAACAGGGACTCCCGCGGCCTCGAGAGCGCGGTGCAGCGTGGCCGCATCGAGCACGAGGGGAAGCCCCGGCAGCGCGGTCTCGCGCGCGGCGAGCGCCGCATCGGCGGGCGCGAGGTGCGGGATCGGGTCACGCACGGGCGGCCTCGTTGAGGATCGCCAGCCGCGACCCCGCGCGGGCCAGCAGCTCGTCCGGACGCCCTTGCTCGACGATCCTGCCGCGCTCGAGCACGACGATGCGATCGCACGCGAGGGCGTCCTCGAGCGCGTGCGTGATGACGAGCGTCGTCCGCCCCTCGCTCAGCCGATCGAGCGCGGCCCGCACGGCGGCGCCGCTCGCGGCGTCCAGCCCCGTCGCGGCCTCGTCGAGGATGACGATGCGCGCGTCGCGGAGCACGGCTCGCGCGATCGCGATGCGCTGGCGCTGGCCGCCCGAGAGGGTGTCGCCGCGCTCGCCGACGAGCGTGTCGAGGCCCTCGGGCATCCGCGCCGCGAACTCGTCGACGCCCGCCGCGCGAGCGGCCCGCTCGACGTGCGCATCGGTCGCGTCGGGGCGGCCCATCCGGATGTTCTCGCGGATCGAGCCCGTGAACAGCACCGACTCCTGCAGGACGATCGCGATGCCGCTGCGCAGGGAGGCGAGCGTGTAGGCGCGCAGGTCGCGGCCATCGATCATGACCGACCCGCGGACGGGGTCCTGGAGGCGCAGCAGCAGCGACGCGAGGGTCGACTTGCCCGACCCCGAGTGCCCGACGATCGCGACCCGCTCGCCGGCGGCGATGTCGAGGTCGACCTCGTGCAGGGCGGGCTCGCCGTCGCCGTACGAGGCGGACACGCGGTGGAACGTCACCGCACCCGCGACACTTCCCATGCGGTGGGCACCGGGCAGGTCGGCCAGGTCGCTGCGCGTCCCGACGAGGTCGAGGATGCGCTCGCCCGAGGCCGCGGCCTTCGCGATGCGGCCGGTGTACTTCGCGAGGTCGCGCATGGGCTTGAACGCGCCCTTGAGGTACTGCACGAACACGACGAGCTCACCCGGGGTGAGGTGGCCCTCGAGCACGCTCCAGCCGCCGACGAGCAGGACGGCGCCGGTCGCGACGCCCACGAGCAGATCGGTCGCGCGCTCGAGCCCGGCCGACAGCCGGGTCGCGCGCACGCCCTCGGAGAGCTCCCGCTCGTTCGACCGCGCGAAGTCGCGCTCGAGCGTGCCCTCGAGCGTGTAGGCCTGCACGACCTTGATGGCTCCGAACGACTCTCCCGCCGTGCCCGCGATCTCGCCCTCACGGCGCCGCTGCACGCGCGCGGCGTCGGTGATCCGGCGCGACGCGCGGCGCGAGTGCAGGAGGAAGACGGGGAGGGCGGCGGCGACGACGAGACCCAGGCGCCAGTCGAGGACGAGCATGACCGCGAGCATCGCGACGAGCGTGACGACGTTGCCCACGAGCGGCATCGCGGCCGTGACGGCGACGTCGCGGAGCTTGCCGATGTCGGAGACGAGCCGGTTGATGAGGTCGCCCGAGCGGGTTCCGGTGTGGAACCGCAGGGGCAGGCGCAGCGCATGCGCGAAGACGTCTGCGCGCACGGCGTTCATGGCCCGCGTGCCGGCGAGGGCGAAGCACACCGTCATGAGGTACGACGCGAGCGCGCGCAGGCCGGCCGCCGCGACGACGGCGAGTGCGCACAGGAGGAGCAGGGTGAGGATGCCCGGCTCCTGCGCCGCACCCGGCGCGATCACGGCGTCGATCACGACCTTGAGCGGCCACGGCTCGAGCAGCCGGAAGGCCACCTCCGCGAGCATGGCGACGAACCCGCCCGCGACGAGCCCGGCCTGCGGGCGGATGTACGGCCGGAGGAAGCGGACGAGGCGCCGCCCGCGCCCCGCCTCGGCGTCGCCGCGCCGACGGCTCACGCCGCCGCCTCCTCGTCCGGGTCGAGAGGGAGGCCGGCCGCGCCGAGGGTCCGGCGCACGACGTGCCGCCACGTCCGGGTCTGCGCCACGTCGTCTCGCGCGGCGTCGGCGAGAGACCGGCGCAGCCCCGGGTCGGCGGCGAGGCGGGCGAGGGCCGCCGCGAGCGCCTCGGGATCGGAGGGCGGCACGAGGAGCCCCGTGCGGCCATCCGCGACGAGCTCGGGGAGCTGGCCGACCCGCGATGCGACCGCGACCGCGCCCGAGGCGAGGTACTCGAGCACCTTGAGCGGAGAGAAGTACGGGTCTCCGTGCGCGGGGTACGGCGCGACGGCCGCGTCGAGGGCGGCGAGCTGCTCGGGGACGTCGGCGGGATCGACGGCGCCCGTGAACACCGTGCGGTCGGCGACGCCGCGCTCGACCGCGCGCCGCTCGAGGGCGGCGCGCTCCGGCCCGTCGCCGACGATCACGAGGCGCGCATCCGGGCGCCTCCGTGTGAGCAGGGCGAAGGCGTCGACGAGATGCGCCGTGCCGTGCCACGGCTTGAGCGTGCCGACGAAGCCGACCGTGAACGGCCGGCCGGCGGATCGCGAAGGCGTCGCAAACCGGTCGATGTCGACGCCGTTGGGCTCGACGACGATCCGGGCGGCGGGCGCCTGCGTGCGCGCCCAGGCCGCGACCGGCTCCGAGACGCACGCCACGAGCGAGGCATCGGAGATCACGGCGCGCGCGACGGCATCGGCGGTGTCGGCGTGCACGAGGGAGCGGTGCCGCGCCTGCTCGATCGGAAGGGGCGCGTTGACCTCCAGGATCGAGGGGATGGCGGCCTCGCGCGCGAACGACGTGCCCGCGATCGCGAAGAGCGCGTACCGCTCGTACACGAGGTCGAACGGCCGATCGGCGTGCGCGGCGAGGAGAGCGCGACGGGTGCTCTCCTCCGCGGCCATGAGCATCCGCTCGCGCTGGCGCACGTCGGATTCCCCCGTGACGGGAGCGGGGTGCACCCGGAGGCGTCCGTCGTCGTGCGCGCGGGCGAGGGCGCCGCGAGGCTCGCCGCCCGTCCGCCGGCAGTGGAGGTCGACCTCGTGGCCGGCGGCGAGGAGCACGCGCAGCACCTCCTGCACGTGGACGGACGCGCCCTTCGCGCCGAACACGGGGATGCCCGGGTCGCCGCAGACGTACGCGATGCGCATCAGGCCACCTCCTGCAGCGAGCGGGCGCGGGCGATCTCGTCGAGCTCGCGCGCCTGGCGCCGCACGTCGAAGGTGCTCTCGACGAGCGCCCTGGCTCGCCGCGCGAGGGCCTCGGCGAACGCGGGGTCGTCGAGCACGCGCGCGATCGCCGCCGCGAGCGCCGCGGGAGCGTGCTGCGGCACGACGAGGCCCGTCTCGACGTGCCGCACCGCCTCCGTGATGCCCGTGACGTCGGTCGAGATGCAGGGCGTGCCGAGGGCCATCGCCTCGAGGAGCACGGTCGGCAGGCCGTCGGCGTTGCCGTCCGACCCGACGACGCACGGCGCCGCGAACACGCTCGCGCGCGCGACCTCGGCCCGCACCTCGCCCTGCGGCAGCGGGCCCGTGAACGTGACGAGGTCGTCGAGGCCGAGCGCGCCGACGAGCGCGCGCAGCTCTCCCTCGCGCTCGCCGGCCCCGACGATGCGGCACGGCACGGCGCGCCCGCGCTCGCGCAGAAGGTGCACGGCGGCGATGAGGTCGGCGAAGCCCTTCTTCTCGACGAGCCGCCCCACGGCGACGATCGAGGGCGAGGCGGGTCGGCCCGGCGCGTACGGGAAGCGGTCGAGGTCGAGGCCGTTGTAGACGCGGTGGATGGGCGTGCGAGCCGCCGCGGGGTAGCGCTCGCGCAGGTGCCGCAGGTTGAAGTCCGACACGGTCACGACATGAGACGCGTCGGCGATCTTCCGATCGACGTCCTGCGGGTCGACGCTCTCGTGGAAGAGGTCCTTCGCATGCGCCGTGAACGAGTACGGCACCCCGGTCAGGAGGGAGGCCAGGCGTGCGACGGTCGTCGCGAGGCTCGCGAAGTGCGCGTGCAGCGCCGTGATGCCCTCGCGCTCGACCGCGATCGCGAGCTGGATGGCCTGGGCCGCGTCCGCGACGTCGGCCGCGAGCAGCTCCTCGAGCACGTGCGGCACGCGCGGCAGCACGCCGTGCGCCTCGCCCAGGAGCTCCCACAGCTCGGACACGCGCGTCGGCCGGGGGATCTGCTCGACCGGCGCCGCAACTCGCGCGAGGGTGTCGTGGAAGCGGACGTCGACCGTGGGGCGCAGGGAGAAGATGCGCAGGTCGGCGCCGCGCTCCTCTCGCGCGATGATCTCCGACACGATGAAGGTCTCCGAGAAGCGCGGGTACATCTTCACGACGTAGCCGATCCGCTCGGCGGTGCGCTCATGCGACATGGCGGCTCTCCTCGGTGCGCATGCCGACGAGGTCGGCGAACAGGCGGGGCAGACGGCTGAGGCCGTCGAGGTCGATGGGCGGCGCCGGTCGCGGCGCGCGGCGGATGGCGCGCGCGGTCCACGCGGAGATCGCGTCGGGCGAGAGGTCGTCCGGGAGCACGACGTCGAGGGCGCCGCGCCGCGCGAGCGCCTCGGCGCGCACGAGCTGCTCGAGGCGCGGCTCGACGCGCGGCACGACGAGCAGCGGCGCTCTCGCGGCCAGCGCCTCGCACACCGTGTTGTAGCCGCCCATCCCGACGACGGCGGCGGCGCGCGCGATGAGGCCCGCGGCGTCCGGCGCGGAGCGCACCACGCGCAGATCGTCGCGCTCGGCCGCGATCGCGCGCAGCGCGTGCACCGCCGGGTCGGGCATGTGCGGGCCGGCGATGACGACACCGCGATGTCCCTCCGGCAGGCGCGAGCGGGCGAAGGCGTGCGCGACGTGCGCGCCATCCTGCCCCGCGCCGACCATCGCGAGCACGAACGGCTCGTCGGCGCGCGTGCGCATCCGCGGCGCCGGGCGCCCGTGCGCGAGGTAGCCCGTGTATCGCACGCGCGCGGGGGTCTCGAGCCCGGCGAGGGGGTCGTGCACGTCGCGGTCGCCGTAGACCCACACCTCGTCGTACCAGGCCGCGAGCGCCGCTGCCCCCTCGGCCTCGCGCCACTCGCGCGCCGCGGTGTGCGCGTCGTCGAGCACGTCGCGGATGCCGAGGACGACGCGCGCGCCGTGCGCGCGGACGGCGTCGAGGGCGGGCTCGAGCTCGCCGCGGAAGCCGCGCGGGTGCTTGTCGACGATGAGCACGTCGGGGCGGAACGAGGCGAGGGCGGCGTGCAGCACGGCGGTCCGCATCTCGGAGAGCTGCGCCGGGTCGACCGAGAGGTGCCGCGCGCCGTACCTCCCCGCGCCGTCCTTCGCGAGCGCGGGCAGCGACACGATGTCGCATCCGGATGGCCGTCCCGCGTGAGCGGCGTCGGGAGCGCTCGTGAGGAGCAGGAGGTCGGGCGCCTCGTCCATCCCGCTCAGCGCATGCGCGATGGCGAGGTTGCGGCGGATGTGACCCAGGCCCTGTGCGTCGTGCGAATAGAGCGCGACGCGCAGGCGGCCCTGGCCATCCGTCGTGTCGCGGATCGGGGTGCGGCGTCTCGTCTCGTCTCTCACGGACTCCACGATGGCGCTGCGCCATGAGGCGCCTGTGATGGGAACGTGAGGAGAGTCTTAGACGCCCGTCAGGCCTCCGCGGCGCGGTGCGCGCGAGCGGGGATCTGGGTGGCGAGCTTGCCGCCGCTCACGTCGATGAGCGTGCCGGTGACGTAGCGCGCCGCCGGGCTCGCGAGGAATGCGACGACGTCGGCCACCTCGTCGGCCGTTCCCCAGCGGCGGAGGGTGAGCGTGTCGAGCAGCTCGTCCTGCTGCGCGGCGGGCATGTCCGCGAAGCCGTTCATCGCGGTCGGGACCATGCCCGGCGCGTAGGCGTTGACGGTGATGTCCCACGGGCCGAGCTCGCCGGCGAGCACGCGGGTGAGCTGGACGACGGCCGACTTCGTCGCGGCGTAGGCGCCGCCGCCGATCGCCGGCACGATGGCTGCGAAGGACGCCGCGTTCACGATGCGCCCGGTGCCTGCGCGCTTCATCGTCGGGATCACCGCCTGGCACATCCGGAGGAGGCCCACCACGTTCACGTCGAAGCAGGCGCGAACGGCGTCGAGATCGGCGGTCTCGAGCGGGCCGGTGAGGTTGATGCCCGCGTTGTTCACGAGGACGTCGATGCGCGCGGTCGCCGCGAGCACGCGCTCGACGGCGGCGGCCACGTCGGCGTCCGAGGTGATGTCGCACGCGATGCCGGTGATGCCCTCGCCGACCTCGGCGACGTCGCGGTCGAGTGCGAACACCGTGTCGCCCTCGCGGGCGAGGCGCTGGGCGATGACGGCGCCGATCCCGCGGCCCGCGCCGGTCACGATGACGGTCCTGCTCTCGGACATCCGATCTCCTCATGTCATACTTCATTGCATGGTGACGGGTTCAGATCATACTTCAAAGCGTCGCGTGCTGGTCACGGGCGCCGGTTCGGGCACCGGACGCGCCGTCGCGGAGGCGCTCGCGGCGACGCACGACCTCGTGCTGCTCGGCCGCCGTGCCGACCGCCTCGCGGAGGCCGCGGACGCCGCGCGCGCGGCCGGCGCCGCGGTGACGGCGCGCGCCTTCGACGTCACGGCGGACGACCCGCGCGCCCTGCTCGACGAGATCGGGCCGGTCGACGACCTCGTGCTCTCGGCGGGCCTCAACGCGCCCCGCCGCGCGTGGGCCGATCAGCGCATGGACGAGTTCGAGGCCATCGTCGCGACGAACCTCACGGCGCCCGCCCGGATGATCGACGCGGCCCTGCCTGCCCTGCGGGCGGCGTCGGGCACGGTCGTGATCGTCTCGTCGATCGCGGCCTGGACGACCTCCCCGGGGGCGGGCGTGGCGTATCGCGCGAGCAAGCGCGGCCTCCGCGCGCTCTCGGACTCGCTCAACGAGCAGGAGGCAGCGCACGGGGTGCGCGCGTCGATCGTGTGCCCGGGCGACATCGACACGGAGTTCCTGCGCCAGCGCCCGAATCCGCCGCGCGGAGCCGCCCTCGATGTCATGCTGTCGCCCGCCGACGTGGCGCGGGCCATCCGGTTCATCCTCGACAGCCCGCCGCACGTGCGGATCGACGAGCTCGTGATCAGCCCGCTTAGCACGGTCGCGCGATGACCTCGCTCGTCGCGGGCGTCGTCGACGCCCTCGGCGCGGACATCTGCGCCGGGCGGCTCGCGCCCGGAACCGCGCTCACCCTCGAGGCCGTGCAGGAGCGCACGGGCGTCTCGCGGCCGGCGGCGCGCGAGGCGATGAGCGCGCTCGCGACGCTCGGGCTCGTCGCCCCTCGGCGCCGGATCGGCTTCGAGGTCGCCGACCCGGAGCGGTGGCAGCGGCTCGCGCCGGAGGTCATGCGGTGGCGTCTCGCCGGACCGGCGCGCGATGCCGTGACCGCCGAGCTCACCGCGCTGCGCGCTCTCATCGAGCCGGCCGCCGCGCGCGCGGCCGCCTCGGCGGCCTCGGCGTCGGACCGCGCCGAGATCGCCGCGCGGGCCGGCGCCCTCTGGTCGGCGGCGGCAGGAGCCGACCGCGGGGCGTTCGTCGCCGAGGACCGCGCCCTCCACACGGCCGTGCTCGCGGCATCCGGCAACAGCCTCTTCCGGGCGCTCGGCGGCCTCCTCGCCGAGTCGCTTCCCCCGCGCGCGCCCGACGCCGCGCACATCTCGCTCGAGGCGGCCCGCCGCCATCTCGAGCTCGCCGAGGCGATCACGGCCGGGGATGGCGAGCGCGCGGCGGCCGCGGCGCACGCGATCGCGGCGGCCGACGCCCCGTGATCGCCCTCCGCGCATCGGTCAGGAATCGAGAAGCCGCGGCCCCGCGCCATCCCTAGCCTGGGTTCATCAGGGACGAACCCGACCGAGAGGAGAGCAGGGATGACCGCATCGGATGGCCTCAGCAAGGAGGAGCGCGACGCCGTCAAGCAGCGCGCGAAGGAGCTGCGCGAGCAGGAGAAGGCGGGGAAGAGCCGCGCGGCGGGCGAGAAGGCCGTGCGCGACGCCATCGCGAAGCTCGAGGACGCCGACAGGACGCTCGCGGAGGGCTTCTTCCGAGTGGTGTCGGACGTCGCGCCTCACCTCGTGCCGAAGACCTACTACGGAATGCCGGGCTTCGCGAACGCCGAGGGCAAGATCGTCATCTTCCTGCAGCCGGCGGCGAAGTTCAAGGCGCGGTACGCCACGATCGGCTTCGAGGACCGTGCCGCTCTCGACGACGGCGACATGTGGGCGACCGCGTTCGCGGTGCTCGCGTGGACGCCGGAGGTCGAGCAACGGGTCTCCGAGCTCGTGCGCCGCGCGACGAGCTGACACTCGTGGCGAGGGAGGGCGGCGTGCCGCCCTCCCTCGCCTCACGCGGGCTGGGCTTCGCGCGGGGCCGCCGTGTCCTCGAGCTCCTCGACGCTGCGGTGCGCGCCCTCTCGGAGAAGCAGGGTGCAGCCCCCGAGCACGAGGCACGTGAAGATGCAGTACACCGCGACACCGGTCGGGTTGCCGCCGAAGACGACGAGCAGGCCGCTCGCGCGAGGGCGCTCGTGCCGGCCATCCTCAAGGAGGGTCCCGTCGACGCGATCGTCTCGCTCACCGGCCGACATGCGGCCGGTGCGGCGGCCGGATTGCGGGAAGCCGGCCTGCGGATTCCCGCCGACACGATGGTCGTCGCGGCATCCGACTCGGCGCAGACGCGGTTCGGACACCCCGCGATCTCGGCCCTCGAGCATCCGCACCGCGAGATCGGCAACGCGCTCGTCGAGATGCTGCACGACATCATCTCCGGGCGCCCGCCGGAAGCGCCGAGGGTGCTCCAGACGATCTACCACCTCCGCGCGTCCACGGCGCGCGACGTGGTGTGAGGGTTCACTGTCTCGGCCGTTAAGCGGAGCGAGCGGGTCGGGATTCACCCCCCTCGGTCGTTGAGTGGAGCGAGGTTCACCCCCTCGGTCGTTGAGCGGAGCGAGGTTCTCTTCTCGGTCGTTGAGCGGAGCGAGCGCCAGCGAGCGCAGTCGAAACGCCGCAAGCCGATCCCGGGAGCCGCCGCCTCGAGACAGCCGCGCGCACGCAGGACACGCGCGAACGGAGCATGTCTCGCTCGCGGTGGCTATACATAAGCATTCCACTTACCTACACGGATCAATGTCGGTGCTTCACGGTAAGGTTCCCACACGGATCCATTGACACAACAGGGCTCGGAGAGCGAGAAATCTTCGAAGAATCTTCGAGAAATGTCTTGCGGCTGATCGTAGTTGTGTTCTATCATGGGGTATGGCCTTCCCATGGGCGCCCGATGAGGGGCAGGATGATCCGGCCGGCGCGGTGTGCGCCGCGGTCGGGTTGCTGGACGGGCTGTTCACACGGGTGGGGGAGGTGGCGTCGGGGGATCTCGCGGGATTCACCGCGCAGGTGGAGCAGCTGGGGCGGGTCGTGGACGCGCTGCGGGTGCGGGCGGCAGGGGAGGTCGCGTGGCGGTCCCGGCGGGGCCTGGAACGGCCCCTCGCAGGAGAGCTGGGCTGCCGGGACGGGCGGGAACTGCTCGAGCGGCTCACCGGGATCCCCGCGCCGGCGGTGTCCGCGCGGGTGCGGCTGGATGAAGCCACCCGCGACCTGGAGAGCCCCACCGGGCTCCCCGTCCCGCCCGCGCACCCGGCGGTGGCCGCGGCGGTGGAAGCGGGCCTGCTCGGGGTCGAGCCGGCGGCGCGAGCTTGTCAAGTTGTGTGTGTAAGGAGTTGGGTCCTCGGGGTCAGAGGTAGGGCTCGATGCGCTCGGGGTAGACGAGGGCGAGTTGTTCGAGGGCC
>NZ_BSEJ01000006.1 GCF_027921765.1 Microbacterium barkeri
GGTCGTTCAGCACGCGCGTCACCGCGGACTCGAGCGCGACCTGCGTGGGCCATCCTGCGACGTTCGCGGACTCGCGCAGATCGCCCGACGCGATGAGGTAGGCGGTCTTCGGCGGGGCGGTGACGCGCTCGCGCGCGGGCGGGAGGGTATACGTCGTCATGGCATCTCCTGGGGTGAAGGGTCTGGGATCGGGGTGGCGGCGCAGGCGACGCTGTCGCCCGCCGCGACGATGAGAGGACCGGAGGCGGTGCACCCGCGCAGCACGAGCCGGTCGAGGTCGAGCCGGCCACCGTCGACGTGGAGCACGATGTCGTCGCCGCTGATGTCGACGCGGCCCCATGCCTGGCCGGTCGTGAAGGCGGCACGGAAGGGCTCGTCACCGATCGGATCGAACGCGAGCGTCCGGGTCGGCGCATCCCATTGCGCGCCCGTGAAGGCGAGCAGCAGGCCCCACGACGCGAGCGAGCGAGCGTAGTGGTTGCCGCACTCGATCTCGTTCCACGGGTTGCGGGTCGTGCCGTCGTACCGTGCGCGCAGCGTGCGCTCCACCTCGAGGGCTTCGTCGACGAGACCCGCGTAGGCGAGCGACGCCGCGACCTGGTGCTCGACGCCGGTCCACACCTCGTCGGAGTAGACGAACGGGATCGCCGGACGCCCGCCGAGCGGCCACGAGGCGAGCAGGAGCCCGCCCTCGTCGTTCAGCGCGTAGACGCGCTGCGTGCTCTCGTGCGCCGTGAGGTCGGAGCGGTGGTTGTGCGTCACGATGGCGCCCAGCGCGCGGCGCACCCGCTCGCGCGGCAGCAGGTCGCCGAGGCCGTTGATCCACGCGTGGAACTGCCCGAGCAGCTGATCCGACAGCACACCGTCGCCGTACTGGTAGCGATGCGCGTCGACATCGCCGATCACCTGGCGGTAGTACTGACCGTTCCAGAGCACCTCGTCCATTCCGCGCGCCGCGCGATCGGCGCGGTCGAGCCAATCGGCCGCACGGTCGGTCTCGCCGAGGTGCGCGGCCATGCGGGCGCCGGCCCGGAGTGCGGCGGCGAACATGCCGTTGGCGAGCGGATCGATCCCGTGGAACTCGATGTCGTACGTGTTGTGCAGCTCGCCGTCGAGGAGCCCGTCGCCGTCGCGGTCCCACTCTCGGATCGCGTGCTCGAGGGTTCGCACGGCGGCCGGCCACGATTCGCGCAGGAAGTCGTCGTCGCCCGAGAACCGCCACTCGCGGTGCAGCCGCAGGAACGTCCCGAGCTGCCCGTCGACGGCGGGCCCCATGAACCACGACTCACCGCCGAAGACGCGGTTGCTGCGGAACTTCTGCGCCCCCTCGGCATCCGTCTCGAGCAGGAACTCCACTCGTCGAGCGCTGCGCTCGAGCGACGGGAAGAGCCACGCGACGGTCTGCGCGTACGACCACACGTGCGTGCACGTTCCCTCGCACGATCCACCGTGGTCGAACGACCCCTCCCACGCGGCGAAGACAGGTCCCGCGCCGAGCTCGGGGTTCGGACTGTCGACGACGAACGCCGTGGTCGACCGCACGGCGGCGATGTTCGCGCCGACGGCGTCGGCGATCACCGGGTCGAGCGTGCCGCCGTACAGCGCCTCGACGAACGCGAGCGTCGTCGCCTCGAGCGCGGGAAGCTCACGATGCAGGTGGGATGCCGCCGCCCACGCGTCGGGCCAGAGCCCTGCGTAGTGGTTGCGCATGACCCCCTCGTCGGGGACGCGCGCATCGGCCACGATGTGACCGCGCCACGATCGGTGACGGTTCGGGAAGCTCCACGCCAGCACGAACTCGAAGTCGCGGCTCTCACCTGGCGCGACCTCGTGGACGATGCCGAGCGAGCCCGTGCGCAGGCGCGGGAGCGTGTCGAGCAGCTCCTCCTCCGTCATCGCGCTGTCCGGTTCGGGCGCCGAGTCCGCGAAGAGTCCGCGCGGCCGGTCCTCGAGCGTCGGACGCGGCTCGGGCTCGAGCAGGCCGTCGGCGGTGAGGTCGTTCCAGAACAGGCGGGGCCCGTCGGGCCAGAACCCGGTGACCCATTGCGGCTTGGCGGTGGTCGAGGAATCCGTCGTTGTGAGACTGAGGGTGCCGTAGCCGAGGTCGTCCTCGGGAAGACGGATGCCGAAATCCAGCCCCCGCACGCCGCTCTCGTCCCGCCAGCGCACGGTCTGCTGTGCGCGCATGCCGAAGGGGCCGTCGCCCCGGCCGGCGGTGTGGCTCATGCTGCCGACGACCGTCACGCGCGCGCGGGTCGGGCCCGGGTTGGTCACGCGGTAGCGCAGCACCGCGGCGGGGATGCCCGACGCGTCGGGGTCGAGGGGCACGAGCGGGGTGAAGGCCCGCAGCGACACCTCCACGGGGAGAGTGTCGTCGTGGAAGTCGATGTCGACGACCGGGTACTCGCCGTGCATCGTCGCGCCGCGCAGGCGCGGAAGGCCGGCCTGCCGCTCGAAGGGATAGCCCGCGTCCCCGTCGCGACGCCCGGTGATCTGGGCCTCGAGAACCCGCGTCACGGCGGTGCCGCCCTCGGGCGCGGCGTGGATCGCGAAGAACGAGTACGGGTTGACGCGGCCCTTGTCGGGAAGATTCTCGAGCTCCCAGTCGCGCAGCTCGCCACGCGCGCCGAGCGACACGTTTCCCGTGCCGACGCCGCCGAGCGGGAACGCCGCGCGCTCCGCCGTATGCGGGATGCC
This sequence comes from Microbacterium barkeri, assembly GCF_027921765.1. GTDB lineage: Bacteria > Actinomycetota > Actinomycetes > Actinomycetales > Microbacteriaceae > Microbacterium > Microbacterium barkeri. Next base: position 2,698 of record NZ_BSEJ01000006.1, read on the forward strand.
GCGAGCGCGCCGGCTCATGCCGCGACCTCCGCGGGCACGCGGCGCTGATCCGCAGCCAGCTCGTGGACGAGGCTCTTCGTGCTCTCGCAGAGCCGCGCGTACCGCTCGAAGAGCTCGTCGTAGCGCGGGACGAGATCGGGGTCGGGGTTCACCACCGTCTGGACCGGATTCCAATCGCCGATCCGCGGCGGCTCAGCCGACACGGCGCGCGCTGCCAGGAAGGCCGCGCCGTAGCTCGCGCCGATGGTCGTGCGCGGCACCTCCTGCACGAGCCCCGTGGCGTCCGACACGATCTGCAGCCACAGCTGGCCCTGCGTGCCGCCGCCGACGGCGACGATGCGGCGGATGTCGGCGCCCGCCGCCCGCATGGTCTCGACGTTGTGCCGCACACCGAACGCCGTCGCCTCGAGCGCGGCGCGGTAGAGGTCGCCGCGCGTGTGGTCGAGCGTGAGCCCCGCCACCACACCGCGTGCGTCGGGATCGAGGATCGGTGTCCGCTCGCCGGCGAAGTACGGAAGCATGAGCAGGCCGCGCGCTCCGGGACCTGATTCCTCGGCCTCCTCGAGGAGCGTCGGGTAGTCGGCGCCGGTGAGGTCCTTCAACCAGTCGGTCAGCGCGCCGGAGGTTGCGAGCCCGCCGGCGAGGTTGCGGGTGCCCGGGAAGGCGCCCACCGTGGTCCACATCGAGGGCGTGCGCAGCGTCTGCGACCCCGTCGCGATGAGGAACATCGTGGTGCCGTACATCAGCATCAGGTCGCCGTCCTCGTGTGCGCCGACGCTCACCGCCTCGGTCCACGCGTCGATGGTCCCCACGATGACCGGCGTACCGGCCCGGATGCCGGTGACGGCGGCCGCAGCTTCCGTCACCCCTCCGGCGACGTCGCCGGGCCAGGCGAGCGGAGGCGCCTCGATGCCCGGAGCGAACCGCCGCCACCAGGGCGCGTGCCACGCGAGGGCCTCGACGTCATACAGCGGCGACACCTGGCTCGCGGACTGATGATCGAGCACGTACGCGCCGGTGAGGCGGCGTGCGAGCCACGACGCCGGCATGAACAGCCGGCGGGCGCGGGCGAACGACTCGGGCTCTTCCTCCGCAATCCACTGGATCTTGGGCCCCGCGGCCTGTGACGTGAGGATCGAGCCGCCCACACGAGTGATCTCGCCGGCACCGAGCGCGGCGGTCATGCGCTCGATCTGAGAGCCGGCGCGCATGTCGACGCCGTAGAGGATCGCCGGACGCACCGGCTCGTCGTGCTCGTCAGCCAGCAGCACGCAGGGGCCCATGCCGCTCACGCCGACCGCGGCGACGTCGGGCTCGATGCCCTCGGCCCGCGCGGTCCTCATCAGCTCGCGCGAGATCTCGACGAACTCGTCCCACCAGACGTGGGCGTCCATCTCGACATGTCCCGGTCGCGGCCGCGATACGTCATGGGCGACGGATGCCGTCGCCAGCAGCCGCCCCGACGCGTCGACGAGCACGCCCTTGCTGCTGGACGTGCCGATGTCCACACCGAGCGTGCAACGGACGGTCATCGATCCTCCTCGATCATGACAGGGCCTGCGAATGCGTTCACTCTAGACGAAATCGATTTCATGCTCAACCGAGCAAAACGGGGGTGGGGCTGAAGGCGGACGGCCCCGTCAGACTCGCAGCGAGGAGCGCGCCGGCTGCACCTCGTTGCGCAGCACGACCGTGCGCGCAGGCTGCTTGTCACCGTTGATGCGCTCGAGCAGCATCTTGGCCGCGGTGACGCCCATGTGGCGCGCGGGCAGCCGCACCACCGTCACCGCGGTCGGCGACAGAGTCGTGAAGGGCAGCGAGCCGACCACCGCGACGCCGATCTTCGGCGGCGTCAGCCCATGCTCGGTGAGCACCTGGATGGCGCCCACCCCGAGGAGGTTGTTGCCGGCGACGACCGCGTCGGGCGGCTCGGGAAGCGCCAGCAGCTCCTCCATGACCTCGCGTCCGCCGTCGACACGGAAGGTCGAGTAGCGCAGCAGCTCGTCGGCGTCGGCGTCGGGGAAGTGCCGCGCCAGCACGGCACGCCAGCCCTGCGCGCGCTCGTACGCGGTCTCGATGTGCTGCGGCCCCGTGATGCAGGCGATGCGGCGGTACCCGGACTGCACGAGGTTCTCGGTCGCGGCCTGGCCTGCCGTGCGATTGGACATCACGACGCCGTCGATGTCGTAGCCGGTGCCGCGGTCGACCGCGACCACGGGACGCCCCGTCGCCATGAGATCGTCGAGGTTCGTGTGGTCCGACGCCGCGGCGAGGATGACACCCGCCATATGCTCCGAGATCGCGATCTGGAGGTAGGTGGCCTCCTTCTCGATCTGCGAGTCGGTGTTGCACAGGACGACGGAGTATCCGGCCTGCGACGCGACGTCCTCGACGCCGCGCGCCATCTCGGTGAAGTACGGGTTCTCGATGTCAGGGATCACGAGGGCGATCACCTCGGACGCCTGCTTGCGCAGCGTGCGCGCCGTGCGGTTGGGAGTGAACCGCAGCGCGCGTGCAGCCTCGCGCACGGCGAGCGCCTTCTCGTCCGAGACGCCCATGCCGTTGAACACCCGCGAGACCGTGGCCGGCGACACGCCGGCGAGCTTCGCGACCTCATAGATCGTGGCCATGGCACCTCGCTCCCGCGCGCCCGGCCTCGTTGACATGCCGGTCTGCCAACCATACAGTGTTGAAATCGATTCCAAAAGTGCGCCGCGATTCGGCGTGCCGACACGAGGATGTGCTGCCCCGATGAGTTCCCCCTTCCCTTCCCCCGACCTCTCGTCGATCGCCGGCCTGCGCCGCCTGCAGACGCGATCGATCTCGCCGGAGAACTTCGACGGCGCCGTCGGCGGCGGCGGGCGAGCCACCGAGGGCACGGGCGCCTCCTGCGCGCGGGATCTCGGGCCGGGCTGGAAGATCTCGCCGAGCGTCGACATCAAGGCCGGCGAGACCTTCGACCTCGCGAACATCGAGGGCGCCGGCAAGATCACGCACATCTGGATCACGACGCACACCGACAACTGGCGCACGCTGATCCTGCGCGCCTACTGGGACGGCTCGGAGGCACCGGCCGTCGAGGTGCCGTACGGCGACTTCTTCTGCAACGGCTGGGGCGTGTTCGCCCAGGTGAACTCGCAGGCGATCGCCGCCAACCCACACGGCGGGTTCAACTCGTACTGGCCGATGCCGTTCCGCTCGGGGGCGCGCCTCACGATCGAGAACACGTCCGTCGTCGACGTCCGGGTCTACTACCAGGTGACGTACGAGATCGGCGGCGACTACTCGCAGGACGGATACTTCCACGCCCAGTGGCGCCGCTCGAACCCGCTCGAGGAGCTCGTGCCCCACACGATCCTCGAGGGCATCGAGGGCCAGGGCCAGTACGTCGGCACGTACATCGCGTGGGGCGTGAACTCGAACGGCTGGTGGGGCGAGGGAGAGATCAAGTTCTACCTCGACGACGACACCGACTATCCGACGATCTGCGGCACCGGAACCGAGGACTACTTCGGCGGCGCATGGAACTTCGACATCCCCGGCGAGGGCTACACCGAGTTCTCGACGCCGTACCTCGGCATGCCCCAGGTGATCCGCCCCGACGGCCTGTACGTCAGCCAGCAGCGGTTCGGCATGTACCGCTGGCACCTGCTCGACCCGATCTTCTTCGCGACCGGCATCCCCAAGGTCGACATCCAGGCGCTCGGCTGGCGCAGCGGCTGGCGCTACCTCCCGCTGCGCGACGACATCGCCTCGACCGCGCTGTTCTACCTCGACCGGCCCACCGCACGTCGCCCCCAGACGCCGACCGCCGACGACATGGAGGTGCACCTAGGGACCGCCCCGGTCCCCGACCTCGGTTCCACTCCTCCGCGCGCACCCCAGGACTGAGCGCGTGCCGGCTCTCCGCAGGAGGGCGCGTGGCGCGATCGCCGGGGTCGCGGCATCCGTCCTCGCCCTCACGGCGTGCGCGCAGGCCTCGCCGCCTCCGGGTGTGACGTTCGGCGACCCACTCCCGGGCGCCTCGCTTCGCGCGAGCGTCGGCGACGCGGTCACCGCCGTCGGCGTCTCGGACGGCGACCTGTGGCCCAGCTGCTGGTCGGATGACGACGCCCTCTACGCCGCGAACGGCGACGGCGCGGGATTCGGGAACGAGTTCTTCGACATCGCGGTCAACCGCATCACAGGGTCGCCGAGCGACGAGAACGGCCTCGAGGGCGAGTTCCTCGCGGGAGGCGACGACGTCGGCCAGGTCTGGTCGGGGGAAGGCTTCACGCGCAAGCCGACGGGCATGCTGTGCGTCGACGGCACGATCTACCTCGCCGTGCAGGATCTACGCCTCGACTTCAACGAAGCGCCGGCGGCGACGATCGCGCGCAGCGACGATCACGGCAGGACGTGGACGTGGGATGCCTCGGCGCCCATGTTCGACGAGGGCGTCTTCACCACCGTATGGTTCGCCGACTACGGCAGGGACGCCGAGCACGCGCCCGATTCCGAGTACGCCTACGCGTACGGCCTCGACGGCAACTGGCGCGACTCGTTCGACGACTCGGTGCCCGATCCGACGGAGCTGTTCCTCGCGCGCGTGCCCGTCGACTCGATTCAGGATGCCTCGGCCTGGGAGTTCTACGCCGGCGAGCCTGGCGACGCCGAGCCGACGTGGACCGACGACATCGCGGCGAAGCAGCCGGTGCTGGTCGACGAACGCCTTCAGCACCCGGGAAACGCTGCGGCGGAGGACGGACAGACGGTCGGCGCGCAGAACCTCACCGTGATCTCGCAGGGCGGCGTCACGTACCTGCCGAAGCTCGACCGGTACATCTACGCGTCGTGGACCGAGCTCACGTTCGAGTTCTACGAGGCGCCGACACCGTGGGGACCGTGGACGCTGTTCCTGAGCGAGGACTTCGGCCCGTACCCGTGGACCGACGAGCGCTACGGCGGCTACGCCACCACGATCCCGTCGAAGTTCCTCTCGGACGACAACCTGTCGATGTGGGTGCAGTCGAACGTGTGCCCGTGCGCGCCCGCGGGCATGTCGTCGTACTGGTTCGGGCTGCGGCCCCTGTGGATCTCACCGAGCGAGTGATGTCGGCATCCGCGTTCCCCGTCGTCGACGGCGCGCCGGTGAATCCGGGTGCCGCCCCGCTGCGCCTGCGCGTCGCCCACGTCGACCAAGCGAACACGGTATGGGCCGACGGCGACGGCGACCTCTGGCCCTCCGCGTGGGCCGACGACGACGGGCTTTACACGGCCGCCGGCGACGGCACGGGGTTCGCACGACACGGCTGGCACGACATCCTGGTCGGCCGTGTCGACGGGATGCCGCAGGCCGGACTGACCGGCACGCCGATCGCTGCCGGCGACGAGGTCGCCCCGACGTGGGACCCACCGCGGTTCAACCGCAAGCCCACCGGCATGGTCGCCGTCGACGGCGACGGTGACGGCCGCGACGAGCTGTACCTCGCCGTGCAGGACCTGCGCTGCGGCGACGAGCCCGGCATCTTCGACGAAGCGCCGACCGCGACCGTTGTGCGCTCCGCCGACTACGGGCGGACGTGGACGTGGCCGGCCGAGCCGCTGTTCACGGACCACGTCTTCACGACCGTGATGTTCCTCGATCTCGGGCGTTCGAACGGCGGCAGCCCGTGGGTGTACGCATACGGGATCGATGGCAACTGGCGCACGTCGTTCACGCGCATCGTGCCCGATCCGACAGCGCTGTTCCTCGCGCGGGTGCCCGCGGCATCCATGCAGGACCGGTCGGTGTGGCAATTCTTCACGGGACACGACGACGACGGGATGCCGCGCTGGAGCCACGACATCGGCGAGAAGTCGCCGGTGCTCGAGGACGAGCGCGTGATGTACCCCGAACCTGCGCCGTACGGCGGTCGCGCCGGCTTCACCGCGATCGCGCAGGGCGGTGTGGTCTGGAACCCCGGCCTCGGCCGGTACCTGTACTCATCGTGGAGCGAGTACACGCACGAGTTCTACGAAGCGCCCGCGCCGTGGGGCCCGTGGCGGCACCTGCATTCGGCCGACTACGGGCATTTCCCATGGCAGGGCCCGATGTCGCCTCTCGCGAAGCACGGCGGGTACGCGCCGACGACGCCGTCGAAGTTCCTGTCGGCCGACGGGCGCGACCTGTGGCTGCAGAGCAACTGGTTCTTCGGTGCCGCATCGCGGGGCGGGCGCGCGTACACCTTCGGCCTGCGTCGCGTGCGCTTCGATCCGGGAACGGATGCCGTCGCCCCCGACTCCGACGGCAACCTCGCGCTGTCGCCCGACACGTGGCCGCTGGTCTCACGCGTCGCGGACGGGCAGACGTCGGTGCTCAACGACGGCCGCCGAGACCTCGTCGAGGACTCTTCGCGCGGTCCCGGCGCCGGCGAGGATGTGTGGGGCTACCAGTGGCCTTCGCCGCGGCGCTTCGACCGGGTCGTGTACGTGCCCGGCGGTCAGGACTCGATGGGCGGATGGTTCGCCGACGGGCCCCGCCTCGAGGTACGCGTGGACGGCGAGTGGCGGGCGGTCGAGACATCCGTCGCTCCGCCGTATAGGAACGCCTACACCGCGCTCGAAGAGGACGCGTACGTGTTCGACTTCGCCGAGGTGTGCGCCGACGGCGTGCGGATCACCGGGACGCCCGGCGGCCACCTGCGATACACGTCGATCGCCGAGCTCGAGGTGTGGCTGGTGTCTGGGGAGGAGCACGGATGAGTGTGCGTGTGGTCACAGCGACGTCCTCGGATATCGAACGTCTCACCGTCGCCTTTGGATCGTGGCCCAAGCCGCCAGAGCTGTTCGCCGACTATCTACGCCGGCAGGCGGGTGGAGAGGTCGAACTCGTTGTCGCGTACGTCAGTGACGCCGTCGCCGGATACTGCCTGCTGGAGTGGGAATCGACGTACGAACCCTTTGCTCGGGAAGGTCTGCCGGAGATTAAGGATCTCAATGTGATCCCCGAGCAACGTGGCGTGGGCGCCGGCGGTGCCCTGCTGTCAGCGGTTGAGGATCTCGCCGCCGTGCGCTGCGCGGCGGTGGGGCTACGCGTCGGCCTTTACGCCGACTACGGCGTTGCTCAGCGGACGTATGTGCAGCGCGGGTATATGCCCGACGGGCGTGGTGTCTCGGTCAGGGCTGGCACGCCAACCTCCTCGCTGAGATGCAGGAGTCGATCTCCGAGAACCACGGCTACGTGTGCGCCCCACGCCGAGGTGTCTGCATTGAAGAGCACCAGATCGAGGTCGCTCACGTCATCCAGGCCGGGGTGAATCATCGCAGGATCCGCCCACAGCTCGCTCGACCGATGGGGCGGGACCACCCGACCGAATAACGCAAGCACCGCGTACGCATGGCGTTGACAGTTGGCTCCATCCGACAGGGGCGCATCCGTGGCCTGCGGGTGTCGCGCAGCGACGTACGGCGCCCGGAACACCCACTCGGGCCACCCGCCCTGAGGTGTGGGCTCGGTTGGCATCGACGCCCTCGCAAAGATCATCGAACTCCCTCGATCGTCTCTTCGCGAGACTGAGTCGGCACGCGCCGCGCTTCCCGTGCGCTGCAGTCGCTTGCGCCCGCTGCCGCATAGTGCAGCCGCGGCAGTGCGCGGCGACCGTGCGCGGTATGTTCCGACGCTCGCTCCGTCTTGCGACGGCGCGAACGTCAGAAGCTGGCGCGCCCGCACCGCACCCCGCCGGTGCGGTGCGGGCGGCTCGTCAGACGAGACCCTGGATACGGAACTGCTCGGAGTGGTACACGCTGTTGTTCGCCGTGTTCCACTGACTCACGCTGAGGTGCAGATCCGAGAGCGTCGACCCCGGGATGATGTACCCGCCGTACAGCTGGGCGACGTGCGAGGCATCCTCTGCACCCCAGCTCGTGCCGGTGAGCAGGGTGGTCTTGGGCGCGGTGTAGAGGTTGTCAGTCGGCGTGTTCAGCACCATCGCGTCGATGCGGTACGCGGCCGCGTTGAACCAGACCAGGATCCACTTGCCGCCGAGCGGACGCAGGCACATCTCGCCAAACGATCCCGGCAGCACCTCGGTCACCGGCTTGCCCCACCCCCACGAACCGTCCCAGCCCCACGCCTGATAGGCCGACAGCGAGGTCATGCTGTGCGAGGGCACACGGTAGAGCACGATCCCTTTGTCACGTTGGAAGCCGGTGCCGTAGATGTACACGTAGCCGTCGTTGCCCTCGCCCCACGTGATGCACTGGAACCGCCCGCCGGCCATGTCGGCGGGGAACTGCAGACCGGTGTGCTGCCACGTCGCGCCGTTGTCGTCGGACTTCCAGAGCTCCGTCCACCGCACGGCGCCGAACTGCGGGCCGTTGACGATCGCGTGCAGGTACATGCGCGAGCCGATGGTGATCACGTCGGACGGGATGACGGTCGTGAAGTACCCGTCATGCGGGTAGTACCAGAGCTGCGGCGCGGTGCCCTGGGTGTTCGCTCCGGCGCCCGCGCAGCCGTTGAATGTTACCCCCGCGGTGAGGTTCGTCGTCGACGAGTACAGGGCGACGGGCGAGCGCCAGTTCGTTCCGCCGACGGTGTCGGCCCACGTGTCGCCGAACATGAACAGCATGCGGCCGTCCGGCGTGCGGGCGGGGATTCCGAGGTCGGTCGCCCCGATTCCGTATTGGACGGGGCTCTGGGTGCCGGCGAGGACCTTGATCCTCGACACCGACAGCGGGCCCGCGGCCGCGGCGGGCGCGGCCGTCGAGGCGACCAGGGCGGCGCCGAGCGCGGCGCCTCCCTGCAACAGGGTCCTGCGGGTCAAGCGGGGTGTGGTCTTCATTGAGTGCGACCTCTCGTCTCGCTAAGGCGCGACGAGCGGATGTCCGCCGCGCCGGTGGTGCCGGCGCCGCGTCGGAGCCGGCGTGTACGGCACGCCCGCCGTCAGATCCGTGGTGGATCTTGCGGCGGGCGTGCCGGTTCCCTCAGACCGCGCCAGGCTTGCCGGGCTTCTCGGGCTTGCCCGGCATGTCGGGGAACTCGGGGCGCGGCGGCCGCGGGTCGTAGTGCACCGCGGTCAGCGTCAGCTCGCAGCCGTCGCACGACGTGAGGATCGCACGCTCGCCCGTCGCCGACGTGGTCACCGTCAGCACCGAGTCGGTGCGAGACGCATCCCGGCGCACCGTCGCGGCGAACGTGACCGTGAGCGTCTCGCCGGCCGGGATCGCGCCGGCCCAGCGCAGGGTCGATCCGTCGAGCACCGGTGAGCCGTGCGACGAGCTCAGGGACGCGGCATCCAGCGTCGCGTCATCCACGAGACCCGCGAGGTCGACCGCGAGGTCGACCTGCTCGGACGCCGCGCTGTCGGTCGACGCCGTGACGGTGTACCTCACGACGTCGTCGCGCACGACCTCGCTGCCGGCCGTCGGGTCGGACGAGACCGCCACCGACAGCCCCGGCACCTGCTCCTTCGCCTTCACGAGCGACAGATCGTCGACCTGCACCCAGCGGTCGCCGTTCAGGTCCGTGCCCACGAACGCCTGCACCTCGGTGCGGTCACCGCTGTGGAAGGTCACCTCGTAGCGCGTGTAGGCGCCGACCGCTTCGAAGGATGCCTCGGCGATGGTCACCGCGCCGGCCCCGAGATCACGCACCCCGATCGATCCGGGCGCAGGCGTTCCGCCCGTCACGACGAAACCGGTGAGGGTGTACGTGGTGTTCGGCTCGACGGCGACGTCCTGGTGGATGTCGATCCATCCGGTGTTGGAGCGCATCCAGCCCTGCTTCGAGCCGCCATGCGCCCACGAGTGGTTGTCGTCGATGCCGCAGTTGCCGGTGCAGGCCCACGGCGTCGGCATCGTGTCGTCGGCGGCACGCTCGAACCCGCCGTTCTGGATGAGGTTCGGATTCACGACGGTGCCGTTCTCATCGATCTCGGCACGCATGAGATACACGTTGTACGGGTCCCACTGCGACAGCGCGAAGTAGAGGTCGCCGCCCTCCGACCAGGGGTGGATGTAGCCCCCGTAAAGACCCGGGTAGTCGGCGAAGCTCGCCAGGCGCTGCCGTTCGCTCCACGGCCCCTCGGGCGAGGGCGCCGTGCGCAGCACGATGTCGAGGTTCTCGTCGAGGTAGGTCATGAGCCACCCGCCGGTGTGCTCGCTGTACTGCACCGAGAGCTCCGCCACGTTGGGCGGGACGATCGCCACAGCCGCGGTGTCGTCGCCGACGACCCACGACGAGCCGTTCCAGTACGAGTACGCCGCCTTGTCGAGCATCTGCGCCTCGGGCACACGCGCGACATGAGCCGCGCCGAGCCGCCCGTTCGGCGTGCCGAACATGTAGACGTAGCCGTCGTGGCGCTCGAAGGCGACCATCTGGAACGGGTGCTGTCCGTCGGCGGTATTCGTCCACTCCGGGCCGTCGGTCGAGTTCCACGTCTCGCCGTTGTCGTCGGAGTACGCGATGCGGCTGAAGTTGGTGTCCCACTCGCCCGGAGGACCCCACTGGCGCACCGACATGAACGCCATGTACTGGCGCTCCCCGACCGCGATGCCGGCGGTCGGGATCGTGGTCATCTCGACCCCGCTCACCTTGAGCGACGGGATGAGCTCGCCGGCGTGCCCGGGCGCGTCCTCGACGGCCGAGTCGAAGCTCATGCCGTCCGACAGGTCCGTGTCGGTGCTGCGCAGCAGCACGTTCGAGCGCCAGTCTCCGCCCCCGCCGCCGGGTCCGCCCCAATCGCCGAAGGTGTCGCCGAACGCCGTCAGGATCTCGCCGTGCCCGTTGTCCCACATGATGCCCAGGTCGGTGCCCGTGACCCGCCACCGCGTGTCAGTCGCACTGAGCGACTTGGGTCCGGTCATCTTGCTGACCAGCACCGCCGGCGAGTGGTCGGCCGGCGGTGGCGTCACCGCCGCGGTCGCGACCGGAGCGGCCGCGGCTGCAGCACCCGTCGGTGCGACCGCGCCGATCACCAGCGCGCCGATCGCCGCGAGCGCTGCGGCGTTCCTTCGTCCTCTTCGCATGTTCGCGCCTTCCCTTTCACCCTCCACGTCCGTGTGGAGGAGGTCTTCGCCGGTTCAGTCACGCCTGCGAGGCGCCCGGCTACTTCATGCCCGCCAGGCGCACGCCGTTGACGATGTAGCGCTGGAAGATGAGCACGAGGATGATCGTCGGCAGCGCAGCGAGGGTCGAGCCCGCCATCAGCAGGCCCCACTCGTTGCCCCGTTCGGAGCGGAAGCCGGCGAGGTACTGCATGATCTGCTGAAGCCCGGGGTCCTGGATCGTCAGGATCGGCCACACGTACGCGTTCCAGTACGCCAGGTACGAGCCGACGCCGACCACCACGAACACGCCCTGCGACTGCGGGATGAAGATCGACCAGAAGATGCGCCACCGGCTGGCGCCGTCGATGAGCGCCGCCTCCTCGATCGCGATCGGGGTGTTCAGGTAGAACTGGCGGATGAAGAACATCTGCGCGGCGGCGGCCACGCCCGGGATGATCAGGACGGCCAGCGTGTTCAGCATCCCGAGGTTCGACACCACGACGAACGACGTCAGCAGGATGGCCATGCCGGGGATGAACATCGGCGTGATGCAGTAGATCCACCAGAACCGCTTGAACCGGAAGTCCAGGCGCGCGAACGCGTACGCGGCGAACGAGTTCACGGTGAGGCTCAGCAGCGTGAAGATGATCGCGCCGATGAAGGTGAGCACCATGGCCTGCACGAAGGCGGGGTCGCGCAGGATGTCGATGTAGTTCTGCCAGATCCAGATCTCGGGGAAGAACTGGAACGGCGTCTTCACGACCTCGTTCTTGCCCTTGAACCCCGAGATCAGCATCCAGGCGAGCGGCAGCATCGTGCTGATCACGATGAGCGCGGCGAGGAGGTAGGTGGCGACCCGGCGCCCGGTGGAAGTCTTCATGTGTCGTGGTTCCCTACGCGTCGATCGCCTTGTCGGAGCGGATCAGCCGGAAGATGAGGACGCTGATCGTGCCGAGGACGAAGAAGAGGATGAGTGCCGCGGTGAGCGAGAAGCTCGTCGCGTAGGGCGTCGGGTCCTTGAACGTGTTGAAGATGAACAGGTTCGGCGTCATCGTCGAGTTCGTGGGACCGCCGGCCGTCATCACCAGCGGCAGCTCGAACTGCTGCATGCCGGCGATGGTCGCTGTGACCAGCAGGTAGAGCAGCACGTTCTTCATGAGCGGGACCGTGATGAAGAAGGTCCGCTGGACGTAGTTCGCGCCCTCGAGTTGAGCGGCCTCGTAGTAGCTCTGCGGGATGTCGTACATGCCCGCGAGCATGATGAGCGTCGTGATTCCGAACGCGAGCCAGATGCCAGGAATCGAGATCGCCGGCAGCGCAAGGCTGGGGTCGGACAGGAACGCGTACGGCCCGAGCCCGACGAAGCTCAGCAGCCAGTTGATGATGCCGCCGTCCGCGCGGTACATGAAGATGAACACGATCGACGCGACCACGGCAGACACGACCGTGGGGATGTAGACGGTCGTCTTCAGGATCCCGGCGAGCCGGATGCCGCAGGTGCGGATGAAGCTCGCCATCAGGAACGCGATGATCATGATCGCGGGCACCGTATAGACGACATACATGGCGCCGATGCCGATCGAGCGCCAGAACTGCGGGTCTTCGAGCACGTACTGGTAGAACTGCAGCCCTACGAAGACCGGGTCCTCGTAGAAGCTGATCTCGAAGGTCGACAGATAGAAGGAGTACATCAGGGGCCACCACACGAAGATGCCCAGCAGGATCACCATCGGCGCGATCATCAGATACGCGGTCCGGTTGGCTATCAGGTGCGTGCTGATGCGCTCGCGTGTACGGCGACGGCGGCGCCCCGTGAGGGGCGGTTCGGGCTGCAACGCGACGTTCGCAGCGGTGCGCATGTGCGTCGTCGTCTGCGGCGACATCGTCATGGCGGTCTCCTTCGACTCGTGTGGGGTGTCAGGCGGGTGGGGCGGATGCCGCGGCATCCGCCCCACCGTCCGGTGTCAGCTTCCCGACCCGGCTCCCGCCAGCTTCTGCTTCTTGATGACGTCCTCGATCTCGGCCTGCGCCTCCTGGAAGGCCGCCGGGATGTCGCTGCCCTTCATCGCCTTCTCGATCGCCGTCGCGAACGCGAGGCTGACGTCCCACGGGTAGGCCGGCTCGGCCTTGGCGTAGGGAACGATCTGCTCGGTGATGGTGGCGAGGAACGGGCTCGCGCTGGCTTCCTCGGTCTCGGCGAGAGCCTCGGTGACCGAGACGCGCGCGGGGTACTTCGAGAAGCCGGTCGCGGTGAAGAAATCCACGAGGCGGTCCATGTCGTCGGCGAGCAGCCACTGCACGAACTCCGCGGCGCCCTCCTGTGCCTTCGACTTCGAGTCGACGGTCAGCGTCCAGCCGCCGAGCGTCGAGGTCGGCAGCGTGGTGTCGCCGTTGTGCGATGGGAACGGCGCCACACGCGTGTTCTCCCAGACGTTCGCCCAGTCGGGGTTGGACGAGATCTGACCAAGAGCCCACGAGCCGCACGCGCTCATCGCGACCTTGCCCTCGCCGAAGAACGAGCAGTCGGCGTACCCGTAGGTCGCCTCCTGCGGCATGAGCTTCTCCTGGTAGAGCGTCTGGTACAGCTCAGCGAGCTCTTCATATGCCGGGTCGATGGCGGATGCCTCGGACCAGTCGCCGCGCAGCGGCAGGTCGCCCGCGACGTTGTATTGCAGACCCCAGCTCGACCAGCCCAGGTCGTTGGCGGTCTGGGCGACGTTCATGCCGAGCACGCCGTCAGCGGTGAGGGTGCGGGCGTCCTCGACGAGCTCGTCCCACGAGGTCGGCGGCGCGTCGATGCCGGCCGCCTCGAGCAGATCGGCACGGTAGAAGAGCACAGTCGAAGGCTCGACGAGCAGCGGATAGCCGTACACGCCCTCGTCGACGGTCACGAACGGCGCGATGTTCTCGGCGATGTCGTCGAACGCGGACTCGTCCATGAGTGCGGTGAGGTCGGCGAGCTGACCGTTCGCCTGCATCGGCTTGATGCTGCCGTAGTTCGTGGTCTTGACGTCGGGCGCCTTGCCGGCCGCCTGCGCGGCCTTGAGCTTCTGGTCCCAGGTGTCAGCGGGTACGACGAGGTGCTCGATCTGGAAGTCATCGCTCTGCGCGTTGAACTCCTTGACCTGCTCCTTGAACCACGCCTGCTGGTAGTCCTCGAACTGCTGCTGCCAGAAGATCACCTTGGTCTTGCCGTCCTCCGTGGTCGGCGCACCGCCTCCGCCGGCGCAGCCGGCCAGGAGCGTGCCCGTCGCCGCCGCCGCGACGGCGGCGAGCATGAGCCTGCTGCTTCTCTTGTGCATTCGTCCCTCCTCAGGAACACGACTCTTCGGTGAGTCGGAGCTTGTTGGCCGGTCAGGGAGCCCGGTCTGACGCGCCCGTCGGCAGCCTCGCAGATCGTCGCTGATCGCGTCTCGGGCCAGGTTAGACGAAATCGATTTCATGTGCAACGGGCGTCGATCCCGACCCCCGGCCCGCCTCGGCGACCTGCGATCCAGACGGCCGTCGCGTGCCGCGCGACCGCGCGCGGGACAAGAGCACGGCACGCGAATCCGACTGCAGAGCGCAGTATCGTCTTCCACGAAATCGATTTCAGGTAGGCTTGCCGCGATACGCACGAGCCTCACGTGCTCTCGCGGGAAAGGACGACATGCACGACGATCTCAGCTTCGACCCGCGCGACCCCTACTTTCCGATAGATGGCGGTGGCGGCATCCGGTGGGCGGTGCAGGTCTTCACAACGCGCAACGGCTACGGCCTCGACGGCGTCGACCGCGGCACCGAGCCGGGAGTCTGGACGTTCCGCTACGCACAGCTGGGGCAGCAGCGCCGATTCGACGCCGGACAGACCACCGTCCGGATCGAACGTGACGACAACGGGTGGGTCTTCCACATCGAGGTGGCACACAGCGAACCCGTCAAGTCCGTGAAGCTCATCCTCCGGGGCCTGCCCGCCGACGATCTGGCACAGGGCTGGTGGAGTCCGACGACGCCGCGCGGGACGACGCAGCAGCCGCCCCTGCAATGGTCGTACCCGGGCCCGTCGTGGGCCACCCGCTGGGCGGCGGCCGGCGCGGTATCGCTGTCGATCCGCTCGCGCGTCGTGTCAGGGGCCGTGCTCCACGTCGCCTCACCGCCGTACGGCGAGGGCACGGAGGTGGAGGTCGTGCACGCCGTGCCGGCGTCCGAGTGGAGCTCGCGCGTGTCGGTCCCGCCGATCCGCCTCGCGATCGGGACGGATGCCGCGGCTGCCGAGCGAGACCTGGACGCGCATGTGCGGGCGACACGCGAATGCTTCGGCATCCCGTCCTGGCCCGACCGGCCAGACGTGCCCGACTGGGCGCGTGACCTCGACCTCGTCGTGACGCTGCACGGGCAGCACTGGACCGGTCACGTCTTCCACACGTTCGCCGACATGACGCGGCTCCTCACTGAGCTCGCCGACGACGTCGACCCGTCCCGAGTGCTCGTGTACGTGCCAGGGTGGGAGGGCCGGTACTACTTCGAGTACCCGAACTACGCCCCCGGAGAAGACCTCGGGGGCGAGGTGGGGTTCGCAGCGCTCGTGGAGAGCGCCCACGCGCTGGGCTACCGCGTGATGCCGATGTTCGGCGCGAACGGCGCGAGCGTCCTCCGCTATCCGGACTGGCAGGACGCCGCGATCCGCAACCCCAGCAACCGCTACCCGGTGCTGCTCAACGCGCCGGACTGGGACGGCGACCGCCATCCCGAGGGCGACCAGGTGTTCCTCAACCCGGGTGAGCCGCGCTTCCGCGCGCACCTCGTCGAGGCCGTGTCGCGCACGGTCGAACGCTACGGCGTCGACGCCGCGTTCTTCGACACCGCGTCGTTCTGGTTCGACGACCCCCGGAACCCGCTGTATGACGGCTATCGCGCGCTCACCGCGGAGCTGCGGACGCGGCATCCCGAACTCCTCCTCGTGTCAGAGGGATGGTGGGACGCCATGACCGCCCTCTTCCCGATGAGCCAGCAGTGGCTCGGCATCGAGCGCGACATCCGTGCGCCCGGCCTCGTCACGGAGGTCGCGCGGACGACCGCCCACCTCGCTGACGGAACGCCCGGGAGCGGAAGCACCGGCGTGCACGAGCAGGGTTTCCGCACCTACGCGCCCTCGGCTCGGATCAGCGGGCATCTTCCCGTCATCGCCTACGCGGGCGGCGATGGGTCCGCGCAGCGCGAGGCCGCACGGCGATTGCAGCAGTCGGACACGCCCTAGCCGCGTCGGGCGAACGCCTCCAGGCGCGCGGCGGCGAACGGCGTCGCGGCCTCGCGCGCGATCGCCGCGCGCTCCGCGGCGAGCGCGTCGGCATACGATCCGTCGAGATCGAGGAGCTCCTTCGTCGCGGACGGCGCGGTCGGACCCGCGCTCCGGATGGCCGAGAGCACGTCGGCGACGGATGCGTCGAGCTCCTCGGTGGTCGCCACCCGGGTGAGGAGCCCCCACTCGAGCGCCGTCGCGGCGTCGATCCGGCGGCCGGTGAGGAGGAGGTCGCGCGCACGCCGCTCGCCGATGGCGCGCGGCAGCAGTGCGGTCGCGCCGCAGTCGGGCACGAGGCCGATCGCGCCGTACGCCGGCGTGAACGTGGCCGTGTCGACGGCGATCGCGATGTCGGCGGCGAGCACGATGCCGATCCCGGCGCCCGCGACGATGCCGTTCACGCGTGCGACCACGGGCTGCCGCACCGCCCGCAGCGCCGTCATCGCGCGGTTGGCCGCCCCGACGAGGTCGAGCATGAAGGCGGAGCGGTCGTCGGCCGCGGCCATCGCCTGCACGTCTCCGCCCGCCGTGAACGCGCGGCCCGTGCCGGTGACCACGACGATCTCGGCGTCGGAGACGGCGGCGCGCTGCGCGGCGTCCGCGAGCGCCTCGGCGATCTCGATGTCGAGCACGTTGAGCCGCTCCGGCCGGTTCAGCGTGATCGTCGCGACGGCATCGGCGACCTCGAGCAGCACGGCGTCCATCGGCTTCCTCCCTCCCGCGTCCTCGGCGACGCGGCCCCGGCCATCCTGCCACGGACATCCGGCCCGCCCTTCCCGCCCGCGCGCTTCGCCGGTAGCGTCGAGCCAGGCAGACGACGGCGCCGCAGGCGCTCGGACGAGACAGAGCGGGGTGGGGCGATGGAGCTCGCTGGCGCATCGGCGGTGGTGACGGGAGGCGCGTCGGGGCTCGGTCTCGCGACCGCGCGGCGTCTCGCGCAGGCGGGGGCGCACGTCGTCGTCGTCGACCTTCCTGGCGCGCCCGGAGAGGCGGCGGCAGCCGCGATCGGCGGCACGTTCGCGCCGGCCGATGTCGTCGACGCCGCCCAGGTGGACACCGCCCTCGACGCCGCTGAGGCCCGCGGCCCCCTGCGCGCGCTTGTGCACTGCGCCGGGCGCATCACGCCCGTCCGGCTGGTCGAGCGCGACGGCTCACCCGGATCGCTCGAGGCGTTCGAGCAGGTCGTGCGCGTGAACCTCGTGGGCACGTTCAACGTGCTCCGCCTCGCGGCCGCGCGGATGGCCCGCAACGAGCCGCAGGACGGCGAGCGCGGCGTGTGCGTGCTCACGGCGTCGGTCGCGGCGTTCGAGGGGCAGATCGGCCAGATCCCCTACACGGCGTCGAAGGCGGGCGTCGCCGGCATGACCCTCGTCGCCGCGCGCGATCTCGCGTCGAAGCTCATCCGCGTCGCGACCATCGCCCCCGGCACGTTCGACACGCCCATGCTCGCGTCGCTGCCCGACGAGGTGCGCGCGTCGCTCGCCGCCGCTGTGCCGCACCCGGCGCGCCTCGGGCGCCCCGAGGAGTTCGCGGCGCTCGCGGCGCACATCGTCGAGAACGCCATGATCAACGGCGAGACGATCCGCCTCGACGGCGCGATCCGCATGCCCCCGCGGTGATCGCGGCCCCCGCGCCCGGTCGCCCCGCGCCGTGGCACCCTGGAGACATCCGCTTCACGACCACGGAGGCCTGCCGATGACCGTCATCCACCCCGTCCGCACGTACCGCAGCGAGGAGCCGCTCCCCCGCGAGCAGCAGCTGGCCTGGCGGATCGCCGAGGTCGCCGCGGACCCCGTGGAGGTCGAGGACGACGTCGTCGACATGGTGATCAACCGCGTGATCGACAACGCCGCGGTCGCTGCCGCATCGCTCACGCGCGGCCCCGTCGTCGCGGCCCGCGCCCAGGCGCTCGACCACCCGGTCTCGCGCGGCGGAGCGGGCGCGACCGTGTTCGGGTGCGCGCTCGACGAGCACACGAGCCCCGAGTGGGCGGCGTGGGCGAACGGCGTCGCGGTGCGCGAGCTCGACTACCACGACACGTTCCTCGCGGCCGAGTACTCGCACCCCGGCGACAACATCCCGCCGCTCGTCGCGGTCGCCCAGCATGTCGGCGCGGACGGCCGCGCTCTCGTCCGCGGGATCGCGACCGGCTACGAGATCCAGATGGACCTCGTGCGCGCGATCAGCCTCCACAAGCACAAGATCGACCACGTCGCGCACCTCGGGCCGTCGGCCGCCGCGGGCATCGGGACGCTGCTCGGCCTCGCGCCAGAGGTCGTCTTCCAGGCCGTGTCGCAGGCGCTCCACACGACGACCGCCACGCGGCAGTCCCGCAAGGGCGAGATCTCGACGTGGAAGGCGCATGCGCCCGCCTTCGCCGGGAAGATGGCCGTCGAGGCGGTCGACCGCGCCATGCGCGGGCAGACCTCGCCCTCCCCCATCTACGAGGGCGAGGACGGCGTGATCGCATGGCTCCTCGACGGACCAGAGGGCCGCTACGAGGTGCCCCTGCCCGCTCCCGGGGAGCCGAAGCGCGCCATCCTCGACTCGTACACGAAGGAGCACTCGGCCGAGTACCAGGCGCAGGCGTGGATCGACCTCGCGCGACGCCTCGGCTCCGCGCGCCCCGAGCTGCGCGATCCCGAGAACATCCGCTCGATCGTACTGCACACGTCGCACCACACGCACGTCGTCATCGGCTCGGGCTCGGGCGACCCGCAGAAGTACGACCCGACGGCGTCGCGCGAGACGCTCGACCACTCGATCCCCTACATCTTCGCGGTCGCGCTGCAGGACGGCGGGTGGCACCACGTCGACTCGTATGCGCCCGAGCGAGCCGCGCGCGGCGACACCGTCGCGCTCTGGCGCAAGATCACCACGACCGAGGACCCGGAGTGGACCCGCCGCTACCACTCCGAGGATCCCGACGAGAAGGCGTTCGGCGGGCGGGTCGAGATCGTCCTCGCGGACGGCACGACCGTCGTCGACGAGATCGCTGTCGCCGACGCGCACCCGCTCGGAGCACGTCCGTTCGCGCGCGCGGACTACGTCCGCAAGTTCCGCACGCTCGCCGAGCCCGTGCTCGACGACATCGAGATCGAGCGGTTCCTCGATCTCGCGCAGCGCCTGCCCGAGCTGACTCCCGCCGAGGTCGCCCAGCTCACGATCGTCGCGCGCGCGGGCGTGCTCGAGGCCGTCGCCCTGCCGAAGGGACTCTTCTGATGCTGTACGCGCAGACGCCGGCGCACGAGAAGCGCCGCCTGCTCCGCGAGCGGCTCGCGTCGGGCGAGCTGCTCCGCTTGCCCGGCGCCTTCAACCCGCTCTCCGCGCGTCTCATCGAGCGCAAGGGGTTCGACGGCGTGTACATCTCGGGCGCCGTGCTGTCGGCCGATCTCGGGCTGCCCGACATCGGGCTCACGACGCTGACCGAGGTCGCGCAGCGCGCGGGGCAGATCGCGCGGATGACCGAGCTGCCCGCGATCGTCGACGCCGACACGGGCTTCGGCGAGCCGATGAACGTCGCGCGCACCGTCCAGACCCTCGAGGACGCGGGCGTCGCGGGCCTCCACATCGAGGACCAGGTGAACCCCAAGCGGTGCGGCCACCTCGACGGCAAGGAGGTCGTCGACGTCTCGACCGCGACGCAGCGCATCCGAGCCGCCGCCGACGCCCGCCGCGACGGGAACCTCCTCATCATGGCGCGCACCGACATCCGCGCGATCGCCGGCCTCGACGCCGCGATCGACCGCGCGAAGGCCCTCGTCGACGCGGGTGCGGACGCGATCTTCCCCGAGGCGATGAAGGACCTCCGCGAGTTCGAGGCGGTCGCGTCGGCCCTCGACGTGCCGGTGCTCGCGAACATGACCGAGTTCGGCAAGAGCGACCTGTTCACCGTCGACCAGCTGCGCGACGCGGGCGTGCGGATGGTCATCTGGCCCGTCTCGCTGCTGCGGATGGCCATGGGCGCGGCCGAGCGCGCCCTCGACACCCTGAACGCGGACGGCAGCCTCGACGCCCAGGTCGGCGCGATGCAGCACCGCGCCGACCTCTACGAGCTCATCGACTACTCCGGATACAGCCGGTTCGACGCCGGCGTCTACGACTTCACGATCGAGAAGTGACAGGAGCGCGAACATGACGGACATCAAGAAGGGGCTCGTGGGCGTCGTCGTCGACGAGACGGCCGTGTCGAAGGTCGACCCCGAGACGAACAGCCTGCTCTACCGCGGCTACCCCGTGCAGGAGCTCGCCGCGACGCAGCCGTTCGAGGCGGTCGCCCATCTGCTGTGGCACGGCGAGCTGCCGACCGACGATGAGCTCGCGACCCTGCGGGCCGAGGAGCGGCGCCATCGCGCGCTCGCGCCCGAGGTCAAGGCCGTCATCGACCTCGTCCCGACGGCCGCGCACCCCATGGACGAGGTCCGCACCGCGGTGAGCGCGCTCGGCGCCGCCGAGCTCGGCGGACTGAGCGCCGTGGCCTCGGGCGGCACGGCCGAGCAGAACCTCGACCGCAGCCTGCGCCTCTTCGCGGCCCTCCCCGCGATCGTCGCGTACGGCCAGCGCCGCCGCCGCGGGCTCGAGGCCATCCCTCCGCGCGACGACCTTGACTACGCGGCGAACCTCCTCTGGATGACCTTCGGCGAGGAGCCGCACCCCGTCGTCGTCGACGCGTTCAACCGCTCGATGATCCTGTACGCCGAGCACTCCTTCAACGCCTCGACGTTCACCGCGCGCGTCGTGACGTCGACGCTCAGTGACCTGTACTCCGCGGTCACGGCGGCGATCGGCGCGCTCAAGGGCCCGCTGCACGGCGGCGCGAACGAGGCCGTGCTCGACATCTTCGACGAGATCGGCGAGGCGTCGAACGTCGTGCCGTGGCTCGACGACGCGCTCGCGCAGAAGCGCAAGATCATGGGCTTCGGGCACCGCGTGTACAAGCGCGGCGACTCGCGCGTTCCGACCATGCGCGCCGCGCTCGAGTCGCTCGTCGCGCACTACGACCGGCCCGAGGTGCTCGAGCTCTACACGGCGCTCGAGACCGAGTTCGTGAACCGCAAGGGCATCTACCCGAACCTCGACTACCCGTCGGGCCCGGCGTACAGCCTCATCGGCTTCGACACGCTGACCTTCACGCCGCTCTTCGTCGCGGCGCGCGTGACGGGGTGGACCGCGCACATCATGGAGCAGGCCGCGTCGAACGCGCTCATCCGCCCGCTCTCGGCGTACACCGGCCCCGCCCAGCGCCGGGTGCCCGGCTACGAGCCCGACGAGATCGACCGCGAGATCGCCGAGCGCGCGGAGGAGTCGGCCTGACACCGGCCGACGCCAGGACGAGGAGGTCCGGATGTCCGAGAGGGTCGCGATCGTGTCGGGAGCGCGCACGCCCGTCGGGTCGTTCGCGGGAGCGTTCCGCGACACCGACGCGCATCTGCTCGGCGCCGCCGCGGTGAGCGAGGCGCTGCGCCGCGCCGCCGTCGACGGCGCGGAGGTCGGCGAGGTCGTGATGGGCTGCGTGGCGCAGTACGGAGCCGACGCCTACAACGCGCGCCGCGTCGCGCTCGCGGCCGGGCTCGCCCCGAGCGTGCGCGCCTTCACCGTGAACCGGCTCTGCGGCTCGGGCCTGCAGGCGATCTGGTCGGGCGCGCAGGAGCTCCTCTGGGGCGACGTCGACGTCGTCGTCGCGGGCGGCGACGAGAGCATGTCGCGCACGCCCTTCCTCGTCGACGACGCCCGCGGCAACGCGCGCTTCGGCGACCGCGCCCTGCGCGACGGGACCCTCGCGATCCTCACCGACCCGTTCAGCGGCCGCCACATGGGCACGACGGCCGAGACCGTCGCCGAGCGGTACGGCGTGTCCCGGGCCGAGCAGGACGCGTTCGCGCTCGAGAGCCAGCGGCGAGCCGCGAGCGACGCCGCGCGCGCGGCCTTCGCGGAGGAGATCGTGCCCGTGACGACGGCCGGGCGCACGCCGGTCGAGGTGTCGCAGGACGAGCATCCGCGCCCCGACACGACCCTCGAGGCGCTCTCGCGCCTGCGGCCCGCCTTCCAGGAGGGCGGCACGGTCACGGCCGGCAACGCGTCAGGGATCAACGACGGCGCGGCCGCGACCGTGCTCCTGCGCGCATCGGATGTCCGCGCGCGCGGGCTCGACGCGCTCGCGACGATCGAGGCGGTCGCGACCGCGGGCATCGAGCCCGGTCTCATGGGGTACGCGCCCGTCATCGCGCTGGCCCGCCTGTTCGAGCGGACGGGACTCGCGCCGCAGGACGTCGACGTCTTCGAGGTGAACGAGGCGTTCGCCGCGCAGGCCGTCGCGGTCATCCGCGACGCCGGCCTCGACCCCGCCCGGACGAACCCCTACGGCGGCGCGATCGCCCTGGGCCATCCTGTCGGCGCGACCGGAGCCATCCTCGCGGTGCGCGCGGCTCTCGATCTGCGACGCCGCGACCTCGAGTTCGCGGTCGTCACGCTCTGCATCGGCGGCGGCCAGGCGATCGCCGCGCTGCTGCGCCGCTGGCACAGATGAGCGGCAAGCGCTTTCCTGCACGGGATCGCGGCGCGGAGGGGCTCGTCATCTTGCGGAAAATCTAAAGAACGGCGTTTTCTTTGCGAGATTTCTTCTCCCGCACCCCTTGCGGGAGGCGCATTCTGGACTCGACGCGGCACCGACCGCCCCCAGATCGCCGACAGAAGGAGAACATCATGAACGCTCCGGCCCTCGAGTACGACACCGACGCCTTCGACTTCGCCGCGGTTCCGGCGTGGTTCGACCGCCACCCGTCGCAGGCGGAGGGCGAGGACGACTGATCCTCCCCCGCACCTCCCGCGACGACGCGCGGCAGCGCCCCCTCCATCGACGGAGGGGGCGCTGCGCTGTCAAGGCCTTCCGAACGGGCGCGCCGCGCGGGAGACTGGCCTCATCCGAAGAGAGAGGTGCGACATGAGCACGTTCCCCGACCAGCCCTCACGTCCCTCGGACCCCGAGCACCGTCACCCCTCCCAGGCCGAGGGCGAGGACCCCGACGAGATCGAGTCGTCGAGCGATCCGATCGAGTTCGGGCATCCCTCGCAGGCCGAGGGCGAGGACGACTGAGCGCGGAGCTCAGATCGCGGCGATCGTCCAGGACGCCACCTCGACGGGCGCTCCCGGCTCGAGGAGGACGAGGTCCGTGCCCGAGTTGAAGGCGTCGGGCGGGCACGTCATCGGCTCGACCGCGAGACCGGCGCGGTGCCCCGCGCCGCGGCCGGGCAGGTCGGCGGTGTGGATCTGCACCCACGGGCAGCGCTCGTCCCAGGACATCCGCACCCCCGAGCCGTCGCCATCCGTCAGCGAGACGACGGCCAGCGCCCCCTGCCGCGCGAGGCCCGTGTAGGCGTGGTCGATCTCGACGGCGCCGATGCGGCGCGCGTCGCGGAAGTCGAAGCGCTCGGCATCGTCGGTCACGGGGGCGAGCCCGGTCGGCGACAGGCGGTCCTCCGTGACGTTCAGCACGGTGTCG
Source organism: Microbacterium barkeri (assembly GCF_027921765.1). Lineage (GTDB taxonomy): Bacteria > Actinomycetota > Actinomycetes > Actinomycetales > Microbacteriaceae > Microbacterium > Microbacterium barkeri. The sequence goes on from NZ_BSEJ01000006.1 coordinate 26,485, forward strand.
GCCGGGAGGGAGAGCGTCCAGTCGTCGACTGTGCCGGCGCCGCCGACGAGGTACGGGTGCGGGCCCGTGCCGAACGGGGCGCGCGCAGCGCTCTCGTTGACCGCCGAGACGGTCTGCGTGAGACCGAAGTCGGGGTCGAGCGCGTAGGTCGTGGTGACCGTGACGCGCCACGGGTACGCCTCCTGCGGCTCGATCGTCGCGGCGAGCGTCACGTGGGCGCCGCTCTCCTCGACGATGCGGAAGCCAGCCCAGGAGAGGAGCCCGTGCAACGCGTGGCCCCGCGACGGCTCCGTGAGGGCGAGCTGGTACTCGACGCCGTCGAAGCGGTAGCGCCCGTCGACCACGCGGTTCGGCCACGGCGCGAGCGTCGTGCCGCGATACGCCGGACGCACCTCGTCCGCGCGGAACGGCACGACGAGGTCGCGCCCCTCGAAGGTCAGCGCGCGGAGCGTGGCCCCCACGCTCGCGACGGCGGCCTCATATCCGCCCGCTCGCAGGATGTGCTGAGTGCCCGAGACATCGGCGTGCGTGGTCATTTCGCTCCCTCATCGGATGTGCGCGCTCACATTTGCGCGATCGCCAGTATCCCGCGTCCGAGGCGCGCACGCGAACCCGACGTGCGGAGCCGCCCTCAGCGGCGCGCGAGCTCGCGCTCGGCCGGCGTGCGCGCACCCGGTGCGAGGAAGATCGCGACCGCGACGAGCGCGAGCACCACGATGAGCGCGGCGCGCAGCCCGAAGTGCTCGCCGAGCAGGCCGAGCACGGGCGGTCCGACGAGGAACGCGACGTAGCCGATCGTCGCCGCGAACGAGACGCGCGCGGCCGTGTCCTCGCCCGAGTCGCCCGCGACCGAGAGCGCGAGCGGGAAGCCCAGCGACGTGCCGAGGCCCCACAGCACGACGGCGGCCGCGGCGGCCGCCTGGCTGTCGACGAAGATGACGACCGCGAGGCCGATCGCCCCGAGCAGCGCGCTCGCGGCGAGCACCGTCGGGCGCCCGAAGCGGTCGACGAAGCGCCCGCCGGCGAAGCGGCCGACGGTCATCGAGACCGCGAAGATCGCATAGACACCCGACCCGAGCGCCGCATCGACGCCGTGCCCCTCGACCATGAGGATCGGCAGCCAGTCGCCCGCTGTCCCCTCCGCCATCGCGAGGGCGAGGATGATGCCGCTCACGAGGAGGAGGCCGGGGTCCCGCCAGACCGCGGCGCGCGGGGCGCGTCGCCCGCGCTCGCGCGGCGTCGCGCGGCGGCCGATGCCGCTCGGGACATTGCGGATGGCCGCGGCGAGCACGACCGCGATGAGCGCGGCGACGACAGCGAGATGCACGGCGACGGGGAACGCCGCGGCCGTGAGCAGCATGCCCGCGACCGCCCCGACGACCGTGCCGAGGCTGAAGAAGCCGTGCATGAGCGGCATGACGGAGCGGCCGATCGCCTGCTCGACCTCGGCACCCTCGACGTTCAGCGCCACCTCGGCGCCGCCCATCCCGAGCCCGAACAGACCGAGCCCGACCGCGACGAGCGGCGCGATCCCGAGGGCTGCGCCGAGCCCCACGACCGCCACGCCGGTCGCGCTCGAGAGCGTCCCGACGGCGATCACGGGGCGCGTCCCGAACCGGGCGACGAGCGCGCCCGAGGACAGGATGCCGATCATCGATCCGACCGAGAGCCCGAAGAGGATGAATCCCATCTCGTCGATACGCGCGCCGAGCAGCCGCTGCACGTCGGGCGTCCGCGTCACCCAGGACGAGATGCCGATGCCGGGGAGGAGGAACATCACGAAGAGCGCGTTCCGGCGCTGACGGATGGCAGGGGTCACTTGTACGATGGTACACACTCAGCCGCGGGAGGGGCCGGGTCCACGGACATGAGAGATTGGTCGGCATGAGCGGCAGCCGCAGGCAGGTTCCGAACGATCCCGACCGCCGGTCGCGCATCCTCGAGGCCGCCCTCGACGTCATCGCCGAGGTCGGGGTGCACAAGACCACGCATCGGCGCATCGCGGCGCGCGCCGAGGTGCCGCTCGGGTCGCTCACGTACTACTTCTCGAGCCTCGAGGACATCCTCGAGCAGGCGTTCGAGAGCCTGTCCGTCGAGATGTCGGCGCGGTACCGGCGCAGCCTCGAGGAGGCAGCCGGCCCCGCCGAGGCGGAGGCCGCCGTCGTCGACCTCATCTGCGGCGCGGAGTACGCGGTGCCGCGCGAGATGATCCTGCTCTTCGAGATGTACGCGTACGGCAACCACAACGCCGCCGTCGCCGAGCTCGCGCGCACCTGGCTCCTGCGCAGCCGCGACAGCCTCACCCTCCACTTCTCGCCCGACGTCGCGCGCGCCCTCGACGCGCTCGTCGAGGGCTGGCCCATGCACCGCACGTTCGAGCACCGCCCGCTCGACCGCTCGCTCGTGGCCGCCACCGTGCACGCGGTCGTCGTCGGACTCCAGGCGCGCGAGGGCTGAGCGCCCGCATCCGCGAGGATGGAGGGATGAGCACCCGAAGGATCCCCGCGGCCTCACGCGCCGTCGGCAGCGGCGACGGCGGTCTGAAGCGCGAGCTGCGCAGCCGCCACATCCAGATGATCGCGCTGGGCGGGGCGATCGGGACGGGGCTCTTCTACGGCTCATCCGACGCGATCGGCGTGGCGGGGCCATCCGTCCTCCTGGCGTACCTCGTCGTGGGCGCCGTGATCTTCCTCATCATCCGCGCGCTCGGGGAGATGTCGGTCGACGAGCCGGTCTCGGGCGCCTTCAGCCACTACGCGCACCGCAACTGGAGCCCGCGCGCGGGCTTCGTGTCGGGCTGGAACTACTGGTTCAACTACATCGCGGTCGCGATGGTCGAGCTCTCGGTCGTCGGATCGTTCGTCAACTACTGGCTGCCGGCCGTGCCGACGTGGGTCTCGGCGGCGATCGTGCTCGTGCTCATCACGGGCGTGAACCTCATCGGCGTGCGCGCGTTCGGCGAGTTCGAGTTCTGGTTCGCGATCATCAAGGTCGCCGCCGTGATCGCGATGATCGTCCTCGGCGTCGTCGTCGTGGTGCTCGGGATCAACAGCAGCCCCGACCTGCCGACGCCGAGCTTCGCTCATCTCGTCGATGACGGAGGCTTCTTCCCCCTCGGCGTGGGCGGCACCATCGCCTCCCTCGCGATCGTCGCGTTCTCGTTCGGCGGCGCCGAGCTCGTCGCCGTGACCGCGGGCGAGGCGGCGGACCCGGAGCGCACGATCCCGAAGGCCGTGAACCAGGTCGTCCTGCGGATCCTCATCTTCTACATCGGCGCTCTCGCGGTCATCATGTCGGTCGTGCCGTGGTCGCTCCTCGACGGGGAGACGAGCCCGTTCGTGCAGATCTTCGACCGCGTGGGCATCCCGGGCGCCGCGCACATCCTCAACCTCGTCGTGCTCACGGCGGTCGTGTCGGTCTACAACTCGGGTCTCTACTCGAATGGGCGCATGCTCTACTCGCTCGCGCAGCGGGGCAGCGCGCCCGCGTATCTCGGCCGGCTCTCCCGCCGGGGCGCGCCCGTCGCCGGAGTGCTCACCTCGTCGGCCGTCACCGTGATCGCGGTCGTCGTCGTGTTCCTGTGGCCGGAGTTCGCGTTCCAGTACCTGCTGTCGATCGCGCTCATCGCCGCGATCATCAACTGGGGCATGATCGTCATCACCCAGATGAGGTTCCGCCGGCGGATCGGGCCGGATGCCGCGGCCGCGCTGGCCTTCCCGCTTCCGTTCGCGCGGGTCGCGCCGTGGATCGTCCTGGCCTTCCTCGCGGGCGTCGTCGTGCTCATGGCGTTCTCGCCGCAGTACCGCACGGCGGTCGTCATCGGGCCGGTCTGGATCGGCGTCCTGCTCGCCGCGTACGAGATCCGCGCGCGCCGGGCGAAGCGCGCCGACGCCGCCTAACCCGCCCCGGGCGGATCCGCAACCCCCTCCCGTCCTCCCCGGGGGCTCTGCCTATCGTCGCCCCATGCTCACCGTGGACATCCCCGACGACGACCGACTTCTCGACCTCCTCGCGCATCGTCACCCCGCGAGCGCGACCATCGCCCTGGAGTCGTCCCCGGTTCCGGCGGATCATGAGCGCGTGCGGATCGCGCTGCGCGATGCGATCGATCAGGTCGCCGATCGTCTCGCGCAGCGTGGGATCCCGACCGAGGAGCAGCGCGCCGTGGTCCGCCGCCTCCGGGAGACGCTGGACGACGATGGGTTCTGGGAGCACCAGTCCCGCTCCCTCCTCCTGCTCGCCTCACCGGATCGGCGCGAGGCGTTCCGGCTGCCGTTCCCCGTGCAGGATCAGGTCCGTGTCGGCTCGCGCTTCGCGATCCGCGCGCTCCTGCGCACGCGCGACCACCATCCGTGCGCCTTCGTGCTGCAGCTGTCGAAGCATCGCGCGCGCCTGACCGAGCTCCAGGCCGACGGTTCGCTCGTCGAGCACCCGCTCGAGCTCCCCGACGATCTCGACCTCGTGTTCGCGCGCGCCGACAACGACGGACAGCTCGACCGCGACCGCGCTCGCGGAGCCGACGGAGATCAGAACGAGCGCGAGCGCTTCTGTCGCACCGTGCAGGACGAGGTGGTCCGCATCGTCCCGCGCGGCGTGCCGCTCATCCTCTCGATCTCCGACGATCTGGCAACCGCGTACCGCGCGCAGAACACGCACGATGCGCTGCTCGAGACCGCGATCCCCGCGCATCCCGATTCGCTCGACGATCGTCGGCTCGGCGACGAGGCTCGCGCCATCCTCGCGGATCGCCGCCGGGCTGCGACCGAGCAGTGGAAGGAGCGCTTCGGCGAGCTGCGCTCGCAGGGCCTCGCGACGTCGCGCCTCGAGGAAGTCGCGGCCGCCGCAGCGGCGGCGGCGATCGCGGAGCTGCGATTCGACCGCGCGGCCGATCTGCCCGGGAAGCTCGACGAGTTCGGCCGCGTCGTGGAGGACGGCGAGGATGCGGCCCTCATCGAGGACGTCATCGCGCGCGTCCTCGCATCGGGCGGCGAAGTCCGCGCTGTCCGACGCGAGGATCTTACCGACGGCGCCCCGCTCGCCGCCGTCCTGCGGTTCGCCGTGCCGACGCCGCGATAGGGGGCTCTGGCGCCCATAGTGTGGGGGCGTGCTCACGATCGGCGTCGACCTCGCAGCGGAGGCCCAGCGGACGGCCGCGGCCGGGATCGAGTGGACGGATGGCTCCGCTCGGCTCACGAGCCTCGCCGTCGGAATCGACGACGTGCAGATCGTCGCCCTCGCACAGGGGGCGGACGTCGTCGCGATCGACTGCGCATTCGGCTGGCCGGCCGAGTTCGTCGCCTTCGTCTCCGCGCACGAGCGCGGTGAGATGTCGCCGCGATCGCTCTCCGGGAGGGACTGGCGCCGTCGGCTCGCCTATCGTCACACCGATCGGGCGGTGCGGGAGGTGACCGGGCGGTGGCCGCTGAGCGTCTCGACGGACCGACTCGGGATGACCGCCATGCACTGCGCGGAGCTGCTCGCCGCCTTCGAGGCGGCAGGCGAGCGCATCGACCGCTCGGGCGCGGGAAGGCTGGTCGAGGTCTACCCCGCCGCGGCCCTGCGACTCTGGGGTGTGCAGACAGCCGGCTACAAGACCCAGCCGGACGCGCGGATGCGGGCCGCGGAGTCGCTCCTCGGCCTCACCCCGTGGCTCGACGTCGACGACGGTCAGCGCGATCTGCTCGGCCGTTCCGACGATGCGCTCGACGCGCTCGCGGCCGCGCTCAACGCGCGCGCCCATGCACTCGGGCACACCCTCCCCGTACCGGACGAGCTGCGCCCCGCGGCTCAGACCGAGGGATGGATCGCACTCCCGACCGCGCCGCTCGACTCGCTGACGAGCAGGTCGAACTCGTCCGCCTCGATCTCGGCGACCCATTCGTCGTAGAGCAACTGCTGCCAGGCCTCATCGAACGGAGGCGCGTCCGGCAGCACATCGGGGATCGGCACGTCGACCTCGAGGTCAGCATCGATCTCGACCTCGTCCTCGACCTCGTCCGACGGCCACTCCCCCGGCGGCGCGGCGCCGGATCTCGCCCTCGGCTCCGGGAGGGACTCGAACCGTACCTGGGGTCTCGGGCGATCGACCGAGGTCCGCCCGATCGGGCTGACCCACTCGAGCACCCCGGGGCTGATCTGGCGGACGGTCCACGGTGAGTGGTGCTTGTCGAGATGACAGCCCTCGCACAGGCACTCCAGATTGCCCACGCACGTCTCCCCGCCGCGCAGATACGGGATCGTATGGTCGAGATCCGCCGTCGCGGCTCGGTTCTCGCACCCCGGGCCACGGCACGTTTCGTCCCGCGCGAGGAGGAACCGGCGCTGCGCCGCGGTGGGGGCGTATCGGTCCACCGTGAGGAGGGCTCCGGTGTCAGGACGCAGGAACACCCGGTCCCACCCCGCCGCGTGTCCGGCCAGGCGCCGCGCCGTCTCGGGGTCGACCGGGCCGTGCCCGGCGACGAAGGCGGCCTCGTCGTCGAGCCCCACCAGCGTCTCGACGGGGATGACGATCTGCACGTTCGCCTGGATCGCCTCGAGCGCGCCGCCCTCACGGAGCGCGTGCGCGGACGGCCGGCCCGTCAGCGCCAGGTCCATCCACAGGTCCGCCTCGATCTGCGACTGCGTGCGCGGGTCGACCTCCGCTGCCGCCTCCGGCCCGCCTTCCGCTTCCGCCGCCTTCCGCGCGCGGCGGTTCTCGGCGACGATCGCTCGGGCCATGCTCCGGATGCGGTCCCGCGCCGCGTGGACCTCGGCTGTGGAGGTGATCAGCTCGAATCTGCTCACGCCGTCTTCGAGGTCATCCACGCGGACCCGTCGACGCGCGCGTGCGGCGGCATGCCGGTCGGCGATCGGCGTCGGGCACAGCCGCTCGGCGAATTCGACCGCGAACGCCCACAGCTGGCCAGGCGAGGCGTTCTCGGCGAACCCGATCGCCGCCTCCTCGTACTCCCGGTCGAGCTCTGCGGGCAACCGCTCCCCCGCCCGCCGGATCACGTCGACGTGCCGCACGGTGATCCGGCCCTCAGCCAGCGCCTGAATAGTCGCGGGGTACCGCTCGACCAGCACCTCCGCGTCTGCGAGCTTCGACATCATCCGCGACTTCGACTCGTGCAGCACGCCCGCGGTCTCGCTCGCCATCGAGCGGAACGGGAAGTCGTACGACGAGGGTCCGCCCGCGCGCTCCCGCTGCACCCGAGCGATCCGTGCGGCCTCGGCAAGTGCCTCGATCTCCATCGCATCGGCCTGGGCGCGCAGTCGCCGCGAGGTCTCCAGGCGCCCGCACAGCGCGCGGGTCGAAGCGATCTCGTCGTCCGCGAACTCCCACGGAACGCTCGAGAACCCGCTCGGCGACGTCGTCTTCGACATGCCTCCAGAGTACCGACCGCCTCGGACATTCCGCCGAAGAATCTCGAGCTGTGGATAACTCACGTGCGGACATCCGTTCGCATCGGTTCGCGATTCCGAGGCGGCCCCTTGCGCGCCGACACGGCCCGCCGGTAGGGTCGCAAGGCTGTGCCGACCGGCACACGCAGCGAGTCGAGAGGTCGACGCGATGAGCCCGCAGCGGGAGCTTCGCCAGGCGGTCCTGGGCAGCAAGCCCCAGAACCGCTCTTCGTCGACCCCTCCGGCGCCGGCCGTGTAGCAGCACCCGCTCGCATCACGCCCCGCACCGCACAGGTCCGGGGCGTCTCCTTTCCGTCACGCGGAGGAGGTCCGCGGACCAGGACCCGCGGATCGAAGGAAAGGAATCATGGAGAGGCTCTCGGAACGCCTGCTGTCGTGGGCGAGCCTGATCGACGAGCAGACGGTCGAGCAGGCGCGCACGTCCTCGCGCATGCCGTTCATCCACCCCCACGTGGCGCTCACGCCGGACGCGCATCTCGGGCTCGGCGCGACCGTCGGATCGGTCATCCCGACACGCGGCGCGATCATGCCGGCCGCGGTCGGCGTCGACATCGGCTGCGGGATGATCGCAGTGCGCACGCCGTTCACGCGCGCGGATCTTGTCTCGCGCGATCTGCGCGAGCTCCGCGAGCAGATCGAGCGCGCCATCCCGCTCTCGGCAGGGCACGACAACCGCAAGGTCGTCGCGACCGCCGAGCCGCGCGTGGCCGAGCTCGAGCAGCTCGCCGCCGAGGCGGGCTTCGATCCCGCGAAGCGGGCGAGGAGATGGCGGCTGCAGCTCGGATCGCTCGGCAGCGGCAACCACTTCATCGAGGTCTCGGTCGACGAGACGGATGCCGTGTGGATGTTCCTGCACTCCGGCTCACGCGGGGTCGGCAACCGGATCGCGCAGCATCACATCGCCGTCGCCAAGGGCCTGGCCCGGCGCGACGAGCTCGACCTGCCGCACATCGACCTGGCGTACCTCGTCGAGGGAACGGACGAGTTCGACCGCTATATCAGGGAGCTGCGGTGGGCGCAGCGGTTCGCGCTGCTCAACCGCGAGGAGATGATGGACCGCGTCGCGCACCAGCTCGGCCGCTTCCTCGACGCCGAGGTCGACGAGCTCGAGCGCATCAACTGCCACCACAACTTCACGGAGTCGGAGATGCACTTCGGCGAGCGCGTCTGGGGGTCCCGCAAGGGAGCGATCCTGGCGGACGCCGGTCGCCCCGGGCTCATCCCGGGATCCATGGGGACCGCGTCGTACGTCGTCGAAGGCAGGGGAACGCCCTCGCGCTGAACTCCTCGCCGCACGGCGCCGGCCGCGAGTACTCGCGGTCGGCTGCGCGCCGCACGTTCACGCGCGAGCAGCTGCGCGAGGCGATGGCCGACATCGAGTACCGCGACACCGAGGCGTTCATCGACGAGATCCCGCAGGCGTACAAGCCGATCGATCGGGTGATGGCCGACGCGGCCGATCTCGTCTCGGTGCGGCACACGCTGCGCCAGCTCGTGAACGTGAAGGGCGACTGAGGCGAGGGCGGGGCCGCGGCCCCGCCCTCGCTACGCCGACTCGCGCAGGACGAGACGATGCGGGACGACGCGGAAGCGATCGACGTCGGCGTCGCCGTCGCGGAGTGCGACGGCGAGCTCGAGGGTGTGCCGCGCGACCTCGTCGAAGTCGACGGCCAGCGTCGTGAGGGTCGGCGCGACGAGGGTCCCGATCGTGAGACCGTCGACCCCCGCCACGCGGATGTCGCGCGGCACGTCGAGGCCCGCATGGCGGCAGGCCGACAGCGCGCCGAGCGCCATCAGGTCGTTGAACGCCAGAAGCGCGTCGGGAGGCGCTGCCCGCCGCACGACCTGGGCGGTGACGGCGGACGCGTGCTCGGCGCTCGACGACGCCGCGTGCACGACCTCGGCCTCCACGCCGTGCTCGCGGAATGCCGCCGCCATCGCCGCGCCGCGCGCGCTGGGCTCGCGCGGCGCCGAGGCATCGAGCACGACGGGGCACCGCACGCCCATCGCCACGAGGTGCGCGACGAGATCGCCGATCGCGGCGACGGGGTCGAGCCGCACGCCCGCGTGCTCGGTGGTCTCGCCCGCATCCAGCTGGATGAGCGGCGTCGTCGCGAGGCCGCTCCCCCACCCGGCCGACCACTCCCCGAGATAGCCGACGACGACATCCGCCTGCTCGCGCAGCGACGCGAGGAGGCGATCCGCGTCGCTCGCGAGACCGATATCGACGAGCATGACGTTCCATCCCTCGTCCGCCGCGAGCCGCACGACGGCCGCCGCGAGCTCGGGAGAGTACGGGTTGCGCAGGTCGTTCACGACGAGACCCAGCTGCCGCGCGCCGCCTGTCACAAGGCCTCGGCCGAAGCGCGACGGCCGGTATGACAGCTCGCGCGCAGCCTCCATGACCCGCCGCTTGGTCTCGGCGCTGATGCCGCTCATGTCGTTCATGGCGCGCGTCACGGTCTGCCGCGAGACGCCGGCGGCAGCGGCCACGTCGAGGATCGTCGCGCGTCGGCGCCCGGCGGCGGACGACCCCGCGGGCGCGGGGTCGTCCGCTCCCGTCAGCTGCGAAGGTCCAGCCATGCCACCTCTTCGGCCGTGAGCTCGATGGACAGGCCCCGCATCGACGACCGGGCCTCCTCGATCGTACGCGGGCCGAAGAGGGGGAACGTCGGGAAGGGCTGCGCGAGCACGTACGCGAGCGCGATGGCGGTGGCGGGCACGCCCCGGTCGGCGCCCAGCTGCTCGGCGCGACGCAGCCGCTCGAAGTTCTCGTCGCTGTAGTAGCAGCGCACGAGCTCGGGGTCGCTGAGGTCGTCGGGCCGCGCGCGCCCCGTGAAGAACCCGCGGGCCTGCGACGACCACGGCAGCAGCGGGATGCCGCGCTCGGCGAGCCAGCGCTTGGATGCGGCGTCGGTCGCGTGCACGCAGCCCTCCCACGGGACGTCGAGCGCCTCGGCGAGCCCGAAGTGGTTGCTCACCACGGTGAAGCCCTGGCGCCCGTTCGCGCGCGCGTAGGCGTTCGCCTCGTCGATGCGCGCGGGGGTCCAGTTCGAGCCGCCGTACACGCGGATGCGCCCGGCGCGGAAGTGCTCGTCCAGCACGTCGACGAACTCGCCCACCGGCACGTCGGGATTGTCGCGGTGCAGCATGTAGATGTCGGCGTAGTCCGTGCCCTGCCGCTCGAGGCTCTCGAGCAGCTGACGAGACACCGACTCGGGGTCGCAGTGCGGCGTGTGGCCGCCCTTCGTGATGACGACGACGTCCTCGCGCACCCCGCGGTTCGCGATCCACCGGCCCAGACGCCCCTCCAGCGCGCCGTCGCCGTAGATGTACGCCGTGTCGAACGCGTTGCCTCCCTGCGCGAAGTAGTGGTCGAACATCGCCGACGCGTGGGCGAGGTCGGGCTGGTTGTCGACGCCCATGACGAGGCGCGAGACGCGCTTGCCGACGCCCGGGATCTCGCCGTACCGCATCGCCGCGTCCGAGACGACGAGCGGGCGCACGGGCGGGATGTCGGCGGTCTCCGCCTCGAAGGGGTAGCGCAGGCGGATGGCCGCACGCCAGCGGTCGAGGGTGCGCGCGGTCGCGAGGGTCTCGGCCGACGTCATCTCGGCCGCCTCGAGAGCGCCGTCGCGCAGGGCAGCGAGCGTCGCCTGCGCCTCGAGCGCGTAGGCCGGCGCCGCGTCGATCTCGATGACGCGCTCGCCCTCGTCGACGGTCGTGAGCTCGATCGTCGTCGCGCCCGTGGGCACCCAGGGCTCCGGGATGCGGATGCGCCCCTTCTCGCCGAGGATCGTGACGTCGTTCGGCGCGGTGGCCCGGACGCCGGCCGAGAGCGTCGCGGTGATGCCGCCGCGATAGGTCGCGCGCGCGACCGTCCACTCGTCGACCCCCGTGGGGCCGACGACGCCCGTCGCCGAGAGGTCGACCGGCTCCGACGCGTGCGCGCCCTCGGCCGCATCGACGATCGCGGAGACCATCGTCGCGGGGTAGCCGCCGACGTCGAGGATGCCGCCGCCGGCCACCGCCGGATCGAAGAGACGGCCCCCGCGCTGCGGGACGCGGAACGCGAACGACGCGTCGACGTGCACGACCCGGCCGATCGCGCCCTCCCGGACGAGGTCGAGCACCGCGCGGGTCTGCGGGTGGAACCGGTACATGTACGCCTCGACGAGCGGCACGCCGGCCTCGCGGGCCGCGTCGACGAGGGCCATCGTCGTGCCGTGGTTCACCGAGAGCGGCTTCTCGCACAGCACGGCCTTCCCCGCGTCGATCGCGGCGACGACGAGCGCCGGGTGCGCGGTGTGCACGGCGGAGACGTAGACCGCGGCGACGCGCGGGTCGGCGAGCGCCTCCTCGTACGTGCCCGCGGTCACATCCGTCGCCCCGCGCTCCTCCGCCTCGTCGGCGAACGCGCGGGCACGGCCGCTGTCGGAGCTGCCGACGGCGACGAGGCCGCCGCCGTTCTCGGAGAGCTCGCCGAGGAACCGTCGCGCGATCTGCCCGGGGCCGAGCACCGCCCATCCGCCCGTGGTCGGTCGCGTCGAGGGGTCTGCGGAAGCCAGCTGAGGAGAGGTCACCATCGTCCTTTCGATCGAAGGCCGTGAACGTTCACGGCGTGCACCACGATAGGCGCACCGCGCGGTGAGGTCAAGAGTTCCGTGAACGCTCACGGCGTGTTCCACCGAATTCAGTATTCAGTGTTGCCAAGTACCGGTACTCAGTGTTACCGTCTAGTGGTAGTCAGCAACACAGAGTAGAGGAGGTGAGCGATGGGCAATCAGATGACCGAGATGCTCAAGGGCACGCTCGAGGGCATCGTGCTCGCGCTCCTGGCCGGGCAGCCCGCGTACGGGTACGAGATCACGGCGCGGCTGCGCGAGCAGGGGTTCACGGACCTCGTCGAGGGCACCGTCTACGCCCTGCTCGTCCGGATCGAGCAGAAGGGGTTCGTCGACGTCGAGAAGGTCCCGTCGGAGAAGGGCCCGCCGCGCAAGGTGTACTCGCTCAACCCGCAGGGGCGCGAGCAGCTTGCCGAGTTCTGGAGGACGTGGAGCTTCCTCGCAGAGCGCATCGAACAGCTCCACGACGACAAGGAGAGGTGACCATGGCAGCGAAGTGGATCGAAGCCCTCACGGGCTCGCTCGAGCAGAAGAAGCAGTACCGGCAGTACAAGGCGCGGATCGAGGAGCTCCCCGAGCCGCACCGCACGGTCGCGCAGGCGGTCGACCGCTACCTCATGTACCAGGGCGGCGTCACCGACGGCGACACGATGATCACGATGCTCGGCGACCTCGCCGACCTGTTCGAGCGCGCGGCGGTCGACGGGATGGCCGTGCGCGAGATCGTGGGCGACGACCCGGTCGAGTTCGCGGACGAGTTCGTGCGCTCGTATCGGAGCCGTCAGTGGATCGACCGGGAGCGCGCGCGGCTCCGCAAGGCCGTCGACGACGCGACGGGAGGGCGATCATGACCGCGCCGGCCATCCGCGTGCAGGGGATCGAGAAGTCCTACAAGGACCTCGCCGTCCTGCGCGGCGTCGACTTCGAGGTGGCGCCCGGCAGCATCTTCGCGCTGCTCGGGTCGAACGGCGCCGGCAAGACGACGCTCGTGAGGATCCTCTCGACCCTGCTCGCGGCCGACGCCGGCCGTGCGCAGGTCGCGGGGCTCGACGTCGCGACGCAGGCCGGGCAGGTTCGCGAGGCGATCAGTCTCACGGGCCAGTTCGCGGCGGTCGACGAGGTGCTGACGGGCCGCGAGAACCTCGTCCTCGTGGCGCGGCTGCGTCACCTGCCGAACCCGCGCGCCGTCGCGGACGAGCTGCTCGAGCGCTTCTCGCTCACGGCCGCGGGCGACCGCAAGGCGGGCGAGTACTCGGGCGGCATGCGCCGCCGCCTCGACATCGCGATGAGCCTGATCGGCGATCCGTCGATCATCTTCCTCGACGAGCCGACCACCGGTCTCGACCCCGAGGCGCGCATCGAGGTGTGGGAGACGGTCAGGGAGCTCGCGGCCGGCGGCACGACCGTCCTGCTCACGACGCAGTACCTCGACGAGGCCGAGCAACTCGCCGACCGCATCGCCATCCTGCACCGCGGCCGGATCATCGTGAACGGCACGCTCGCCGAGCTCAAGCGGCTGCTGCCGCCGGCCGAGGTGGAGTACATCGAGAAGCAGCCCAGCCTCGAGGACGTGTTCCTCGCGCTCGTGGGCGACACGGAAGGAGAAGCGGCATGACCGCGCATGTCCTCGCCGACACGGCCGTCCTGACCGGGCGCTCGCTGCGGCACATCGGGCGCAGCCCCGACACCATCATCACGACGGTGGTCACGCCGATCGCGCTCATGCTGCTGTTCGTCTTCGTGCTCGGCGGCGCGATCGAGACGGGAGCGGGATCGTACGTCGACTACCTGCTGCCGGGCATCCTGCTCATCACCGTGGCGTCGGGCATCGCCTACACGGCGTACCGGCTCTTCATGGATCTGCAGGGCGGCATCCTCGAGCGGTTCCAGTCGATGCCGATCGCGCGCTCGGCCGTCCTGTGGGCCCACGTGGCGACCTCGGTCGTCGCGAACCTCGTGTCGGTGCTCGTGGTCGTGCTCGTGGCCCTGCTGATGGGCTTCCGCTCGCCCGCGGGATTCGGCGCCTGGCTCGGGGTCGCCGGGATCGTCACGGTCTTCACCCTCGCGCTCACGTGGGTCGCCGTGATCGCGGGCCTCTCGGCCAAGACGGTGGATGGCGCGAGTGCGTTCTCGTACCCGCTCATCTTCCTGCCGTTCATCAGCTCGGCGTTCGTCCCCACGGAGTCGATGCCGGGGCCCGTGCGCTGGTTCGCCGAGAACCAGCCCGTGACGTCGATCGTGAACAGCATCCGGAGCCTGCTCGCGGAGCAGCCCGTGGGCGCCGACCTGTGGGTCGCGCTCGCGTGGTGCATCGGGATCCTCGTCGTCGCGTATCTCGCGTCCCTGGCCGTGTACCGTCGCCGCTTCACGTGAGGCGCGGACGCCGCCCCGACCGCACCCGAGCCCCGTCTCGTCCGACCGCATTCGGACGGGACGGGGCTCTTCGCGTCAGGCGATCGCGTGATCGTGGACGGCGGAGCTGAAGCTCGACCCGTTGAGGTCGACGTAGAGGTGCCGGTCGGAGACCGAGACGGTCATCGTGTTGCGCCGCTCGAGCACGCGCACGAGATCGTCGATGAAGCCCGGGTCGAAGCTGTGCACGACGATGTCGTCGGCCCGGTGGATCGTCTTGCCCGCGAGCGCCGCGACGACCTTCGCGGGATCGCGGTGGGTGTACACCGCGGTGCGCTCGGCGAGCTTGCTCGCGAAGTGGAGCCGCTCGGCGTCGGGCGCGCCGACCTCGATCCACGCGGTGATCGCGCCGGTGAGATCGCGCACGAGCACGGCCGGCTCATCCGTCGACGAGACCCCCTCGCCGAACGCGATCCCCTCCGCGTGCTCGAGGCAGTACGCCAGCACCCGCGTCGCCATGTAGGCGTCCGTCTCGGACGGATGGCGCGCGACGCGGAGGACGAGCTCGTCGTAGACGCCGCGGTCGACGTCCGCCAGCTGGACCGTGAACGTGTGGATCGTCGCGCCGATGGCCATGGAGACCGAGCCTATCGGCCGCCGACCCCGCGGTCAGGCCCAGGCCGCGAGCGTCGAGGCGAGCACGGTGCACACGACCGTGCCGGCGAAGAGGCTCAGCACGGCGTTGCCGCGCCACAGGTGCAGGGCGACCGTGACCGCCAGCGCGACGAGGGGCGGCAGCGCCGACGCCATCTCCGGGCGGACGTCGTGCAGCGTGTAGACCGCCAGGATGATCATCACGCCGAGGGGCATCCGCTCGCCCACGTAGGCGAGCAGCTCGCTGTCGCGCAGCGGACGCAGGAGTGCGAAGGGCACCGCGCGCAGCGCCCACGTGATGAGCCCCGAGATCGCGATCGCCGCGGCGATGTACCGCTCATCCACGGCGCGGCCCCTTCCGCTCGATGAGGAACCGGCCGACGAGCGCCGCGAGGAACAGGCCCATGGCCGTGAGCAGCATGTCGTGCGGCGCCACGACCGCGGCGATGAGCGCGCAGAGCAGGGCGACCACGGCGACCGGGATGGACCGCCGGATGCGGTACGCATCGATGCTCAGGACCACGAACAGCGCCGTCACGGCGAAGTCGAGCCCCACGACCTGCGGCGGGATGAGCACGCCGAGCGCCGAGCCCGCCGCGACGCTCGCCACCCAGGAGCCGTGGAAGAGTCCCTGGATCGCGAGGATGCGCGCACCGCTCCAGCCCGCGGACTCCGGCGTCGCGGTGAGGGCATAGGCCTCGTCGGTGAGCGCGAACGTGCTGTAGACCCGCGCGCCGCGTCCGCGCACGCGGTGCAGCGGGAAGGAGAGCGCATAGAACACGTGACGGAAGTTCACGAGCAGGGCGCTCACCGCGATCTGCGCGAGCGGCGCGGCGGCCGCGATCATCCCCACGAGGAGGAACTCGAGCGAGCCGGCGAACACGAACGCCGCGATCACGGGCCCCCACCACCAGTCGAGCCCCGACTGGACGACGAGGACGCCGAGCGCGAGCCCGAGCGGGATCACCGCGAGGCAGGCCGGGGCGACCGTGCGCGCGCCGGCCCGGATGTCGCCGGTCGCGCGCGGGGAGCGGACGGATGTGGTCACACCGCAATCGTAAGGAATTCAGCGCGCACAGTGCTTGCGAGATCACGCGGCATAATCGAGTCGTGCGCAATAAACACGAGCTGGATGACATCGACCACGCAATCATCCGCGAGCTCACTGCGGACGCGCGTCTGACGAACCTCGAGCTCGCCCGCCGCGTCGGCCTCACGCCGGCCCCGTGCCTGCGCCGCGTGCAGCGCCTCGAGACGACCGGAGTCATCCGCGGGTACCGTGCCGTGCTCGACCCGAAGGCCGCGGGGCGCGGCTTCGAGGTGATCGCGTCGATCGACATCGCCGTCAACGACGGCCAGACGATCGAGGACTTCGAGGCCGCCGCGAGCGCCGTGCCCGAGGTGTTCGAGCTGCGCCGCATGTTCGGGCAGCCCGACTACTACCTGCGCATCCTCGTCGCGGATCAGGACCAGTACGCGCTCGAGACCCTGCCGAAGCTCTCGCGCCTGCCCGCCGTCAACCGCATCACGTCGCATCAGACGATGTGGCTCGTCAAGGAGTAGGCGGGGTCAGCGCGCGGTGACGCGCACCGCGTGCCAGCCGGTCGCGCCGTCGGGAACGACCGGCGCGGCCTCCCCCGTCTGCACCTCGCCGTCCGCGCTCACGGCGCGGCAGCGGATGGTGTGCTCCCCGGGAGCGAGATCGGCCGCGGCCGACCACTGCACCCACGTGTCGTCGGAGATCGCCGTCGCGAGCTCGGCGTCTAGCCATGCCCCGTCGTCGATGCTCACCTCGACGCGTGCCACCCCCACATGCTGCTGCCACGCGACGCCCGCGATGACGACCCGGCCCGCCGCGACAGCGCCGCTGCGCGGCACGTCGATGCGCGACTGCAGCTTGATCGGGCCACGCTCGGACCATCCGCGATCCGTCCAGTACGCCCGCGCGCGATCGAAGCGCGTGACCTCCAGCTCGACCACCCACTTCGTCGCGGACACGTAGCCGTAGAGGCCGGGCACGACGAGCCGCGCGGGGAAGCCGTGCGCGAGCGGGAGGGGCTCGCCGTTCATCCCGACCGCGAGGATCGCGTTCCGCGCGTCGGTGAGCGCCTCGAGCGGCGTTCCCGCCGTGAAGCCGTCGACCGAGCGCGACAGCACCATGTCGGCATCGGGCTGCGGCGCCGCCCGCGCGAGGAGCTCGCGCACGGGATACCCCAGCCAGACGGCATTGCCGATGAGGTCGCCGCCGACGGGGTTCGACACGCACGCGAGCGTCGTGACCGACTCCTCGAGCGGCAGGGCCATGAGGTCGTCCCAGGTGAGCTCGTACGGATGGTCGACGAGGCCGTGGATGCGGAGCCTCCAGTCGGCGGGGGCGAGCTCGGGCACGACGAGGGCGGTGTCGATGCGGTAGAACGCGTCGTTCGGGGTGATCACGGGAGCGATCCCCTCGATGTCGAGGGACGCCGACGCGGGCACCGTCGCGCGCGTCGACGCGCGCGGCAGCACGAGGGCGTCGCGGATGGCCGCGACCGCGCTGCTCGCGACGCGGCTCGTCGTCGACGCGACCGCGGCCACCGCACCCACGACCGCCGCGGACACGGTGAGCAGGAGGAATCGCCGCCGCGAGAGCCCGTCGCCGCGCGGGCCCCCGCGGCGCGCCGGCACCAGGACGGCGAGGGCCGCCGCGGACAGGATCCCCGCGACGGCGGACGGGACCGCGGAGAGCGCGTCGGCGTCGGCCCGCGTGAGGGCGGCCGCGACCCCGACCAGTCCGACCGCGAGGAGGGCGACGGCGCCCCAGGGCGGCCGCGCGCGCTGCAGCAGCCCGTCGGCGCCGCCGATCGCGGCGAGCACGAGCGCGATGCCGACGAGCAGGGCGATCTTGTCGGCGGTGCCGAACAGCGCGATCGCGAGATCCTTGGCCCACGGCGGCGCGAGATCGATGAGCGCCGCGCCGACGACCGCGGTCGGCCGCGCCGCCGGAGCCCACCATGCGGCGATGAGCTCGCCCAGGCCGGCGCCGAGGATCACGGCGGCCGCGCCAGCTCCCGCCGCGCGTCGCCTCTGCCCGGCGTCCGCGGCGATGTCGCCCGCCCGTGTCGTCATCGCTCTCCCGCGATCGGAGCCGAGAAGCGGCTCGCTCCCATCATCGCGCGGATGCGGGCGCGGCGGGAGGGCGTCTCACGCCGGCGGGGCGGTCGACTCCCGGATGATGAGCTCGGTCCCGAGCTCGACCTTCTGCGACGCGAGGGGCTCGCCATCCGAGAGCGCGATGAGCATCTGCGTCGCGAGCGCGGCCATCTCGGCGAGCGGCTGGCGCACGGTCGTGAGCGACGGCGCGAGCCACGACGCGAGCGGCAGGTCGTCGTAGCCGACGACCGAGACGTCCTCGGGCACCCGCAGGCCGAGCTCGTGCGCCGCGCGGATGAACCCGAGTGCCTGCACGTCGGACCCCGCGAACACCGCGGTCGGCCGATCCGATCGGCGCAGGAGCTCGAGCCCGTGCTCGTAGCCGCCCTCGACCTCGAAGGTGCCCCAGCGGACGAGCGACGGGTCGACGTCGAGCCCGATCTCGGTGTGCGCGCTGCGGAAGCCGTCGACACGGGCGCGCGAGCACAGCACGTTCTCCGGCCCCGAGATGATGGCGACGCGGCGATGCCCGAGCTCGATGAGGTGCCGCGTCGCCGCGAGGCCGCCGCTCCAGTTGTTCGACCCCACGGTGGGCACGCCAGCGGGAGTCTCGCCGTCGGTGTCGAGCACGACGAAGGGGATCGACCGGGCCATGAGCTGCCGCTGCTGCGTGTCGTCGAGGCGCGAGAGCACGAGGAGCACGCCGCGCGTGCCGCGGGCCGTGATGCTGTCGATCCACTCCTGCGGCGGGCGGTGGGAGCCGCCGAGCTCGCTGAGCACGACGCCGACGCGACGCGGCGCCGCCGCCTTCTCGACGCCGACGATGATCTCCTGCGCCCACGAGCTGCCGAACTCGTGGAACACGAGGTCGAGGAGCCCCGCGGTCTTCGTGGGGGACGCCGGCCCGACGGGCTTGCGGTAGTCGTGCCGCGCGAGGGCCTCCTCGACGCGGCGACGCGTCGCGGGGGCGACGTCGCTGCGCCCGTTGAGCACGCGCGAGACCGTGGGCACCGAGACGCCGACCTCTCTGGCGATCGTCGCGATCGTCGCGCCGCCTCGTGGCATCCGCACCCTCCCCGCCGAGACTTCCGGAACATCCTATGCCCGAGGGTGCCGGGGCTCGCAGGCCTCGGCACCCTCGGATCAGCGCAGCTCGACCTCGGCGTCCGAGACGCCCGCGGCCGCCGAGAGCACGCCGCGCCGCCCGGCGGCGGTCACCTCGAACTCGCCCGCGAACGCCCGCAGCGGAAGCCGCCCGTCGGCGTCGGTCCGCACGGTCGTCGGCTCGAGCCACCACTCGCCGCGGACCAGATCGCGCAGCGCGTCGTACGCGGGCTTCGGCGAGCCGTCGCGGCGGATGAGGCCGCTCGGCGCGTTCAGCCACGCCGTGGCGTCGTCGAAGCCCCAGTAGGTGATGGCGGCGACCGACGGATGCTCGACGAGCGTGCGGTAGTGCCGCACGATCTCGTCGGCCTGCCGCTCCTCCCCTTCCGGGGTCGACGGCCAGTCCTCGACGACGTAGTCGTTGAGGTCGTCGATGTGCTTCGGCATGAGGTCGCCCGAGACGAGGGACGTCTCGGTCCAGTGCAGGGGCAGCCCGAAGCGCGCGAAGCGCTCGCAGATGGCGTGCACCTGCTCCTCGCCGCGGAAGCCCTGGTGCATGTGCGACTGCAGGCCGATCGCGTCGATGCGCACGCCCGCGTCGAGCACCTCCTGGATGAGCCGCTCGTAGTCGGGCCCGAGATCGAAGTCGTTGAGGACGAGCACCGCGTCGGGGTTGACCGCGCGCGCCTCGTCGACGGCCATCCGGATGAACTCCACGCGTCCGTGCTTCTCACACAGGCGCGTGATGGCGTTGCGGATGCCGTCGGGCTCGTTCTCGAAGCGGGGCATGATCACGGCCTCGTTGACGACGTCCCACGTGTCGACGAGCCCCGCGAACGCGCTCACCTCGCGGCGGATGCGGCCGCGCAGGGCCGCCTCGGCCTCATCCAGCGGGAGGGCGTCGACCCAGGGCGCCTTGACCGTGTGCCAGACGAGCGGATGGCCCTTGAGTCGCACCCCGTGCCCGCTCAGCGCGCGCGCCTGCCGCGTCAGCTCGGCCTCCTTCGTCTGCCCGGGCTCCGGCTCGTAGCGCCCCCAGTAGAACTGCAGGGTCGCCGTGTCGAACAGGTCGAGCCAGCGCGCGAGCGGCCCCTCCCCCGGCACACCGGGAGCCGTGCATCCGAACCCGATCTCGTGGCGCAGCTGCGCCACGGTCACGTCGTGCTCGCGAAGGGGCTCCCCGTCGGCGCCGCGCACGAGCACGATCGCGTCCACCTCGCGGTGGTGGTATCGGGAGGAGGTGAGGACATCGGTCATCGGGTGAATCTCGCTTTCACATCGGCTTCGACAGGACGGGAGACGCTGCGCAGGAGGAGCGCGAAGGCCCACGCGCACAGCAGGAGGACGGCTTCGGACGCGAGGGCCACGACCGCGGCCGCGACGATCGCGAGCGACGCGAACCCGAGGGTGGCGCGCCACTGGGAGAAGAGCTCGGCCGCCGCGATCCGGAGGGCGTCGCGCGTGCGGAACGAGAAGTACGCGGTCACGACGAGCAGGTGCCCCGACCAGAGCACGAGCACCGCGAGCAGCACGATCGCGACCGGACGCAGCACGGCGCCGCCGGGCGCGGCATCCGCTCCGGTCGCGTTCACGACGAGGATCGCGGCCGCCGCGAGGACGGGCGCCCACCAGAGCGCGACGTCCTTCGCGTTCCGCGCGAGCCCGCGCCACAGGGCGCGCGCGGGGCGGAGGTCGGGCGCCTCCGCCCACGCGCGCTGCGCGTAGAGCGCCGCCGAGAGAGCCGGCGCGACCGGGAGGAGCGCCACGACGTAGAGCGCGGGCGAGACCCCGTCGGCGAGGCCGAGCGCCATCCACGCGAGCAGGGTCGGCGCACCCATCAGCGCGAGGAACGCCGCGAGGACGATCCAGCGGTACACGACGGCCGTGGCCCGGGAGAGGACCCCGGTGCCCACCTCGTCGACGAGCTCGGCGGCCATCCGTCAGCCCTTCACCGAGCCGAGCATGACGCCCGAGACGAAGTAGCGCTGCACGAACGGGTACACGCAGAGGATCGGGATGACCGTGAGGATCATCGTGACCGACTGGATGTTCGCGTTGAGGTCGGCCGCGGTGCTGCCCACGGCCGCGCTCTCGCTCGCGGTCGTGGAGGCGCCCGCGATGAGGTTCCGCAGGAACAGCGTGACCGGGAAGAGCTCGTTCTTGTCGAGATACAGGAACGCGCTGAACCAGTCGTTCCAGAACGCGACCGAGTAGAACAGGATCATCGTCGCGATCACGGCCTTCGACAGCGGCAGGACGATGCGCGTGAAGATCCCGAACCATCCGAGCCCGTCGATCTGCGCGGCCTCCTCGAGCTCGTGCGGGAGGTTCTCGAAGAACGACTTCATCACGAGCAGGTTGAACACCGAGATCGCGCCGGGCAGCACGATCGCCCACATCGTGTTCTTCATGCCGAGCGACGAGATGAGCACGTAGTTCGGCACGAGGCCGCCGTTGAAGAACATCGTGAACACGGCGATGCCGATGAGCAGACGGCGCCCGCGGAGGTGGTGCTTCGAGAGGACGTAGGCGTACGACGTCGTCAGCGCCATCGCGATCGCCGTGCCGACGACCGTGTAGAGCACGGTGTTGCCGTAGTTGCGCCAGAACATCCCGTTGCCGATCACGGCCGTGTATGTGTCGACGTTGAAGTCGACGGGCCAGAAGCTCACCTGCCCGGCCTTGATCGCGCCCGACGAGCTGAACGACTGCGCGAGCACCGTGATGAACGGATAGAGCATCGCGAGGCACACGAGGATGAGCAGGCCCGTGTTCACGACCGTGAACACGCGGTACCCGACGGAGTCGCGATTGCCGACAGTGCGGGACGGCGCCCGCTGAGCAAGAGTCACCACAGGCTCGTTCCCACCATTCGCCGGGACAGGTAGTTCGCGCCGAGGACCATCACGAGGCCGATGAGGGCCTGGAAGAGTCCGATCGCGGCGGCGTAGCTGAGGTTGTTCGACACGAGGCCGACGCGGTACAGGTACGTCGAGATGACGTCTCCCGTCGAGTACGTCAGCGGGTTGTAGAGGAGCAGCACCTTCTCGAACCCGACGTTGAGGAACGACCCGATGTTGAGGATGAGCAGCGTGATCATCGTCGGCCGGATGCCCGGGAGCGTCACGTGCCAGATCTGCTGCAGCCGGTTCGCGCCGTCGATGCGCGCGGCCTCGTAGAGCGACTCGTCGATCGTCGTGAGCGCCGCGAGGTAGAGGATGGTCCCCCATCCGACGGTCTGCCACGCCTCGGACCCGACGTAGACGGCGCGGAACCACTCCGGCCGCTGCAGGAACGGGATGGCCTCGCCGCCCATCGCGGTGATGATCTGGTTGACCGTGCCCTGCAGCGACAGCAGCTGCATGACCATGCCGACGACGATCACGACCGACAGGAAGTGCGGCAGGTACGAGATCGACTGCACGACGCGCTTGAACGCGCGCTTGCGCACCTCGTTGAGCATGAGGGCGAGGATGATCGGCAGCGGGAAGCACACGAGGAGGGTGAGGCCGCCGAGGATGGCCGTGTTCGCGAACACCTGCCAGAAGGCCGGGTCCTTGATGAACATCTCGACGTAGCGGAAGCCCACCCACTCCTCGCCGAGGATGCTCCCGCCGGGGCGGAACCGGCGGAACGCGATGACGTTGCCGATCATGGGGCCGTAGCGGAAGATCGCGAAGAAGATCAGGGGCAGCAGGGCGAGGGCGTAGAGCTGCCAGTCCCGCCGCAGCGCGGTGCGCCACGGCGTCCGGCCGCGTCGCCCTGAGCGGCCGCGGGGCCCGCCCGCGGTCGTGATCACGCGGGTCGTCGTCGCGCCCGGCGGAGCGGAGGACGGGTCTGCGGCGAGCGCCGCACCCGTGGTCGTGGAGGTCATGTCGTCATCCCTTCGACGGGTTCCGGGTCGCCGCCGCGCGCGCGGCGGCGACCCGGAGTGCGTCAGCCGTTCTGCTCCGCGAAGCGCTCGCGCGCGCCGTCGATGAGATCGACATAGGTCTGCAGGCCGGCGGCCTCCAGCTCCGCGACGTACGCGTCCCATTCGGAGAGGTCGCGGTCTCCGAGGATGAACTGCAGCGTCGCGGTGCGGACCGCGTCAGAGAGCGGCGTCGACAGGAGCGACGCCTGCTCGAGCTCGGCCTCGTCGAGCGGGGCAGGCGGGTTCGGGTCGCGCGGTGTCCGCGTCGACAGGACGGTGTCGATGTACTCGACGAACTGCGGTGCGTTGTACGACTCCTTGAGCTCTCGCGACTCGGTTGATCCCGCGAGCACATCGTTGCCCCATCCGAGATCCTTCTTGATGTCGGTCGCGCCGTCGGGGTTGATGTTGAAGTCGTCGTACGAGAACTCGGGCTTCAGGGTGATCGTGCCGTCGGCCGCCTTGTCGTAGGTCTCTCCCTCGACGCCCCAGCGGAGCAGCTCGCGCGCCTCGGGGTTGTAGTAGAGCCAGTCGAGGAACTGCAGCGTCGCGATGAAGTTCGGCGACTCCGCGATGTCGGCGCTCAGCATGAACCCGTTCCAGAAGTTGCGCGGCTCGACGACCATGCCCGCCTCTCCGCCAGGGGGCGCGAGCTGGACCAGCTCGTAGTCGGTCACGCCGGCCGCGTCGAGGGCCGCCGCGAACTCGTTCACCGTGCCGTTCGAGCCGGAGGCGGCGAAGACCTGGTTGTTCGCGATCTTCTCCGCGACGTTCGCCGCGCCGCCGCCCGCGTCAGCCGCCGTGAACGACTCGGTGTCGAGCAGGTCGGCCTCGACGAGCCCGTGGAAGTACTCGACCATCGAGCGGTAGCCCTCGGACGTGCCGGCGTACTCGAGCTCGCCCTTCTCCTCGTTCCAGATCGTGCCGTCGCCGAAGCCCCATCCGGCCTGCGTGCCGAACGCGTGGGCCGCGTAGTTGAGCATCGACTGGCCCTCGAAGCCGTCGGCCAGGGGCTTCGAGTCGGGGTACTTCTCCTTGATGAGCTCGAGGCCCGTGCGGAGGTCCTCCCAGGTCTCGGGCGCCGGAGCGCCGACCTCGTCGAACACGTCCTTGCGGATGATGAGCGTGAAGACCGGGACCGAGACCTCCTGCAGGCCCGGCAGCATGTAGTACTTGCCGTCGGACTGCTTGAGCCGCTCGACCATCGCGCCGAGGTCCCACTCCTCGACGTACTTCTGGAAGTTCGGCATGTACTCGACGTAGTCGCTGATGGGGAGGACGGCGCCCGACGAGACGAACGGCTCCTCCTCGCCCGTGTAGACGAGCGGGATGACCGTGGGGGCGTCGCCGGCCGAGATGAGCAGGCTGCGCTTCTCGGTCGCGTCGCTGAACGGGATGTGGGTGAGGTCGATCGAGACGCCTGTCCGCTCCTCGATGACGTCGAAGATCTGCCAGTCGTCGGTGACCGGCACCTCGGGCCAGTCGGTCCAGAGCATCGAGAGGTCGAACGGCTCCGTCGCCGTGAACTGCTCGTCGGCGGCGAAGTCCTCCATCGCCCCGACCGACTGCGCATCGACATCGACTTCGGCGGCGTCTCCGCCCTCTGCCGTGCAGGCGCTCGTCGCGACGAGGCCGGCCACCACCCCCGCTGCTGCGACTGCGCGGACCCACGTTGTCCGGCGCGTGGAACGAACCATGATTCTCCTCTTCGAGATCGGCTGCTGTGCTCGCGGCTCCGAAACTTTCGGAAGCGACTTCGAGACTTTCTGAAGAGTAGGGCGGGCCCGAAACGTTGTCAATAGCCACAATTAGGAGGTCTTGCGGGGCGGCAGCGGGAGCGCCATCCTTTCGCCATGACACGCGGAGCACTCGATGAAGAGCATGAGGTCGCGGAGATCACGCAGCGCCTCGCGGCGCGCTTCCCCACGCTGACCGTCGACGCCGTCGCGACGGCGGTCGACGAAGCACGACATCGCTTCGACGACGCGCGGGTGCGCGACTTCGTGCCCGTACTCATCGAGCGCGAGGCACGAGCCCGCCTCGAGCATCCGGCGTGACACGGGGTCGACAGTGTCCGGGGCGGCGTCGCGGGGATCGCCCGACCGTCACCCCAGCACGAGCCCGGGATGGCACGCGGCGAAGGCGTCGCGCACCAACTCGCGCAGCACCGATACCCGCGACGGGTGCGGGTGATGCTGCCGCTCGCCGATGCCGGTCTCGACCGGCGGCGGACCCTCATGGATCCGCAGCACTCGGACCTCAGGGAAGCGAGCGAGCATCGTCGCGCTGACCACGAGCTCAGGCACCAGCGCGACGCCGGCGCCGATCGCGGCCATCCCCACAAGGCTGTCGGAACTCGCGCTCTCGAACGCGATGTCGATGTCTCCCATCGCGGCGAGGAAGCCGGACAGGTGCGTGCGCACCCCTCCCGCCTTCGGGAGGAGAAGCGCACGCTTCGCCAGATCTGCCGCGGAGAGGACGTCCCGATCGCCGCGGAACGCTGCAGCGCCCGCCACGGCGACGATGTCGCACCGGAGGATCGGCGAGTAGGCCATCGCGGACGTGGCTGCCGTCGACGCTAGCGCGACGACATCCACGAGCCCGCGCGCGAGCAGCGCGCCGAGCTCACCCGATGACGCCTCCACGAGACGCGGCGCCGGGTCGAGAGCGCGCGCCGCTGCAAGCTCGAGCACCATGGGGAAGAGCTCTCGAGCCAGGGTCGGTGCCGCGCCGAGGGTGAGCGGGGCGGCACCGTCGGCTCCCTGCGCAACGTCGAGAGCGCGTGCGTAGGAATGGACGATCGTCCGAGCCTGAGGCAGGAATCGCCGCCCCGCCTCGGTGGGTTCGATGGGCGAGCGCCCGCGATCGAATATGGCGAAGCCGAGCTCGCCCTCGATGCGCTTGACGAGTTGGCTCATCGCCGACTGCGTGATGTGGAGGTTCCCGGCCGCGCGCGTGAAGCTGCGCTCGTCCGCGATCGCGACAAGCACCTCAAGGTGACGGATATCCACGGCATCATCATGTCTCGGTTATGAGAGGGATAACAACATTAGCCATTCCTTGTTCGGAGCGTCCCCGACAAGCTGGGACGGACCACAGAAGACAACGGAGTGACTGTGACTGCTACCCACACCCAGATCCGGACACGGCGCTGGACGCCGGATGTCCTGACGATCCTGCTCGCGATCCTCGCCCTGTGCGCGATCGCGACATACGTTGTCCCCGCCGGGAAGTTCCAGACCGACGAGCACGGCATCATCCTCCCCGGCACGTTCGAGATCATCCCGAGCACTCCGGTCAACCCCATGGCAGTCCTCACCAGCCTGCATACGGGGCTGGTCGAGTCCGCGCCCATCATCTTCGGCATCCTGTTCACCGGCGGGGCACTGGCCGTGCTCGACTCGCGCGGAGCGCTCACGCTCGTGGTGCAGCGCCTAGCATCCCGATCCGGATCGAATCGCTACCTCGTGGCGAGCGCGGTCATGCTCTTCTTCGGCGTCTGCAGCGCGCTCGGAACGATCACGTCCGAAGTCATCGCCTTCCTCCCGCTGGCTCTGGTCCTCGCGAGGGCGCTCGAGATCTCACGGCTCACGGCGGTCATGACGCTGATGCTGCCCGCGTCCATCGGATATGCGGCATCCTTCCTGAATCCCTCTTCCCTGGCGCTGGCCCAGACGATTGCGGGACTCCCGCTCTTCTCCGGCGCGCTGTTCCGCGTGGTCCTGTTCGGCACCCTCCAGGTCGTGACGATGGCGTTCGTACTGTGGCGCATTCGGCGCGAGACGCGCGAGACCGGGTTCGCCGCGGACGAAGGCGACCTCGCCGTCCACGCGGATCGGCCGTTCCCACCGTTCGGATGGCGTCACGTCCTCGCACTGGCCGCCTTCGTCGCGTGCCTCGCCCTGTTCGTGACGGGAACGGTCCTGTACGGCTGGGGAGTAGGCGAGATGGCTGCCTGCTTCGTGTTGTCCGCTGTCCTGGTGACTGCGATCTTCGGCATCCCCATGCGAGAGGTGCACGACACCTTCATCGGCGGCATGCGCGACCTGATGTGGGTGGTCCTCGTGATCGGAACCGCGCGTGCGATCGCGGTCGTCCTGAGCGATGGTCAGATCCTCGACACGATCGTGTCCGCCCTCGGCACGCTCGCCGACGGGCTCTCGCCGATCGGAAGCGCACTGGCACTGACAGTCGGCGGAGGGATCATCAATTTCTTCATCGGATCGGGCACGGGGCAGGCGGCGCTCACGATGCCGATCATCGCGCCGCTGACCGATGTCATGGGCATCACTCGTCAGGTCGGCGTCCTGAGCTTCCAGCTCGGCGACGGCATCACCAACCTCGTCTACCCCACTTCCTCGGTTCTCGTGGCCGGGCTCGCGACGGCGGGGGTCTCGTTCGGGCGCTGGTTCCGGGAAGCCGGGTGGTACCTGCTGACCCTCGTCATCATCGCGATCGCCGCGATGACCATCGCCGTCCTGATCGGATACAACTGACGTGAACGAACGACTCCCTCTTCGCGAGAGCTCCTCGCATGCCTTCGTCGAGCTCTACTCGGGCCTCACGCACCGCCAGTTCGGGGACGCGGGGCTCTTCCCCGGCGGGCAGACTCTCCAGTTCGATCTGCTCAAGCCCGGCACCGACGGAGACGTGCCGCTGGTCGTCTTCGTCAAGGGCGGCGGACTGCTGAACAATCACCGCTCACGCTACCTTCCCGCCCTCGTCGACCTCGCCGAAGCCGGCGTCGCCGTCGCGAGCGTGGAATACCGCACGAGCAACCAGACGGGTTTCGCCGGAAGCCTCGATGACGTTGTGCACGCCGTGCACTACCTGCGCGCCCACGCAGGGCAACTCGGGATCGACCCCGAGCGAGTCGCGCTCTGGGGCAACTCAGCAGGCGCCACATTGGCGGTGCTCGCCGCGTCGACACTGCCCGACGGGACGGTGTCGGCCGTCGCGGGGTGGTACGGCGTCTACGACCCGGCCGCGGATCAGCGTTACCTCGAGCCCGACTCCCCGATGCGGCTCTCACTGGGAGACCCCGCCGACGGCGGCTGGTTCCGTCCGTCGAGCTTCGTGCGCCCCGGGATGCCGCCGGTGCAGCTGATCCACGGGACGGACGACGCAACGGTCGACTGCGCGCAGAGTCAGGCGCTGGCAGAGGAACTGGCTCGCCAGGGCGTGCCCCACGATCTCCTCATCGTCGATGGCGGCACCCATAGCTTCGCGCAGTTCTGCACGCGCACAGACGCTCTCGCGCGCACCCGCGAGTTCCTCCTCGCGCACCTCACGGGCTCTCGCTGACGCAGGGTCGACAGTGTCCGGGGTCCGCGCGAGACTGCTCGCGTGACCTCAGACGGCTATGCGTCCGACTTCCTCGACATCGATCTCCCCCTTCCCGCGCCCGACCCGGCTCGCGCCATCAGCGAGCTGGCCTATCCGCGGTTCTCCGTCCTCCTCGACACCGATCGCCGGCTGGCGGCGGTCACCGCCGTGAACATCGACGGCGCTCAGCTGCAGGATCTGCGCCGCAGCGGCGAGTGGCGCCTCGATCCGCGCGTGCCCGAGCGTGAGCAGACCGGGCCCGCGGTGTATGCCGGCAACGACCTCGATCGCGGGCACCTCGTCCGCCGCCGAGACCCCGGCTGGGGCTCGATGAACGACGCGCGCGCCGCGATGGAGGCGACGTTCTTCTACACGAACGCCGCGCCCCAGGCCGCGGGCTTCAACCAGTCGAAGGAGCTCTGGCTCGGCCTCGAGGACCACGTGCTCGCGTACGCCGAGACGACCGATCAGCGGCTGTCGGTCTTCACCGCCCCGGTGCTCGACCGCGACGATCCGCCCTATCGCGGCATCCGGGTGCCGCTGCGCTTCTGGAAGATCGCCGCGTGGCGCACGGACAGCGGGCTCGCGGCGACCGGTTTCGTGCTCGACCAGACCGACCTCGTCGACACGAGCGGGGGCCGGTTCGCGACGCCGCCGCTCGGCGCGTTCCGCACGTTCCAGGTGCCGATCGCCGACATCGCCGAACTCGCGGAGCTCGACCTCGGGCTGCTGCCGACCGCCGACGTGCTCGATCGCCCCGAGGTGCGGGCGAGCGGATGGCGCGCGCTGAGCTCGCGGGAGGACGTCATCGTGTGAGGGGGGAGGGCTGAGTGGCCGCGTGACCTACCGAATCCGCTGGTCGAAGGCGTCTTGCGCAGCCTCGACGAGTTCGGGGCGCTCGAAGGCGACAAGGGCAGTCGCTGCGAGGAGCAGCGCTCCGTCGAGGACGACGCCCTCCGCTGCCTCCCCGTCCGCCGCCGCAGCGAAATCGTGCGAATGGGGCGTGGCGTCGCGGTCGAGCAGGAGCACCGGATGGATCGCGGGCACCACCTGGCTGACGTTCCCCATGTCGGTCGACCCCTTCGTGGGCGGGGTCGCTTCCGGCACGCGACCCAGGCCGCGCATGGCCGCGTCGGCGAGCGCGCCCAGCACGGAGTTCGTGATGAGCGAGTGGTAGGCGGGGGTGTTCTCGGCGATCTCGACCGAGCACCCGGTCGCGATCGCCGCGCCTTCGAAGCAGGCGGTGACCCGCGGAACCAGGTCGTCCATGAGATGCGCGCGTGTCTCGGAACGCACGAAGACCCGCAGTGCGGATCGCTCGGGGATGATGTTCGGCGCCTGCCCACCGTCCGTGATGATCCCGTGCACGCGGTCGCTGGGCAGCATCTGCTGTCGCAGGAGTCCGATGGCTGAGAGCGCGAGCGTGGCTGCATCGAGCGCGTTGACGCCCAGCTCGGGGCTCACAGCGGCGTGCGCGGCGCGTCCGGTGAAGGTGACGTCAAGCGCCACCCGGGAGAGCGTGAAGTTCACGACGGAATCCTCATTGGAGGGATGGATCATGATCGCGGCATCGATGCCGTCGAGGACGCCGCCCTCGATCATGGGGACCTTCCCCGCGGCTCCTTCCTCGCCGGGGCTCCCCACGACCACGACATGTGCTCTCGTCGACGAGCCCTCCAGAGCGTCCTTAAGGGCGAGCCCCGCGCCGAGACCCGCAGCCGCGATGAGGTTGTGCCCGCATCCGTGGCCGATGCCCTCGAGCGCGTCGTACTCGCAGAAGACCGCGATCCGCGGCGCCGGCTCGTCCTCCGCCGCGGAGGACCATCGCGCCACGAAAGCGGTGTCGAGCCCTGCGAACCCTCGTTGCACGGCGAAACCGGCCGTCTCGAGCTCGCGACTGAGCCGCTCTGCGGCATGCACCTCGGTGAAGCGGATCTCCGGGTGCGCGTGGATGTCGGCCGCGACATCGACGAGCAGGTCTCGTCGGGCGTGGACCAGCGGGCGGAGGCGCTTTAGGGCGCCCGCGATGTCGGAGGTATCTGGCTGTGTCATGAGGAGTCCTCTCAGAGCATGAGCGAGTGGGAAGGGCCGACCGGGAGACCGAGAAGACCCCACGCGATGAACAGCAGGGTCCATGTGATCCAGACCGCGACGGTGAAGGGCAAGATGAGGCTGAACAGGGTTCCGAATCCCGCCTTCGGGGCATACCGCTGCATCAGGCCGAGCACGACCGGCATCATCGGGTAGAAGGGCGAAAGGGGGTTCGTCGCGGAGTCGGTGATGCGGAACGCCGCCTGCACGTACGCCGGGTCGACTCCGCCGAGCATGAACATCGGGACGAAGATCGGCGCCAGCAGAGTCCACAGGGCCGAGCCGCTCGAGAGTAGGAGCGCGGGAACGATGACGAAGAGACTCAGGAGGACGAGCCCCCAGATCCCCTCGATGCCCGCAGCTGCCATCCCGTCGGCCCCGACCGTCGCCAGCACGATGCCGAGGTTCGTCCAGTCGAACCACGCGATCGCCTGCGCCGCCGCGAACATCACGACAATGAACGGGGCGAGTTCGCGCACCGAGTCGACCATCATCCTGGGGATGTCGTTCGCGCTCTTCAACGTGCCCGCCGTCACCCCGTACGAGACCGCCGTCGCCAGGAAGAAGAGCATGAGGAACAGCGGGAGGTTGCTCATGAACGGCGATCGGAGGATGGCGCCGCCCTCGCCGCGAAGCGGTGAGCCGGGCCAGAGGAGCGCGGTCGCGAAGAGGGCGATGGTGAGCGCACCCGCGAGGGCCGCTGCAACCAGCCCCTTCCGCTGAGCCGAGGTCATCGGCTCGAGGTCGGACGGGTCCGATACCCCCGAATAGGTGCCGAGTCGAGGCTCGACGTACACCTGGCAGACGATCGTGATGACGACGGCGAGGACGATGGTCGACGCCGACATGAAGTACCAGTTCGACAGCACCGAGACGTGGGCATCGGGGTCGACGATCTGCGCCGCGGACGTCGTGATCCCCGAGAGGAGCACGTCCGTCCCGGCAGGGACGAGGTTCGCGGAGAAGCCCGCAGCGACGGCCGAGAAGGACGCCACGAATCCGGCGAGCGGGTGGCGCCCCGCGGTCAGGAAGGCGGCAGCCGCGAGCGGCGGGAGGATGAGGCTCGCGGAATCCGACGCGAGGTTCCCCATCAGGCTCACGACCACCACGACGAAGGTCACCGCCCAGCGCGGCGCGGAGAGCACGGCCGCCCGCATGAACGCTTGCAGCATGCCAAGACGCTCGGCGACGCCGATGCCGAGCATCACCGTGATGACGAGCCCGAATGGTGGGAAGAGGACGAAATTCTCGATCGCCGAACCGACGACGTATCCGAGGCCATCCACGGAGAGGATGCTCTGCACCGCGACCTCATCGCCGGTCGCCGGGTCGGTGGTCGTCACACCGAACGCCGCTGCCACGGCGGATGCGGCGGCGACAAGCCCGGCGACGATGAGGAAGAGGTAGAGGGGGTGCGGAAGCCTGTTCCCGACCCGCTCGATCGCACGAAGCACCCGTCCGCCGAGGCCTCTGGCATCGGCGAGGGTCATCACGGGATCCGTCTCGGAGGTTCTGATCGTCATGTCTGCTCCTGGTGTGAGAATGCCCCAATTGTCCGGATCCCCGTGTTTCGCCGCAGTTTCGTGATCGATCTGATCTGTCAAACCCATCTAGAGTCTCGATATGGACATGACCGGGGCGATTGAGGTGCCGTCGATGTCCGAATCGGACCTCGACCTCATCGACGCTCTGCTCGTCGCACCGCGCGCCCCGTGGGCCTCTGTCGCGCGCATGCTCGGCACGAGCGCGCCGACCGCTCGTCGCCGCTGGTCTCGTCTTGTCGAGTCGGATCGCGCATGGGTCACGTCGTACGTCGGCCACCCCGCCGGAATCGTCTCGGGGTACGTCGAGATCCGCTGCCAGCCGGGCTCGGTGGATGCGACCGCGTCCGAGATCAGCGCTCATCCGCGCGTGCTCAGCATCGTCGGCGTCACCGGCGACCGCGACCTCGTGCTGAGTGTCGTCGCCGAGGACATGCGCGGCTTCAGATCGGTCATCCAGCACGAGATCGGAGCTCATCCGAAGATCGTCCATGCGCGCACCGCGCTCGTTTCGCGTCTCTTCCGCGATGGGTCGAGCTGGCGCACGAGGGGAAGCGCGCCCGCCAAGCCCTTCGACGTCGAGCGCGACGCTCCTCCGGGCCGCGACGCGCGGGAGAGGGCAACCCTGCGGACGGTGCTCCGGGTTCTCGAGCGCGATGGGCGAGCGACGAGCTCCGAGCTCGCAGCGGCTCTGCAGACGAGCGAGGCGCAGGCTCGTCGCACCGTCGGGCGTCTGCTCCGAACCGGGCAGATCATTCAGAGCGTCGATGTGGCGCGTTCGGTCGCGCACTACGCGCACGCGCTTCTGCTCTGGCTCGTCGTGCCCGCCGCGCGCATCGAGGAGAGCGCGCGGCTTGTCTCCGCGCTGCCGTTCGTGCGCCTGTGCGCCGCGATCGCAGGGGGCCCCAGCAACCTCTATGTGATCGTCTGGGCGCGGTCGCTGTCGGAAGCAGCCGACCTCGAAGCCCAGCTGATGCAGCGGGTGGAGGGCCGGGTCGCTGATCGCTCGATCGTTCTGCACCACTACAAGAGATTCGGCCACTGCTTCGATGACGATGAGCGCCGCGTGGCGCACGTCGCCTGGTCGGCGGGCTGACCCCAGGTCCGACGGGCACAACCGGGATGACCGCGCTCAGCGGAGCGCTCGCACCGCCTCCGCGATTCCCTCGACCGCTTCGGCGATCGTCCGCAAGTCGGTCGCGAACGAGATCCGGAAGAACGGCGACTGGCCATATGCCGACCCCTGGATCACCGCGACGCCCGCCAGGTCGAGCAGGTACAGGGTGACGTCCTGGTCGTCGGACAGGATGCGTCCGTCCGGTGCGGTGCGGCCGATGATCCCGGCGCAGTCGACGTAGAGGTAGAACGCACCGTCCGGGACGACGGGAAGGAGACCGTCGATCGCCCCGATGCCCGCCACGGCGGCGTCGCGGCGCTCGGCGTAGCGGGGAACCGAATCGGCGATGAAGTCCTGCGGCCCTTCGAGCGCGGCAGCCGCAGCCGCCTGGCTGATCGACGACGGGCAGGAGGACGTCTGCGACTGGAGCGTGTTGATCGCGCCGATGAGGGCGGGATCGCCGGCCGCGTAGCCCAGACGCCAGCCGGTCATCGCGTACGACTTGGAGACGCCCGACACGACCAGCACGCGGTGCCGCAGATCGGGTGCGACGGCCGCGAGGCTCGGCGCGGGCGCCCCGGTGAACGAGATCTCGCTGTAGATCTCGTCGGAGAGGACGGACACCGCGGGATGGCGGCGGAGCACGTCGGCGAGCGCGGCGAGCTCCTGCTCGGTGTAGATCGCGCCGCTCGGATTGCCGGGGCTGTTCAGGATGACCCAGGTCGTGCGGGCGGTGATCGCCGATTCGAGCGCGTCCGCGGTGAGCTTGTACCCGCCCTCTGCCGAGGTCGCCACGATGACCGGCGTGCCGTCGTTCGCGCGGACCATGTCGGGGTAGGAGACCCAGTAGGGAGCAGGGATCAGCACCTCGTCGCCGACGTCCAGCGTCGCCATCAGGGCGAGGAAGATGACCTGCTTCCCTCCCCCGCCGACGGTGATCTCGGCGTCCGCGTACTCGATGCCGTGCGTGCGCCGCAGCGATCCTCGGATCGCCTCCCGCAGGCGAGGCGTCCCGTTCACGGCGGTGTACTTCGTCTCACCCGCCTCGATCGCGGCGATCGCGGCCTGCTTCACGTGCTCCGGAGTGTCGAAATCCGGTTCGCCGACTGTGAGATCGAGGATCCGGCGCCCCTCGGCCTTGAGCGCACGCACGCGCGCTGCCGCCGCCGTGCTCGGCGAGGGCTTGATGCGGTCGAGGCGCGCGGCCGCCCGGAACGACGAGGCAGCGGCGCTCACGGTGCGACCTCGATATCGGTCGTGAGCCCCTTGGCCTTCAGCACCTCGGCGAGGTTGCACAGCTCGATCGTCGTGCCTCCGGCCCAGTACTTCTCGATCAGGGACGCCTCGTGCGCATCGCGCGCCGCCGACAGCTCCGCCGCCTCTCGGACCTCCTCGCGGCGGACGACGACGACGCCGTCGGCGTCGCCCTTGACGACGTCGCCCGGACGGATGAGCTCGCCGCCGAACACGACCGGCTGGTTCAGGGCGCCGAGGGTCTCCTTCACGGTGCCCTTGATCGACACGCTGCCCGAGAACACGGGCAGGCCGAGCTCGCGAAGCTCTCGCGTGTCGCGCACGCCGGCGTCCGTGACGAGCGCGGCAATCCCCTTCGCCTTGCAGGCGTTGCCCAGCACGTCTCCGAACATCCCCGCTTCGGCGTACTCGCCCGCAGAGACGATGAGGACGTCTCCCGGCTGCGCGTAGTGGATCGCGACCTGCAGCATGAGGTTGTCGCGCGGGGCGCACACGACGGTGAAAGCCGAGCCGACGAAGGAGGTGTCCGGATCGATCGGCTTGATCCGCGCGTCCAGCGCGCCGCGCCGCCCCTGCGCTTCGTGAATGGTGGCCGCGCTGAACTGGCCGAGCCGTTCGACGTCGGACGCCTCGGCCCGCTCGATCCTCGTGGTGACGTGAACCATGTCGCTGTCCTTACTCCGCGTCCTGTTCGCGGCGATCGAAGGTGAGGCCTCCCGGCACCTGGAAGGTCGGCATGAGCTCGAGAAGGCCGACGTTGACGTGCGACGGCGCGTCGACCGCGAACTCGATGGCGGCGACGACGTCGTCGACCGTGAGCGACTCGTAGCCCTCGTAGTAGGTCGCCCATGCCTCCGCGTCCGTCTCCGGCGTGCCGCCGAGGTTGCGCGAGAAGATCTCGGTCTCAATGCGGCCGGGGCTGAGCTCGGTCACCCGCACGCGCCGGCCGAGCGCGTCATTGCGGAGCTGACGCGAGAGCTGATGCACGGCGGCCTTGGTCGCGTGGTAGGCGGTGTGGCCGAAGAAGTTGTAGTGCCCCGCGATCGAGGAGATGTTGAGGACGTGGCCGCGGTCGCGCTCCACCATCCCGGGGTAGAGCAGACGCAGGATCTGCATCACCGCCGTGAGGTTCACCTCGACGAGGTCGTCCAGATCCTCGGCCGACGCGCTCAGGATGTTCCCCGGTCGACTCACGCCCGCGCTGTTGAGCACGATGTCGGCCTCGATCCCGGCGAGCGCGCGCGTGAGCGCCGCGGTGTCCCGGACGTCGAGCGCGTGGGTGATCACCCCCTTCTCGGCAAGCGCCTCGAGTCGCGACTCGTCGCGCGCGACGGCGTGCACGGTCAGCCCCTTCGCGAGGAAGAGGTCGATCGCGCCACGGCCGACGCCGCTGGTCGCACCGGTGACGAGCGCGACGCGGTAGTCGGAGAAAGTCATGAGAGAGTCCTTCCGGTGGTGGCGGTTGAGAGCGCGTCCAGCGCCGAGAACACGGACTGGACGCGAAGACGGAGTGCTTCCAGCTCGACGCGGTCGGCGCGTGCCCTCGCCGCCGCGCCCGACGTCGACATCCTGCGGAATCGCACACGCTGACCCGGCCGCACCTGGGCGAGCAGGTCGAGCGATCCGGGTGTCACGACCGCGAGCACGGGATAGCCGGCGGTGACGCCGCGCCCCCGATGGAGGACGAGGAGCTCGTCCCCGGGCGGCACCTCGACGGCGCCGACGGGCACGCCGCGCGAGAGCACCTCGCCCCCGGCCGTGCGCTCGGGGAGGGGGCCGGTCATCCGGAGTCCGATGTGGTTGCTTGTCGGCGTGACGAGATAGGGCTGGTCGAAGAGGCGCCCCGCTGTGCCCGCGAAATCCGCGATGTCCGGGCCATCCGTGACATCGATGACGAATCCCGTCGGCAGGCGCGGCACGTCGAGGCAGTACAGCTCGGCGGCGAAGTGCTGGTTGAAGATCACCGGCGTCGACCGCCGGACGGCGATCGCCTGCCCCGCCGCGACGCGCCCGCCGAATCCGAGGACCGAGTCGGGTGCGCAGCTGCCGAGCAGTCGCGGGACGTCGAATGACCCGCGCACGGCGACGTACGCGCGCAGCCCGCCCTGGAGGTCGCGCAGGGCGACCGTCTCACCCGCGCGGACGGAGACGGGCTGGTTCGAGGGCCGGCCGACGCCGTCCACCGTGAGGTGCCCGTCGGCGCCCGTGACCGCGAGGAGGATATCGACATCGGGTACGAACTCGACGTCGAGCGCGGTGAGCTCCAGGAGCGGCTCGACATCGGAGTTGCCGACGAGGATGTTGGCGATGCGAGCCGACCTCTGGTCGAGCGCGCCGTTGACCGGGACGCCATAGCGAGGGCCGCGACGGCGGCCGAGGTCGGTCACCTGGGTCGAGCCCGCCTCGATGAACGTCAGCGCTCCCGCACTCATCGCGCCTCCATGCGCGTGCCGAGCAGCGAGGCGTACTCATCCGCCTCGATCGGCCGGAAGCGGATCACGTCTCCCGGCTCGTAGGGCACGAACGGCTCGGCGCCGAGGTCGAGAACCGTCAGCGGCGTCCTCCCGATGAGCGGCCACCCGCCCGGGGCCGCGGCGGGTGTGATCGTCGCCTGGCGTCCTGCGACCGAGACGACCCCCTGAGGCACGTGGGGTCGCGGGCTCGCGAGACGGGGCACCGGGCGTGGGAACGGCGGCCCGTCGAGCATCGGCGATCCCCCCGGCGCTCCCAGGCAGCGCACGACATAGGCGGGCTCGCTGTGGAGGCGAACCACCTCGTCCACGCTCAGGCCCTGCGCATCGGCGACGTCGCGGAGGTCGAGCTCGCCCGCGAGGTCGTACAGCACCGGCACGTCGAACTCGCGCGGCCTCTGGCTGAGCGGGCGGTCGACGTCGATCTGCTCGGCCGCCTGAGCGAGATAGTCGCGCAGCCCGTCGAGGGAGACGTCGATCGGGTCGATCTCGACGAGCACCGCGTCGTAGGTCGGGATGACGCATGCGACGCCGGGGACGCGCGAGGCGTCGAGGAAGCGCGCGAGATGGTGGACGAGCCGCCAGCCTGCCTCGCGGTCGGGCAGAGCGCTCGCGACGCGGAGAGCGGATGTCCCGCTCGGCGAGATCACCACGCGCGGATTCGTCACGACGGCTCCAGCCAGTCTGCGAGCGGGGCGATCTCGACACCGGCGGCCTCGAGGCCGCGGCGGATCTCCTGCGCGAGCGCGACCGCTCCCGCGGTGTCGCCGTGGACGAGCACTGTGTCGCACGTGACGGGGATGAGCACGCCGTTGCGGCTCTCGATGACGCCGTCGACGACCATCCGCACGGTGCGGCGGCGGATCTCCTCTGCGTCGTGGATCACCGCGCCGGGCTCGCTGCGCCGCACGAGCGTGCCGTCATCCTCGTATGCGCGGTCGGCGATCCCGACGATGCCCACGCGCAGCCCCGCGGCACGCGCCGCGTCGGCGAGCATGCCGTCCTGCGCGAGGATGATGAGCTCGGGGTCGAGGCGGCGCGCGGCCGCGGTGACGGCGTCGGCGTAGTCCTCACGCACGGCGACGAGATTGCCGAGCCGACCGTGGGGCGCGACGTGGGCGACCCGTGCACCGTGGAATGCGGCGAACGCCTGCAGGGCGCCGATCTGGTAGAGCACGTCGGCACGCACCTCGTCGGCCGTCAGCCCCATGTCACGGCGCCCGAACCCCTGCCGGTCGGGGAAGGAGGGATGCGCCCCGATGCCGACCCCGCGCTGCACGCAGGAGCGCACGGTCTCGTCCATGATCTGCGGGTCGCCGGCGTGGAAGCCGCAGGCGATGTTCGCCGACGTGAGGATGTCGAGCAGAGCGGCATCGTCGCCCATCCGCCAGGCGCCGAAGCCCTCGCCGAGATCTGCGACCAGATCGATCCTCCGGGTCATCGTCAGCTCCTCTCCTCTTCGATCCGCTGGCGTGCCCAGGCTAGAACCGTGGAAATCCGATGCGAAGAGAATGTGCGATCCTTGTGCCGCAATCGCCGCACCGCCCCCGTCAACTCAATGACGGAGAACCAAGAGATGGCACATTCGTTGCCATGTTCCCTGCCTCGTGCCGCACCCGATCGTGCCGGTCTCGGATACCATCGACCCATGGTCATCCCCGCCCGTCGCATCCAGCGTCGCGTCACGCTGACCGAGATCGCCGAGGCGTGCGGGGTCGCGCCCTCCACGGTGTCGCGCGCGTTCTCGAACCCGAATCGGGTGAGCGCCGAGATGTACGAGCGCATCACCGCGAAGGCGCGGGAGATGGGCTACACGTCGGCGCTTCTTCCCGCCGCGGACAACAGGATGGCGCGAGGCACGATCGCCCTCGTCCTCCCGAACCTCACCAACCCCTTCAACCTCGACGTGACGCGCGGAGCGCAGGCGCAGATCCGCGCCGCGAGCTACCTCCATCTCCTCGTCAGCACCGAGGAGTCGCTGCCCATGGAGGAGCAGTGGCTGCGCGAGATGGCGCGGACGGTGGACGGGATCGTCGTCTCCTCCCCGCGGATCGACGACGACGCGCTTCGCGCCGTCGCCCAGATCACGCCCACGGTCATGATCAACCGCGCGGCACCGGGCCTCTCCGGCGTCGTCATCGACACCCCGGCGGGGCTCGGTCAGGCGGTGCACTACCTCAACTCGCTCGGCCACGATCGCATCGCCTATGTGCGCGGCCCCCACGGGTCCTGGACCGACGAGATCCGCTTCGAGGCGATCTCCGCCGCGGCCGCGGAACGGGAGGTCGAGCTCGTGGTCGTGGGCCGCTACCAGCCGACGCTCGCGAACGGAGCGGCGGCCGCCGATGCCGTCGTCCTCACCGGCGCCACCGCGTGCATCTTCTTCAACGACGTGCTCGCCATCGGCGCGCTCGATCGCCTGCACCGCCTGGGTGTGTCGGTTCCCGAGGATCTCAGCATCGTCGGCTGCGACGACATCTTCGGCTCCTCGTTCTCCCATCCGCCGCTGACGACCGTGACCTCGCCCGGCGAGAGCGCGGGTCGGGCGGCCGTCGACATGCTCATCGGCCGCCTCTCCACTCGGGATCGGTCCGATCGCGTCGACCACATCTCGGCGCATCTCACCGTGCGCGCGTCGACCGGTCCCCGACAGCGCGACTGACCCCTCAGTCCGCGGAGAGCGGGCTGAGGGGTCGGTCGCATCCGGGCCCTACGAGACGGACCGCGGGAGCACGATCGCGGCCGTGACGACCTCCTTCTCGCGCTCGCTCTGCTGCAGGTCGTCGATCTCGTCGAGGGTATGGCCACGCGTCTCCTTGGCCGTCGCCGCGGAGATCGTCGCGACGAGCATCAGGCCGATCGCGAGCAGGGCCGGCCCCACCCATCCGGTCAGGTCCGCCCCCGCAAGCGCCGTCGACGCGACGGGGCCGATGGCGCCGGCGATCGCGAAGCCGATCTGCGTCCCGGCCGCGAGGCCCGACACCCGAACACGGTGCGGGAACATCTCGGCGAAGAAGGCGGGCCACGCCGCATTCGCGGTCGAGTAGAAGAGGCCGTTGCAGAGGATGCCGAGCACGAAGATCAGGGGCCAGTTGCCCTGCGTGATCGCCCACAGGTAGGGGGCGGTCGTGATGCCGGCCCCGACCGCGCCGATGATGAAGACGGTGCGCCGTCCGATGCGGTCGGCGAGCAGGCCGGCCAGAGGGGTGTACAGGATGGCGAGGAAGCTCGCGCAGACCGGCACCCACAGCATCGTGGGCTTGTCGAGCTCGTAGCCGACCGTCGCGAAGGAGACCGAGAAGGAGGCGAAGAGGTAGCTGACGCCCGCGATCATCGCGCAGGCCGCGATGCGGATGATGGTGACCCAGTGGAATCGCGTCGCCTGGGTGAGGGGAGAGAGCTGGACCTTGATCGCCTGCGTCTCGAGGAAGGCGGGCGGCTCCTCGAGGCTGCGGCGGATGATGTAGGCGACGACCACGACGACCGCCGACAGCCAGAACGGGACGCGCCACGCCCACGCGAGCAGCTGCTCCTGCGGAAGGGCCGCGAACGGGATGAACACGGCGGTCGCCAGCAGCCCACCGGACGCGGACCCGCTCGTCACGAAGCTCGTGGTGAACGCCCGACGGCGTTCGGGCGCGTGCTCGAGGCTCATCGTGATCGCGCTCGCCTGCTCGCCGGACACCG
The DNA here is from genome assembly GCF_027921765.1 of Microbacterium barkeri. Taxonomy (GTDB): domain Bacteria; phylum Actinomycetota; class Actinomycetes; order Actinomycetales; family Microbacteriaceae; genus Microbacterium; species Microbacterium barkeri. The sequence continues at coordinate 67,155 of NZ_BSEJ01000006.1, forward strand.
AGAGCCCCTGGAGGATGCGGATGACCGTCAGGAGGATCGGCGCGAGCACTCCGATCTGCTCGTACGTGGGCAGGCATCCGATCAGGAACGTGCACGCGCCGATCCCGAACAGCGTGATCATCATCACGAACTTCCGCCCGAAGCGGTCGCCGATGGGGCCGAGGATGAAGGCGCCGAGCGGACGCACCACGAATCCGATCGCGAACGTGGCCATGCTCAGCAGCACCTTGATGCCATCCGGCAGGTCCTCGGGGAAGAAGAGCACATTCAGAACCAGCGCTGCGGCCGTTCCGTAGACCGCGAAGTCGTAGTACTCGAGGGTCGTGCCGACCCAGGACGCGATCGCGGCCTTCGCCGGCGTCTTCCTGTGTGATGCAGTGTTCGTCATTTCGCCTCCATCGGCGGGATCTCGGTGAACGTCGGCGATCGGGTGTCATTCGCCGTTCACCCGGACAGGGGGTGCTGCAGGTCAGCTCTCGTGAGGGGCGACGAGGTGCTGCTCGCACTGTAGGAACGGGAGAACGACAGGAACAAGCAATGTGCCGTCGATGTGCCAGACGATCGCCGATGACCCGCGGAATCCCCGCACGGAGGGCCCGAGGAGCTCGCGCTCTGTGCCACGCGCTTTGCCGTCGCTCATCCGCTTCATCATCCGGACGGAGTCGGTGGCGTCGTCGAAGATCGTGCGGATCACCGCGTTCTACAACGACGAAACCCCCTCACGAGGAGGGGGTTTCGGGTGGCGGTGACGGTGGGATTTGAACCCACGGTAGGGGGTTACCCTACACAACTTTTCGAGAGTTGCACCTTCGGCCGCTCGGACACGTCACCGCGGACAAGCTTAGGACAACTGCGCCCCAGACGCGAATCGAGCGTTCACCATCCCGTCACCCGGGCGAGTCGCGCGGCGCTCGCCTCGGCGCCCGTCGCAACCCCGGCCTGGAGCAGCGCGAGCCGCAGCTCGTCGGCCATCCCGTCGAGCAGCCGCGCGACACCATCCGCCCCGTCCGCCGCGAGCGCCCACCAGGCCGGGCGCCCGACGAAGACGGCCCGCGCACCGAGAGCCAGGGCCGCCAGCACGTGACGCCCGTCGCGGATGCCGCTGTCGACGGACACCTCGGCGTCCGCGCCGACCGCCTCGACCACCTCGCCGAGAGCGTCGACCGCCGAGATCGAGCCGGCGAGTCGCCGGTGCCCGTGCGTCGAGACGACGACGCCGGCCGCGCCCGCGTCGACCGCGCGACGCGCGTCGTCGCCGCGCAGCACGCCCTTCACGACGACCGGCAGGCCGGTCACGTCGCGCAGTCGGGCGATGTCATCGAGGCCCGGATTGCGCGCAGGACGGTCGCCGAGCAGGGCGCGCTCGTCGGCCGTGAGGTTGGCGAGCCGCGCGCGGGCCGGCCCCTCCGGCCAGTTCACCGGCTCGACGTGCGGCTCGACGCGCAGCGCCGTGAGCTCGACGGTGAGCAGGATCGCCGCGGCCCCGGCCTCCGCCGCACGCTCGGCGAGCGCCCAGGTCAGAGCGGGCTCGGCGAGGAGATACGTCTGGAACCACCACGGCGCCCCCTGCTCGGCGATGCGCGCGAACGGGATCGCCGTGTTCGTCGAGACGCCGATCAGGGTGCCCGACGCCGCGGCCGCGCGCGCCATCTCGATCTCGCCGTCGGGATGCGCCGCGACCTGCTGCGCCATCGGCGCGAGGAGGATCGGATGGTCGACAGGCGTTCCGAGAACGGTCGTCGCGACCTGAGCATCCAGCTCGCCGCGGAGGGCGGCCGGACGGAACCGCACGGCATCCCAGCGATCCGCCTCGGCCTCGCTCGAGCCATCCGCCGTCGCCGCGACGTAGTCGAACACGTGCGCGGGGAGCAGCGCCCGCGCGCGCTCGCGCAGCCGCTCGATCTCCGCACGGGTCATCCGCTCACCGTACCCGCGTCGCGCGCTCCACCCGCTCCCCCTCCCGCGCGCCTCACGCGACCACGGTCGCCTCGAGCACGAGCGCCGACGCCGGGGCGAGCAGCGGCGTGCGCACGCCGACCGTCGACAGCAGCGAGCCCGGCAGCGTCACCGAGCCCTCCGCGACCCACGGCACCGGCCGCATGTCGAGCAGGTGGCCCGTCGTGAGCGCGCGGACGACCTCGACGCGATAGGTCCGCGACGGGTCGAGACCCGGGAGGCGCAGCGCGGGCGGCACGGCCCACTCCCCCGTCGCCTCGCGGGTGAGCCGGTAGAGCGCGTGCGCGCGGTCCTCCGACACGACGCCCGTGAGCGCGGCCCCCTCGTCGGCGACGGCGTCGTGCAGCAGCTCGCCCGTGTGCATGAGGGAGCGGAGGCGCTTGTACTCCGCGATCCACTCGGCGAGCTGCGCGCGCTCGTCGGCCGTGAAGCGCGTGATGTCGGTCTCGATGCCCGCCGAGGCGAAGAGCGTCGTCGCGATCCGGAACCGCAGGTCGGTGACGCGGTCGGTCGTGTGCGCCTGCGTCGGGCCGACGTGGCTGCCGATGAGCTCGGGCGGCAGGAGCAGCTCGGTCCAGCGCTGGATGCGCGTGCGCTCGAGCGGGTCGTTCGTGTCCGACGCCCACACGCGATCGGTCCGCTCGAGGATGCCGAGGTCGACGCGCGCGCCGCCCGACGAGCACGACTCGATCTCGACGTGCGGATGGCGGCGGCGCAGCTCGTCGAGGAGCGCGTAGACCGCGCGCGTCTGCGCGTCGACGCCCGCGCGCCCCGCGTGCACGGCCTCGAGCAGATCGCGGTTGTGGTCCCACTTGAGGTACTCGATCGGGTACTCGTCGAGCAGGGCCCCGAGGGTCGCGAGCAGCCACTCGGCCACCTCGGGGCGCGCGACGTCGAGCACGTGCTGGTGACGCCAGGTGCGCGTCGCGCGATCGGATGGCGCGAGCACCCACTCGGGGTGCGCGCGGGCGAGATCGGAGTCGGGGTTGACCATCTCGGGCTCGACCCACAGCCCGAAGCCCATGCCGCGCGCGCGCACGTGGTCGACGAGCGCGTGCAGGCCCTCGGGCCAGACGGCCGGATCGACGGCCCAGTCGCCGAGCCCCGCCCCGTCGCTGCGCCGAGCCAGGAACCAGCCGTCGTCGAGGACGAACCGCTCGACGCCGACCTCGGCCGCGGCATCCGCGAGCGCGATGAGCGGCTCGAGCTCGTGGTCGAAGTAGACCGCCTCCCACGTGTTGAGCACGACCGGTCGCGGCGTGCGCGGATGGCCGGGGCGCGCGCGCAGCGAGCGGTGGAAGCGCGAGGAGATCCCGTCGAGCCCGCGGTCGCTCCACGCGAACCAGGCCGTCGGCGCGGCGAACGCCTCGCCCGCCGAGAGCACGATCTCGCCCGTGCGGAGCAGCTCGCCCGCTCCGAGCACGTTCCGCCCCTCGGCGAGGCGGTCGGTGCGGTACACCGCATCGCCGCTCCAGGCCAGGTGCACGGCCCACGCCTCGCCCGTGCGGTCGTCGAAGCCGGGCGTCCCCACGACGGTCAGCGTCGGGGCGTCATGCCCCGTCCGCCCGCGCCGCGAGTCGCGGGCGTGCGAGCCCATGGCGACCGGCCGGCGCTGCGGCGCGCGCTCGCGCGTCCAGCGGCCGGCGAGGTCGAGCAGCTCGCTCGCGCGCGCGGGAACCGGCAGCGTCGCATCGAGGGCCGCCAGGTGGACGACGGCGTCGCCCGCGTTCTCGACGCGGTGGTCGACGCGCAGGATGCCCGCGGCGTCGAACCGCAGGGCGCTCTCGAGCACGAGGCCGTCCGCGCATGCCCGCAGGGCGAAGCCGCGGTCATCGCTCTCGACCGACTCCACGCGCCACCCCGGCAGGAGCGGCGCGCCGTCGACCGTGCCCGCGATGCCCGGGCGCCCCTGCCATCCGTCGCGCTCGGTCGGGAGCACCGTGAGCGGCCACGCCTCGTCGAGTGCGCTCGCCGTGATCTGACGTGCGGACGCCGCGTCCAGCGCGGCGAGCGCGGCCCCGTCCACCGCTCCCGGATCCGCGCCCCAGTGGAGGACCTCGGGGAGATCCTCGCCGCGGAACGCCACGATGAGCGCCGCGCCCGCGGCGCGGAACAGCGCGGTCGTGCGCGGGGGTGCGCTCACGGGAGCTGAGGTGATGGTCATGCGGGCCTCCGTCTCGACGGCATCGTCAGAGACCAGGTTCCCGCGTGGGGATCACTTTGTCAAATGCTGAAACAAACACTCACGCGAGAAGTGCGCGGATGGCCAGCCCGGCCCCCGCGCGTGCCCACTCCGAGAAGTCCCACGTCCGCACGTCGAGATCGACCGGAGCGGCGTCCTTGTCGAGCCGCTCGTCGAGCGCTGCGCGCAGGGCGTCGCCCGCGAGCTCGACCACGGCGATGCCGTCTCCCGTGACGACGACCTTCTGGGGGTCGACGAGGCTCGCCACCGTCGCGATCATGACGCCGAGCGCGCGACCCGCGTCGGCGAACGCCGCGAGCGCGAGCTCGTCGCCCGCGCGCGCGGCCTCGACGACGCCCTCGTACTCGACGCCCGGGCGCCGGTAGGCGTTCACGATCGCGCTGTTCACGAGCAGGCTCGACGCGCAGCCGCGGTGGCCGAGGCCACATCGCGGCCCGGCCTCGTCGACGATGAGGTGGCTGATCTGGCCCGCGCGATTGTGCGCGCCGTCGACCGGCCGGCCGTTCACGACGAGCCCGCAGCCGATGCCCGCGCCGACCGTGATGAGCACCATGTCGTCGATGCCCGCCCCCGCCCCGAACCAGTGCTCGGTCGCCGTGAGCGCCTGCACGTCGTTCTCCACGGCGCACGGAAGCCCGGTCGCGTCGCGCACGAGCGCCCCGAGCGGCACGTCGGTCCAGTCGAGGAAGAACGACCGCTCGACGAGCGCTCCGTCCGCACCCTGGCTCACGCGGCCCGCGATCGCGATCCCCACCGACGTCAGCGTCGGGTAGTCCGCCGCGTATCCGCGCGCCACGTCGGCGATCTCGGCGACGACATCCGCGGGCTCGCGCGATGCGAGCGGACGCTCGGTGCTCTCGACGGCGGACGCCGAGAGGTCGGTGACGACCGCGTAGAGCGTGTCGCCGGTGAGCTTGATCCCGAGGAAGTGGCGAGCCGACGCGCGCAGATGCAGCATCTCGGACGGACGCCCCGTCTGCGCCATGAGGCGCGTGCCGCCCTCGGTGAGCAGACCGGCGTCGACGAGGGAGCGCGTGATGCGGGTGAGACTCGCGCGGGAGAGGTGGAGACGGCGCGCGATCTCGGCGCGCGGGAGCTCGCCGTGGATGAGCACCTCGAGAAGCGCCGCCCGCATCGCCGGCGACATCTCGCCGATCTCGCCGCCCGGGAGCGCCGTGTCCTCGACGTCCATGTTTGTCACCCTTCTGAACATACTCGCTTGTGCTCGGCCACCCGCGCTGGAAAGATCACAGTACACACGCGGCAGCGCCCCGCCGCGACACCCGAGATCACGGAGGATCCGTCGTGCCCGAGACCCTGCACTGGCGCGCCGAGCGCGTCCAGGTCGCCCTCGCCCTGCCCGAGGACGGGCCCGTCTCGGTGCTCGCGATCCGGCCATCCGGGTCTCCGGCGCCCGCTCCCGTGCTGCCCGAGGGACACGGCGAGCAGCCTCTCGTCGAGCTGTCGGCGTTCGGCCACGGCCGGTTCCCCGGCAGCTTCCGCCACGTCGACACCGTGATCGGGCGCGCGCTGCGCTACGTCGGCCACGAGGAGTCGGAGCAGGACGGATGGCGCGAGCTGCGCGTGCGCCAGGAGGACGCGTCGCGAGGGCTCCGCGTCACGAGCGTGCTCGCGGCGCATGCGTCCGCACCGGCGCTGCGCGCGTGGACCGAGGTCGCGGTCGACGGCGACCTCGTCGTCGACTTCGTGTCGAGCTTCGCGACCGGCTCGTTCCTCGCCGACGCGCGCACGGCATCCGTCGACGACATCGTCGTCGCGCACGCCGACAGCGACTGGATCGCCGAGAGCAGGTGGCGCGTGCAGCCGCTGCGCGAGGCGGGCCTCGTCGACGTGGGCCGCGCCGCGCACAACCACCAGCCGCCCCGCACGCGCCTCGCGCTCGGCAACCGCGGGTCGTGGTCGAGCGGCGAGAAGGCGCCCACCGGGGTCATCGCGTCCGCGCGCGACGACTACGCGCTCGCGTGGCAGATCGAGCACAACGGGCCGTGGGTCGCCGAGCTCGGCGAGAACGGGCACGGCGCCTACCTGCTGCTGTCCGGCCCGACGGACCAGGAGCACCAGTGGTCCGTGCGGCTGCGCGACGGGGAGACGTTCACCTCCGCGCCGGTGTCGATCGCGGTCGCCGAGGGCGGCGTGGAGGCGGCGCTGCAAGCGCTCACCGACCAGCGCCGCGCCATCCGCCGCCCGCGCGACGCCGACGACGCGCTGCCCCTCGTCTTCAACGACTACATGAACACGCTCATGGGCGACCCGACGACCGAGAAGCTCCTGCCGCTCATCGACGCCGCGGCCGAGGCCGGGGCCGACACGTTCTGCATCGACGCCGGCTGGTACGCCGACGGGCACTGGTGGGACGGCGTCGGCGCGTGGGAGCCGTCGACCGCGCGCTTCCCGGGCGGAATCGGCGAGGCGACCGCGTACATCCGCTCGCGCGGGATGACCCCCGGCCTGTGGCTCGAGCCCGAGGTGATCGGCGTGCGGTCGCCGCTCGCGCAGACGCTGCCCGACGCCGCGTTCTTCTCGCGCGGCGGCGTGCGCATCGCCGAGCACGGGCGGCACCTGCTCGATCTGCGGCACCCCGCCGCCCGCGCGCACCTCGACGCGGTCGTCGACCGGCTCGTCGGGGAGTACGGGGTCGCGTTCATCAAGATGGACGAGAACACGATGACCGGCCCCGGCACCGACCGCGACGGCCTCGCGCCCGGGCACGGGCTGCTCGAGCACGCGCGCGCGGTTCTCGACTGGATCGACGGCGTGCAGGCGCGCCATCCGGATCTCCTCATCGAGAACTGCGCGTCGGGCGCCATGCGGATGGACTACGCGATGCTCTCGCGCCTGCACCTGCAGTCGACCTCCGACCAGCAGGACCCCGTGGCGTACGCGTCGATCGCCGCGGCGGCGCCCGCATCCATCCTCCCCGAGCAGGCCGGCAACTGGGCCTATCCGCAGGCCGGGATGACCGATGAGGAGCGCACGTTCGCGCTGGCGAACGGAGTGCTCGGCCGCATGTACCTGTCGGGCTACCTCAACCGGATGGCCCCGCACGAGCGGGCGGCAGTCCGCGACGCAGTCTCGGCGCATAAGGCCGTGCTCGGCGACATCCGGTCGCGCCGGCCGATCTGGCCGCTCGGCCTCCCGGCGTGGGAGGACGACTGGGTCTCCCTCGGCCTCGCGCTCGACGGCCACGCCTACGTCTCGGTGTGGCGGCGGCGCGGCGACGCGTCGGCACGGCTGTCGCTGCCCTGGGCGCGCGGACGCGCCCTCGAGGTCGCGCCGTTCTTCCCGTCGAGCGAGGGCGGATGGTCGTGGAGCTGGGATGCCGAGACCGGCGTCCTCGAGATGACGGCCCCGACGGCCGAGCCCTCCGCGCGCGTCCTCGAGGTCTGGATCGCCTAGCACCCCTCTGCATGTCTCGCTTCCCGCGGCCATCCGGTCGGGAAAGCCAGGGAGAACGAGACATGCAGGGTCTGTCAGGCCGCGCTGGCGGGAGCGGTGCGCGCGCCCTCCCACTCGCCCGTGAAGTGGTTGAAGCACACGGCGTTGTCGAGCTTCGCCCGGTCGGGCGCCGCCTCGCCGCTCACGACCTTGCCCACCCGCTCGGGGTCGGGCGCGGCCATCGCGAGCAGGCGCGTGTAGTCGTGCTGCGGGTCGAGGATGACCGCGTCGGCCGGGCCGCGCTCCACGACGCGCCCCTTGTACAGCACGAGGATCTCGTCGGAGAAGTGCCGTGCGGTCGCGAGGTCATGCGTGATGTAGAGCACCGCGAGGTCGTCCTCGCGCTGCAGCCGGCCGAGGAGGTTCAGCACCCCGAGCCGGATCGACACGTCGAGCATCGACACCGGCTCGTCGGCGAGCACGACCTGCGCGCCAGGTGCCAGCGCCCGCGCGATCGCCACGCGCTGCCGCTGCCCGCCCGAGAGCTCGTGCGGGCGACGCGATGCGAACGACGCATCGAGGTTCACGCGCTCGAGCATCTCGATCACGCGCTCGTGCGTCTCGTCGGCGCCGCGCGTGCGCCGATGGATCCGCAGCGGCCGCGCGATGTGGTGCTCGATCGAGTGGAACGGGTTGAGCGACGCGAACGGATCCTGGAAGACCATCTGCACGTGGCGCCGGTACTCGGCCGGGGCGACCGGGCGGCCATCCGCCTGCCGCACGTCGATCTCTCCCGACGTCGGGTGCTCGAGCTTCGAGAGGATCCGCGCGATCGTCGACTTGCCCGACCCCGACTCGCCCACGAGCGCGACCGTGCGCCCGGGCACGAGCTCGAACGAGACCCGGTCGACCGCGCGGAACCGCCTGCGGCGCAAGCCCTCCCGCACGCTGAACTCCTTCACGAGGTCCGTGACGCGCACCATGGTCATGCTCGAGCCTCCGCTCCGTCGGCGACCGGCGACTCGTCGACGCCGGATCGGATGAACGCCCCGCGCGAGCCGCTGAGGCTGGGGAACGAGCCGAGGAGCTTCCTCGTGTACTCGTGGTGAGGATCGCGGTACATGTCGTCGGCCGCGCGCAGCTCGACGATCTCCCCGCGCAGCATGACCGCGATGCGGTCGCTGATCTCGAGCAGCAGCGGCAGGTCGTGCGTGATGAAGATCACCGCGAAGCCCAGCTCGTCGCGCAGGCGGACGATCTCGCGCAGGATGTCGCGCTGCACGACCACGTCGAGCGCCGTCGTGGGCTCGTCCATGATCATGACCTGGGGCTCGAGGATCATCGCCATCGCGATCATGACCCGCTGGCGCATGCCGCCGGAGAGCTCGTGCGGGAACGACGTCAGGCGCGACGGATCCACGCCCACGCGGCGCAGGACATCCGCCGCGCGCTCGCGCCGCTCGGCCTTCGACATCCGCGGTCGGTGCGCGACGAGCACGTCCTCGAGCTGCGCGCGGATGCTGATGACCGGGTTGAGCGCGTTCATGGCGCCCTGGAACACCATGGAGAGCTTCGACCAGCGGAAGGCGCGCAGCTCCTCGTCGGCGAGGGCGAGCAGGTCGACGTCGCCGCCCTCTCGGTCGTGGAACACGATGCTGCCGCTCGCGATGCGGGCCGGCGGCTTGTGCAGCCGGTTCACGGCGTAGGCGAGGGTCGTCTTGCCGCAGCCCGACTCGCCCGCGAGGCCGAGGATCTCCCCCGCCGCGAGCTCGAACGACGCGCCCTTCACGGCCGTCACGGGCTGCTCCACCTCGTACACGACCGAGAGGTCGTCGATGGTGAGGACGGGCCGGCGCGCTGTCGTCGCGCTCATGCCGCACGCTCCTTCCTGCGGGCCTCACGGCGCGCGCGACGCTCGCGACGCGCGTGGAGGCGCACGTTCTTGAGCTTGGGGTTGATGATCTCGTCGATCGAGAAGTTCACGAGCGACAGGCCCATCCCGAACAGCGCGATGACGAGGCCCGGCGGGACGAACCACCACCAGGCGCCCAGCGGCAGGGCGAACCCGTTCTGCGCGTAGAAGAGCATGGTGCCGAGCGTCGACGAGTTCGAAGCGCCCAGGCCGAGGAACGACAGGCCGGCCTCGCCGAGGATCGCCGCGATGACGGCGAAGACGAACTGCGACGCGAGCACGGGCAGGAGGTTCGGGAGGATCTCGACCGCGATCACGCGCCACGCCCGCTCGCCGGCGACCTTCGACGCCGCGACGTAGTCGCGACTGCGGATGGACAGGGTCTGGGCCCGCAGGACGCGCGCCGACCCCGCCCAGCTCGTCACGGCGAGGACGACCGCGATCGTCCAGAGGCCGCGCGCCTCGGCGGGCACGAAGCCTGAGATGACGATCACGAGCGGGAGGCCCGGGATGACGAGGAACACGTTCGAGAAGAGCGAGAAGGCCTCGTCGGCGAAGCCGCCGATGTACGCGCCGAGGATGCCGAAGAAGGCCGACAGCACGGTCGCGAGCACGCCGACGATGAGGCCGATCTCGAGCGACCCGCGCGTCGCGATCGCGAGCTGAGCGAAGACGTCCTGGCCGGTCTGGGTCGTGCCGAGGAGGAACTCCGCGGATGGCGGCGTGAGCCCGATGTCGCGGATGGCGCTCGGGTCGCCCACGAAGAAGGGGGCGATGAGGCCGAACAGGGTGATGCCGCCGATGAGCGCGAGCCCGAGCGCGAGCCACGGTGTCATCGTGGGGAGCATCTGCCGCAGCGCCGAGCGCGAGCGGCGCACGCGGTCGGCACGCTGCTCGCGCGCGGTGCGCGAGACGATCGCCTCGGTCGCCTCGGCGACGGAGGGCTCTGTCCTGGGGGCGATGTTGGTCATGTCAGCTCCGGGCCCGCGTGCGGGGGTCGATGAGGCCGTAGAACAGGTCCACGACGAGGTTCGCGCCGAGCACCGCGAGGGTGATGAAGAGGAACAGCCCCTGCATGAGCGCGTAGTCGTTGTTCGTGACCGCCGACAGGAGCTTCGATCCGATCCCGGGGTACGAGAACACCTGCTCGGTGACGACGGACCCGCCGACGACGAACCCGAGCGAGATCGCGAAGCCCGCGATCGACGGCAGCACGGCGTTGCGCGCCGCGTAGCTGCGCAGGATGTGCGACGCCGGCAGACCCTTCGCGTGGGCGGTGAGGATGTAGTCCTCCGAGAGGGTCGAGACCATCATGTTGCGCATGCCCAGCAGCCATCCGCCCAACGAGGCGATGACGATCGTCAGCGCCGGCAGGAAGCCGTAGTAGACGGCGGAGCCGATGAACTCGGCGTTCCACCCCGGGTTGAGCGCCACGTCGTACCCGCCCTGCGAGGGGAACATCCCGAGCAGGGTCGCGAAGAAGTAGACGAGGATGAGCGCGAGCCAGAAGTAGGGCACCGCTGCCAGCAGGGTGGTCGCCGGCACGAGGGAGTCGAGCCACGTGCCGGGCTTCCACCCGACGAGGGCGCCGAGGCCGACGCCGATGACGAACGAGAGCACCGTCGCGATGCCGATGAGGGCGATCGTCCACGGCAGGGACTGCCCGATGACCTCCGTGACCGGCGCCGGGAAGTAGGTCACCGACAGGCCGAGGTCGCCGCGCAGCACGTTCACGAGGTAGCTCCCGTACTGCACGATGAGCGGCTCCGACGTGTTGCCGCCGAGGAGGAGCTCGTAGGCCGCCCGGGTCTCCGCCGTCACCGTGCCGCCGCGCTGCTGGAGCTTGGCGAGCAGGATGTCGACGGGGTTGCCCGGGAGCAGCCTCGGGATGAGGAAGTTGAGCGTCAGCGCCGCCCACAGGGCGACGAGGTAGAAGCCCAGCTTGCGCAGGAAATAGCTCATGAGGTCGCGCCTCCCGTCTCGAACTCCTCCTCGGCCACGGTCACTTGCCCGTCGGCTCGAGGGCCTTGAAGACCTCGGCGTTGTCAGGCGATGCCCACACGGCCGGGAACGCGTACAGGTCGTCCTCGGTCGGCCATCCGCTGAACTTCTCGACGTTGTACTCGCTGGTCGTGCCGCCGGTCAGGATCGGGATGTAGGGCATGTCCTCGACGATCGCCGCCTGGATGACGTCGAACTGCTCCTGCCGCGTCGCGGTGTCGTCCGGGTTCGTGCGCTTGAGGACGGCGAGCGCCTCGTCGACGGCCGGGTCGCTGAAGCGCGCCACGTTGACGGGAGCCGCCTGGCCGACCTCGGCGGTGTTCGCCGACGAGAGGAAGTTGTTGTACAGGTAGTACGGGTCGCTCACCGCGCCCTGGCCGAGCGAGTCGATCGCGAGCTGGTACGTGCCCTTGCTCTTCTTGTCGGTCCACTCGTTCCACGAGGACTGCGACGCCGAGAGGCCGATGCCGGCCGCCTTCAGCTGCTGCGACATCGTGTCGATCGCCGTGATGTAGTCGGTCCAGCCCGTCACGACCTCGACGGTGAGCTCGAGCTTGACGCCGTCCTTCGCGTAGATGCCGTCCGAGCCCTTCTCGTAGCCCGCGCCCGTGAGGATCTCGTCGACCTTGTCGAGGTCGGTCTTCGCGGGCGCGACCTTCTCGTCGATCTCCGCCGAGATGAACTGCTCCTGCGCGGGAAGCAGGGCGAACGTCGGCGACATCTCGCTCGCCGTGCCCTGGAACGCGAGGGCGTTGAGCTGGTCGCGGTCCATGGCGTAGTAGATGGCCTGACGGACGGCCGGGTCGGTCTGCGGGCCCTCGCAGCCGAGGTCGGCGTTCGAGCACGACAGGAGCGCTATCTGGTTCATGGGCACCGTGATCGCCTCGTAGCCGGGGTAGTTCTCCGAAACGTTCTCGATGTCGGGCACGGGGCCCGTCTGCCAGTCGATCGTGCCCGCGGCGAGCGCGTCGGCGCCGGCCGTGTTGCCCGACAGCGACAGGTAGCGGACGTTCTTCACGGCGGGAGCGCCGCCCCAGTAGTCCTCGTTGGCCGAGAGCGTGAACGCCTGCGGCTTGAACTCGCCGAGGACGTACGGCCCCGTGCCGACCGGCTCGGCCATGACGTCGGTCGTGGGGTCGACGTCGCCCCACAGGTGCTCGGGCACGATGAAGGTCTTGCCGAGCACCTCCGGGCCGGTGACGAACGCGGGCTCGGGGAACGCGATCGAGACGTGCGTCGCGTCGACCTTGGTGACCTCGCCGTTGAAGCCGCCCGTGTTGAGCGCCGGGTTGTCGCGGATGAGCTCGAAGGTGAAGACGACGTCGTCGGCGTCGAACGCCTCGCCGTCGGTCCAGGTCACGCCGTCGCGGAGCGTGATGTCGAGCTGCGTGCCGTCCTCGTTCCAGGCGTACTCGGTCGCGAGCAGCGGCACGTAGTCGTTCGTGTTCGCGTTGGTGACGAAGAACAGGGATTCGTAGATCGTGCCGAGGCCGCCGATCTTCGAGGGCGAGAACGGGTTGAAGTTGATCTGGTAGTCGCCGGACTGGCCGGTGTAGGCGACGAGGGTGTCGGCGGAGCCGGAGCCGCCGTTGGAGCCCGAGGCGCCGCCCGAGGGCGCGCAGGCGGTGAGGGCGAGGCCGAGGGCGGCGGCCCCTGCGGCGAGCGCCAGGGAGGCGCGGCGTCCGCGTGCTGTGCGAAGAAACATCGTTGTCCTTTCCTCACGCCGCGGCGGAGGCCGTCGGCGTCGACGAGCCCTGGAGACCAGGGTTCCGGGAGGCGGGCTCCCGTTGCGACCATTGTTACGCACTGAAACGAACTCGGTCAAGGGCGTTTCGTAACGAATGGAACAAAGAGCCCGCCCACGCCGCGGAGCTGCGGCGTGGGCGGGCGAGGGATGGCGCGGCGTCAGGCCCTGAGGTCGCCCGCGTGCCGGAGGACGAGCGGAGCGGTGAACGCCGACGGGTCGACATCCTCGGGCGCTCCGGTCACGGTGAAGACGTGCTCCTCGCCGGGGAGCAGGCTCACGAGCCCCGTGTCGACGGCGGCATCGCGGTGGCCGCGATCGGCCAGGAGGAAGACGTCGCGCACGTACGAGCGGGCCGTCACGTGCACCCGCACCGCGCCATCCGCCCGCTCGGCGCGCACCTCGAGCGGCGCGCGATCGAGCGACTGCTCGACCACCTCGGCGAAGTCGTGCAGCGCGCGCCCGAAGCCGGCCGCATCGACGACGAGCACCTCGCCGGTCGGCTCGCCCGCTGCCGCGACCTCGGCCGGCAGGGCGACCGTGGCGGCACCGCGCGCCTCGACCTCGGCGGCGATGACCGCCTCGGCCCGCACGGTGCCGTCGAACGCGAGCCGGCGCACGACGAGGTCGCCGCTCCACGCCTCGTCGGCGTCGTTGAGGAGCACCGCCGCGAGCCCGTCTCCGGCCGGCTGGATCGTCGCGAACCGCGGCGCGTACACGGCCTTGAGCGCGTACCAGAGCGGCTTGCGCCGCTCGGCGAAGTCGACGGCGGCCCACGAGATGACGGGCCAGTCGTCGTTCAGCTGCCACACGATCGTCCCGGTGTTGTACGGCGAGAGCGACCGGAAGTACGAGATGCCGAACCGCAGCGCGGCCGCCTGGTTCAGCTGCGTCGCCCAGTGCCAGTCGTCGATCGTCTTCGGGGCCGGCAGGTGCGGCCCGTACCCGCGCTCGAGGTTGATGTTGCCCTGCCACGCCTTCTGGTGCACGAGCATCTGCGCCCCCTGGGGGTCGAGCGGCGCGTCGTGCACGACATCCGTGAGCGTCGTCCACGCGGGCGGGCCCTGGAACCCGAACTCGGCGACGAAGCGCGGCTTCCACTCGCGGTACGAGGCGTAGTCCTTGGTGTTCCACACGTCCCAGATGTGCACGGTGCCGTACTGGTCGAGGTTCGGGCTGAGGTACGACGAGAACGAGTACGGGCTGCCCGCGGAGTAGAAGCGCGTCGGGTCGAGCTCCGCGAGGAGCGCGGGGAACATCCGGCGGTAGTACGCCTCGCCCCACGTGAGTCCGCCGAGCTTCGAGCGCCACCCCCAGTCGGCATAGGCGACGATGTTCTCGTTGTTGCCGTTCCAGATGACGAGCGACGGATGGGGCGAGAGGCGCGTGATGGCCTCGCGGGCCTCGGCCTCGATCTCGCGCGAGAGCCACTCCTCCTCAGCGTACGCGGCGCATGCGAGGAGGAAGTCCTGCCAGACGAGCACGCCCTGCTCGTCGCAGAGGTCGTAGAAGTCGTCGGACTCGTAGATCCCGCCGCCCCACACGCGCAGGAGGTTCATGTTGGCCTCGGTGGCGCCGGCGATGCGGCGCGCGTACCGGTCCCGGTCGACCTCGGTGAGGAACGCGTGATCGGGGATCCAGTTCGCGCCGCGCACGTGGATGAGCCGGCCGTTCACGTGGAGGGCGAACGGGCTGCCGTCCTCATCGGGGGCGATGTCGACGTGCACGGTGCGGAAGCCGACCCGCCCCCGCCACGCGTCGACATCCGCGAGGCGCACGGCGACGTCGTAGAGCGGCTGCGCGCCGTGGCCGCGGGGCCACCACAGGTCGGCGTCGGGCACCTCGACGCGGACGCGCGCGGAGGTCTCCCCCGGCGCGACCTCGACCTGCGCGACGCGGTCGTCGATCTCGACCTCCACCCGCAGCGGGCCACGGCGGAGACCGTCGGCCCGCTCGATCGCGACGTGGGCCTCGAGCACGCCGGTCGTGCCCTCGACGTCGACGAGCGGGCGCACGGACGCGATGCGCGCGGTCGACCACGTCTCGATCCGGATCGGCTTCCAGATGCCCGACGCCGCGACGTCGATGCCCCAGTCCCACCCGAAGCTGCTGCCCATCTTGCGCAGCGCGTTGTAGGGATGGTGATTCACGTGCGGGCGCGCCCCGTGCCGCTCCGAGCGCTCGTGCGCGGCGGGCACGGGCGCGTCGAAGTCGATCCGGAGCGCGTTCTCGCCCTCGACGAGCGCGGCGCCGAGGTCGAAGCGGTAGCTTCGGTGCTGGTTCTCGGTGCGGCCGATCTCGACGCCGTTGAGCGTGATCGTCGCGAGCGTGTCGAGACCCTCGGCGACGAGGTCGCGGCGCTCCGAGCCGTCCTCATGCCACCGGAACGTCGTCTCGAAGCGCCAGTCGACATCGCCGATCCACTGCTGCGTCGTCTCGTTGTCGCCGTCGAACGGCTCGTCGATGAGACCCGCGCGCAGCAGATCGAGGTGCACCGACCCCGGAACGGTCGCGGGGATGGCCCGGCCGGCGACGCCCTCGGGCGCGGGGCCGGAGAGGGCGGTCACGGTCCAGGATTCGGACAGCGGGATGACGGTCATGCGGCTCCTTCGCCTCGGGCGCCCACTCGGCGGAGCGCTGTACTTAGTTCCATAGTCTTACAAACTATGGCGCACAACGCGAGAGGGAAACCCGGCGGACGACCCGCTACAGAACGACCACGCGCCCGTCGTCGCGGCGCAGCGTGAGGCGGTAGCCGGCGGGAGCGCCCTCCTCGACCTCCGCGACGCCGTCGCCCAGGCCGAGGGCGTCGAGCTCACGGCGCAGGGGCGCGGGGTCGGGCTCCACGCGGACGAGCGACACGAGCTCGATCGCGGGGATGGCCGACAGTCCGGGCTGCGCGGTCGCGCCCCAGTCGATGAGGAACGGCACGTCCAGCCGGACGTCCTCGCCGCGCGTGAGGCGCCATTCGAGGAGCTCCCCGTCGGGTGTGCGCCGCGACAGCGGCTCGATCGGGCCCGGGTCGTACCCCCGCTCGCGCGCCGTGGCGACCGTCGCGTCGAGGTCGTCGGGGTGCACGGCGTACGTCTGCACGCTCGGCGCGGTGAGGCCCGCGATGCCGAACTTCGTCGGGAGCGCGGCGTCCTTCCGGTCGGGGTCGGGGCCGATGAGCTCGATGTACTGCGGGCCGCGCTCTCCGGCGACCGTGAGGGCGACGAGCGCGTTCGCGGTGCCCGTGGGATGCACGCCGCCGGGCGCGGCGCTCACCCCGGTCTCCTGCGCGAACCACCGCACGAGCGCGTCGAGATCGGGGCCTGCGATCACGACGTGGTCGAGGAGCCGCGGGATGCTCATGCGCCGCCGCGACGTCGGGCCGGCACCTCGGGCTCGCCGAGCGACAGCATGAGCCGGTTCGCCCAGTTGAAGAACGCGGCGCCGTTGATCACGTCGACGATCTCGGCGTCGTCGAGGCCGGCCTCGCGGAGGCGGGCGACGTCGTCGCCGTCGAACGCGAGCGGCGTCTCGGCGAGCGCGACCGACGACGCCACGATCGCGTTCCAGGTGTCGTCGCCGAGGTCGGCGCCGACGCCCTCGTCGAGGAGGCGCTGCACGTCGTCCTCCCGGCCCGACTCGCGCGTCGCCGCTGCCGCGTGCACGTGCGCGCAGAACACGCAGCCGTTGTGCCGCGACGTGGCGGCCGCCGCGAGCTCGCGCTCGGCTCGGCCGACGCCGCTCGAGACGTTGAAGAAGATGTCGAGGTCGGTCAGCGTGCGGGCCCTGAGCGCCTCGGGATCGCGCGCGAGCAGTCGGAAGTACGGCATCTTCGCGCGCGCCGGCTCGATGAGCGCCTCGCGCTGCGCGTCGGTCAGCTCGTCCTCGGCGACGGGCAGGAGCCACGGCACCCAGCCGAGGCCCTGCTGCGTGAACGCCTCGGGGCGGGCGAGGTCGGGGTACGCGGTGACGAGCTCGCTCATGCGACGCTCCCTTCTGCGGGGTGGGCGGCCAGGACGCGCAGGCCCCAGGCCGCGCGGAGCTGGAAGGACAGGAAGGCGACGAGCTGCGAGAGCGTGACGATGTCGTCTGCGCTCCAGCCCGCGTCGACGAGCGCCTGGAGCGCCTCCGGCCGCGCCTCGCGCGGGCGGAAGACGAGCAGGTGCGCGTGCGTGAGCGCGGCGGCGAGCCGCTCGCCGAGTGCTCCGGCGTCGGCCGTCCAGACGAGCCCCTCGCGGCTCTCGCCAGCGAGACCGGGCTCGCGGTAGACCCCGTACGGACCCGTCGTCGCACCGCTCGCGGCGGCCGCGTCGACCGGCGCGACGAGCTCGGGCGCCTCGTCGCCGAGCACATCGGCGTAGAAGTCGGTCGCGGCGTCGAAGCCGTGCAGGCGGGCGACGAAGGCGGCGACCGCGTAGCGCTCTGAGAGCGGGAACGTGCCGGGGTCGGCCGGCTCGAGGAGCGCCTCGAAGCTGCGCTGCGCGTTCTCGCGCGCCTGGGGGCGCTGGTCTCGGATGGCCGACAGCGCGCTGCCCGGGGCGACGCCCGCGAGCAGATCGATGATGTCCGCGTTCTGGCTCATGAGGCTCCTTCGGTTGCGGGGACGAGCGGATGGTGCGCGGTGCGCAGCGACGACGCCGCGTCGGCGCCGGTCGCGTACCCGAGCCGCGGGGCGACCTCGGTCGCCAGCAGCTCGAGGGAGCGGAGCGTGAGCTCGTGGGGCGCCGCGACCGAGTGCACCTGGAACGACACATCGGTCGCGGCGGAGATCGCCGCGTCGGCCGCGAGCGTCGCGACGACCTCGTCGACCGTGCCGATGTGGGTGTCGGTGATGCGCACGAGCTCGTCGA
Organism: Microbacterium barkeri; assembly: GCF_027921765.1. Lineage (GTDB taxonomy): Bacteria > Actinomycetota > Actinomycetes > Actinomycetales > Microbacteriaceae > Microbacterium > Microbacterium barkeri. Next base: position 85,208 of record NZ_BSEJ01000006.1, read on the forward strand.
TCCCGAGCCGGTCGGCGTCGAGGCCGAACATGGTCTCGGCGAGCCGACGCAGGCCATCCTGCGCGAGCTCGAGCACGCGCGTGCGGTTCTCGGGGTCGACGACGACCGCCGTGCGCGACGCGAGGACGCGCGCGGGCGCGCCGTCGGGAAGCGCGTCTCGGTGCGCCTCGATGATCGGCAGCTGCACCGTGTGCAGGGGCGCGTCGGCCGCTCCCTCGGGGCGCGGCTGCGTGCGCGAGAGCATGAGCCCGTCGCCGCGCTCGCCGGCACGGCGCCCTCCGTCGACCGAGAACGTCGCCTGCCACAGGCGCCGTGCGAGATCGCCGCCGTCGGGGTACATGCGCGACGCGGTGCCGCGGATGCCGCGCCCCTCGAGCGCATCGAGGAGGACGGCGAAGTGGTCCGCGAAGATCTCGCGGCGGCGCGCGGCGTCCTGCCCGAACGCGGCGAACGACGACGGAGTGCCGCCCGAGGCGACGCCGAGCTGCACGCGCCCGTCGCTCAGACGGTCGAGCACGGCCGCGTCCTCGGCGGCGCGCACCGGGTCGTCGATCGGCAGGGTGAGGACGGCCGTGCCGAGGCCGATGCGCGTCGTGCGCTCGGCCGCCGCCGCGAGGAGAACGAACGGCGATGGGAGCCCGCCCTCGTGCTCGCCGAAGTGGTGCTGCGCGACCCACGCCGACGCGAAGCCGGACTCCTCGGCCTGCGCGATCTGCTCGAGCGCGAACCGATAGCGGTCCGCCGCCGGCGCCTCCTCGAGAAGGCGCGAGAAGAATCCCAGACGCGGTCCGGTCATCGTGCTCCCTCCTGCGCGTGCCCGTCGGCCTCGCGGAACGTCGTCCCGGGGATCGCGGCGAGCAGCTGCCGTGTGTACGGGTCCTGCGGGTCGTCGAACACCTGCTGGGCCGTGCCGTGCTCGACCTGCCGGCCCCGCTGCAGCACCGACACGGTGTCGGCGATCTGCCGCACGACAGCGAGGTCGTGCGAGATGAAGACGTAGGTGAGCCCGAGCTCGCTCTGCAGGCGCGCGAGCAGGCGCAGGATCTGCGCCTGCACCGTCACATCGAGCGCTGAGACGGCCTCGTCGAGCACGACGAGCTCCGGCTCGAGGATGAGCGCCCTGGCGATCGCGATGCGCTGCCGCTGCCCGCCCGAGAGCTCGCGCGGCCGGCGGCGTCCGATCTCCGGCGCGAGCGAGACGAGCTCGAGGTGGTGCGCGACGCGGTCCGCGCGCTCCGCCCGGTCGCCCAGGCCGAAGTTCTCGAGCGGCTCGGCGAGGATGCTCGCGATCGTCTGGCGCGGATCGAGCGAGCCGTACGGGTTCTGGTAGACGAGCTGGGTCGTGCGGCGGAACTCCCGCGCCGACCGCAGTGCGGTCACGTCGACGTCGCCCACGCGGATGGACCCCGCGGTCGGGCGGTTGAAGCCGGCGATGCTGCGCCCCGTGGTCGTCTTGCCCGACCCGGACTCGCCGACGAGCGCGTGCGTCGTCCCCTTCGGGATCGCGAACGACACGTCGTCGACGGCGACGAGCGGCGCCCGCCCCGCCCCGCGGGCGAACTCCTGGCGGAGACCGGTCACCTCGACGAGCGGACGCGCTCCGGGGTCGACCGCGGGCGGCGTGCGCTCGACGACCTGCGCGAGCGACGGCGCGTCGGCGAGCAGCGTGCGCGTGTACGGCGACTGCGGCGCCGTGAGCACGGCCGCCGACGGCCCCTCCTCCTGCACCTCTCCCCCGCGCATGACGACGATGTCGTCGGAGCGGTCGGCCGCGACGGCGAGGTCGTGCGTGATGAAGAGGATGCCCGTTCCGGTCTCCTCGCGGAGACGGTCGAGGAGGTCGAGGACGGTGCGCTGGACGGTCACGTCGAGCGCGCTCGTCGGCTCGTCGGCGATCACGAGCTCGGGCTCGAGCGCGAGCGCGGCGGCGATGAGCACGCGCTGACGCATCCCGCCCGACAGCTCGTGCGGGTACTGGCGCGCACGCGTCTCGGGGTCGTCGATGTCGACGCGCTCGAGCAGGTCGAGCACACGCGCCTCGATCTTGCGGCGATCGCGCCAGCCGTGGATCCGCAGCGCCTCGCCGACGCTCGCGCCGATCGTCGCGACGGGGTTGAGCGAGTTGCCCGGGTCCTGCGGGATGAGCCCGATGCAGCGGCCGCGGAGATGGCGCCACCGACGCTCGCTCAGCCCGACGAGCTCGGTGGGGCCCTCCGACCGCTCGGCGAGCCGGATGCTCCCGCGCGAGACGTGCCCGTTCGAGGCGAGCAGGCCGATCACCGACTGGGCGACGGTCGTCTTGCCCGAGCCCGACTCGCCGACGAGGGCCGTGACCCTGCCGGCCTCGACATCGAACGAGGCGCCGCGGACGGCGTCGACCGGGCCGTGCGCCGTGCGGTACTGCACGGCGAGGTCGCGGATGGACAGCAGCGGTTCGGTCATGCCGGCTCGCCTCCTCGGATGGCCTGGCTCAGCCGGTTCGTCGCGAGCACGACCGCGACGACGACGGCGCCGGGCAGGACGGTCAGCCACCACGCGGTCGCGACGTAGTCGCGGCCCTCCGCGATGAGGAGACCCCATTCGGGCGTGGGCGGCGGGGCGCCGTACCCGAGGAAGCCGAGGGTCGAGATCTGCAGGATGGCCGAGCCGAGCTGCAGCGCGGCGAGGGCGATCACGGGCGTGAGCGAGTTGGGCAGGATGTGCCGCCACAGCACGCTGAGGAAGGTCCCGCCCGAGCCGTACGCGGCCTCGACGAACTCGCTGACGCGCACGCTCACGACCTCCGACCGCGCGAGGCGCGCGAACACGGCGATCGAGGTCACGCCGACGGCGATCGCGGCGTTCGTCGTGCCGAAGCCGAGCAGGATGACGACGCTCAGCGAGAGCAGGAGCGCGGGGATGGCGAGCAGCACGTCGACGATGCGCATGAGCACCTCGTCGACGACGCCGCCGGTCGCGCCGGCGGTGACGCCGAGGGCGGTGCCGACGACGAGGCCGACGAGCACCGCGATGAGCGCGCCGCTGATCGACTGGGAGGCGCCGTGCACGACGCGCGCGAAGACATCCCGCCCCGTGGCGTCGGTGCCGAACCAGTGCGCGGCGCTCGGCGCCTGCAGCGACGGCGCGACGGTGTCGGTCGGGCTGATGCCCGTGAAGAGGCCGGGTGCGATCGCCCAGGCGAGCGCGACGACGAGGACGACGACGGGGATGATGAAGCCGGGGCGCGCGAGCGACCGGCCGAGGCCGCGGCGCGCGCGGCCGGGGGCGATGGCGGTCATCGGACGGCTCCCTTCCGCGCGGGGCGCGCCGACGCGCGGGTGCGCAGCCGCGCATCGAGCACGGGGTACAGCAGGTCGACGACGAGGTTGATGACGACGAACGTGACCGTCGAGATGACGACGACCGCGAGGAGGACGGGGGTGTCGCGGTTCGCGACGGCCTGCGCCGTGATCTGGCCGATGCCGTTGCGGGCGAACACGGTCTCGGTGACGACCGCGCCGCCGACGAGCTCGCCGAACAGCAGGCCCGCCATCGTGAGGGTGGGCAGGAGCGCGTTGCGGGCGACGTTGCGCCAGAGCAGCCACGACGTGCTCGCCCCGCGTGCGCGGACCACCGCCACGAACGGGCGCTCGCGCACCTCGTCGATGCTGCGCATGAGCACCTGCGCGAGGGGCGCGGCGATCGGGATGGCGAGGGTCGCGACGGGCAGGATGAGCGACTGGACGGGGTCGGCGCCGATCGCGGGGATGAGCCGGAGCTGGAACGAGAAGATCTGGATGAGGATGATGCCCACCCAGAAGACCGGCAGCGAGACGAAGAACGGCGGGATCGAGCGGAACGCGCGACGCAGCCACCGCCATCCGCCGTACGTCGCGGTGAACGCGATCGTGACGGCGAGGAAGATCGCCGCGCCGAGCCCGAGCACCGCGAGGGTCAGCGTCGCGGGCAGGTTCACGGCGATGAGGTCGGACACGGCGGCGCCGCTTTGCACCGAGAAGCCGAAGTCGCCGCGCAGGAAGCCCGCGGCCGACTCGAGGTAGCGCACGACGAGCGGGCGGTCCACGCCGTACGCGGCGCGGATCTGCTCGAGCTGCTCGGGCGTGAGGCCGAGATCGGGGTTGCCGTACCGGGCGAGCACGGCGTCGCCGGGCAGGGCCGCGAGGAGCACGTACGCCGCCGTGTAGGCGAGCACGAGCACCAGCAGCGCCTGTCCGGCGCGTCGCAGGACGTAGGTCAGCAAGGGACTACTTGCTGAGCCACGTGTCGTAGAACAGCGGACGCCCGACCGACTCGGTGCGGAAGCCCTGCACGGCGTCGACATAGCCGAACACCTGCGGCTCCTCGAAGATCGGCAGGATGTAGGCCTGCTCGGCCATCCGCTGCTGCGCCGCGGCCGACGCCTCGGCGCGGCCCTCCTCGGTGGGGCTCGAGGCGATCTCCTGCAGGAGCGCGTCGAGCTCCTCGTCGCCGACCGAGCCGTCGGGGTAGCCGTTCAGCAGCGTGTTGCGGTTGCCCGAGTGGTACTGCGACTTCAGGACGTCGAAGTCGGCGCGGCCGACCATCGAGTGGTACACCTGCAGCGTGCCGACCTCGCCGCGAGCGGCGTCCTGCGCTGCCTGGTCGCCCGGCAGGAGGTTCACCTCGACGCCGAGCTCGCCCAGCTGCTGCTGGATGAGCGTGACGACCTCCTTCGAGCGCGGCTGCGGGAGCGCCTCGTTGAACGTGAGGCTGAGCTTCTCGCCGTCCTTCTCGCGGACGCCGTCGGAGCCGAGCTCCCAGCCCGCCTCGTCGAGCAGGTCGGCGGCCTTCTCGGGGTCGTACTCGTAGTACTCGGAGGTGTCGGTGTAGCCGAGCGCGGTCTCGGCGAGCGCGCCGGTCGCGAGCGGGTAGCTGTCCGTGAAGAGCGTCTCGACGATCTCCTCGCGGTCGATGCCCGCGATGAGCGCCTGGCGGACGCGGATGTCCTCGAGGAGCGGGTCGCGGAAGCGGAAGCTCAGGCCGTTGTTGACGCCGTTCGTCGCGGCGGCGTGCAGCGAGAGGCCGTCGGCGGCGAACTGGGGCTCGTCGGGCGCCTCGATCTGGCGGGCGATGTGCGCCTGCTGAGCCGTCACGGTGCCGACGCGCACGCTGTCCTCGGGCACGACGAGGTAGTCGATGCCGTCGAGGTACGCGCGGCCCTGGTGCTCGAGCGACGGCGGCGCCCAGTCGTAGTCCTCGCGCGCCTCGAGCGAGATCTCGGTGCCGATCTCCTCGTCGGCGACGACGAACGGGCCGCTGCCGATGATCTCGGTCGCGTTGCCCGGGCCGAACTCCTCGCCCGTGCGCTCGAGCGTCTCGTTCGAGAGCAGGCCCGAGTTGATCGTCGAGACCGCCTGCGCGAAGCCGGGCGAGGGCGCCGTGAAGTGGAACTTCACCGTGCGCTCGTCGACGACCTCTCCGTGGTCGTAGTTGTTGATGGCCTCCGACACGGTGAGGGCACGGTCGGGGTCGCCCTTTCCGAAGAGGTCGATGTTGCGCACGACGTTCTCGGCGTCGAGCGGCGACCCGTCGGAGTACGTCACGCCCTCGCGCAGGGTGAAGGTGTACTCGGTCGCGTCCTCGTTGACCTCCCAGTCCTCCGCGATCCACGGCTCGAGCTCGAGCGTCTCGGGGTTCTGGTAGAGCAGGCGGTCGGTGATGTTGTTGATGATGCCGCCGTTGGGGTAGAAGCCTCCGGCCGGCGGGTAGAGGGTGAGCCACGTCTGCGGCTCGAGGTACGTGAGCGTGCCGCCCTGCTGGGGCTCGCCAGAGCCGGCGGACTCCGTGGGGGCCGTGCCACCCGAGCAGCCGGCGAGAAGCGCTGCTGCCGTGACGACGGATGCCGCGGCGAGCGCGGCGCGGGGGAATCGGGACATGGGAGTCTCCTCGGGACAGGGCAAGGGCATCGGCTCGGGGGCCGATGGATCCAGTCCACCACAGGCGGAGCCGATGGGCGCTGACGCGCTTCATGCAGCGTAAAGTCTGTCGATCCGGTAGGGATTCCCGCACGCGCCGATCGATCGGATGTCGGTGCCCCCTCGTACGCTGAGGAGCATGGTCTCGAAGCGCCCCGCCCCGCCCGCCTACGTCTGCAGCGAGTGCGGCTGGACGAGCCCCAAGTGGGTCGGGCGCTGCGGCGAGTGCCAGCAGTGGAACACCGTGTCCGAGGCGGCGGCGCCCGCCGACGCGGGCCGTCGCGTCGCGCCGATGATCCCCACCGCGTCCGCGCGTCCGATCACGTCGATCAGCACGGCCGAGACGCCGCGCCGCGCGAGCGGCGTCGGCGAGTTCGATCGCGTGCTCGGCGGCGGCATCGTGCCGGGCGCGGCCATCCTGCTCTCCGGCGAGCCCGGCGTCGGCAAGTCGACCCTGCTGCTCGAGGTCGCGGCGCAGTCGGCGCGCGAGGGGCGCCGCGTGCTCTACGTGAGTGCCGAGGAGTCGCCCGGGCAGGTGCGCCTGCGCGCCGAGCGGACCCGTGCGCTGCACGACGAGCTGTTCCTCGCGAGCGAGACCGATCTCGCGCGGATCCTCGGGCACATCGACGCGGTCCAGCCCGCGCTCGTCATCATCGACTCGGTGCAGACGATCTCGTCGTCCCTGTCGGACGGCGCGGCGGGCATGCCGGGGCAGGTGCGCGAGGTCGCGTCGACGCTCATCCGCGTCGCGAAGGAGCGCGACCTCCCTGTCATCCTCGTCGGGCACGTCACGAAGGACGGCCAGGTCGCCGGCCCGCGCCTCCTCGAGCACCTCGTCGATGTCGTGTGCCACTTCGAGGGCGACCGGCAGACGAGCCTGCGGTTCATCCGCGCGCTCAAGAACCGCTTCGGCGCGGCCGACGAGGTCGGCTGCTTCGAGATGGCGGGCGACGGCATCGTCGAGGTGCCCGATCCCAGTGCGCTGTTCCTCTCGCAGGGCAGCCCCGAGCCCGGCACGTGCATCTCGATCGCCCTCGAGGGGCGGCGGGCGCTCCCCGTCGAGGTGCAGGCGCTCACCGTTCCGACGTCGGCGAACAACCCGCGCCGCGTCGTCCACGGCGTCGATCCGTCGCGCGTGGCCATGGTGCTCGCCGTGCTCGAGCGCCGCGCCGGCATCAAGACGAGCGAGCTCGACGTGTACGTGTCGACCGTCGGCGGTGTGAAGTTCACCGAGCCCGCCGCCGATCTCGCGATCGCGATCGCCGTGGCCGGATCGGTGCGGAACCATGCGATCGCCCGCAACGTGGCCGCCGTCGGCGAGCTCAGCCTCGCGGGCGACGTGCGTCCGGTCACGCAGGGCGCGCAGCGGCGTGCCGAGGCGGCGCGCCTCGGCTACACGCGCGTGGTCGACGACCGCTCGGGCAAGCTCACGTCGGCGCTCAACGACATGCGGTCGCTGCACCTCGTCCCGCAGCACACGGGGTTCGCCGACTTCTGATCAGGCGCGCCCCGCCATCCGCTCAGGCCTCGAGAGCCGCGAGCAGGTCGCCGGGGGTCGCCTGCATGGGGTGCGGGCCCGCGATGTCGAGGAACACCGACGTGATCGTGCGGCGGTGCTGCGTGAGGAACGCGCGCAGCCAGGCGGGCGAGTAGACGCCGACCGCGGGCGGCAGGTTCGCGGGCTTGTGGCGGGCGTCGCTGAAGAGCAGCAGCGCGACCTGGCCCGTGCTCGCGTCGCGGTACGTCCACACCTCGCCGCCGTCGAGCGGGTCGTCCTTCGGCCCTGGCGAGAGCAGCGGCACGACGGTGTTGCCGTTGCGGAGGGCGAGGGCGACCGCCGCCATGTCCTGCTTCTCGAGAGCCTGCGCGAGCGCCTCGGAGCGGAACGCCGAGGGGTCGGCCGCGACGGACTTCTTGCGCTTCGAGGAGGCCATGCCCTCCACCCTACGGAGCCGCGCCGTGAGGAGGGTAAATGAGGGGCCCCTCGCCTCCGGGGTTCCGGGAGGTGAGGGGCCCTGATCCCTCCGATATTCGATGCCGCCGTGCTGGGGACACGATGTGCGGCGAGCTGCTGGGGACAGCTCTGGGATCATCTTCGGAGTCACGTACGACTTTACGCGGCGCGCTTCGTCCTGTATGTCCCCCTTTCGGGGGACACCGCGCCTCGGGCGTGTCCGCCCGAGGCCCTCAGCGCAGCAGGAACTGGGTCGTCTGCTTCGACATCACTCCGGCGATCTCGACCTCGAGGTGGTACGACGCGCCGCCCCCCGGAGCGGCCGGCCGCTCGTCGCTGTCGCACGTGTCGACGCTCGACCGCGTGCGGTCCCACACGACCGGCTCGGCGCTCGTCACCGTCTGGCCCGCGGCGAGCGTGACCTCCATGTCGCTCGGCTCGCTCTGGCAGTCGGTCGAGGTCCACCACGTGTCGGCGCCGCTCGTCACCGTGAAGCGCTGCGTGGTGGTGCCGACGTTGAGCACGCAGTCGACGTCGCCCGTGTTCGTGAGCTCGATCGAGAAGCGGGGCTGCTGGTCGGCCGCGTACTCGCCCTGGTCGGCGAGCCCGACGACCTCGAGCTTGGCAGGATCGCACTCCCCCGGTGCCGCGGGCTCGGTCGGCGTGGGCGTCGACGTCGGCGTGGGCTCCTCGCTCGGCTCGGCCGCGGCGGCGGGCGCCTCGGTCGTCGACGCGGGGGCGGGGGTCGCCGCGGGTCCCGCGAAGAGCGCCTGCCAGGGCTGCGCGATCGCGAGCCAGACGATCCCGCCGATCAGGAGCACGGCCAGCAGCAGCACCATGAGACGACGCCGTCGGTAGACGGCCTTCGAGGGGCGGCGACGCTGGCTCACGGGTGCATCCTCTCAGAGGTGCTTGAGCATCCGGGTGTTGCCGAGCGTGTTCGGCTTCACATGGGCGAGGTCGAGGAACTCGGCGACGCCCTCGTCGGGGCTGCGCACGAGCTGCGAGTACACGTCGGGCGAGACGACCTGCTCGCCGATCGGCTCGAAGCCGCGCCGGCGGAAGAAGTCGACCTCGAAGGTCAGGCAGAACAGTCGCGTGAGGCCGAGGTCGCGCGCCTTGCGCTCGAGCCCGTCGACGATGGCGCGGCCGACGCCGTGGTGCAGCCATCCGTCCTCCACGAGGAGGGTGCGGATCTCGCCGAGATCCTCCCACATGACGTGGAGCGCGCCGCAGCCGATGACCCGCCCGCTCGCGTCCTCCGCGACGAGGAACTCCTGCGTCGCCTCGTAGAGCACCACGAGGTCCTTGCCGAGCAGGATCCGCCGCATGACGTACGGCTCGAGCATCCGGTGCACCTGCTCCATGTCGGCCGCTCGCGCCGCGCGCACCGTGAACTCGGTCATCCTCCCACCCTAGGACGGCGCACCTCAGGCTCCGCTGAGCGCGCCGCGGGCACGCGAAAGGGGCGGAGCCCGAAGGCTCCGCCCCTTGTCGTCTCCGTCAGTCGCCGAGCGCCGCGAGGTCGGGCGTGGCCGAGATGTCGCCGCCCGTGTTCACGCCGACCGCGACCTTCTCGCCGCGGGGTGCACTGTGGAACGTGAACTGGCCGTCGACGAGGTCCACCTTGATGTGGTGGCCCGACTCGAGCTGGCCGTTGAGCAGCTGCTCCGACAGCCGGTCCTCGACCTCGCGCTGCATGGCGCGACGCAGCGGACGGGCGCCGAGCGCCGGGTCGAAGCCGACCTCGATGAGACGCTCCTTGGCCGCCTGCGACAGCTCGATCGTCATGTCGCGGTCGAGCAGGCGCTCCGCCAGACGCTTCGTGAACAGGTCCACGATCTGGATGAGCTCGTCCTTCGACAGCTGCGGGAAGACGATGATGTCGTCGACGCGGTTGAGGAACTCGGGCTTGAAGTGGCGCTTGAGCTCCTCGTCGACCTTGCCCTTCATCCGCTCGTAGGTCGTCTGGGTGTTGCCCTCGACCTGGAAGCCGACCGGACCGCCCGCGATCGCCGACGAGCCGAGGTTCGTCGTCATGATGATCACGGTGTTCTTGAAGTCGACGACGCGGCCCTGGCCATCCGTCAGACGCCCCTCCTCGAGGATCTGGAGGAGCGAATTGAAGATGTCGGGGTGCGCCTTCTCGATCTCGTCGAAGAGCACGACCGAGAACGGCTTGCGACGGACCTTCTCGGTGAGCTGGCCGCCCTCCTCGAAGCCGACGAACCCGGGAGGGGCGCCGAACAGACGCGAGACGGTGTGCTTCTCGCCGAACTCCGACATGTCGAGCGAGATGAGCGCGCCCTCGTCGTCGAAGAGGAACTCCGCGAGCGCCTTCGCGAGCTCGGTCTTCCCGACGCCCGTGGGGCCGGCGAAGATGAACGAGCCCGAGGGGCGCTTCGGGTCCTTGAGGCCGGCGCGCTGACGGCGGATGGTCTTCGACAGCGCAGCGATCGCCTCCTCCTGGCCGATGACGCGCTGGTGCAGCGCCTTCTCCATGAAGACGAGGCGGCTGGTCTCCTCCTCGGTGAGCTTGAACACCGGGATGCCCGTGGCCTGGGCCAGCACCTCGGCGATCAGGCCCTCGTCGACGACCGCGTGCGCGGCGACGTCACCCGAGCGCCACTGCTTCTCGAGGCGCAGGCGCTCGCCCAGGAGTGCCTTCTCCTCGTCGCGCAGGGCGGCGGCCTTCTCGAAGTCCTGCTCCTCCGACGCGGCCTCCTTGGCCTCGCGGACCTTCGCGATCTTCTCGTCGAACTCGCGCAGAGCGGGCGGCGACGACAGGATCGACAGGCGCAGGCGGGCGCCCGCCTCGTCGATCAGGTCGATGGCCTTGTCCGGGAGGAAGCGGTCGCTCACGTAGCGGTCCGCGAGGTTCGCGGCCGCGACGATCGCGCCATCCGTGATCTGCACCTTGTGGTGCGCCTCGTAGCGGTCGCGCAGGCCCTTGAGGATGTTGATCGCGTGCGGCAGCGAGGGCTCGGCGACCTGGATGGGCTGGAAGCGGCGCTCGAGGGCCGCGTCCTTCTCGAAGTGCTTGCGGTACTCGTCGAGCGTCGTGGCGCCGATCGTCTGCAGCTCGCCGCGCGCGAGGAGCGGCTTGAGGATCGAGGCCGCGTCGATCGCGCCCTCCGCGGCGCCCGCACCCACGAGGGTGTGGATCTCGTCGATGAAGACGATGATGTCGCCGCGCGTGCGGATCTCCTTGGTGACCTTCTTCAGGCGCTCCTCGAAGTCGCCGCGGTAGCGCGAGCCGGCGATGAGCGAGCCGAGGTCGAGCGAGTACAGCTGCTTGTCCTTGAGCGTCTCGGGCACATCGCCCTTGACGATCGCCTGCGCGAGGCCCTCGACGACGGCGGTCTTGCCGACGCCGGGCTCGCCGATGAGGACGGGGTTGTTCTTCGAGCGGCGCGACAGGATCTGCATGACGCGCTCGATCTCCTTCTCGCGCCCGATGACCGGGTCGAGCTTGTTCTCGCGCGCGGCCTGCGTGAGGTTGCGGCCGAACTGGTCGAGCACCTGCGAGCCGCCCTGCGCCGCCTGCTGCGACTCCTGCCCGCTCGGCGCGACGCCCACGGGCTCCTTGCCCTGGTAGCCGGAGAGCAGCTGGATGACCTGCTGGCGCACCTTGTTGAGGTCGGCGCCGAGCTTCACGAGCACCTGGGCCGCGACGCCCTCGCCCTCGCGGATGAGGCCGAGGAGGATGTGCTCGGTGCCGATGTAGTTGTGGCCGAGCTGCAGCGCCTCGCGCAGGGACAGCTCGAGCACCTTCTTGGCGCGCGGCGTGAACGGGATGTGCCCCGTCGGCTGCTGCTGCCCCTGGCCGATGATGTCCTGCACCTGCTCGCGCACAGCGTCGAGCGAGATGCCGAGCGATTCGAGCGCCTTGGCAGCGACGCCCTCACCCTCGTGGATGAGCCCGAGCAGGATGTGCTCGGTGCCGATGTAGTTGTGGTTGAGCATCTTCGCCTCTTCTTGGGCGAGGACGACCACACGACGGGCACGGTCGGTGAATCTCTCGAACATGTCACTCCTCAGGGCCGAGGCCAGGACGCGTCGATAAAGGACGGTCGACGCGTCGTGGTTCCACCGTAACGAGCGCCCGTCGCTCGAGGAGCCGTGTTCGCCCTGGGCATAGCGCCTTGACGCGATGGTCGAGCGCGGGCGCGTCTCTCCCCATCCGGTCATTGAGCGAGGGAGCGAAGCGACCGAGACGAAATGCCCCACCCCTCCCTCATCACGGAACGGTCACGATGACGCCGCGCCCCTGGCGCACCCCGCCCGCCTTAACGACTATCGTTGTTATCGATTTTCGTTACGAGGGGAAGTCAGAATGCCGTCGAACTCGGATTCTCCGATCACGCGCGGAGACCGTCGGGCCATCTCGTTGGTCGCCTGGCTGAGTTTGTGTGCGCTCGCGCTCACGATCGTCTGGACGATCTGGCAGCTTGTGAACGGCGTCTTCGCACGCGCCATCCCGGTGCACGTGCCGATCGCGGATGACGCGGTCTTCTTCGAGGACGGACTCAGGCAGGTGCCGTCTTCGATCTTCACGGAGGCTGAGGTCACGGTCGTCGGGGCCCCGTGGTCCGTGCGCGTCCCCCTCGCGCTCGGCGTCCTTCTCTCGGCGAGCTCCGCTCTGGCGATCTGCGTGCTCATCTTCATCCTCGGCCGGCGCTTCGCCTCCCACCGCCCGCTCTTGCCCGGAACGGCGACTGTCGCCCTCGTCGCCGCACTGCTGTCCTTCGCGGCGGCCCTGTTGACGCCGCTCCTGCGCGGCCTCGCGGCGGCAGCCGCGACCGAGGCACTCGGGCTCCACAACTTCGGCTTCGCGATCCTCATGTTCGAATTCCCCGCCGGCGCCCTGGTGACCCCGACGTTGTTGTTCCTCCTCGCTGCCGCACTCACGATCGGCGCGCGGCTTCAGCACGACACAGAAGGACTCGTGTGATGAGCGCCGGCGGAACGGACCTCGTCTCAGCCCTCTGGATGGCGGGAGGGATAGTGGGAGCTCTCCTGATCATCGCCGCGATCCTCATCTGGTTCGCGAAGCGCCGTCGCAGCGCCTCGATCGCGCTCGATCTCGTTATGACGCTCTCGTCGTGGTTCGTGCTGATGAACCTGATCGGGCTCGCGCTCGGTCTGCTCGGGACCTTCACGAATTCGTGGATCCTGTTCGACTCGGCCGCGATCGCTCCATTCTCCCCTTCGAGTTCTTCCTGTGCGTCTGGCGGGCCAGGCGACGCCACATCGACGGCAAGCCCCAGGATCGACTGCCTGAACTACGACCACGCACAGGTCACCATCGGATCGCCCACCATCGAGATGAGATGGACCGTCGCGCTGATCCAGCTTCTGTCCACCGTCGCGTTCCTGACGCCTTTCGCCGTCGTCGCGCTCATCTCCTTCCAGGCGATCGCTCGTCGTCCGTTCCACACCCTGACGACCCGAGCCCTCTACATCGGCGCGGCGCTCGTCGCGGTCACGGGTCTGGGCGCGGACCTCGCGACCTCCGTGGGGCAGACGCTCGTTCTTCGCGAGGTGCTCAGCCCTGGAGATGTCGGCTACCCGGAGTACTTCCGCATCGAGTCCACTCTCTGGCCGGTCGGCGCCGCGCTGCTGATGGCGGCCCTGGCCGCGATCTTCCGCCACGGAGCGCGCCTACAGAGCGAGAAGGCGCGGCTCGAGGACGAGACAGATCGGCTCCGCCGCGACACGGAAGGCCTCGTGTGACGCCCCCCACAGACGACGAAGAGACTGGCGTCCACTGCCGACTCGACGAACTCCTCGCCGAACGGGAGATGACGCTCACACGACTGAGCGAGATCGTCGGTGTGAGCATCGTCAACCTTTCGATCCTCAAGAACGACAAGGCCCGGGCCGTCCGCTTCTCGACCCTCATCGCCATCTGCCAGGCGCTCGACTGCGAGATCGGGGATCTGCTCGTCCGCGCGGACCGCTGAGAGTCAGACGCACGTGATGCCGAGAGCGCCCGCTACTTCGCGCATCTGCGTGTCCGACGTGAGCAGTTCGGCACCCGCAAGGGCACAGGTCGCGAGATGGATGGCGTCCAGCGTGCGCACGTGCTGGCGGATCGCATGCGCGCGGCGCCAGACATCATCATCGAGAGGCAGCAGGCTCACGCCGCGAACGTATGCGCGAACCGGCTCACCATCGCGGCCATCGACGACCTCGAGGCGCGTGGCCACGCGCTCAGCTTCGAGCCAGAGCAGCTTCGACGACACCATCCGGTCGCCAGCCGCGAGATGCGCGCGCATCCGTTGACGTTGCACCTCACCGTCGTGCTCCGCTAGGGCGGCGCGCACGAGCGTCGACGTGTCGACGTAGATGACGCGGGTCACGACTCGCCTCGGAGATCGTCGAGGATCTCCTCGGCGGTGAGATCGGTGTCGACGGCGCCAATCCTGTCGAACTCCTCCACGCTCAACGTCGCATGCTCGATGAGCCCCTGGGCCTCCCAGCGTTCGAGGGCGGACCGAGGGCGCGGGAGGATCACCACGGCTCGCCCGTCGCGCCCGACGACCTCCACGGGCTCTCCCGTGTCGAGAACCGCGTCGAGCACGCGCGCCGTCTCGTGCGCCAAGGTCCGCCGGTTGATCGTTCGCATGGTGCCATTCTATGGCGAGGTGACACATGTGTCACTTCTCAGTGACGCCTGTCGGCCGGCTACAGCCAGCGGTTCATGAGCGCCGCGGTCATCCGGCGTGTTCGCGCGCCGTGTTTCCCGTACGCCGCGAGCAGATCGACCGGAGCCTGCGATCGACGATGGAGCCGCCCCGCAGTCGTCACGACGGCCGCCGGCTCCTCGTCGCGCAGCAGGACCCAGAGTCGGCTGTAGGGCGCACTCGCTGTGCTCAGACGGCGCGCCTTCTCGTCCTCTTCGAGAACGGAAGGAAAGGCATCGACATGGTGGTGCCGTGAGGCCTCGACTCCGGAGGAGTCGATGTGCTCGCTGCGGGCGTCCCAGAGGTGCCGTTCCCCTCCGAGCATGTGCAAGGCCGTCGAGATGAAGCGATACGCCAGGTTTCGCGCCGTCGCCGTCGGAACGGAGAAGGGCTGCGCCCAGTCGGCCGCTGCCTCGAGTTCGGCGACCACTCGGCCCACGCCCGCGCCCAGGAGGACGTCCGCCCACTCGGCGACCTTCCGCATCTCGGATTGACCCCGATGCACCTGCAGGGACCCGGCGCGGTTCAGCATGACGCGCGGTCGCGACGCTGTATGGGGCAAGCCGAGGTCCTGCTCCTTCACGACCATGAGGACGTCGTAGAGGCCACCGCCGGGATGCGTCTCATGCACGACCAGATCCGGGTGACGACGCGTCAGCACGGACGCGACATGCCAAGACGCAGCGAGGACGTTCTGATGCGCCCCGCCCTGGGGCACAGCCGGCTCATCACGCGGATGGCTCGCCATCAGCTCGACGGCATGGCCTTTCGCCTCGTGAGCATCCCGCTCGCTGACGAAGATCGCCCTCAACACATACTCGACGCCGACCGTCGCGATCAGCGCCACCGTCGCGATGTCATCGTGGAGCCGCCACGCCGGAGACGACGAGGCCTTGAACCGAGCCCACTCCTCGAGCGGAAGCCCCGGTTGTGCGGTCAGCGCGTTCCAGCCGCGCTCTCGGAACCTCTCATTCTCGGGCGGATAGTACGACTCCGGCCGGTCGCCCTCGATCGCCCACACCCCGACCGGCGCCATGCCGCCTGTCGAGACGCGAGCACGATGGACGACGACGATCACGGCAACTCAGCTCGCCTCGATGGCGACGACCGTGTCGTAGAGCCCGTACCGACGCAGGCCCTTATGCGATTCGATTCCGGTGTACGACAGCGACGAGTCCTCATATCGGCGGAATGCGAACACCGCCTGATTCATGTGCCCAGCGTTGAATACACCCAGCGAGACCAGCAGCTCGAAGTCGGCCACGGTGAGGCCGGTGACCGACTGGAACAGGTCGGAATCGATCTTGGTGATGACGTCGTATAGCGTGTTCTCCCGGAAGTCGGTCAGGTACATGAACGCGGGAATCCGCGTCGCGAACTTGATCAGCTTCTCCTGGATCTGCTTCCGCTTGGACTTGTACTCCTTCTCCTCCGCCGAGAGTTCCTTCTTCTCGGCGGGAGTGATGTCGTCGCCCTTCTCCTTCTTCGTCTTGCCGACGGCTTCGCTCTTGTTGACGACCGTCTCGATGATGTTGGCGCCGAGCGCTCGGAAGCCCTCGATGTTCATGACTGCGGCCATGGCGCGCTCATCCGCCATGATCTTCTTGAGGGTCGCGTTGTCGACGTTCACGAGGATGGCCGACTCCCATTTGCGCGCGAGCAGGGTCGCGGATGTCCCCGACATCGCGATATCGAGGATGCCGGCCGCGTCCACCTGCGTCATGTGGGAGCCGTCGTAGGCAAGCACCGGCAGGAAGCTGACGAGTTCCTCGACCGCCTTCTCCGGGTTCGGGTTCTCAGGCGAAAGTCCGCGACCGTACTCCGCGATCTGACGAAGGGCCCGCGTCGGCGCGAAGTCGAACACGAAGCAGACGGGCTTGAAGATCTCGATCGCGTTCGGATCGTCCCCATTGGGATTGCGGATGGTCCAGGGCGACTGGACGCGGAAGGCCGCCTGGAAGTACGTCTCTGGCGCCTGCAGGTTCCGCAGCATGAGGATGGACGACCACTGCGGCACGGTCACGCCGGTCGTCAGCTTGCCGACCGTGAGGGTGATCGACTTGGTATCGAAGCCGCTGCCGATCGCATTGCGCACGGGAGGCAGCGCGTCCAGGCCGACGCCCACATTCGGGGCCGAGACGTTGATCACTCGGTAGTCGCGCCAGAATGCGTTCTGCGGTTCCGCCAGCAGATTCTCCATCGCGGCGCACGACGCCGTACGGGGAAGCATCCAGATGGAGTGCTGCAGGTGCGGCAGCAGGCGCGTGTCGGAGTAGGGGAACGGGGGCCTCGTGCCCGCCTTCAGCGCGTCGAGCTGAGTCGGGGCGTACTCTCCCCGGATGATGTCGAGCCACTTCTGGACGTCGTCCTTGTGCACGAACTCCGCGTCATCCCCGGTTCCCTTCGCCTCGAAGAAGGCGTTGAGGTCGAACTCGTCGAACTCGCCCTGGCTCGCGATCGCCAGAAGCTCGTCCGGCATCTGGTACGTCAGAAGCCGCATCTCCGGCAGCGGCGCATAGGGGTTGGGCTCGTCCGGGTGGGCGGCCGCGAACTCCGCCTTCGCCCGCTGCTCGTCGGTGTAGGTCCAGTTGAAGATCTGCTCCTCGATGAACCGCCCCTCGTTCAGCACCTTGAAGGGAGTGCCGGAGAGGTAGAGGTACGCGTTCGCGCGCACGGGGACGAACTGGTCCTCTTCGCTGCCGCGCTCCTCGAGCTCCTCGGCGAACGTCTCGAGATCCGCGCCGAACTCCTGCTCGCTCGCCTTCTTGCGGGCCTTCTCGTCTTCGCCCTCGAAGAGCTCCTTGGCGGTGTCGCGCCACGCACCGAAGTGGTACTCGTCGAACACGACGAGATCCCACGCGACGTCGGACAGCCACTTGTGCTTGGGCTTGAAACCTCCCGCCTTGTCGCGCCCCAGGAGGTCCTGGAAGGAGCCGAAGAAGACAAGCGGTCGGTCGGCCTCAATAGTCGACGGGTCGCCGCCGGTCGCCCGCGAGAGGTACTGCCATCCGTCGAAGTCGACATGGCTCCTGAGGTCCTGCTCCCATGCGTCTTCGACCGCCGGCTTGAACGTCATCACGAGCACGCGCTTCGCGCCGAGCCTCTTCGCGAGCTGGTACGTCGTGAAGGTCTTGCCGAAGCGCATCTTCGCATTCCAGAGGAACTCCGGGACTGCGTCGGAATCCTCAGCCCATCGGGACTGGAAGTACTCGTACGTCTTGTCGACAGCGGCCTGCTGCTCGGCGCGCATGGGAAAGCTCTGGGTCGGAGTGCCCTCATACTCCTTGTGCAGCCGGAGCTCGGCGATGGCGGTGCGGACATCCTCCACCGAACAGCGCATCCACTCGAGCTGGGGATTCGCGAACCCCTTCTTCTTGAGGCGCGTCCGTACATCGTGGTCTCGGAACACGGACCCGTCTGAACGGTCAGCGGGCTCGTCGAGGACGATCTCGTAGTTCTCGATCGCCGCGGTCTTCAGCTGCTGAGCGACACGGGTCTTCACGTCCTGCGTCGTCTGGCCGACCTTCAGCAGCCCCGCGTGCGCGTCGTCATGGATGGCGTACGCGTAGATGCGTAGGCGGGTCGCGGGCTTAGTCGGGAGGAGATCTTCGATCGACTTACTCATTCCCCAGCTCCATGGGCCGAATCATGCTCTCAATAAAGGCGATCTCCGCAGAGTTCAACGCATACTTTTCATAGAGTGCATCGTCAGACCAATGCTCCGAGAATTTCTGCATCGGCACGAACGTGTACACGGGACGCGTTGCGTGCTGCGTCGGCTTATGCAAAAGAACAAGGAAGCGAAAGAAGCGTGTCGCGATGTATGAGCAGACTGACCGCGCAGTATTTTCCGATTCGAGGGGCCCCACATACATGTATGTCCACGAGGAAGCAGTACCTGGCGAACCGACGAACGGCTTACCGAGTATCGAATGCGGGAACGAGTCGCTTCCGCTGCCCGCCGCCGGCACGAATACCTTCCACGCGTCGATATCCGGAGAGTCGCGCGGGATCGCGCTCCGTTCGATCCACCCGACGCCGCCGTTTCGGTAGACCTTGACGTCACCCTCCCGCGAGTCGGGGTTACCCCTAAAGCCCGTATCAAGGCCAAAAGAACCGATCGAGCTGACGAGATTCATGAAGCGCTTCTCGGGCGGCAAGGAGAATACGACCTCACCCCCTTCGTGCTCAACCGACATGACCTTTCTAAGAATCGACACGCCCTCGTTATAGCGAATAAAGACGTCGCTACCCTTCTCGACGAGAGATCTCGTACTCGAGGACACGAGCCCCGCCGTCCCGTAGGTCTCGACCGTGACGTCGCCTGCGCCATCTCGGTCCCACAGCCAGTATGAGATGCCACCCTTGATCTGCGTCCCAGGGAACACGTCACTCGAGTCCGGGTAGTCCGCGATCGTGCGCAACCTAGTATCAGCAAGCATCGATTCACGAAATGAGTCCAGGCCCATTCCGCCAGAGAACCAACGGGAAGGCGTGACCATCACAACGAACCGAGGCTCCATTGCTTTGGCCTGTTCCACAAACCGCGGGTAGAGCGGACGCGCTTGAGTGCCGTTTCCGCCGGTCCCTCCTGTACTCAACTGATACGGCGGGTTCCCGATGATGACGTCGAACTGCATGTCGGCTCCGAACAGCTCGGCGATCCGAGCCCTGATATCGCTTGCATGAATAAACGCGTAGGCATGGGTCTCGAGCGCGTCGTCTCGCGCGTACTCGGACTCGCTCGCGCCGCAGAAGCGGCACCTCCGGTTCGTGAAGACGGCGATCTCGCGCCCGGTCAGTGGGTCCGCACGGAACTCCCGGCGCCCGCCTTCCCAGGTGTGCTCCGTCCGCTCGAACCAAATGTTCCCCCAGTCGCGGTCGAAGCTCTTCGCGATCGAGTGCGGGCCGGTCGCGTCGCGCGAGCAGTACACACTGCGTCGAGCGAGCAGCGCCGTCAGCTGCGTGATCGCGATGCCGAACACCTGCTTCGTGAGGATGTGGTCGACACGCTCCTCCAGATCCGGGATCACGTCCGCGAGGCCATCCGTCAGTCTCCTCGTGATCTCACGCAGGAAGACCCCCGACTTCGTGAACGGGTCGAGGAACGTGACGGTCGGATCGGACCAGATGACGGCGCCGTCGTTCGATTCCGCCCACCCCTGCTCGAGAGTGTCGAGCATCTGGTTGGCGAACTCCGGCGGTGTGAACACTTCGTCATTAGAGAGGTTCGCGATGCACGTCAGCACATCGGGGTTGTGCCCGTGGAGCGCGAAGGTCGCCTTGCCTTCGACGATCGGCGCGCTCATGCCGCAATCTCCTGCACCGTCATCGCCGGGTAGGACTTCACGGGAGCGAAGACGTCATGCTCCTCGAACGCAGCGAAGAGGCCGTCGAACGCCGCCTTGCGGGCGAGGCTGTCGAAGCGGAAGTCGCGTCGCTGGTACTTGCCGCGACCGAGGTACCCCCACTCGGGGAAGACGATGTGCTCTCCGCGCGCATCGGTGAGCTTCAGCGCGTCACCCTGCACGATGTTGGCCGCGAGCACCGCTTGCGCAGCCCGCAGCCAGACCTGATCGTCCGCACCGAGTTTCAGATACCGGGCGAAAGTACCCGCGAGGTTCTCTCGGCACTCCTGCGCGTTGTCCGCCAGCAACTCGATGCCGTAGATGCACATGAGCGCGTAGAGGGCATAGTGGCGCTTCTCGAAGTCACTGCGGCCGTGCCGCGCCTGGACTGCTGCGAGCTTGCGCTCGAGCACGGGCACGAGGAAGTTGCCCGAACCGCAGGCGGGCTCGAGGAAGCGCGAGTCGATGCGCTCCGTCTCGCCTTTGACGAGGTCGAGCATGTCGTCCACCAGCCACCGGGGCGTGAACACCTCGCCGTGATCCGAAACCCGCTGTCGCGACTTGACCAGCCGCTCCCCCGACGTCATCGCGTCGAACCCTCATACATGTGCATGAGTGTACTTGTACACGGTACCTCCGACCCTGGCGCGAGGTACCGGTGCCGACAACGCTTGTCTGGTGCCCCGCGTGTCCTCCGCCGCAGCCGCCTACGTGGGCGAGCGCATCGCCGAGATCCGCCGGCGGCAGACGAAGACGCAGGACCAGCTGGCCGTCGAGGCGAACATCGACTCGTCGAACATCCGCAGCTACGAGAGCGGCCGGTCGATGATGAACATCCACTCGCTCGTGCGCATCGCGGCGGCCCTCGGCGTCGAGCCGGGCGACCTCATCGACGGACTCACTCCTGAGATGTTCACGACCCCGAGGTCAGACGCCCGCCGCAGCGCGGTCTGACCGTCGCGACCCGCGCCATCCACCGTCCCCGACACATGTCGTCACGTGACGACTTCCTGCGCCTCATCGGCCCTTCACCTATTCAGGCGGATTTAAAGTAGACCCTCGTGCCGGGTGGGAGATCCCCGCCGCCACAGGAGACCATGAGCAGCAGCAGCACCGCGTCGGCGCGCCCCGTCAAGGCGAAGCGCCCCTTCTACACCTCGTTCGGCTTCCAGATCATCGCCGCCCTCGTCGTCGGCATCGTGCTCGGCCTCGTCGGCCGCTCGATCGGCGCGAGCGCAGACGGCGAGCCGAACCCGCTCGCCGCGACCCTCGACACGATCGGCAGCTCGTACGTCACGATCCTGCGCACCGCCGTCGTGCCGCTCGTCTTCACGGCGATCGTCGCGAGCATCTCCAACCTGCGTCGCGTGCAGAACGCCGCGCGCCTCGCGGGCCAGACCATCCTCTGGTTCGCCATCACGGCCTTCATCGCCGTGGTCATCGGCATCGGCCTCGGCCTCCTCCTCCAGCCGGGCAACCGCGCGGGCGCGGGCCTGGAGACCTCCGAGCCGTCGCGCGTCGGCTCGTGGTGGGACTTCCTCCTCGGCCTCATCCCGCAGAACTTCCTCGGCCTGAGCGTCTCGACGTACGCCGCCGAAGACGGCGCTCTCAGCTCGAGCGTCAACTTCAACATCCTGCAGATCATCGTGGTCGCCGCTGTCGTCGGCGCCGCCGCGCTGCGCGCCGGACGCAAGGCCGAGCCGTTCCTCGTCTTCACCGAGTCGCTCCTGAAGGTCATCCAGCGCGTCGTGTGGTGGATCATCCGCATCGCCCCGATCGGCACGCTCGGCCTCATCGGCAACGCGGTCATCGAGTACGGCTGGGAGCGCCTGACGTCGCTCGCGTGGTTCGCCCTCGCGATCTACATCGGCCTCGCCCTCGTCCTCTTCGTCGTCTACCCGATCCTCGTGAAGACGCACGGCCTCTCGATCAAGCAGTTCTTCACGGGCGTGTGGCCCGCCGTCCAGCTCGGCTTCGTCAGCCGCTCGTCGATCGGCACCCTGCCGCTCACGCAGCGCGTCGCCGAGCGCAACTTCGGCGTCCCGCGCGAGTACGCGTCGTTCGCGGTCCCGTTCGGCTCCACGACCAAGATGGATGGCTGCGCCGCGATCTACCCCGCGATCGCCGCGATCTTCGTCGCGCAGTTCTTCGACATCCAGCTCACCCTGATCCAGTACCTGCTCATCGTCGTGGTCTCCGTGGTCGGATCCGCCGCGACCGCGGGCACGACCGGCGCGACCGTCATGCTCACGCTGACGCTCTCGACGCTCGGCCTGCCCCTCGAGGGCGTCGGCCTGCTGCTCGCGATCGACCCGATCCTCGACATGGGCCGCACGGCGGTCAACGTCGCGGGCCAGGCGCTCGTCCCCGCGATCGTCGCGAAGCGCGAGGGCATCCTCGACGAGGAGCTCTACGACGCCGAGCGCGCGGGCCTGCCGTTCATCGACGAGTCCGAGCGCGAAGACGCCGAGCCCGTCGGCGCCAAGGCCTGATCACCTGATCTCCGCACGAAGGCGGCCATCCGATCGGATGGCCGCCTTCGTCGTCCTCGGATGGTCGCGCCTCAGCGGGTCGGCGGCCGCAGGTTCCCGCGGGTGTCGAGCGCGAGCTCCTCGGCGTCCATGGCGGTGATCAGCTCGCGCATGACCTCCTCGCTGAGGTTGCCGCGATCGCGCTCCTCGAGCAGCACCTGGCGGCGCACCTCGAGCCACCCCTTCGACAGGTCGCGCACGCTCTCGTAGCTGGGGCGCTTGAGGATCGGCGGCGCCCCCTCCGCGCGCTCGAGCGCCCGCTCGGCCTTGTCGGCGTTCTTCTCGACCCGCAGCAGCGACCGGGCGACCTTGTTGAACTTGTCGATCGAGTCCTCGCCGTACAGCTCCGCCCACTCCTGCTGCTTGACGCGCAGGTACTCGCGCCCGGCCTCGGCGCTGCGCCGGCGGATGGCCTCGAGCTGGCGGGCATCCGCGGCGCGCTCGGCGTCGGCGTTCACGCCGAGCGCCTTGATCAGCGGCGCGAGCGTGAGGCCCTGCAGCAGCAGCGTCCCGACCGTGACGACGAACGCGCACACGATGAGCACCTCGACGTTCCCGTGCGACATCCCGCCTTCGGTGAGGTCGGGCAGAGCCGCCGCCATCGCGAGCGTCACGACGCCGCGCATGCCGGCCCACGAGACGACCGCCCGCTCCTGCACCGACATCGGGGGCTCGATGATCCGCTGGCGGATGGTCTTCTCGGTCACGGGGCGACCGTGCCGCTCGAGGCGCTCGCGCTGCCTGCGGACCATCCGCGCCCGCGGGCTGTCGGGGTTCGCGCGGAACTCCTCGGCCGCGTGCTTCCACCGCAGCAGGCGGAGCCGCTGCCACATCTGACCCCACGCATAGCTCGCGTACACGAACACCGGGCGCACGAGCAGGACCACGACGAGCACGGCGAGCGCGAGCACGAGCGTCTGCACGCCCGAGACGCCGCCCAGCTCGCGCACGACGTCGGGCAGCTGGAGGCCGATGTACGCGAAGACGAAGCTCTCGAGGAGGAAGTCCATCGACGACCACAGCGGGCCATCCTGCTGCCGCGTGACATACCGCGTCTTCGGCGCGTTGAAGCCGACGTACAGCCCCATCGCGACGACCGCGAGGACGCCCGATCCGTGCAGCTGCTCGGCGACCGCGTAGGCGCCGAACGGCACGAGGAGGCCGACCGTCCCCGTCACGACCGGGTCGCTGATCCGCAGGCGCAGCTGGTGCAGCACGATGCCGAACACGAGGCCGACCGCGACGCCGACGACCACCGCGAGCGCGAACTCGACGACGCCATCCCACACCGTCACGGTCGCTCCCGCGACGATGGCCGCGAAGACGCGCACGAGCGTGAGCGACGTCGCGTCGTTGATGAGGCTCTCGCCCGACATCACGGTCATCACGCGGCGAGGCAGCCCGAGCTTCCGGGCGATCGCGGCCGCCGACACGGCGTCGGGCGGCCCGACGATCGCGCCGAGCAGCAGCGCGCCCGCGATCGTGAGCTCGGGCATGATGAGCCACGCCACGAGACCGACGGCCGCAGCCGTCACGACGACGAGGCCGACACCGAGACGGCGGATGTGCGGAAGCGATCGCTTGAAGCTCACGAACGACACCTCGAGCGCGGCCGAGTAGAGCAGCGGCGGCAGGGTGAGGTTGAGCAGGAGGTGACCGTCGATCTCGACCGTCGGCACGAACGGCAGCAGCGAGGCCGCGAGCGCGACCGCGGTCACGACCAGCGGCGCCGGCCATCCTCGCCATCGGGCGAAAGCCGCGACCGCGACGGAACAGACGAGAATCACGAACACCTCGACGCCCATACTCCCGAGGCTATCTCCCCGCGTGCGAACACCCCGGGCACAGCCGGCCCGCGCTTGCCGGACTTCCTCGGCTCGACGTCGTATGGTCTCTCGCGATGCAGACGACAGCCGCCCCCGACACGCGCGTGCCCGCGACCGGCCAGCCAGCGCGGCGCGGCACCTGGCGCACCGACATCCAGGGGCTCCGCGCGATCGCGGTCGGGCTCGTCGTCCTCGCGCACGCGGGCGTGCCGCGCCTCGACGGCGGCTTCATCGGCGTCGACGTGTTCTTCGTGATCTCGGGCTACCTCATCACGGGCCTTCTCCTGCGCGAGCACGAGCGCACGGGTCGGATCAGCATCGCGGACTTCTATGTGCGGCGCGCGCGGCGCATCCTCCCCGCGGCGACCGTCGTCATCCTCGCGGTGCTCGCGGCCGCGGCCGCGCTCCTGCCCACGACGCAGGTCGAGCAGACGACGTCAGACGCGCGGTGGTCGGCGGTCTTCCTCGCGAACGCGCACCTCGCGGCGCAGGGCACGGACTACTTCTCCTCGAGCGAGCCGTCGCTCCTGCAGCACTACTGGTCGCTCGCCGTCGAGGAGCAGTTCTACCTCGTCTGGCCGCTGCTCGCGATGCTCGTCCTCACACGTCTGTCGCGGCGGGCATTCACGATCGCGGCGGCCGCGGTGTTCGCGGGCTCGCTCGCCTGGTCGCTCCTCTACACGGCCTCCTCCCCCGCGGCGGCCTACTTCAACACCCCGGCTCGCGCGTACGAGCTCGCCGCGGGCGCTCTGCTCGCGTGCGTGCTGCCCGCCACCCTCCGCGCACCGTGGCGCGCCCTCACGAGCCTGCTCGGCGCCATCCTCATCGCCGTCGCGGCGGTCGCGTTCGACGCCGGCTCGGCGTTCCCGGGATGGCAGGCCCTCGTGCCGACGATCGGCACAGTGCTGCTGCTCGCCTCGGGTCCGCGCTGCCTCGTCGGGCGCCTGCTGTCGCTGCGCCCCCTGCGATGGATCGGCGATGTGTCGTTCTCGCTCTACCTCTGGCACTGGCCCGCGATCCTGCTCGTGCCGGCGATCCTTCCCGACGGAACGCCGCCTCTCGCGTCGGGGGCGCTCGCGGTGGGCGTCGCCGTGGCTCTCTCGGCCGTCAGCTACCACCTCGTCGAGGTGCCGTTCCACCACCGGCGCGTCCCGTTCATCTCGCAGGGGCGACGCGCGCTCGCTCTCTGGCCCGCCTCCGTCGCCGTCGTGCTCGTCGGCGCGCTCGCGGCGACGGCTCTGGCCGACTACCGCGACCAGGCGGCGGACCGCGCGGCAGCCGCGTGGTTCGAGAGCGGCGAGACGAGCGGCTTCACCCAGCTCGGCGGCACCCCCGACGTGGCGTGGGAGCTGGAGACCGCACTCCGCCTCGCCGACGAGGGCGCGCCCATCCCTCCGTCCATCGACGGCTCGGCGCTCACGAAGGACAACTGGGGTGCGGTCGGCGAGGGATGCTTCGCGACGGATGGCCAGACGAGCGCCCCCGAGTGCGTCTTCGGCGACGAGAGCGCCGACCGCGTCATCGCCCTCGTCGGCGACTCGCACGCGGCGATGTGGCTGCCGGCGTTCGACGAGATCGGCCGCGAGCGCGGCTACCAGGTGCGGATGTTCGCCAAGCTCGCGTGCGCGCACTACGCCGTCTACCAGGCGGCCAAGGCGATGACGCAGGAGGAGTGCGACGCCTTCCGCAGCTGGACGAGCGCGGAGCTCGCCGAGCTGCGACCCGACACGATCTTCACGACCGCGCGCGGCATGCTCTTCCTGCAGGATGGCCGCGGCGGGGTGAGCGCGCGCGACCAGTGGTCCGCCGCGGTCGAGGCGTCGGTCGCCGAGCTCGCCGGCGTGACCGATGACATCCGCGTGCTCGGCGACGTGCCCACGCGCCCCGGCCCTGCCGATTGCCTGACCGCACCCGGCGCCACGCAGGCCTCGTGCATCTCGGCGCCGGGCGGTCTCGAGTACGACAGCAACGCCCTGACGAAGGCCGCCGTGGAGGCTGCCTACGTCGGCGCCGAGTACATCGACGTCGTCGGGTACGCCTGCCTCGACGGACGCTGCCCGCTCGTCGTCGACGAGTACCCGGTGTACGAGGACGACAGCCACCTGTCGACGCCCTGGGTCCGCCACATCGCCCCGCGCGTCGCGGACGACTGGGGACTGTAGTGCGGTAACGAGAGGATGCCGCGCCCGAGGCGGGCGCGGCATCCTGAACGAGCGTCCGGTCTGCTGAGTCAGACCCTGTTCGTGCGACGACGCAGGGCGATGATCGCGGCGCCGCCGAGCAGCAGCGCGACGGCGAGCGCCGCCGCGCTCGGAGCGATGTCCGCTCCGGTCGGGGTGAGCGCACCGCTGTCGGAGTCCGCCGTTGCGTCGGTGTCGGCCGTCGCGTTCGCTCCCGTTGCGGTATCCGCATCAGCGGTCGCGCCCGTCCCTGCCGCCGCATCAGCGTCCGCCTCGGCCGTCGCATCAGCGTCCGCAGACGCCGTCGCATCGACATCCGACGTCGCATTCGTCCCGGCGTTTGCGCCGCCGTCGCTGCCCGCATCCGCGTTCGCGTTCGCGTTCGCGTTCGCATGGGTGCCTGCGTCCGCTGTGGCGTTCGCGTCAGCGGTCGCACCGGCATCCGTGTCCGCACCCGTGTCAGCAGTGGCTTCAGCCTGCGTGTCCGCCGTTGCGTCGACGTCCGACGCGGCGTCGACCTCCGACGTCGCATCGACATCCGACGTCGCTTCAGCGTCAACATCCGCAGCCGCGGAAGCATCGACATCCGACGTCGCGGAAGCACCGGCATCCGCCCCTGCGGCGGCATCGGCATCCGCCGTCGCATCCGCTTCGACGTCCGACGCCCCTTCAGCGTCAACGTCCGCACCTGAAGACGCATCTGCGTCTGCTGTCGCACCAGCGTCGACATCCGCACCCGCGGCGGCATCGGCATCCGCCGTCAGGTCTGCATCAACGTCCGCACCCGAAGACGCATCCGCGTCCGCTGAGGCCTCCACGTCCGCATCCGCGTCGAGATCCGAGCCCGCGGCGGCATCGGCGTCCGACGTCGCGCCTGCGTCATTGTCCGCACCCGAAGACGCATCTGCATCGGCGTCAGCGTCGACATCCGCGTCAGCATCGACATCCGCGTCAGCGTCAACATCCGCAGCCGCATCGACATCCGCAGCCGCGGAAGCATCCGCAGCCGCCGTCGTGTCAGCATCGGCGTCCGTCCCGGGCCCCGACTCGCACGGGATCTGCCCCTGGAAAAGATAGTGATGCAGTTCGCCGCCGCCCTGCGACGTGAACGATCCGGTGACCCACTGCCCGTTGTGCGTGCGACTGCCCGTGAACGTGACGTCCGCATTCGGGGCGAAGACCGCTCCGTACTCGAGTCCGTCGATGATCAGCTGCCCCGTGACCGATGACGCGTCGATGAGGATGTACGACGATCGTGCCTGGTCGTTCCATCCCTCGATGTTGATCGGGCCGATCGTCGTCGTGCTCGGCGCCACGCGGACGACCAGGGGTGCCTGCGCGGTCGGCTCGTAGCCCGCGAAACCGTCGCGCTTGACGATGAGGCCTTCGATGTCCTCGTAATCGATGACATTCGGACGGTCGACGGCGAAGCCGGTCGGGTACGCCATCCCACCCTGCACGTTCGGGTCGACGTGATTGACGCGGTCGGTCTCATACGTGTCGGCCATGCAAGCAGCGGCCGCGCCGTACGAGGGCACGTCGAGATAGGCGGCGACGGATGCCTGCTCGGTCTCGACAGCGGCGAGCGCGACCGACGAGTAGGGCAGCTTCTCGAGGTCGAGGATGGCGCCGCTGTCTGTCGTGAGGCGCGTCCAGTCGCTGCCGCGCGGCGCTGCGGTGAGGTTCGACGTATCGACGAGCTTCGCAATCGCCTCGCTCTCGGGCGTCCCGTCGACCGATCCCCGGTTGGTGACAGCTACCCTCGGCCCGCGCCGCCGACGTACGAGCCCGCGAGCAAGCGCACCGGTTCGCCGTCGATAACGGGCACCGTGTACGTGGACTGGCCCGCTGCCTGGTGGATCAGGGGGTAGTTGTCCCTGGTCGTCGACAGCGTGCCGCCGACGGCGATCGAGCCTTCGAGCTCCCCGTTCCCGAGAGACGCGTCGCGGTGGGCGTAGATCGTGAACGCACCACTCCCCTCGAACGGGTTGATGTACTCGACGGCCGCGTTGGCGGGTGCGGCGACAGCCGCCCCTCCGAAGGCCACAAGAGCCGAGATGGCTCCGGCCGCGATGAGCCGACGCGACGCGCCGGCAGGGCTGTTCCCCATATGAGTCCTCCCCAGAACTGTTTCTGCGCAGGCAGAATCCGAGAAGGACGGCGGATCGCAGGGACCGCCACGTATGGCCCTCCCCAGACCCATACCGGCTCGGTCGACCGCCCCAGACGGTTTCCTCGACCGGGCGCAACCCTAGCAGGCGCTCCATGTGAGCGCTCTCAGCGTGCGCAGCGCCGTGGGCAGCGCGGCGGTTCTCGGCGTGCGGAGGAATACGCTCGCCCGCGGCGCGGTTGTCTCGAGCGATGTCCGACGCACCCGCTCCCGCTCTGTCCATCCTCGATCTCGTCTCGGTCCGCACGGGGCAGTCCAGCTCCCAGGCGATCGCCGCCTCCCTGCAGATGGCGCAGCGCGCCGATGAGCTCGGCTACCGCCGGTACTGGTTCGCGGAGCACCACAACATGCCCGCGGTCGCGTCGACCACGCCGCCCGTGCTCATCGCGGCGGCGGCCGCGCGCACTGCGCGCATCCGCATCGGGTCGGGCGGCGTCATGCTGCCGAACCATGCGCCGCTCATCGTCGCCGAGCAGTTCGCGGCCCTCGAGGCGCTCGCTCCCGGGCGCATCGACCTCGGCCTCGGCCGCGCACCGGGCAGCGACCCGGTCATCACGCAGCTCCTGCGCCGCTCGGGCACGACGAGCGAGGCGGAGCGGTTCCCCGATCATGTGACCGACATCCTCGCGATCATGAGCCCGGAGGGCGCGACCGTCCGCTTCACCTCGGGCGGCGAGTACGCCGTGCACGCGACGCCGGCCGCGACCGGCGCTCCGGAGGTGTGGCTGCTCGGCTCGAGCGACTACTCCGCGCAGCTGGCCGCGAGCTTCGGGCTGCCCTACGTCTTCGCCAACCACTTCGCGGGCGACGGACTCGAGCGCGCGATGGCCCTCTACCGCAACCAGTTCAAGCCGAGCGCGTGGCTGGACGCACCGAAGTCGTTCGTCACGGCCAACGTCGTCGTCGCCGAGACGCCGGAGGAGGCCGAGCGGCGCGCACTCCCCCAGCTGCGCCAGTTCGCGCGCCTCCGCACGAACAAGCCCATGCGCCCGATCGAGACGATCGACGAGGCACTCGCGGCGCCATCCGATGCGCTCGAGGAGTCGTTCATCCAGCAGTCACGCTCGCGCTGGTTCGTCGGCACGCCCGATACCGTGGCCGCCGAGCTGCGCGCGTTCGCGGCTCAGCACGGTGTCGACGAGATCATGATCTCGCCCGCCGCCGGGTCGTACGAGGCCGACCCGCTGGACGCGGCCCCCGGTCGCCTCGAGACGGTCGAGCTGCTCGCTGCCGCTCTGGCCTGAACGATCGCCCACCCGCCCAGGTCGCACAAACCGTCCTCCAGAGGCCCCGGAAGGCCGCAAACTGCGACCCGGACGGCCAGCCCCGACGGCCCATCCGCCCAGGTCGCACAAACCGTCCCCCGAAGGCCCCGGAAGGCCGCGAACTGCGACCCGGACAACCAGCCCCAACCAGCCATCCGCCCAGGTCGCACAAACCGTCCCCCGAAGGCGCCGGAAGGCCGCAAACTGCGACCCGGACAGCCAGCCCCGACGACCCGGACAACCAGCCCCAACGGCCCCAACAACCCGGACGGCCGAGAACGGAGGGCTACGCCTCGGGCTCGCCGGCGAGGAGGCCGCGGAGCCAGTCGCGCGCCTCGACGAACGCCTCGTCCCCATAGCGCTGCGGGTAATGGACGACCTGGCGATCGGCGCGCGGGTACGAGCCGAGGAACACCACGTTCGGGCTGAAGCGCCGCAGGCCCATCAGCGCGTCGGCCATCCGCTCGTCGAACACGTGCCCGTCGGCGTCGATGACGAAGCGGTACCGCCCGAGGGCGTCGCCGATCGGGCGCGACTCGAGCAGGCTCAGGTTGATCCCGCGCGTCGAGAACTGCTCGAGCAGCTCGAGCAGGGCGCCGGGCTCGTCCTTCGGCAGCTCGGCGACGAGAGACGTCTTGTCGGCTCCGGTGGGCGCGGCCGGCGCGACCGTGCGCGTGACGAGCACGAAGCGCGTGACGGCCTCGGGGTTGTCGCCGATGTCCTTCGCGAGCACCTCGACGTCGTGGTGCTCGGCGACGCCCGGCGCGACGATCGCGACCTGCGCGGGCAGCGAGCCGTCGAGCATCCCCACGGCGCTCGCGACATTGCTCGACGCGACGACGTGCTCGTGATCGGGGATGTTGTCGGCCAGCCATCCGAGGCACTGCGCGTAGGCGACCGGATGGCCCGCGACGCCGACCGGCTTCTGCGCGCGGATGTCGTCGAGAGACGCCCCGGGATGCGCGACGAGCCAGAAGCGCACGGGGACGAGGTACTCGCCGACGATCCGGAGCCCGGGGATGGTCGCGAGTGCGTCCTGCGCGCTCGAGACGCCGCCCTCGATCGAGTTCTCGATCGCGATCATGGCGGCGTCGCTGCGCCCCGACACGACGTCGGCGAGCGCCTGCCCGACGTTGCTCACCGGGCGCCAGATCTGGCCGCGCGCCTCGGGGACCTGCGCGAGCGCGGCCTCGGTGAAGGTGCCGGCAGGCCCCAGATAGCTGTACGTCCGGCGTTCGGGGGCATCCGTCGACATGACGATCAGCCTAGACGGCTCTGCGACGACTCCGAGACGAAGAACTGTGCACGGAGGGCCTCGACGGGGCAGACTTGCCCTATGACGAGCCGTGCCGGACTCCCCGCTGAAGCATCCGACCTCATCGATGTCGATGAGCTGATCTCCGCCTACTACGACCGCGCACCCGATCCCTCGATCCCCGCGCAGCAGGTCGCGTTCGGCACGAGCGGTCATCGCGGCTCGAGCCTCTCGACGAGCTTCAACGAGAACCACATCCTCGCGACGACCCAGGCCATCGTCGACTACCGCAACGAGCAGGGCATCGCCGGCCCGCTCTTCCTCGGGCGCGACACCCACGGCCTGTCGCTGCCCGCCGAGCGGAGCGCGATCGAGGTGCTCGTCGCGAACGGCGTCGACGTGCGCGTCGACGCGCGCGACTCGTGGGTGCCGACCCCCGCGCTCAGCCACGCCATCCTCGCGTACAACCGCGGCCGCGCCGCCGACGACCCAGGCCGCGCGGACGGCATCGTCGTGACGCCGAGCCACAACCCGCCGGCCGACGGCGGCTTCAAGTACAACCCGCCGCACGGCGGCCCCGCCGACACCGATGCGACCGGCTGGATCGCTGACCGGGCGAACGCGCTCATCGCGAGCGGCCTCGACGCAGTCAAGCGCGTCAAGCACGCCGACATCGACCTCGACTCGCTCGGCCAGTACGACTTCCGCGAGGCGTACGTGCGCGACCTCTCGACGATCATCGACGTCGAGGCCATCCGCAAGGCCGGCGTCCGCATCGGCGCCGACCCGCTCGGCGGCGCGTCCGTCGAGTACTGGGCGCTCATCGCCGAGATGCACGGCCTCGACCTCACCGTCGTGAACCCCGACGTCGACCCGACCTGGAAGTTCATGACGCTCGACTGGGACGAGAAGATCCGGATGGATCCGTCGTCGCCGTCGGCCATGGCCTCGCTCGTCGCACGTCGCGACGAGTACGACATCCTCACGGGCAACGACGCCGATGCCGATCGGCACGGCATCGTCACGCCCGACGCGGGGCTCATGAACCCCAACCACTACCTCGCCGTCGCGATCGACTACCTGTTCTCGCATCGTCCCGGATGGTCGCCGGACGCGGCCGTCGGCAAGACGCTCGTCTCGTCGATGATGATCGACAAGGTGACCGCGGCGCTCGGGCGTCGCCTGCTCGAGGTGCCCGTCGGCTTCAAGTGGTTCGTCCCGGGCCTCCTCGACGGCTCGGTCGCGTTCGGCGGCGAGGAGTCGGCGGGCGCGTCGTTCCTCCGCATGGACGGCTCGGTCTGGACGACCGACAAGGACGGCATCCTCCTGTGCCTGCTCGCGGCTGAGATCCTCGCCGTCACGGGCAAGACGCCCTCGCAGCGCTACGCGGAGCTCGAGGCCGAGTACGGCTCGTCGGCCTACCAGCGCGTCGACGCCCCGGCCACCCCCGAGCAGAAGTCCGCCCTCAAGGCGCTCTCCCCCGACGACGTCTCGGCGTCCGAGCTGGCGGGCGAGCCGATCACGGCCAAGCTCTCGCACGCTCCGGGCAACGACGCGGCGATCGGCGGCCTCAAGGTGCAGACGGAGCACGCGTGGTTCGCCGCCCGCCCGTCGGGCACCGAGGACGTCTACAAGCTCTACGCCGAGTCGCTCAAGGGCGAGGAGCACCTCCGCCAGGTGCAGGAGGAGGCGCGCGCGGTCGTGACCGCGGCCCTCGGCGGCTGAGCGTTGTCCGGGGTCGGCGGCAGGATGGCCGTCGACCGCGTTCCCGATCATCACGCAGGATTCATGTCGGCTCTCGCACGCGCTCATGCCCTCACGCGGCTCCTCGCCGACGAGGCCACCTGGCGACTGCTGCGCGCCGACCTCGCACCGGTGATCGTCGCTGTGCTCGACTCCCACCTCGGCGGGGAGGAGCGCCGGATCGACAGCGAGGAGCTGTACGAGCGCATCGACGTCGATCTCGAGGAGCTGCGCGCGCACGGCTTCGAGCTGCCCGGTTCCGCGCGCGGATACTGCGCCGCGTGGCGCACCGACGGCTACCTCGTCCGCCGGCCGTCCGAGGCATCGCGAGGAGAGACGTTCGAGCTCTCCCCGGCGGCGCTCGGCGCGATCCGATTCCTCGCTCAGCTCGCCCAGCCGCGGCAGAGCGTCACGGAGTCGCGGCTCACGAGCATCGCCCGACAGCTGCAGCAGCTCGCGATCGACACGGATCCCGACGCGTCGCGTCGACTCGCGCAGCTCTACGCTCAACGCGACCGCATCGACGCCCAGATCGAGGCGATCGCGGCCGGCGAGGAGACGACGCTCGACGCGAGCCGTGGACTCGAGCGCGTCCGGGACATCCTCGCGCAGGCCGAGGACATCCCGTCCGATTTCGCCCGCGTCCGCGCGCAGTTCGAAGACCTCAACCGCGAGCTCCGCGCGCGGGTCGTGGAGTCGGACACGGCGCAGCGCAGCGTGCTCGACGAGATCTTCCGCGGGGTCGACCTCATCGCCGACTCCGATGCAGGCCGCAGCTTCTCCGGGTTCTCCTCCCTCGTCCTCGACCCGGAGGTCGGCGAGGCGTTCGACGACGACATCCGCAGCGTTCTCGAGCGAGAGTTCGCGACATCCCTCACGCAGCAGGAGCGGCGATTCCTGCGTCGCCTCCTCCGCACGCTCAAAGAGCGCAGCGCCGAGATCCACGACGTCATCACCTCGTTCGCCCGCGGCCTTCGACGCTATGTGCAGTCGCAGGACTACCAGCGCGACCGGGTGCTGCGGCGCGAGCTCCGCGCCGCCCTCGCCGAGGGCCATGCGGCCTCGACGCACATCAAGCCGTTCCATCCGACCGCCCTCCGCCTCGATCTCGCGGCCGTATCGCTCACGAGCGCGGGTGCCGTCCGCCTCCACGACCCCTCGGAGCACGACGCCTCGCAGGAGGTCGTCGCCCATTCCGCCGAGCTCGCGTCGTACGAGGAGCTGCGCGCGATGGCGCGCGAGACCGAAATCGACTTCGACGAGCTCACGCGCAACGTCAACGATCTCCTCGCCGAGGGAGGACCCTGCTCGGTCGGGGAGGTGCTCTCCCGCCGTCCCGCGACACAGGGTGTCGCGAGCGTCGTCGGACTGCTCGCGCTGGGAGCCGAACAGGGAGTCGCCGAGGAGGCGACCGAGCGCGTCTCGTGGCGCGGAGAGGACGAGGTCGAGCGGATGGCCGAGGTGCCGGTGTTCCGATTCACGGGGAGGCTGCTGTGACGGAGGAGGCGGAAGCCCGGCAGGATGGGCTGTGGCGCGGCGACGAAGGCGCCCTGAAGCTCGAGTCGCGCAAGGCGCTGCTCAAGCTCATCCAAGGCCCCTACCTGTCGGCGTCCCGCTCGCCACGGCAGTGGGCCGCGCTGCTCTCCGACGAGGCGACGGTGCGCTCGCGCCTCAACGACCTCTTCCTCGACCTCGTCGTCGACCGAGACGGCGGCTTCGCCTTCGTGCGCAACGTCGACGCGGGCGAGCTCGACGTGCCGAGCGCGGTCCGCTCCGAGTCGCTGACCTTCCTCGACACGGCGATGCTGCTCGTCCTGCGCCAGCTGCTTCTGAGCGCCGAGAGCGAGGGGCGCGTGATCGTCGGGCAGGACGAGGTGTTCGAGCAGCTCGAGCCGTTCCGCACCGCGGATCGGGACGAGACCGACTTCCGGAAGCGCCTGAACGCATCGTGGGTCAAGATGAAGAACCGCCTCCGCGTCGTGCACACGGTCTCGGAGGATCGCGTCGAGATCTCGCCCGTGCTGCGCCTCCTCGTCGACGCGGAGCAGGCGCGGGCCATCGCCGCGGAGTACGCCCGGATCCGCGCGGGCGAACGGACGCCCGATCGCGACGCCGAGGAGGCCGCCGATGACGATGCTTGACCTGCCGATCGCACCCTCCCGTCCGCAATGGCGCCTCGCCCGCATCGAGGTCGTCAACTGGGGCACCTTCGACGGCGCACACGGCATCGACGTCGCGCGCAAGGGTCATCTCTTCACGGGGGCTTCGGGATCGGGCAAGTCGTCGCTGCTCGACGCGGTCGCGGCCGTCATGACGCCGGACCGATGGCTCCGCTTCAACGCGGCCGCACAGGACGGCTCTTCGCGTGCCGACGACCGCAGCCTGGTCAGCTACGTCCGCGGCGCATGGAGCAAGGAGGCCGACGAGGCGCTCGACCGCGCCGTCAGCGCCTACGTGCGGCCGAGAGCGACGTGGAGCGGCATCCTGCTCCGCTACGAGAACGAGGTCGACGCGCCGGTGACCCTGGTCCGGCTCTTCCATCTCCCCGGCAGCGGCACGGATCGGGCCGATCTGCGCGACGCGCTCCTCCTCCTGCGAGACACGGTCGCCCTCGTCGACTTCGCCCCGTTCGCCGCGAAGGGCATCGAGGCGCGTCGGCTCAAGGCCGCATACCCCGACGCCTACGTCTCGACCGGCTCACACGGCGGTTTCTACCAGCGGCTCCGCCGCTCGCTCGGCATCGGATCGGACAACGCGCTCCAGCTCCTGCACCGCACGCAGGCGGCGAAGAACCTCGGCAGCCTCGATCACCTGTTCCGCACCTTCATGCTCGACCGGCCGTCGACCTTCGAGCGCGCCGACAACGCGACCGAGCAGTTCGGCGAGCTGAGCGCGGCGCATCAGCACGTCGTCCAGCTGCGCCTGCAGGCCGAGCAGCTTCGCGAGATCTCGGCGACGATCGCCGCATACGAGCGGGAGTCGCGCGTCGCCGCCGAGCTCGAGCGCCTGCTCGCGGTGCGCGAGGTGTTCCAGGATCGCTTCCACCTGAAGATCACCCAAGACGATCACGCCGATCTGATCGCCGCGAAGGCGCGCGCCGAGGATGTCGCACAGAGAGCCGCCCGCGCACGCGAGGAGGCCGACGAGCAGCTCCGCGCCGCACAGCTGCGCGAGGCCCAGCTCGGCGGCGGCGACGCGCAGCACCTCCGGGCTCGCCTCGACGACGCGCGTGCAGCAGCCGACGCGACGGCCCGACGCTGGTCGCAGCTCGCCGCCGAGCTGTCGGGAGTCGGCCTCGACACCCCACCGCAGAGCGCGGCCGACTTCGCCGAGCTGCAGCAGGCAGCCCGCTCCGCACTCGACGAGGAGCGCCCCGCTGCCTCCCGCGACCACGCGGCGAATGCGCGGTTCTTCGAAGCCAGGCGCGAACTCGAGAAGATCGACGCCGAGCTCGAAGCGCTGCGCCGTCGGCGGAGCAACATCCCCGCCGATCTCCAGGGCGTCCGGGCGTGGCTGTGCGCAGAGACCGGGTTGACCGAGCAGGCGCTCCCCTTCGGCGGAGAGCTCATCGAGGTCCTGCCAGAGTACGAGGAGTGGACGGGGGCGATCGAGCGCGTGCTGCGACCGATCGCGTCGTCACTGCTCGTACGGGATGAGCATCTCGCCGCGGTGCGACGGCTCGTCGAGGGCCGGCACCTGGGGGCACGGCTCGTCGTCGAGGCCGTCCCCCTCGTCGCGGAATCGCCTCGCCCCGCCCGGGCTCCCCAGACGCTGCTCCACCGCATCCGGGTGTCGGACGGGCCGTTCGGCACCTGGCTCTCGTCGCGCCTCGCGACCTCCTACGACATCTCGTGCGTCGACGGGCCGGACGCCCTCGACGACGTCGAGCGCGGCGTCACGATCGGCGGCCAGATCAAGCTGTCGTCACGGCGCTATGAGAAGAACGACCGCGTGGCCATCGACGACCGCCGCCACTGGATCCTCGGCGCGGACAACGAGGCGAAGGTCGAGCTCCTCCTCGTGCGCAGGCGCGACGCCGAGCGACGGATGGCCGAGGCCGCGGGGCTGCTCGACGCCGTCCAGCGCGAGATCGAGGCCGCGGCTCGGCGGCGGGCGACGCTCGAGCGCGTGCTCGAGACGGAGTGGTCGAGCATTGACCGCGAGGCGGCGGAGGCGGCGGTGGCCGCTCGCCTGCGCGAGCTGGCCGCCCTCACGGAAGGCAACGGCGAGCTGGCCGACGCGACCCGCGTCGCAGAGGAGG
Source organism: Microbacterium barkeri (assembly GCF_027921765.1). Lineage (GTDB taxonomy): Bacteria > Actinomycetota > Actinomycetes > Actinomycetales > Microbacteriaceae > Microbacterium > Microbacterium barkeri. Next base: position 122,363 of record NZ_BSEJ01000006.1, read on the forward strand.
CCCGTGCGCTCTGGCATCAGCGGGATGAGGCGTCGCGCCTCGCCGACACCGAGCTCGCGCGCGCGGGGGATCGCCTTCACGACACCGAGCGTCTCATCGAGACGCTCACGGCACGTCTCGATGGCCGGACGATCGACGAGGCGGACGCGCGAGATCTCGAGGCCCGCTACCGGTCCATCCAGCGCCGCATCGGGCGCGACGACATCGAGCGCGTCGGACAGCGGGTCACCTCCGCGATGCACCACGAGGCGACGGCGGCAGGTGCGCGGCGAGCCGAGGCGCAGTCGTCGTTCCAGGAGCAGGCGGGCGCGTTCCGCGCGCGCTGGGAGAGCGCCGCTGCTGATCTCACCTCATCGATCGAGGATCGCGACGGTTACCGAGCACTCCTCGCCACGATCGAGTCGCGAGGGCTCCCCGAGCACGAGAGCAACTTCCAGCGCCTCCTGCGAGAGCGCTCACGCGACCTCATCGGGCATCTGCTCAGCGACATCCGCGACGCGCCCAAGCAGATCGCCGAGCGCATCGACCCCGTCAACAGCTCGCTGGGGCGCTCGCTCTTCGACACAGACCGCTTCCTGCGCATCGTCGTCAAGGTGCGCCGCGGACCCGAGGTCGTCGAGTTCATGTCGGATCTCAAGTCGATCGTCGACGGCGCGTGGGCCGACGACGATCTCGACCGTGCCGAGCAGCGGTTCGCCGTGCTCGAGCGCATCATGCGCCGCCTCGCTTCCGATGACAGCGCCGACCGCGGGTGGCGGCAGCGATGCCTCGATACGCGCGAGCACGTCTCCTTCACCGCGCACGAGGTCGACAGAGCGGGTCGCGTGGTGGGCGTGCACGATTCGAGCGCGGGGCTCTCGGGTGGACAACGCCAGAAGCTCGTCATCTTCTGCCTCGCTGCTGCTCTCCGCTACCAGCTCACGACGGATGACGAGGATGTTCCGACCTACGCGACGATCGTGCTCGACGAGGCCTTCGACAAGGCGGACAGCCGGTACACGCGGATGGCCATGGATGTGTTCACGGAGTTCGGCTTCCACATGATCCTCGCGACACCGCACAAGCTCCTGCAGACGATCGAACGCTACGTCGGCGCCGTGACGTCGGTGTCGAATCCGAGCAGACAGCAGTCCGTGCTCGCGAACGTCGCGTTCACGGAGCGGCGATGAGCGCCCCCGTCTCGATCGCGACCGCTCGCGAGCGGGCGGCTCGCGTCGTCGCCCGCGAGCAGAGAGCGTGGGCTGCGCACGGCGGCGACGACGTCCGCTGGGAACTGCCGCTCCATCCTCCGAGCGAGCGAGCGGCTCTCGCGGATCTGAACGCGGCGATCGGATGGGCCGCAGGGTGGCGGATCGACGAGGACGGCGTCGAGGTGACGTGGACGACACGCCGCTGGCCCAGCGCGGGCGCGCAGGCGATCCCTGAGCGGTGCACAGTGACGGGTGCCGACGCCATGGCGCGATTCGCAGGGCGCTCCGTCGAGCGCGAGTGGCGAAGGCTCAGGGATCGGGCGCACGCGCTCCGCGTGCGCCTCGGCGATTCCGCCGAGGTCCGGTCCGCCGTGCAGCGTCATGGCACGTCCCTCGCGCGACTGTCCGAGGCCGATCTCCTCCTCCTCGGCGAAGTCGTCGAGTGGCTGGTGGAGAACCCGGCTTCCGGATACCGGCTCCGGCAGGTTCCGATCCCGGGGATGCACACGAAGTGGCTCGGCGCCCACCGCGCGCTCGTCGAGGCGCTGCACAGCGCCGCGACGGGAAGGGAGTCCCTCGGCCTGATCACCTCGATGCCCGGCGTGCGCGTGCGCTTCCTCGACGCTCGTCTGCGCCCCGGCGGACTCGCCGACATCGTCGCCCCGCTCGATGAGCTTGCGGGCCTCCGCGTTCCCGCGCGGACGGTCGTGGTGGTCGAGAACCTGGAGACGCTGCTCGCGCTGCCCGAGCGAGGTGGCGTCGTCGCGGTGCACGGAAGTGGATACGCCGTCGCCGACGCGATCCCGCGGCTGCCCTGGGTGGCGGCCGCGCGCGTCCTCTACTGGGGCGATCTCGACGCCGACGGATTCGCCATCCTCCATGCGCTCCGAGTTCGCGGTGTGACGGCGCAGAGCCTGCTCATGGACGAGGAGACGCTCATCGCGTTCCGCGATCTCTGGGTCGCCGATCCGGGCACGGCCGCGCCCCGCGCGCTGTCGGCTCTGACCGCGGCGGAGCAGCGAGCGCTGGGCCGTATCCACAGCGAGGGCGGCATCCGGCTCGAGCAGGAGCGCGTGCCCTGGCCCTATGCGCTCGCGGCGCTCGACGACGCGATTGGCGGCTGACCTTCAGTCGCGGGGCCCGCGATCCTCCCAGACGCGCTTCGCGATCGCGGCCACCTCCGCGTCCAGATGCTCCATCCGGGTATCCATCGCGTCGAAGCGCGCGTCCATCCGGTCTCCGAGCGCCCGCATCGAGTCGCTCACCGCCTGAAGCGAACGGTGCGTCGCGGTCCAGATCATGCTCGCCGAGAGCGTCGTCACGCCGAGCATGGTCGCGCCGAACACGCTGATCAGCACCCACACCTGGATCTCGGTCATGGACATCTCCCCATTGTGTCGCGGGCGTGCTCGGAACTCCAGGGTGTCGCGTCGCTCGAGCACTCGGTGCTGCACGACGGCGATGTGAGCGGAAACGCCGAATGAAATGGTGCTGTGCACGCGACGACGGCCCGCCCCGATCGGGGCGGGCCGTCGTCGCGTGCGGGCTACTTCGCGAGGAAGTCCTTGAGCGCCGCGTTGACCTCGTCGGCGTGCGTCCAGAGCAGGCCGTGCGGAGCGCCCTCGACCTCGACGTAGTCCGCCTCGGGGACGGCCTCGTGGAACCGGCGGGCGGTCGCGTCGATCGGGAGGATCTGATCCTTCGTGCCGTGCAGGATGAGCGTCGGCTTGCCGGCGGCGCGGACGGCCTCGACGTCGCCGCGGAAGTCCTCGATCCACGCGGGCACGACCGCGTAGGCCGCGACCGGAGCGCTGCCGATCGCGACGTTCCAGCTGGCGGTCACGGCCTCCTGGCTGATCCGGGATCCGAGGTTCTCGTCGAGGTTGTAGAAGTCGCGGTAGAACTGCGTGAACCACGCGAAGCGGTCGCCCTTCGCGGCGGCCGCGATCCCGTCGAACACGTCCTGCGGAACGCCCTCGGGGTTGTCGTCGCGGGCGACGAGGAACGGCTCGAGCGACGCGAGGAACGCGAGCTTCGCGACGCGCTCGTGCCCGTAGCGGGCCACGTAGCGCGCGAGCTCGCCCGTGCCCATCGAGAAGCCCACGAGCACGACGTCGCGCAGGTCGAGCGTCTCGAGCACCGTGTTCAGATCGGCGGCGAAGGTGTCGTAGTCGTAGCCCGCCCCGACCTTCGACGACTGGCCGAACCCTCGGCGGTCGTAGGTGATGACGCGATAGCCCTGCGCGAGCAGCTCGCGCGTCTGCCGCTCCCAGCTGTGCCCGTTCAGGGGGTAGCCGTGGATGAGCACGACCGACTGCCCGGACCCGTGGTCCTCGTAGTACAGCTCGACCGGGGTGCTGTTCTCGTCGCCGACGGTGATGTAGCCCATGATCTCTTCCTCTCGATCCCCGAGAACGGTCGTTCTCGCTGGTGAGGTCCACGGTAGAGAACGATCGTTCTCGTGTCAAGTAGACTGGGCGCATGACCGAGGAAGAAGCACGCGAGCGCATCCTCGCCGCGGCCGAGGAGCTCTACTACCGCAAGGGATACGCGGCCGTCGGCATGGACGAGCTGCGCTCGGCGGCCGGCGTGTCGCTGCGGCGCCTGTACGCGCTCTTCCCCGCCAAGAACGACATCGTCGCGGCCGTGCTCGACCGTCGGCATCGCCAGTGGGAGTCGGCGCTCGACGGGGCGATCGCCGCCGCCGGCGACGATCCGCGCGAGCGCCTGCTCGCGGTCTACCGCTATCTCGAGGACTGGTTCTGCACGGGGGACTTCCGGGGCTGCGCGTTCATCAACGCCTTCGGCGAGCTCGGCGGAACGCATCCCGAGGTCGCCCGCATCGTCCGCGAGCACAAGGCGTCGTTCCAGGAGCACATGGCGGCGCTCGTGGCGGCGTCGGGAGCCCCCGCCGCCCTCGCGGCGCAGCTCTCGATCCTCGCGGAGGGCGCGCAGAGCACGGCCGCCATCTCGGGCGACCCGCAGGTCGCGGCTCAGGCGCGCGCTGCGGCCGAGGTGCTCATCGACGCCGCGACGGCGCGCTGAGCGCGCTCACGCCCGCGCGCCGACCGTCCGGTCCTTCCGCCGCGCCCAGCGCGCGGGCGTGGCCGGTCCGTCCCAGACCTGCACGATGCCCCACACGACCGCGGCGAACGGCGCGGCGAGGATCGCGCCGAGGATGCCGCCCAGCACGGTTCCGATGGCCAGTGCGATCAGGACGACGAGCGAGTGCAGCTTGAGCGCCCGCCCCATGAGGATGGGCTGCAGCAGGTTGCCCTCGAGCTGGTTCACGACGACGACGATCGCGATGACGATGATCGCGACGATCGGACCGTTCGCCACGAGCGCCACGAGCGAGGCGAGGATGCCCGCGACCGTCGCGCCGACGATGGGGATGAACGCGAGGAGGAACACGAGGATCGTCAGCGGGAAGGCGAGCGGCACGCCGAGCACGAACAGCCCGATGCCGATGCCGATCGCGTCCACCGCGGCGACGGCCGCCGTTCCGCGCACGTAGGCGCCGAACGTGTCCACCGACTTGGCTCCCGCGCGCTGCACGCGCGCGTACCACTCGCCCTCGAACGGCCGCGTGAGGAAGGACCAGATCTGCGGGCCGTCCTTGAGGAAGAAGAACAGCACGACGACCATGAGCACGAAGCCCGTCACGAAGTTCGCGACGGCGCCGACCCCGGCGACCGCGCCAGAGCCGAACTGCGCGCTCGTGAAGAAGTCGGTCACCGACGCGATCCACTCGTCGATCTGCGCCTGGTCGGGCGCGAACGGCAGCGTGTTGACCCACGCGACCACCTGGAGGAAGCCCTCCTGCGCCTGCGCGTACAGCTCGCTCCACTGGCTGCGCACGGCCGAGACCATCGCCCATCCGAGTCCGCCGATAATGAGCACGATCGCGAGGAGCACGATCGCCGTCGAGAACGACGGCCCGAGCCGCGGCCGCAGCCACCCCATGAGGGGCTCGAACGCGCACGCGAAGATCAGCGCGAGGAGCACGGGGATGACGACGACCGACAGCGTCTGCGACGCGTAGACGAGCCCCGCGGCGAGGATGACCACCGCGATGATCTGCACCGCGCGCGTCGCGAGCGTGCCGAACCCGTCGGACCACAGCCGGCGCGGCGTGCGGCCGTCGGTCACGACCGGCGCGGGCGCCGGCGCCTGAGGCGTGCGTCGTCTGAACATCGTGCTCCCCCTGTCGTCGCGAACGCGTCGTCACCATCCTGCCGGACGCCGCGCGCGAGTCCCGGGAGCTTGACCCTGCGGATCAGCTGTGCCAGTCCTCCCGCGCGGTGAAGGGAACGGCCTCGGGACGCGCGGTGGTCGTGGTGAGCTCGACGCGCCCGCCCTGCTCGGCCGCGCGCAGGATGCCGGTCATGATGTCGAGCACGTGGAGCGCCATCGCGCCGCCCGCGCGCGGCTCGACGCCGGGCGCGGTCCGCACGAAGTCGACGAGGCCGACGCCGCGTCCTGCCCCGTCGTAGCCGCCCGAGACGGCGAGCGTCTCGGGCTCGGCGCCCGGCCGGTGCAGCACGACGTCGCCGTCGAACCGGTTGGGGTCGGGCACGAGGAGCGTGCCGTCGGTGCCGTGCACCTCGATCGGCGACGCGGTCGTCGTCGTGCCGTCGAAGCTCGTCACGATCGTCGAGATCGCGCCGTTCGCGTGCTCGAGGATGCCCGTCACGTGCGTGTCGACGTCGACCGGGATGGTCTCGCCCGCGCGCGGACCGGATCCGATCACGCGCTCGGAGCGGAGGCGCGATGCCGCACCGCTCACGGCGACCACCGGCCCCAGCAGCGTCACGAGCGCCGAGACGTAGTAGGGGCCCATGTCAAGCATCGGGCCGCCGCCCGGCTGGTAGTAGAAGTCGGGGTTCGGATGCCAGCGCTCGTGGCCGGCCGTGATCATCGTCGCCGATGCCGCGACGGGTCGCCCGATGAGGCCGTCGTCGACCGCGCGGCGGGCCGTCTGCACGCCCGTGCCGAGCACCGTGTCGGGTGCGGAGCCGACCGCCACGCCGGAGCGCGCGCCGGCCTCGACGATCCCCCGCCCCTCGTCGACCGAGACCGCGAGCGGCTTCTCGCCGTACACGGCGCGGCCGGCCTCGATCGCGGCGTGCGCGATCTCGGCGTGCGCGGCCGGGATCGTCAGGTTGAGCACCGTCTGCACCGCGGGGTGCCGCACGAGCTCGGCAGCCGGAACCGCCTCCGCGCCGGTCTCCGCGGCGACCGCGGCCGCGCGCTCCTCCGACAGGTCGGCGACCGCGACGATGCGGATCTCGGGATGGCCCGCGAGCGCGTCGAGGTACTGCCGCGAGATGTTGCCGAGTCCGACGATGCCTACGCCGTGCGCGTCGCCCACACCAGGCCCCTCTCGATGATCGTGCGGACGTTCTCGTCCTGCAGGACGTCCGGGCTGTGGCCGGGCGTGGCGACGAAGATCCGCCCCTCGCCCCACTGCCGCGTCCAGACCGCGGGCGACGTGATCGGCCGGTGCCACGGATGCCACGGGCGCACGGGGTGCGTCGTGGTCGCGAGCACGTCGTTCAGGTCGTCGTGCAGCACCCAGTACTGCTCGGTCTCGAGCGCGAAGTCGTCGATCCCGGCGGTGATCGGGTGCGTGCGGCCGAGCTCGGTGATCTCGACCGTGTACGGCAGGTAGTTGTCGCTCGCGTCGCCGACGAGCTCGCCGGGCTCCTTGCTCGGGTGGGTCGCGAACTGGCCGCCGACGAGCTGCAGGTAGTCCGAGCTGTTGCGGAACGAGTCCGCGATCCCGCCGTGCCATCCGGCGAGGCCCGTGCCGGCGCGCACCGCGGCGATGAGCCCCTTGAGCTCCTCGGGCTCGATCGTCGACATCGTGACGCTCTGCAGGATGAGGTCGGTCTGCGCCATCGCGTCGGCATCGGCGTAGACCGCGGTCGTCTCCTCGACGCGGACGTCGTAGCCGCGCTCCTCGAGGAAGGGGAGGAAGAGGTCCGTCGACTCGACGGGCTTGTGCCCGTCCCATCCGCCGCGGACGACGAGTGCCCGGGTCACGCGCCTCCCCCGACCTGCGTGAGGACGGCGTCGGCCGCTGCGCTGCGCTCGACCGCGTCGAGGACGCGCTGCACGCTGAGCGCCTCGTCGAAGCTCGGCGACGGGTCGCGCTCCTCGGCGATGGCGGTGACGAGGTCGACGACCTGGTGCGTGAAGAGGTGCTCGTAGCCGAGGCCGTGGCCGGCGGGCCACCACGCGTCGACATACGGATGGGTCGGCTCGGTCACGAGGATGCGGCGGAAGCCCTGCTCGCCGTCGGCGTCGGCCGCGTCGTAGAACTCGAGCTCGTTCATCCGCTCGAAGTCGAAGGCGATCGATCCGCGGTCGCCGTTGATCTCGATGCGGTTCGCGTTGCGGTGCCCGAGCGCGAAGCGCGTGGCCTCGAACACGCCGAGGGCTCCGCTCGCGAACGACGCGGTGAACGCGACGGCGTCGTCGACCGTCACCGGGCCGCGCTCGGCGTCGGCCGCCGCGCGTCCGCCGAGACCGCGCTGCTCCGAGAGCACCGGGCGCTCGGCGACGAACGTGCGCAGCTGCGCGGAGACCGCCTCGAGCGGCTCGTCGAGGAGCCACTGCGCGGTGTCGATGATGTGCGCTCCGATGTCGCCCAGCGTTCCGGACCCCGCGATCTCCTTGTCGAGGCGCCACGTGAGGGGCGCGTCGGCGTCGGTCAGCCAGTCCTGGAGGTACTGCGCGCGCACGTGGCGGATGGTGCCGAGGCGGCCGTCCGCGACGAGGCGCTTCGCGTAGGCGAGCGCGGGCGTGCGGCGGTAGCTGAAGCCGCACATCGCGCGCGTGCCCGCGGGCGCGCTGCGCGCGGCCTCGGCCATCCGCTCGGCCTCCGGCAGCGTGCGGGCCAGCGGCTTCTCGCACAGCACGTGCTTGCCTGCGGCGAGCGCCGCGATCGACACCTCGGCGTGCACGTCGCCCGGCGCGCAGACGTCGACGATGTCGATGTCATCGCGCGCGATGACGGCGCGCCAGTCGTCCGACCACTCCGCGGCTCCGAGCTCGTGCGCGGCGCTCTCCGCGCGCTCGGCAGAGCGGCCGACGACGACCGCCAGCTCGGGTCGGGCCGGGAGGTCGAAGAACCGCGGTGCGGTCCTCCAGGCGTGAGCGTGTGCACGGCCCATGAAGGCGTGTCCGATGATTGCCACCCGCAGCGTCGAGGTCATGGCGTCTCCTCTCCATTCAGGAGCCATCGTGCCATATAGCGGGGCTGTCAACAAATGAAGGGCGCGCCGAGCTCGGTGAACGTCCGCTGCGTGCGCAGGGCGTCGTGCAGCGCGGCCTCCACGCCCCGGACGACGCGATGACGGCCGGCGTCGTCGACGGCCTCGGTCCAGTGCTCGGCGGGGATCGCGCGCGGCTCGGGAGCGGCCATCACGGCGTCGACGAGGCGCATGAACGCGCCCGTCTCCGCGAGGGGCACGGCGAGCGGCGCGCGGCCCGCGCGGGCGTCGAGCAGGTTCTCGAGGAGCGGCGCGCGGCCGAACGCGCGCGTGACGGGCGGACGCCCGTCGCCGCGCACGAGCTGCACGACGTCGAGCGTGTAGTACAGGCGCACCGTGCCGTGCGCTCCCACGACTTCCACCCAGGGCTCCTCGCGCTGCGCGGCGCACAGCGTGACGGCCGTCGTGAGCGTCCGCCCGTCGCGCAGGGCGAACCGCGCGACCGAGGTGTCGTCGGCCTCGATGTCGTTCGCGTGGAAGAGATCGAGCGCGATGCCGTCGACGTCGTCGGCGCGCTGCATGCCGGCGAGCGCGAGCGCCGTCGCCGACGCGTGCGCGAGCGGGTTGGTGAGCGCTCCGTCGGCGACGACCACGCCGCCCATGCGGCGCCGCCCCGCCCACGCCGCCCGCGCGTAGTAGCGGTCGTCGCGCACCCACGCGCCGGTCGCGCCGTAGCGCAGCACCTCGCCGATCGCGCCGTCGGCGACCAGGCCGCGCACGTACGGCACGGCCTCCGACCCGAGGCTCTGGAACCCGACCTGCGCCCGCGCGCCCCGCGCCGCGGCGTGGACCTCGAGCGCGTGGAACTCGTCGAGGGTCGCGGTCGGCGGCTTCTCGAGCAGCACGTCGCACCCGGCATCGAGCGCGGCCGCCGCGATCGCGGCGTGGGTGTGAATGGGCGTCGAGATGATCGCGACGTCGACGATGCCCCGCGCGAGCATGCCCTCCGCATCGTCGTCGTGGACCACGTGCGCGGGCAGCGCGCCCGGCGCGGGCGGCGTCGGGTCGGCGACCGCGACGAGGCGCGCGACGCCGCGCTCCTCGAGCGCGAGCGCGCGGCGGACGTGCGATGCCCCGTGGCCGTGGATTCCCACGATCCCGATGCGCGGCGTCTCGACGGTCATGCCCTCACCTCCGTGCGGATCCGCTCCGCGATGCGCGCCGCGTCGTCGGCGGCGACCGGCCCGTCGAGGACGACTGCGGAGAGGTCGAGCTCGAGCGTCTCGGATGGCGCGAGCACGCGCCGTCGCACGGTCGCGACGGCCGGCCCGAATCCCACGTACCCGCCGGTGCGGACGAACCACGGCAGCCCGCTGTCCGTCGCGGCGACGACGGTCGCGCGGTCGCCGACGATCGCGAGCCACGGCGAGCGGGAGCCGTGTGCGATGTCCGTGCCCTCGCCGTCGGCGCACACGGCGTGCGCGCGGGCGAAGGGCGTGCGCCAGAAGATCCCGCCGTAGAACGCGCCGTCGCGTCCGTTCGTGTGCGGGCTGCCGAACTCGGCTCCGCCGGCGCCGGCGGTCAGGGTCGAGCGCCACGACATCCGCCATCCGTCGCGGTCGGGCGCGATGCGCAGCGCGCGCCGCTCGGAGAGCAGCACCGCGCCATCCGGGCCCGCCCACGCGAGCTCCTCCTCGACGCCGTCGCCGTCGGCATCCCGCGCGAGCACGCGCTGGACGCCGTGGTTGTCGAGCATCGTCGAGCCCCGCCCGGCGACGAACGTGCGACCGCCCCAGAACGAGGCGCGCGAGACGTCGGGGATCGCGAGGCTCACCCCCAGGTGGTGGAGGTGATCGGCCGGCCCGACCGCGGTCACGGCCTCGCCGCCGAGCGTGACGGCCTCGAGATACGGGCGCGGCGACAGGCGCGGGGCGACGTCGAGCCCCTCCCGGTACCGCGCGACCGCCGCGTCGCCCGCGTGCAGGGCGATCATGGCCGGGGCCCCGTGCTCGCGCGCACGGTCAGCGCCGGCGTGAACACGACGGGGTCGCGGCGCAGGCCGCCGCCGATCTCGTCGTGCAGCTCGCGCCACACGGCCGCCCCCACCCCGGGCAGGTCGACCGTCATCGTCGTGAGCGGCGGCGCGGAGTACCGCGAGAAGGGGATGTCGTCGAAGCCCGTCACGGAGAGGTCGTCCGGCACGCGCACGCCCTCCTCGTCGAGACGGCCGAGGAGACCGAGAGCGACGATGTCGTTGAAGGCGAGCACGGCGGTCGCGCCGCTGCCGCGCACCGCGTCCCACGCGCGATAGCCGTCCTCGAAGCCCGACCCGCACGCGAGCTCCCGGATCTCGATGTCGGGGTGCGTCTCGCGGAAGGCGATGAGCCCGCGCAGGCGCTCGTGGTTCGATCGCGACGCCTCGGGGCCGGAGAGGAACGCGATCCGCTCGTGCCCGAGGTCGACGAGGTGCTGCGCGAGGGTCTGGATCCCGGTCGCGTAGTCCACCTGCGCGACTGCCGCGTTGCGGCCCGTCGTGCGGTTGACGACCGCGACCGGCTGCACGCGCGGGAGCAGGTCGAGCAGCTCGGGTCGTGTCATGCGCGGCGCGATGAGGACGACGGCGTCGGTGCGGTTGCGGATGTCGATGGCCGATGCGGCCTCACCGGCCTCGTCCTCGAGGGTGTCGGCGACGAGCACGCGGTACCCGTCGGCCGCGGCCGCCCGGTGCACCCCGTGGAGGACCTGGTGGAACATGGGGTTCGACAGGTCGGGCACGAGCACGCCGATCGTGCGGCTGACCCCGAGCGAGAGCGACCGCGCGGTCTGGCTGGGCGTGTACCCGAGCTCGTCGATCGCCGCGCGGACGCGCTCGGCGATGTCCTCGGCGACCGTGGGGACGCCGTTCATCACGCGAGACACGGTGGCCTTGGAGACTCCCGCGAGCTCCGCGATGTCGGAGATCGTCGTCTGCCGGACGGGGTGCCGTCGGGTGCGCTTCGTCGCCATGGCTCATCTTCTCCCGTCTCGCACGTCGATCTCGACGTCTGCGAAGCGCGCCGTGGCGTGCTGGGCCGCCCCGGTCGCCGCGAACAGCACGTACTCGGCGCCGATCCACTGCCCCTCCGCCGCGCGGAAGCGCACGGGGAGCGCGCGGTCACCGCCGGGCTCGCGCACCGCCACCGCGATCTCGCCGTCGGCGTCGCACGACAGCGCGAGCCGCACGGAGGCTGCGGGCGCCGCCTCGTCATGCCGCAGGGTCTCCCCCGGCTCGTCGCGATGCCGCGTCGCGACGACGAGCCGATCGCCCTCGGCCGTGCGGCGGAGTCCGGCCCAGAGGTAGTCGAGGCCGAGCACCCCGGCGCCCGCGCGCGTGCCGGCCGGGCCCTCGAGCGAGAGGGAGACCGCCATCGTGGACGGGACGCCCGGCAGCGGCTGCCCGATCACGCGCGGCAGCGTGCGCAGGTTCCCCGCGTCGACCCCCGCGACGATCCGCAGGCATCCCGGTTCCGGGAGGAGCCATCCGTCGTCGGGATTCGCCTGCCACGCCCACTGCGCGCCAGGGAGCCCGTCGGGGAAGCCGTCGCCGCGCGCGAGCGTGCGCGGGCCCTGGGGCGCTCCCTGGGGCGACGCGTGCTCGAGGACCGGGCGCCCCTGGTCGCCGAGCACGGGCCATCCGTCGTCGCCCCAGTGCATCGGCTGGAGATGCAGGACGCGGCCGAAGACCCCGCGGTCCTGGAAGTGGAGGAACCAGTGCGCGCCATCGGCCGTCTCGACCCACGCGCCCTGATGCGGCCCGTTCACGGGGGTGTCGCCCTGCGCGAGCACGACGCGCTCCTCGTACGGCCCGTACGGGTCGCGCGCGCGGAAGGCGTACTGCCATCCGGTCGCGACGCCGCCCGCGGGGGCGAGGATCCAGTACCACCCGTCGCGCTTGTAGAGCTTCGGGCCCTCGAGCGTGACGCATCCGTCGATCGCGTCGCCGTCGACGACGTCGCGCGACGGCCCGACGACGGCCGTGAGGGCCGCGTCGACCGGCACGATGCTGAGGACGTTCTTGCGGCCCGCGCGGCTGCGCGCCCACCCGTGCACGAGGTACGTCGCGCCGTCGTCGTCCCACAGGGGGCACGGGTCGATCACGCCGAGCCCGGGCAGGAGCAGCCGCGGCGCGCTCCAGGGCCCGCGCGCGTCGGCGGCGCTCACCACGAAGACGCCCTGATCCGGATCCGGGTAGACGATGTGGAAGAGGCCGTCGTGATGGCGGATGGATGGCGCCCAGACGCCGGCGCCGTGCCGCGGCTGCGCGAACCACGCCTGCGGGGTGTTCCCGGCGACCGCGTGCGAGATGATCTCCCAGTTGACGAGGTCGGTCGAGGCGAGCACGGGCAGCCCGGGCGCGCGGTTGAAGCTCGAGGCGACGAGGTAGTAGACGTCGCCGACGCGGATCGCATCGGGGTCGGGGACGTCGGCGTCGATGATCGGGTTGCGGTACCGCGCGGCGCTGGTCGGCTCTGTCATGGGATCCCGTCTGAGAAACCGGTTACTCTCGTTCCATCGTAGGGTGCTGCACGACGCCAGGGGAAGGACGAACATGACCCGCCGCGATCTCCGGGGGCTCGAGGGGCTCGATGCGCTCCTCGGCCGGCCCTTCACCGCGCGGCCCGAGGAGGTGGATCTCGGCGCCGTCCCCGCCCGCCTCGCGGCGGCGCTCGGCGTGCCGCCCGTGCCCGACACGACTCCCGTCGTCGAGGAGGGCACCTGGACGCGCGACGGCGTCGACGGCCTGGCCCTGCGCTGGAGCACGGGGTTCGGATCCGACACCCGCGCCTGGCTCCTGCGCCCGGCCGGCGAGCGCGCGCCGCTCCCGGGCATCGTGGCGCTGCACTGCCACGGCGGGATGAAGTTCCACGGGAAGGAGAAGATCGCCGACGGCCCCGTGGACGAGCCGCGGGTGGCGGCGTTCCGCGCCGAGGCGTACGACGGCGTCGCCGTGGCGAACGCGTTCGCCCGCGCCGGCTTCGCCGTGCTCGCGCACGACGCGTTCGGCTGGGGCAGCCGCCGAATGCGCCGGGAGGACATGCCCGAGCGCACCCTGCGGGCAGCCGCCGACGCGATCGCCGCACGGGGCGGCGCGCTCGACGATGCCGCACGCTACGACCTGCACGCCGGCCCGAACGAGGACGCCGTCGCCAAGACGCTGGGCGTCCTCGGGACGTCGTGGGGCGGCCTCGTCGCGCGCGACGACCTCATCGCCGCGCGCGTGCTCGCGGCCCGGGCGGACGTGCGCCCCGGCGGCGTCGTCCTCGTGGGACTGTCGGGCGGCGGCGCCCGTGCGGCCCTGGCCGGCGCGCTCGACGAACGGGTCGTGCGCGCGACGGCGGTCGTCGCGATGATGGCGACCTTCGATGCGATGCTCGACGGGTACATCCAGCGCCACACGTGGATGCTCATGAACCCGGGGATGGCCCGGGTCGGGGAATGGCCCGACATCGCGGCCGCACGCGCACCGCGTCCGCTGTTCGTCGGCTTCGCCCGCCGCGACGCGCTCTTCCCCCTGCGCGGCATGCTCGACGCCGAGGCGCGTCTGCGCGCGCACTACCGTCGAGCGGGCGCCGAGCACGCTCTGCACACGGCGTGGGCCGATCGCCCGCACTCCTTCGGCGCCGACACGCAGCAGGCGTTCCTCGCCTGGGCGGGAGCGCTCTCCTCCTAGAATCACGCGGAGGAGCGCCACCCGCGCCTCCGACGGAGAGCGCGCGACGAGGCGCGCATGGCAGGAAGGCACACGAATGCTCGACACGATCCAGGCGTTCCTCGATCAGCTCGGCGCCATCATCTGGGGCCCGTGGCTGCTCATCCCGCTCCTCCTCGGGACGGGGCTCTACCTCACCATCCGGCTCGGCGGCATCCAGTTCCTCCGCCTCGGCCCCGCCCTCCGCCTCGGCCTCTGGCGCCGCAAGGACGCCGGCGCGGAAGGCGACATCTCGCAGTTCCAGGCGCTCACGACCGCGCTCGCCGCCACGGTCGGCACGGGCAACATCGTCGGCGTCGCGACGGCCATCGCGATCGGCGGCCCCGGCGCCCTGTTCTGGATGTGGATCACGGGCCTGCTGGGCATGGCGTCGAAGTACACCGAGGCGTTCCTCGGCGTGCGCTTCCGCACGACCGATGCGGCCGGCGAGCGCAACGGCGGCCCGCAGCAGTATCTCGAGCGGGGAATCCGCGGGCCGGTCGGCAAGGTGCTCGCACTGGCGTTCACGATCTTCGCGATCTTCGCGAGCTTCGGCATCGGCAACATGACGCAGGGCAACTCGGTCGCGGCGAACCTCGAGAGCAGCTTCTCGATCCCGACCTGGGTCACCGGCGTCGTGCTGACGATCATCGCGCTCGCGGTGCTCGTGGGCGGCATCAAGTCGATCGGCCGCGTGACCGCGGGCTTCGTGCCGATCATGATCGTGTTCTACGTGCTCGGCGCGATCTACATCCTCATCGCCAACATCGGCGAGGTGCCCGCCGCGTTCGCGACGATCTTCCGCGACGCCTTCACGGGCAGCGCGGCGGCGGGCGGCTTCGCGGGGTCGGTGCTCATCATCGCCATCCAGTTCGGCGTCGCGCGCGGCATCTTCTCGAACGAGTCCGGTATGGGGTCGGCGGCGATCGCCGCGGCCGCCGCGCAGACGAGCCACCCGGTGCGCCAGGGCCTCGTGTCGATGACGCAGACGTTCATCGACACGATCATCGTCGTGTCCATGACGGGCCTCGTGATCGTCACGACCGGCGCCTACACGTTCACGGACGAGACGGGCGCCCAGATCGATCCGTCGGTCATGACCGGCGAGGCGTTCACCCACGGCCTGCCCGGCGAGTGGGGGCACTGGGTCGTCACGCTCGCGCTCGTCATGTTCGCGTTCTCGACGGTGCTCGGCTGGTCGTACTACGGCGAGCGCTGCATCGAGAAGCTGCTCGGCCGACGTGCCGTGCTGCCGTTCCGCGTCGTCTTCTCGCTCATCGTCTTCGTCGGCTGCACGACCGAGCTCAGCGTCGTCTGGTCGTTCTCCGACGTGATGAACGGCCTCATGGCGCTGCCGAACCTCATCGGCCTGCTCGTGCTCTCGGGCCTCGTCGCCCGCGAGACGCGCGCATACCTCAAGCACGACCCGAAGCTCGAGGCCTCCCAGGACGAGATCGAGCGCTTCATGGCCGGCGACGCCGGCTGGGAGGAGTGGCGCGCCGCCGAGGCGGTCCGCGAGACGCGCTGACGAGCGGGAGCGCTCAGCCGACCGGCGCGGGCGCTCCCGGCCGGAACAGCACCGTCGCGCGGCCCGTCTCCGGGTCGCGCGACACGTCGGCGCGCACGCCGTAGACGTCGGCGATGAGCTCGGGCGTGAGCACCTCGGCCGGATCGCCCGCCGCCACGACGCGCCCCTCGCGCAGCACGAGCACGCCGTCGCAGAACATCACCATCGCGTCCCGATCGGATGGTCTGGGCGCGTGAAGGGCCCTCCGATCGGATCGGTCGGATCGGGATCGGGAACCGACACGCCGAGCCGGTGCAGCTCCGCCATCGCGTCGTCCTGCGGGCGGTAGCCGATCTCCTCGCCCGCCCCGAGCGGAAACCATCCCTGCGCGTTGCGCGAGACGCCCCACACGATGTGATGCCGGCCATCCGCGAGCGCGATCGCGGCCTCGAAGAGGCGGGCGGCGTCGCCCGGCGAGAGCCACGACGCCGCGGCCCTGCCCGGGTCGGGCGTCTCGAGAAAGGTGCAGATGCGCGCGCTGACGATCGACATCCCGAAGCGGTCGCTGAAGAGGCTCCCGAGCGCCTCCATCGCCGCCTTCGTGACCCCGTAGTAGGTGTCGGGTCGCGGCAGGAGGGGCTCCGCCTCGCCGACGCGATCCGGCACGTGGAACCCGGCCGCGTGCACGGAGCTCGAGAGGAGCACGGCGCCGACGCCTGCGTCTCGCGCGGCTTCGAGCAGGATGCGCGTGCCGTCGACGTTGACGCGCAGGAGGTCGCTCCAGGGTGCCTCCGATGCGATGCCGGCGAGGTGGATGACCGCTCGCGCATCCGACAGCGCGTCCCGCAGCCCGGTCGCGTCGTCGATCGAGAGGTCGCGCCACTCCCCGGGCTCGGCGGCCGACGGCTCGGCCGTGTCGACGAGACGGAGCTCGCGCCCCTCCCGACGCAGAAGCGGCACGACGGCCGACCCGATCCGCCCGGAGGCCCCGGTCACCACGACGATCTCGCGCTCGCGCATGCCTCCTGCCTAGCGCATGCGCGGCGAGCGCCGCGATCCCCTTGACGCGCGGTCGTCCCACCCGAACGCAGAACGGCCCCCGCCGAAGCGGGGGCCGTTCTCGTGTGGTGCGCCCCGAGGGACTCGAACCCCCAACCTTCTGATCCGTAGTCAGATGCTCTATCCATTGAGCTAGGGGCGCATTCACCGCTGCCGAAGCAACCGTATGAGCATACAACGCGTTCGCCGCACCGGACAAATCGGGGCGCGCCGCCCGGGCGCGTCGCGTCAGTCGACCGCCGCGGAGGCGCCCTCCGACCGGCGCTCCTTAGTCTCGACAGCGAGCTTCTGCAGGTCGACGAGGCGCAGCGCCTGCATGCGCGCCTCGCGCATCGAGGCGTAGTCCGGGTCCTCGTCGGGGCGCATCGCCTCGACGCGCAGACGGTTGTCGAGCGTCGACGCGATGTCGCCCCATGCCGCCTCGCGGGACTGCTCGACGAGCGCGAGCAGCTGCGCCTCGTCTTCGAGCTCCGTGCGGAGAGCCTTCGCGACGCCGACGTACTGCTTGGCGCGGCGGCGGAGGTTGCGCACGTCGCGGTCGCGGTAGTCGTGCGTGCCGCGCGACTGCGAGTGCCGCCCCCACGCGGCCTTCCGCGCCTTCGAGATCTCCTGCGCCGCCTGCTCGGACTCGTCGGCGAGCGCCGCGATCGTCTCGCGGGCGACCGGCAGGAAATGGGACGCGTCGAACGCCTCGTCGAGCGAGATCGTGCTCACGAGGATCCTGTTCTTCACCGCGAGCCGCGCGGCGGCATGCGCGATCGCGAGACCCTCGGCGATCGCATCGGCGTTCCGTCCCACCGCACCTCCTCGTACCAGATTAGCCGCGAGGACCGGGCGGCGGGCGCGGGTCACGCCTGCGGGACGGCGAGCTCTCCCGTGAGGTACTGGGCGCGGCCGAAGCCGAAGCTCCAGTCCTCCGGCCCGTTCTCGACGTACCCGATGAAGACGTCGGACGAGGCGACGCCGACCGGCTCGAGCGCCGCGGCGATCGCGGCGTACAGGCGCTGCTTCTGATCGACGGAGCGACCCCGCTGCGTGAAGATCTGGATGACGACGGGGTCGGTGCGCTCGAAGCCGAGCCCGGCATCCTCCGCGACGATTGTCGACGCGGGGCGCGAGGTGATCACCTGGAACCGGTCGCGCTCGGGGATCCCGTAGACGGAGACGATGGCGTCGTGGACGGCGCCGGCGATCTCGGCGGGATTCGTGCGGGCGTCGCTGTGGTCGATGCGGACGAGGGGCATGCGGACTCCTGAGAGAGGTCGAGGACTTTGTCCTGACATTCTCTCATATGCGTCTCCGGGAGGACAACCCCTCGTCCGCCCACCTCACTCCGCGGCGGCGTGCAGGAGCAGCGCCTGCTCGGGGCGCAGGATCGGCAGCGTCACGCCCACGGCGTCGAGGAAGCGCCCCGTCGCCGTGAGCCCCTCGTCGAACCATCCCGGTCCCCGGTGCTGCACGAAGGGGCTCGCGCTGTCGCCCTCGGTCGTGCGCGGGAAGTCCTCCGCCGTGGGCAGGAGCGGCACGACGCGGTAGACCCGGTCGGGGTCGAGCCCCGGAAGTCGCACCCGGCCGGGCATCTCGGCGACGGGGGTCCGGTGCATGACCGCCGTGAAGAGCGCCTCCCCCCGGTCCTGCGCGACGATGCCGTGGAGCGCGAGCGCCGGCTCGACGAGGTCGGCGTTGACGCGGACCCCCGAGTGGATCAGGCCGCGGAAGCGCTTGTACAGCTCGATGCCCTTCCGCAGGACCGCTCGCTCGTGCTCGGAGGCCGCGCGGATGTCCCACTCGATCCCGAAGTGCCCGAAGAGGGCCGTGAGCACGCGGAACCCGATGTCGTGGACGCGGCCTGTCGTGTGGGAGTGGGTGGGTCCGACGTGGGCGCCGACGAGCTCGGGCGGGAGCACCGCCTGGGTCCACCGCTGGATCGTCTGGCGCTCGAGCGCGTCGTTGCAGTCCGACGCCCAGACGCGGTCGGTGTGCGCGAGGACGCCCAGATCGATGCGCGCGCCGCCCGACGAGCACGACTCGATCTCGACACGGGGGTGGGCCTCCTTGAGCGCCGCGAACAGGCGGTAGACCGCGAGGGTCTGCGCGTGCACGGACGGGCGCCCATCGTGCCCGTGCTCGCGCAGGTCGCGATTCTGATCCCACTTGAGGTACGCGATGTCGTTCTCGCGGAGGAGGGCGTCGATGCGGTCGTAGACGTACTGCCACGCGTCGGGGTTCACGAGATCGATGACCTGCTGATGCCGCCATTCGACGGGCAGGCGCCCGCCCTCGTCGTGCGAGCGCGCGTCGGGTCCGGCGATCCAGTCGGGGTGCTCCCGCGCGACGTCGGAGTCGAGGTTCACCATCTCGGGCTCGACCCACAGCCCGAACTCCATGCCCCGCGACGTGACGGCCTCGATGAGCGGCGTGAGGCCATCCGGCCACAGCCCCTCGTCGACGTGCCAGTCGCCGAGCCCCGCACGGTCGTCGCGGCGCCCGCGGAACCATCCGTCGTCGAGCACGAAGCGCTCGACGCCGAGCTCGGCGGCCGCCGCGGCGAGCTCGACGAGCGGCTCGATGCGGTGGTCGAAGTAGACCGCCTCCCAGGTGTTGAGCACGACCGGCCGGGGGCGACCGCCGTCGACCTCGACGTGCTGCGGACGCGCACGGAACCAGCGATGGAACCGCTCCGTCACGCCGTCGAGGCCGCGATCCGACCATGCGGCGTACAGCGCGGGCGTCTCGTAGGCCTCTCCCGGCGCGAGCACGACCTCGCCCGATCCGAGCAGCTCCGCGGCGCCGATCATCTGGCGCCCGTCGGCGAGCGCGTCGAGGAACTGCTCGTGGTCGCCCGACCAGGCGAAGTGCGCTGCCCACACGGCGCCCGAGCGGTTGCCGAAGCCCGGCGTGCCCGCCGCGACGAGCAGCGAGGAGTCGTGCCCGGTGCGGCCGTGCCGCCCCGTGCGGACCCACGTGCCACGGCGGATGGCCTGCCGCTGCGGGTGGTTCTCCCGGCACCAGCGCCCGGTGAGGTCGAGCAGCTCGCCCGCATCGGCGGGCACCGGGAGCTGGATGGCGAGCTCGTCTACCTGGTAGGGGGTCGCGCCCGTGTTCGTCACCGAGGACGCCGCCTCGAGCAGCCCGGACGGGTGCAGGCGGAGCCGCGTCGCGACCTCCAGCCCCGCGCTCGCATCTCGCTGCACGATCCGCGCGGTCTCGCCATCCGCCTCCGCCGCGACGACGCGCAGAGCCGGCGAGAAGTCCCGCCCCGGTCGCCCGTCCTCGTCGATGCGGCTCCCGCGCAGGCCCGGCCGTCCGAGCCATCCCGACGACGGCTGCGGCACGACGCCCGCGATCACGGGCACGTCGAGCGCCGAATGCGGGACGGGGTCGGTGAGCAGCTCGAGATCCGGCACGTGCGCGCCGAGGTCGGCACCCCAGTGGACGATCTCGGCCTCGCCCGAGCGGAAGGAGAGCAGCACGCTGACGCCGTCGGCGCGCAGATGGATGGGGTTCATTCGATTCGCTTTCGTGTGTCTCGGGGTGCCGACGACGCGCGGGGCGCGGCCGTGCCGCGCCCCGCGGGTCATCGGGGGGCTACTGGAACAGGGCGTTGACCTGCTCGTTCGCGTCGGTGAACGAGCTCGCCGGCGCGTCTCCCGTGAGCACCGCGTCCGAGGCCGGCTTCATGATGCCGACGATCTTCGCGGCGTTCTCGCCGATCGGGAACAGGAACGTCGTGCCCTCCTCGACGTGGACGGTGAACGAGGAGACGTCGACACCCTTCGCCTCGAACGCCTCGGAGGCCTTGTCGCTCGACGTCGTGATCGCGGGGAAGACGACCGCGTGCTCGGCGACGACGTCCTGGCACGCGGCCGAGGCGAGGTACTCGACCCACTTCTTCGCGCCCTCCGGGTTCTCCGTGCCCGCCCAGATCGAGTCGGCGAGGCCGTTGAACATCGACGCGCGTTCGCCGCTCGGGCCGATCGGCGTCGGCGCGATGCCGACCTCGATGCCCTCGTAGCCCGTGTACTGTCCGATCATCCACGAGCCGTTCGAGTTGATCGCCGTCTTGCTCGCGCCGAAGTTGTCGGGCATGGACGCGCCGACCGTGGTCTCGAGCGGCGGCATGTAGCCCTTCTCGACCAGAGACGCCCACCAGGCGAAGGTGTCCTGGAACTCCGGTGCGTCGTAGTTGTACGACGTGCCCCACGGGTTCTCATCCGTGTGGGTCCATCCGAGCGTGGCCGTGAGGAAGGACCACTCCGTCTGCCCCATCCCCTCGCCCGAGCTGTTGAGCCCCAGCCCGTACACCTCGACGTTGTCCTTATCGAAGCCGGGCTCGTCGCCGCGCACGCCGTTCTTGTCGATCGTCAGCTTCGCGATGACGTCCTCGTACGTGCCGCCGTCCTCCGGGTTCCACTCGAGGCTCGCCATCTCCTCCTCGCTGATGCCGGCCTCCTCGATCATGGCCTTGTTGTAGAACAGGGCGACCGTGTCCCAGTCCTTCGGGAAGCCGTAGCGCTTGTCGTCCTGACCGACCCAGAGGTCGGCGAGGCCCTCGATGTAGACCGAGGTGTCGACGTCGAGGTCGTCCAGCGGGAGCAGCTGGTCGGTCTTCACGAAGTCGGGGTACTTGCTGAGGTGATCCGTGAAGACGTCGGGCGCGGTGCCGGCGGCCATCCCGTTCGTGATCTTGCTCCAGTAGTCGTCCCAGCCGGTCTGGGTGACCTTCACCTGGACGTCGTCGTTCGCCGCGTTGAAGTCCTCCGCGCACTGCTGGTAGGCCGGCAGCTGATTCGCGTCCCACAGCCAGTAGTCGATGGTGCCGTCGCCGCCGCCTCCCCCCGCGCCACCGCCGCAACCTGTCAGGGCGAGGGTCGTGGTGCCCGCGAGCGCCATCGCTCCGAGTGCCTTCTTCTTCATCTTGTTCTCCTTACTCCGGGTGTGAAGGGTCATTTGGTGCCGTTGAAGCCGATGGAGTTCACGATCCGCTTGCCGAAGATCGCGAACAGGATGAGCACCGGCAGGGCCGAGATGAGGGTCGCGGCCATGAGGCCCGACCAGTCGGGCGCGCCCTGCGGGGACTGCGATTTGAAGACGCCGAGGCCGACGGTCAGGACGCGCGTGCTGTCGTCGGAGGCCACGAGGAGCGGCCAGAAGTACTCGTTCCACTGGGTCATGAAGGTCAGCAGTGCGAGGGTCGCCAGCGGAGCCGCTGCGTTGGGCAGGACGATCTGGAAGAAGATCCGCCAGTGCTTCGCGCCGTCGAGCATGGCGGCCTCCTCGACCTCACGCGACATGTTGAGGAAGAACTGCCGCATGAAGAAGATCGCGAACGGCGTCATGAAGAGGTACGGCAGCACGAGGCCCAGCATCGTGTTCAGCAGGCCCAGGTTGCGCACGAGAAGGAAGTTCGGCAGCGCCGTGAAGATCGGCGGCACGAGCACCGTGGCGAGGAACAGGCCGAACACCTTGTCGCGCCCCTTCCAGCGCAGTCGGGCGAAGGCGTACGCCGCCATCGCGCTGAAGAACACCGCGCACGCCGTCGTGACCGTCGCGAAGACGGCGGAGTTCATGAGGTAGGTCCAGAAGCTGATCGAGGCGCCCGATCCGCCCTGCGCGATGGCCTCGGCCGAGGATTGCAGGCCGAACACGCGGGCAAAGGCGCCGAGGTTGAAGCCGGCCGGAAGCAGGCTCGCCGACTGCGAGGCGAGCATGCTGTTCGTCGACAGCGCCGTGCGGAGCACCCAGTAGAAGGGCAGGACACTCACGGCGATCGCGAGCACGACGAAGAACCAGGGGACGACGGTGCGCCAGGTGATCCGCGGCGCACGCCGCCGCTGCACAGTGAGGAGAGCTCGGGTTTCAGACATCGCAGGCTCCTTAGGCCAGATCCGACTCGTTGCCGCGCAGCACCTTCATCTGGATGAAGGCGACGATGGCGAGGATGAGGAAGAGCACCACGGCGATGGCGGAGCCGTACCCGAACTCCTGTTCGCTGAACGCCTTCTGCCAGATGTAGAACTGCAGCACGCGGCTCGCGTTGACCGGACCGCCCTGCGTGGTCACCGCGACGGTGTCGAACACCTGGAACGAGCCGGTGACGGTGAGGATCAGGACGAGCGCGATCACAGGCCGCAGCAGAGGAAGCGTGATGCGGAAGAACTGCTGGAAGGGGTTCGCGCCGTCGAGGTTCGCGGCCTCGTAGACGGTCTCCGGGATGGCCTGCAGACCCGCGAAGATGAGCAGCGCGACGTAGCCCATGTGCCGCCAGGTGTTGATGAGGGCCTGGGTCGGGATCGCCCACTCCTGCGCGCCGAAGAACGCCACTCGCGGGAGTCCGAGCCACTCGATCATCTGGTTGACGATGCCGATGTTGTAGTCGAGCATCCAGAACCACAGCAGGGCCGCGATCACGTTCGCCATGAGGTAGGGCATCAGCAGCATCCCTCGCACGAGCGTCGATCGCGCGACGCGGTGCATGAGTAGAGCGAGCCCGAGGGCGACCGCAGTCTGCAGCACGATGTTGATGAGGACGTACTGGATGGTCACGACGAGCGCGTTCCAGAAGAGCGGATCGGCGAGGAGGCGCTCGTAGTTCGCGGTGCCGACCCAGTCCGGGTCGCCGAGGATGCTGTATTCCGTGAAGCTGAGGTACAGACCGCGCACGGTCGGCACGAGATAGAACGCGATCAGCCCGAACAGCGCCGGCGCGACGAAGACGAGCGCAATCTTCAGGTCGCTGCGCCCTTGCCGCATCCTGACGCCGCCGTCGCGCTGAGCGCGCCGCCGCCCGAGGACGATGGTCGTCGTGGTCATCTTCATACTCCGTTGTGATGAGGGATGTTGCCGGCGAGGTTACACGAGTCACCAAGATTGCCGCAAGCGCTGAAGGCGTCACGGAATTGCAACGACTGCGCCGAGCTAAGTGGCTGTTGACTCGTGTCACACGCCGTGGCAGACTCGCCCGCATGACCTCTCAGGCTTTCTCCCTCGGCATCGTCGGCGCAGGGCAGTTCTCCGGGCACTTCGCGAAGCTGTTCCAGGCGCACCCGCTCATCTCCGAGGTGTGGGTGACCGACACCATCCCCGAGCGCGCGGAGGCGCTCGTCGCGCGCGAGCACCTCGCCGGCACGCTCGTCGACTTCGACGCGATGCTCGCGAGCAACCTCGACGCGGTCGCGATCTTCACGCAGCGCTGGACGCACGGGCCGCTCGTCGTGCAGGCGCTGCGCGCGGGCAAACACGTGTACTCCGCCGTGCCGATGGCGATCAGCGAGGACGAGATCGCCGCGATCATCGACGCCGTGCGCGAGACCGGGCTCACCTACATGATGGGCGAGACGAGCTACTACAACCCCGCGACCGTCTACGCCCGCAAGCGCGCGGCGGAGGGCGCCTTCGGCCGCATCTTCTACGCGGAGGGCGACTACGTCCACGACATGGACCTCGGCTTCTACGCCGCCTACCAGTTCAGCGGCGGCGCGGAATGGAAGCGCACCGCGAGCTACCCGCCCATGCTCTACCCGACGCACTCGGTCGGCGGCGTGCTCGGCGCGATCGGCGGCCGTGCCGTCAGCGTGAGCTGCATCGGCGTGCGCGACGATCGAGGGGACGGCGTCTTCGACCGCGAGGTCAGCATGTTCGACAACGACTTCTCGAACGCCACGGCGCTGTTCGAGCTCGCCGGCGGCGGCAGCATGCGCATCAACGAGTTCCGGCGGGTCGGCTACCCGTCGCACCTGCGCGAGTCGCGCTTCCGCTACTTCGGCACGGAGGCGAGCTTCGAGCAGCTCGTCGAGACGGCCGTGTGGCAGGACAAGCAGGGCTTCTCCGACGTCACGGAGCTCCTCGAGACGAAGCCCAGCATGTCGCCCGACGACCCGTCGCTCGCCGACGTCGATCCCGCCCTGCGGGACGCCTTCATCTCGGGGCTCGCGCGCGTCCACGATGCCGAGCGGCTTCCGGTCGAGCTGCGCGGCCAGCCGACCGGGCACGAGGGCAGCCACCACTTCCTCGTCGACGACTTCGCCGTCGCCGTCGCGAACCGCACGCTGCCGCCGGTCAACGCATGGGAGGCCGCGCGGTACACGCTGCCCGGCATCGTCGCGCACCAGTCCGCGCTCCGCGGCGGGGAGCGCCTCGCCATCCGCGACTTCGGCGATGCCCCGGTCGCGGCTGACGCCCCGGATGGCCAGGTGCTCGCTCGTTAGGATGGCTGACGTGCCGCGCTCGACGTCCGCTTCTGCGAGCCGGGCGACGCGCAACGACGTCGCCCGGCTCGCGGGAGTGAGCCCCGCGGTCGTCAGCTACGTGGTGAACGGCACCAAGAAGGTGTCCCCCGACACCGAGGCGCGCGTGCGCGACGCGATCGAGAAGCTCGGCTACCGGCCCAACCCCTCGGCGCGTGCGCTCCGGCTCGGATCGACCGAGATGCTCGGGATGGTCGTGCCCACGTCGATCAATCCGTACTTCGCGCAGCTCGCGCACGAGGTCGAGCTCGCGGCGGCGCGGCGCGGCTACCTGCTTCTCACGTCGAGCTCCGACGGATCCATCGAGTCGGAGCGACGGCACCTCGAGCACCTCACGACGCGGCTCGTCGACGGCATCTTCCTGTGCAGCAACGTCTTCGAGCCCGACCTGCGCGGACTCGAGCACTCGAACATCCCCGTCGTCCTCCTCAACCACAGCGCTGGCGTGCCCGCCCGCAACTCGATCGGCGTCGACCTCGTGCAGGGCGCGCGCCTCGCGGTCGAGCACCTGGCGGGGCATGGCTACGAGGAGATCGGCCTCGCGATCGGGCGCACGTCGGGCGACGAGGAGGACGGCCGCGAGATCGGATGGCGCGAGACGCTGGAAGAGCTCGGGCTCGAGCCGGGCCCCATCGCGCGCGGCGCCTTCTCGCCCGACGGCGGGTACGAGGCGATGCGGCGCCTGCTGCAGCGCGGGCGCGTGCCGCGCGCGCTCTTCGTGAGCTCCGACCAGATGGGCCGCGGCGTGCTCAAGGCCGCGCACGAGGCGGGCGTGCGCGTGCCCGAGGATCTCGCGATCGTGTCGTTCGACGGGTCCGTCGACGCCGCCTACAGCTGGCCGACGCTCACCTCCGTCGCACAGCCGCTCACGGAGATGGCCGCCGCCGCCGTCGAGGCCCTGCTCGACCACACCGGCGACCCCGTGCATCGCATCATGCCTCCGCACCTCGTCGTCGGCGCCTCCTGCGGCTGCTGACACCGCGGACGCCGCAGGCCCGGCCCCGTTCGCGGGGGCCGGGCCTGCGGGCGCGCGGAGTCAGCGGCGGCGTGCGGCCGACTTCGAGACGGTGTAGATCGCGCCGGTCGTGACGTCCTCCTCGAGCGCCTCGAGCGTGCGGCCTCGCGTCTCGGGCACCTGAGTGAGGACGAAGAGGAGGGCGAGCGCCCCGACCGCGGCGAAGAGGAAGAACGTGCCGGTGATGCCGATCGCCTCGACGAGCGAGAGGAAGTACAGCGACAGGACGCCGTTCACGACCCACAGCATGAAGACCGAGATGCCCATGCCGACGCCGCGCATGTGCAGCGGGAAGATCTCGGACAGGTACACCCACACCGCGATGTTGAGGAACGTCTGCATCGAGCCGACGAAGGCGACAACGAGGAAGAGGATGACCCACGGGCGCAGGGGGTTGCCGACCTCAAGCACGGTCGACGCGACGCCGATGAGCAGGTGGCACGACGTCGTGAGGGTGAGGCCGATCGCGAACGTCTTCCGACGGTCGAGCCGGTCCATCATGGCGAGGGCGATGACGCCGCCGACCACCGCGATGACGCCCGGGGCGATGTTGGCGATGAGCGCCGCGCTCTCGTCGAAGCCCGATTCGATGAGCACCGTCTGGCCGAAGTACATGATCGAGTTGATGCCGGTCAGCTGCTGGGCGACGCCGAGGCCGATGCCCACGAGGAGGATGCGCGTGAGGTTGCGGTTGCCGAGGATCGCGCGCCATCCGAGCTGGCTCTCCTGCTTCTCCTCGTCGGCGACCTTCTCGAGCTCGGCGAGCTCTGCCAGGGCGCGGTCCTCCGAGCGGACGCTCTTGAGCACCGCGAGCGCGCCCGCACGGTCGCCCTTCTCGATGAGCCAGCGGGGCGACTCTGGCATCCGCAGCATGCCGAAGAACAGCGCGATCGCCGGCAGGGCGCAGATCGCGAACATGATGCGCCACACGCCGTCGAGGTGCCCGAGGGTGTTGCCGATGATCGCGTTGACCACGAAGGCGGCCAGCTGCCCGGTCACGATCATGAGCTCGTTGCGGCCCGCGAGCGATCCGCGGATCTCGTACGGGGCGAGCTCGGCGAGGAAGACCGGCACGACCGTCGAGGCGCCGCCCACGGCGAGCCCGAGGATGATGCGGCCGATGACGAGCACGGGCAGGTTGGGCGTGAAGACGACGAACAGCGTGCCCGCGAAGAAGAGCACCGCGAGCAGGATGATCGTCTTGCGACGCCCCCAGCCGTCCGAGAGCCGCCCGCAGAACATCGCGCCGATCGCGGCGGCGAAGATGAGCGAGCTGGTCGCGACGCCCTCGGTGAACGCGTTCAGGCCGAGCTCCTCGGCCATGGGGCGCAGCGCGCCGTTGATCACGCCGGTGTCGTAGCCGAAGAGCAGCCCGCCGAAGGTCGCGATGAGCGCGACCAGGCCGAGCCGCTTCCGGTGCGGTCCTCCGACGAGCGGGGGAAGGGTCGTACTCGAGCCCTCCGCGTGTGCATGTGCCATGGTGACTCCTTCGTCCGGCGAGCGACGCCTTTGTCCTTACATAGTAGCGCGTCACTTTGTCCTGTCAAACGGACAAGCGGCGTCACTGCCTTCCATAACGAAAATGACACTATGTCTTGACAATCTGTTGACAAGCGCGCGATCACGGGTCACAGTGATCGCAGTGCCGACGAGGACGCCGGCCACGCACCGCGGATGGGCAGAGCGGCCCGCCCGCGCACGGCATCCTCTGCCCGCCCGCCGCAGCAGAACACGGCCGATGACGGGTCCGGAGGAGGCGGCGGCGACTCCGGCTACGTCATCTCGATGGTCACGCACGAGACCCCGGGAGACACGTTCTGGGACAAGATCCGCGCCGGCGCCGAGCAGGCCGCGAAGGACGTCGGAGCGACGCTGCAGTACTCGAACGACCCGGCGGCCGACAAGCAGGCCCAGCTCATCCAGACCGCCATCGACTCGGACGTCGACGGCATCGCGACCACGCTCGCGACCCCCGACGCGCTTGCGGCGTCAGTGCAGGCGGCGGCCGATGCGGGCATCCCGCTCGTCGGCTTCAACTCCGGCATCGACCAGTACCAGGAGGTGGGCGCGCTCATGTACTTCGGCTCGGACGAGACGCTCGCCGGGCAGACGGCGGGAGAGCGCATCGCCGAGGCCGGCGGCGCGCATCCGCTGTGCGTCATCCAGGCCGCCGGCTCGGTGGCCCTCGAGGCGCGCTGCGCGGGCGTGAAGAGCGCCGTGCCGGGCACGGAGAACATCCAGGTGAACGGCGCCGACGACTCCGCCGTGGTGGCGAGCCTGCAGGCGAAGCTCCAGCAGGACCCGTCGATCGACTACATCGTGACGCTCGGCGCTCCCATCGCGCTGGACGCGCTGAAGGCGATGGAGCAGTCCGGCAGCGAGGCGAAGCTCATCACGTTCGACCTCAACGCCGACGCCGCGCAGGCGATCAAGGACGGCCAGATCGAGTTCTCGATCGACCAGCAGCCGTACGTGCAGGGGTACATGGCCGTCACGTCGCTCTACCTCTACCTGAAGAACGGCAACGACATCGGCGGCGGGAAGCCCGTCCTGACGGGCCCGTCGTTCGTCGACGAGTCGAACATCGACACGATCCTCCCGTTCGCTGAGAACAACACCCGCTGACCACCGCGGAGGGCGGGCCGCAGGGCCCGCCCTCCCCCACCACCAGGAGTACCCATGTCACAGGGTTTCGCTTCCTCCGCTCCGTCGGAGGCGTCGAACCGGGTGAAGCTCGGCTGGTCGCACCGCCTGCTCGCCCGTCCGGAGGTCGGCGCGGCGGTCGCCGCGGCGCTCATCTTCGTGTTCTTCCTCGCCGTCGCACCCGCGTTCCGCTCGGCCGACGCGCTCTTCACCGTGCTCTACCAGGCCTCCACGATCGGCATCGTCGCCGTCGCCGTCGGCCTGCTCATGATCGGCGGGGAGTTCGACCTCTCCGCCGGCGTCATCGTCACGAGTGCGGGGCTCTTCAACGCGCTCTTCTCGTACTACCTCGGCATCAACCTCATCGTCGGGGCCGTCCTCTCGCTCGTGTTCTGCCTCGGCGTCGGCTTCGTCAACGGCTACCTCGTGATGCGCACGGGCATCCCGAGCTTCCTCATCACGCTCGGCTCGTTCTTCATCCTCCAGGGTGCGAACCTCGGCATCACCAAGCTCGTCACCGGCGCCGTGGCGAGCCCGAACATCTCGCGGATGGACGGCTACGACATCCTCCGGACGATCTTCGCCGGGTCGTTCCAGATCGGCGGGATCACGATCTGGAACAGCGTCCTCTACTGGATCGCGTTCGTCGCCCTCGCCGCGTGGATCCTCCAGCGCACGCGCGTGGGCAACTGGATCTACGCGGTCGGCGGGAACGCCGCCTCCGCCCGCGCCGTGGGCGTGCCCGTGGTCGCCGTCAAGATCGGCCTGTTCATGACGGTGTCGTTCCTCGGCTGGTTCGTCGGCATGCACACGCTGTTCCGGTTCAACACGCTCCAGGCGGGCAACGGCGTCGGCAACGAGTTCCTCCACATCATCGCCGCGGTGGTCGGCGGGACGCTCCTCACGGGCGGCTTCGGCAACGCCATCGGCGTGGCCATCGGCGCCTTCATCTTCGGGATGACCTCGCTCGGCATCGTGTACGCCGGATGGGACCCGAACTGGTTCCGCTCCTTCCTCGGGGCGATGCTCGTCATCGCCGTCCTCGTGAACCTCTATGTCAAGAAGCTCTCCACCGCACGGAAGGTCGGGTGACGACGATGACCGAGAGCCCCCGCGGCGGCGCGCCGCTCATCCAGATGACCGAGGTCGGCAAGAGCTACGGCGCCATTCGAGCGCTCAAAGGCATCAACCTCACCGTCAACGCCGGGGAGGTCGCGTGCGTGCTCGGCGACAACGGCGCGGGCAAGTCCACGCTCATCAAGATCATGGCCGGACTCCACCCGCACACCGAGGGCACCCTCCTCGTCGAGGGCGCCGAGCGCCGCTACGAATCCCCCCGCCAGGCGCTCGAGGACGGCATCGCGACGGTCTACCAGGACCTCGCCGTCGTGGGCCTCATGGAGGTGTGGCGCAACTTCTTCCTCGGCTCCGAGCTCGTCCGCTCGCGCTTCCCGCTCGCGAGCATGAGCATCCGCGACATGAAGGCGATCGCCGATGCCGAGCTGCGCAAGATGGGGATCGTCGTGAAGGACCTCGACCAGCCCATCAGCGAGCTCTCCGGAGGCCAGCGCCAGTGCGTCGCGATCGCCCGCGCCGTCTACTTCGGGGCCAAGGTGCTCATCCTCGACGAGCCCACCGCAGCCCTCGGCGTCAAGCAGTCCGGCGTCGTGCTCAAGTACGTCGCCGCGGCCCGCGACGCGGGCCTCGGCGTCGTCTTCATCACGCACAACCCGCACCACGCGTACCTCGTGGGCGACCACTTCGTCATCCTCAAGCTCGGCCAGGCCGTCCTCGACCGCAAGCGCGACGAGGTCACCCTCGACGAGCTCACGCGTCAGATGGCCGGAGGCGACGAGCTCGCCGAGCTCAGCCACGAGCTCAAGGAGCTCGGCGGCCGCACCGAGGCCATCCGCACCGTCGAGGAGGACACACGGCGTCGCCGACGCTGACGCGGTGCACGAAGAAGGGGCCCGATCCGCAGGCGACGCGGATCGGGCCCCTTTCGTCGCGCCGTCAGACGAGGGCGTCGACGGGCTCGCTGCGCCCCGACGCGAGCGAGCGCGTCGCCGCCTCGGCGATCGCCTGCGCGCGGAGCCCGTCGCGCAGGCCGACGGGCACGGGAGCGCCCGTTTCGAGCGCCGACACGAACGCGCCGAGCGCGGCGGCGTAGGTCGGCTGCACGCGCTCGAACCATCCGGCGTGGAGGCCGTCGGACACCGCCTCCGTGCCGCGGAAGCGGGTGACCCCGCCGGCGCGCATGCGACCGGACTCGGCCATCCCCGTCGAGCCCAGCACCTCGATGCGCTCGTCGTAGCCGTAGCCCGTGTGCCGCACGCTGTCGATCTGGACGAGCGCGCCTCCGGCGAGCTTCAGCGTCGCCGCCGAGGTGTCGACGTCGCCGATCTCGGCCACGCGCGGGTCGGCGAGCGCCGACCCCGCGACGTGCACCTCGACGGGCTCGAGGCCCGTGATCCACCGCGCGAGGTCGAAGAAGTGCACCGTCTGGTCCCGCATCTGGCCGCCGGACACCCGCAGGTAGTCGAGCGGCGGCAGCGCCGGCCCGCGCGAGGTGAGCTGCACGAGCGCGACCTCGCCCACGGCGCCCTCGTCGACGAGCCGCTTGAGCTCGGCGTGGTCGCGGTCGAACCGGCGGTTGAAGTCGACCATGGCGGGGACGCCCGCCCGCTCGACGTGCGCGACGGTCTCGGCGGCGTGCGCGAGGTCGAGGTCGATGGGCTTCTCGACGAGCACGGCGAGACCGGCGTCGGCGGCGCGTCGCAGGTTCTCGGCATGCGTGTCGGTCGACGAGGCGATGAAGACGGCGTCGACGAGCTCGGGATCGAAGGCCTCGGCGAGCGAGCGCGCCGCGCGGGCGCCGTGCGCCGTGGCGAGCGCTTCCGCGCGGGCGCTGTCGACGTCGTAGACGAGGCGGAAGTCGACGGCGGGATGGGCCGCGAGGCTCTGGGCGTGGACGGAGCCGATGAAGCCGGCTCCGATCAGGGCGAAGCGCTGCATGGTCTGCCTTCTCAGGAAACGAGGATGTGGAGGAGCCCGCGGATGGTCGTGGCCACCTCGAGGAAGTCGTGCTCGTTCGCCTTGTCGGAGAACATCTCCGACACCCACCAGCCGTCGTACCCCGTCGACTTGATCGCGTCGACCCATTCCTGCAGCGGGATGGCGCCGCCGCCGATGACGACGTTGCGGTGCACGCTCTGATCCGGCACGTCGTGCTCCCGGTCGAGGTCGAGGCCGTCGGAGATGTGCGCGGCCTTGATGAGCTCCTTCGGCGTCGCGGCGACCTCCTCGAGGGTGTCGCCCGTCGTCCAGTAGTGCCATGTGTCGAGCGCGATGCCGACGTTGTCGCGGCCGGCACGCTTGATGATCTCGAGGGAGTGCCGGTGCCGGTTGAGGTTCGACCAGGCGAGCGGCTCGAGGTAGAGGTCGAGGCCGCGGTCGGCTGCGATGTCGGCCGCCTCGCGCACGTTCGTCGCGGCCACGTCGAGCGCATCGCTCTCGGGGAGCCCGAGCGTGCCGCGGTAGCGCACGTCGTCGGCCGACAGTCGTCCGGCCCGGAAGTCCTTGACGACCTCCCAGTCGACGGGGCCGGTGCACATCTGCAGGATGGGGGCGCCGACGACGACGGCGATGTCGGCCATCCGCTCGACCTCGGCGAGGAGCGCCTCGCGGCCGGCGCCGCGTCGCTCGAGATCCAGGACGGCGCCGATGCCCGACACCTCGATCCCCTCGAGGAGGGGAGGCAGGGACTCGACGGCGTAGCCCGCGTCGAGGTAGCGGTAGAGCTTGGGGCTCTGCAGCTCGATCCCGGCGTAGCCCGCGGCCTTCGCAACAGCGATGTCGCTCACGACATTGCCGTAGAACGTCGTCGTGACGTTCATCGACAGCTTGGTCATGGGTCAGGATCCGATCAGCTCGCGCAGCTTCTCGAGCTGGTAGCGCGACACCTCGTCGCGGTTCTCGTCCTCGGCGAACACGTTCGACACGATGAGCGCGTCGTCGCGGTCGAGGTAGCCGATCTCGCGGAGCGTCGTGAAGAGCTCGTCCCAGTTCACGTCGCCGTCGCCGATCTTCAGGTGCTGATGCACGCGCACCGCGTTGCCCGGCGGGTTCGTGATGTAGCGGAGCCCGTGGGAGCGCGTGTGGTCGAACGTGTCGGCCGTGTACACGGCGCCGACGCGGTCGCCGATCTCGGGCAGGAGCGTCGTCGCGCGGTCGCCGTAGTGGAACGTGTGCGACGCGACGTACACGAAGCCGACGGCGGAGGAGTTCAGCCCCCGCAGCACGCGCCATCCCTCGAGCCCGTCCTCGACGAAGTCGTCGGGGTGCGGATCGACGTTGAGGCGGAGGCCCTCGCGCTCGATGATCGGCAGGAGCTCCTCCATCGAGGTGTAGAACGCCGCCTCGGAGTCCTCCTGACGCTCGGGGCGGCCCGAGAACTCGGTGTTGATGACGGGCACCTCGAGCTCGACGGCGAGCTGGATGATCCGGCGGAAGTTCCGCACGGCCGCCTGGCGCTGCGGCTCGTCGGGCCACGAGATGCGCTGAACCGGGAGGATGGCCGGGATCGACACGCCGGCATCCCTCGCGGCCCTCTTCAGCTTCGCCACGAGGCCGTCGTCGGCCTTCGGGTAGCGGAAGAAGGGCGAGAAGTCGGCGTGAGGCGTGAGCTGGAGGTGCGTGTAGCCCAGCCGTGCGGCGATGTCGGGGAACTCGAGCAGCGCGTGCCCGTCGTGGAACGGCGTCGGGTCGAGGGCGATGCGGACCATCGTCGTGCTCCTTCGGTGTCAGGCGTAGAAGGCGGGGCGGGCGGGTGCGTCGACCGGCTGCACGCCGCCGTCGAGCGCGCGCACGCCGGCCTCGCACGCGAGCGCGACGAGGTAGCCGTCCCACGCGTTCGGGCCGTCGACGAGGCGTCCGTCGCGCACGGCGTCGACCCAGCGCTGGATCTCGTTGTCGTACGCGGTCGCGAACCGCGTCGTGAAGCTCACGTGCTCGGCGGTCGAGACACGGCCCGCCTGCCACAGGTGCAGCCCGGACGGCTGGCCGATGCGGGCGATCCCCTGCTGGAAGACGGCCTCGGTCGCCACCTGGTAGCCGAACTGCACGCTGACGTTCATCTCGACGTCGACGAGCACGCCGTTCTCGAGCTCGATGAGCACGAGGATGGGCTCGCGCAGGCGCTCGGGCGAGAGGTCGTTGCGACGCGGGTACTTCACCTCGACGCTCACGATCGGCGAGCCGGCGAGCCACGGCACGACGTCGAACTCGTGCACGACCGAGTCGGTGATGAGCATCGTCTGGCTGTAGCTGTCGGGCACGCTCGGGTTGCGGTGCACGGCGCGCACCATGAGCAGCTCGCCCGCCTCGCCCGAGGCGACGAGCTCGCGCAGCCGGGCGTACTCGGGGTCGAAGCGGCGCATGAAGCCGACCTGGATGTGCGGCCGATCGAGTCGCTGCTCGAGCTCGAGCACCTGGCGCGACGTCTCGGAGTCGGGCGTGAGCGGCTTCTCGCAGAGGATCGGCAGGCCCGCGGCGAGCGCCGGCTCGAGCACGGGCAGGTGGAACTGACCCGGCGTCGCGATGAGCACGGCGTCGACGGCGTCGGCCGCGATCGCGTCCTCGATGCGGGTGAAGGTCTGCGCCCCCGGCGCGTTCCCCGCGGCGGACGCGGCGCGCCCTGCGTCGGGCTCGATGATCGCCGCGACGCGGGCGCCGCTGATGCGCTGCGTGATGCGGGCGATGTGGTCGGCGCCCATGGCGCCTGCGCCCACGACGCCGATGCGGAGGTCCTGGCTCATGTCGTCTTCTCCTGGAGACTCAGTGCTGGCGCGCGAAGTGCGTGCAGCTGAAGATGTGCTGGCGGGTGCGGCTCGCGATGGGGAACGGGGTGTCGACGTCGCAGCCGTACATGTCCTGCTCCACGATCGCGAAGATGTCGGGGTCGATCGCCGCGACGGCCTCGATGATCGGGCCGAGGTCGGGCACGCCGTGCGGCGGCTCGATCATGATGCCCTGGCTGACCGCCTCGGCGAACGGCACGTCGTTCTTGAGCACGTCGAAGAGCAGCGACGTGTCGACCTGCTTGAGGTGCAGGTACCCGATGCGGTCCGGCCGCTCCTCGATGAGCTTGAGGTTGTCGCCGCCGTAGTACGCGAAGTGCCCGGTATCGAGGCACAGGTTCGTGTAGCGCGGGTCGGTCTCGTCGAGGAAGCGGAGCACCTCGCGGGTCGTGCCGACGTGGCTGTCGGCGTGCGAGTGGAACTGCTGGCGGACGCCGTACTCCTCGAGGAGCGCCTTGCCGAGCCGGTCGTGCCCCGCGGCGAGCTTCGCCCACTGCTCGTCGGAGAGCGTGCGCGCCTCGAGCACCTCGCTCGTGGCGTCGCTGCGCCAGAGGTCGGGGATGACGACGATGTGCTCGGCGCCGAGCTGCGACGCGAGACCGGCGACCTTCACGGCCTGGTCCCATGCGCGCTGCCACTCGTCGTCGCTCTTGTGGAATCCCGTGAAGACCGTGCCGCCCGAGAGCCGGAGCCCTCGGCTGCCCAGCTCGTCCTCGAGCTGGTGCGGGTCGGTCGGCAGATAGCCGTAGGGGCCCAGCTCGATCCACGTGTACCCGGCCTCGACGACCTCGTCGAGGAACCGCTGCCAGGGCACCTGCTTCGGGTCGTCGGGGAACCACACGCCCCACGAGTCCGGCGCGGTGCCGATGCGCAGGCCGGCGTCGGAGCGGACGACGATGTCTGCGTCGTCGGGGATGCTGTCGGTCATGCTGTGTCTCCTGTCGATGCCCGCGCTCAGCCGATGAGCGGCTTCTGCGCCTGGACCTGCTGCTCGTACTCCGCCCTGGCCGCCTGGGTCGATGCGAGCGTCGACACCTGCGCGACCGGGACGTCCCACCATCCCTCGCCGTCGGGCGCGTAGATGTGCGGGTCGCTGTTGATGTGGATGAAGGTCGACCGGTCGGACGCCTTGGCGCGCGCGATCGCGTCGCGGAGGTCGTCGACCGCGGCGGGCGTCGGCTCGATCTCGATGACGTCCATGCCGTAGCTGCGCGCGTTCATCGCGAGGTCGACGGGGAGGACGTCCTCGCCCTGGAAGTCGCGGGCCTGCGGGTCGTAGGCCCGGTACTTCGTGCCGAAGCGCTCCGACCCGACCGTCTCGGACAGGTGGCCGATCGAGGCGTACCCGTGGTTCTGGATGAGCACGACGATGATCTTGATGCCCTCGGCGACGGCCGTCACCAGCTCGGTGTTGAGCATGAGGTACGACCCGTCGCCCACCATGACGATCACGTCGCGGTCCGAGCCGTCGGCCACGGCGCCGCGCTTGACGCCGATGCCGCCGGCGATCTCGTAGCCCATGCACGAGAAGGCGTACTCGACGTGGTACCCGAGCGGGTCGCGCACGCGCCACAGCTTGTGGAGGTCTCCCGGCAGCGACCCCGCGGCCTGGACGACGACGTCCTCGGGGGCGCTCGCCTGCTGCACGGCGCCGATGATCTCGGGCTGGCCCGGCAGCGCGAGTCCCGAGCGGGCGAACGCCTCGTCGACCGTGGCGTCCCACGCGGCCTTCTCGCGCGCGATGCGCTCCGCGTACTCGGCGGTCACACGGAGCCCCTCGAGCTCAACGAGGAGCTCGACGAGGGCCTCGCGCGCGTCCGCGACGACCGGCAGCTGCGTGCCGTGCTTGTAGGCGTCGAACGACGCGACGTTGATGTTCACGAACGCGACGTCGGGGTTCTGGAACGCCGTGCGCGACGCCGTCGTGAAGTCGCTGTAGCGGGTGCCGATGCCGATGACGACGTCCGCCTCGGCCGCGAGGCGGTTCGCGGCGAGCGTGCCCGTGGCGCCGACGCCGCCGAGGTACTGCGGGTGGTCCCAGTTCAGCACGCCGCCGCCGGCCTGCGACGTGCCCACGGGGATGCCCGTGGCCTCGACGAGCGCGCGCAGCTGCTCCTCGGCGTCGGAGTAGAGCACGCCGCCGCCGGCGACGATGAAGGGGCGCTGCGCGCCGCGGATGGCCCGCACGGCGAGCGCGAGCGCGTCGCGATCCGGACGCGGACGGCGCACGCGCCACTCGCGGTCCTGGAGGAACGCGAGCGGCACGTCGATCGCCTCGGCCTGGACGTCCTCGGGGAGCGCGATCGTGACGGCCCCGGTCTCGGCGGGGTCGGTGAGCACGCGCATCGCGGCGAGCGCGATCGAGTACAGCTGCTCGGGGCGCTGCACGCGGTCGAAGAAGCGCGACACGGGGCGGAAGGCGTCGGTCACCTGGATGCCGATGTCGTGCGGGTGCTCGAGCTGCTGCAGCACGGGGTCGGCGACGCGCGTCGCGAACGTGTCACTGGGCAGGAGCAGAGCCGGCAGGCGGTTGGAGGTCGCGAGCGCCGCGCCGGTGAGCATGTTCGCCGCTCCGGGGCCGACCGACGCGGCCGACGCGAAGGTCGCACGGCGACGGTGCATGCGCGCGTACCCGACGGCCTGGTGCACCATGGCCTGCTCGTTCCGGGCCTGGTAGTACGGCATGAGGCCCGGCTGCTCCTCGTGGACCTGCTTGAGCGCCTGCCCCACGCCCGCGACGTTGCCGTGGCCGAAGATGCCGAACACGCCGGGGATCGTGCGCTCGCGGCGGTCGCCGTCGACCGTCCACTGGTGCGCCAGGAACTCGACGAGAGCCTGGCTCACGGTCATCCGCTTGGTGCTGCCCATGGGATCAGCCTTCCTTGTTCTCGTAGGGGAGGCGGGAGTCGAGCTCCTGCCCCTCCCAGGTCTCGCGCACCCAGGCGTGCCCGGGGTCGTCGCTGATGAGCCAGACCCTCTCGGCGTCGGGCCCGGCCATCACGTTGAGGTAGTAGAGGTCGTAGCCCGGCGCGGCGACCGCGGGGCCGTGGTAGCCGTACGGCACGAGCGCGACGTCGCCCGTGCGCACCTGCGCGTTGATGTCGATCTCGCCCGCGGGCGAGGAGTAGGTGCTGAACATGCCGAAGGAGGCCTCCGGCGTGCCCTTCGCGCCTCCGACCCGGGCGGGAGCCGTCTCGAAGTAGTAGATCTCCTCGAGGCGCGACTCGTGGCCCGGCACGTGCTCGTCGTGCTTGTGCGGCGGGTACGACGACCAGTTCTCGGCAGGGGTGATGACCTCGCACACGATGAACCGCGCCGCGTCGAGCGCATGGGGAGTGCCGAAGTTGTGCACCTGGCGGCTCGAGGCCCCCGCGCCGCGCAGCTCGACCGGCGTGTCGGCGGCGGGGATGAGGCGCGTGGCGAAGACCCTCTCGGTCGGCGATGTCGCGACCGCCACGCGCCCCTCCCCCGACAGCACGCCCTGCTCCGCGGTCGACAGGTAGAGCACGTCCGTCGGCCCGTCGAACACGGAGCGCCGGCCCGCGAGCGCATAGGTGGCATCCCCCGTGCGCACCTCGAACGCACCCGCGAGCGGCACGACGAGCTTCTCGGTGCCCGGCTCGAGCGCGAGCTCGTCGCCGGCGGCGAGCTGCGCGACCCGCAGGCCCGTGTGCTCCCAGCCCTCGATCGAGCCGTCGACGACGGTCTCCCAGCCGTCGCGCGCGAGCGCGCCGCGGCGGTGGAACCAGCGCTGGTCCGTCATGTCCATCTCTCTTCTCGTCGTTCTCGGGGTCGTCTCGCGGCGTTTCGACTCGCTGGCGCTCGCTCAACGACCGGGAGCGGCTCGCTCCGCTCGCCTCATCATCTAGTCGTTCTGGGGGAAGCCGAGGTTGATGCCGCCGTGGGCCGCGGGGTCCAGCCAGCGGCTCGTGACGGCCTTCTCGCGCGTGAAGAAGTCGAAGCCGTGCACGCCGTACGCCTTCGCCTCGCCGAACAGCGACTGCTTCCATCCGCCGAACGAGTGGTACGCGACCGGCACGGGGATCGGCACGTTGATGCCGATCATGCCGACCTGGATCTCGTTCTGGAAGCGGCGTGCCGCGCCGCCGTCGTTCGTGAAGATCGCGGTTCCGTTGCCGAACTGCCCGGAGTTGATGAGGTCGACGCCCTCCTGGAAGCTCTGCACGCGGACGACCTCGAGCACGGGCCCGAAGATCTCCTCCTGGTACGCGCGAGAGGTGGTCGGCACCTTGTCGATGAGCGTCGGGCCGAAGAAGAAGCCGTCCTCGTGCCCCTCGACGCGGAAGTCGCGCCCGTCGACGACGATCGTGGCGCCATCCTGCTCGGCGATGTCGACGTAGCCGGCGACCTTCTCGCGGTGCTGCGCGGTGATCAGCGGGCCCATGTCGGGCTCGACGCCGTCGACGCCGGCGCCGTTGCCGATGCGGAGCTTCGCGATCCGCTCCGAGATCTTCGCGATGAGCTCGTCGGCCACCGGCTCGACCGCGAGCACGACCGAGATCGCCATGCACCGCTCCCCCGCCGCGCCGTATCCGGCGTTGATCGCCTGATCGGCGACGAGGTCGAGGTCGGCGTCGGGCAGCACGAGCATGTGGTTCTTCGCGCCGCCGAGCGCCTGCACGCGCTTGCCGTGCTTCGACGCGGTCTCGTAGATGTACTGCGCGATGGGCGTCGAGCCGACGAACGACACCGACTGCACGCGGGGGTCGGTGAGAAGGCCGTCGACGGCGAGCTTGTCGCCCTGAAGGACCGTGAACACGCCGTCCGGCAGGCCGGCCTCCTTCCACAGCTGCGCGAGCCACAGCGCCGCCGAGGGGTCCTTCTCGCTCGGCTTGAGCACGACCGCGTTGCCGGCCGCGATCGCGATGGGGAAGAACCACATCGGCACCATGGCCGGGAAGTTGAACGGGCTGATCACGCCCACCACGCCGAGAGGCTGCTTGATCGAGTACACGTCGATGCCCGTCGAGGCGTTCTCGCTGAACGCGCCCTTGATGAGGTGCGGGAACCCGGTGGCGAGCTCGACGACCTCCTGGCCGCGCAGGATCTCGCCCATGGCGTCGGAGAGGACCTTGCCGTGCTCGGCCGTGATGATCGCGGCGAGCTCGCCCTTGCGCGCGTTGAGCAGCTCGCGGAACGCGAACAGCACGGTCTGCCGCTTCGCGACCGAGAACCGGCTCCACGTCTCGAAGCCGCGCTGCGCCGACGCGATCGCGGCGTCGATCTCGCTCTCGTCGGCGAGCGCCACCTCGGCGCTCACAGCGCCGGTCGCGGGGTTGAAGACGGGTGCGGTGCGCCCGCTCTGCGACGCTCGCGGTGCGCCGTCGATCCAGTGGCCGATGACCGTCGTGTCGGTGATGGTGCTCATGGGGTGTCCTTCGGATGGTCGGGGTCAGACGGACGCGGGGATGTCGCGGTGCACGAGGCGCGCGGCCGTGTCGACGGCCGCCGCGACATCGCCGTCGGGCGGGTAGAGGAGCGTGCGGCCCACGGTGAGGCCGCGCACGCCGGGCAGGGCGAGCGCGCCCTCCCAGGCGGCGAACGTCTCATCGGGGTCGGCGCCGGAGTCGCCGCCCAGCAGCAGGGTCGGCATGGTCGTGGCCGCCATGACGCGCTCCATGTCGTCGACGACGGGCAGCTTCATCCAGGTGTAGGCGCTGTCGGCGCCCAGCCCCGCCGCGATCGCGACGGAGAGGATGACGGCGTCGGTCGACAGGTCGTTGACGATGCGGCCGTCGCGCCACTCGCTCATGAACGGCTCGAGCATGATCGGCAGCCGCGCGGCCGCCGCCTCGTTCACGGCGCGGGCCGTGGCCTCGAGCGTCGGCGCCGTGGCGGGATCGCCGAGGTTCACGCGGATGAGGGTCTTGGCGAAGTCGATGCCCTTCGCCGCCATCGTGGCGACGTCGTACGCGCCGTAGCGGTCGTCCATCTCGAACGCCGCACCGCGCAGGCCGCCGCGGTTCATCGACCCGACGACCACCTTGTCGTCGAGCAGCCCGAGCGCCGCGAGGTCGTCGATGATGTCCGGCGTGCCGAGCACGCCGTCGACCCCCGGCCGGCCGAGCGCGATCGCGAGACGCTCGAGGAGCTCGTAGCGGTCGGCCATGGCCGTCTGGTCGGAGCCGACCGCGAGCGCGCCGCGCGCGGGGTGGTCTGCGGCCACGATGAAGAGCCGGCCGTCTCCGCGCAGCACGTCGCGGCGACGGCGGGCGGCGAACGCGGCGCCGATCTCGTCGGGCCGGTGGGCGCGGACGTCGCGGAGCCGCTCGAAGTCGGCTGCGGAGAGTGCGGTCATGTCATGCTCCCTGGAGGGTGTTCTCGACCTCGTCGGCCGTCGGCATGGCGGTCGAGCACTCGCGCCGCGACGCGACGATCGCGCCGGCGACGTTCGCGAAGCGCAGCGTGCGCTCGATGCTCCAGCCCTCGAGAAGTCCGTGGCAGAGGGCGCCGCCGAACGCGTCGCCCGCGCCGAGGCCGTTGATGACGTCGACCGCATGGACGGGGACCTCGACGACCTCGTCGCGCGTCTTCGCGAGCACCCCGCGGGGCCCCTGCTTCACGATCGCGAGCTCGACCCCGCGCTCGAGGAGGGCGTCGGCCGCCCGCTGCGGCTCGGTCTCGCCGACCGCGACCTGGCACTCCTCGCGGTTGCCGACGGCGACGGTGACCTGGTCGAGCACCTGGCCGATCTGCTCGGTCGCGAGCGCCGGGTCCTCCCAGAACATCGGGCGGTAGTCGAGGTCGAGGATGGTGTGGGTGCGGCGCTCGCGCGCGGAGAGGGCCGCGTGGTGCGCCTCGCGGCTCGGCTCCTCGCTCAGCCCCGTCGTCGTGAACCAGAGGATGCGCGCGGCGCGGACGGCGTCGAGGTCGATCTGCGCCGCGTCGACGTTCATGTCGGGCGCCTTGGGCTCGCGGTAGAAGTACAGGGGGAAGTCGTCGGGCGGGAAGATCTCGCAGAAGGTGACGGGCGTGCTCAGCGTCGGGTCGGTCGCGACGTACCGGTTGTCGACGCCGAGGCGCGTGAGCTCGCCGAGGAGGTAGCGGCCGAACGGGTCGTCGCCGACGCGCGAGACGAGGGCCGAGTCGTGGCCGTAGCGGGCGACGGCGACCGAGACGTTGGCGGCCGTCCCGCCGAGGTACTTGCCGAACGTCTCGACCTTCTCGAGGCCCACGCCGTCCTGCAGCGGGTAGATGTCGACGCCGAGGCGGCCGATCGCGAGGACGTCGGGTGAGGTGCTCATCGTCATACTCCGTTGTCGTGACTGGGCGGCTGCGCCCGCGGGTCGATCTATGTCCTGACAATATCACAAGAGCGACGGCGTGCAACAGTCAATCCGAGGTGACAAAGGTCGAGGCGGGTAAGGTTGTCGGGACATCACATCCTGACGATCGAGGAGGAGCGCAGCGATGGCAGCCGACGAGGCCGTGTGGCCGGACGAACTCTTCGCGGACCTCGATCGCACGGGGCCCGTGCCGCTCTACTTCCAGGTGTCCAGCCGGCTCGAGCAGGCCATCCGCTCGGGGGACATCCCTCCCGGTGCGCGCCTCGAGAACGAGATCGCCATCGGGCATCGGCTCGGGCTCTCGCGCCCGACCGTCCGCCGCGCGATCCAGGAGCTCGTCGACAAGGGCCTGCTCGTGCGCCGGCGCGGCATCGGCACGCAGGTCGTGCAGGGCCAGGTCACGCGGCAGGTCGAGCTCACGAGCCTCTACGAGGACCTCAAGAGCGCGCACCACGACCCGGCGACGCGCGTGCTCACGCGCGAGGTGCGCGCGGTCCCGGCCGACGTGGCCGAGCGTCTCGGCGTCGCGGCCGGCGACGACGTCCTCTACCTGCGGCGACAGCGCAGCACCGACGGCGTTCCGGTCGCCCTCCTCGAGAACTGGCTGCCGGGCGACCTCGCAGACATCTCGCTCGAGCAGCTCGAGCAGCAGGGTCTGTATCAGATCCTGCGATCGCGCGGCGTGACCATCCGGGTCGCGAAGCAGCGCATCGGCGCGCGTCGCGAGCACGGCGACGAGGCGGAGCTGCTCGACGTCGACCGGGGCGGGCCGCTCCTCACGATGGAGCGCGTGGCCTACGACGCGTCAGGGCGCGCGATCGAGTTCGGGCGGCACTGCTACCGGCCCGACATGTACAGCTTCGAGACGACGCTCGTCGCCAAGTAGCGACGAGCGTCGTCCGGCTGCGGCTCAGACCGCCGCGGGCTCCACGGCGTCGACCGCGGCCTCCGCGCCGAGCACGACGGGCTCGCGCACCGGGAGGATCGTCGGATGCACGTCCGCCATCTTCTCGAGCACGCGGACGACCTGGCACGAGTAGCCGAACTCGTTGTCGTACCAGACGTACAGCACGACGCTCTCCTCGCCGGCGACGGTCGCGAGGCCATCGACGATGCCCGCGCGGTTGCTGCCCACGAAGTCGGTCGAGACGACCTCGGGCGACTCGACGTAGTCGATCTGCTGGCGCAGCGGCGACGTGAGCGACGTCTGCCGCAGGTAGGCGTTGATCTCGTCCTTCGTGGTCGGGCGCTCGAGCTGCAGGTTGAGGATCGCGAGCGACACGTCGGGCGTGGGCACGCGGATCGCGCTGCCGGAGAGCCGGCCGGCGAGCTGCGGAAGCGCCTTCGCGACGGCCTTCGCAGCGCCCGTCTCCGTGATGACCATGTTCAGGGCCGCCGAGCGCCCGCGACGGTCGCCCTTGTGGAAGTTGTCGATGAGGTTCTGGTCGTTCGTGTACGAGTGGACCGTCTCGACGTGCCCGTGGCGGATGCCGAAGGCCTGATCGACCGCCGCGAGGACCGGCGTGATCGCGTTCGTCGTGCACGACGCCGCCGAGAGGATGCGGTCCTCGGGCGAGATGTCCTCGCTGTTGATGCCCGACACGATGTTCTTGATCGTGCCCTTGCCGGGCGCCGTGAGGAGCACGCGCGAGACGCCCGTCGCGCGGAGGTGCTGGCCGAGCCCCTCCTCGTCGCGCCAGCGGCCCGTGTTGTCGACGACGATCGCGTCGGAGATGCCGTACTGCGTGTAGTCGACGGCCGCAGGGTCGTTCGCGTAGATGACCTGGATGAGCGTGCCGTTCGCGAGGATCGTGTCGTTCTCCTCGTCGATCTCGATCGTCCCCGCGAAGGGGCCGTGGACCGAGTCGCGGCGCAGGAGGCTCGCGCGCTTCTTGAGGTCGTCCGCCGACCCCCGTCGCACGACGATCGCCCGCAGACGCAGGCCCGAGCCGTCGCCCTGGTGTGCGATGAGGATGCGCGCGAGGAGGCGCCCGATGCGCCCGAAGCCGTACAGCACGACGTCGGTGGGCTTCGATTCGCGGGCCGTGAGCACCTCGGCCAGCTCCTCGCGGAGGAAGTCGACGAGCTCGTCGGTCGCGTAGGAGCCCCCGCGCGCGTCGAAGCGCGCGACGAGACGCGCGACGTCGATCGAGGCCGGGCCGGGCCGGAGCGTCTCGAGCGCCTCGAGCACGGCGTAGGTCTTCTCGGGCCGCAGCACCTCGTCACCGACCTTGCGCGTGTAGCGGTGGGTGCGGAGGATCTCGACGGGCGAGATGTTCAGCAGGCGGCGGCCGTGGATGGATGTGACGATGCCGAGCTCGCGGTACAGGCGGCCGATGAGCGGGATCATCCGCTCGGCCAGCTCCTCTCGGGCGATCCACTCGACGCGACGTGCTTCGAACTGCTGGCTCACGCTGGCTCTGTCTCCTTCGGTCGGCGGGCCGCTGTGCCCGCGCTGCTCGTGGCGACTCCAGGCTATGCGCAGTGATCC
This sequence comes from Microbacterium barkeri, assembly GCF_027921765.1. Lineage (GTDB taxonomy): Bacteria > Actinomycetota > Actinomycetes > Actinomycetales > Microbacteriaceae > Microbacterium > Microbacterium barkeri. The sequence goes on from NZ_BSEJ01000006.1 coordinate 166,627, forward strand.
GGGTCTTTGCGGCCAGTCGATGACGCAAGAACCGCAGTTCTTTCCGAATGCGCAAGCTGGAAGGCGATGAGCGCGATGGCGGCCGACACCGCCATGACGATGCCGCAGGGGACCGCCGTCGTCTCCCCGCCGAGGCCGACGAGGGGCGAGACGAGCGCGGCGAGGCCGAACTGCAGCGCGCCGAGCACGGCCGATGCGAGGCCGGCCGCACCGGGAGCCGCCGCCTGCGCGAGGGCCGTGGCGTTTCCGAGGACCAGCCCGAGCGGCGCGACCGCGACGAACACGGCCACCGCGAGGAGGGGCGCCGGCGCGCCGGCGACCGCGATCGCGAGGAAGAGCACCGCACCCGCGAGCGAGCCGGTCAGGCCCCACCCCAGGAGCCGGCGTGGCGCGACCCGGTCCGCGAGCCGCGCCGAGAGCGCGCTCGTCGCCATGAGAGCGAGTGCGTTGACGCCGAAGAGCAGTCCGTACTGCACCTCGTCGAAGCCCATCATCGTCTGGTAGAGGAACGGCGACGCCGAGATGTAGGCCATCATGACCGCGAAGGCGAGCGCGAACGCGAGCGCGTGGCCGAGATAGCCCCGCGTGCGCAGAGCCCGCGCGCCCGTGGCCGCGCCGGGAGTTCGGCGGGCGCGCGCTGACGCCGGATGGGTCTCGCGCACCACCACGAGCACGGCCAGGAGCATCGCGACCGCGATCGCGAGCACGACGGCGAGCACCCCGCGCCAGCCCAGGGGCGCCGAGATGAATCCGCCCACGAGCGGAGCGATCACGGGGGCGACGCCGCCGACGATCATCATGAGGCTGAAGGCGCGTGCCGCTGCGGGTCCGGTCGCGAGGTCGGAGATGACCGCGCGGCCGAGCACCATGCCGGCCGCCCCCGCGAGCCCCTGCACCACACGCGCGGCGATGAGGATCTCGAGGGTCGGGGCGACGACCGCCGCGGCGCTCGCGACCACGAGCGCGATCGCGCCCGCGAGGAGCGGTCCGCGCCGCCCGAACCGGTCGGAGAGCGGGCCGAAGAGGAGCTGCCCTGCCGCCACGCCGACGAGGAAGCCCGTGAGGGTGAGCTGGGCGCCGGTCGCGTCGGCGCCGAGCTCGGCCGCGAGCTGCGGGAACGCGGGCAGATAGAGGTCGGTGGCGAACGGCGCCACCGCGGAGAGCAGTGCGAGCACGGCGAGCAGCCCTCCCGTGATCCCGCTCGCGCGGACGACGGCGCCGGGCGCGGCGATGGTTCCCGTGGTCATGTGATTCCTCCAGATAGTTATGCATACATAACTATACCGCCCGATAGCCTGAACGCATGCCCGACGACGTCCCGACCCGCGCCGCCCTCGCCGACCTGGCGGACGCCGTCCTCACCCTCGCGCGCGAGCTCGACCTCCGCGTCGGCGAGGATCCTGAGATCATCCCGCTCACCGCGACCGCGCGGATGGTGCTGCGGTTCGTCCATCACCATCCGGGCGTCTCACCCAGCGGGATCGCCGACCGGCTCGCGCTCAAGCGCCCCAATGTGAGCGAGGCCCTGCGCCAGCTCGAGCGCCTCGGCCTCGTCAGCCGCTCGCGGCCTGCCGGCGACGGCCGCGGCGTCGTCGTCGCGATCACGCCGCTCGCGGAGGCGAACCTCGAGCGGCTGCGGCGGGTCTGGGCACGCGCTCTCTCCCCGGCGGCCGACCTCGACGTGGCCATGCTCACCGACACGATGAGCGCGCTCGCCGACGAGGTCGCGCGCGATCGCCGCGAGGCCGACGACCGCTCGTGACGCGGCGTGGGCAGTTCTGCCCTCTCTCACCGCGGGCAGTGATGTCGACGTCTGTAGGCTGAGAGCGACGTTCGCCGATGACATCGGCCTTTTCCCCAGAGGAGACGACCAGATGCTTGACGACTCGAGCCAGGCCGGGCTCTCTGCTGTGATCCGCCCCGACGGATCCGCCGAGCTCACCGTCGACGAGACGCCGCAGCAGATCACGACGACGCTCGTCGAGGATGCGCGCCGCGAGATCGTGCGCCGGGCCGCCGAGATCGCCGCGATGCTCTCCGGCCCCGTGCACGTGACGGTGCACGAGCCCGACGGCGACTGGCCGCTCCTCGTGCACCCCGACGGCCGCGTCGATTCCGACGAGGGCGCCGCCGAACCTGCCCCCGCGGGCGGCGAGACCGCCGATGACGACCTCCTCGCCGCCGACACGCAGATCGTGACGCGCATCCCCGTGACGTTCGAGCCCTCGCCGCAGCAGGCATCCGCGCCCGCCCCGACTCCTGCACCGGCTCGGGCTCCCGCGCGCGCGGCGGGTCAGCCCGGGCCCATGCGCACGGGGTCCGCCCCGCAGCCCGCGAGCGCCGCGCCGCAGCCCCCGAGCACTCAGGCGCAGCCCGCGAGCGCGCCGGCCGACGGCGGCGCGCAGCGCCCGTCGTTCCTGGCCCCTGAGCGCATCGAGGAGCCCGCGACCCGCGGATGGCGGGGCGCGCTCGTGCGCGCGGGCATGCGGGTTCCGCCGGGGTCGGCGGAGCGCGCCGAGCGCGAGGACCAGGCCGCGGTCTCGCAGCACTGGGCGGGGCCCCGCACGATCGCCGTCGTCAACGGCAAGGGCGGCTCGGGCAAGACGCCCACGACGATCCTCACGGCGGCCGTCTTCGCGCGCTTCGGCGGCGCCGGCGTGCTCGCGTGGGACAACAACCAGACGCGCGGCACGCTCGGATGGCGCACCGAGCAGGGGCCGCACGAGTCGACGCTGCACGAGCTGCTGCCCGAGACCGATCACCTGCTCTCGTCGAGCGCGCAGTCGGCCGATCTCGCCCGCTTCGTGCACCACCAGACCCGCGACCGCTTCGATGTGCTCCGCTCGCAGCCGATGGCCCTCGCCGAGCAGCAGCGCATCGACGCGGCAGACGTCGACCGCATCCACGCCGTCGCGGCGAAGTACTACCGCCTCATCGTCATGGACTCGGGCAACGACGAGTCGGACCCCGTGTGGCTGCAGATGATCGACCACACCGACCAGCTGGTCGTCGCGACGACGTCGCGCGCGGAGCACGCCGAGGCCGGCGCCCTGCTGCTCGAGGCGCTCGCGATGCGCGACGAGCGCTCGGCGCGCCTCGCGCGGAACGCCGTCGCGGTCGTGAGCCAGGCCGACCCGAACGCGCCGTCGAGCGAGCACCGCAAGGTGGTCGACGGATACCGGGCCCTCGCGCGCGACGTCGTGAGCATCCCCTACGACCCGGCGATGATCGGCGGCCTGCTGCACTACGGCGCCCTGAAGCCCGCGACGCAGCGCGCGTGGCTCTCGGCCGGTGCGGCGATCGCGCGCGGCTTCGACGCGACGTCCGCATAGGCCCCGTCTAGTTGTACCCGGCCATGAGGTTGGTCCCCTCGTTGGGATTGTGAATGGGGAGGACCTCCGGGCTTAGTGGAGATATCTGACGTCTTCACGAAGCACACGGAGGTCCCATGGCCCACGCTAACGCCCGTCTGACCGTTCATGGCAGGCGGTTGATCATTGAACGTGCCCGAGCCGGCTGGAAGCAGGCGCACATCGCCGCGGCGATGGAAGTCTCACGTCGTTGCGTGAAGCGCTGGATCGAGCGTTACCGCGCCGAGGGCGAGGCTGGGCTGGTCGACCGTTCCTCGCGTCCGCACACCAGCCCGACGCGTACGAGTCCCGGGCGCGAGGAGGCAGTGCTCGAGCTGCGCCAGAGGGAGCGCATCGGGCGTGAGGAGATCGCCGCGCGACTGGGCATGTCGGCTCGGACGGTCTCGCGCATCCTCGCCCGTCACGGCATCCCGCCGCTGCGGGCACTGGATCCGATCACGGGGGAGGTGATCCGCGCGTCGAAGACCACCGCGGTCCGTTACGAGCGGGACCGGGCCGGCGAGCTGGTCCACATGGACGTGAAGAAGCTCGGCAAGATCCCCGACGGCGGCGGCTGGAAAGCACACGGCCGCGCCAGCGGATCCATCCTGCGAGACCGGAACACGAAGGTCGGGTACGACTATGTCCACTCCCTCGTCGACGATCACTCCCGGCTCGCGTACTCGGAGGTCCTGCCCGACGAGAAGGGAGCCACCTGCGCGGCGTTCCTGGAACGCGCGATCGCCTACTTTGCCGCCCACGGCATCCCCCACATCGAGCGGCTCATCACCGACAACGCCTGGGCCTACAGGTTCTCGCTGCGCGAGGTCTGCGCCGCGCACGGGATCCGGCAGAAGTTCATCAAGCCGCACTGCCCCTGGCAAAACGGCAAGGTCGAACGCTTCAACCGCACCCTGCAGACCGAATGGGCCTACCGGCACGTCTTCCTCACCAACACAGACCGCACCGCAGCGCTTGCACCCTGGCTCGAGCACTACAACACTGGACGGCGCCACTCAGCCCTCGGAGGCCACCCGCCGACCACCCGACTGGCACCAACGTGATGACCCGGTACAGCTAGAGCCGCACGACCTCGGTCACGCGGACGATCGCGGTGCCGGCCTCGGCCGACGCCTCGAGGTCGACCTCGGCGCGGATGCGCCAGTCGTGGTCGCCCTCGGGGTCGTCGATCGTCTGCTCGACCCGCCAGATCGCCCCCGCTTCCTCGATCCGACACAGCGCGGGCCACCGGGAGGCGCCGCCCGTTCCGATCGACTCGTGGTCGGCGTAGTAGCGGTCGAGGGCGTGCGGCCATCCGACGTCCGGATCGAGCGCCTCGAGCTCGTCGTCCTTCTCGAGCGCCGCGAGCTGCACGCGCCGGAACATCTCGTTCCGCACGAGCACGGTGAACGCGCGCCGGTTCACCGTGACGGATGGCGGCGCCGGCGGCACGACGGAGGTCGCGTCGTCGCCGTCCGCGCCCGAGGCGAGCGCCTCCCACTCGTCGACGAGGCTCGAGTCGACCTGGCGGACGAGCTCGCCGAGCCACTCGATGATGTCGCGCAGCTCCTCGGTCCGCGCCTCGGCGGGCACGGTCTGGCGGATGGCGCGGTACGCGTCGCTGAGGTAGCGGAGCACGAGGCCCTCGCTCCGCCCGAGCTGGTACCAGTTCACGAACTCAGCGAACGACATCGCCTGCTCGAACATGTCGCGCACGACCGACTTGGGGCGCAGCTCGAAGTCGCGCACCCACGGCTGGCTCGTCGCGAACACCTCGAACGACTGCTGGAGGAGGTCGGCGAGGGGCTTGGCGTAGGTGATCTCCTCGAGGGCGCTCATGCGCTCCTCGTACTCGAGACCCTCGCGCTTCATGGCGGCGACGGCCTCGCCGCGCGCCTTGAACTCCTGCTGGGACAGGATCGCCCGCGGGTCGTCGAGGGTCGCCTCGATGACGCTCACGACATCGAGAGCGTACGAGCCGGTGCCCACGCCGTCGGCGCCGCCCTCGGGGTCGAGCAGCTCGATCGCCGCGAGCGCGAACGGCGACAGCGGCTGGTTGAGCGCGAAGTTCGGCTGCAGCTCGACGACGAGGTGGATGCGCCCGTCGGCGTCGACCTCGACGATCCCGGCCTCGCGCAGCGTGCGGAAGATCGCGAGCGCCCGACGTGCGAGCGCGTACTTCCGGTTCCGCGGCTCGTGGTTGTCGAACACGAGTGCGCGCACATTCGCGAAGACGTCTCCACCGCGGCCGATCACGTTGATGAGCATCGCGCTCGTGATCTGCAGCTGCGGCTGGAGCGCCTCCGGCTCCGCCTCCACGAGCTTGTCGAAGGTCTGCTCGCTCCACGACACGAACCCGGTCGGGGCCTTCTTGCGCTGCACGCGCTTGCGCTTGACGGGGTCGTCTCCGGCCTTGCGGAGGGCCTGCGCGTTCTCGATCTCGTGGTCGGGGGCGAGCACGACGACGTTGCCGTACGGGTCGTACCCCGCGCGGCCGGCGCGGCCCGCGATCTGATGGAACTCGCGCGCCGACAGCCGCCGCATGCGCGTGCCGTCGTACTTCGACAGCGCCGTGATCATGACCGTGCGGATGGGCACGTTGATGCCGACCCCGAGGGTGTCGGTCCCGCAGATGACACGGAGGAGCCCGCGCTGCGCGAGCGTCTCGACGAGGCGGCGGTAGCGCGGAAGCATCCCCGCGTGGTGCACGCCGATCCCCGATCGCACGAGGCGCGAGAGCGTCCTGCCGAACGCGGTCGTGAAGCGGAATCCGCCGATCGCCTCGGCGATCTCGTCGCGCTGCTCGCGGGTGGTGACCTTGACGCTCGCGAGCGCCTGGGCGCGCTCCATGGCCGCCGCCTGCGAGAAGTGCACGATGTACACGGGCGTCTCGCGCTCCTCGAGGAGCCGCTCGACGGTCTCGTGCGCCGGATGGTCGGAGTAGGAGTGATGCAGGGGCACGGGCCTCTCCGCTCCCGCGACGAGCGTCGTCTGCCGTCCGGTGCGCCGGGTGAGGTCCTCCTGGATGGCCGTCGTGTCGCCGAGCGTGGCCGACATGAGGAGGAACTGCGCGCGCGGCAGGAGCAGCAGCGGAACCTGCCAGGCCCATCCGCGATCCGCGTCGCCGTAGTAGTGGAACTCGTCCATGACGACCTGGTCGACGGGGGCATCGGCCCCCTGGCGCAGGGCCAGGTTCGCGAGGATCTCGGCGGTGCAGCAGACGATCGCGGCGTCGGGGTTGACCGACGAGTCGCCCGTGACCATCCCGACGCTCTCGGCCCCGAAGATGTCGACGAGCGCGAAGAACTTCTCACTCACGAGCGCCTTGATGGGGGCCGTGTAGTAGGTGCGGCCGCCGCGCGCGAGCGCGATGGCGTGCGCGGCGATCGCGACGAGCGACTTGCCCGTGCCCGTGGGCGTCGCGAGGACGACGTTGCTGCCCGAGACGAGCTCGATCAGCGCCTCGTCCTGCGCGGGGTAGAGGGCGAGCCCGCGCTCGGTCGTCCACGCGGTGAACGCGTCGTAGAGCGCGTCCGCATCGCCGTCGGTCGTTCGGATGCGGTCGAGCAGGGAGGAGGCCATCCCCTCGAGTCTGCCTCATCGCCCTGCAGCGCAGCTGCGCTTGCCGACCGCGAAGAGTGAGTGTACAGTCACTCACATGCCGCGCACCCTTCTCACCGCCGACGCCCGACGCCCCGACCTCGTCGACGCCGCCGTGCGCCGGTTCGCGCGCGGCGGCTACGCGGGCACGAGCGTCGCCTCGGTCGCGGCCGAGGCCGGGATCTCCGCCGCGTACGCGTTCAAGCTCTTCCCGCGCAAGGAGCAGCTCTTCGCCGCGGCCGTCGATCGGTGCTTCGACCTCGTCGTGGATGCCCTCGAACGAGGCGCCGACACGGCACAGGGAGAGGACGCCGACGCGGTGCTCGACGCCATGGGCGGCGCCTACGCCGCGCTCATCGCCGACCGCGACCTCCTTCTGCTCCAGGTGCACGCGCAGTCCGTGGCCGAGATCGCCGAGGTCGGCGCCGCGCTCCGCCACGGGCTCGGCCGCGTCGCCGAGCTCGCCGCCGAGCGCTCGGGCGGCACTCCCCCGCAGGTGCAGCGGTTCGTCGCCTACGGCCAGCTGTGCCACCTCGTCGTGACCGCGGGCCTCGACGATGTCGACGCCGACTGGGCTCACGCGCTGACGGCGGGCATCCGACACCCCTGACCGCTCCCTTCCTTCCAACCGCCACCGATCAGTGAGTGATTGATCACTCTACAAAGGAGAACCCATGAACACCTCCCCCTCTGTCCTCGTCACGGGCGTCACCGGCGCGACCGGGTCGGCCACGGCCCGCGCCCTCGCCGCTCGCGGCATCGCCTACCGCGGCTTCACCCGCCGAGACGGTGCCCCTCTCCCCGGCGACGGCACCGTCGTCCGCGGCGACTTCGACGACCGCGAGGCGGTCGCGCGGGCGCTCGAGGGGGTCGGCGCGGCCTATCTCGTGACGCCCTCGACCGAGCGCGCCCAGGACCAGCAGCTCGCGTTCCTCGACGCCGCACGTGAGGCGGGCGTCGCGCACATCGTCCTGCTGTCGCAGTTCGCGGCGGCGGAGGACTCCCCCGTGCGCTTCCTGCGCTATCACGCCGTGGTCGAGGCCGCGCTGCGCGCGTCGAGGATGGCCTCGACCGCCCTGCGGCCGAACCTCTTCATGCAGGGCCTGCTCGTGTACCGCGACCTCATCCGCGCGCAGGGGATCGTGCCCGCGCCGATCGGCGACGCCCGCGTGAGCGCCGTGCACGTCGACGACATCGGAGCGGTCGCCGCGCACGCCCTCGTGTCCGAGACGGGCCTGGGCGTGCTCGACCTCACCGGGCCCGCCGCGCTCACGCACGCCGAGATGGCGAGCGCGCTCGCGCGTGCGGCCGAGCGCGACATCCGCTTCGTCGACGTCCCCGCGCCGGCGTTCGCCCGGTCGCTCGAGGGGCTCCTCCCCGCGTGGCAGGTGGAGGGCCTCCTCGAGGACTACGCGCACTACGCCGCGGGCGAGGCCGAGCGTGTCTCACCCGACGTCGAACGCGTCACGGGTCGCCCCGCGCGCCCGTTCGCGGCCTTCGCGGCGGAGGCGGCGCCGCTGCTGCGGTGACGCCGCCCCGCGGCGGTCAGCGCGACGTCTCGCGCGCGATCGCGGCGACGAACGCGTCGACGTCGTCCTCGGTGGTGTCGAAGCTGCACATCCAGCGCACCTCGCCGACCGACTCGTCCCAGTCGTAGAAGCGGACGCTCTCGCGCAGGCGATCGGCGACCCCCTCCGGGAGGATGGCGAACACGCCGTTCGCCTGCGTCTCGCGCGTGAACCGCACGCCGCGGATCGAGCCGTCCGCGAGGCCCGCCTCGACGCCCGCGCGCAGCCGCCGCGCCATGGCGTTGGCATGGCGGGCGTTGCGCAGATACAGGTCGCCGTCGAAGAGCGCCACGAGCTGCGCCGACACGAAGCGCATCTTCGATGCGAGCTGCATGTTCATCTTGCGGAGGAAGGTGAGGCCATCCGACGCCGCGGGGTCGAGCACGACGATCGCCTCGGCGAGCATCGCGCCGTTCTTCGTGCCGCCCAGCGAGAGCACGTCCACGCCCGCGTCGCGCGTGAAGGCGCGCAGCGGGAGGTCGAGCGCGGCCGCGGCGTTCGCGAGGCGCGCGCCGTCCAGGTGCACGCGCATGCCGAGGCCGTGCGCGTGGTCGGCGATCGCGCGGATCTCGTCGGGGGTGTAGACGGTGCCGAGCTCGGTCGCCTGCGTGATCGAGACGACGAGCGGCTGCGCGCGGTGCTCGTCGCCCCAGCCCCACGCCTCGCGGTCGATGAGGTCGGGGGTGAGCTTGCCGTCCTCGGTGGGCACCGTGAGGAGCTTCATGCCGCCGATGCGCTCGGGCGCCCCCTGCTCGTCGACGTTGATGTGCGCGGTCGAGGCCGCGATCACGGCGCCCCAGCGGGGCAGCATCGACTGCAGCGCCGTGACGTTCGCGCCCGTGCCGTTGAACACGGGGAACGCGGCCACGGGCCCGCCGAAGTGCTCGGCGAGCACCTCGTGCAGGCGGGCGGTGTAGACGTCCTCTCCGTAGGCGATCTGGTGTCCGGCGTTCGCGTCGGCGATCGCCGCGAGCACCTCGGGGTGGATGCCGGCGTAGTTGTCGGAGGCGAATCCGCGCAGGTTCGCGTCATGAATCGGGGTCACTGATCCAGCCTATTCAGGGTCGTCAGGCGAGCTCGACGACCCGGTCGTTGACGGCGGCCGCGTCGGCCGCCCACAGGTCGGCGTACGCGTCGGCGAGGCGCTCCTCGCGTCCGGCGAGAGCCGTGACGCGGAAGATCGTCGCGGCCGCGGAGGGGGCCTCCTTCGCGAAGCCGTCGGCGAGCGCGCGCGTCCACGCCTCGCTCGCGGCCTTGACCGCCGCGTAGCTCGCGCCGCCCGCGCGGGGGCGCGCGACGGCCGTGGACGAGACGATCGCGACGCGGGCGCGCGACGACGCGACGAAGGACGGCCACAGCGCGCGCGTCACGAGACGCAGCGACGTGAACGACGACTCGAGGAACCGGTGGTCCTCTTCCGATTGGCCGGGGATCCCTCCGCCTCCGCGCCATCCGCCGACGAGGTGCAGCAGCCCGTCGATCGCGCCCGCCGACGAGGCGAGCGTGCGCACCTCGCCCTCGTCCGCGAGGTCGACCTCGATCGTCTCGAAGCCCTCCCCCGCGAGCGCAGCGAGCTTCCGGGGGTCGCGCCCCACCACGATGACGCGCGCGCCGCCATCCGCGAGCCGCCGGGCCGCCGCGCGGCCGGCCGCGCTCGTGCCCCCGGCGAGGAGCACGGCGCGGCCGACCAGGGCGTCGTCAGTCATCCGTCCCGCGGATGCCCGAGGTCTGCGCGATCACGTCGCGCATCTTCTTCTCGAGCGCCTCGTAGAACATCGACAGCGGGAACTCGTCGTCCAGCACGGCGTCGGTGAAGCCGCGCGGCGGGCCCGCGAGCACCTCGTCCGGAAGGCCGCGGGCCCACTTCGAGGCGGGGTGGGGCGTCAGCACCGACCGGATGAGGTCGTATGCCGCGAGCCAGTGCACGGTCTTAGGCCGGTCGATCGAGCGCCAGTACAGGTCGTCGATCGCGTCGCCCAGGGCGACGACCGCGTCGGGGACCGCGTCCCAGTCGAACGTGAGCGCGGTGTCCGTCCAGTGGAGCGCCCCGCGCTGGTGCAGCCACGCGAACAGCAGCTGGCCGCCGAGCCCGTCGTAGTTGCGCACGCGGCTGCCCGTGATCGCGAACCGGAAGATCCGGTCGAAGATCACCGCGTACTGCACGAGCCGCGCGTGCTCGAGCGTCTCGGCCTCGACCGCGGAGAGCTCCTCGGCGCCCGTGAGACGCCGCTGGATGGCGACGCACTCGCGGAAGGCCGTGAGGTCGCAGCGCAGCTCCTCGAGCGAGTAGAGGAAGTACGGCATCCGCTGCTTGATCATGAACGGGTCGAACGGCAGGTCACCGCGCATGTGGGTGCGATCGTGGATGATGTCCCACATGACGAAGGTCTGCTCGGTCAGCTGCTGGTCGTCGAGCATCCGCGCGGCCTCGGCCGGCAGCTCGAGCTTCGTGATCTCGGATGCCGCGCGGACGACGCGGCGGTAGCGCGCGGCCTCGCGGTCCTGGAAGATCGCTCCCCACGTGAAGGCGGGGATCTCGCGCACGGCGACGGTCTCGGGGAAGAGCACGGCGGAGTTCGTGTCGTACCCGGGCGTGAAGTCGACCAGACGCAGGCTCACGAAGAGCCGGTTGCCGTAGTCGGTCGCCTCGAGGCGCGCGATGAAGTCGGGCCAGATGACCTCGACGACGAGCGCCTCGAGATGCCGGTCGGGCGAGCCGTTCTGCGTGTACATCGGGAACACGACGAGGTGACGCAGCCCGTCGACCCGGTGCTGCTCGGGGTGGAACGCGACGAGGGCGTCGTGGAAGTCGGGAACGCCGAACCCGTCGGCGACCCAGCGGCCGAGGTCGGCGACGACCGCCTCGAGGTACGCGGCGTCGTGCGGGAAGCGCGGCGCGAGCTCGCGCACCGCGTCCTGCACGCGCTCGACCTCGGCGCGCGCGGCGTCATGCGCCGATGCGTCGGGAATCGAGCCGTCGGATGCCTGCATCGCCTGGAGCGCGATCGCGGCGTCCTTGAGACGCCGCCACGCATCCGAGGTCTCGACGCCGGGGGCTCGGCCGTCCTCGACGACCTCGGGCTCACCGATGATCGCCTTCGTGCTGTGCACCTGGCTCATGGACATGGGAACCTCCGATCTTCGAGGCTCTGGCCGCGTCGTCGCGGCGGTGGATGTCGGTCCCTCCAGGCTATGCGGCGGCGGGCGCGAATGGGCTGCGCATCCTGCGCGATCACCCGCGCGACGCGCCGGGGCCGATCATCGTTCTGCTCAGCGGCGGCCGCCGCGGCCCAGCACGAAGCCGATCGCGGTCTGGATCGCGGTGAGCCCGACGAGCAGCGCGAGGGTCGGCGCCCAGCTGCCCGTGCGCTCGGCGAGGAAGCCCGCGGCGAACGGGCCGGCGGCCGCGAGCAGGTAGCCGAGCGACTGCGCCATGCCCGACAGCTTCGCCGCCTCGCCGTGGCTGCGCGCACGCAGGCTGAGCATCGTCAGCGCCGCCACGAGCGATGCGCCCTGCGCGAGACCGAGGAGCGCGAGCCACAGGTACAGGGCGCCGGGCCACACGAGCAGGCCGAGCGTTCCGATCGCGAGCGGAGCCGTCGCCACGACCATCCCCGGGCCCTGGTCGACGCCATCGCGCAGCAGGCGCGGGATGAGCAGGCCGCCTGCGATGCCGAGGAGGAGCACGACGGAGAGGTGCAGGCCGGCCGTCGCGGCGGGCACGCCCCACGTGCCCTCGATCGTCGGCAGCCACGTGACGACGACGTAGAAGGTCGTGGACTGCAGCCCCATGTACGCCGTCGCGAGCCAGGCCGTGCCCCAGCGCCAGATGCTCGGATGGTGCGGCACGGGAACGGGATCGAGCGAGCGCGCATGCGACGAGGGGCCAGCCACCCGCGGCAGCCACGCGAGCGCGACGACGAGCGCGAGTCCGCCCCACACGACGAGCGAGAACCGCCAGTCCACGAGGTGCGCGAGCGGCACGGAGAGCGCCGAGCCTGCGCCCGCCGCGAACGTGAGGAACGCCGTGTAGAACCCGGTCGCGAGGGAGATGCGCGTCGGGTAGTCGCGCTTGACGAGAACCGGGGTGAGCACGTTGCCGACCGCGACCGCGGCGCCCACGGCGAACGTGCCGACCCACAGCCCGGCGTCGCCCGCGTAGGAGCGCACGAGCGTCGCGCCCACGAGGACGATGAGCGCGACGAGCACGGCCCTGTCGTCGCCGAAGCGCGTCGCCATCCGGTGCACGAGCGGCGACACCGCGGCGAAGGCGAGGAGGGGCAGGGCCGAGAGCAGGCCGAGCGCACCCTCCCCGAGCCCGGTCTCCGCGCCGATGCCGCCGAGGACCGGGCCGACGGCCGTGATCGCGGGGCGCAGGCAGAGCGCGACGAGGAAGACGAGAGCGGCCATCCAGCCGGTTCTGCGCATGCCCTCGTTCATCTGTGCAAATGTAGGACATCTGGCCGTCGCGCGCCAGCCGGACGCCGGCGACGCCGGTACGCTCGACGGGAGGAGGTATCGCGATGCCGCTCAACGCGCCGATCCGGCAGGCCCCGCTCGTCGTGCAGGTCACCGAGCAGTTCCGCGCGCTCATCGTGTCGGGCGCGTGGCCGGTGGGGTCGCGGATCCCGGGCGAGATCCAGCTGGCGGAGGATCTGGACGTGAGCCGCGGCACGGTGCGCGAGGCGCTGCGCGCGCTGAGCGTCGCGGGACTCCTCGAGCCGCGCGTGGGTGACGGCACCTACGTGCGCGCGTCCGACGAGCTCCCCGTGCTGCTCGCGAGAGACACGGTGTCGATCGACCACGTCTTCGAGGCGCGGGCCGGGCTCGAGGCCGCCGCCGCGCGCGCCGCCGCGGCCATCCCCGAGACCGCGGGCCCGGCGATCGAGCGCGCCCTCGTCGAGCGGATGCGCGCGCACGAGGCGGGCGACCTCGACGCCTGCGTCGCGGCCGACGCGGCCTTCCACCGGGCGGTGATCGAGGCGAGCGGCAACCCCCTGCTCGCGCGCCTCCACGAGGCGATGGCGGGGCTCGTGACCCACTCGATCGCCGAGACGAGCGCCCTCCCCGAGCCGCGCGAGGTGGGCGACGCCCATCGCGCTCTCGCCGACGCCATCGCGCGCGGAGACCGCGACGCGGCGGGCGCCCTCGCGGCGTCGCTCATCGACACCGTCCGGGCGACGGCCGCCCCGTGAGCCGCCGCTATCCGTCGACCATCGCGGCGCCCGTCGAGCACGAGCTCGTCGAGCGGAAGTCGCGCTTCATCGCCCAGGTCGCGCCGGTCTCCTCGCCGCAGGAGGCGGAGGAGGTCATCGCCGCCGCGCGCCGGCGCGCATGGGATGCCCGCCACCACTGCGTCGCGATGGTGACGGGCCTCCTCGGCGACCAGGCGCGCTCATCCGACGACGGCGAGCCGTCGGGCACGGCGGGGATCCCCATGCTCGAGGTGCTGCGACGCCGCGACCTCACCGACGTCGTCGCGGTCGTCACCCGCTACTTCGGCGGGATCAAGCTCGGGGCGGGCGGGCTCGTCCGCGCGTACTCCTCTGCCGTGTCGGAGGCGCTCGACCTCGCCGCGCCCGTGCGCCGCGAGGCGCTCACGCAGGTGACGGTCGCGGTGCCGCACGGCGACGCGGGCCGCATCGACAACCTGCTGCGCGAGTGGGCCGCGCACCACGGCGCGACGCTCGGCGAGACCTCCTATGCGACGCACGCGACCTTCGAGCTCTGGACGCCGGCCGCCGAGCTCGGCCGCCTCCGCGACGACCTCGCAGCCGCCACGGCCGGCGCCCTCGCGCCGGTCATCGGCGGAGAGCGCGTCGTCGACGTGCCCGGCCGAGGCTAGCCGCGCCAGGAGTGCTGCGGCTCGAAGCCCAGCAGGCGGCGCGCCTTCTCGATCGACAGCAGGGTCTGCGTGCCCGCGACCTCGCCGCGCACCGGCACCTCGGGGAACACCTCGGCGGCGAGCTCGGCCGAGCCCCGCGACATCACCGTGTCGGCCGCCGCGATGACGAAGTTCTCCGCGCCGACGATGCCGCTCTCGACCGCGAGGCGGCAGGCGAGCGCGCCGTCGCGCGCGTCGATGTAGCCCCACGCGTTCCACGAGCGCTCGGACGGGTCGGCGTCGAACCCCGGGAAGCGCGCGTAGTCCTCGGGATCCATCACGTTCGAGAACCGCAGGCCGAGGAAGCCCGCATCGGGGCACCAGCGGGCGAAGTGGCGGGCGAGCTCCTCGTCGACCGCCTTCCCGAGGGAGTAGGACGTCTGCGGCCGGACGGCGTACTCCTCATCGACGGGGAGGTACGGCGGAGGGGTGTCGGCGAACGACAGCCCGAGGAGGGTCTCGCTCGATGCGAACACCACGCGGCGGATGCCGGCGAGCCGTGCCGCGGAGAAGAGGTTGTAGGTGATCGCCGTGTTGTTCGCGAAGGTCGCGGCGTCGGGCAGCAGGCCGGGCGCCGGGATCGCGGCGAGGTGCACGAGCGCGTCGACGCCGCGGCCCGACCCGACGGGAAGCGCGCCGTAGTGCTCGTCGACGTGCGTGAGCACCTGGACCGCCTGCCCGTAGTCGCTGAGGTCGGCCTGCAGGAACCGCGCCCCCTCCGGCAGCGAGGCGGGCCGCACGCGGTCGACCGCGGTCACCGCGTACCCGTGCTCGGCGAAGTGCGCGACGACCGCGCGCCCCAGCTTCCCGCTGCTCCCCGTGATGACGACCCGCTGCGCTGCTGTGCCCACGGGTCCAGCCTAGGAGGCCGGGTCGCGCGGCGCGCCGTGGATGCGGCGCGAGATCTCCTCCGCCACCGAGCGGGCGTCGTCGACGAGCGCCGGGAGGCGCTCGGGCGCGACCGACGCGTCCGGATACGTGATCGCGATCGCGGCCACGGGCCATCCGCGGTGATCGAGCACGGGGACCGCGACCGATGACAGCCCCGGGGTGACGTCGCCGGTCTCCTCGGCCCATCCGCGCAGGCGCCCCTCCTCGAGGACCCGCCGCAGCTCGGCGTAGGTCGTCACGGCGGGCTTCTCGGCATGCCGCTGCACGAAGGCCCGCGCATCGGGATACAGCGCGCGCAGCTGCGCCTTGGGCAGCGCGGCGAGGATGGCCCGTCCGCTCGCGGTCAGCTGGGCCGGCAGGCGGACGTCGACGGCCGTGACGAGGTCGGGTGCGTGCTTCGCGCGGATCTCGACGATGTAGAGCACCTCGCGCCCGTGCAGGACGGCGAGGTGCGCGCTGAGCCCGATCCGGTCGACCAGGCGCGCGACGTGCACGCGGCCGAGGCGCGCGAGCGGGTCGGTGCGCGCATAGGAGCTGCCGAGGTCGACGGCCGCGATGCCGAGCCCGTATCGGCTCTCGTCGGGCAGCCGCATGACGTATCCCGCCCGCTCGGCGACGTTCAGGAGGTGGTAGACCGTCGAGCGGGGCAGCTCCAGGCGCTGCGCGATCGTCGCGGCCTGGAGCGGCCCGCTCGCGCGCGCGAGCAGGTCGAGGATGCGCAGCCCGTTCTCGAACGCGGGAACGCGGGACGACTCTGACATCGAGGTCGAGGCTACGCGAGCGCCCCGATCGCCGTCTCGACCGCCGCGAGCACGCGACCCGACTGCACGTGCGCGACCGCCGCCTGGATGTCGGGCGACGTGAAGGCGTCGGTGTCGGGCGCGGCGATGTCGGTGCGGAAGAGAGCGTGCAGCGCGCGGGTGGCCGCGCCCGGCTCGCCCTCGCCGGCGGCGAGGCGGAAGTCGAGGGCGCGCGTCGCGGTGAGCAGCTCGATCGCGAGCACGCGCGCGAGGCCGTCGATCGAGCGGCGCAGCTTGCGCGCGGCCGCCCATCCCATCGCGACGTGGTCCTCCTGCATCGCCGAGGACGGGATGGAGTCGACCGAGGCGGGGACCGCGAGCCGCTTCATCTCGGAGACGATGCCCGCGGCCGTGTACTGCGCGATCATGAGGCCCGAGTCGAGCCCCGGGTCCGCGGCGAGGAACGGCGGGAGGCCGTGGTTGCGCGCGACGTCGAGGAAGCGGTCGGTCCGGCGCTCCGACATCGACGCGACGTCGGCCGCGGCGATCGCGAGGAAGTCGAGCACGTACCCGACGGGCGCCCCGTGGAAGTTGCCGTTCGACTCGACGCGCCCGTCGCGGGTCACCACCGGGTTGTCGATCGCGCTGCCGAGCTCGATGCGGGCGACCGATGCCGCATGCGCCGCCGTGTCGCGCGCGGCGCCGTGCACCTGCGGAGCGCAGCGCAGGGAGTACGCGTCCTGCACGCGCGTGAACTCGCCGCTCACCCGCCGGGAGACGAGGCCCGAGTCGCCCAGCACCCGCGCCATGTTCGCGGCCGCGGCGGCCTGCCCGGGGTGCGGGCGCAGCTCCTGCAGATCCGCGGCGAACACGGAGTCGGTCCCGCGGAGCGCCTCGACGCTCGCGGCGGCCGCGACGTCGGCCACGCGCAGGAGCGCCTCGAGGTCGTGCAGCGCGAGCAGGAGCGTGCCGAGCATCCCGTCGGTGCCGTTGATGAGGGCGAGGCCCTCCTTCTCCTCCAGCACGACGGGGGCGATGCCCGCCTCCTCGAGGGCATCGCCCGCGCCGCGCAGCTCGCCGGCCGCATCGCGCACGGTGCCCTCGCCCATGATGGCGAGGGCGCAGTGCGCGAGCGGCGACAGGTCGCCCGAGCAGCCGAGCGAGCCGTACTCGTGCACGACGGGCGTGAGCCCTGCGTTGAGCACCTGCGCGTAGGTCTCCGCGACGATCGGGCGAGCGCCCGTGCGGCCCGTCGCGAGGGTGTCGAGACGCAGGAGCATGAGCGCGCGGACCACCTCGCGCTCGACCTCCTCGCCGGTTCCGGCGGCGTGCGATCGCACGAGGCTGCGCTGCAGCTGCCGGCGCTTCTCGCGCGGGATCTGCACGGTGGCGAGGGCGCCGAAGCCCGTCGAGACGCCGTAGTGCGGGAGCGCGTCGTGTGCGAGGTCGTCGATGAGCGCGCGGCTCTCCGCCATGTCGCGGAGCGCCTGCTCCGAGAGATGGACGGGCGCGCCGTCTCGGGCCACGGCGACGACGTCGTCCGGGCGGAGGCCCGCGGAGCCGAGCGAGATGGAGCGGAGGGCGTGCGAGGTGGTCATCCCTCCATGGAACGTCACGTCCACCCCGGCGGACAGCACCGCGGGCCTCCTGCCGTCTGGGATCCCAGACGATGCGCTCTGGGATCCCAGACGACGATGTGCGGGGCGGCGGTTCGCCCCGCACCGCCCGTGGGTACCGTGACGCCATGAGCGATCAGCCCTCCCCTGCCCTCTCGCACGATCCCCTCTGGCCGCGCACGGGCGGATGGCCGCGCCCCGACGGCGCGGAGGCGGACGCCGCCCTCATCGGGCTCCCGACGCGGCGCACCTCGCTCTCGCCGACGCACGCGGACGCCACGCCATCGGCGGTGCGCGACGCGCTGCGCCGCTACTCGGCCCTCGCGCACGTGGAGGGCAGGGGCGCCGTCGACCTCGACGAGGCGCTGCGCATCGTCGACGCGGGCGACATCGCCGAGCCCGACCACGGCCACGATGAGGACGCCGCCGTCGCGGCCGTCCGCGCGCTCGCGGAGCGCGCACGGCTCGTCATCGCGCTGGGCGGCGACAACGCGGCGACGGTCCCCGCGGCGCTCGGCGCGTGGGGCGACGGCATCGCGTCGGCCGGCCTCATCACCTTCGACGCGCATCACGACCTGCGCGACGGGATCAGCAACGGCTCCCCCGTCCGGCGCCTCATCGAGGCAGGGCTCGACGGGCGGCGCGTCGTGCAGATCGGCATCGCCGACTTCGCGAACTCGCTCGCGTACGCGCGGAGGGCGCAGGAGCTCGGGATCACCGTCATCCCGCGCGATGCCCTGCACGATCGCCCGATCGCCGACGTCGTCGACGAGGCGCTCGCGATCGCGGGCGCGGGCGGCGGCGCGGTCCACGTCGACGTCGACGTCGACATCTGCGACCGCGCGGTCGCTCCCGCCTGCCCGGCCTCCGTGCCCGGCGGCCTCTCGGCCGCCGAGCTGCGCAGGGCCGTCCGACGCGTCACGCGCGACCCCCGCGTGCGATCGCTCGACCTCACCGAGGTCGATGCGACCGCGGACACCCCCGACGGGCGCACCGTGCGCCTCGTCGCGACGCTCGTCCTGGAGGCGCTCGCGGGCGTCGCCGGACGCTAGCCCGACCGAGGAGAATGGAGACGACGATGTCTGACACCTCTGCCACGCACGCGCCCGCCGCGACCGCTTCCGCGCACACCCTCCGCCGCGGGCTCTCCGCCCGGCACGTGCGCTTCATGGCGCTCGGCTCCGCGATCGGGACCGGCCTCTTCTACGGGTCGTCCGCGGCCATCCAGTCCGCGGGACCCGCCGTGCTCCTCGCGTACATCGTCGGCGGCGCCGCCGTCTTCATGGTGATGCGCGCGCTCGGCGAGATGGCGGTCCGCCATCCCGTCGCGGGCTCCTTCGGCCAGTACGCCGCCCGCTACCTCGGCCCGCTCGCGGGCTTCGTGACGGGATGGACGTACGCGTTCGAGATGGTGATCGTGTGCCTCGCCGACGTGACGGCGTTCGGCATCTACATGGGCTTCTGGTTCCCCGACGTGCCGCGCTGGATCTGGGTGCTCTCGATCATCCTCTTCATCGGCGCGCTCAACCTGCTGAGCGTGAAGGTGTTCGGAGAGCTCGAGTTCTGGTTCTCGCTCGTCAAGGTCTCGGCGATCATCGCGATGATCGTGGGCGGCATCGCCATCATCACGTTCGGGCTCGGCAACCAGGAGGAGAACGCCTCCGGCATCGCGAACCTGTGGAGCCACGGCGGCTTCGCCCCCGAGGGCTTCGGCGGGCTCATCGCGAGCCTCGCGGTCGTCATGTTCGCGTTCGGCGGCATCGAGATCATCGGCGTCACGGCCGGAGAGGCCCAGGATCCCAAGCGCGTGCTGCCGCAGGCGATCAACACCGTGCCGCTGCGCATCCTCCTCTTCTACGTGCTCACGCTCGGGGTCATCATGATGCTCGTGCCGTGGACGTCGATCACGGGCGAGGCGAGCCCCTTCGTCTCGATCTTCACGACCCTCGGGATCCCGTTCGCGCCGCACCTCCTCAACGCCGTCGTCATCACGGCCGCCGTCTCGGCCATCAACTCCGACATCTTCGGCGCGGGTCGCATGATGTTCGGCCTCGCGCAGCAGGGGCAGGCGCCCGCGATCTTCCGGAAGACCTCCCGCCAGGGTGTCCCGATCTTCCCTGTCCTCATCCTCATGGCGACGCTGCTCGTCGGCGTCGTCCTCAACGCGGTGATCCCCGAGCAGGCGTTCCTCCTCATCGCATCGGTCGCGACGTTCGCCACGGTGTGGGTGTGGCTCATGATCCTGCTGTCGCACGTGCGCATGAAGCACGCGATCGCGCGGGAGGGCCGGCTTCCGTCGGAGTTCCCCGTCCCGCTCTGGCCGGCGGCCTCCTACGCGGCGATCGCCTTCGTGCTGTTCGTCGTCGTCGTGCTCGGCATCGTGCCCGACACGCGGCCCGCGCTCATGGTGGGCGCGGTGTGGCTGGCCGTCCTCTGGCTGGCGTACACGCTGTTCGTCCGCGAGCAGGGGCGATCGGCGCCCGACCTCGAGGACGCGACAGCGCCCATCCCGCTGCCTCCTCGAGCGCCGTGACGCGACGCGACGGCCCCGTCTGGGATTCCAGACGGGGCCGTCGCGTTCCCCGTTGTCGCGCGGGCCGTCGCGGGATTGGATCGAGGCAGACCCCGGCTCGAGAGAGAGGCCCCGACGATGACGCTCCCCGGCGCACGCCCCGTCCGCGCACAGCGCGGCACCACCCTGACGGCGAAGAGCTGGCAGACCGAAGCCCCGCTGCGCATGCTGCACAACAACCTCGACCCCGAGGTCGCCGAGCGGCCCGACGACCTCGTCGTCTACGGCGGAACCGGGCGCGCCGCGCGCAACTGGGAGGCGTTCGACGCGATCACGGCGGCGCTCACCGATCTCGAGGATGACGAGACGCTTCTCGTGCAGTCCGGCAAGCCGGTCGGCATCTTCCGCACGAACCCGTGGGCGCCGCGCGTGCTCATCGCGAACTCGCACCTCGTCGGCGACTGGGCGACGTGGCCCGAGTTCCGCCGTCTCGAGGCCGAGGGGCTCACGATGTACGGGCAGATGACGGCCGGCTCCTGGATCTACATCGGCACGCAGGGCATCCTGCAGGGCACGTTCGAGACGTTCGCCGCGGTCGCCCGCAAGCGCTTCGGCGGGACGCTCGCCGGAACGCTCACGCTCACGGGAGGCTGCGGCGGGATGGGCGGCGCTCAGCCGCTCGCGGTCACCCTCAACGAGGGCGTCTGCCTCGTCGTCGACGTCGACGAGACGCGTCTGCGCCGTCGCGTCGGCAAGCGCTACCTCGACCGCGTCGAGGCCGACCTCGACACCGCCGTCGCGGTCGCCCTCGAGGCGAAGGAGCAGCGCCGCGCGCTCTCGATCGGCGTCGTCGGCAACGCGGCCGAGGTCTTCCCCGAGCTCCTGCGCCGCGGCGTCGCGATCGACATCGTCACCGACCAGACCTCCGCGCACGACCCGCTGTCGTACCTGCCCGTCGGCATGTCCGTCGAGGAGTGGCACGACGCCGCCGCTGCCGACCCCGAGGGCTTCACCGAGCGCGCCCGCGCATCGATGGCGGCCCAGGTCGAGGCGATGGTGGGGTTCCAGGATGCGGGTGCCGAGGTCTTCGACTACGGCAACTCCATCCGAGACGAGGCCCGCCAGGCCGGGTACGAGCGCGCGTTCGCCTTCCCCGGGTTCGTGCCGGCCTACATCCGCCCGCTCTTCTGCGAGGGTCTCGGCCCGTTCCGCTGGGCCGCGCTGTCGGGCGACCCGCGCGACATC
Organism: Microbacterium barkeri; assembly: GCF_027921765.1. Classification (GTDB taxonomy): domain Bacteria; phylum Actinomycetota; class Actinomycetes; order Actinomycetales; family Microbacteriaceae; genus Microbacterium; species Microbacterium barkeri. The sequence continues at coordinate 188,033 of NZ_BSEJ01000006.1, forward strand.
GAGGTCACGGACCGCGCCATCCTCGAGCTGTTCCCCGAGGATGCGCACCTGCGCCGCTGGATCACCGCCGCGCAGGAGCGCGTCGAGTTCGAGGGCCTGCCCGCCCGCATCTGCTGGCTCGGCTACGGCGACCGGGCGAAGGCGGGGCTGCGCTTCAACGAGCTCGTCGCCTCGGGGGAGATCTCGGCGCCGATCGTCATCGGCCGCGATCACCTCGACTCGGGCTCGGTCGCGTCGCCCTACCGCGAGACGGAGTCGATGCTCGACGGATCCGACGCGATCGCCGACTGGCCGCTCCTCAACGCCCTCACCGCCGCCTCCTCGGGCGCCACCTGGGTGTCGCTGCATCACGGGGGCGGCGTCGGCATCGGGCGCTCGATCCACGCGGGACAGGTCGGCGTCGCGGATGGCACGCCGCTCGCGGCGGAGAAGCTCGCGCGCCTGCTCACCAACGACCCCGGGATGGGCGTCATCCGCCACGTCGACGCCGGCTACCGACGAGCGGTCGACGTGGCCGCCGAGCGCGGCGTGCGCATCCCGCTCACGCCGGTCGTGCGGGACTGACATGGGCAGCATCCTCGTCACGGGCATCCGCGAGCTCACGACGAACGAGGGCCCGCGCCTGCGCGACGCCGCGGTCGTGATCGACGGCGACCGGTTCGCGTGGGTCGGGCCGGCCGCAGACGCACCCGACGCCGACCAGCGCGTCGATGCGGATGGTCGAGCCGCGCTGCCGGGGTGGGTCGACTCCCACACGCATCTCGTGTTCGCGGGCGACCGGTCCGCCGAGTTCGAGTCGCGCATGGCGGGCCAGCCGTATGCGGCCGGCGGCATCAACGCGACGGTGTCGGCCACGCGAGCCGCGTCGGACGACGAGCTGCGCGCGGGCATCGCACGGCTCGTCGCCGAGGCGCGCGCGGGCGGCACGACCGCTCTCGAGACGAAGACCGGCTACGGGCTCACGGTCGACGACGAGGTTCGATCGGCGCGGATCGCCGCGGCGGCGGTCGACGAGGTCACCTTCCTCGGGGCGCACGTCGTCCCGGAGGGTGCGGACCGGGTCGAGTACCTCGAACTCGTGACCGGGCCGATGCTCGATGCGGTCGCGCCGTGGGTGACGGCCGTCGACGTGTTCTGCGAGCGCGGCGCGTTCTCGGCGGAGGAGAGTGCTCGCGTGCTCGCCGCCGCGACGGCGCGAGGACTCGCCGCTCACGTGCACGGCAATCAGCTCGGGCACGGCGACGGCGTGCGGATCGCCGTGGAGCACGGAGCGCTGAGCGTCGACCACCTCGGCTTCCTGACCGACGATGACGTGGAGGCCCTCGCGGCGACGTGGCAGGGCGACGGGCGCGGCACCGTCGCGACCGTGCTCCCGGCCTGCGACCTCTCGACGCGCATGCCGCTCGCGCCCGCCCGTCGGCTCATCGACGCCGGGGCGGTCGTCGCGATCGCGAGCAACTGCAACCCCGGCACGTCGTACACATCGTCGATGGCGTTCTGCGTCGCGACGGCCGTCCTGCAGATGGGGCTCACGATCGAGGAGGCCGTGCTCGCCGCGACTCTCGGGGGAGCGATCGCGCTCGACCGCCACGTCGACCGCCCCGGCCGCCCGCGCCTCGGCGTCGTCGCGCCCGGCGCGCGCGCCGACCTGCAGCTGCTCGACGCGCCGTCGGTCAGCCACCTCGCCTATCGCCCCGGCATGCCGCTCACGTCCGCCGTCTGGCGGGCCGGTGTTCGGGTGGTGTGAGGAGGTCATCGGACCGATCCCTCCTCGTCATGGGCCAAGATGGCGGTGAGGAGGACACGCGATGGACCGATCCCTGCTCGACCGAGCGGCACGCCGGTCTCTGTGGCGTGCCCTGCCCCCGATCCTGCTCTGCCTCGGGATGGTCGCGTGGATGGGCTGGTTCAGCCGCGGCGTGATCCAGGAGACCGACGGCGCCATCCTCGCGCCCGGCGTCTGGACCGATCAGCTCATGCGCTCGATCCCCGAGCAGCAGGAATGGATGGCTGTGCCTATCGGCCTCCTGCTGTGGCTCCTGCTCGTCGTGCTGACGCTCGCGGGGCCTCTGCTTGTGCTCATCCTCGCCGGGCGACGCGCGGTGAGCCGGCTCCGCCGGTGGCGAGTGCTGCACGGGTTCGACGCCGACCGCAGGCGCCCGGATCTGATCCTCGTCGTCGCCGAGGATGACGTGCGTCGCATGGGCATGCGGGGTCGCCCGTCGGGCGTCGTCATCGCGGGCACGATCGAGCACCTCGCCCCCGACACCGCGCTCGCTCGCGCCCTCGCCGGAGAGACGCGAGTGGCGGTGCTGGGCGACCGCGCGCTGATGCCTCCTGCCGTTCCCGCACGCATCGAGGGCTATCTCGTCAACGCGCGCTCGCGGTCGAGCGCGGTCATCGCGGTCGACCGACAGCGTGACGTCTGCTGGCCTCTGGGACGCGTCGTGCCGCTGAGTGCGCTGAAGATCCTGCGCACCGCACCGAAGCAACGGCACGTCGTAGACGGAGTCACGGCCGTGGTGGGTGGCGGCATCGCGCTCACGTGGGCCGAAGACGCGGGCCTCTGGAGCTCGACCGACGGCGGATGGGGCGACGGCGGCGGGGAGGGCGGCGACGGCAGCGGAGGCGGCGACGGCGGGGACGGCGGAAGCGGAGGCGGCGACGGCGGGGACGGCGGCGGAGGCGGAGGCGGTGGAGGCGGCGGCGAATGAGCGGCCTCGGCCACGCATCCGGGTCCGCGGCAGGTGATCGCGAGGACGGCGCCCGCTCCCGGGGCTCTCCTACCTGATTGGACCCGGACTCGCCGCGCATCCGATGGTGTCTCGCTCAGGCGGGTTCGGGGGTGAATCGGGCGTCCGCGCCGTTGTCGAGGTCTTCGTGGTGGGCGATGTCGTCGGCGTCGAGGAGGGCTTGGGCGAGGTATTCGGGGGTTGTCCAGTAGTGGCGGAACCATTCCTGGATGTCCTGTTCGATCTCGAGGTGCAGCAGCCGCTCCCGCTCCCGCTCCTCCTGCTCGCGCTGGCGCTGTTCGCGTTCCCGCTGGTGCTGTTCGCGCTCGCGCTCGCGTTCGCGCTGGCGCTGTTCCTGCTCGCGCTCGCGTTCGCGTTGGCGTGCGTGGCG
>NZ_BSEJ01000007.1 GCF_027921765.1 Microbacterium barkeri
GCCGGCGACCGCCGCTGCGGCGGTCGCCGCCGCTCCGCCGGTCGCGATCCTGCATGCCAACCGCGTGGTCGCCTGCTCGGCGGCGGCGCGCGCCGAGGGGGTGCGCCGCGGACAGCGCCGCCGCGACGCGCAGGCGGCCTGCCCCTCTCTGCAGCTCGCCCCGGCCGATCCGGGGCGCGACGAGCGCGCGTTCCTGCCCGTGCTCACGCGCCTCGACGAGCTCACCCCCGGTGTGCAGCCCTTGCGACCGGGCCTCGCCGCAGTGCGGGCTCGGGGCCCCGCCCGCTTCTACGGCGGGGAGGAGCCCGCCGCCCTCGCCCTCATCGAGGCGCTCACGGCGATGGGGCTCCCAGGAGCCCGCGCCGGCGTCGCCGACGGCGTCTTCACCGCCGAGCGCGCCGCCCGCCTGACGCGCGCGGACGCCCCCGTCCGCTGCGTGCCGCCTGGAGCATCCGCCGACTTCCTCGCGCCCCTCTCCATCGCGGCCATCGAAGACGACGCCCTCGTGGGGCTGCTCGCGAAGCTCGGCGTGCAGACCCTCGGCGATTTCGCCGCGCTCGACGGCGAGCAGGTCCGCGCACGACTCGGCGAGCACGGCGTGCGGCTGCACGATCTCGCACGCGGCGCGGACTCCCGTCCCGTCGAGCCGCGCACGCCGCCGCCCGAGCTCGCGCGCGAGCTCGATCTCGAGCCGCCGCTCGAGCTCGCCGATCAGATCGCCTTCGCCGTGCGCCAGACGTGCGACGACGTCTGCACTGCCCTCGGCGAAGCCGGGCTCGTCTGCACCGAGGCCCGGATCATCCTCACCGACGACCGCGGCACGCGCAGCGAGCGCGTGTGGCTGCATCCCACGCGGTTCGACCCCGCGGCCCTCGTCGACCGCGTGCGCTGGCAGCTGCAGGCTGCCGCCGACGACGGCGGCAGCCTCATCGGCGGCATCGCGCACGTCCGCATCGAGCCCGAGGCCGTCGACGACAGCGTGCATCACCAGCCGACGCTCATCGGCCAGGGCCCCGACGAGCGACTCCATCACGCGATGTCGCGCGTGCAGGCGATGCTCGGGCACCGCGGCGTCGTCACCCCTGCCGTCGGCGGCGGGCGCTGGCTGCAGGAGCGCGAGGTGCGCGTGCCGTGGGGCGACGGGGAGCGGCCGGCTCAGCGACGCGACGCGCCGTGGCCGGGATCGCTGCCGCAGCCGCTGCCGAGCGAGGTGTTCCGCCATCCGAGGCGCACGCGCGTCTCCGGCCAGGGCGGCGCGGAGGTCTCCGTCGACGACCGCGGGCTGCTCACGGCGGCGCCCGCGGTCATCGACGGGCGCCCCATCACGGCATGGGCAGGGCCGTGGCCCGTGATCGAGCGCGGATGGGACGGCGAGCGGATGCGGCGGGCGCACCGCTTCCAGGTGGTCGACGCGGAGCAGACGGCCTGGCTCATCGTGCTGGAGGACGACTCCTGGTGGATCGAGGGGAGGTACGCCTGATGGGATGGCACAACCCGCCCGTGCGCTGGTCGGAGCTCGAGCGCGCGCTGAGCGGGCGTCGCCCCGATCCCGTCCCGGCCGGAGCGGACGGCGGCGACAGCCCCGCGTGGAGCCGCAAGCGCGGCGCGTACACGCCGCCTCCCATCGAGCGCCCGGTCGACGCCATCCCCTATGCCGAGCTGCACGCGCACTCGTCGTACTCGTTCCTCGACGGAGCCTCGTCACCCGAGGCCCTCGTCGAGGAGGCGGAGCGCCTCGGCCTGCATGCCCTCGCCCTCACCGACCACGACGGCTTCTACGGTCTCGCCCGCTTCGCCGAGGCGGCCGAGACGACGAGCGTCAAGACCGTGTTCGGCGCCGAGCTCTCGCTCGGGCTCTCCGAGCCGCAGAAGGGCCATGCCGATCCCGAGGGCGATCATCTGCTCGTGCTCGCCCGGGGCGAGGAGGGATACCACCGGCTCTCGGCCGCGATCACGCACGCGCAGCTGCGCGGAGGGGAGAAGGGGCGCCCCCTCTACGACCTCGAGGAGCTCGGCGCGCAGGCCGGCGGCGAGTGGGTCGTCCTCACCGGGTGCCGCAAGGGCGCGGTGCGGAGGGCGCTCGATGCCTCGCTGCGCGGAGGAGGAGATCTCGAGCGCACGGGGCGCGAGCTCGAGCGCCTCGTCGCGCTCTTCGGCCGCGACAACGTGAGCGTCGAGCTCACGGACCACGGCGATCCGCTCGACTCGCCCCGCAACGACGCGCTCGCGGCGCTCGCCGGCCGCCTGCACCTGCCGACCGTGGCGACCAACAACGTGCACTACGCCTCGCCGCGCGACGCCCAGCTCGCGACGGCGATCGCGGCCGTGCGCGCGAACCGCAGCATGGACGATCTGGACGGCTGGCTTCCCGCGCACACGGCGGCGCACCTGCGCTCGGGCGCCGAGATGACGCGGCTCTTCGCGCGCCATCCCGGGGCGGTCGAGCGCACCGTGCCGCTCGCCGACGAGCTCGCCTTCCCGCTGCGGCTCGCGAAGCCCGCGCTGCCGAAGCTCGATCTCGACGACGGATGCACGCCGATGGAGCATCTGCGCCATCTCGTCTGGGAGGGCGTCGACCGCAAGTACCCCGGTCGCCGCGAGGAGGTGCGCACGCGCATCGAGAAGGAGCTGCGCGTCATCGAGGAGAAGGACTTCCCCGGCTACTTCCTCATCGTCCACGGCATCGTGCAGGAGGCCCGGCGCCGCGGCATCCTCTGCCAGGGTCGGGGCTCCGCCGCCAACAGCGCCGTCTGCTACCTGCTCGACATCACCGCGGTCGACGCGATCTTCTACGACCTCCCCTTCGAGCGCTTCCTCTCCGCGCTGCGCGACGAGGAGCCCGACATCGACGTCGACTTCGACTCGGATCGGCGCGAGGAGATCATCCAGTGGGTCTACGACGAGTACGGCCGCGAGCGCGCGGCGCAGGTCGCGAACGTCATCCAGTACCGGCCGAAGAACGCCATCCGCGACATGGCCAAGGCCCTCGGCTTCTCCCCCGGCCAGCAGGACGCCTGGTCGAAGCAGGTCGAGCGCTGGGGCGCCTCGGTCGACACCGGTCCCGACCACGACATCCCCGAGCAGGTGCTCGCGTACGCGACCGAGCTGCTCAAGGCGCCTCGGCACCTCGGCATCCACTCGGGCGGGATGGTGCTCACCGAGCGCCCCGTGGGCGAGGTCGTGCCCATCGAGCACGCCCGCATGGAGAAGCGCACGGTCATCCAGTGGGACAAGGACGACGCGGCGTGGATGGGTCTGGTCAAGTTCGATCTGCTGGGTCTCGGGATGCTCGCGGCGCTGCAGCACTGCTTCGACATCATCCGCGAGGCCACAGGCGAGGAGTGGCGGCTCGAGACGCTCCCGCGCGAGGAGGCCGCGGTCTACGACATGCTGTGCCGCGCCGACTCGATCGGCGTCTTCCAGGTGGAGTCGCGTGCGCAGATGGGCCTCCTCCCCCGGCTGCAGCCGCGCTCGTTCTACGACCTCGTCGTGCAGATCGCCCTCATCCGCCCCGGTCCGATCCAGGGCGGGGCCGTCCATCCGTTCGTGAAGCGGAAGGCGGCCCTCGAGGCCTACCGCCGCGAGCATCCGGATCTGTCGTACGACGCGTGCGTCGCGGCGGTCGTCGAGTACCCCCACCCCAAGCTCGAGCCGGTGCTCAAGCGCACGCTGGGCGTGCCGATCTTCCAGGAGCAGCTCATGCAGATGGCGGTCGCCGTCGGCAACTGCGACGCGGGCGAGGCCGACCTGCTCCGTCGGGCGATGGGCTCCAAGCGCGGGCAGGAGAAGATCGAGACGCTCAAGAAGAAGCTCTACGCGGGGATGGCCGAGAACGGCATCACGGGAGAGCTCGCCGACGACCTGTACGGGCGCATCCAGGCGTTCGCGAACTTCGGCTTCGCCGAGTCGCACTCGCTGTCGTTCGCGCTGCTCGTCTACGCCTCGTCGTGGATCAAGCTCCACTACCCCGCCGCATTCCTCGCAGGGCTCCTCCGCTCGCAGCCCATGGGCTTCTACTCGCCCGCGTCGCTCACGGCAGATGCGCGTCGACACGGGGTGCGCGTGCGCCGGCCCGACATCAATCTGTCGGGTGCGGCCGAGGAGCTCGAGCCCCTCGAGCGCGCCGACGAGCCTGCGCACCGTGTGCACAGCCGCGAGACGATCGGCGCGGCGCGCAGGGCGCCGACCGGACGGGAAACGTGCCGTGAGCACGACCAGCCTCCCGTCGGCGACTTCGACCGGAGCGCGCGCGACGAATCGGAGGCGCACCGCCGCGATGGGGCGCACGCCGTCCGCCTCGGCCTGGCCGGGGTCACCGGCATCGGCCTCGCCACCGCGAAGCGGATCGTCGCCGAACGCGCCGCGAACGGCCCGTTCACCGACCTCAACGGGCTCGTGCGGCGCACGGGCGTGACCGAGGCGCAGGTCGAGGCGCTCGCCACGGCGGGGGCGTTCGAGGGCCTCGGGATGACCCGTCGCGAGGCGATCTGGATGGCCGGCTCGGCGGCGCTCGATCGCGCGGAGTTCCTGCCGGGAACGGTCGCGTCGGTGCAGCCGCCGCTCTTCCCCGACCCCTCGAGCTTCGAGCGCCTGGCCGCGGACCTGTGGGCCACGGGCATCTCGGTCAACGACCATCCGCTCGCGCACTACCGCGTGCAGCTCAACGGCCGGGGCGTGCTGCCGTCGACCGCGCTGCGCACGCACGAGTCCGGTCGCCGCGTCGAGATCGCGGGCCTCGTGACCCACCGGCAGCGCCCGGCGACCGCATCGGGGGTGACGTTCCTCAACCTCGAGGACGAGCACGGGCTCATGAACGTCATCTGCTCGACGGGCGTCTGGAACCGCTACCGACGCGTGCTGCGCGACAGCCCCGCGCTCATCGCACGCGGCATCCTCGAGCGCTCACCGGAGGGCGTCATCAACCTCCTCGCCGACGCGTTCGAAGACCTCCGCGTCGGGGTCAAGCACAACTCGCGCGACTTCCAGTGACCGCATCATGGCCTGTGGATAACTGCCGCGTCCGCGCCGCGAGCGCACTACCGTGACAAGCATGATGCCCCGCAGGCCCCTCGCCCTCGTCGCCGCGATCGTCGGCGCGATCTCGCTCGCGGGCTGCGTTCCCGAGCCCGCGCCGACGCCGACGCCGACCGGCTTCGCGTCCGAGGAGGAGGCGTTCGCCGCGGCGGAGGAGACGTATCGGGCGTATATCGAGGCAACGAACGCCGTGATACTCAGCGATCCCAAAACTTTTGAGAACGTCTATGAATGGGCCGTGGAGAAGGAGAACGCTGAGCTCAGAGAACTTTTCTCCCAAATGCACGCCGATGGATGGACCGTAACCGGCGAAACGAAATATGACACATTTTCCGGAGTGAGCTTTAGCACCGATGGCGGGCGAACAGTTGCCATGCTCTGTCTCGATGTGACTGACGTTGATGTTGTTGACGCAGAAGGTATATCCCTCGTCACTGAAGAGCGGCTAGACCGTCAACCGCTTGAAGTCGCATTCGAACATGCGTCGACCCGGACCGGCTATGCAATCGCCGAGAGCGATGTGGCAGGTGATTACGAATGCTAACTCGCGCGTGGACGATCGCTCTCGCGATGCTCGCAGCGGGCCAGGCACTCGTTATTGCTCCCGGTGATGTTGAGGCCGTCCCGGTCTGCGCCGCGCCCAACGCCTGGATTTCGTGCCCGGACAATGAGGAAGACCACGTCGAACTCGAGGGAGAGCGGCATATCCCGCAGGCTCCTCCGCCGCAGCAGCAGAACCCGCAGCAGGAGTACGAGTACATCGACTACGGCGACAACGGCCTGCCGCAGGTGCCGGGGCAGCAGGAGGAGCGGGTGCCGTGCCGGCTCGAGAACTGGCCGGAGGCGCGGGATCAGTGCCGTGTCGAGAAGCCGCCGGCGGAGGAGGATCCCGAGCCGGAGGCGCCGGTCATCCCGCCGCTGACCGAGCGCGACGTGCTGACGTTCGCTCCGGCTCCGCCGAGCGTGACCACCGAGCCCGCCGGCATCGCGATCGTGGGCATGCCGATGAACGTCGTCGCGCCCGCTCAGGAGCACGTCGCTGGCGGTTCGCTGTTCGGGCTGCCGGTCACCGTGACCTTCACCCCCGCGTCGTTCGCCTTCGACTTCGGCGACGGCACGGTGCAGACGGTCGGCTCGGGCGGATCGACGTGGAACGACCTCGGGCTCCCGGAGTTCTCGGCGACCGAGACGAGTCACGCCTATGCGGCCCGCGGCTCGTACGACGTCGTCGTCGCCGTGTCGTACAGCGCCGTGGTCGACTTCGGCGTGTGGGGCGTCTATCCCGTCGACGGGCTCGTCACCGCGACGTCAGCAGGATCATCCGTGCGGGTGGTCGAGGCGCACACCGCCCTCGTCGAGGGCTCATGCGTCGAGAACCCCGCGGGCCCCGGCTGCTGAGACGGCAGCGCCGAGGCGTCGTCTCATGCGCCTCGTGAAGCGCAGCACCGAGCGGATGGGCACGCCGATCGCGTACGCGACGGCTCCCGAGACCGTGCGGTCGGCGTCGCCCAGCGCGAGCCGCCGCTCCCACGCGTCGCGAGCGCGGCCTCCCCAGCGCCGGTACGGCGGGCGCGGCGCGAGCGCTCCCGCCCGCCGCTGCGCCACGAGCCCGGCGAGCTGCTCGCTCCAGTCGTCGTCCGCCGTGTCGTGGAAGTAGCTGTCGCGCAGCCATTCCGCGCGGGGCATGCGGAAGCTCCGCGCGATCACGTCGTCCTCACCGCCGAACAGGCCGCTCCCCTCGAACACGACGTTGATGAGGCGGCGCGAGACGCCGAACGTGTCGAGCACGATCACGGGCACGCCGCGCGCGATGGCCTCGATCGCCGCGGTCGAGCTGACGGTCACGAGCCCCTCGGCCCTGTCGAGCGCCTCGCCCATCGGCTCCGTCGAGAAGACGAGATTCGGCGGCACGTCGCCGAGCTCGGCGATGAGATCCGGATAGGCATCCCGCTCGGCGTGCGTCTGCTGCTCCCCCGCGCACCCGCGCAGCTTCACGACGACACGGCGACTCGGGTCGAGCTTCGCCGCGTCGACGAGGATGCGCGCGACGAGCTCACGATCCTCACGCGCGCGCGGCACGATCGCCTGCGCCGCGAACACGAGGTCCGTTCCGCCGCGCGCCGGCTGCCCGCTCGGCGTGCCTCCTGCCGCGAACGGCAGGCGAGCCAGGCCGAACCGCTGCGCGATCCCCCGCTCCTCCGCGAGCCGGGCGAACTCACGCACCTCGCGATGCGCATGCAGCACGAAGAGATCGCATTGACGCCGGAAGTGCAGCGCGAGCCACGTCGCGGGGACGGAGATGCCCGGGAGCCCCGTCACGATGACGGGCCGCGGCTCCAGCTGTGCGACCTCCCTCGCGACGACGCGCACGAGCGGACCGCGCGCGGCGACGAGCACCGCGTCGGCATCCGCCACGAGCTCCGCGAGCTCGTCGAAGGCGGCGCGCCGAACACGGCTGCGATCGAGCCCGCTTCCCGCGAGCGCCGTCTCGAGCTGGGCGTCGCTCACGACGAGCGGCGTGTCCAGCACGATGAGCTCGCCGGCCTCATCCGGGAGGGTCCCGAGCAGGGCGGCCGCCCACTTGACGTACGAGTCCGTGTCGGCGATCCCCACGACCCGCCGCAGTGCGGCGGTGGTCATGCGTCGATCGCGTGCGCGAACCGACGCCGCGCGCCCGCGCGAACGCGCATCCGGTCGATGAGCGGCGCCATCGCCCGGGCGATCTCGAGCTGCTCCTCGGAGTCGATCTCGATGGCCGTGCGCTCGGAAACCTCGACGATCTCGATACGGCCGAAGAACCGATGGCGGGCGCGGAGGAAGCCCTCGACATCCAGCACGTAGAACGCGCCCGTCTCGAGGAAGTGCGGCTCGCGGTCCTGCCGCCGCGGCCGGTACCCGACCTCGTGGTTGACCGCCTCGGCCCCCTGCTCGCCCCGCCGCCACAGGAAGCCGTAGGACTCGACCGCCGAGAACGCGCAATCGGCATTCCCCTCTCGGACCCCGGCCACCGCCATCCGGAGCGCCTCGGCGTCGATGAACGGCGACGTCGCCTGCAGGAAGACGAGCACGCGCGGGCGCACGCCCTGGGCCGCGAGGGCGTCGAGCGCGTGCAGGAGCGCCGACTCCGAGCTCGCGGTCGAACCGGCGATCTCCGCCGGACGCTCGATCACCGCCGCCCCGTGGACCGTCGCGGTCGCCGCGATCTCCGCATCGTCGGTCGACACGAACACCTGGTCGATGCCCGCGTCGAGCGCCGAGCGCACCGCGCGGCCCACAAGCGGGACCCCCGAGATGCGGCGGAGGTTCTTGCCCGGCACCCCCACCGACCCGCCGCGAGCGGGGATCACCGCGACGACGTCGGCCGGCGCCGTCGCCGCGTCGTCGATCGCAGCGGTCGGCGCGCCCCCGGAGCCCCCCAGCTCCCTCGCGCCGACCGCCGCAGTCTCATCCGGGGCTGTCCGCCCCGGCAGCTCGTCCGCGAACGGCTCGCCCGTGCGTCGCACGATGCCGTCCTTCTCGCGCAGCACGCTTCCCGTGCCCTCGAGCAGCAGCGACAGCGTCGTCGTCGCGCTCGTCGCGAGCGACAGGACCTCGAGCGGCCGCCCGGCCCCCGCCAGCACCAGCTCGACCGGAAGCCCGAGGCGTGCGACCGTCACACCCGGCAGCGCCGAGACGAGGTCGAGCTGCTCATCGGTCTCACGGCGGTGCGGCAGGTACGTCACCGGCTCAGCGGCCGCCTCGTCGGCGACCCACGCGATGTAGTCGGGAAGCGGCATATGCCCGTCCACCGGGCGCGCGCTGCCGAGCAGAAGGCGATCTCCACCCACGGCCCGCCTCATCCGGTCGCTGTGCGCGCTGTCGCGCAGCCATCCGAATCCGTGGGCGCCGACGCCGACCCCCAGCGTGCCCAGCGCCGCGGTGCGCTCGTCGCCCAGTGCGAACGCCGTGAAGAGGTCGACGCCGCCGGCGTGTGCGCGTCGGCGCAGGTGCTCGAGGGCCGAGGGGCCGAATCGCGCCGTGAGCCCGCGCTCGGTCTGCCCCGGTCGCGCGTAGGGGCGCCGCCCCGTGAGCGCGTCGGCGAGGGCGAGCGTGTTCGCGCCGTCGTCGAGGAACGTCACGCGGTCGGGGCGCAGCACGCTCGCGGCGAGACGGAACTGCCCCGAGAAGCCGTCGCCGACGATCCAGTGCCGGTGACGCGCGAGCAGCCGCCACGGGATGCCGAAGTACGGGAGCATGTCTCCGAGCGGCGCGCGCCGGGCCGAGAGCTCTGCCGCGGTCTCGGGAACCTGGGTCGTGAGGCGGCACGCGACATCGATCACCGTGCCGTGAGCGTGCGCCCACTCGGCCGCCCCGAGCAGCTGCAGGGGCGACTCGATCCATGCGACCGGCTCGCGCTCCACGTGACCTCCTGGCTCTGCGGGATGCCCCGCGCGGCGAGACGCGGGTGTCCCACCTTGACGACCAGGGTGAGTCGAGGTCGTGAACGGGCCCCGGTCCGCGGGTGAGCCGCGGACGACGCGCACATGAACGGATGGTGACGCGGCGGCACTGGCAGGATGGGCACGTGCCCCGCCTCATGCTGCTCGACACCGCCTCGCTCTACTTCCGCGCGTTCTACGGCGTTCCCGACACGGTGCGCGCCGCCGACGGCACGCCCGTCAACGCGGCGCGCGGCCTCCTCGACATGATCGCGAAGCTCGTCACGACCTACGAGCCGACGCACCTCGTCGCCTGCTGGGACGACGACTGGCGCCCGCAGTGGCGCGTCGACCTCATCCCGTCGTACAAGGCGCACCGCGTCGTCGAAGTCGTCGCGGCCGGCCCCGACGTGGAGGAGGTCCCCGATCCCCTCGAGGCGCAGGTGCCGGTGATCCGCGAGGAGCTCAGCGCGCTGGGCATCCCGATCGTGGGTGCGGCGGAGCACGAGGCCGACGACGTCATCGGGTCTCTCGCGACGCAGTCCGCCATGCCCGTCGACATCGTCACGGGCGATCGCGACCTCTTCCAGCTCGTCGACGACGCCCGCGAGGTGCGCGTCATCTCCACCGTGAAGGGCATGAGCAAGCTCGAGGTGATGACGGAGGGCGTCATCCTCGAGCGATACGGCATCCGCGCCGACCAGTACGCGGATTTCGCGACGCTCCGCGGCGACGCGTCCGACGGGCTGCCGGGCGTCGCGGGGGTCGGCGAGAAGACGGCGGCGACGCTCCTCGCCGCGCATGGCGATCTCGCGGCCATCCGCTCTGCCGCCGCCGAGGGCGCGGGCATGACGAAGGGTCAGGCCGCGAAGGTCCTCGCCGCCGCGCCGTACCTCGACGTGGCGCCTCGGGTCGTCGCGGTCGTCAGAGACCTCGCGCTCGGCGACGTCGACGGAGAGCTGCGCCCGCTCGACGAGGCGCGCCGCACCGCCGCCCTCGAGCTCGCCGAGCGATGGAACCTCGGCACGTCGATGGCCCGCGCGATCGACGCGCTCGACCGCTGACGATCAGGCGACGCTGAACCGCTGCGTCGCCGCGATCCACTCCTCGAGCTTCGCGGTCGCCCGCCCGTCGTCGACCGCGGCCGCCGCCTCGTCGCGCGCCTCGGTGAGCCGCTGGATCATGTTGCGCTGGGCCTGCGTCGGGTCCTGCGACAGCCGGTAGGCCACGATCCCCGCCGCGGCGTTGAGCAGGACGATGTCCCGGACAGCTCCCTCCTCGCCCGCGAGCGTGCGACGCAGCACATCGGCGTTGTGCTCGGGGGTGCCGCCGAGGAGGTCCTCCATCTGCGCCGTCGGGATGCCGATGTCGCGCGGATGGATGTCGAACTCGTGCATGTCGCCGTTCGAGATCTCCCAGATGCGGCTGTACCCCGTCGTGGTGAGCTCGTCGAGCCCGTCCTCACCGCGGAACACGAGGGCCGTCGCGCCCCGCGTGCGGAACACGCCGGTGATGAGCGGAACGCTCTCGATCTGCGCGACGCCCACCGCGTTCGCCTCGGCACGCGCCGGGTTCACGAGCGGCCCGAGGTAGTTGAAGACCGTCGGGACGCCCAGCTCGGCGCGCGTCGGACCGGCGTGCTTGAAGCCCGGATGGAACGCGGCGGCCCAGGCGAACGTGATGCCGGCCGCGTCGAGCACCTGCGCGACGGCCTCAGCCGGGAGGCGCAGATCGATGCCCAGCGCGCTCAGGACATCCGATGCGCCCGACTTGGAGCTCGCGGCCTTGTTGCCGTGCTTCACGACGGGGATGCCCGTGGCCGCCACGATGATCGATGCCGTCGAGGAGATGTTGACGGTGCCGAAGCGATCGCCCCCGGTCCCGACGATGTCGAGCACGCGCGGATCGACAGGCAGCGGCACGGCGGCCTCGAGGATCGCGTCGCGGAAGCCGATGATCTCCTCGACCGACTCCCCCTTGGCGCGCAGGGCGAGCAGGAATCCGCCGAGCTGAGCGGGCGTCGCCTGACCCTGCATGACCTGCCGCATGGCCCAGGTCGCCTCCGACACGCTGAGGTCCTGACGGGACAGCACCGTGGTCAGAACGGACGGCCAGCTGAGCTCATCGATCATGCCTCGATCTTAGGGCGCATGCGGGGCGGTCTCCCAGCAGGTTGTAAGGCGAACCTAAGTCGCAGGAGGGTGCGACGCACACCCTCCGGTGCCAAAATCACTCCCCGATATCGGCCATAATGGACGGGTGACGACCTCAGCTACGTATGCCCCTGCGCCGAGAACCGTGAAGCGCCCCGATCCCGTCGCCGTCGGCACGATCGTCTGGCTCGGCAGCGAGGTCATGTTCTTCGCGGGTCTGTTCGCGATCTACTTCACCCTCCGCAGCACCTCCCCCGAGCTCTGGGAGAGCCGCACCGAGCTCCTCAACGTGCCGTTCGCGCTCGTGAACACGATCATCCTCGTGCTCTCGAGTGTCACGTGCCAGATGGGCGTGTTCGCCGCGGAGCGCATGCAGCCCTACACCGTCAAGGGCAACGGCTGGAAGAGCTGGGGCATGGTCCCGTGGTTCTGGGTGACCTTCGCGCTGGGCGCGATCTTCGTCTCCGGCCAGGTCTGGGAGTACGCGCAGCTCGTCAGCGAGGGCATGCCGTACGGCGCCGACTCGTACTCGTCGGCCTTCTACCTCACGACCGGCTTCCACGCCATGCACGTGACCGGCGGCCTCGTCGCGTTCCTGTTCACCATCGGCCGCGCGTACGCGGTCAAGAAGTTCACGCACAAGGAAGCCACCACGGCGATCGTCGTGTCGTACTACTGGCACTTCGTCGACGTCGTCTGGATCGCCCTGTTCGCGGTCATCTACTTCCTGAAGTAAGAGCGGAGCAACAACATCCCCATGGCACGAGAGAAGAAGCGCCGCTCCCACGGCCGTCGCAGCCCCCTCGCCGCAGCAGCCCTCATCGGCATCGGCCTCGTCCTGTCCGGCGGCATCTACGCCGGCGCGTCCGCGGCCGTCGCCGCGACGAGCCAGCCCACCGCGGCCGAGACGAGCCTGACCGCCGAGGACGGCGAGAAGCTGTTCCAGGCGAACTGCGCCACCTGCCACGGCCTCGACCTGCAGGGCACGGACGACGGCCCCTCGCTGTACGGCGTCGGCGCGCTCGCGGTCGAGTTCCAGGTCTCCACCGGCCGCATGCCGATGGCCGCCCAGGGCCCGCAGGCCGACCAGAAGCCGGTCCAGTTCACCGAGGAGCAGATCCTCGCGATGGCCGAGTACGTGCAGTCGGTCGCCCCCGGCCCCGACTTCCCGTCGGACCACGTGCTCGACGGCGAGGGCGACCTCGCGCGTGGCGCTGAGCTGTTCCGCATCAACTGCGCCATGTGCCACAACGTCGCCGCAGCCGGCGGCGCGCTCACCCAGGGCAAGTGGGCCCCGGACATCCAGGACACGAGCGCCCTGCACATCTACGCGGCCATGGTCACCGGCCCGCAGAACATGCCCGTCTTCAACAACATGAACCTCACGCCCGAGGACAAGCGCGACATCATCTCCGCTCTCCTCTACCAGCAGGAGCAGCAGGCGCCCGGCGGCTTCACGATCGGCTCGCTCGGCCCCGTCGCGGAGGGTCTCTTCGTGTGGATCTTCGGCATCGGTGGCCTCGTGGCCATCACGGTGTGGATCACGGCGAAGTCGAACTGAGCATGGCGAACGAAGAGGACAAGAGCGACATGGCACACGAGCACGACACGCAGGCGGTCGAGAAGGCCTACCGGCCTTCTCCCGGCCTCGCCGTCGCGGTCGACGACCCCGTGAAGAACCCGGGGCTCCCCCCGCACCGGGCGCGCATCACGGACAAGGACCCGCAGGCCAATCGCCGTGCGGTCCGCACGATCTACACGCTGTTCTACGTCTCGGTGGCGGCGAGCATCTGGGCGGTCGCCGCCTACATGCTGTTCCCCATCGAGGGCGACAACGCCACGATGTCGGCCATCCGAAACAACAACCTGTTCATCGGACTCGGCATCGCGTTCGCGCTGCTCGCGATCGGCATCGGGGCCATCCACTGGTCCAAGGCGATCATGAGCGACAAGGAGTTCGTCGAGGAGCGCCACACGACCCGCGGCTCCGAGCCGACGCGCGCGGCCGCCGTCAAGGCCTTCGCCGACGCGAACGAGGAGTCCGGCTTCGGACGCCGCAAGATGATCCGGAACTCGCTGTTCGCGGCTCTCGCGGCCAGCATCATCCCGGGCATCACGCTCTTCCGCAACCTCGCCCCGAACGACGGCAAGGACCCGGTCCAGCTGCTCAACGAGACGATGTGGGAGAAGGGCGAGCGCCTCGTGCTCGACCCGGAGGGCACGCCCGTCAAGGCGTCGGATGTCACGCTCGGGTCGGCGTTCCACATCATCCCCGAGTCGCTCGCGTCGCTGTCGCACTCCGACGGCTACCTCGAGGAGAAGGCGAAGGCCATCGTGCTCCTCGTCCGCCTGCTCCCCGAGCAGCTCACCGAGAGCGAGGAGCGCAAGGACTGGTCGTACGACGGCATCGTCGCGTACTCCAAGGTGTGCACGCACGTCGGCTGCCCCGTCGCCCTGTACGAGCAGCAGACGCATCACCTCCTGTGCCCCTGCCACCAGTCGCAGTTCGACGTGTCCGACCACGCGAAGGTCGTCTTCGGCCCCGCCGCGCGTCCGCTGCCGCAGCTGCCCATCACCGTCGACGACGAGGGCTACCTCGTCGCCAAGAGCGGCTTCACCGAACCCGTCGGCCCGAGCTTCTGGGAGCGTCATTGAGCACCGCAACCGTCACTGACAAGCCGCAGGAGAAGCCCCTCGGCGGACGCTTCGTCGGCGCGACGGCGAACTACATCGACGAGCGGACGAGCATGTCCGGCTTCGTCAAGGCCCTCGGACGCAAGGTCTTCCCCGACCACTGGTCGTTCATGCTCGGCGAGATCGCGCTGTGGTCGTTCGTCGTGGTCCTGCTCTCGGGCACGTACCTCACGTTCTTCTTCCAGGCGTCGATGGTCGAGACGCACTACGACGGCGCCTGGCTGCCGATGCGCGGCATCCCGATGTCCGCGGCCATGGAGTCGACGCTGCACATCAGCTTCGACATCCGCGGCGGTCTGCTCGTCCGCCAGATCCACCACTGGGCGGCGCTCGTCTTCGTGGCGGGCATCGGCATCCACATGCTCCGCGTGTTCTTCACGGGCGCGTTCCGCAAGCCGCGTGAGCTGAACTGGGTCATCGGCTTCGTCCTGTTCATCCTCGCGATGGCCGAGGGCTTCACGGGCTACTCGCTCCCCGACGACCTCCTCTCGGGCAACGGCCTCCGCATCATCGACGGCATGATCAAGGGCATCCCGCTCATCGGCACGTGGACCTCGTACCTCCTCTTCGGCGGCGAGTTCCCCGGCACCGACATCGTGGGCCGCCTGTACACGCTGCACATCCTGATCCTGCCGCTGCTCGTCATCGGCCTGATCGCCGTGCACCTGCTGCTCATGATCGTCAACAAGCACACGCAGTTCGCCGGCCCCGGCCGCACGAACGAGAACGTCGTGGGCTACCCGATGATGCCGGTCTACATGTCCAAGATGGGCGGCTTCTTCTTCATCGTGTTCGGCGCGATCGTGCTCATCGCATCGCTCGTGCAGATCAACCCGATCTGGAACTACGGTCCGTACGACCCGTCCCCCGTCTCGGCTGGAACCCAGCCCGACTGGTACATCGGCTTCGCGGACGGCGCGCTGCGTCTCGCCCCCTCGCACCTCGACGTCGTCATCGGCAACTACACGCTGTCGTTCGGCATCCTCATCCCGCTCGTCGTCCTCGGCCTCTTCATCGTGGTCGTCATGTTCTACCCCTTCATCGAGGCGTGGATCACGGGCGACAAGCGCGAGCACCACATCGCCCAGCGCCCGCGCAACGCCGCGACGCGCACCGCGATCGGCGCGGCCGGCGTGGTCTTCTACGCGACGCTGTGGGCCGCTGCCTCGTCGGACATCATCGCGACGCACTTCCGCCTGACGATGGAGGGAGTCATCCTCTTCCTCCAGATCTCGCTGATCCTCGCCCCGGTGGTCGTGTACTTCATCACGAAGCGCGTCTGCATCGCGCTGCAGAAGAAGGACCGCGAGATCGTCCTCCACGGCTACGAGTCGGGCCGCATCGTCCGCCTCCCCGGCGGCGAGTACCGCGAGGTGCACAAGCCCGTGAACGAGTACGAGCGCTGGAAGCTCGTCGCGGAGGAGACGTACGAGCCTCTCGTCGTCCGTCCTGACGACCGTGGCCGCATCACGGCTGGCCAGAAGCTCCGCGCGGGCCTCTCGCGCTGGTTCTTCGAGGACCGCCTCGCTCCGGTCACCGAGACGGAGTACCGCGCGGCGCTCGAGCACCAGCAGCACGTGCTTCACGAGTACGGCGACGGGCACGCCCACGGCGAGCTCGAGTCGGGCCACGACAAGCACTGAGCCAACGGCTTCAGCAGAAGGGCCCCGGATCCTCGGATCCGGGGCCCTTCTGCTGTCACCGGATCCCTCAGCCGAGCACGCGGATGGGCGCGCCATCCAGGAACGCCTGAACGTTCTCCACGATCGCGGGATAGAACACCTCGTACGACGCGCTCGTCACGTAGCCGAGGTGGGGCGTGAGGACGGTCCGCGGCGCGGACGCAAGCGGATGGTCGTGCGGAAGCGGCTCGGTGTCGAACACGTCGAGCGCGGCGCCGCCGAGCCATCCCTCCGTCAGCCCGCGGACGAGAGCGTCCGTGTCGACAAGGCCAGCGCGCGCCGTGTTCACGAGCAGTCCGTCCGGGCCGAGCGCGCGCAGCTCCCTCTCCCCCACGACGAGACGCGTGCTGTCGGACAGCCGCAGGTGGAGCGAGAGGATGTCCGCTCGTTCGGCGAGCTCGAGCAGCGTCGACGCGCGCTCGGCGCCGGCGGCAGCGGCGCGCTCCTCCGTGAGATGCGGGCTCCACGCGGCCACCGACATCCCGAACGCGTGCGCATAGCGGGCGATGCGCGAGCCGATGCGTCCGAGCCCGACGATGCCGAGCGTCATCTCCTCCGCCTCGCGCCCGACGGTCTGCTGCCAGGCCCCGCTGCGCGCGTTCCCGTCCTCCACGGGGAGGTTCCGGAGGGCGGCCAGCAGGAGCGCCCAGGTGAGCTCTGGAGCACCGGCCGCGGAGCCGGGAGTCCCGGCGACGACGATGCCGCGCTCGCGCGCCGCCACCAGGTCGATGGACGCGTTGGCCATCCCGGTTGTGACGAGAAGGCGCAGAGCCGGCAGGCGCTCGAGAGCGACCCGGTCGAACGCCGTGCGCTCGCGCATCGCCGCGACCGCGTCGAAGCCCTGCAGGGCGCGAGCGGCGTCATCCCCCAAGTGCTCGTGGAAGAAGACCACGTCGACGCCTCGCGCACGGAGCGCATCCCAGTCGGCGTAGGACGCCGCCACGCGCTGGTAGTCGTCGAGCACGGCCAGTCGGCGAAGAGATCCCATGCTCCGAACCTAGCGGCGCGCGTAGAGTGAGCGGCGCATGATCACGCGGCTCTCGGCGCAGCCCGTGCCCGCAATGGAAAGAAGAGGCTGAGAACGGATACGACGAGGGCAGGAACGAAGAACATTCCGAGCGTCGTGATCCCGATCCCAACCCAGAGAGCCAGCAAGAGGGGCGCGACGACGGACGAGACAGCCCAGGCGCGACCGCGGAACAGCAGCGGAAGGCATGCGACCAGGACAGGCACGAGGACGATCAGGAGAGACACCGCTCCCATCGCCTCGAGGAGAGTGCGCGTCTCGGTCCCCTGCCTCCCTGCAGAGTCCGCGGACACGGTGACGAAACCGGGCACGAGTGCGGCCGTGAGTGCGCCTCCCGCTGCGAGAGCCGCGGAGGCGAGCTGCAGAATACGCCGTCCGTTGACGAGGTAACCGGCACCCATGTCGCCCTCCTTCTTCAGGTTCCTCTCGGGGAACGACGAAGACAAGAGCATGAACGGAAGAGGCCCCGACCCGGACGAACCGGATCGGGGCCTCTGCGGCGCGTGCGCTGCTCAGCGCGCGAAGTTGCCGCGGTAGTACTCGTAGACCCACCCGAAGAGGGCGACGATCAGCAGGCCGGCCGCGACGGGGATCAGGAAGTGCGCGGTCGCGAGCGAGACGGCGCCCACCGCCACGGCGCTGCCGAGCACGAGGGGCCACCACGACCACGGGCTGAACTCGCCCTGCTCGGTCTCGCCATCGTCGATGTCGGCGTCGAGTCGATCCTCGGGAAGCTCCACACCGTGCTGGCCCTTGTGGACCAGCTGGACGTAGAAGGCGATCAGAGCGGCCATGAAGGCCGTGAAGAGGAGCGCCACGGCGCCCACCCACTCGATGTGGCCGCCGTAGTAGGCAAGCCCCCACCCGACGTAGATGACCGCGCAGAGCAGGAAGAACCCGCTGAGCAGCCACCAGATGACGACGTTGGAGCGCATTACTTCACCTTCCCATCGGCGAGGTCCACCGCGGGCGCGTCAGGCGCGTCCTTGGCCGGTCCGACACCCACGGGCACGCCGGCCTCGGGGTGGTTGAGGTCGAACGCCGGGCGCTCGCTGCGGATGCGCGGGATCGACGTGAAGTTGTGGCGCGGCGGCGGGCACGAGGTGGCCCACTCGAGCGAGGCGCCGTAGCCCCACGGGTCGTTGACCGTGATGCGCGGAGCGGTGCGCGCCGTGATCCACACGTTGAGGAGGAACGGCAGCATCGAGGCGCCGAGGATGACCGCGCCCACCGTGGAGAGCTGGTTGCCCCAGGTCCATCCGTCGGCCTCCGAGTAGTCCGCGTAGCGGCGGACCATGCCGTCGACGCCCAGCCAGTGCTGGATGAGGAACGTCATGTGGAAGCCGATGAACAGCATCCAGAAGTGCACATAGCCGAGGCGCTCGTTGAGCATCCGCCCCGTCCACTTCGGCCACCAGAAGTAGAAGCCGGCGAACATCGCGAACACGACCGTGCCGAACACGACGTAGTGGAAGTGCGCCACGACGAAGTACGAGTCGCTCAGGTGGAAGTCGAGCGGCGGCGACGAGAGGATGACGCCGGTCAGGCCGCCGAAGACGAACGACACGAGGAAGCCGAGGGCGAAGACCATGGGCGTCTCGAACGTCACCGAGCCGCGCCAGAGCGTGCCGATCCAGTTGAAGATCTTCACGCCGGTCGGGACGGCGATGAGCATCGTCATGAGGGCGAAGAACGGCAGCAGGACGGCGCCCGTGACGTACATGTGGTGCGCCCACACCGAGACGGACAGCGCGGCGATCGCGATCGTCGCGTAGACGAGCGTCTTGTAGCCGAAGATCGGCTTGCGGCTGAAGACCGGGAAGATCTCCGACACGATGCCGAAGAACGGCAGAGCGATGATGTACACCTCGGGGTGACCGAAGAACCAGAACAGGTGCTGCCAGAGGAGCACGCCGCCGTTCGCCGGGTCGTAGATGTGCGAGCCGAAGATGCGGTCGGAGGCGGCGGCGAACATGGCGGCCGCGAGCACGGGGAACGCGATCAGGATGAGCAGGCTCGTGATGAGCGTGTTCCACGTGAAGATCGGCATGCGCCACATCGTCATGCCGGGTGCGCGCATCGTGATGATCGTCGTGATGAAGTTCACACCGCCGAAGATCGTGCCGAAGCCCGAGATGCCGAGGCCGAGCATCCAGAGGTTGCCGCCGATGCCGGGCGTGAACGACGCGTTGGCGAGCGGCTGGTAGGCGAACCATCCGAACGAGGCCGCACCCTGCGGCGTGAGGAAGCCCGCGACCGCGATGAGCGATCCGAACGTGAACAGCCAGAAGGCGAAGGCGT
This sequence comes from Microbacterium barkeri, assembly GCF_027921765.1. Lineage (GTDB taxonomy): Bacteria > Actinomycetota > Actinomycetes > Actinomycetales > Microbacteriaceae > Microbacterium > Microbacterium barkeri. Next base: position 19,310 of record NZ_BSEJ01000007.1, read on the forward strand.
TCAGACGCGGGAACGCGACGTCAGGCGCACCGATCTGCAGGGGCAGGAGCGCGTTCGCGAAGCCCGCGAAGAGCGGCGTCGCGAACATGAGCAGCATCACGGTGCCGTGCATCGTGAAGAGCTGGTTGTACTGCTCCTTCGTCGGGATGATCTGCATGCCCGGCGCGAAGAGCTCCGCGCGGATGACGAGGGCCATGACGCCGCCGAGCGCGAAGAACAGCAGCGACACGATCAGGTACATGTACCCGATGGTCTTGTGGTCGGTGGAGGTGATCCACTTGACCACGATGTTGCCCTTCTGCTCCACGCGCGAGCCGCTCAGGAGAGCGGCCTGGCGGGGAGGCAGCGTGGTCGGGCGCTCCGTGACGGTCGCCATGATCAGTGCTCCTCTTCCGTGGTGCTGGCAGCCCCGGTGCCGGGGTTGTTGGCGAGACGGTCGTAGGCGTCGGTGATGTCGCCCGTCTGGCCCTTGGCCTCGAGCTCGTCGAGGTACGCCTCGTACTCGGCCTCGCTGACGACCTTCACGTTGAAGAGCATCATCGAGTGGTACTCGCCGCAGAGCTCGGCGCACTTGCCCTGGTACTCGCCCTCGCGGGTCGGGATGAACGACCACGAGTTCTCGTGTCCCTGGTACATGTCCTTCTTGTAGAGGAAGTCGATGATCCAGAACGAGTGGATGACGTCGCGCGACTGCAGGTCGATCGTGACGCGCTTGTCGACCGGGAGCACGAGCGTGGGCAGCTCGTCCTGGTCGATGTCGCCGTTGGCCTCGGGCTGCGCCTGGACGCCCATCGTCCAGACGGTGTCCGAGCCGTCCTCGGCCTCGCCGTTGTACTGGAAGTCCCAGGCCCACTGCTTGGCGATCGCCGTGATCGTCACGTCGGGGTCCTCGTGCGGCGTCTCGATGATCGCCTGGTCGCGCGCCGTGAAGGCGAAGAGGCCGAGCACGAGGATGAGCGGCACCGAGGTGAAGAAGATCTCGATGGGCATGTTGTAGCGGAGCTGCACGGGCAGCCCCGTCTGGCCCTTGCGGCGGCGGTACACGACCATCGCCCAGAGCATGAGGCCCCAGGTGATGATGCCGACGACGAGCGCCGCGACCCACGAGCCCACCCAGAGCGACGCGATGATGGGCGCCTGGTCGGTGGTGGGGGTCCCGGACTCATCGAACCCGGGGAGGTATCCGTGCAGTTCCGTGGGCGTGCACCCTGCGAGAGCGACGGCTGCCGCAGCGATCGCGGGGATCGCAGCCCAGCGGAGATGGCGTTTCGACGGCACGAATTCACCTTTCGAACGTGGATAGGGCGTCTTCAAGTCTAGGGCAACCGCACATGCGATTCTGGCCAACCTTCCAGCGCGTGCCCCGGTTCGCAGGGCCCGTCTGGGCACACGAAAGCCCCGCTCCGGCGTGGCGCGGGGCTTTTCGCGGGGCGGGGTCAGTGGAAGCTGTCGCCGCAGGCGCAGGAACCCGATGCGTTCGGGTTGTCGATCGTGAAGCCCTGCTCCGAGATCGTGTCCTTGAAGTCGATCTGAGCGCCGTCGAGGTACGGGATGCTCATGTTGTCGACGATGACCTCGACGCCGTCGAAGTCGACGGTCTCGTCGCCCTCGAGGTAGCGCTCGTCGAAGTACAGCTGGTAGATGAGGCCCGAGCAGCCGCCGGGCTGCACGGCGACGCGCAGGCGCAGGTCGTCGCGACCCTCCTGCTCGAGCAGGCTCTTGACCTTCGCGGCTGCGGCGTCGGTGAGGCTCACGCCGTGAGCGCGCGTCGCGGCATCGGCCGCAAGTGTCGTGTCTGTCATGACGCTCCTTCGGGGACGGCCGCGCAGGCGGCGGGGTCGATCCATGGTACCGCCGCCCGCCGGGTGCGGGCTCAGCGCGACGCGATCAGACGGTGCGCGCGTTCGCGCGTGCGAGCAGGAGGGTCTCGGCGAGCACGGCGTGGCGGAACGTGTCGAGATGGAGCGACTCGTTCGGGCTGTGCGCGCGCGAGTGAGGGTCTTCCACGCCGGTCACGAGGATCTGCGCGCCGGGGTACCGCTCGACGAGGTCGGCGATGAACGGGATGGACCCGCCCACCCCCAGGTCGACCGGATCCTTGCCGTAGCCGTCGCGCATCGCCCCGCGCGCGGTCTCCACGGCCCATCCGCTCGTGTCGACGAGGAAGCCGTTCCCGAGGTCGATCTCGCTGAAGGCCAGCTCGGCGCCGAAGGGCGCGTGGGCGCGGAGATGCCTCTCGATCGCGTCGTACGCGTCCTGCGCGCTCTGCCCCGGTGCCACGCGGGCGCTCACGACGACCGTGACCTCGGGCGACAGGGTGTTCGACGCGGCCGCGACGCGCGTGAAGTCGATGCCGGTCACGGTGATCGACGGCTTGTTCCAGATCCGCGAGAGGATGCTGCCGTTCCCGATGGGCTGGACGCCCGGCAGGAGCCCGGTCTCGCTGCGCAGCGTGTCCTCGTCGTAGGCGGGCGTCTCCGCCTCGCGTGCGGCGAGCCCGTCGACGGCGACGGAGCCGTCGTCGTTCCACAGCGTGGAGAGGAGGCGGATGGTCGCCATCATCGCGTCGGGCACGGCCCCTCCGAACATCCCGGAGTGCGACGCGTGGTCGAGGGTGCGGACGGTGAGGTGGAACTTCGCATTCCCGCGGAGGGATACGGTCACGGCCGGGGTCTCCGCGTCCCAGTTGCCCGAGTCGGCGACGACGATGACGTCCGAGCGCATCTCCTCGGCGTGATCGGCGAGGAACGACGTGAACGACCGCGAGCCGTACTCCTCCTCGCCCTCGACGAAGAGGACGATGCCGAGGTCGAGATCATCGCCGTACGTCTCGCGCAGGGCGCGCAGGGCGGCGATGTGCGCCATGACGCCGGCCTTGTCGTCCGCCGCACCGCGCCCGTAGAGGCGCCCGTCGCGCACCGTCGGCTCGAACGGCGGCGTCTCCCAGAGCGCCTCATCGCCCGGGGGCTGCACGTCGTGGTGGGCGTAGAGCATGACCGTCGGGCGGCCGTTGCGCGCCGCCCGCGTCGCGAGCACGGCCGGCTGCCCCTGCTCCCCCGTCTCCGGGATCGCCGCGGTGCGGACGCGGACCTCGTCGAAGACGCCGGTGTCCTCCGCGAGCTGCGCGATCGCCTGCGCACTGCGCTGCAGCTGCTCCTGGTCGAAAGCCGGCCATGCGATCCCGGGAATGCGCACGAGGCGCCCGAGATCGGCGAGCGCCGAGGGGATGCCGCCCTCCGCGGCGTCGATGAGCTGGGGTTCCGCAGGGAGCTGGGAGTTCATGCCGGTAATCTTAGGTACATCCCGCGACGAGACTTCCGAGGTTCCCTCATGGCCAAGACACCACCCGCCGAGAACGACGCGTCCGAGGCGACGCCCCCCGTCGGGAAGGGGCGCCCCACCCCGACCCGCGCCGAACGCGAGGCGGCTCGCCGTCGACCCCTCGTGCCCGACACCAAGGAGGCCCGCCAGGCCGCGAAGGCCGAGCTGCGCGCGCGCCAGGAGCGTGCCCGCATCGGCATGGCGAACGGCGAGGAGAAGTACCTCCCCCTGCGCGACAAGGGCCCGCAGAAGCGGTTCGCCCGTGACTGGACCGACGCAGGCTGGCACCTCGGCGAGTTCCTCATGCCGATGATGGTGCTCGTCATCGTCGCCACGTTCATCCCGTCGCCGGCGACCCAGTACTGGTCGTTCATCGTGCTCTGGGTCTTCATCCTCTTCGCCGTGGGCGACATGATCATCCTGTCGCGACGCGTGAAGACGAAGGCGGCGGAGAAGTTCGGCGGCAAGGACAAGCTCGAGAAGGGCCTCGGCTGGTACGCCGCGATGCGCTCGGTGCAGATGCGCTTCATGCGCCTCCCCAAGGCGCAGGTCAAGCGCGGCCAGTACCCCGCGGTCTGACGCATCGCAGAAGCCCCGGAGCCATCGGCTCCGGGGCTTCTGCGATTCCGGGCGCGGAGCGCCGGGAGCTCAGCGACCGGGGGCGCGAAGAGCCGCGAGGTCGCGGTTGATCCTGCGGGCCCAGAGCGGGCCCTCGTAGATGAACGCGCTGTACCCCTGCACGAGCGTCGCGCCCAGGTCGAGGCGCTCCTGCACCTCTTCGGCCGTCTCGACGCCGCCGACCGAGATGACACAGAAGCCGGGATCGGTCGCGACCGACCGGACGATCCGCAGCACCTCGAGCGAGCGCGCCTTGAGCGGAGCGCCGGAGAGGCCGCCCTCGCCCGCCGCGATGATCGTCGCGGGGTCGGCGGTGAGGCCCTCGCGCGAGATCGTCGTGTTCGTGGCGATGAGGCCCGCGAGCCCGAGCTCGAGGGCAAGACGCGTCACACCCTCGACCTCGTCGTCGGGCAGGTCGGGCGCGATCTTGACGAGCAGGGGCGTCTCCCCCGCCGCGTCCTTGACCGCGGCGAGGAGGGGGCGCAGCGTCTCGACGGCCTGCAGCCCGCGCAGGCCCGGTGTGTTGGGCGATGACACGTTCACGGCCAGGTAGTCGGCGAGCGGGCTGAGCATGCGGGCGCTCGCAACGTAGTCGGCCGTGGCGTCCTCGACGGCGACCACCCGGCTCTTGCCGATGTTCACCCCGACGACGGCGCCTCCGCGACGCAGTCGGGCGAGTCGCCGCGCGGCCGCCTCCGCGCCCGCGTTGTTGAAGCCCATCCGGTTGATGAGCGCCCGGTCGGCCACGAGACGGAACAGGCGCGGACGGGGGTTGCCCGGCTGCGGGATCGCGGTGAGGGTGCCGACCTCGACATGGCCGAACCCGAGGGCGTCCAGACCACGCACGGCCACGGCGTTCTTGTCGAATCCCGCGGCGACGCCGAACGGCGTCGGGAACTCGTGCCCGAGCGCCTTCACGCGCAGCTCCGGAGCCGGGCGCGTGAGAGCGCGCGCCACCCAGGAGAGCGGGCGGATGCCCATGGCCCGGATCACGGGCATGGCGAGGTGGTGCGCGACCTCGGGGTCGAAGCGCGAGAGGACGTGCGTGAAGATGAGGGGATACATCCCCGCCAGGGTATCGGGTGCCGCCGTCAGTTCGCCGACGGAGCCTCTGCGCTGCGGCGCCGCGCGTGGTCCGCGCGCAGGTCGGCGATCGACGCCTCGAAGTCCTCGAGCGAGTCGAACGCCTGGTACACGCTCGCGAACCGCAGATACGCGACCTCGTCGAGCTCGCGGAGCGGGCCGAGGATGGCCAGGCCGATGTCGTTCGCGTCGATCTGGCTCAGCCCGGTCTGCCGCAGCGACTCCTCCACACGCTGCGCGAGGATCGCGAGGTCGGCGTCCGTGACCGGGCGCCCCTGGCAGGCCTTGCGCACACCGGCGACGACCTTCTCCCGGCTGAACGGCTCAGCGGCGCCCGACCGCTTGATGACGTTGAGGCTCGCGGTCTCGATGGTCGAGAAGCGGCCCCCGCACTGCGGGCACTGCCGTCGACGCCGGATCGAGAGGCCGTCGTCGCTCGTGCGCGAGTCGATGACGCGGGAGTCGCCGTGGCGGCAGAACGGGCAGTGCATAGCGCGTCAGCCTACTCGGCGGTTCCTGCGAATCGGGCCGTGATCGCCTCGCCGTGCGCCGGGAGCGCTTCGGCGTTCGCGAGCGCGACGATCGCGTCGGCGACCTCGGCGAGGCCATCCCGGTCGTACTCGATGACCTGCTGCGGTCGCAAGAACGTGTGCGCGCCGAGTCCTGCGGCGTAGCGCGCCTGCCCGCCCGTCGGCAGCACGTGGTTCGACCCCGCGAGGTAGTCGCCGAGGCTCACCGGAGCGAAGCCGCCGACGAAGACGGCGCCCGCACTCGTGTACCGCGCCGCCGCGCGAGACGCGTCCTCGAGGTGCAGCTCGAGGTGCTCGGGCGCATAGGCATTGCTGAACGCCTCAGCGGTCGCCTCATCGTCGACGAGGACGATCGCCGACTGCTCCCCCGCGAGGGCGGTCGCAACGCGCTCCGCGTGGCGGGTGAGCGGCGCGATGCGCGCGAGCTCGGTCGCGACCGCGTCGGCGAGCGCAGCCGACGTCGTGACGAGCACGGCCGAGGCCTGCTCGTCGTGCTCGGCCTGGCTCACCAGGTCGTAGGCGATGAGGCGCGGATCGGCGGCGTCATCGGCCACGACGAGGATCTCGGTCGCGCCGGCCTCGGCGTCCGTGCCGACGAAGCCAGCGACGGCGCGCTTGGCCGCCGCGACGAAGTTGTTCCCCGGCCCCGACACGACGTCGACCGGATCGAGGCCGAGCGAGGGCACGCCCGCTGCGAGCGCGCCGATCGCGCCGGCCCCGCCCATGGCGTAGACCTCGTCGACGCCGAGCAGGCCCGCCACAGCGAGGATCGTCGGGTGCACGCGGCCGCCCTGGTCGGCCTGCGGAGGCGACGCGAGTGCGATGCTCTCGACGCCCGCAACCTGCGCGGGCACGACGTTCATCACGACGCTCGACGGGTAGACGGCCTTCCCACCCGGGATGTAGACACCGGCACGGGCGACGGGCTGCCAGCGCTGGATGATGCGGGCTCCCTGCCCGATGCGCGTCTCACGCCCCTCGGGCACCTGTGCGGCGGATGCCGCGCGCACGCGGTCGATGGCCTGCTCGAGCGCCGACCGCACCTCGGGCTCGAGCCCCGCCACCGCCTCGGCGATGTGCTCGGCCGGCACGCGGATCTCGTGCCCCGAGACGCGGTCGAACCTCTCGGCCTGCTCCCGCAGGGACGCCTCGCCACGGGCGCGGACGTCGGCGACGATCTCGACGGCGACCGACGCCGCCGCCTGCAGCGCTTCGGCGGCACGGGGGACGACGGCCAGCAGCTCGGCGGGGGTGAGCGAGCGGCCGCGGAGGTCGATGGTGCGCATGCATCGATTATCCCGCGGCGGCGACGTGCTCATGACAGACGGCCTCCCCTCGCAGCGAGGAGAGGCCGTCGGTGAGGGCGATCAGCCGCGCGTCACGCCGGATACATCGTGCAGGTAGCCGATGCGGCCGTCGTCGTCGCGCACGACGAAGACGTCGCCGCGGTCCTCCAGGACGAGGGCCCACGCGGTGGGACCGATGCGGAACAGCGGATCGCCGCTCTCATCCACGACGTCGCGCTCGACCGGGACGAGAGCCCAGAAGGGCTGGGCGGAGGTCGGACGCTCGTCGGCCTGCGTCGTCTGAGCATCGGCCGCCGGGGCGCCCTCGGATCCTTCGACGAGGCGCGACAGCTCGTCGGCACCGTCATGGGGGGCGGGCGCCGGCTGCTCGGCATCGGGCTCGGTGACCTGGACGTCGGAGAAGACCTCGGTCTCCTGCACACCATGCTCGGCGCCGCGCGGCTCGTCGTCGCTGAGGATCGTGTCGTAGAGACCCTCATCGGCAGGCTGCGCGGCCGACGCCTGCTCGGGCGCCGACTGCTCCTCGGGCGCCGCGGCGGACTCGGGCGCCGCGGCGGACTCGGGCGCCGACGCGTCGTCCGGAGCAGCTGCCGCCGGAGTCACGTAGGGATTCGCGCCCGGAGCGACCCAGGCGTCCTGCGCGGCACCGTGCTGATGGCCGTATGCGGCCTGACCCGGTTGACCGGCCTGCTGGCCGTAGGGCTGCTGCCCGTAGGGCTGCTGACCGTAGCCGGCCTGTCCGTACGGCTGCTGACCGTAGGGCTGTCCGTACGGCTGCTGGCCGTAGCCCTGCTGCCCGTGGGGCTGCTGACCGTAGGGCTGCTGCCCGTACGCCTGCTGGCCGTACGGTGTCTGCGCGTACTGCTGACCGTAGGGGTGCTGGCCCTGCTGCGCTCCCGGCGCCTGCGGCCATCCGCCCTGCCCGGCCGGCGCGTTCGGCCATCCGCCCTGCGCGGCCGGCTGCGGACGCGGCGCGCGTGCGACAGGACGCGCCTTCCGCGCCGCGGGGTGCGCGGTGCTCTCCTCACGGCCGTCGAAGTCCTCGCGGAAGGGCGGGACGAACGGGGCGACCACCGTGAAGAACACCCCGGCGAGCATGAGGAGCGCCTCGAGCCAGGGCACCCACGTGAGGAACCACTCGCCGCCCTGCGCACCCCAGGCGAGGCGGCTCACCCACAGCACCGCGCCCACCGAGAACGCGACCGAGGCGAACTGGTCGACGCCGAGCGATCCGACGCGGGTGATGGCCGTGGGCGCGAGACGGCGGAGCAGGATGAGGAACGCGCCGGCGGCGGGCAGGAGGGCGCCGAGGATCCAGTCGAGGCCCGATGCCCAGATCGGCACGAACGAGAACCGCACGATGGAGAAGAACGAGAACAGCAGCGCGAGGCCGCCGACGATGACGAGGATGAGCTCACGCGCCGTGAACGGCCCGACGCCGTTCTGCGGGCGCCCGCTGTTCGTCTCCCGCGGCGCGTGCGCCGCCGGTTCGGGCTGGGGCGTGTAGCCGGGGTACTGGTCGCTCACCCTGTGTCCTTCCGTCGAGGTGCGGGTCGATCCTACTTGCCGCGCTTCAGCGCGGCCGCGGGCACGACTCCCCTGCCCGCCGGGCGATCGCTCACGCGATGCACTGCGGCCCGAGGAGCGCCTTGAGGTCGCCGAAGAGCTCGGCCGTGATCGAGACGGGCATCGGGATCTCGAACACCTTCGCCGTGCGCCCGCGGTGCATCTTCAGGCGCACCTCGGTCTCGCCGCGGTGGCGCCGCAGGACCTCCGCGAGGTCCTGCGCGACGCGCTCGGTTGCACGCTGCTCGGGAAGGAGCAGCGTGAGCGGCCCCGACACCTCGAGCGCGCCCACGTCGGGCACGAAGGCCATCTGCGCGTGGATGTTCAGCCCGTCGTCGCGTCGCGACACGCGGCCGCGCACGGCCAGCACCGAGTCCTGCTGCAGGATCGGCTGGAACTCCGTGTACGTCTTGCCCATGAACATGACCGTGACCTCGCCGTCGAAGTCCTCGACGGTGATCATGCCGTAGGGGTTTCCGCTCGACTTCGCGACGCGGTGCTGCGCGCTCGTGACGAGCCCCGCGACGGTCACCTGGTCGCCATCCTGCAGGTCCTCGGAGGCGAGCAGGTCGCTGATCGTGATCGACCGGTGCTTCGCGAGCGGCACCTCGAGGCCCGCGAGCGGATGGTCGGACACGTAGAGCCCGAGCATCTCGCGCTCGAAGGCGAGCTTGTCCTTCTTCGTCCACTCGGGGCGGTCCGGCACCTTCTGCACGGCCTCTGGCTCATCCCACAGGCTGTCGAAGTCGAATCCGATCGCGCCGCCCGCCGCATTGCGCTTGTCGGTGACCGCGGACTCGACCGCCTGCTCGTGGATCTCGAGCAGCGCGCGCCTCGTCGAGCCCATCGTGTCGAAGGCGCCCGCCTTGATGAGCGACTCGACCGTGCGCTTGTTCGCGACGTGCATCGGCACCCGGCGGAGGAAGTCGTGGAAGTCGGTGTAGGGGCCCTCCTCGCGCGCGGCGATGATGCCGTCCACGACGTTCGACCCGACGTTGCGGATCGCGCCGAGGCCGAAGCGGATGTCGTCGCCGACGGCCGCGAAGAAGCCGATCGACTCGGAGACATCCGGCGGCAGCACGTGGATGCCCATCCGACGGCACTCGTTCAGGTACATCGCGAGCTTGTCGCGCGAGTCGCCGACGCTCGTGAGCACCGCCGCCATGTACTCGGCGGGATAGTGCGCCTTGAGGTACGCGGTCCAGTACGAGACGACGCCGTACGCGGCCGAGTGCGCCTTGTTGAACGCGTAGTCCGAGAAGGGCAGCAGGATGTCCCAGAGGGCCTTGATCGCGCCCTCGCCGAACCCGCGCTCCTTCATGCCGTTCGAGAAGCCCTCGTACTGCTTGTCGAGCTCGGATTTCTTCTTCTTGCCCATCGCGCGCCGGAGGATGTCGGCCTGGCCGAGGCTGAAGCCCGCGACCTTCTGGGCGATGGCCATCACCTGCTCCTGGTAGATGATGAGGCCGTAGGTCGTGTCGAGGATCTCGCGCAGCGGCTCCTCGAGCTCGGGGTGGATCGGCGTGATCTCCTGCTGCCCGTTCTTGCGGAGCGCGTAGTTCGTGTGCGAGTTCGCGCCCATGGGGCCCGGACGGTACAGGGCGATGACGGCCGAGATGTCCTCGAAGTTGTCGGGCTTCATGAGCCGCAGAAGCGAGCGCATGGGGCCGCCGTCGAGCTGGAAGACGCCGAGCGTGTCGCCGCGGGAGAGCAGGTCGTAGGCACCGCGGTCGTCGAGCGGCAGGTGCTCGAGGTCGACCTCCTCGCCGCGGTTGGTGCGGATGTTGTCGAGCGCGTCCGAGAGGATCGTGAGGTTCCGCAGCCCCAGGAAGTCCATCTTGATGAGGCCCAGCGACTCGCACGCCGGGTAGTCGAACTGCGTGACGATCTGCCCGTCCTGCTCGCGGCGCATGATCGGGATGATGTCGATGAGCGGCTCGCTCGACATGATGACACCGGCCGCGTGCACGCCCCACTGGCGCTTCAGGCCCTCGAGGCCGACCGCGCGGTCGAAGACCGTGCGCGCCTCGGGATCGGTCTCGATGACCGTCCGGAACTCGCTGGCCTCCTTGTAGCGCGGGTGCTCGGGGTTGAACATCCCGTCGAGCGGCATGTCCTTGCCCATCACGGCCGGAGGCATGGCCTTCGTGAGCTTCTCGCCCATGCTGAACGGGAAGCCGAGCACGCGGCCGGCGTCCTTCAGCGCCTGCTTGGACTTGATCGTGCCGTACGTGACGATCTGCGCGACGCGCTCGGAGCCGTACTTCTCGGTGACGTAGTCGATCACCTCGCCACGGCGGCGGTCGTCGAAGTCGACGTCGAAGTCGGGCATCGAGACGCGGTCGGGGTTGAGGAAGCGCTCGAAGATGAGTCCGTGCTCGAGCGGGTCGAGGTCGGTGATGCGCATCGCGTAGGCGGCCATCGAGCCGGCGCCCGAGCCGCGGCCCGGACCGACGCGGATGCCGTTGTCCTTCGCCCAGTTGATGAAGTCGGCGACGACGAGGAAGTAGCCGGGGAACCCCATCTGGGTGATGATGCCGATCTCGTACTCGGCCTGCTTGCGCGACGCCTCCGGGACGCCGTTCGGGTACCGGTAGTGGAGGCCCTTCTCGACCTCCTTCACGAACCAGCTCTCCTCGGTCTCGCCCTCGGGCACCGGGAAGCGCGGCATGTAGTTCGCCGACGTGTTGAACTCGACGTTGCAGCGCTCGGCGATGAGCAGCGTGTTGTCGCACGCCTCCGGATGGTCGCGGAAGAGCTGGCGCATCTCCTGCGCGGTCTTGACGTAGTAGCCGTCGCCGTCGAACTTGAAGCGGTTGGGGTCGTCGAGCGTCGAGCCGGACTGCACGCAGAGGAGCGCCGCGTGCGCATCGGCCTCGTGCTGGTGCGTGTAGTGCGAGTCGTTCGTCGCGACGAGCGGGATGCCGAGGTCCTTCGCGAGGCGCAGGAGGTCGCTCATGATCCGGCGCTCGATGGAGAGGCCGTGATCCATGATCTCGGCGAAGTAGTTCTCCTTGCCGAAGATGTCCTGGAACTCGGCGGCGGCCGCGCGCGCGGCGTCGTACTGCCCGAGGCGCAGGCGCGTCTGGATCTCGCCCGACGGACATCCGGTCGTGGCGATGAGGCCCTTGCCGTACGTCTGCAGCAGCTCGCGGTCCATGCGGGGCTTGAAGTAGTAGCCCTCGATGCTCGACAGCGAGCTGAGGCGGAACAGGTTGTGCATGCCCTGCGTCGTCTCGCTGAACAGCGTCATGTGCGTGTACGCGCCGGAGCCCGACACGTCGTCGCTCTTCTGATCGGGCGAGCCCCACTGCACGCGCGACTTGTCGCTGCGGTGCGTTCCGGGCGTGACGTAGGCCTCGAGTCCGATGATCGGCTTCACGCCCGAGGCCTTGGCGGCCTTGTAGAACTCGAACGCCGCGAACGTGTTGCCGTGGTCGGTGACCGCGATCGCCGGCATGCCGTAGTCGGCCGCCGCCTGCGTCATCGCCGAGAGCTTCGCCGCCCCGTCGAGCATCGAGTACTCGCTGTGCACGTGGAGGTGGACGAAGGAATCAGACGCCATGCCTCGAGTCTACGTTCGGCGTCCGACACGGAGCCGGGGGCGTGTCGGGCGCGCGCCGCCCGCGCCGCCCGAGGGCGGGCGACGGCGCTACTCGCCGCGGAGGACCGCGAGCGCGTGGGCGAGATCCGCGGGGTACTCCGAGGTGAACTGCACCCACTCCCCCGATCCGGGATGCGCGAACGCGAGCTTATGCGCGTGCAGCCACTGGCGCGTGAGACCGAGCCGCGCCGAGAGCGTCGGGTCCGCGCCGTAGAGGGGGTCGCCGACGCAGGGATGGCGGTGCGCCGCCATGTGCACGCGGATCTGGTGCGTGCGGCCCGTCTCGAGGTGGATCTCGAGAAGCGAGGCGCCGGGGAACGCCTCGATGGTCTCGTAGTGCGTGATGGAGTCCTTGCCGTCCGGAGTGACGGCGAACTTCCACGAATGGCTCGGATGGCGGCCGATCGGCGCGTCGATCGTCCCGGTCAGCGGGTCGGGGTGGCCCTGCACGACCGCGTGGTAGATCTTGTCGACCGTGCGCTCCTTGAACGCGCGCTTGAGCAGCGTGTAGGCGCGCTCGGTCTTCGCCACGACCATGAGCCCGCTCGTGCCGACGTCGAGGCGATGCACGATGCCCTGGCGCTCCGCGGCGCCCGTCGTCGCGACGCGCACGCCCGCGGCCAGAAGGGCGCCCAGCACGGTCGGCCCCTCCCAGCCGAGGGAGGGATGCGCCGCCACTCCCGATGGCTTGTCGACGACGACGATGTCGTCGTCCTGGTGGACGATGCCCAGCTCGGGCACCTCGACCGGCACGACCCGCGGCTCCTCCTTCGGCTGCCACTCGACGTCGATCCAGGAGCCGGCCGAGACGCGGTCGGACTTGCCGACCGTGACGCCGTCGACCTGCACGCCGCCGGACTCGGCGACCTCGGCGGCGAAGGTCCGCGAGAAGCCGAGCATCTTCGCGAGAGCCGCGTCCACGCGCGTCCCCTCGAGCCCGTCGGGGATCGGCAGCCGCCGGGACTGGCTCACGCGTGCCGTCCTGCGTCGGCGCCCTCGTCATCCGGATGCGCGCCCTCGGCGACGGCGCGGTCCTTCTCGCGCGAGCCGTCGAAGCGGATGCCGACGAGAGTGAGCAGCGCGACCGAGATCATCATCGACACGATGAAGATGTCGGCGACGTTGTAGATCGCGGGAGTGGTCCAGAACCACATCCACGGCGTCAGGATGAAGTCGACCACGTGGCCCACGGCGAACCCGGGCTCCCGGAACACCCGGTCGACGAGGTTGCCGAGCACGCCGCCGAGCAGCAGGCCGAGCACGACCGCCCAGAGCCGCGAGCGGATGCGCGTGATCGCGAGCCAGACGATCGCCGACGCGACGAGCGCCATGGCGAGGGTGAAGACCCAGGTCACGCCCTCACCGAGGGAGAACGCCGCACCCGGGTTGTAGACGAGGTGCCACTGCAGAGCGTCGCCGACGACGGGAACCGTGCGCCCGGGGTCGAGGCTCTGGATGGCGAGCTGCTTGCTGAACTGGTCGGCGGCCAGCACGACGATCGCGAGGATCGCGATCGTCGTACCGGCCGCCGCCGCACGCAGAGGGGGTCGGCCCGACAAGACGGGCTTTACAGACCGATTGCCGAGACCGGGGTCGAGCTCGCGGGCGTGGCCGACGAGTCGAGGTCCTTGAGCTTGGTCTCGAAGTACGTGCGCAGCTGCTGACGGTAGTCGCGCTCGAACTGGCGGAGCTCCGTGATGCGGCCCTCGAGCGTCTTGCGCTCGCTCTCGAGCTTCGCGTGGATCTCGCGCTGCTTGGCCTCGGCCTCCGAGACGATCTGGCTCGCCTTGGTGTTCGCCTCGCTGACGATCTGCTCGGCCGTGGCCTGGCCCTCGGCGACGTGCTCGTCGTGCAGGCGCTGCGCGCGCTCGATGATGCTCGCGGCGCTCGTGGCGGTCGACGACACGGCGGGAGCAGCGGCCGGAGCCTCCTGCGCGGGGGCCGGCGCGGCGGGTGCCTCGGCGACAGGAGCCGGAGCGACCTCGGCGGGAGCCTCAGCGGCGGCAGGCGCCGGAGCGGCCTCGCCCGACTCGTACTGAGCGAGCTTCGCCTTCAGCTGCTCGTTCTCCTCGATGGTCTTGCGCCACTCGACGACGATCTCATCCAGGAAGTCGTCGACCTCGTCCGGGTCGAAGCCCTCCTTGAACCGGACGTGCTGGAACTGCTTGGTGACGACGTCATCCGGGGTCAATGCCATGGTTTTGGCTCCTCTTTCGATGAGTACTCGGTCGGCGGCCGGGAACGAACCTGGCACGTGTCCGTGTCTGACAGCATAACCGCCGCTCATGGGCGTTGCCGAGCCGCGACCCGGGGAGGGGTCAGAGATAGGTGAGGGTCCGCGTCACCGACAGCAGGATGAAGCAGAGCAGCATCGTGAGCGCGAACGCGAAGTCGATCGCGATCCCGCCGACGCGAAGCGGGGGGATGACTCGCCGGAACATCTTGATCGGAGGGTCGGTGAGCGTGTACGCGATCTCCGCGAGCACGAGCACCGCTCCCTTGGGACGCCACTCGCGGTTGAACATCGGGATGTACTCCAGGATGAGGCGCCCGAAGAGCACGAAGATGTACAGCAGCAGTGCGAAGTTCAGGATCGACGCGATGAGTCCGAGTGCGCTCACAGCGTACGATTCTGCCCGATTCGGCTGTGCGGGGCCGTCACGACTGCGCGAACGGCGCCGACTCGATGTCGGCGTGCGCGATCGCCCCGTCGCCCGAGACGGCGATGTTCTCCGGCGACAGCAGGAAGACCTTGCTCGTGACGCGCTCGATGCGGCCGTACAGGCCGAGCGAGAGACCGCTCGCGAAGTCGATGAGGCGGCGCGCGTCGGCGTCGCTCATCTGCGAGAGGTTGATGATCACGGGGATGCCGTCGCGGAAGTGCTCGGCGATCGTCTGAGCGTCGCGGTACTGCTTGGGGTGGACCGTGACGATCTCGTTGACCGCGCCGGACGCGGGCTGGCGCACCACGGCGGGGCGACGCAGCGGCGTGACGGGCGCGGGAGCTGCCTCTTCGATGAGCTTCTCCTCTCGGTGCGGACGCTCTTCGCGCACGATGCGCTCTTCGCGCGGCGTGCGGGACTGCGCCGCGGCCTCTTCCTCGTACTCTTCCTCGTCGGCGAGGCCGAGGTAGACCATCGTCTTCTTGAGCGGGTTCGCCATGGCGTCCTCCGTTGTGTTCGCGTCTTGTCCGAGGCTAACCCCGCGCGTCGCGCGGGCCCGTGATTGCGGATCCGATCCGCAGGTGTGTCGCGCCGCAGGCGATCGCCTCGACGAGATCCGCCGACATGCCGGCGGAGATCCAGGTCGCGTGCGGCTCCACCGAGCGCACGCGCGCGGCGTAGCCCGCGAGTCGCTCGAACGCGGCAGCAGGGGCCTCTCCGAGCGGCGCGACGGCCATGACGCCCCTGAGGGCGAGCGACGGCGCCGCGGCGATCCGCTCGGCGAGCGCCTCGATGCCATCCGGCGCGACGCCCCCGCGGGCGGGGTCGTCGGTGAGGTTGATCTGCACGAGCACGTCGAGCGGGCTCTCCCCCGGCTCGGCCGCAGCCTCGAGCGCGTCGACGAGCCGATCACGGTCGACCGAGTGCACGGCCGAGGCGACCCGGCGAACCGCTCGCGCCTTCTTCGTCTGCAGCTGGCCGATGAAGTGCCAGCGCAGGCCGAGGGGCGCGAGCTCCTCCGCCTTCGCGACGAGCTCCTGCTGGCGGTTCTCGCCGACGTCGACGACCCCGAGCCCGTGCAGCTCGCGCACGAGCGCGGCGGGATGGAACTTCGTCACGACGATCCGGGTGATCTCCCCGGCGTCGCGCCCCGCCGCGCGTGCGGCATCAGCGATCTGAGCGTCGACGGCCGCCAGACGCTCGGCGAGGCCCGACACGGCCTACTTCAGGAAGTCGGGGATGTCGAGGTCGTCGTCGCCGAACGCCGAGTCGAACCCGCTCGAGTCGGGCAGGACCGGGTTCGTCGCGCCGACGCTGACGGGCTCGCGCTCGGCACGCGACGTCTCGGCCGCGGGCTTCTCCTCGGTCTTCACGACGGTCGGGAGCGACGCGGGCTTCTGCGGCTCGACGCGCCCGCCGAACGCGGGGACCTCGACGCGCGGCTGCGGCTCGCCGCTGTCGAACCCGGCCGCGATGACCGTGACGCGCACCTCGTCGCCGAGGGTGTCGTCGATGACCGTTCCGAAGATGATGTTGGCCTCGGGGTGCGCGGCCTCCTTGACGAGCTGCGCGGCGTCGTTGATCTCGAAGATGCCGAGGTTCGACCCGCCCTGGATCGACAGCAGCACGCCGTGCGCACCCTCGATCGACGCCTCGAGCAGGGGCGATTCGACGGCGAGCTCCGCCGCCTTGATCGCCCGGTCGGCTCCGCGCGCGGAGCCGATGCCCATGAGGGCGGAACCGGCCCCCTGCATGACCGACTTGACGTCGGCGAAGTCGAGGTTGATGAGACCCGGCGTCGTGATGAGGTCGGTGATGCCCTGAACACCCGCGAGGAGCACCTGGTCGGCCGTCGCGAACGCCTCGACCATGGAGATGCCGCGGTCGCTGATCTCGAGGAGACGGTCGTTCGGCACGACGATGAGCGTGTCGACCTCTTCCTTCAGGGTCGCGACGCCGAGCTCCGCCTGGTTCTGCCGGCGACGGCCCTCGAAGGAGAAGGGCTTCGTGACGACGCCGATCGTGAGCGCGCCGATCGACTTCGCGATGCGCGCGACGACGGGCGCGCCGCCCGTGCCGGTGCCGCCGCCCTCGCCTGCCGTGACGAACACCATGTCGGCGCCCGCGAGCGCCTGCTCGATCTCCTCCGCGTGGTCCTCCGCCGCGCGGCGCCCGACCTCGGGGTCGGCGCCCGCGCCGAGCCCTCGCGTCAGCTCGCGGCCGACGTCGAGCTTGACGTCGGCGTCGCTCATGAGCAGCGCCTGCGCATCCGTGTTGACCGCGATGAACTCGACGCCGCGAAGCCCGAGTTCGATCATGCGGTTCACCGCGTTGACGCCACCGCCGCCGACGCCGACGACCTTGATCACGGCGAGGTAGTTCTGGTTCTGGCTCATGCCGGCCTCCGTATCGACCCCAGGCTTCACCGGGCCTCAACCTTCACGTTCAAGTAGAGGGTTAAAGTATTGCCCGGTATGTATTTCTTTCGTGCTCGACGCTACGTGCGGCGCGGGCGCCACGCGCGCAATGGATGCGGGCGTGTCGGGAGAAATTCCCGGAATGCCCCGCCCCCTGCTCGCATGTCTCACTTCGGCACGGATCTCGACGCCCAAAACCGCCCGTCGTGAGACACGGTCCAAGGTTGTCAGCGCACGATGATGGTCCCGGGTGCGGAGACGTCGTAGACGGTCGCCCCCTCGGCCAGGGCGCCCTTGAGCGCTCCCTGGAGTGTCGAGACCTTCTCGGACGTGTCGTCGACGCTCCCCCAGATGACCTGCGGGCCGCCGTCGCCGAGCGTGAGAGTCACGTCCTCGGGCGACGTCGCTCCCGCGCCCGTGACGCGCGCGCGGAGGTCCTCCGGCAGGGAGCGGAGCACCTGGCCGACTGCGCGGAACGCGTCGGCGCCTGTCCCGCCCTCCACCTGGATGAGGGGCAGCCCGGCCGGTCGCTCCCCCGCCGTGGCGAGCACGACGCCCGCGGCGTCGACCGTCGTGAAGCCGGCCTCCGACTCGACCACGCCGACCGGCGTGCGCTCGACGACGCGGATGACGAGATCGTGCGGCGGGTGCGCCTCGAGGGTGTAGGTCTCGATGAGCGGGAACGCCACGAGCGCGGCCTTCACCGCGCTCGCGTCGACGAGGGGCAGCGGCTTGCCGAGCTGGTCGGCCAGCGCGGACTCGACCGCCGCGGCATCGAGCTGCTCGGCACCCTCGATCGAGATCTCCTCGACCGCGAAGAGCGGGCTGTACGCCGCTCCGACGCTCCCGACGACGAGGAGCAGCACCGAGCCGATCCCGATCAGCCACGCGAGACGGCGCCGCCGCGCGCGCACCGTGAACCGGCGCACCTCCGCGCGGAGGGCCTTCCGGCGTGCGCGCGCAGCGCGCCAGACGCCGCGCCATCCGACCCGGTCGTCGTCCGCGCGGCCCGACACCCGGCCCTTCGCCTCGTCGTCGGCGCCGCGTGCGCCCGGCCGAGACCGCTCCTCCGCACGACCGCCGTCACCCGGCTCGGCTGAACCGCCCGAGCGGATCTGCACGATCGGGGCCGTGTCGACGTGATCGCCGGCAGGTGCGCTCGAAGCGCGGTTCTCGGAGACGGGCTCGCCGATGCCGAGCCGCTGCATCGCCGAACGCCGTTCGGCGAGCCGGCGCTCCTCGTCGTGAGCCGACGCGTCCTCCTCCGTGCCGGAGGAGGGTGGGAGGGGTCCCGGTCGCCGCATGGCGCCTAGCCTGCTGCGCGGGCGTCCGAGCTCGCGAGGGAGTCGAGCACCTGCGGGATGATCCGGTACACGTCACCGCAGCCGAGGGTGATGACGTAGTCGCCCTCGCGGGCCACGGACGCCGTGTAGTCGGCCGCCTGCTGCCAGTCCGCGACGAAGTGCACGCGCGACGGGTCGTCGAACGCGCCGCTCACGAGCTCGCCCGTGACGCCGGGGATCGGATCTTCGCGGGCGCCGTACACGTCGAGCACGACGGTGTGATCGGCGAGCTCCTCGAGGACTCTGGCGAACTCGCCCGCCATGAGCTTCGTGCGCGAGTAGGTGTGCGGCTGGTGGAGCGCGATGATCCGCCCCTCGCCCACCACGGTGCGCGCGGCCGACAGCGCGGCGGCGACCTCGGTCGGGTGATGCGCGTAGTCGTCGTACACGCTCACCCCGCGCTCGACGCCGTGCAGCTCGAATCGGCGCACGGTGCCGCCGAACGTCTCGACCGCGCGGACCGCGGGTTCGAGGTCGTATCCGAGCGTGAGGAGGACCGCGACGGCTCCGGCCGCGTTGATCGCGTTGTGGCGGCCGGGCACGCCGAGGCGGCCCGAGACGCGCTCCTCGCCGTGGACGAGCGTGAAGCCGACGGGCCCGTCGGTCTCGATGTCGACGACGCGCACGCCGGCCGACTCGGCCTCGCCGAACGTCACGACGTTCTCGTGACGCAGTCGCGCGGCGACGCGCTGGGCGCCGGGGTCGTCGGACGAGATGACGACGGCCTCGCGCGCCTCGTCGGCGAAGCGCACGAACGCGTCGTCGAAGGCCTCGTGCGAGCCGTAGTGGTCGAGGTGGTCGGCGTCGACGTTGGTGATGAGCGCGACCGAGGTGTCGTAGAGGAGGAACGTCCCGTCCGACTCGTCGGCCTCGATCACGAAGAGGTCATCGGAGCCGACGCCGCTCGACGCGCCGACCTGCTGGATGACGCCGCCGTTGACGTAGCTCGGGTCGGCGTCGAGCGCGCGCAGGGCGGTCACGATCATGCCCGTCGAGGTCGTCTTGCCGTGCGCGCCCGCGACGGACACGAGGCGACGCCCGCCGATGAGGTAGTGGAGAGCCTGCGAGCGGTGGATGACGGCGAGGCCGCGCTCCTTCGCCGCGAGGAACTCGGGGTTCTCGGGCCAGATCGCGCCCGTGTAGACCACGGTGTCGACGTCGCCGAGGTTCGCGGCGTCGTGGCCGATGTGCACCGTGGCGCCGAGCTCGGCGAGATCGCGCGTGTTCTGGCTCTCCGACCGATCGGAGCCCGAGACGGGGATGCCGGCGGCGAGGAACATGCGGGCGAGGCCCGAGATGCCCGAGCCGCCGATGCCGATGAAGTGCACGGCGCCGATGCGCTCGGGGATGGGGACGGAGAGGTCGGGCTTGATCATGGCCCGTCGAGTCTAAGCCGCGCGCCTGGCATCGGGCTCACGGCGCGCTGTCATGCCCGGGGCCGCTCCGCGAGGGCCCGGTCGAGGTGCTCGATGACGTTCTCGGTCCCGCGACGCGTGCCGGCCCCGTCGGCCGCCGCGGCCATCCGCTCGAGGAGGTCCGAGCGCTGCAGGAACGGCAGGATGTCGGTGCGCACCTTCTCGGGAGTGAAATCGGCGTCGTCGATGAGGATGGCGGCGCCCGCGTCGACCGCGGATGCCGCGTTGAGGCGCTGCTCGCCGTTGCCCACGGCATACGGCACGTAGATCGCGGGGATGCCGAGCGCGCTGACCTCGCTCACCGTGGAGGCGCCGGAGCGAGACACGATGAGGTCGGCGAGGGCGAACGCGAGGTCCATCCGGTCCACGTAGCGGCGGACCGCGTATCCGGCGACGCCGGGGTCGACCAGGTCGGACTTCTCCCCCGTGACGTGCAGCAGCTGCCATCCGGTGTCGAGGATCTCCTGCCACGACGCGCCGATCGCCTCGTTGAGGCGGCGCGCGCCGAGCGACCCGCCGAAGACGAGCAGGGTGGGCCGGTCGGGGTCGAGGCCGAAGTGCGCTGCGGCCTCCTCGCGCGCGGCAGCCCGGTCGAGGTTCACGATCTCGGGGCGCAGCGGCATGCCCACGACCTCGCCGCGCTTGAGCGGCGTGCCCTCGAATGCGACGCCGACGTGCGCGGCGCCGCGGGCTCCGAGGACGTTCGCGAGACCCGGACGGGCGTTGGCCTCGTGGACGACGTAGGGCACGCCCTCCTTCCGGGCGGCGACGTACGCGGGCGCTGCCGCATAGCCCCCGACGCCGAGGACGACGTCGACACCGCGCTCGCGGATGTGACGGCGCACGTCCGCGACGGCCTTCCGCCACTTCGCCGGGAAGCGGAGCGCGTACCCGTTCGGCCGACGCGGGAAGGGCACCTTGTCGACGACGAGCAGCTCATAGCCGCGCTCCGGCACGAGACGCGACTCGAGCCCCTCGCGCGTGCCGAGGACGAGGACCTCGTCGGACGCGCTGCGGGCGCGGAGCCCGTCGGCGACAGCGAGAAGCGGGTTCACATGGCCGGCGGTCCCGCCGCCGGCGAGGAGGTACGTCGTCACCCCTCGATCCTCCCATGTGCGCAGCGCGCGCCCGGGCACGACCGCACGGACGGGCATGTCCCGAACGTTCACGGAACCCGAACCCGGATGGCGGGCGGGTGGCACGGCGCCGGCCGGATGGCGCGGGTCAGGCACGGCGCCGGCCGGATGGCGCGGGTCAGGCGCGGCGCGCCGGCCGGTCGGGCAGGGTGCGCGCGCACGCGAGGAGCACACCCGACGCGAGGAGCACCGCGATGAGCGAGGAGCCTCCCGATGACAGGAACGGCAATGGGACGCCCAGCGCGGGGAAGACCCTCAGCACGACGCCGATGTTGATGAGCGCCTGGCCGATGATCCAGACGCCGAGTGCGCCCGCCACGACGCGCACGAACAGGTCATCGGCGCGGCTCACGATGCGGAACGCGCCCAGCGCGAACACCAGGAACAGCGCGAGAACGGCGATGCAGCCGAGGAGTCCGAGCTCCTCGCCGACGATCGCGAAGATGTAGTCGTCCGCGGCCGCGGGGAGCCAGTCGTACTTCTCCTTGGAGTTGCCGAGGCCGAGCCCGAGGAAGCCGCCGCTCGCGAGTCCCCAGATGCCGTGCAGCGGCTGATAGCACTCGTTGAGGTAGCGGTCGAGGCAGCTCTGGTCGAGCACGCTCATGATGCGCAGCATGCGGTTGGGGCTCGCGATCGCGAACGCCGCCACCGCGGCCACGGCGGCGAGCACGGGGGCGATGAAGAAGCGGAGCTTCACACCCGAGAAGAACAGCGCGCCGAGCACGACGAGCGCGATGACCATGACCGTGCCGAGGTCCTTGCCCGCCATGACCGTTCCCATCGCGAGCACCGCGACCGGGCCGAGCGGGATGAGGACGTGCTTCCACTTCCCGAGGACCGCCTTCTTCCGGTCGAGCATGAAGGCGCACCAGATCGCGAGGCCGAGCTTGATGAACTCCGACGGCTGAACCGACATGAAGCCGAAGTTGAGCCAGTTGCGGTTTCCGCCGTTCTCCATGCCGAGCGGCGTGAACACGAGCAGCTGCAGGAGGATCGCCCCGATGAGCGCGGGCCAGGCCAGCCGCTTGAGCCATGCCATGGAGAACCGGCTCACGATGAACATGAGCGGGACGCCGACCGCCGCGAAGACCGCGTGCTTCGCCCCGTCGTTGTACGGGTTGTTCTGCGCCTGCATCGACGTCACGGTCGTGGCCGAGAACACCATGAGGATGCCGAAGATCGTCAGCAGCAGCGCCGCGGAGGCGATGAGGAGGAACTCGAGCGGAACCGGCTTGAAGGCCGCGCCGAGCGAGACCCGTGCCGAGAGCGCGCGGCGCTCGGACTCAGCGGCCTTCGGGATCGTCGTCGTGCGGGCCATCCTCGGTCCCCTTCCCCAGACGCTCCCTCACCGCGGCGGCGAAGCGCTCCCCGCGGTCGCCATAGCTGCGGAACTGGTCGAACGACGCCGCCGCCGGTGCCAGGAGCACCGTGTCGCCTGCGACGGCGACCCCTGCGGCGAGCTCCACGACCCGCGCCATGACGTCTTCAGTGTCCGCGTCGTCGACCTCCAAGAGCGGTACCGCCGGCGCGTGTCGCTCGAACGCGTCGCGCACCGCCGAGCGGTCGACGCCGATGACGATCGCGGCGCGCACGCGGGCGCCGTGCTGGGCGACGAGATCGGAGATGTCGACGCCCTTGAGGAGCCCGCCGACGACCCACACGGCTCCCGGGTACGCCGCGAGCGACGAGGCAGCGGCGTGCGGGTTGGTCGCCTTC
The DNA here is from genome assembly GCF_027921765.1 of Microbacterium barkeri. GTDB lineage: Bacteria > Actinomycetota > Actinomycetes > Actinomycetales > Microbacteriaceae > Microbacterium > Microbacterium barkeri. The sequence continues at coordinate 42,029 of NZ_BSEJ01000007.1, forward strand.
GAGTCGTCCACCCACGTCACGCCGTCGGCGACGCCGACGACCTCGATCCGGTGCGGGTCGAGGCGGAACGACGCGAGCGACGAGCGAATGGCCGCAGGCGGCACATCCAGGGAGCGCGCGAGAGCCGACGCGGCGAGGATGTTCGCCACGACGTGCGGCGCGGCGAGCCCGGCCTCCGCGAGGTCGGCCACGGTCGTGAGCTCGAGCGCCGACGTCCGCCGGTCGTCGAGGAACGCGCGGTCGACGAGGATGCCGTCCACGACGCCGAAGTCGCTCGGGCCAGGGACGCCGAGATCGAAGCCGATCGCGCGCGCCCCCTCCACGACATCCGCGTCCTCGACCATCCGCTGCGTCGCCGCGTCCGACTTGTTGTAGACGCACGCGACGCGCGTATTGCGGTACACGACCGCCTTCGCGTCGCGGTACGCCTCGAACGACCCGTGCCACTCGAGGTGATCGTCGGCGAGGTTCAGGCACACCGACGCGTGCGGGACGGGAGCGCCCGCCTCCGCGCTGCGGCCGAGGTACCAGAGCTGGTGGCTCGAGAGCTCGACGACGAGCACGTCGAATCCCGCGGGGTCGCGCACGGCGTCGAGCACCGGCACCCCGATGTTGCCGCAGGGCGCGGCGCGCAGGCCGCCCTCGACCAGCATCGTGGCCGCGAGTCGCGTGGTCGTCGTCTTGCCGTTCGTGCCCGTGATGAGCACCCAGGCTGCGGGGCTGCCGTCGGGGCGCACGACCTTGTCTCGCACGCGCCATGCGAGCTCGATGTCGCCCCAGAGCGGGACGCCCGCCTCGTCGGCCCACCGGATGACGGGGTGCGACGGCGGGAAGCCGGGTGAGGCGACGACGACCTCGGGAGCGAACGAGACGAGCTCATCGGGGACGACGTCGAGCGGCCCCTCCCACAGGCGCGCGCCGATCACCGGCAGCAGGCGCGCGTACTCCTCCGCCGCGCTCTCCGTGACGACGAGCACCTCGGCACCCAGCTCGGCCAGGGTGTCGGCGACGGAGAAGCCGGTCACCGAGAGGCCGAGCACCGCGACGCGCAGCCCCTTCCAGTCCGCGTGCCAGCTCGTCAGAGCGTCGAGTCGGGTGGTCGGAGCGTCCTGCTCGTTCGTCATACCTTCGAGAGCCATTCGACGTAGAAGAGGCCGACGCCGCTCACGGCGAGCATGCCGGCGATGATCCAGAACCGCACCACGATCGTCACCTCGGGCCATCCGCGCAGCTCGAAGTGGTGGTGGAGCGGGCTCATGAGGAAGAGGCGTTTGCCCTTGGTGGCCTTGAAGTACAGGCGCTGCAGGATGACCGAGCCCGACGACAGAACGAAGAGGCCGGCGATGAGCACGCCCAGCAGCTCCGTGCGGGTGAGGATGGCGAGCGCCGCGACGACGCCGCCGATCGCCATCGACCCGACGTCGCCCATGAAGACCTTCGCCTTGGGCGCATTCCACCAGAGGAATCCGACGAGCGATCCCACGAAGGCGGCCGAGACGATGGCGAGGTCGAGCGGATCGCGCGCCTGGTAGCAGGCCTGCAGGTACTCGTCGGCCAGCTGCGTCGTCGAGCACGACTGATTGAACTGCCAGAACGCGATGAGGCTGTACGACCCGACGACGAAGATTCCCGCCCCCGCCGCGAGGCCGTCGAGGCCGTCGGTCAGGTTGACGCTGTTCGAGAAGCCCACGCCGAGCAGCGCGAGCCAGGCGAGGTACAGCATCCATCCGAGCACGGGGCCGAGCGCCATGAAGGAGAGCACCGAGATGTCGCGGAAGAACGACACGTAGGCGCTGCCGGGCGTGAGGTTGTAGGTGTCGGCGAAGTTCAGCGACACGATGCCGAACGGGATGACGACGAGCACCTGGCCGACGATCTTCTTCCAGCCCGACAGCCCCGCGTAGTGCTGCATGCGCACCTTGAGGAAGTCGTCGATGAACCCGACGGCGCCGAAGCCGACCATCATCCAGAGCACGAGCCAGCCGGAGACGGTGGGCGGGTTGTAGCCCGTGTACGCGCCGATGAGATAGCCGACGATCGTGCCGACGATGAAGACGACGCCGCCCATCGTGGGCGTGCCGCGCTTCAGCTCGTGCTTGGGCGCGTTGAAGTTCTCGCCGTCGGTGCGGATGACCTGTCCCCAGCCCCAGCGGCGGAACGCGCGGAGGAAGAGGGGCGTGAGGAAGAGCGTGAACGCCAGTGAGATCGCCGCGGCCGTCAGAAGTGATCTCACGAGAACGATTCTCCCAGACGATCGCCGAGGAACCTGAGTCCCGCCGAGTTGGACGACTTCACGAGCACCCGATCGCCGTCGCGCAGCTCTCCCTGGAGGTACGCGAACGCCGCCTCGGCGTCCTCGAAGAAGACCGCCTCGTCGTTCCACGACCCCTCGGCCACGGCCGCGAGATAGAGCGGCCGGGCCTCCTGGCCGACGACGACGATGCGCGGGATGCGCAGGCGCACGGCGAGGAGGCCGATCTTGCTGTGCTCCTCGACGGCGTACTCGCCCAGCTCGCTCATCGCGCCGAGCACCGCGACCATCCGCTCGTCCGGTCCCGTGATCTGCGCGAGCGTGCGCAGCGCGGCCTGCATCGAGTCGGGACTCGCGTTGTAGGCGTCGTTGATGATGCGCACGCGCTCGGATCCCATGACCTGCATGCGCCAGCGCTCGGCGAGCTCGACGGTCTCGAGGCGCGCGATCGCGTCGTCGAGCGAGACCCCGAGCGCGGTCGCCGCGGTCGCGGCGGCGAGGGCGTTCTTGACATGGTGGCTGCCGAGCACCTGCAGGTGGAGCGGAAGCGCGGTCTCCCCCGCCGAGATCACGGCATCCGTGCCCGACGCCGTGACACGGAGGTCGGAGGCGCGGACGTCGGCGCCCTCGCCCTCGCCGAACCAGAGGAGGCCGAGGCCCCGCTCGCGCGCGATGCCGGCCATGCTCGCCACACGCGCGTCGTCGATGTTCAGGACGGCCGTGCCGCCGTCGCGGATGGCCGAGACGAGCTCCGACTTGGCCTTCACCGTCGCCTCGATTCCGCCGAATCCGCCCGCGTGGGCCATCCCGACCATGAGCACGACGCCCACGTCGGGCGTCACGAGCCCCGCGAGGCGCGCGATCTGCCCCGAGGCGTCGGCGCCGAACTCGCACACGAGGAAGCGGGTGTCATGCGTGACGCGGAGCATGGTGAGCGGGGCTCCGACCGCGTTGTTGAACGAGCCGACGGGCGCGACCGTCTCGCCCTCTGCGCGCAGGATCGTCGCGAGCATGTTCTTGGTCGTCGTCTTGCCGTTCGAGCCGGTGATCCCGACGACCTGGAGGCGGCCGGCGGCGCGCACGCGGGCGACGACCTCGCGAGCGAGCTCGCCGATCGCGACCACGACATCGGGCACGACGATCTGCGTGATCGGCTCGTCGACGACGCGCTCGACGAGGGCGAGTGCCGCGCCCTGCTCGAGCGCCTTCCCGACGAAGAGGTGCCCGTCGGTCGCCTCGCCGGGCTTGGCGACGAAGACGCCGCCCTCGCGGATGTTCCGCGAGTCGGTGTCGACGACCCCGTCGACCGTCGTCTCGGGAGTGTCGGCGCCGTGCAGGCGCAGCTCTCCGCCGACGGCGGCAGCGATCTCGGCAAGGGACAAAGCGATCATGGAATGGAGATCCTCCGCGCGGTGCGCGTCATTCGGCGAACTTGGGAAGCGGCTCTTCTGTCGTCTCAGACGGCATCACACGGTAGTTCTTCACGACCTGCGTCATCGCCTTCTGCAGGGCGGGAGCCGTGGCCGCAGACGATGTTACCCGCGTCGGCTCGTCGAGCGTGACCATCACGATGTACTCGGGGTCGTCGGCGGGGACCACTCCGACGATGCTCGTGAAGTAGACGCCGGCCTTGTATCCGCCCTTGCCGTCGCTCTTCTGCGCGGTGCCCGTCTTGATGCCGATGCGGTAGCCGTCGACGGCCACCTGGTCGGCGAGGGTGCCCTGCGTCGCGACGTTCTCGAGCAGGCGGATGGTCGTGTCGGCCGCGTCCTCGCTGACCACGCGCTCGGGGTCGCTCAGCTCGGGCTTCTCGACCTCGCCGTCGGCCGTCGTGCACGACTCCACGATATGGAGGGGCTCGCGCACGCCGCCGTTGGCGATGGTCTGGTAGGCGTTGACGACCTGCGGCATCGTCGTCGTGAACGCCTGCCCGAACGTCGTGGCGTAGTGGCCCTGCGGGCCCCACTGATCGGGCGGGTAGATCAGCCCGGATTCCTCCCCGGGGAATCCGATGTCGGTGGGGGTGCCGACGCCGAACTTCTGCAGGTACTCGTAGCGCGTCTCATCGGGGACGAGCTCGCCGAACTTCGACAGCGCGACGTTCGACGAGTCGATGAGGGCGCCGGTGAGGGTGTAGTTGAACGTGCCGTGCGAGAACGAGTCGCCGACGCGCGCGCCGTTCGGGAAGGTCTCGAACCCCGAGGCGGTCACGGAGCTGGAGGGGGTCACGGCGCCCTGGTCGAGCAGCGTCGCCGCGGTGATGGCCTTGAACGTCGAACCCGGCTCGAACGTGCGGGAGAAGATGCGCGAGTAGCGGTCGTCCTCCTTGCTCGCGCCGAAGTCGTTGGGGTCGACCGTGGGGTACTCCGCAGCCGCGCGGACCGCGCCGGTCGCCACCTCGACGACCATGACCGCGCCCGACTGCGCACCCTGGTTCTGGGTCTCCTCCGCGATCATCTGCTGCATGTACCACTGGAGATCGGCGTCGATCGTGAGCTGCAGCGTGCCGCCGTCGACGGGCGCCTTCGTCGTCTCCGTGCCCGGGATGATGAGCCCGTCCGATCCCTGCTGGTAGCTCAGCGAGCCGTTCTTCGCCTCGAGGCACGCGTTCTGCGCGGACTCGTAGCCCGCGAGGGGGGTCCCGTTGGTTCCGACGAACCCGAGGAGGTTCCCCGCCACGGCGCCGTACGGGTAAGCACGCGACTGCACCGGCTCGAAGTGGATGTACGGCAGGCCGAGCGCGAGGATCTTGCGGTACTGCTCGGTCGACAGCTTCTTGCCGAGCGGCGCGTACTCCGAGTCCGGGTTGGCCGCGAGGGCGTCCGAGACGATCTTCTCGATGTCCTCGCCGCTCATCCCGACGATCTCGCCGATCGCGGCGGCGCTCTCCTCCCACGTGACGACGTGCTCCTCGCCGTCCTCGTCCTCGCGCGTGAGGTCCTTCACGTTCTGCGGGTTGAACTGCGCGGCGTACTGCATCGTGCTGCTCGCGAGCACGGCTCCGTTCGCGTCGACGATCGAGCCGCGTGTCCCGTACAGCGTCTGCGTCGAGGCGATGCCGCTGTAGGCCGCGCGGTTGTCGAGGTGCTCCTGCGCGTTGACCACCTGGATGTCGACCAGGCGCACGGCGAAGCCGGCCACGACGACCGCGACGAGGGCTCCGGCGACGGCGGTGCGGCGCCTCGCGCTTCGACGGGCCTTCGCGTGCATCTCGCCTCCTGGTGTCGCGTGCTTCGGCGGGTCGGATCAGTGGGTCGTGGGGCTCGGCAGGCCGTCGGTCACGGCGGGCGGCAGCTGCGGCTGCTCCTCCTGAGCCCTCTCGTCGCTCTTCTCCGTCTGGCTCGAGGGTGCCTCATCCGCCGACTCCTCGGCGGAGCCCGACTGCGTGTCGGCGAGGAACGCGTTGCCGACCGCTCCGCGGCCCGCCGCATCGACGGCCGAGGCGGAGCCCGCCGCGGCGCCGCCGCCGATCACGGCTCCGTCGCTGAGGCGCAGGTAGCTGGGAGCCGCGTCGATGACCATGCCGAGCGACGCGGCCTGCTCGGCCAGGTGCTGCGGCGAGCTGAGGCCCGCGACCTCGTCGTAGAGCGCCTGCGTCTCGAGCGTCAGCTCGCGCTGCTGCGCGTCGAGCGCCGCGATCTCGAAGGTGCTCTGCGTCGTCATGACCGACAGCGCCATCTGCGCGACCGCGATGAGCACGGCGCCGACCACCGCGACGACGGCGTAGGCCAGCTTCGGACGTCTGCGGCGGGCAGGGGCCTCGACCGGGCGCAGGTCGGGGCGGCGCTTCTCGACGGGCCGCCGGGCGGGCGGCGCGAGCACGGAGCTCTGGGTGGCAAGGCTCATGGCACATCCCTCACTCGTTCGATGGCGCGCAGGCGCACCGGCTTGGCACGGGGGTTCGACTCCGCCTCGGCGTCGCTCGCGAGCTCGGCGCCGCGGACGAGGAGGCGGAACTCGGCGGCGTGCTCGGGCATCTCCATCGGGAGGCCGGCCGGCGCCTTCGACTTGACGGCCTCCGCGAACAGCCGCTTGACGAAGCGGTCCTCGAGCGACTGGTACGACAGCACGACCATCCGTCCGCCCACCGCGAGCGACGCGAGCGCGGCCGGGATCGCCCGCTCGAGCGCGGCGAGCTCGCCGTTCACCTCGATCCGCAGCGCCTGGAAGACGCGCTTCGCGGGGTGCCCGGCGTTCTTGAGCGCCGACGGCGTCGCGTCCTGGAGGATGTCGACCAGCCGTCCCGAGCGCTCGATGGGAGCCTCTGCCCGCGCCGCGATGATCGCGCGGGCGTAGCGCCCGGCGAGCTTCTCCTCGCCGTACCGCTCGAAGATGCGGCGCAGGTCGCCCTCGCCGTACGTCGCGATGACGTCCGCTGCCGTCATGCCGCCCGTGGGATCCATCCGCATGTCGAGCGGAGCGTCCTGGGCGTAGGCGAAGCCGCGCTCGGCCTCGTCGAGCTGGAGCGACGAGACGCCGAGGTCGTAGAGGATGCCGTCGGCGCGGGGGAAGCCGGCGGAGTCGAGCGCCGCCCGGATGCCGTCGTACACCGTGTGGACGAGCGTCGTCCGGTCGGCGAAGCGCGCGAGCCGCTCCCCCGCGATGCGCAGCGCATCGGGGTCGCGGTCGAGGCCGACGAGGCGGATCCCCGGGAAGCGCTCGAGGAACGCCTCCGAGTGGCCGCCCATGCCGAGGGTGCCGTCGACGTACACGGCGCCGTCGTGCTCGAGCGCGGGGCCGAGCAGCTCGACGCAGCGCTCCAGCAGCACCGGGGTGTGGATGTCGCGGATGCCCATGTCGTCTCCCTCATCCGTCCCCGGCTCTGATTCCCAACCGCTCGACCTGCCGCCGGGGAAGTGGCTTCAGGGCTGCGGGTGGGGATCACAACCGGGGTCAGAACAGTCCGGGGATCACCTCCTCCTCCAGTTCGGAGTAGCTCTCTTCATTGCTCTCGAGGTACGCGTTCCACGCGCCCGCGTCCCAGATCTCGGCGTGCGACCCGACGCCCGTGACGACGAGCTCCTTCTCCAGACCCGCGTAGGTGCGCAGGTGGGACGGGATGGTGATCCGGTTCTGACCGTCGGGGGTCTCGGCACTCGCACCGGACAGGAACATGCGCATGAAATCGCGCGCCTGCTTGTTCGTGAGCGGAGCCTCGCGGATCCGCTCGTGCACCCGCTCGAACTCCGCCGTGCTGAACACGTACAGGCAGCGCTCCTGTCCGCGCGTCACGACGATCCCGCCGGCGAGCTCCTCGCGGAACTTCGCGGGGAGGATGACGCGGCCCTTGTCGTCGAGCTTGGGGGTATGCGTGCCCAACAGCATCGGCCATCACACCCCCCTTCGTTCCGGCCAACTCAGGTGCGCCCCACTTTACTCCACTTCCCTCCACTGTCCAGGGAGATCTGCGCATTCTCAGGAATGCGGCGCGTCGGAGTGCCGCGTGATCTCAAGGGAGAACGCGGTGGAGGAGAGTGGAGGCCAAGTGGAGGGCGAGTGGAGCGGACGGCGGTCGCCGGGCACAGAAAAAGCGCCGACCCGAAGGTCGGCGCTTTTGGTGTGGAGGACGGTGGGGCTCAGCGGCCCTGCTGGCGGCGGTCCCATCGATCGTTCATGCGGTCCATGAAGGACGCACCCTGCATCGGCTTGCCGGGCACGGTGCCCGTGCGCGGGAGACCCTGCGCGTCGTCGCCCTTGGCCGGCGTCGTGGCGAGCACGACCCCGCCGACCATCGCGGCGAAGCCCGCGACCCCGAGTCCTATGCCGAGAGCCAGGATGCTGTTCCACAGGGCGATGCCCGCGATCACGGCGGCGAGGCCGACGAGCACGAGGATGGCCCCGTAGATGAGATTGCGATAGCTGAGCGCACGGCTCGCCGAAGCGCTCACGACGTCGGCGTCGTTCTGCATGAGATGGCGTTCCATCTCGTCCAGCAGGCGCTGCTCCTGTTCGGAGAGTGGCATGGTGTCCCCCTCGGGTGAAACTGACGATCATTCTATCGCCGCGTGTCCTCACTAGGCTAGGCCTGTGGCGCCTCCTCTCCCCCTGATCGAGACGATCTCCCAGCGACTGGAGAGCTTCTCGACAGTGCAGCACCAGGCCGCTCGCGAGCACGGCCCCGAGGCCGAGGGATTCGTCGCCAGCGCGACGGCCGCGCTCGTCGGCGGGAAGCGCCTCCGCGGGCGGTTCTGCGCGACGGGATGGCGCGCGGTGCGCGGGGCGGACGCCGCCCTCCCGAGCAGCGTCGTCGATGCGTGCGCGGCGCTCGAGGTGTTCCAGGCCGCCGCGCTCGTGCACGACGACCTCATCGACAACTCCGACACGCGCCGAGGGCGGCCCTCCGCCCACCGCGCCCTCGAGGCGTGGCACCGCGACGCCGGCTGGGCCGGCGACGCGGCCGCCTTCGGGCGATCCGGCTCGGTCCTGCTGGGAGACCTGCTCCTGTCATGGAGCGCCGATCTCTTCGACGCCGCGCTGGAGGGGCTCGACACGACCCCTGGCCGCGCGCGGTCCGAGTACGCGCGGATGCGCCGCGAGGTGATGATCGGGCAGTTCCTCGATGTCGCCGAGGAATCGGCCTGGCCGCGCACACCCGACGCGCAGCACGCCGATCGCGCCCTCCGCATCGCGTCCCTGAAGTCGGCCCGATACAGCGTGCAGCAGCCCCTCGTCATCGGCGCGGCCCTCGCGGGCGGCTCGGACGCGCAGCTCGCGGCGCTCGCGGCCTTCGGCCATCCGCTCGGGCTCGCGTTCCAGCTGCGCGATGACGTGCTCGGCGTGTTCGGCGACGCGGACGAGACCGGCAAGCCCGCCGGCGACGACCTCCGCGAGGGGAAGCGCACCCTGCTCATCGCGTACGCGCGCGAGCGCGCGACCGCGGACATCCGCGCGCGGATCGACGCGCTCGTCGGCGACCCCGATCTCGGCGACGCCGAGATCGCCTTCCTCCGCGAGCAGATCGTCGGCAGCGGAGCGCTCGAGCGCGTCGAGGAGCGCATCGCCGCGTACGCCGATGAGGCCGTCGCGGCGCTGGCATCCGCGCCCATCGACGCCGATGCGGTCGTCGAGCTGCGTCAGCTGCTCGACGCGGCCACCCAGCGCACCGCGTGAGTCACGCGAGCGTCTGAGCGACCCGGCGCACCTCGCTCTTGCGCCCCGCGAGCAGCGCCGTGATCGGCGCGACGCCGATCGTGTCATCCGTCGTGAGCAGCCAGTCGATCGCCTCGTCGTCGGTGAAGCCGGCGTCCGCGAGGACGATCACGGTGCCCCGGAGCGAGGACAGCGGATGGCCGTCCACGATGAAGACGGAGGGCACCTTGAGCGGCCCCTCGCGCCGCGAGCCGATGAGCGCGCGCTCATCGAGCAGCCGGCGGATGCGCCCCTGCGGCTCGCCGAGGATCTCGACGAGCTCGGGAATGGTCAGCCAGTCGGTGGGAACGGTCGAGGAGGTCTCCGCAGTCACGTCATCAGTTTCTCATCTCCTCGACGGGCGACGCCGCTCGGGCGGCACCGCGGCACAAATCACATCAGTCACACCCGTCCCGTTGACACCCCGGGCACCACCGGTCACTTCCGGTGACACCAATTGACTTCGTAACACTTCCGTGACAACGTTTCTCGAGTCCGATCGTTGGGGGTTCAACGTGCATCGACCGACTCCGCGCCGCAGGCGCGACCTGTTCACCACCGTTCCCATGGCTGTCACCGGCGCCATCGCCGTGACCCTGGGAGCTCCTGCCGCTGCCGTCGCCGCGGAGCCGAAGCCGCGGGACGGCATGCGCCATCTGCCGTCGGCGTTCGGCCACGTGCAGGGCAGCCTCGCGGTCGCCGCCGGCACGGCCCCGAAGCAGCCGATGGCCGCCGCCGCGCAGATCACGGTGCGCGCTGCCGCCGCTGTCGCGACGAGCTACACGGTCGAGTCGGGAGACACGATCACCGGGATCGCCATCCGCCACGGCCTGCGCACCGTCGACCTGCTGACGTGGAACGGCCTCAGCTGGTCGAGCACGATCTACCCGGGCCAGAAGCTCACGCTGGCCACGCGCGCCGCGGCGCCTGCGCAGACCGAGGCGAAGCCCTCGATCGAGGCGTCCGCCACGACGAAGAGCCACACGGTCGCGGCGGGCGACACGGTCTGGTCGATCGCGCAGAAGCACGGCACGTCGGTCGACCGCATCATCTCGCTCAACAAGCTCGGCGCGGACGCGATGATCTTCCCCGGGCAGAAGCTCCTCGTCGCGAGCAACGCCGTCGCGCCCCAGGCCGAGGCGAAGCAGCAGGAGTCGGCGCCCGAGGCACCCCAGGCGCCCGCCGTCCCCGAATCCCCCGCCGACGAGACCTACATCGTCCAGGCCGGCGACACCCTCTGGAGCATCGCGCAGGAGCACGGTGTGAGCGTGAGCGAGCTCCTCGCGGAGAACGGTCTCAACGGGTCGAGCATCATCTACCCCGGGCAGAAGATCGTCATCCCGCGCGCCGACGCGAAGCCGGCGCCGCAGGGCGAGGAGAAGAAGGAGGAGTCCGCTCCCCCGTCGATCTACGACTCGCCGCAGGATCAGCTCACCTCGTCGCTCAACGCGCCGCAGACCGAGAACGCGCAGATGATCATCCGCATCGGACGCGAGCTCGGCATCCCGGACAAGGGCATCGCGATCGCGCTGGCGACCGCGATGGTCGAGTCCTCGCTGCGCAACGTCAGCTGGGGTGACCGCGACTCGCTGGGCCTGTTCCAGCAGCGCCCGAGCACGGGCTGGGGCACCGAGGAGCAGATCCTCGACCGCGACTACTCCATCCGGGTCTTCTACGGCGGCGCGGGCGACCCGAACGGGCACACGACGCGCGGCCTGCGCGACATCCCCGGCTGGGAGAGCATGGAGTTCGGCGAGGCGGCCCAGACCGTCCAGATCTCGGCGTTCCCCGACCGGTACCGCCGCTGGGAGCAGCAGGCCTACAGCTGGCTGGCCCAGCTCGGCTGATCCGCGCGGAGGCGCGCGGGATCGTCATCGACCTGTGACCGGCGCCGGGCGCGCCGGTCACAGGCGTCTCAGGGGCCCTTTCGTAGAATTCAACGGTGTCCATGAGTCAGCAGGTCGATCCCCTCATCGGGCGGCTTGTCGACGACAGATACCGGGTCCGCGCCCGTATCGCGCGTGGTGGGATGGCCACGGTCTACGTGGCCACGGACCTCCGACTTGAGCGCCGCGTCGCGCTCAAGGTGATGCACAGTCATCTGAGCGACGACAGCGTCTTCCAGAGCCGCTTCATCCAGGAGGCGCGCACCGCGGCCCGCCTGTCCGACCCGCACGTGGTCAACGTCTTCGACCAGGGCCAGGACGGCGAGCTCGCGTACCTCGTGATGGAGTACCTGCCGGGGATCACGCTGCGCGAGCTGCTCAAGGAGCAGCGCCGGCTCACGGTGACGCAGACGATCACGATCATGGACGCCGTGCTCGCCGGGCTGTCCGCCGCGCATCGCGCGGGGCTCATCCACCGCGACGTCAAGCCCGAGAACGTGCTCCTCGCGGAGGACGGCCGCATCAAGATCGGCGACTTCGGCCTGGCGCGCGCGACGTCCGCGAACACCGCGACCGGCCAGCAGCTTCTGGGCACGATCGCCTATCTCGCACCCGAGCTCGTCACGCGCGGCACCGCCGACACCCGCAGCGACATCTACGCCCTCGGCATCATGCTGTACGAGATGCTCGCAGGCGAGCAGCCGTACAAGGGCGAGCAGCCCATGCAGATCGCGTATCAGCACGCGACGGAGTCGGTGCCGCGACCGAGCGTGAAGAACCCCGGCGTGCCCGAGCAGCTCGACGAGCTCGTGCTGTGGGCGACCGAGAAGGAGCCGGACGAGCGTCCGTCCGACGCGCAGCAGATGCTCGAACGGCTGCGCGAGATCGAGCGCGAGCTCGGCGTCACTCCCCTGCCGACGCGCACGGCCGCGGCCAGCAGGTTCCCCGAGGAGCTTCCTGACGAGGGCGAGCAGACGGGCGGCCAGACGAAGGTCATGCCCGAGGCGGCGACCTCGGTGCTCCCGCCGTCGCTGACGAGCACGGGCCCGCAGGAGGACGCCGACAACGCCGCGGTCCTCCGCCGACGGGCGAAGCGCCGACGCGCGCGCGGCGTGTGGCTGATCGTGCTGACGCTCCTGCTCGCGGGAGGCGCGGCGGGCGCCGGATGGTGGTGGGGCTCGGGTCCGGGATCGTACGTCGCCGTTCCGGATCTCGACGGGCTCACCTACGCCGAGGCGGAGAGCACGCTCGCGGGGCTCGAGCTCGACGCGCAGGAGCGCACGGAGAACACGCTCGACGTGCCCGCCGGCGAGGTCATCCGCACCGACCCCTCGGAGGGCGCGCGCGTCGACAGGGACACGGTCGTCACGGTGGTGACGTCGGCGGGTCCCGCCAGCGCCGAGCTCGGCCAGCTCGCGGGTCTGAGCGCCGACGAGGTGCGCGGACTGCTCGAGGACAGTCGGATCTCGGTAGCCGAGGACGACGTGCCGCTCTTCGCCGAGGAGGCGGAGGGGACGGTCCTCGGGGTGAGCATCACTCCGGCGGCCGGGGGCGACCCGGTCGACTGCGCCGCCGGCTGCTCGGTGCACCAGGGCGACGCGGCGCAGCTGACCGTCTCCCTCGGAGAGCTGCCGAACGTCGTCGGGATGAGCTCCGAGGAGGCCGCGGCGACCCTCGACGCCGTCGGCGTGAAGACCGAGGTCGTGTCGCAGGAGTACCACGACACGGTGCCCGAAGGTCACGTAATCTACTTCCTCGAGCGGTCGGAGCCGGGCAGCTGGCGCCCCGGCGACACCGTGCGTCTCGTCACCTCGCTCGGCCCGCAGCTGTTCGAGGTTCCCGACGTCGTCGGCATGACGCGCGACGAGGCGAAGGCCGAGCTCGAGGCCGCCGGCTTCGCCTACTCGTACAACGGGCTGTGGGACGCGGTGGTCGACGAGTTCACCGAGGTCGTGTCGATGAGCCCCGAGGGCGGCTCGCAGCAGCGTGCCGGCACGACGATCACGCTGACGATCACCGGCTCGTTCTAGCCGCGCGCGTTCGTTCCGCGGCGCCATCCGCCGTCACCGGAATCGGATGCACGCGCCTGGTGTGCGCGTGTCGACCCCACTGGCGCTCACCCGCCCCACCGATCCGATTCCCGGAACCGATGCGGCGCCATCCCCCGTCACCCGAATCGGATGCCCGGGGCCGGTGTGCGCGGGTGCCGCGCAGGTCAGCGCTTCTCGAGCTCCTCGGCCACGAGGAAGGCGAGCTCGAGCGACTGCATGTGGTTGAGGCGCGGGTCGCACAGGGACTCGTAGCGGGTCGCGAGGGTCGCCTCGTCGATCTGCTCGGATCCGCCGAGGCACTCGGTGACGTCGTCGCCCGTGAGCTCGACGTGGATGCCGCCCGGGAACGTGCCCGCCGCGCGGTGCGCCTCGAAGAAGCCGCGGACCTCGTCGACGACGTCGTCGAAGCGACGCGTCTTGTAGCCGGTCGGGGTCGTGATGCCGTTGCCGTGCATCGGGTCGGTGACCCAGAGCGGCTGCGCGCCGGAGGCCTTGACGGCCTCGAGCAGCGGGGGCAGCGCGTCGCGGATCTTGCCGGCGCCCATCCGGGTGATGAAGGTGAGGCGACCGGGCTCCCGCTCGGGGTCGAGCTTGTCGATGAGCGCGAGTGCGGTGTCGGTCGACGTCGTCGGACCGAGCTTGACGCCGATGGGGTTGCGGATGTGCGAGAAGTACTCGACGTGCGCGCCGTCGAGCTCGCGCGTCCGCTCGCCGATCCACTGGAAGTGGCTCGACGTGTTGTAGATCTCCCCCGTGCGCGAGTCGATGCGCGTGAGCGGGCGCTCGTAGTCCATGAGCAGGCCCTCGTGCCCCGTGTAGAACTCGACGCGGCGCAGCTCGTCGAAGTCCGCGCCGCACGCGTCCATGAAGCGGATGGCGCGGTCGATCTCGGCGGCGAGGCGCTCGTATCGCTTGTTGGCGGGGTTCTCCGCGAAGCCCTTGTTCCACGAGTGCACCTCGCGGAGGTCGGCGAAGCCGCCCTGCGTGAACGCGCGGATGAGGTTCAGCGTCGAAGCCGACGTGTGGTACGCCTGCAGGAGGCGCTGCGGGTCGGCCTCACGCGACGCCGCGGTGAAGTCGTAGCCGTTGACGATCTCGCCGCGGAACGCGGGGAGGGTGATGTCGCCGCGCGTCTCGGTGTCGCTCGAGCGGGGCTTGGCGAACTGGCCGGCCATCCGCCCCATCTTGACGACGGGCATCGAGGCGCCGTACGTGAGGACGACGGCCATCTGCAGCACGGTCTTGACCCGGTTGCGGATCTTGTCGGCCGTGGCACCCGCGAACGTCTCGGCGCAGTCGCCGCCCTGGAGGAGGAACGCGCGGCCCGCGGCCGCGTCGGCCAGACGCGCCTTGAGGGTGTCGACCTCGCCGGCGAAGACGAGCGGCGGGAGCGTGCTGAGCTCGGCGGCGACCTCGGCGACCGCCGCCGCGTCGGGATACACCGGCTGCTGCTTGATCGGCAGGGACTTCCAGGCGTCGAGTGCATCCAGCGTTCGGGGCATTGTCCGATGTTATCGCGGGACGGCGGCCCCTCCGTTCACGGCCGGTGGCCGGCGGATGTCAGCTGGCGGCGAGGCGGTTCTTGACCGTCGACGCGTACTCGTCGCTGTACTCCTGGCCGCCGAGCCGCTGAAGCGCGACCATGATCTCGTCGGTCACGGAGCGCAGCACGTAGCGGTCGCCCTCCATGCCCGCGTAGCGCGAGAAGTCGAGCGGCTCGCCGATCACGACGCCCACGCGCATCACGCGCGGGAGGGTCTGGCCGATCGGCATCATCGTGCCGGTGTCGACCATGATGACGGGGATGACCGGCACCTTCGCCTCGAGCGCCATCCGCGCGATGCCCGTGCGGCCCCGGTAGAGCTTGCCGTCGGGGCTGCGCGTGCCCTCGGGGTAGATGCCGAGCAGGTCGCCTCGGCCGATGACCTGGAGAGCCGTGTTGAGCGCAGCCTCCGAGGCGGGCCCGCCCGACCGGTCGAGGGCGATCTGCCCTGTGCCCTTCATGAACCACTTCGTGGCCCAGCCCTTGAGACCGCGCCCCGTGAAGTACTCCGCCTTCGCGAGGAAGGACACGGGACGATCGAGCATGAGCGGAAGGAAGACCGAGTCGATGACCGACAGGTGGTTGCTCGCGAGGATGGCCGCGCCCGTCACCGGAACGTTCTCGCGTCCGGTGACCCACGGGCGGTAGATGGCCTTCACGATCGGACCGACGAAGACGTACTTCATGAGCCAGTAGAACAAGGTCAGCTCCCACTGTCGGAATCGGTCGCCTGGAAGTCTAGCCTTGTAGGAACCGTGCACGCGCGAGGGCCGGGCGCATGCCCCGGCATATACTCGCAGCATCCGCAGCCGGTACCGAAGGAGATGCCGTGATCGAGACATCGACGCCCGCAATCGTCCCCGCCGATCCGTCGGCGAACGTCGCCGACCTCCTCGTCGAGCGGGTGTCGGAGACTCCCGATCGGGCGCTGTTCGCGGTCCCCGACGGCTCAGGCGGATGGCGCGACGTCTCGGCCCGCACGTTCCACGAGCAGGTGGTCGCCCTCGCGAAGGGCTTCGTCGCCGCGGGCGTGCAGCCCGGCGACAAGGTCGCCTTCCTCGCGCGCACGACCTACGAGTGGTCGGTCGTCGACTTCGCTCTCTTCTTCGCGGGCGCCGTCATGGTGCCGGTCTACGAGACGAGCTCGCCCGCCCAGATCCAGTGGATCCTCTCCGACTCGGGTGCGACCGCCCTCATGGTCGAGAGCGCCGACCACGCAGCGCGCTTCGAGGAGGTCCGCGGCGAGCTCCCGCTCGTGCGCGAGCTGTGGCGGATGGATCAGGACGCCATCGCGACGCTCACGGCGGCGGGCGCGTCGGTCGAGGATGCCGAGATCGAGCGGCGACGTCAGCTCGCGAACGGCGACGACATCGCCACCCTCATCTACACGTCCGGGTCGACCGGGCGCCCCAAGGGATGCGTGATCACGCACGCGAACTTCGTCGAGCTCTGCCGCAACGCGGCGAAGGCGATGACCGAGATCGTGCACCAGCCCGGCGCCTCGACGGTGCTCTTCATCACGACCGCGCACGTGTTCGCCCGGTTCATCTCGCTGCTGTGCGTCCACTCGGGCGTCAAGACCGGCCACCAGCCCGACACGAAGCAGCTCGTCGCGGCGCTCGGCTCCTTCAAGCCGACGTTCCTCCTCGCGGTGCCCCGCGTCTTCGAGAAGGTCTACAACTCGGCCGAGCAGAAGACCGAGTCCGAGGGCAAGGGCCGGATCTTCCGCGCCGCGGCGAAGGTGGCCGTCGAGCACTCCCGTCGCGTGCAGGACGGCGAGAAGATCGGACTCGGGCTGCGCGTGCAGTTCGCGCTCTTCGACCGTCTCGTCTACGCGAAGCTCCGCGCGCTCATGGGCGGGAACGTCCGCTACGCTATCTCCGGCTCGGCGCCCCTCGGCGCCCGACTCGGGCACTTCTTCCACAGCCTCGGCATCACCATCCTCGAGGGGTACGGCCTCACCGAGACGACCGCGCCTGCGACCGTGAACCTCCCGTCCAAGTCGAAGATCGGCTCGGTCGGCCCAGCGCTCCCCGGCGTCGGCGTGCGCATCGCGGACGACGGCGAGGTGCAGGTGCGCGGGATCAACGTCTTCCGCGAGTACTGGCGGAACCCCGAGGCGACCGAGGCCGCCTTCGACGGCGAGTGGTTCCGCACCGGCGACATCGGCGCGCTCGACGACGACGGCTACCTCACGATCACGGGGCGCAAGAAGGAGATCATCGTGACCGCGGGAGGCAAGAACGTCGCCCCCGCCGCGCTCGAGGATCCGATCCGCGCGAACCCGATCGTCAGCCAGGTCGTCGTGGTGGGCGACCAGAAGCCGTTCATCGCGGCGCTCGTCACGCTCGACCCCGAGATGCTGCCGGCCTGGCTCGCGACGCACGGCGAGTCGTCCGACCTCACGCTCGAGCAGGCGGCGCAGAATGCGACGGTGCGCGCCGAGATCCAGCGGGCGATCGACGAGGCGAACACGCGCGTCTCTCGCGCCGAGTCCATCCGCAAGTTCACCGTGCTCGGCACGGAGTGGACGGAGGCGACCGGCCACCTGACGCCCAAGATGTCGATCAAGCGCGCGGAGATCCTGCGCGACTTCGCGAAGGACATCGAGGCGATCTACGAGACGCCCATCCAGACGACGAACATCCCGATGGGGTGAGCAGGCATGAGTGAGGGGGACGGCCGGCGGCCGTCCCCCTCACTCATGCCCCGCCTAGGTGAGCCAGATCTTCTCCCGCACCTCGCGCATGGCGGCCTTGCGGTCGTCCGCCGAGAGGCGCTTGAGGTAGAGCATGCCGTCGAGGTGATCGGTCTCGTGCTGCAGCATCTGCGCGAAGAGGCCCTCCCCCTCGAGCACGACGCGCGCGCCGTCGAGGTCGATGCCCTCCGCCCGTGCGTACGGGTGGCGCAGGGCGTCGTGCCAGAGGCCCGGCACCGACAGGCATCCCTCTCCGGTCGGGACGGGCTCGCCCCGCACCTCGACGATGCGCGGGTTGAGGATGTACCCGATGTCTCCGTCGATGTTGTAGCTGAACGCACGGAGTCCGACGCCGATCTGCGGCGCCGCGACACCGGCCCTGCCCGGGAGCTTCACCGTCTCGATGAGGTCGTCGACGAGCGCGCGGATGCCGTCGTCGATGTGCTCGATCTCGGCGCACCGCTGAGCGAGCACGGGGTCGCCGATGATCCGGATGTCGCGGACGGTCACTTCTCCTCCTGCGTCGGCTGCCGCAGTCCCTCGACGACGCGCGCGGCGAGCTCGCGCGCGGCGTCGCGCGTGGCAGGGGCGAGCTCGCCGTACGCGATGGCGCTGCCCGTCGCGAGCTGCGGGTCGTACGGGATGCGGACGACGGCGCGCACACGGCTGCGGAAATGCGCGTCGAGCTCGTCGAGGCGCACGAGCGGAGCACCCGGAGTCGACTGGTTCAGCACGACGACCGCAGAGCGCACCTGATCGGCGAAGCCGTTCGACTCGAGCCACGTGAGCGTCTCGCTCGCGAGGCGCGCCTCGTCGACGCTGAGCCCCGCGACCACGACGATCTGGTCAGCGAGGTCGAGCGTCGCGCCCATGACGGAGTGCACGATGCCCGTGCCCGTGTCGGTGAGCACGATCGAGTAGTAGTGCGCGGCGACGTCGGCGACGTCGCGGTAGTCCTGGTCGCTGAACGCCTCCGACACGTGCGGATCGGTGTCCGACGCGAGCACGTCGAGGCGGGTCTCGTCGCGGACGACGTGACTCGACATGTCGGCGTAGCCGTGCACGGCGTCGCGGTTGCGGACGAGATCGCGCACGGTCTTCCCGGTCGCCCGCGCGATGCGCTCGGCGAGCGTGCCGCGGTCGGGGTTCGCGTCGACGGCGATCACGCGGTCGTCGCGGGCGTCGGCGAGTGCCATGCCGAGGAGCGCCGTGACGGTCGTCTTGCCGACGCCGCCCTTGCGGCTGAGCACGGGGACGAAGCGCGCCGCGCCGCTCAGCGGAGCGGCGATGCGCCGCGAGAGCTCCTTGCGCTCGCGCGTCCGCCTGCTGTCGCCGAGGTTGATGAGGTGTCCCGACAGGCGGTAGACGAGCTGCCGCCACGGCCCCTCGGGCTCGGGACGGTGGATGGCGCCCGTATCGAGCAGCCGGTCGGCCGTGAGCACGTCCGCGCTCTCGCGCGCGGCGTTCTCGCTCACCTCCCCCGCTCGACGGGACGCCGTCTCACGCGGCTTGCGCGCGGGCGCGGGCGACGACTCGGGCGCGGCCTTCGCCTGCTCGATGAACGACGGACGCGTGATCGGCGGCGCGGGCTTCGCGTTCTCGGTGGATTCGGACATGTCCTCTTCTCTCGCATCGGCGACGGCGCCATCGGGGGCGGTCTCTCCGACGTGCTCGGCCGGCTCTTCCTGGTCTCGGGCGGAAGCAGCCGCGGGGCGCAGGAACGAGTCGTAGCCCGGCGGGAGCGTCTCCTCGCGCACGACGGGACGGCGCTCGCGCGGCTCGGTGTCCGGGGCGCCCTGCGCGTCGTCCGACGCCGCGGCGGTGTCGTCGTCCGCCTCGTCTGCCTCGATGGCGGTGTCGGCTTCGACCTCGGTCGGCTCGTCGGGCACGTCGTCGGTCTGGTCGTCGGGCTCGATGTCGTCCGCCGCGGCGGGCTGGTCGTCAGGCTCGACGTCTTCCTCGTCGAGGCCCGCTTCCTCTGCCTCAGCTGCGGCAGCGGTGAGGTCGTCGTCCGGCTCGCGCTCCTCCACCTGGGCGTCGGGCTCGTGGGCTCCAGGCACCTCGGCCTCGAGCACCTCGACGTCGTCCGCGTCGGGCTCGAGCACCTCGACGTCGTCGGCGTGCGCGCCGTCCGACTCCGCGCCATCGGCCTCGGCGTCGTCCTCGACGGTCTCTGCGGGCGTGGACTCACGGGCGGCGGCGACGGTCTCCTCGTCGAGCTCGCCCGTGATGACCTCGAGGTCGTCGTCGGGCTCGTCGGCCGGGAGCTCGATGACGATCCCGCCGCGGCGCACGTCGCCGCCCGGGATGTCATCGTCGACGACGTCGTCATCCGGGTCTTCGATGGTCTGCGGCAGCACGACGCGCACCTGTGCCGTGTGCGTGCCGAGGATGCCGATCGCCGTCGTGTCGATGCCGGTGTCCTCGAGGACTCCGTGGTCCTCGGGCTCTTCCTCTGGCCGTCCGCTGCGATCCGAACTCACTGTCATGTCTCCCCAAGCGGGGCGCGACACACGTCGCGCCCCGCTCAAGGTTACTGGGCGGGCGTGACGACGACCAAAAGGTCGCCCGCCTCCACCTGCTGGGTGGCCGCGATCGCGATCCGCTCGACGATGCCGTCGACGGGCGCCGTGATGGCGGCCTCCATCTTCATCGCCTCGATCGAGGCGACCGGCTGCCCCGCGGCCACGCGGTCGCCCGGCTCCACCTTGACCGTGACCACGCCGGAGAACGGCGCGGCCACCTGCCCCGGCCTGCTCGTGTCGGCCTTCTCGGCCTCGTGCGCCTCGACCTGGATGCTGCGGTCGCGCGCCGAGACCGGGCGGAGCTGGCCGTTCAGGGTCGTCATGACCGACCGGATGCCCTTGTCGTCGGCCGCGCCGATCGACTCGAGCCCCGCGTAGAGCTGCACGCCCTTCTCGAGCGTGATGACGTGCTCGCGACCCGGGGTCAGCCCGTAGAGGTAGTCGGCCGTGTCGAGGACCGACAGGTCGCCGTAGGTCTCGCGCATCTCCTGGAAGACCTTCGTCGGCTGCGGGAAGAGCAGGCGGTTCAGCGTCGCGCGTCGCGTGGCCGAGTCGCCGTCCAGCGCGGCCTGGTCATCGGCGCTGATCGGCGTGACGCCGGTCTTCACCTCGCGCCCGGCGAGCACCTTCGTGCGGAACGGCTCGGGCCATCCGCCCGGCAGGTCGCCGAGCTCACCGGCCATGAATCCGACGACTGAGTCGGGCACGTCGTACTTGCCGGGGTTCTCGGCGAAGTCGGCGGGATCGGCGCGGACCGCCGCGAGGTGGAGCGCGAGGTCGCCCACGACCTTCGACGACGGGGTCACCTTGGGAACGCGCCCGAGGATCTCGTTCGCCGCGGCGTACATGTCCTCGATGAGCTCGAAGTCGTCGGCGAGGCCGAGCGCGATCGCCTGCTGACGCAGGTTCGACAGCTGTCCGCCCGGGATCTCGTGCGCGTAGACGCGCCCGGTCGGCCCGGCGAGGCCCGACTCGAACGGCTTGTACAGGTGGCGGACGGCCTCCCAGTACGGCTCGAGGTCGGAAACGGCCTGCAGGTCGAGCCCCGTGTCACGATCGGTGTGCGCGAGGGCGGCGACGAGCGACGACAGCGACGGCTGGCTCGTCGTGCCCGCCATGGTCGCCGCCGCGGCGTCGACCGCATCGGCGCCCGCGGCACTCGCCGCGAGCAGCGTCGCGAGCTGGCCGCCGGGGGTGTCGTGCGTGTGCACGTGCACGGGCAGGTCGAAGCGCTCGCGGAACGCCGAGACGAGCTTCGCCGCGGCGGCGGGTCGCAGGAGGCCCGCCATGTCCTTGATCGCGAGCACATGAGCGCCCGCGTCCGCGATCTGCTCGGCGAGTCGGAGGTAGTAGTCGAGCGTGTAGAGATCCTCAGCAGGGTTCAGCAGGTCGCCCGTGTAGCAGACGGCGACCTCGGCGACCGTCGTGCCGGTCTCGAGCACCGCATCGATCGCGGGGCGCATCTGGGACACGTCGTTGAGCGCGTCGAAGATGCGGAAGATGTCGATCCCGGTCGCCGCGGCCTCGCGCACGAAGGCATCGGTCACCTCGGTCGGATACGGGGTGTACCCGACCGTGTTGCGACCGCGCAGCAGCATCTGGATGGCGACGTTCGGCAGCGCCTCGCGCAGCCGTGCGAGACGCTCCCACGGGTCCTCGGCGAGGAAGCGCAGCGCGACATCGTAGGTCGCACCGCCCCACGCCTCGACGGAGAGCAGCTGCGGAGTCAGACGCGCGACGTGCGGCGCCACGTTGAGGAGGTCCTTCGTGCGGACGCGCGTCGCGAGCAGCGACTGGTGCGCGTCGCGGAAGGTCGTCTCCGTGACGGCCAGGGCCTTCTGCTCGCGCAGCGCCTGGGCGAAGCCCGCAGGGCCGAGCTCGAGGAGCCGCTGGCGCGAGCCCGCGGCCGGCGCGGCTGACAGGTCGACGGCCGGCAGCTTCGAGCGCGGGTCGATCGAGAGCGGGTTCTCCCCGTGGGGCTTGTTGACGGTGACGTCGACCAGCCAGTTGAGGATCTTCGAGCCGCGGTCCTTCGAGGGCCGCCCCCGCACGAGCTCGGGGCGCTCGTCGATGAACGACGTCGAGAGGTCGCCCTCGATGAACGACGGGTCGTCGAGGACGGCCTGAAGGAACGGGATGTTCGTCGAGACGCCGCGGATGCGGAACTCCGCGAGCGCGCGGCGCGCGCGGCGGACGGCCGCGGTGTAGTCGCGTCCGCGGCACGTGAGCTTCGCGAGCATCGAGTCGAAGTGCGGGCTCACCTGGGCGCCGGCGGCCGTCGTGCCGCCGTCGAGGCGGATGCCCGCGCCGCCCGGCGACCGGTAGGTCGTGATCTTGCCGGTGTCGGGCCGGAATCCCTGTGCCGGGTCCTCGGTCGTGATGCGGCACTGGAGAGCCGCCCCGTGCAGGCGGATGTCGTCCTGCAGGAGCCCGATGTCGGCGAGCGTCTCGCCCGACGCGATGCGCATCTGCGCCTGGACGAGGTCGACATCCGTCACCTCCTCGGTCACGGTGTGCTCGACCTGGATGCGCGGGTTCATCTCGATGAAGACGACCTCGCCCGCGCGCGGCCCCGCGGTCTCGAGGAGGAACTCGACGGTCCCGGCGTTGACGTAGCCGATCGACCGCGCGAACGCGACCGCGTGGCGGTGGAGGTCGGCGCGCACGGTGTCGTCGAGGTTCGGCGCTGGCGCGATCTCGATCACCTTCTGATGGCGGCGCTGCACCGAGCAGTCCCGCTCGAACAGGTGGACGGTCTCTCCCGATGCGTCGGCGAGGACCTGCACCTCGACGTGACGCGGCCGGAGCACGGCCTGCTCGAGGAACATGCGCGGATCGCCGAAGGCGCTGTCGGCCTCGCGCATCGCCTCGGCGAGCGCGGGGGCGAGCTCCTCCTTCGACTCCACGCGGCGCATGCCGCGGCCGCCGCCGCCCGCGACGGCCTTCGCGAAGAGGGGGAATCCGATCTCGTCGGACTGGGCGACGAGCTCGTCCACGTCGTCGGATGCGGGCGTCGACCGGAGCACGGGAACGCCCGCCCGGATCGCGTGCTCCTTGGCGGTGACCTTGTTGCCGGCCATCTCGAGCACCTCGGCCGGCGGGCCGATGAACGCGATGCCGTGCGCGGCGGCCTTCGCCGCGAGGTCGGGGTTCTCGGAGAGGAAGCCGTAGCCGGGATAGATCGCGTCGGCGCCCGCCTCGACCGCCACGCGGACGATCTCGTCGACGTCGAGGTAGGCGCGGACCGGATGGCCCTCCACGCCGATCTGGTACGCCTCATCCGCCTTCAGGCGATGGAGCGAGTTGCGATCCTCGTACGGGAAGACCGCGACCGTGCGCGCCCCCAGCTCGTACGCCGCGCGAAACGCGCGGATGGCGATCTCGCCACGGTTGGCCACGAGAACCTTCGAGAACATACGCCTCCTCGGCGACAGCTGGCACGGCGGAGCCCGGCACACCGACATCGCTGAGCTCGCCCCCAGCTTAGGGGAGGGTAGGTTAGACCACGTGCACGTACTCAGCGTCAGCTCTCTCAAGGGAGGCGTCGGCAAGACGACCGTGACCCTCGGGCTCGCCTCAGCGGCATTCTCGCGGGGCATCCGGACGCTCGTCGTCGACCTCGACCCCCAGTCCGACGTGTCGACGGGACTCGACATCCAGATCGCCGGCCACCTGAACGTGGCCGATGTTCTCGAGAACCCGAAGGAGAAGGTCGTCCGCCAGGCCATCACGGCGAGCGGGTGGACGAAGGTGCACCCCGGCGTCATCGACGTGCTCATCGGGAGCCCGTCGGCGATCAACTACGACGGACCGCACCCGACGGTGCGCGACGTGTGGAAGCTCGAGGAGGCGCTCGCCTCGGTCGAGGCCGACTACGACCTCGTGCTCATCGACTGCGCTCCGTCGCTCAACGCCCTCACGCGCACGGCGTGGGCCGCGAGCGATCGCGTCGCCGTCATCACCGAGCCGGGGCTCTTCTCCGTCGCGGCCGCCGACCGCGCGCTGCGTGCGATCGAGGAGATCCGCCGGGGCCTCTCGCCGCGTCTCCAGCCCCTCGGCATCGTCGTGAACCGCGTGCGCCCCCAGTCGATCGAGCACCAGTTCCGCATCAAGGAGCTCCGCGACATGTTCGGCCCCCTCGTGCTGTCGCCGCAGCTGCCCGAGCGCACCTCGCTCCAGCAGGCGCAGGGCGCCGCGAAGCCGCTGCATGTGTGGCCCGGCGAATCGGCGCAGGAGCTGGCGCAGGACTTCGACCAGCTGCTCGACCGCATCGTGCGCGCCGGCCGCATCCCCGTCCCCGAGACGGGCCCCACCGCCGCGGAGTGAGCCCCCGGACCATCCGCCCCGCCGCGCGAAGCGAGACACGCACCGCCCCGCGTCCGCCCGTGTCTCACCCGGCGCGGGAAAGCACCCGCCATACCCACCCGTAGCGAGACACGCACCGCCCACACCCGACGCGTGTCTCACCCCGCGAGGGAAAGGGCCCGCCACACCCGCGCGAAGCGAGACACGCACCGCCCCACGCCGGCCCGTGTCTCACCCGGCGCGGGAAAGCACCCGCCATACCCACCCGTAGCGAGACACGCACTCACCTTGGTGAGGCAGGTACGCCGCGCTGACTCGACCCGTGTCTCACCCGGCGCGGGAAAGCACCCGCCATACCCGCGCGAAGCGAGACACGCACCGCCCCACGCCGGCCCGTGTCTCACCCGGCGCGGGAAAGCACCCGCCATACCCACCCGTAGCGAGACACGGCGTGCGAAAGCCCCGTCACTGCCGACGGATGTGTCGACGGGACCGGGTAGGAGCGTCAGGCGGTGCGCTTCGAGCGGCGTGCAGCCAGCTCGTCGACCGGGTCCGGAGCGGTCGGGTCGAAGTCGACGAGCGTCGACTCGACCTCGCGCAGCACGCGCCCGACGGCGATGCCGAACACGCCCTGGCCGCGGCTCACGAGGTCGATGACCTCGTCGTTCGAGGTGCAGAGGTAGACCGAGGCGCCATCGCTCATGAGCGTGGTCCCGGCGAGATCGCGAATGCCCGACGCGCGCAGCTGGTCGACGGCGACCCGGATCTGCTGAAGCGAGATGCCCGTGTCGAGCAGGCGCTTCACGAGCTTGAGGACGAGGATGTCGCGGAAGCCGTACAGCCGCTGCGAGCCCGATCCCGAGGCGCTGCGGATGGTCGGCACGACGAGCTCGGTGCGCGCCCAGTAATCGAGCTGCCGGTATGTGATGCCCGCCGCGCGCGCCGCCACCGCACCGCGGTAGCCGGCTTCGGGGTCGAGCTGCGGCAGGCCGTCGGTGAAGAGAAGGTCGGCGGTGAAGCCGTCCGCTGCGGGATCCTCAGCCATCGTGATCCTTACTCCTCACGTTCGATTCCTGTCCACCGTATGGCAGGGATGGGGCCCCGGCAACGACATCCGCGTCGAGGCGGCGGCGTGTCGAGCGAAGCGTTATGAACGTTATAGAACGACGCCGCAGGTCACGGGAGGACGCGCTCGAGCGCCTGCCGCACGAAGATGCCGCGCACCTCGTCGAGACGCCGCGCGAGCTCGGGGCCGAGCTCACCGGCCCGCGCGCGCGAGCGCGCGTCCGTGCGCCGCAGGAGCGGGGTGAGCGCCTGATCGACGAGGTCGGCGTCCTTGTCCGCGCTCTGCTTCACGGCGCGGAGGTGACGCGGCTCGATGCCGTGCCGGTCGAGCGCGACGAACGCACGCAGCAGCGCGACCGCGTGCTCGTCGTAGACGTCGGATGCCTGGATGAGCCCGATGCTGATCGCGTCGTTGAGCAGCTGCGGGGCCGCACCCGCTTCGGCGAGCAGGTCGGCGCGCGTGTAGGTGCGGGTCGTCGGATGGATCGAGGTCGGCAGCGCGAGCCTCTCGCCTCCGTTCGCATCGACCTCGTCGAGGTGATCGCGGATCACGCTGAGCGGGAGGTAGTGGTCGCGCTGCAGCACGAGACCCAGACGCAGCCGTTCGACATCCTGCGGCGAGAACTTGCGGTACCCCGACGGCGTCCGCTGCGGCGAGACGATCCCCTGCTCCTCGAGGTAACGGAGCTTGCTCGAGGTGAGATTGGGGAACTCGGGAGTGAGCTTCGCGAGCACCTGTCCGATGCTGAGCAGCGCCGCTGACGCGCTTCGCTCTGCGGCAGCGGCTGCCATCAGGCGCCGGCCCCCGCGATGTCTCGGGGGGAGGCGAAGAAGTTGAAGCGGAACTTGCCGATGCGCACCTCGGCGCCATTGCGGAGCACCGCGCGGTCGACACGCTCTCCGTCGACGTAGGTTCCGTTGAGCGAGCGCTGGTCGATGATCTCGAACACCGTCCGGTCGCGGGTGATCTCGGCGTGACGACGGGAGACCGTGACGTCGTCGAGGAAGATGTCGGCCTCGGGATGCCGGCCCGCGGTCGTCACGTCGGCGTCGAGGAGGTAGCGCGCGCCCGCGGTCGGGCCGGAGCGCACGAGGAGCAGCGCGGCTCCCGACGGGAGCGCCCCCACCGCCTCGAGCTCGGCGGTCGACAGCTCACCCGCGAACGGCACGAACGACAGGTCGGCGTCATGCCCGAACGTCTGGGTGACGTCACCTGCTCCGTCGTGGCCGCCCGCCGGCCGGTACTGCGCTTCTGTCACGCTCGACCTCCCTTTCGCTCCACCCTATCCGATCGCCGTCGATCGGATCGGCCCCTCCCAGGGGCCTGTGAGGGCACTCGCGAAAGTCTGCCCTGTGCACGACGCGAGCGGAAGATCCGTTCAGAATCGGCCGATAGCGTCGACGTGCCATGACTGCTCTCCACGCCTCCGCACGCACCCGCCGTCCGTCCCGCCGTCTTGCCGCCGCAGCGCTCGTCGCGGCCGCGATCCTCGCGCCGCAGCTGATGCCATCCGCCGCGTCGGCGCACGACGCGCTCGTCAGCACGTCGCCCGCCGACGGCGAGACCGTGCAGACCCTCCCCGACGCGATCACCCTCACCTTCAGCGGCGCTCTCCTCGAGGGCGCGCCGCAGGCGGTGTTCGTCACGGACGCGTCCTGCCCCGGGATCGCCGAGGCCGAGCCGGGCAGCATCGCGATCGACCGCGCGTCGTGCCGGGACTACGCGGCCGGCGACGCCGTGGCGGACGGCCCGCTCCTCACGCAGCAGCTCGACGTCGCCGGGGCACCCGCCGGCGAGTACACGGTCATCGCGAGTGTCACCTACGGCGACTCGCACAGCGAGGACAAGATCTTCCGGTTCACGACGACCGAGGCCGCGCCGGGCGGGGCGTCCGAGGCGCCGAGCGCCGAACCGGCGGAGACGCCCGCAGCGGAGGACACGGCCGCCCCGACCGAGACGTCGGAGGATGCCGCGTCTCCCCTCCCCTGGATCCTCGGCGGCATCGGCGCGGTGGTCGCCCTGTCGCTCGTCGCCGTCCTCGTCGGCCGCGCACGCCGGTCCTCCTGAGCCGCCCCGGGCATCCTCCCGCCCGCGCGCTCAGGTCCCCTCCCGCACAGATAGGCTTGATCCCATGGCTCACTACGACGTCGTCATCCTCGGCGCGGGCCCCGGCGGCTACGTCGCCGCCGTCCGCAGCGCCCAGCTCGGTCTCACGACCGCCATCATCGAAGAGAAGTACTGGGGCGGTGTCTGCCTCAACGTCGGCTGCATCCCCTCGAAGGCGCTCCTGAAGAACGCCGAGATCGCCCACACCTTCACCCACAAGGCCGACCTGTTCGGCATCTCGGGCGACGTGCACTTCGACTTCGGCGCGGCGTTCGACCGCAGCCGCAAGGTCGCGGAGACGCACGTCAAGGGCATCCACTTCCTCATGAAGAAGAACAAGGTCACCGAGTACGAGGGCCGCGGCACCTTCACGGGACCCAAGGCGATCTCGGTCGCCAAGTCGGATGGCTCGACCGAGGAGGTCACGTTCGACAACGTGATCATCGCCACCGGCTCGACCGTGCGCCTCCTCCCCGGCGTCCAGCTGAGCGACAACGTCGTGACGTACGAGGAGCAGATCCTCACGCGCGAGCTGCCCGAGTCGATCGTCATCGTCGGCGCCGGCGCCATCGGCATGGAGTTCGCCTACGTCCTGTCGAACTACGGCGTCAAGGTCACGATCATCGAGTTCCTCGACCGCGCGCTCCCGAACGAGGACGCGGAGGTCTCGAAGGAGATCCAGAAGCAGTACAAGAAGTACGGCATCGACATCCTCACCTCGACCGCCGTCAAGACCGTCACCGACAACGGCTCGTCCGTGCACGTCACGTACGAGTCGCGTGACGGCGTGGCCGGCGAGATCACGACCGGCAAGGTGCTCATGTCGGTCGGCTTCGCGCCGAACGTCTCGGGCTTCGGCCTCGAGAACACGGGCGTCCAGCTCACCGACCGCGGCGCGATCGAGATCGACGAGTTCATGCGCACGAACGTCGAGGGCATCTACGCGATCGGCGACGTCACCGCCAAGCTCCAGCTCGCGCACGTCGCCGAGGCTCAGGCCGTCGTCGCCGCCGAGACGATCGGCAAGGCCGAGACGATGCCGCTCGGCGACTACCGCATGATGCCGCGCGCCACCTTCTGCTCGCCGCAGGTCGCCAGCTTCGGCCTCACGGAGGAGCAGGCGCGCGCCGAGGGCCGCGAGATCAAGGTCGCGAAGTTCCCGTTCAGCGCGAACGGCAAGGCGAACGGCCTCGGCGAGCCCGTCGGCTTCGTCAAGCTCATCGCGGATGCCGAGCACCTCGAGCTCATCGGCGCCCACCTCATCGGCCCCGACGTCTCGGAGCTCCTCCCCGAGCTCACGCTCGCGCAGAAGTGGGACATCACGGCGCTCGAGGCGGCCCGCAACGTGCACACGCACCCGACCCTCTCGGAGACGCTGCAGGAGGGCTTCCACGGCCTCCTCGGTCACTTCATCAACATGTAGGACTGAGCGCGCGCAGCGCGCCGCCTCCGGTCGTTGAGCGACGAACGCCAGCGAGGAGACGAAACGACGTGAGCCGGCCCCGGGAGATCCCGGGGCCGGCTCACGTCATTTCGACTCGCTCCGCTCGCTCAATGACCGGGGTGGGTGGCGCCGCCCTCAGTGCCCGAGGGCGCGAGCGAGCTTGGACGCGCTCGACGCCGCGCGTGCGCCCGCTGCGGTCGCCGCGCGTGCCACCGCGTCGAAGAACGCGTCGCGGTCGGCCGGGGCGGCCGGTCCGAGCTCGATCTCCCACTCGTGCCATTCGCGGTCGACCCCCGCGCGGAGGTCCGCCGTGCGCACGTGGTCGTCCACGAACTCCGCGACGACGCCGCCGTCGGCGTCGAGCAGCTCGTACGCCGTGCGGTCGTTGACGATGCGCGCGAGCGGGCGCAGGGGCTCGGTCGTCCAGGCGGCGATCTCCGCGGCGACCGCATCCGGGATCTCCTCGGTGTCGCCCAACGGCCATCCGAGCTCCGTGCGCGCGCCGTCGACGAGCGGGCCCTTGATGTGCCAGCCCGCGTCGGGGCCGCCCGTGCGGCGCCGCAGCGCGACGCCGGCGCGCGCGAGCGCGAGGTCGTCGGTGTCGAGGTAGAGGGCGTCGAGATGCCGCTCCTCGCCCTCCGTGGCCGACGCGACGCCGGGGACGGCCGTCCAGTCGGGCAGGGGCGTTCCGGGGTCGACGTCGAACTTCCGCTCGACCTCGACGAAGCGCGTGGGCTCGGTCATGTCAGCGCGAACCGCCCTCGTCCTCGCCGTCCTGGACGAGGCTGTCCTCCTCCTCGACGAAGAGGAACGCGACCTCGGTCGGGCCGTCGCCCTCCCCGGTGTGCTGAGCCGCGCCCGAGCGATGGTAGACGACCTGCGTCTCCGAATACGGGACGATCAGCTGCTCGAGATCGGGGCTGTCCAGGGGCAGGACCTGTCCGTCGAGGGGTCCTCCGTGCAGTCGTGCGATGGCCATGCCCTCACGATAGCCGCGCCGTGACGTGCTCGCGCTCTTCGCGCTCGGCCTTGCGCGCGAGCTCGAGAGCGTCTACGGCGAGCCGGACGTCGCGCTCGGCCATCCGCACGCGCCGCTGGGCGAACGTCTCGGCGCCGAACCGGGCGCTCACCCGCGCCTCCTGCTCCTCGACGCGGACGACGATGTACGTGCACGCGATGAGGATCACCTGCGCCGAGAGGTTGAACCACAGCAGCAGGGCGATGAGAGACCCGAACGACGCCAGGAACGGATTGCGGTCCGCCCCGCCGGCGAACAGACCGGACAGCTGCTGCAGGACGGTGAGGCCCGCGCCGCCCAGGAGCGCGCCCGTCCACAGCGCACGCGCCGGAGCGCGGACGCCCGACAGCAGGCGGAAGAGCCAGGCGATGATCACCGCGTCCAGCGCGAACGTCGTGGCGACCGTCGCGACGCGCGTGAGGATCTCGGCCCATCCGCCGCCGGAGAGCCCCAGCCATCCGAGCACCGTCTCGATGAACGTCGAGCCGAGGAACGTGAGCACGGCCGCCGCGAGGAACAGCACGCCCACCGACACCGCGAAGAGCAGGTCGCGCAGCAGCAGCCACACGACGAGGACCTCCTCGTGGGCGGTGCCCGCGATCATCCGGATGGCCGTGCGCATGTTGCCGATCGCGCCGATCGCCGCCCAGACGAGGGCGAGCGCCGAGACGACACTCAGCCAGACGCTGCCGCCGAGCGCGGCGCCGAGGCTGTCGGCGTCGATGATGCCGTCGCCGCTGCCGTTGCGCACGAGACCGGGGATGGCCGCGCTCACGGCGTCGATGAGGGCCTGCCAGAGGTCGCTGCGCGCGTTGAGCCAGAGCGCCGCGACCGCGAAGCCGAGCGCGACGGCCGCGAACACCGAGAACAGCGCCCGGAAGGTCACGGCCGCTGCGAGGAGCCCGCCCTGGTGCTCGGTGAAGAGGAGCACGGCGCGCACGATGCGCACACGCAGCATCCGGGCGATGGCCGAGCGCATCCATCTCTCGATCGACGACATGCCTGCCACGTTACCGAGCGCCGCGCAGCCCGAGCGCCCCGCCGCGCTCAGGCGACGAGCAGCCCCGCCCAGGCGCCGAGGATCATCCACGGGCCGAACGGGATGCGCGCATCGCGGTCGGCGCGCCGCGCGGCCAGGAGCGCGAGCGCCCAGGCGGCCCCGCCGACGAAGGCTGCCGCCGCGCCGACCGCGAGCACGGCCCATCCGTGCCAGGCGAGGAAGACGCCCACGAGCGCCGCGAGCTTGACGTCGCCGCCGCCCATCCCCTCGGGGTTCGCGACCCGCAGAGCGAGGTAGAAGGCGCCGAGCGCGAGTCCGCCGAGGAGGGCACGGGCCAGGGGCGCCGCGTCTCCGAGCGATACGGCGTGCGCGGCGACGACGGCGAGGAGAGCGGCGGTCGAGGGCAGGACGATCCGATCGGGGAGCCGATGCTCATGGATGTCGACGCGCATGAGGATCACGCCGACGACGAGGAAGCCGCCGTACGCGACGGCGGCGAGGACCTCGGGAAGCGGCATCCCGTTAGGCTAGGGACGCCTGCGGGGGTGGCGCGGATGCCTGTGGAGAGTCACTCCCCCATGCGGTTGCGCATGCGCATCGCGCGCTCGGCCTCGCGCTTGTCCTGCCGCTCGCGGAGGGTCTGGCGCTTGTCGAACTCGCGCTTGCCCTTCGCGACGCCGATCTCGACCTTCGCGCGGCCGTCGAGGAAGTAGAGGCGCAGCGGCACGAGCGTGTACCCGCCCGCGGAGACCTGGTGGCTGAGCTTCACGATCTCGTCGCGGTGCAGGAGCAGCTTGCGGGTGCGCTTGGACGCGTGGTTCGTCCAGGTGCCCTGCGAGTACTCCGGGATGTGCACGGCGTCGAGCCAGGCCTCGCCGCGATCGATGTACGCGTAGCCGTCGCTGAGGTTCGCGCGCCCCTGGCGCAGCGACTTCACCTCGGTTCCGGTGAGCACGAGGCCCGCCTCATAGGTCTTCTCGATGGTGTACTCGTGGCGGGCGCGACGATTCGTCGCCACCACCTTCTCACCCTGTTCCCGGGGCATGCGCTCACCTCCTCGCTCTCACGGCGCAGCCTTCCACCCTAGCAAGGGTCGGGCTATGCCCGGAGCCAGCGCCGGATCGCGAAGCCCGCCGACAGAGCCGCGAGCACGACGCCGACCACGACGAGCACCGGCACGACGGCCCACGCCTCGGCCATCCCCACCCACGGGATGGCGTACATCTCGTTCACGAGGTACCGCTCGACGCCGAAGTGCACGCCCGCGAGCACGGCCGCGCCGGCGAGGGCCGCGCCGATGAACGCCGCGAACACGCCCTCGAGGACGAACGGCGTCTGGATGAACCGGTTGGACGCGCCCACGAGGCGCATGATGCCGACCTCGCGGCGGCGGGCATAGGCCGAGAGGCGGATGGTCGTGGCGATGAGGAGCACGGCCGACACGAGCATGAGGGCGGCGATGCCGATCGCGATGTACGTCGCGATCGTGAGGGTCGCGAAGAGCGGATCGAGGTACTCGAGCTGGTCGGTGATCTCCTCGACGCCCTGGATGCCCGTGAACGCCTCGGCGATGACGTCGGACTGGCTCGGGTCGACGAGGTTGACGTGGAACTCCGCGCTCGTCTGCTCGGCGGTGAGGAGGCTCGCGTAGTCCTCGCCGAGGTTCTCGACGATTGAGTCGAACGCCTCCTCGGGGCTGAGGTAGGTGTAGTCCTGGATGAGCGGCGACAGCGTCGGGCCCTCGAGCTCCTCCTGCACGGCGGCGATCTGCTCCTCCGACGCGGCGCCGTCGACGCACGTGTCGCCGGTCGAAAGGGGCGAGCACATGTAGATGTCGACGAGCGCGCGGTCCTGGAAGTACGCGTTGGTCTTGGCGATCTGGGCCTGCATGAGCACGGCCGCGCCCACGAAGGTGAGCGAGACGAAGGTCACGAGGATGACCGAGACGACCATCGAGGCATTGCGGCGCAGGCCCTGCAGGGCCTCGCCGAGGACGAGTCCGAATCTCATGAGGTCGGCCCCACTTCGTCGTCGCGGGAGGTGAGCCCCAGGCGGTCGGCCATGCCGAGCGCGTCCACGTCGACATCGACGCGCGGGATGGACAAGGTGCGGTTCGCGGCGTCCTCCGGCTCCGGATCGACGCCGGGCGCGGCGGATGTCTCGGCGGCGCGCTCGACGGGCGGGATGGCCGCGTCGGCGGGCTCGGACGGCTGCGCGGCGGGCGCCGGCGTCGACCGCGCGGCGGGCGCCGACGTCGGCTCGACGGTGGTCTCCACGACCTCCTCGACGGCGTCGACCGCGCGCTGCGTGGCGCTCTCGGCCGTCTCGCCCGGGGTCTCGGACACCTCGCGCTGGACCTCGAGGACGGCGGTCAGGGCCGCGATCGCGGCCGCACCGCGCTCGGTCTCCGGCTGCAACGTGCGGATGACCGAGGTGTCCCCGTAGCCGCCGTGCCGGTCGTCGCGGACGAGCTCGCCCTCGCGGAGC
Organism: Microbacterium barkeri; assembly: GCF_027921765.1. GTDB lineage: Bacteria > Actinomycetota > Actinomycetes > Actinomycetales > Microbacteriaceae > Microbacterium > Microbacterium barkeri. The sequence continues at coordinate 75,537 of NZ_BSEJ01000007.1, forward strand.
TCGATGACGCGGCGCCGCATCTGGTCGACGAAGGTCGCCTCGTGGGTCGCCATCACGACCGTCGTCCCGGTCGCGTTGACCTGCGCGAGGATGCGCATGATGTCGACGGACGTCGTCGGGTCGAGGTTGCCGGTGGGCTCGTCGGCGAGGAGCAGCTGCGGCCGGTTGACGAGCGCCCGGGCGATCGCGACGCGCTGCTGCTCGCCGCCGGACAGCTCGTGCGGCATGCGACGGCCCATGTCGGCCAGGCCCACGCGCTCGAGCGCCTCGGGCACGGCCTCCTTGATGAAGGCGCGCGACCGGCCGATCACCTGGAGCGTGAACGCGACGTTCTGCGCGACGGTCTTCGACTGCAGGAGACGGAAGTCCTGGAACACCGCCCCGATGTTGCGGCGGAAGTACGGCGTGCGCCGTGAGCTGAGGGTCTTCGTGTCGCGACCGAGCGCGACGACGCGGCCCGAGGACGGAAGGTCCTCGCGGAGGATGAGGCGGAGGCAGGACGACTTCCCCGAGCCGGAGGCTCCGACGAGGAAGACGAACTCGCCGCGCTGCACCTCGAAGTCGATGTCGCTGAGGGCCGGCTTCGCCGTGCCCTTGAAGCGCTTGGTGACGTGTTCGAACCGGATCATGGCGTACCGAGCCTAAGTCGCGACGCCCCGGGTACCCCGAGCGACACCCCCGCCCGATGCGTTGCCAGGCGGTTCGGAGGTGAGGGCCCTCCGAGGCGCGTGTGGTGTCATGGTGCTCTCCGACGAAAGGCCTCGCCGTGCCCCGCACCTCTCCCCTGCCGTCCGCCTCCGCGGCGACGGACCTGCCCGCTCCCCGACTCGTCGTGAGCGACATGGACGGCACGCTCCTCGACGCGGCCGGCGAGGTTCCCGAGGCGTTCTGGCCGCTGCTCGACCTCATGCGCGAGCGCGGCATCGTCTTCGCGCCGGCGAGCGGGCGGCAGTACGCCACGCTCGCCCGGCTCTTCGCGCGCGCCTCCGAGGGCATGCCCTTCATCGCCGAGAACGGCGCCTATGTCGTGCGCGACGGCGTGGAGATCTCGTCGCTCGTCCTCGATCGGGCGTTCGTCGTCGAGGCGGTCCGGCTCCTGCGCTCCCTCGCGGCCGCCGGGCGCGACATCGGCGTCGTCCTCTGCGGAAAGCGCTCGGCGTACATCGAGCGCGTCGACGCGCCCTTCGTCGCCGAGGCGAGCCGGTACTACGCCGCGCTCGAGCGGGTGGACGACATCCTCGCCGCCGATGACGACGTCCTGAAGATCGCGGTGTACGACTTCGTCGACGCCGCCACCGGGACGGGCGCCGAACTCGACCGGCTGCGCGAGACGCACCACGTCGTCGTCTCGGGACGGCACTGGATCGACGTCATGCCGCCCGCGGCGAACAAGGGCGCTGCGGTCGAGAGCCTGCAGCGCGAGCTCGGGGTGACGCGGGACGAGACGGTCGCCTTCGGCGACTACCTCAACGACCTCGAGATGCTCGACGCGTCGGGGCAGTCGTACGCGATGGCGAACGCCCACCGGGACATCCTCGCGCGCGCCCGCTTCAGGGCGCCCGCAAGCGATGAGGAGGGCGTCGTGGCCGTGCTGCGCGGGCTCCTCGACGCGGAGCCCGCGCAGCAGGGCTGAGCGGAGGTCAGCCCTCCATGTCCTCGAGCTCTCGGCCCTTCGTCTCGCGCACCTTCCAGAGCACGAAGAAGAACGACAGCAGCGAGAAGAACGCGTAGAACCCGTACGCGAAGGTCAGGCTGATGTCGCTGAACACCGGGAAGGTCGTCGAGATGAAGAAGTTCGCGACCCACTGAGCCGCCGCGGCGACCGCGAGCGCGCTCGCGCGGATCCGGTTGGGGAACATCTCCCCGAGGAGCACCCACACGACGGGGCCCCAGGTCGCGCCGAAGCCGACGACGAACAGGTTCGCGGCGATGAGGGCGATGATCGACCACGGTGCCGCGAGCTCGGCGCTCGTCGTGCCGTCGGCCGCCGTGACGAGCTCGGCGAACGAGAACGCGAGGGCCATCGTCCCGAGCGAGAGGGTCATCAGCACCGAGCCGGACAGGAGAAGCGCGCGGCGGCCGACGCGGTCGACGAGGATGATCGCGACGATCGTGACCGCGATGTTCGTGATCGACGTGATGACCGACGTCGTGAGGGCGCTCGACTCGTCGAAGCCGACCGATCGCCACAGCGTCGTCGAGTAGTAGAAGATGACGTTGATCCCGACGAACTGCTGGAAGACCGACAGGAGCAGCCCCACCCACACGATGGGCTTGAGGCCGAGCACGGGCCCGGCGAGGTCGCGGAGCGATTCGCGCTTCTCGCTGTCGAGCGAGTCCCGGATCTGCTGGATCTTGAGGTTGACGTCGGGCTCGCCCGTGAAGTCGAGCAGCACCTGCGACGCGCGGTCGTAGTCGCCCTTGCGGACGAGGAAGCGCGGCGACTCAGGCAGACGCAGCGACATGACGCCGTACACGATGGCCGGGATCGCCTCGGCCATGAACATCCACCGCCACGCGTCGATGCCCCACCAGAGCACGGCGTTCGAGCCCCCCGCGATGCCGGCAAGCAGCGCGTTCGAGAGCAGAGCCGCGAAGATGCCGAGCACGATCGCGAGCTGCTGCAGCGAGCCGAGCCGTCCGCGGATCCGCGCGGGCGACACCTCCGCGATGTACGCGGGCGCGATGACCGAGGCCGCGCCGACGCCGAGACCGCCCACGACGCGCCACACGATGAGGTCGATCACGCCGAACGCGAGACCCGACCCGATCGCGGAGACGAGGAAGAGGATGGCCGCGACGAGCATGACGGGGACGCGCCCCCAGCGGTTGGCGATCGATCCGGCGAACCACGCGCCGGCCACGCAGCCGAGCAGCGCGGACGACACCGCGAAGCCCTTGAGCGCGGCCTCGAGCTCGAAGTCCGCCGCGAGCGCGTCGACGGCGCCGTTGATGACGGCGGTGTCGAATCCGAAGAGGAATCCTCCGAGCGCCGCGGCGATCGCGATGCCGATCACCCGGCCGCTGGTCCTCGTGTGCTGTCTCTCCATCAGAGTCCTCCTCGTTCTGCCTGCGGACGTTCGAGGCCTCGTGAGCCTCCCGTGCGTGCTCGCTCCGTGTCAAGGGCTCCCGCGTCGGAGGCCTCGAGGGCGAGGATCTCGGAGATGCCGGCCACGGCGTCCGCACGGTGCGCGATGACGATCGTCGTGAGCTCGGGGCGCGCCGCGACGCTGCGGCGGATGGCCTCCTGGGTGATCGGGTCCTGATGGGATGTCGCCTCGTCGAGGATGAGGAGGCGCGGGCGCCGCGCGAGGGCGCGCGCGAGGCTCAGCCGCTGGCGCTGGCCGCCCGAGAGCGCGAGACCGTCCTCGCCGACGCGCGCGGCGAGACCGTCGGGGTGCGCGCGCACGTCGTCGGCGAGTGCCGCCTGCTCGAGCGCTCGCCACGCGTCATCCTCCGAGAGCCGCGGATGTCCGAGGCGCAGGTTCTCGAGGACCGTGCCGCTCACGAGCACGGCCCGCTGCTCGACGAGCGCGACCGCGGCACGCAGCTCGGAGAGCGCGATGTCGCGGAGATCCACGCCGCCCAGCAGGATGCGCCCCGACCGGGGATCCCGTGCCCGGACGAGGAGCGACGCGAGCGTCGACTTGCCGCTTCCGCTCGGCCCCACGACGGCGAGGCTCCCGCCCGGCGGCACCGCGAACGACAGTGCATCGAGGACCGGAAGAGCGGCCTCCGAATACGCCGCGGTCACGTTCTCGCCCCGGACGTCGAGCGGGCCGTCCGGCAGCCTCACGGGTCGCTCGGGGTCGGCGACGCGCGGGCTGCGATCGAGCACGTCGAGGTAGCGCCGGGCCGCCGCGAGCGCGAGCGGGAGGCTGCGCGCGAACGCCTCGACCGCGGTGACGGCGGGCGCTGCGCCCACGACCGCGGCCGCGAGCACGACGTGCGCCGCCGGGTCGCCGCCCGCGAGCGCGGGCAGGGCGATGACGGCCGCGAACGGCCAGGCGGCGCCGATCGCCGTCCGTGCGCCGAGCGCGCGCCCCTCCGCTCGCAGGTGCGCCCCGACTCGCGCCCCGAGCGCATCGAGTGCGGCGAGGCGCCGCTCCTCGGCGCCGAGGGTCCGGATCTCGACCGCGGCGGCCGCGTCCTCCGCGACGTGCTGGGCGATCGCGGCGCGTTCGACGAGGAGCCCGCGCGCTGCGGAGGCTCCGCGCGCGCGGCCCACGAGCGGCGCGAGCACTCCCCCGATGATGAAGGCCGCGAGGACGACAGCTCCCTCGGCCGGTCCGACCGCGAAGCCCGCCGCGACCAGACCGCCGGGCACGATGACCGCCGCGAGCGCCGGAACGAGGGTGTGCGCGAAGAAGACCTCGACGCGGTCGATGTCGCGTGCGGCGATCGAGGTGAGCTCGCCTGACCCCTCCGCGATCTCGGCGGGCGCGAGCGGGACGACCGCGTCGTAGAACCGCAGCCGCATGTCGGCGATGAGATCGAACGCGGCACGATGGCCGAGGAACTGCTCGAGATACCGCAGCCCGCCCTTCGCGACGGCGAGGGCCACGAGCAGGACGACCAGGGGCAGGATGTCGACGGAGGCGCCTGCGGCGACGGACACGATGGCCCCTGCCGGCACGGCGAGCAGCGCGACGCCCGCGGCGAGCCCCGCGAGCCGCGCGAGCAGGGACGCGAGCAGCCAGGGCCAGGCCGGTGCGGCGATGCGAGCGAGCCGTGCGATCACGATGCCTCCTCCGCCGAGGTGGCGGCCGCGAGGTAGCCGCTCGACAGCGCGAGCTCGGAAGGAGCGCCCGCGGCGGTGACTCTTCCGCCCTCGATCACCACGACGCGATCGGCGGCGTGCGCCTCGGGCAGACGGTGTGTGACGAGGAGGACGGCGCGTGTGCGCGCGAGGTCTCGGAGCGTCGCGAGGACCCGGTCGGCCGTGTCGCGGTCGAGGCTCGCCGTCGGCTCGTCGGCGACGAGCGCACCCCGGCCGCCGAGCAGGGCACGCGCGATCGCGATGCGCTGCGCCTGACCGCCCGAGACGCCTCGCGCGCCCTCGCCGACCCTCGTCTCGAGTCCGGCCGGCAGCTCGGCCTCCGGTGTCGCGAGACCTGCGGCGCGGAGCGCCGCGACCAGGTCGTCGTCGGACGCGCCGGGCGCGGCCAGAAGGAGGTTGTCGCGCACCGTGCCGGTCAGCAGCACGCTGCGCTGCGGGACGTAGGCGACCGCCGCGCGGAGGGCCTCGGGGGACGCCTCGCGCCCGTCGATGCGCAGACCCGTCGCGGGCAGGAGCCCGGCGACCGCGAGCGCCAGCGACGACTTGCCGGATCCCGAGGGTCCGACGATCGCGGTGAGCCCGGGGGCGAGCTCGAGATCGACCTCGTCGACGACACGGACGCCGCCTCGATCGACGCGGATGCCGTCTCCGCGGATGCGGCCGCCCGGCGCGACGGCCGGCGCTGCGGATGCGGGCGACGGAGCGGACGCGATGGCGGCGCGCACGCGCTCCGCGGCGGCGCGCCCGGCGAGCCCGACGTAGAACGAGCGGCCGAGGCGGTCGACCGGCTCGCGCAGAGGCACGGTCAGGAGGAGCAGGGCGAATGCGGCCCCCGGCGAGACGGAGCCGTCCGCGACGCCGGACACCGCGAGCGCGCCGACGAGCGACAGCATCACGACCCCGAAGATCGCATCGGTGACGAGCAGCACGACCTGATTGCGCCGGAGAAGGCGCATGGCCTCCACGCGCATCCTCTCGGCCTGGGCGGCGAGCTGCGCGCGGCGCTGCCCCTCGGCACCCAGCAGGCGGATCGTGCCGAGAGCGCGCAGCGTCTCGAGGAAGGACGCGGCCAGACGCGCGGAGATCATCCGGAAGCGGCCGGACCCCGCGCGGAAGCGCGACAGGAACCAGGCGATCACGGGCGGGATCGCCGCCGCGCAGACCGCGATCGGCAGCGCGATGCCGGTCGAGACGAGCACCGCGATCGCCACGATCACGACCACGGGCACGGTGAACGCGGCGATGAGCGGCCCGAGGAACACGCTGCGGTAGTGCGCGGCCCGCTCGACGTCGTCGGTCGCGCGCGCGACGCGGTCGCCCGACGGCGTGCCGTCATCGAGCGGCGCCGTCAGCTGCGCCGCGACGACGGCGCGACGCCAGGCGCGCTCCTCACCGGCCTGCGCGAGCGGAGGAAGGAGCGCCTCGGCTCCTGCGAGAAGCGCCGCAGCCGCCGTGGCGGCGAGCGCGATGCCGAGTGCGGGGGCGGCGCTCGCGCCCTGGAGGAGCGCGTCGACGCCGGCGCCCGCGGCGAGCGCAGCCCCCGTGAGGGCGCCCGCCCTCAGGACCCCGAGCGCGACCACTGCCCAGCCGGCGGGCGGGACGTCCGCGAGCACGCCGAGCGGGCGCCGAGGGGTGGTGCGCATGGGAGATGAGGCCTTCGGGGTCGAGGGACTCGATCCATCCTAGGAAACGCGGGAGAGGAGGGGCGCATCGCGCCCCTCCTCTCCCGCGTGGTCCGAGCTCAGTCGACGAGCACCGCGACCGTCCGCGCCGGGATCTCGATGGTCGCCGTGTCCGCGCTCCAGGAGGTCTCCTGGACGACCGGGTCGGAGCCGTCGGCCTGCGCGGGCGTGAGCGCGAGGGCGCGTCCCTCGAGCCCCGCGAGCGATTGCGTGACCGGCTCATCCGAGGCGTTGAAGAACACGAGCGCGCCGTCGAGCTCGGGGTCGGCGTCGGCGCCGCGCAGATCGTCGATCCACATCGCGATCGTGCCCGGCGCGTCGGTCGCGGGGAATGACACCTTCTCGTGGATGAGCTCCGACGAGCCGAGCGTGAGCAGGCCCACCTCCGAGCGCACCTCGAGCAGGTCGAGCGCCGCGGCCTCGGCCATCGCGATGTCGTCGGCCGTCGGCTTCAGCGCAGGGTCCTCGAGGAGGGGCGCCATGATGCTCCACTTGCCGCCGTTGTCGGCCTCGGGAGGCAGACCCGACCCGAAGGTGGACTCCTGCCCCGACCAGTCGATCCGGTTGAACCAGTCGCCCGAGTCGTAGCTGTTGCGGTCGAGCGACTTCGAGCGGAGCAGCTCGGTGCCCGCGTGCCAGAACGACACCGCCTGCGACAGCGTGGCGGTCGCGAGGGACAGCGTGTTCATGCGCACGCGCTCGGCCATCGGGGTGTCGGCCGGGAGCTTGAACACCGAGAGGTCGTAGAGCGTCTCGTTGTCGTGCGCATCGACGTAGTTCACGACCTCGGATGGCTCGTCGGCGTAGCCGGCGGGCGCGCCGCGATAGTCGATCTCATCGCCCCGGCGGATCTCGCCGTCCGACGTGAGCAGCTCGTAGTCGCGGAGGTTGCCCGCGAGGCCGAGCTTCACGAGGTCGGTCTCGTGGCCGAGGTCTGCGAGCGCCTGCTCGTCGGTGCCGTTGATCGGGTCGCCGTTCGGGTCGGTGCCGAGGCCCGTGCCGAAGCCCTGGCGGAACGTCGACGATCCGTCGACCGGGCTGCCGCCGTGCACGGCGTCGCGGAGCCGGTCGTTGAACGTGCCGATCCCGGTGCCGCCGAGCTGGCCCTGCTTCGCCTGGGTGAAGAGCCGGTTCCCCGCGACCTCGCCGAAGTCCCAGCCCTCGCCGTAGAGGTAGATGGACGATCCGTCGACGCCGTCGCGGCGCAGGGTGAGCTCGTCGAGCGCCGCGCGGATGGCGGTCATGTTCTCGACGGAGTGGTGGCCCATGAGGTCGAAGCGGAATCCGTCGACGTGGTAGTCCCGCGCCCAGGTCACCACCGAGTCGACCATGAGCTTCTGCGCCGCGGCGTGCTCGGTCGCGACGTTCTGGCAGCACGTCGACGTCTCCACATCTCCCGCGGCGTCGAGGCGGTGGTAGTAGCCCGGCACGACGCGGTCGAGCACCGAGCGCTCCCCCTGACCGGACTCCGCGGTGTGGTTGAACACCTCGTCGAGCACCACCTCGAGCCCCATGCCGTGCAGCGCTCCCACCATCGAGCGGAACTCCGCGACGCGAGCCCCTCCGTGGGCGTCGACCGCGTAGGAGCCCTCGGGCACCGAGTAGTGGTACGGGTCGTACCCCCAGTTGAAGCCGTCCTGAGCGGCGACCGCCGACACGCACTCCTGCTGGTCGGGCGACGCCGGCCCCATGGAGGCGAGGTCGCAGTCGGGCTCGAGCTGCGCGGCCCGGTCCTCCTCGATCGTGGCGATGTCGAAGGACGGCAGGAGGTGCACGGTCGTGATGCCGGCGTCGGCGAGCTGACGCAGCTGCCGCGTGCCGTCGCTGTCCCGCGTGAACGCGCGGTACGTGCCCCGCTCCTCCGCGGGCACGGACTCATCCGTGATCGAGAAGTCGCGGATGTGCAGCTCGTAGATCGCACGGTCCACGTCCTGCTCGACCTCGGGCGCCTTCGCCTTCGTCCACTGCTTCGGCTGCCAGGCCCTGTCGTCGAGATCGATCGCGACCGAGCGCTCGGAGTTCGGCGTGAGCGCGACGGAGTACGGGTCCGTGACGACGTTCGTCTCGATGGCGCCCGTCGTCGGCGCGAAGACGGTCACCTCCCAGGCGAACTCATCGCCCTTGAGATCCTTCTTCCCGCGGACCTCCCACACTCCGGAGGCCTCGTCGTAGCGCGCCTCGTGGCGGAGCGGATCGCCGTCGGCGCCCTCGTCCCACGTCAGCAGGGTCGCCGACTGCGCCGTGGGGGCCCACAGGCGGAAGGTCGGCTTGCTCCCCTGGAACGTGACGCCGAGCTCGACCCGCTCGAGCGCGTCAGCGTAGAGCGCGTCGAGCAGCCCGGGGATCTGGACGCCGGTGTAGCCGGTGATGACGCCGTCTCCGCCGCGCTGCGCGACAGCCAGCTCGCCGCGAGCGAGCTCGGCGGCGTCCTGCCCTTCGACCCGCAGCGCGATCCCGTCCGCGAGCGCCGGGAAGCGCTCGCGCTGCTCCTCGGTGAGGCCCCCGTCGACGACCGTCAGGGCGATGGGGTCGGCGCCTTCGACGGCGCCGTCGACGAGCTCGAGGCTCGCGTCCGGCGAGGCGTAGAGCTCGTACGACGCCCCGTCGGGCTGCCCGAGGTCGGCGGGCCAGACGAGCGTCTCCTCATCGATCCAGTGCGCGCGCTGCTCCCCCGTCCCGGCGAGCGGCGGCTCGGCCGCGGCGATCTCGAGCCGGTGGTCGGCGATCGAGTAGCGGAAGGTCACGGGCGTGCCGTCGGCCACGCTGAAGGAGTAGTTAGCCCCGTCGCGCACGCCGTCGACGCCGTAGTTCTCGTCCCAGCTGCGCCCGTGCGCGACCTTGGCCTCGTAGCCGCCGTCGGGGATGGCGTCGGTCGTGAGCTCGTACACGCCGTCGCGATCGCCGTCGGAGAGAAGTGAGCCGAGGCAGTCGGGGGCCCAGTCGCCCGCGCACCCGAGCTCGCTCTGGAAGCTCCCGGACACCGTGACGATGGGGCCCTCCGCCGTCGACTGCACCACGTTCGAGCGCGGGTCGAAGAGGAAGGTGATCGGGCCGCCGTCGTGTGAGAACGAGAAGTTCGCGCCGTCCTGGACGCCGCCCTGGCCGTAGTTCACGGTCCAGCTGCCGTTCAGCGCCACCTTGTACTCGTAGTCGCCCGCGGGCAGGTCGAACGTGCCGGCGTAGACACCGCCCGCCTGCAGCTCGAGCTTCGCCGCCTCGCACGCCGGGTCCCAGTCCCCCGCGCAGCCGAGCTCGGAGTTGTGGCTTCCGGGCACCGTGACGAGCTCGATCGGCGTCTCCGGCTCCTCGCTCTCGACGAGGTCGACCGCATTGCCGGCCGATGCGTAGGTCGAGGCCGCCGAGCGGTTGCCCGCGGCATCGGTCACCACGGCGCGGTACTCAACGAGCGTTCCCGCTGGCAGCTCCGAGACGTCGTGGAACACGCGCGGCTCGGTGTCCTCGGCGGTGCCGAGCGCGTGCCAGGCATCCTCTCCGACGGTGCGCCACGAGAAGCTCGTCTCGATCCATCCGTCGCCCTCGACCTCCGCCGAGATCGGTGCGAGGCCGTCGAGGCCTGCGCCGGGTGTCGGGGCCGCGATCTGCACGGCGGGCGCGGCAACGCCCGCCGACACCGTCGCGTCGGCGCGGTAGACGACCGCGCCGAGTGCGGGGACGGTGACCGATGCCGTGCCGGACGCGTCGCTCGCGATGGGCGCGTCCGCGCCGTGCACGGGAGCGTAGGACGCGTCCGAGGTGAGCGTGGTGAGCTCGACCGTGCGCGCCTCCTCGGCGTTGTTGAGGGCGACGACGTACTCGACCTTCTCATCGCGATCGACACGCGAGAAGGCGTACACGCCCGCGCCGTTCTCGGCGTAGAGCTCGATCTGGGCGCCGGTCGACAGCGCGGGGTGCGCCTCGCGCAGCGCAGCGAGCTCGGCGATGTGCGTGTAGAGCGGCGCCGACGTGTCGTAGCGGTCGACGGATCCCGCGGTCTCCCCCGTCACGAGGGGCTGCTCGACGTACTCCGCGACCTGCGAGGCGAAGAGCGTCTGGCGTGCGCCCTTGTCGCCGCCCGTGCCCGCGAAGCCCTGCTCGTCGCCGTAGTAGACGACCGGCTGCCCGCGCGTGAGGAACAGCAGCTCGTGTGCGAGCTCGTCCCGCTCGAGGGCCTCGCCCGTGTTCTGGAGGAGGTAGCCGATGCGCCCCATGTCGTGGTTCCCGAGGAATGTCGGCAGCGCCGTCGCCGACGAGTCGGGCGTCGTGTAGCGGTCGTCGCCGTCGAAGAGGCCCTGGAGGCCCTTCGCGGAGTTGCCCGCCGCGAAGCCCGCTGCCGAGGACTGGAAGGCGAAGTCGAGGACCGAGTTCATGTCGGTGTCGCGCACGTACGGCGCGAGCTTGACCGGGTCGGCGTCGTAGACCTCGCCGAACATGAAGAAGTCGTCCTTGCCCTGCGCGTGCGCGTAGTCGAGGACCTCCTTCGTCCAGGTCTCCCAGAACGGGAAGTCGACGTGCTTGACGGTGTCGATGCGGAAGCCGTCGATGCCGAGGTCGACCCAGTCGCGGTACACCTCGACGAAGCCGTTCACGACGGTCGGGTGCTCGGTCATGAGGTCATCGAGCCCGTCGAAGTCGCCGTAGGTCACCGACTCCCCCGACCAGGTCGAGTTGCCGCGGTTGTGGTACAGCGTCGGGTCGTTGAGCCACGCGGGGGTCTTGGCCTCGGGGTCGCTCGTCACGGGCGTGTACGGGAACGACGTCTCCGCGTCGAGAGCCGGGAACGATCCCGTTCCGGAGTAGTCCGCCGGGTCGAAGGCGCTGCCGTCCGCGTCGCGATACGGGCTCGTCGCCTGGTCGATGTACCCGTACTGGCCCTCGGCGTAGTCGATGACGTCGGCGGTGTGGTTCGTGATGATGTCGAAGTACACCTTGATGCCGCGCGCGTGGGCGTCGGCGATGAGCGCCTCGAGCTCGGCGTTCGTGCCGAGGTGCGGATCGATGCGGGTGAAGTCGGTGACCCAGTACCCGTGGTACCCGGCGCTCGCATTCGCGCCCTCGCCCTGCACGGGCTTGTTGGCGAAGCTCGGCGTCAGCCAGATCGCCGTCGTGCCCAGACCCTCGATGTAGTCGAGGCTGTCGCGCAGGCCCGCGATGTCGCCGCCCTGGTAGAACCCGCGGTCGGTCGGATCGAAGCCGTGCGCGAGCCGGTCGCCCTCGATGCCGCCCGTGTCGTTCGCGGGGTCGCCGTTGGCGAACCGGTCGGTCATCACGAAGTAGAACCGCTCGTCGGAGCCGGGCTGCCGCACAGGCGCCGCGACGAGCGCGTCGTCCTCCGCCGTGTACCCGCCCGTGAGATCCACGACCTCGACGCCGACGCGCTTGAGGTTGTCGTCGAAGACGAACCGCAGCGTCGCAGGCCCCGCGACGGCGAGCGGGATGTCGTCGGCTCCCCCGTCGAGCCCGTACGCCTCGTCCCATGTGTCGTTCAGCGCGACCTTGTAGTCGTAGCTGCCCGCCGGCACCTCGAATTCGGCGGCGTACACGCCCTCGACGCCGGTCGGCGCGAGCTCGGTCTCCGAGCAGTCCGGCAGCCAGTCGTCGGCGCAGCCGAGCTCGCTCTGCAGGCTGCCCACGAGCGCAGGCGACCGATCGGCGGCGCTCGCGGACACGGCGGAGCCGACCGCGCCCGAGAGCGCGAGGGCGGGGATGGTCATGAGGGCAAGCGCGCGACGTCGCGCAGCGGTCGTCTTCGACACGTCTTCTCCGGGGTGCTCGGGTGATGACGCCAGGCGTCCCGCCGAAGGTAGCAACCTCGGCGGTGATTCTGCAAGCGCTTGCAGCGAGAAACATGAAGAGTCACCGCCGACTCGGCCCCTTCCGCGCAAGCGCTTGCAGTGCGGGATGTGCGGGATGCCGCGATCGGGCACACTGGAGGGATGGCGGAGGACCCCCGAGCGCTGCGCAGCCGCAGGCGGCTGCAGGAGGCGCTGCACGACCTGCTCACGCGCGAGGCGCTGACCGACATCGGCGTCGCCGAGCTGTGTCGTGCGGCCGGTGTGCACCGGACGACGTTCTACGGGCACTACACGAACGTGGGCGACGTCGCGTCCGACATGCACGCGCGCTGGCTCGACGCCGCCGCCGAGATCTCCGTGCAGCCGGGAGACTCGCTCGACGACCTCGCCGCGCGGTACGAGGAGGCGACCGCGGCCGTCCTGCGCGGCATCACCGAGGAGCGCCCCGCCCTGCGCGCGCTCCTCGCCTCGGAGTTCTCCCTCGACTTCCGCCGACGGCTGCAGGCCCTCTTCGACGAGCGCTGCGCCACGGCGCTGTCGCGGTTCCGCGAACGCGGCTTCGATGTGGTCTTCGACGACGCGGTCGCTGCCGCGTATGTCGCAGGCGGGTTCGTGGGCGCCGCCCTGCGCTGGGCGACGAGCGACGACGCCGACGAGGAGTCGTACACGCGCGCGATCTTCCAGCACCTTCCCGCATGGTGGCCCCGCCCGGCCTGACGCGGCACGGCACCGCGCTAACCTCGGACGGATGAGGCACAGGCGCGGGCGGATCGTCGTGGTGGAGTCCCTGGCCGAGTTCGACGCCCGGCTCGCGCAGGGCGCGCGGAGCCTGCGCGGATGGCGCCTGCTCGGCCTCGACCTCCGCGAGCGGTCCGGGCAGCTCGCGGACTGCGACACGTCGCGCGCGACCTTCGCGGGATGCGCGCTCGCCCCGGGGGACGCCGAGCTCCACGCCGGTCGGGGCGCGCTCGTGCTCCCCGACGTCGCCTTCGCCCCCGTCGACCCTCATCGCGACGCGCTCTACACGGCCGACGAGCTCTACGACGCGCCGGCGTGGGGCGCATCCCTCGACGGACGCGCGTACGCCTGGTCGCAGGAAGCGCGCGACCCTGACGCCGTCCTCGCCCGCGTGCTGCATGACGCGGGGGTCGACGCGGCGCTCGAGCGCTGGGTCGCGGGGCGGCACCTCGTCGGCGTGATGGGCGGCCACGCCCTCCGGCGCGGCGAGCCCGACTACCGCGAAGCCGCGCGGCTGGGGCGCTTCCTCGCGGCGCAGCGCCCCGACGGCCGCCTCGTCGTCGCGACCGGAGGGGGTCCCGGCGCGATGGAGGCCGCGAATCTGGGCGCGCGCTTCGCCGATCTCCCCGAGGACGCTCTCGATGCGGCGCTCGCGACCCTCGCCGTGCATCCGTCCTTCCATCCGTCGGTCGACAGATGGGCCTCATCGGCGCGCGCCGTCCTCGCCGACCTCGCGTCGCCTGTCGACACGCTCGGCGTGCCCACCTGGCACTACGGGCACGAGCCGCCGAACCTCTTCGCGACGGCCATCGCGAAGTACTTCCGGAACGCGCTGCGAGAGTCGATCCTCCTGCAGCTCTGCGACCGCGGCATCGTCTTCCTGCCCGGCGCCGGCGGAACCGTGCAGGAGATCTTCCAGGACGCGTGCGAGAACTACTACGCGACGCCGGAGGCCGTGGGCGAGATGGTGCTCGTCGGCCGGCGGCACTGGACGGAGACGTACCCCGCCTGGCCGCTCCTGCGCGCTCTCGCGGAGGGGCGGTCCATGGCGGGGCACGTGCACCTCGTGGACGACGTCGACGAGGCGGCTGCGCTCATCGCGGCGCGCGGCTGACGGCTACTCGGTCCGCTCGGGGTCCCGCAGCACGCGGGTGAGCACGGGGCGGGTCGCGCGCAGGGCGAGCCACACGAGCAGGATGCCGAGCGCGAAGCACGCGACCATGACGAGGATCGAGATGGGCGCGAGGATGAGCGACATGCCGAGGAGCGGGAAGACGAGCGCGCCCCCGGCGAGCGCCGAGACGATGACTGTGAAGAGCAGCGGCCCCATCGTCGCGCGCGTGCGGGCGGCCTCCATCGTCGCCCGCGGCATGCCGATGCGATCGAGCGCGACGTAGAGCCCGCGCCGGTCGAGGATGGCCGCCGCCTGATTGACGCCCACCGAGCACGCGACCATGAGGAACGAGACGACGAGCGTGATGAGGATGCCCGTGCGCACGTCGACCATGAGGTAGGCCTCCGCTCCCTCGCCGGCCGGGGTCGCCTCGGCGAAGGCCATGCCCGAGCCGCCGACCACCGCGACGAACGTCGTCATGGCCATCCCGCCGACCTGCCGCCATGCGGCCTTGGGGGATTCGAGGACGGCGCGCGCCGCGATGAGCCGCTCGGGGGTCGTCGCGCGCTTCACGCGGAGCCGCGCGTGCACGCCGATCGCCCACGGCCCGATGAGCCCGAGCACCCCCACGCCCGCGGCGAAGCAGCCGCCGACCGCGATGACGACGGCGGCGTATCCCGGCAGCGCTCCCAGGGCGCTGAGCACCGCATACGCACCCGCGACGACCGCGACGGCGATGACCGCCCGCAGCCAGTGCAGCCGCGGCGCCTCCTGCCTCGTCCGCACACCCAGCGGCGAGATGTTGACGCGGCGCAGCCCGAGCCCCGCGCTGAGGGCGGCGACCGCGCCGACCGCGGCGACGACCCCGAGAAGCGGCCCGGGTCCGACCCAGAGCGATGCCGCGCCGATCGGCCGTCCGAGGAACGGGATGAGGCCGACGAACGGCATGAGCCCGAGGTAGAGCACGATGCCGACGAGCGCCCCGGCCACGGCGACCGCCGTCGACTCGAGCACGGTCATGATCGTGACGAGGCGGGGCGTCGCCCCGAGGAGGCGGAGCGTCGCGAGCCGGTCGTCGCGACGGCGCGCCGAGAGCCGGGCCGCAGCGCCGCCGAGAGCCATGAGCGGCACCGCGAGGATCGCGAGCGCCACGACGCTCAGCACCTGGTAGAGCGGGACGATGCCGGCGTCGTCGACCGGCCAGGCCCAGAACATGAGCACGCCCCCGAGCACGGTGAGGAGGAGAGCGGTCGTCACGGCGAACGCGACGGCGGGCAGCGCGAGCGCAGCCGCGCTCTGCGCGCTCGGTCGCGAGAGGTGCCAGGTCAGGCGCAGCACCGGGGCGCGGCCGCTCCCCTGCCCGAGCGGCGCGGGAGGCGCCGTGCGCTCGGCCGCCAGCGCGGTCATCGCGCCACCGCCGTCGTCCGCTCGCCCTGGACGATCCGTCCGTCGCTCAGGCGGATGGTCCGCGTGCAGCGCGCCGCGACCTGCGGATCGTGCGTGACCACGACGAGCGCGTGCCCCTGACGCAGGGTCGCGTCGAGCAGGGCGGTCATCACGTCGGCCGACGTGGCCGAGTCGAGCGCGCCGGTCGGCTCGTCGGCGAACACGACGCGCGCTCCGGTCGCCTGGGCGCGCGCGATCGCGACGCGCTGCGCCTGGCCGCCGGAGAGCTGGCCGATGCGACGGTCCTCCATACCGGCGAGGCCCAGCGCCGCGAGCCACTGCCCGGCGTGCGCCTGTGCCGCCTCCCGCGGATGGCCGGCGAGCATGAGCGGGAGCGCGACGTTCTCGACGGCCGTGAGCTCAGGCAGGAGGAGGCCCTGCTGGAACACGAAGCCGAGCTCCTCGCGACGCAGCTTCGAGCGCTCGGACTCGCGCAGGTCGTTCACGAGCCTGGCGCCCGTGCGCGTCTGGAGGGTCACCGTCCCGGCATCGGGGGTGATGATGCCCGCGAGCACGTGCAGCAGGGTGGTCTTGCCCGACCCCGAGGCGCCCATGATCGCGACGGCCTCGCCCGGGCGCACGTCGATGTCGACGCCCGCGAGCGCGTAGGTCGGCCCGTAGGCCTTCGTCAGGCCGCGTCCGCTGAGCAGCGGGGCGGACGGGGCATGGGCGGAGGCATCGGGTCGAGGGTCTGGAGTGTGCATGCCTCCATGACATCGGACGGCCTCCCGCGGCGTCGTCCGCCGGGCGGCCCCATCCGGTCATCCTCGCGATGTATCCCGTCTCGGTCGCGGAGGGGAGCCGCCCCGCCGGCGGCTTCCCTCCGACCCGTCACCGGCGTGCGACGTCGAGGTCGAGGCCGCTGCGCTCCGCGACGTCCTCCCAGGCGAGGAACTTGAAGTTCGTGCTCGCCTCGTCGGAGCCCTCCGGCGTGTTGTCGCCGTCCTGCACGACGAGCAGTCCCCCGTCGAACCCGGGCAGGCTCGCGCTCACCGCGTCCGCGCCGTCGCTGTGCTGCGTGCCGTCGACCGCGCCGTCGCCGATCGCGAACGAGCCGACGTAGTCGTTCCCGCCCTGCAGCTCGTAGACGGCGAAGGTGTCGTCGCCCTGGCTCGAGGCGAGGAGGTAGCCCTTCTTCCCCTTCGTGCGGTAGATCGTGAGCCCCTCGATGTCGGTGCGCAGCGCATCGCCTCCGAAGCCGGGGTTCTCCCCCGCGACGCACTCGTCGGTCTCCGGGTCGTACACGGCGGGCTGGCCGAACTCGGCCGCGGTGTCGACGAGCTCGGGCTCTCCGGTGAGGTCGGCGTCGACCTTCCAGATGCCCACGAGCTCCTGGCCGAGGTAGGCCGTCCCTGTCCGCTCATCCACGACCATCCCCTCGACCTGCGCGTACTCGCCGGGGTCGTCGCACGTCGTCCAGGTGGAGCCGTCGGGCAGCGTGAACGCGGCCGGCAGGGCGAGCTCGCGGATGCGCTCCCAGCCGACGGTGCCGTCCTCGCGCGCCTTCAGCTCGAGGAGGGCCACCTCCGTCTCGGAGTTGCGGCTGACGAGCGCGTACGCGCCGTCGTCGTCCTGCCACGTCGTGAGGCCGTACGCGCTGTGCTCGCCGTCGATCTCCTCCTGAGAGGCGCTGAAGACCCAGCCGGCGTCGGGGTCGGTGACCTCGGTCAGCTCGCCGTCGTCGATGACGAAGATGCCCAGGTCGTCCATGCCCTTGTCGGACGCGACCGCGAGGTCGACCTCGTCGCCGTCGAGCTCGAAGTCCTCGACGATGTCGACGTTGTTGTAGCGGCCGGGCGCGTGGTCGTCGCCGGGTGCCGGCTTCGGGGCGATGTGCTGGAGCTCCTCGCCGTCGAGGTCGTACACGTAGATGCCGGCCTCCTTCGCGGTCGCGATGACCACGCTGTCCTCTGGGTCGTCCTCGTCGATCCAGATCGCGGGGTCGTCGGCGTCGGCGTCGTCCTCGTCCCACAGCGCGGGGGTCTCGAGCACGGCCGTGAGCTCATCGGGCTCGTCGTGGTGAGGGCGCGCCTGCGCGGCGGAGGCGCCGACGAGCACGGCGGCCGTGCCGATCGCGGTGACGGTGAGCAGTCGGGGGAGCAAGGTCTCTCCTCGGTTCGGGGAACGGTGACGCTCGATCGTTCTCCCCGGCCGTGAACGCGACATGAACCGGCGCTGACACGACGACCGGCGTTGACGGCGCCGCCGCGGGTGCCTAGCGTCAGTCGCAGGCGGCCCCGAGGAGGCAGGCGCATGGGAGTGGTGTTCTCGAGCTTCACGACGTCTCTCGACGGATTCATCGCCGACGAGCACGGCCGGGTCGGCGCGCTCTTCGACTGGTACGAGAACGGCGACGTCGAGGTGCCGCTGCGCGGCTACGGCCTCGTGTTCCACATGTCGCAGGCGAGCGCCGACTACTGGCGGCAGAACGACACCGAGGGCGCGTTCGTGGCCGGACGCGGGATCTTCGACGACGCGCGGGGCTGGGGCGGGAGGCCGCCCGGCGACTCGCCGACCGTCGTGGTCACGCATCGACCGCCTCCGGAAGGCTGGCCGCCCGTGCCGGACGCGCCCTTCACCTTCGTCGGCGACCTCGACGAGGGACTGCGGATCGCGCGCGAGCTCGCCGGCGACGGCGACATCAACGTCGCGGGCGCCGACATCGTGCGCCAGTGCCTCGACCGCGGCG
The DNA here is from genome assembly GCF_027921765.1 of Microbacterium barkeri. Classification (GTDB taxonomy): domain Bacteria; phylum Actinomycetota; class Actinomycetes; order Actinomycetales; family Microbacteriaceae; genus Microbacterium; species Microbacterium barkeri. The sequence goes on from NZ_BSEJ01000007.1 coordinate 93,778, forward strand.
TCCTCGAGGAGATCCGCATCGACCTCGCGCCCGTGCTGCTGCACGCCGGCACGCGGTACCTCGACGGGATCGGCCGCCGGGACATCGAGCTCACGCAGCTCCAGGTCGTCGAGGGCACGGGCGTGACCCACATCCGGTACGCCGTCGCGTACCGCGACGCCGCGGACGCGCGCTGATCCCGCGGAGCTCAGCCCTCCAGCAGGTCGACCGCAGTGTCGAGCGTGCGCGCCGCCGCCTGCGCGTCGACCCGCACGGTGGCGAGCGCCGCGACGACGAGCCCCGTGAGCGCTTCCGCGAGTCGCAGCCGCTCGCCCTGCGACCGCTCCGGATGCCGTGCCGCGACGCCTGCGGCGAGCGCGTCGCGCAGCTCGGCACGGTAGGCCGCGACCGTCTCGGCGACCGCGTGGTCGTCGCCGATCGGCGCCGACGCGGCGTTGATGAGGAGGCACCCGCTCGTGGCCGGGAGCGTGCGCGCCCGCGCGAGCGCATCGCGCAGGCCCACGAGGTAGTCGCGTGCCGCGGTCACCGCCACGTCCGCGCCCTGCAGCGGCCGCAGGCGCGGGCGCACGACCTCGTCGAGGTAGCTCTCGACGGCGGCGTCGAAGAGACCGCGCTTGGATCCGAACGCGTGATAGAGGCTCGACCGCCGCAGCCCCGTCGCCTCCTCGAGCGCCGGCACCGACGCGCCCTCATAGCCCTCGTGCCAGAACACGCCGCGCGCCGCGCGCACGACCTCCGCGCGGTCGAAGCTCGGAATCCGCCCCATGTCCGCTCCCGTCACCCGTTCCCCGGACTATATTGTAACGGTCATTACAGAAAGGTCGATCATGATCGTCGCAGGTCTCGTGCTCGCCGCCGTCGCGGCACTCGTCCACGTCTACATCTTCTTCCTCGAGTCGATCGCCTGGACGAGCCCGCGCGCCCTCAGGACGTTCGGCCAGACGCGCGAGGCGGCCGAGGCGCAGAAGGAGCTCGCCTTCAACCAGGGCTTCTACAACCTGTTCCTCGCGATCGTCGCGGCACTCGGCGTCGTGCTGTTCGCCACGGGCGCGGCCGTCGTCGGGGCGACCCTCGTCTTCACCGGAGTGGGCTCGATGCTGGCCGCGAGCCTCGTGCTCCTGATCTCGAGCCCCGACAAGGCCGCGGCCGCGCTGAAGCAGGGCCTGGTCCCTGCCCTGTCTGTGATCGCGCTCGCGATCGGCCTCGCCCTGTGATCGACGCACCCCGCGAAACCGCAGCGAAGGAGAGAACCCGGCCCATGCCATCCGCCGTCAGCACTCAGATCCAGCTCGTGTCCCGCCCTCAGGGCTGGCCGACCCACGAGGACTTCCGCACGGTCCAGGTGACCTACGGCGACCTCGCTCCCGGGGAGGTCCGTGTGGAGAACGCGTTCGTCTCCGTGGACCCGTACATGCGCGGGCGCATGAACGACGCGCGCAGCTACGTCGCGCCGTACGCGCTCGGCGAGACCATGGAGGGCGGAGCGGTCGGACGGGTCGTGGCGTCGGCGTCGGACGACGTGCCGGTGGGCAGCGTCGTCGTGCACCAGCTCGGATGGCGCGACATCGCGCAGGCTGACGCGTCGGCGTTCCGAGTCGTCCCCGACCTGCCCGGCGTGCCCCTCTCGCTGCGGCTCCACATCCTCGGGATGACCGGGCTCACGGCGTACGTCGGGCTCACTCGCATCGCGGAGATGAAGGAGGGCGACACGGTCTTCATCTCGGGCGCGGCCGGAGCCGTGGGCACGGCCGCGGGCCAGATCGCGCGGCTCCTCGGCGCGAAGCGCGTGATCGGCTCGGCGGGCTCGCCCGAGAAGGTCGCCCTGCTCACCGAGAAGTACGGCTACGACGCGGCGGTGGACTACAAGGTCGCCCCCATCCGTCAGCAGCTGGCCGACGTCGCGCCCGAGGGCATCGACGTCTACTTCGACAACGTGGGCGGCGACCACCTCGAGGCCGCCCTCGACGCCTTCAACGACGGCGGCCGCGCGGCCCTGTGCGGGGCGATCGCCACGTACAACGCCGACGGCCCCGTGCCGGGCCCCGACAACCTGTCGAACCTCGTCACGCGCGGTCTGCGCCTCGAGGGCTTCACGGTCGGCAAGCATCTGTCGGCGGCGCCGGAGTTCCAGGAGCGGATGGGCGGCTGGCTCGCGGAGGGACGCATCGCCTACGACGAGACGATCGTCGACGGCATCGACCACGCGGTCGACGCGTTCCTCGACATGATGCGCGGCGCGAACACCGGGAAGATGCTCGTCCGGATCTGAGGCCAGGGCCGCGCTATCGTCGCGACATGAGCACCACCCTGAGCGACACCGATCTGGCGCACCTGCGCCGCTGCGTCGACCTCGCGCGCGAGGCCCTCGACGACGGGGATGAGCCGTTCGGCTCCGTCCTCGTCGACGCCGAGGGCCTCGTGCGCTTCGAGGACCGCAACCGCGTGAAGGACGGCGACGCCACCCGCCACCCGGAGTTCGAGATCGCACGCTGGGCAGCCGCGCACCTGTCGCCCGCCGAGCGGCGGACGTGCACCGTGTACACCTCGGGTGAGCACTGCCCGATGTGCGCCGCTGCGCACGCCTGGGTCGGGCTCGGGCGCATCGTGTACGCGTCGAGCACCGAGCAGCTGGGCGCGTGGCATCGCGCGTGGGGCGTCGCCCCTGGCCCCGTCGCCGCGCTGCCGATCACGGCGGTCGCGCCCGGCGTCCGCGTCGCCGGCCCCGCGCCCGAGCTCGCGGCCGAGATCCGCGCCCTGCACGCGCGCATGCTCGGCCGCGAGGCGGACGACGGCGATCAGGCCGGCTGAGCCCCGCGGACCCGCAGGGCGCGCGCGAGGTGGTCGCGCTCCTCGATGACGATCCGGCGCAGTGCGGCCGGGGCGTCGCCGTTCGCGGCGAGCCACGCGTCGACGCGATCGAGCGAATCGGCCTCGGGGAACAGCCCGCGCACGAGGCGCCCCGCGATCTCGATGCTGCGCTCCTCCCACGCGGCGCGGATCCGCGCGAAGTAGGCGTCGTCGAACTCGGCCACGAGGTCGCGCCGGCCGCCGGCGCGGAAGCCCGAGATGGTCGCCGAGAGGTGGTCGTTCGTGAGCGTCCGGTCCTCCCACGCGGCGTTCCACGCGTCCCGGCGGACCACGGCGTCAGGGCGCGACGCGAGCACCCGGAGGTGCTCCGTCCGGCCGCTCGCGGTGTCGTCGCGCGCGAGCTCGGCGTCGGCGTCGGCAGTCGTCGCATGCCCGGTTGCGGCGAGCGCCGCGAGCCACGCCCAGCGGAGGTCGGGGTCGAGAGCGAGACCATCCGGCGCTGGCCGCTCGCCCGCGAGGATCGCACGGAGGTCGGCGGCGCGCCCGTCGTGGAAGGCCGCCGCCGACGCGACCGCACGCGCCCAGGCGAGCTGGCCGTCCGACCCCGGTGCCGCCGCGGTCATCCCCTGCCACGTCGTCTCGAGCCATGCCGCACGCTCGGTCGCGCGCGACGACTCCGGCGTGTAGTGCCCGACCGCGTAGGCGGAGTTCGCGAGCACGCCGCCGAGCAGCGCGACGTTCGACTCGGCCGGTGCGTGACGCCGGACGATCTCGAGGTACCGCCCCGTCGGGAGCTCCCCGTCGCGGGCCGCGTTCCAGAGCGCCGACCACACGAGCCCGCGCGCGAGCGCATCGTCGATGGTCGAGAGCGCCTCGTGCACGGCGTCGAGCGAGCGCGCGTCGAGGCGGACCTTGGCGTATGTGCGGTCGCCGTCGTTCGGGAGGATCAGATCGACGTCGGGGGCGACCGGGAGATCCACGGTCGTGCGCTCCGCGCGGATGTCGAGGTCGAGCGATGCGCGGCGGACGAGGCGGCCCGCGTCGAGCGCGTACAGGCCGAGCGAGAGCCGGTGCGGACGCGGATCGGTCTGCACGACGGTGAGGCCCTGCCCGCGCTCGACCGAGATCGTCGACATGCCGGTCGTCTCGAGCCACGCGCGCGACCACGCGCGGACGTCGCGGCCGGACACGGCCTCGAGCTGCGCAAGCAGATCCTCGAGGGTCGTGTTCCCGTACGCGTGCGCGGCGAAGTAGCGTCGAGACCCCTCGAAGAACGCCTCCTCGCCGACGAACGCGACGAGCTGCTTGAGGACCGATGCGCCCTTCGCGTAGGTGATCCCGTCGAAGTTGAGCTTGGCTGCCTCGAGATCGGGGATGTCGGCGACGATCGGATGAGTCGTCGGCAGCTGGTCCTGCTGATACGCCCACGCCTTGCGTCGATTCGCGAACGTCACCCAGGCGTCTGCGAACCGGGTCGCCGCGGCGGCCGCGTGCGAGCCCATGTAGTCGGCGAAGGACTCCTTGAGCCAGAGGTCGTCCCACCAGCGCATCGTGACGAGATCGCCGAACCACATGTGCGCCATCTCGTGGAGGATCGTGTTGGCGCGCGCCTCATGCTGCGCCGTCGTCGACGCGCCGCGGTACACGTAGGCCTCCGTGAAGGTCACGAGACCGGGATTCTCCATCGCCCCGAGGTTGTACTCGGGAACGAACACCTGGTCGTACTTGCCCCACGGGTACGGGAACGCGAACGCGTCCGTGAAGAAGTCGAGGCCCTGGCGCGTGACCTCGAGCACCTCGTCCGCGTCGAGGTGCTCTGCGAGCGACCCGCGGCAGAGGACGCCGAGCGCGACCTCCTGCTCGTCGCGGCGCCAGACGCCGTCGACGCGGTGGTAGGGGCCCGCGGCGACCGACGTGATGTAGCTCGAGAACGGCAGAGTCGGCGCGAATTCGACGTGCTGCGCGCCATCCGCCTCCTCCGACGCGACCGCGCTCTGATTCGAGAGCACGTGCCATCCGCTCGGCGCGGAGACGCGGAACGTGTACCGCGCCTTCATGTCGGGCTGCTCGAAGCAGGCCATCACCCGGCGGGAGTCGGCGGGCTCGTACTGCGTGTACAGATAGGTCTCGCCGTCGACGGGGTCGACGAACCGGTGCAGGCCCTCGCCCGATCGGCTGTACGCGCCGCGTGCCGCGATGCGCACGGTGTTGCGGTCGGCGAGGCCCGAGACGCGGATGCGCGCGCCATCCCACTCGACATCGTGCGCGACGCCGTTCACCTCGACGGACTCGACGGCCTCTCCGATGAAGTCGATCCACGTCTCCTCGGCCGTCGCGTCGAACTCGAGGACGCTCGTCGTCGGGAAGCCGCTGCGCTGCGGATCGGGTGCTCCCGTGAGATCGAGCTCGACGCGGATGGCGTGGACGGTGATGGCCGCGGATCGCGCGGCCGCTGCTTCACGGCTGAGGTTGGCGCTGTTCACCTGTCCATGCTTTCACGGCGCGGAGCCGTCGCCGCGGAGCGGCCCCGCGCGTAGGCTGGCCGCGATGAGCACTTCCGCAGACGACGGCCGCATGAACTTCCACACGCGCAAGTGGGTCCGCCCCGAGGACCTCAACGCGAACGGCACCCTGTTCGGCGGGAGCCTGCTCAAGTGGATCGACGAGGAAGCCGCGATCTACGCGATCATCCAGCTCGGCAACTACCGCGTCGTGACGAAGTTCATCTCGGAGATCAACTTCGAGGCGTCGGCTGTGCAGGGCGATCTCATCGAGATGGGCCTCATCGCGACGCACTTCGGCCGCACGTCGCTCACGATGCGCGCTGTCGTGCGCAACATGATCACGCGGCGGACGATCCTCACGATCGAGAAGATCGTCTTCGTGAACCTCGGCGAGGACGGCAACCCCGCCCCGCACGGCTACGACTCGATCACCTACCAGCGCGATCGCATGCCGACCGAGCACTCCGCGACCGGGACCATCCGCCTGCCGCAGGCATAGCCGCCGACGCGGCGGGCCCGGCTCGGATGCTCAGAGCAGGCCGCGCAGGATCTCCTCGGCGACGTCGGCCGGCGAGGGCAGGCCGAGGAGCTCCTCGCGGACGGCTCCGACCCGCATCCGGGCATCGCTGTCGGCGAGAAGCGCCGCCGCGCTGTCACGGATGGCGGACGGAGTCGCGCTGTGCACGTCGAGCACCGTTCCGAGCCCCAGCGCGGAGACCCGGTCGGCGTTGAAGGGCTGGTCAGCGCCCATCGGGAGAACCACCTGCGGCGCGCCGCCCAGCACGCTTGCGACGAGCATGCCGCTGCCGCCGTGATGGATCACCGCGCTCGCGCGCGCAGCGAGCGCGGGAAGGTCGACATACCGCCGCACCTGCACATGGCCGGGCTGCGGACCGAAGCGCGCGGGATCGAGGTCGCTGCCGATCGCAAGCACGCTCGGTCGGCCGAGATCGGCGAGCGCCGCCAGGATGCGCTCGAACAGATCGCCGCACTCGGTGTTGAACTCGGTCCCCAGCGTCGCGACCACGGATCCGTCGGGGTCAGGCGATGCGCCGGCATCGGGGCTCAGCCAGAGCGTGTGCGGCGGGGCGGGATGCCCGGGGTCGCGCAGCGAAGGAGCGAACGGCACGACGAAGGCATCACCCTGCCATCGGATGGCATCGGACAGTCCCAGCGCTCCGCCGAGCGCATCGAGCTGCGCCCGGATACGGTCGCCGCGCACGAGCGCACCGGACGCCAGCACGGCCACGACGACCACGGGGATCCCCGCGCCCTGTGCCGCCGCCATCGCACCGAAGTCGAGTTCGTCGCAGACGAGCAGATCGGTGCCCGGCAGAAGCGGTGCGACGCGTTCGGCCGATCGACGTGCCGCGGCGCCCGCGAAATGGTCCGCGACGACAGCGATCTCCGCATCCCTGTCGACGCGGCCGAGCGGCCCGATCTCGGTCGCCCTGCGCGCGCGTCGGTCCTGGGTGGAGACCACCCTCTCGAAGACGCCGTCGGGGGCGGCGCGGGTTGCGGAGACCCGCCCGACGAGGGTGAGTTCGCCACCTGCGGCCGCGAAGGCGCGCAGGAGCGGCAGCTGCGGGAGAAGATGCCCCGCGCCGCCGACGAAGCTGCAGAGGACGCGCACCGCCCGACGTCAGCGCACGCGCAGCGCGCCGGGCTGGATCTCGACCGTGAACTGCGTCACCTCGCCGAGGTCGTCGCCGTCGACCTCGAGCACACGCGGCTCCGGCAGCTCGACCGCGACCGACGTCGCCCGCGCGTGGGCCGCCGTGTCGCCGCTCTCGGCGCGGTCGGTCGCACCCATGAGACGGCGGATGCCGTTGTCCCACACGAACGAGCGCAGGGTGTCCAGCCATCCGGCGATGCCCTCCGCGCTCAGCAGCAGCAGGTCGAGCTCGCCGTCCGACGGATCCGCGTCGGGCAGAAGCGTGATGCCGCCCTGCAGCATGCCGCAGTTGCCGACCATCAGGGTGTGGCCCGCCGCCGTCACGGCCTCTCCCCCGTCGACCGCGATCCGCAGCTCGATGACCTCGCTCGCGTTGACCGCGCGCCCGAGGGACTCCACGTAGGCGAGCCATCCGACCTTGCTCTTGAGGTCGTCGTCGGTCTCCACGATCATGTGCGCGTCGATGCCGAAGCCGGCCATGACGGCGAAGGCCTGCCGCGTGGGCGCCCCGTCGACGGCCGTCTCGATCCATCCGATGTCGATCACGCGCGCTTCGTCGGCGAGCGCGCGAGCAAACGCCGCCTGCGGGTTGTTGAGCGGGATGTCGAGGTTGCGCGCGAGCAGGTTGCCGGTTCCCAGGGGCACGATCGCGAGCTCCGCGCCCGCGCCCGGCTCCGCGAGGCGCTCCGCGACCGCGCGCACCGTGCCGTCGCCGCCCGCCGCGACGATCACGTCGGCACCCCACTCGAGCGCATCCTCCGTCGCCTTCTGACCGGGATCCTCGACCGTGGTCTCCCACCACGAGATCTCCCGCTCGTCATCGCCGAGCGCGGCGGCGAGCCCGGTCTCGAGCACCTCGCGCTCGGTCTTCGACGGGTTCCAGACGATCGCGATCCGCTCGAGTGCCATGCTTCCCCCTGTGTCCTGCGGCCCGACTCGCCTCCTCAGCCCTCGGGGAGTGCCAGCTTGGCCTTCTTCGCCTGCTTGCGGTTGCGGTCCTTCGCGAAGATCTTCTTCGCGTCCGCTGGGTCCAGTCTGCCCTCGGCGAGCAGGCGGATGGGGCACCGCTTGCAGCGTGGCTTCGACTTGCAGCAGGACTTCTTCGGCTTGACCCGCTTGCTCTTCTTCTTCCCGGAGGACATCCCGACATGGTAAGCCGCCCGGCTCCCCGCGCGAAGAGGGGAGCCGGGCGGATGACGCCGCGTGTCACGCGGCGGCCGAGCGGATGGCGCCGGCCGGTCAGCGCGCGTCGGCCACGGCCTCGACGGCGACGTCGGGATGGTCGCTGAAGACGCCGTCGAGGCCGGCATCGACGAACGCGCGCAGCTCCCCGGCGAGATCGCCGGCCGCATTCGGGTCGGCGCTCGACCGGAACTCGGCGGGCAGGAACTGGTTCTCGAGCCGGAACGTCCACCCGTGCACCTCGAGTCCGGCGGCGTGCGCGTCGGCGACGACCGCGGTCGGCTCGGCGAGCGTGCCATCGGCCGCGCGCGGGATGACGACCGACTTCTCGGCGCCGAGGATGTCGGCGTACGTCGCGATCTCCGCGAGCCCCTCGGGCGTGACGAGGTCGGCGTACGTGCGCGGGTCGCCCGCGGCGCGCAGGTCGAACGGTGCGCCCGACGAGTTCGCGAGCTGGGCGATCCGGACATCCGTCATCGCGTCGAGATCGCGCAGGTTGCCGGTCTCGAAGCTCTGGATGACGACGGGCGCGTCCGCGCGATTCATCCCGTCGGCCTCGAGCGCCGCGACGAGCGGCTCCTCGAGCGAGAGGCCGATCCCGTCGAAGTAGGTGGGGTGCTTCGTCTCGGGCGCGATCCCGACGGGCTCCCCGTCGCACGTCGTGGAGTGGCGGGCGAGGTCGATCACCTCGTCGAGGGTGGGGATCAGGTACAGCCCGTCATAGGCCGCGCTGCCAGGGCGGACGTGCGGAACGCGCTCCTTGGCGCGCAGCGTGCGCAGCTCGGCGAGCGTGAAGTCCTCCGTGAACCAGCCCGTCACGCTCACGCCGTCGATGACCTTCGTCGTCCGGCGATCGGCGAACTCCGGATGGGCGGCGACGTCGGTCGTCCCGCCGATCTCGTTCTCATGCCGGGCCACGAGGACGCCGTCCTTCGTCGACACGACATCCGGCTCGATGTAGTCGGCGCACTGCAGGATGGCCGTCTCGTACGCCGCGAGCGTGTGCTCGGGACGGTACCCGCTCGCGCCGCGGTGGCCGATGACGTCGACCGCCGAGACCTGCGGTCGCGTCTTCTCGAACGACACGACCGCGAACTCGGTGTCGTCGGGCGTGCCCGGCACGCGCGCGTCGTTGCCGGGGTAGTTGTTGTCGTTCCCGATGAGAAGGTCGCCGCCGCGCAGCTGCACGACCGTCTCGAACGACTGGACGGGGAGGGAGAAGACCTCGCCCGTCCCGTAGCCGTCGCCCGCGCCGATCCCGCTCGGGTTCGCGATGCGCAGCGCGTCGAGCGCGAGGGTCTTCTCGACGTATCCGTCGTCGTCCACGCTGTCCAGGGCGACGCGGTACACGCGCTTGGTCACGGCCTGCTCGCCTTCGAAGTCGTCGCGCTCGACGAGCAGCAGATCGCCGCCGCGGACGGCGAAGGCGTCGCCGATGACGTTGGCCTCCTGGTCGGCCTGGTAGCTCCAGGTGCGCCCCGTGTACGCGCCGGCGCGGATGTCGAACTCCAGGATCTCCCGGCGACGCTGGTCGGCGTCGTCGGCGTACGCGCCCTCGACCACCGGGTACAGGTAGTGGCCGTTCGTCGAGATCGCGAGCGCCTCGAAGCCGCGGCTCGAGCGCACGCGCGGCGTCTCTCCGGCCGAGAGGTAGGGGTTCTGCGGCGACTTCGCGCCCTCGAGCGCGTAGGGCTTCTCGAGGAGCGTGCCCTCGGCGTCGAAGTGGAGCAGGAACGGCCCGAACTCCTCGCCGACCCAGAACGTGCCGTCCTTCGCGCGCACGACCGACTCGATGTCGAAGTCGGCGCCCGTGAGCAGCCGCTCCTCCGTGCCCTCGTTCACGATCGGGAAGTCCAGGAGGTTGTCGCGGTCGTTGTACGAGATGAACCGCTCGACCGCGGTCTCGCCGGAGCCGCCCTCCGCCGTCTCCCAGTCGGGACGGACGAGGTAGCTGCGCAGGAGGAAGTCGGCGGAGTTCGCCTTGGAGCCGAACCCGTTGTCGGGCTGAGCCCAGAACGTGCCGTCGCCGTTGTCGATCATGGCGGAGAACCCGGGGATGACCTGGCCCTCCCACGGGCCCGTGCGGCCGTTCGCGGGGGTCGCGAGGGCGCCCGACGGCGGCCCCTCCTCGAGGTGGTCGGCGGAGAGGGTCGCGCGCGCGACGAGCGTGGGCTCGTCGACGGGCGCGCCGCCCTTCTCGTTCGCGGCCAGGGCGGGAGCGGGGACGAGGGAGACGGCCACGGCGGCCGCCGCGGCGGCCGCGGCCAAGCGCTGGGGCCTCCGGGAGAGGATTCGCTTCATGCCGCCAGCGAACCGAACCGCGCGAGCACGACGGTGTCGCGCATGCGGCTGCGCGGCGACGCCGAGGTGAACGGCCGGAAGCACCCGGGGACGCTCCCCGTCCATCCGCCTCAGAACGCGATCGGAAGCGAGGGCGCGAGCCGCCGAAGCCGCGTGTACGTCGGCAGGAGGGCGTCGTACAGCTCGTCGAAGACGGGCAGGAGCGCTCCGTAGACGGCGGCGTCGCCGGGATGCGGGCGGATGGTCTCGTGCACGGGCAGGCGCTCGGCCGCGACGTCGATCGACTCGATGAGCCCGAGCGCCTGCATGCCGAGGAGGGCCGCGCCGTAGCTGGAGCCCTCCTGCCCCTCGAGCAGGCCGACCGGAGCGCCGAACGCATCCGCGAGGGTCTGCTGCCACAGCGGGTGCTTCATGACGCCGCCCGTCGCACGGATCTCCTCGACCTCGAGGTCGGCCGCGCGCATCGACTGCAGGACGAGGGCCAGCTGCAGGGCGACGCCCTCGACCGCGGCGCGCACGAGGTGCTCCGTGCGATGTGCGCGGGTGAGCCCGATGTAGGCGCCGCGCGCGATGCTGCTCCAGTGCGGTGCGCGCTCGCTGAGGAGGTAGGGCAGCATGATCAGGCCGCCCGAGCCGGCCGGCACGGTCGCCGCCGCATCGAGCAGCTCTGCCGTGGACAGCTCGTGGCCGCCGGCGATCTCGGATCGCACCCACTCGAGGGTCACGCCGCCGTTGTTGATCGCCCCGCCGATGACCCAGCGGTCCTCCGTGAGGGCGTAGCAGAAGACGCCGCCGCGCGGATCGACCGCGGGTCGGCGGACGGCGACGCGCAGCGCCCCGCTTGTGCCGATCGAGCAGGCCGCGACCCCGGGCCGCACGGCTCCCACGCCGAGATTGGCGAGGGGGCCGTCTCCTGCGCCGACGACCACGGGGGTCGCGAGCGGGAGGCCCGTGGCGGACGCCCCTTCCTCCGTGAGCGCGTCGAGCACCGTGGTCGTCGGGACGAGCTCGGGGAGCTGCTCGGCGCGGATGCCCGCGAGCGAGAGCGCCTCCTCGTCCCAGTCGAGGCGGTGGATGTCCATGAGCCCCGAGCACGACGCGAGCGAGTGGTCGATGACGAGCGCACCGCACATCCGCAGCAGCACCCAGTCCTTGATCCCCGCCCAGATGGCCGCCTGCTGGCGGATCCGCGGCTCCTGCTCGCGGAACCAGATGAGCTTGGTGAGCGGCGACATGGGATGGATGGGCGTTCCCGTGCGCCGATGGAGGGCGAGCCCGCTCGCGGACGCGCGCAGCCGCTCCGCCTGCACCGCCGCGCGCGTGTCGGCCCACGTGACGACGGGCGTGATCGGCTGCAGCTGCGCGTCGAGCGCCAGCAGCGAGTGCATCGCCGACGAGAACGACAGCCCCGCGACGCGCTCCGCGCCGATCTCGGCGACGACTTCGCGCACCGATGCGTAGACCGCGCCCAGGATGAGCTCGGGGTCCTGCACGGCGTGACCGGGATGCGGCTCCTCGAGCGGGTAGCCCTGCGAGGCCGAGGCGACGAGCTCGCCGTCGACCGTGTAGGCGACCGCCTTCGTGGCGGTCGTCCCCATGTCGACGCCGATCACGATGTCGCGCGGGTTCGTCATGCTCCGACCTCCTCGTCAGCCAGCGTCGCTCTGCAGCGTCACGACCACCTTGCCGGAAACCTGCGCATCGCGCGCGATCCGGAAGGCCTCGGCGACCTCGGCGAGGGGAAGCGCGTGCGTGACGACCTTCTCGATGCCGGGGTCGGCCGCCAGCAGCGCGACGGCCTCGTCGATCTCGTCATGGAACCGGAAGGTGCCCACGAGGTGCACCTCCTTCGAGATGTACGGCGCGAGGTTCACCGGCCGCGGCTCGTTCGGGACCATCCCGACCTGCACGACGACGCCCTTGCGGCGCACCGCCGTGCCGGCCGACGAGATCGCGACGGGCGCCCCCGAGCACTCGAAGACGACGTCGAACGCGCTCTGCGGGAGCTCCTCGGTGCCCACGCGAACGAGCGCGTCGGCCCCGAGTTCCTCGGCCCGCGCGAGCGGGGCCTCGAGCACGTCGCTGACGGTGATGTGCGCGGCACCCCGTGCGCGGGCCGCGGCGACCGCGAGCAGGCCGATCGGCCCGGCACCCGACACGAGCACCCGGGCGCCGGCGAGGTCGCCGACCCGGGTGGCGGCATGCAGCGCGACGCCCAGCGGCTCGGCGAGCACGGCGCGACGAACGGGCAGCGCGTCGGGCAGGACGCGGATCATGTCGGCCCGCACGACGAGCTGCTCGCTCATGCCGCCCTGGGTGTGCGGCCACGTCGACGCGCTGCCGAGGTACGACCCGCCCGGCCACAGGTGCGGGTCGTCCTCGATGCCGCGCTCCGGGGTCCCGAAGCGCGCGGGATGGACCGTCACCGGCGTCCCGGGGGCGAGCCGGCCCGACGGGTCGAGATCGACCCGTCCCGACAGCTCGTGCCCCGGGACGAGGGGCTCCCGCACCACGTACTCGCCGTTCGCGCCCTCGAAGTAGTAGTGCAGGTCGGAGCCGCAGATGCCGACACTGTCGACGCGGATCCGCACCTCGCCCTCCCCCGGCTCGGGCGTCGGGGCCTCGCGGACCTCGATCCGCTCCTTGCCGTCGATGAATGCCGCGCGCATGCTCTTCTCCCTCTCGCTCACACGACGGCGGTCATGCCGCCGTCGACGAAGATGTTCTGCCCCGAGACGAAGCTCGACGCATCGGACGCGAGGTAGAGCAGCGTGCCCCACAGCTCGCGGAAGTCCCCCCAGCGCCGCGCGGGCGTCCGGTTCACGAGCCAGGAGTTGAACGCCTCGTCCTCGACGAGGGCCCGGTTCATCTCGGTCGCGAAGTACCCGGGCGAGATCGCGTTGACCTGCACGTCGTAGCGCGCGAGGTCGGCGGCCATCCCCTTCGTGAGCATCGCGACGCCGCCCTTCGACGCCGAGTAGGGCGCGATCGTCTGCCGGGCCAGCTGCGACTGCACCGATCCGATGTTGATCACCTTGCCGGAGCGGCGCTCGGCCATCCCGGGGGTGACGAACCGCGACACGTAGAACACGCTCGAGAGGTTCGCGCTCACGACGGCATCCCAGTCCGCGACCGGGAACTCGGTGAACGGAGCGCGCCGCTGCACGCCCGCGTTGTTCACGAGGATGTCGGGCACGCCGTGCGCGGCGACGATGTCGGCCACGCCGTGCTCGACGGCCTCGGCGTCGGTGACGTCGAACGTCGCCGCGTGCGGTCGGCGGCCCGTCGCCTCGGCGATCGCGTCCTGCGCGGACGCGATCGCCGCGGCGTCGCGTCCGTGCAGGACGACCTCGGCCCCCGCCTCCGCGAGCGCGAGGGCGAGAGACGCGCCGAGACCGCGAGAGGAGCCGGTGACGAGCGCGAGCCGGCCCGTGATGTCGAAGATCCCCGCCATGCTCAGAAGATCGCGAAGACGATGAGCACGATCGCGAAGCCGACGACCGACTCGATCGCCTGCTGCACGGTCCAGGTCTTGAGGGTGGTCTTGACGTCCATGCCCATGAGCCGGCCGACCAGCCAGAAGCCCGAGTCGTTCACGTGGCTGGCGAACACCGAGCCCGCCGCCGCGGCGAGCGTGATGGCGGCCGTGTCGATGACGCTGTAGCCGCCCGATGTGACGGCCGGCGCGAGAAGGCCCGCGGTCGTGACGAGGGCGACCGTCGCCGAGCCCTGCGCGACGCGCAGCGCGACGGCGATGACGTACGCGGCGAAGATCACGGGCATGCCGAGGTCGGCGAGGGTGCCGGAGAGGGCGTCGCCGATGCCGGATGCGCGCAGGACGCCGCCGAACATGCCGCCGGCGCCCGTGATGAGGATCACGGAGGCCACCGTGCCGAGCGTGCCCTCGACGAGCTTCTCGAGCGCCGACCCGTTCTCGCCGCGGAACTTGCCGAGGACGAGCAGGGCGACGAGCGCCGTGATGAGGAGGGCGACCGGCGACGTGCCGATGAGGATGAGCGCCTGGACCCACACGGCGTCGCCGTCGACGACACCCGCGGTCGCCAGGGTGCTGAGGCCGGTGTTGAGGAAGATGAGCACGAGCGGGAGCAGGAGGATCATGATGACCGTGCTCGCCTTCGGCGGGTTCGCGGGCTGGTCGTCGTCCTGCGCGCCGAAGAGCTCGGGGACGATCATCGGGTAGCGCGAGTTGACGAACTTGCCCCACAGGTAGCCCGAGAGGTACCAGGCCGGGAACGCGATGACGAGGCCGAGCAGCATGACGACGCCGAGGTTCGCGCCGAAGAAGTCCGATGCGGCGACAGGGCCCGGGTGCGGGGGCAGGAAGACGTGCATGACCGAGAAGGCCGCCGCGCCGCTGAAGCCGTAGAGCAGGAGGTTCCGGCCGCCGATGCGACGCGCGACCGCGAAGATGATCGGCAGCATGACGATGAGGCCCGCGTCGAAGAAGATCGGGAAGCCGAGGATGAGCGAGGTGAGGCCGAGTGCGAAGGCGGCGCGCTTCTCGCCGAAGATGGCGACCATCTTCTCCGCGATGACGCGGGCTCCGCCCGACGACTCGATGAGGCGGCCGATGATCGCGCCGAGCCCGATGAGCAGGGCGACGGAGCCGAGCGTCCCGCCGAAGCTCGACACGAGCACCTCGTTGACGAGCGCGTTCAGCGGCAGGCCGGTCGCGATCGCGGTGAGCAGCGAGACGACGATGAGGACGAGGAAGGCGTGCAGCCTCACCTTGATCACGAGGAAGAGGATGAGCGCGACGGCGACGGCCGCGATGCCGAGCAGAGGCCCGGTGCCCATCGTCTGGGTCCAGTCTTCCATGGTTTCTCCATTGAAATCGAGGGCGCGCACTGTCGCGTGCCGTGCATCAAAGGTACTACTTAAACAACGGATAAGATACTACGTAACCGCGAGCAAGGGAGCGACATGGCCATCGGAGTCCACGGCGATGTGCTCGACGATCTCGGGAGCCGGATCGCGTCGGGCGACCCCCAGCCGGGAGCCGTCTTCACGCTCGCCCAGCTGGAGCGCGACTACGGCGCCTCCCGCACGGTCGTCCGCGAGGCGGTGCGCGTGCTCGAGAGCATCCGCATGGTCGCGTCCCGCCGCAAGGTCGGCATCACGGTCCTCCCCCGCGAGCAGTGGGACGCCTTCGATCCGCACCTCATCCAGTGGAACCTGCGCGGCCGCTTCCGCCAGCAGCAGCTCGAGGCCCTCATGGAGCTGCGCGTCACGGTCGAGCCCATGGCCGCGCGCCTCGCCGCCGCCCGGGCGACCTCGGCTCAGCGCGCCGAGCTCCTGCGGCTCGCCGAGCGGCTCAACACGCTCGGGCAGACCGGCAAGGGCGACTCGGAGGAGTACCTCGCGGCCGACCTCGCCTTCCACGGCACGCTCCTCGCCGCCTCCGGGAACCCGCTCCTCACGGCGCTCGAGACGCCCGTCCACGAGGTCCTGAGCGGCCGCGCGAAGCTCGGCCTCACTCCGGGCATCCCCGCCGAGGGCACGCTCGAGGATCATCTGCTCACCGCCCGCGCGATCGCCGAGGGCGACCGGGACGCCGCCGAACGGCACTCGCGGTCGCACATGATGACGGTGTGGAGCGAGATCGCCTCCGACGACGTGGTCAGCTGACGCCGAGGTCGGCTCGGTAGAGTCTCCTCTGTCGGACGCTCGTCGTCCGAGAGCAGTGCATCTACCGGCCGCCGGAGACTCCGGCGGACAGCGGCGGCACCCGAACCCCGCGAACCGGAGGTGCCCATGACGATCAGCGACGTCCGAGAGAGCCGCAGCCTCCTGCGCATCGCAGGACTCCCCTACTTCCTCATCGCGCTCGTGGCGCGGCTGCCGTTCGCCATGATGGTGGTCGGCGTGCTCACGGCGGTCGTGTCCATCCGGGGCTCGCTCGCGCTCGGCGGGCTCACGTCCGCGACCGTCGGACTCGGCACGGCGTGCTTCGGCGCGCTGCTCGGCGCCGCCGCCGATGCGTTCGGGCAGCGCCGCGTGCTCCTCGTGCTCGCGGCGGCGAACGCGGTGGCGCTCGCGCTGTTCGCCGCGGTCGTCTACGGCGACACCCCCGACGGACTCGTGCTCGCGGCGGCCTTCGGGATCGGCGCGACCGCTCCCCAGGTCGCGCCGCTCTCGCGCGCCCGGCTCGTGACGCTCATCCGACACCGGATCGCCCCCGAGCGCGCACCGCGCACCCTCTCGTCGACGATGGCGTACGAGTCCGCGGCCGACGAGACCGTCTTCGTGATCGGCCCCTTCATCGTGGGGCTGCTCGCTGCGGCGACCGCGCCGTGGGCGCCGCTCGTCGGCGCCGCCGTGCTGACCGCGGTCTTCGTCGGCGCCTTCGCACTGCATCCCACGGGACGCCTGGTCGCGCCCGGTCGCGAGGACGGAGCGGCACCCTCCTCCGACGTGCGCGATCTCTTCCGGCCGCGCGTCCTCGTGGTCGTGGGAGGCACGCTCGGCGTGGGCCTCTTCTTCGGCTCGATGCTCACCTCCCTGACCTCGTTCATGGCCGACCGGGGCCGCGCCGACGAGGCGGGGCTCATGTACGGCGTGATGGGCATCGGCTCGGCCCTGTTCGCGCTCGGCGTCGCATATCTTCCGGCCCGGTTCTCGCTCGCCGCACGATGGATCGCGTTCGCCTCGGTGCTCCTCGCGGGCTCCCTCTCGCTCCTGCTCGCCGCCAGCCCTGCGGCCATGGCGTGCTCGCTCGCGGTCATCGGCATCGGCATCGGGCCGACCCTCGTGACGCAGTACAGCCTCGCCGCGGCCCGCAGCCCCGAGGGCCGCTCTGCCACGGTCATGACGATGGTCGGCTCGGCCGTCGTCGTCGGGCAGGCGATGGCCTCGGCCCTCACCGGGTCCGTGTCCGAGAGGTTCGGCACGTCGGCTGCGCTCCTGCTGCCGATCGCGACGGCCGCCCTCGTCCTCATCGCGGCGGTCGCGAACGCCGTCCTGTCGCGCCCACGCGCCTGATCGGCGTACCGGCCGGCAGGGCGGATGTCAACGCCGACCGCGTGGATCCACCGCGGCCATAGGATGGCGCGGATGGGCACGAGCGACGACGGGATGGTCCGCACATGAGCGCGCGCTTCGCAGCGATCCGCATCCTCGCCGTCCTGTCGGTGATCCTCGGCGTGAACTACGTCGCCTGGCGCTGGCTCGAGTCCGTCAACTGGTCGGCGTGGTGGATCGCCGTGCCGCTCGTGCTCGCGGAGACGTACAGCCTCATCGACACGATCCTCTTCTGCCTCACGATGTGGCGCGCACGAGACCGCCCCGGCCCGCGGTCGGAGCCGCAGGGCACGGTCGACGTGCTCATCACGACGTACGACGAGCCGCTCGACCTCGTGATGGGCACCGCACTGGCCGCGAAGCGGATCGCCTATCCGCACTCGACCTGGATCCTCGACGACGGTGCACGCGCGGATCTCGAGCTCGCCGCCGCCGAGGCCGGGATCGGCTACATCCGGCGCTCGGACGACTGGGACGGCAAACCGCGCCACGCCAAGGCGGGGAACCTCAACAACGCCCTGTTCCAGACCGACGGCGAGTTCCTGCTCATCCTCGATGCCGACCAGGTGCCGGATCCCCTGATCCTCCACCGCACGCTCGGCTACTTCGCCGACGACCCGGAAGTCGCGCTCGTCCAGACGCCGCAGTGGTTCTCGAACGTCGACGAGGCCGACCCGCTCGGCAGCCAGGCGCCGCTGTTCTACGGCCCGATCCAGCAGGGCAAGGACGGCTGGAACGCCGCGTTCTTCTGCGGGTCGAACGCGGTGCTGCGCCGCGAGGCGCTCATGCAGCTCGGCATCGTCGGCTACGTGCGCGACCTCGCCGAATCGACGCAGCGCGCGCTCCGCGCGTCGGAGTCGCTGCTCGGGCGCGAGGCGAAGCGCGCCGACGGAGCGCTGCGAGAGGAGCTGATGGACCTGCGCGCCGAGGTCGCAGCCGCACGCGCCGAGATCGCCGCGGGCGAGCCGGTGGCCGACACGACGTACCGCGTGCGTGCGCGCGTCGACGACGCAGGTCGGCGTCTCGTCGAGAACGACCTGGCCGCCATCCGCGCCGACCTCGAGGAGATCGGCGAGCTGCCGATCGCGCACGACGCGCAGCTCGACGTCATGGTCGTCGACGAGGTCGCGCTCGACGAGCTGGCGGCCCGCGACCTCTCCCCGCTCGGCGCGATCGAGGCCGTCCGATCGCTGCTCGACGCGCTGCGCGTGGACCGGCCGGGTGAGGCCCAGCCGCTCCTGCCGCTCGCGACGATCTCGGTCACCGAGGACATGGCCACCGCGATGCAGCTGCACGCCCTCGGGTGGCGCAGCGTCTACCACCACGAGATCCTCGCCCGCGGACTCGCCCCGGAGGACCTCCGCACGATGCTCACGCAGCGCCTGCGGTGGGCGCAGGGCACGCTTCAGGTGATGCTGCGCGACAACCCGCTCGTGAAGCGCGGGCTCTCCGCCGGCCAGCGGCTCATGTACTTCGCGACGATGTGGACGTACCTGTCGGGCTTCGCCGCGATCGTGTACCTCGCCGCTCCCGTGTTCTACCTCGTCTTCGGCGTCATGCCGGTCACGGCGTGGTCCGTCGACTTCTTCGCACGCTTCCTCCCCGCCTTCGCGGTGAACCAGCTGCTCTTCCTCGTCGTCGCCAAGGGCGTGCGCACGTGGCGCGGGCAGCAGTACTCGCTCGCGCTCTTCCCGGTCTGGATCCGGGCGTGCTGGACGGCCTTCGCCAACGTCGTGCTGGGCCGCCCCCTCGGCTTCGCGGTGACCAGGAAGGACGGGCGGGCGCCCGGAGGAGTGCCGTGGCGCGAGATCTGGCCGCAGCTCACCGCGATGGCGGTGCTCGTCGCGTCGCTCCTGATCGGCGTCGTCCGCGTCGCGGTCGGAACCGCGGACGGCACGGGGACCCTCGTGAACACCCTGTGGGTCGCCTACGACGTCGTCGTCCTCAGCGTGATCATCCAGGCCGCCCGCTATCGAGGGCCGGCGGCCGCCGACAGAGAGGCAACTGCATGAACCTCACGAGCGCTCACCGCGACGGGTTCTCCGTCATCGCGATCACCGGACGCCTCACCGCGTCGGGCGCACCGCGTCTGCGCGACGCCGTGAAGGAGCTCGTCGAGGCCGGCCGCACGCGGATCGTCGTGGACCTCGGCGGCACCGAGTTCGTGGACTCGTCGGGTCTCGGCGCCCTCATCGGCGGTCTCAAGGCCGCGCGGGTCGCGGGTGGGGACCTGCGCATCGCCGCCGTCCCGGATGCTGTGCGGACGGTGATGCGCCTGACGAACCTCGATCGCGTGCTGCGCGAGCACGCGTCGCCGGAGACCGCGTTCGATGAACGGTGACGAGCCGGTCCTGCGTGCCCGTGTCGAGGGACGCGCGGAGATCGCCTTCGTCGACGCCGTGCTCGACGCGCTGGAGGGAATCTGGTCCCGGGCCGACGTCGCCGACGCGGACCGGATGCTCTTCGGGCTCGCGGTGTCCGAGATCGCGACCAACGTCGTGACGCACGCCCCCGACGACGCGGAGGTCCGTGTCACGGCCGACCTGGAGGTGGGGCGGACCGCGCTCACCGCGATCATCCGCGACACGGCGTGGCCGGTCGACATCGCGTGGGCGGACGTGTCGATGCCCGGCCCCGAAGCGGAATCGGGGCGCGGTCTCGCGCTCGCCCGAGAAGCGCTCGACGTGCTCGATCACCATGTCGACCACGGGAACGTCTGGACCCTCGTCCGACGTCTCGCCTGATCGGGAATGCCCGGGGCGCCCCGCGACTTGGGATGTGAGGTGAGCACCACGAGCAGTCGCAGCAGGACCGTCGGCCTTCGATCCGAGCGCGGGCCCGTGCTCGGAGCGCTCATGCTGGCGACGGGGCTCATCGCGATCGACGCGACCATCCTCGCGACGGCCGTCCCGAGCGTCGTGGCCGATCTCGGGCAGTTCGACCAGTTCCCGTGGCTGTTCTCGGTCTACCTGCTCGCGCAGGCCGTGAGCGTCCCGATCTACTCGAAGCTCTCGGACACGATCGGGCGCAAGCCCATCATCCTCATCGGCATCGGGCTGTTCCTCGTCGGCTCCCTTCTGTGCGGCGTCGCCTGGAGCATGACGTCGCTCATCCTCTTCCGCCTCGTCCAGGGTCTCGGCGCCGGCGCGGCGACGCCCATGGCCATGACGATCGTCGGCGACATCTACACGGTCGAGGAGCGCGCGAAGGTGCAGGGCTACATCGCGAGCGTCTGGGCGGTCTCGTCGGTCCTCGGCCCTGCCCTCGGCGGGGTGTTCTCTCAGTTCGCGTCGTGGCGCGGCATCTTCCTCATCAACATCCCGCTCTGCATCGCCGCGGGCTGGATGCTCGTGCGCGCGTATCACGAGCAGGTCGAGCGGCGCCGTCACCGCATCGACTACGCGGGAGCCGCGCTCCTGACGATCGGGATGTCCGCCCTCATCCTCGCGGTCCTCGAGGGCGGGAGCGCCTGGGCATGGACGGCTCCGCCGAGCATCGCGGCCTTCTCGATCGCCGGGGTCGCCCTCGTCGCGTTCGCCCTCGTCGAGCGGCGCGCAGCCGAGCCGATCATCGACCTGTCGCTGCTCGGGCGCCGGCTCATCCTCACGACCACCCTCGTGGCGCTCTCAGTCGGTGCGCTGCTGACGGGCATCACGAGCTTCGCGCCCACCTACCTCGAGAACTCGATCGGCACCGTGCCGCTCCTCTCGGGGCTCGCGGTGGCCGCGCTCACGCTCGGATGGCCGCTCGCGGCGTCGAACTCGGGGCGCCTGTACCTGCGCTGGGGCTTCCGCACGACGACCGTGATCGGCGCGGCGATCTCGCTCGCGGGCGCTGCCGGGCTCGTGGCCGTCGCGCCCTGGCCCAACCCGTTCCTCGTCGCCCTCACCGCGTTCGTCGTCGGCTTCGGCCTCGGCTGGACGGCCGCGCCGACCCTGATCGCCGCGCAGGCGTCGGTCGGGTGGGGCGAGCGCGGGGTCGTCACGGGACTCAACGCCTTCTCGCGCTCGGTGGGATCCGCCGTCGGCGTCGCGATCTTCGGCGCCGTCGCGAACGGCATCATCGCCGCTGGCGAGGGCGAGCACGACTACGACACGATCGTCGCGGCCTCCACCTGGGTCTTCGTCGGCGTCGCCGTCACGGCGGCGCTCATGCTCGCCGCCGCGATCGCGATGCCGCGCGAGCGCGTCGCCTCGGGCGAGCCGACGGACTGACGCTCAGGAGCCCGCCGCACGGTCGCGGGCCGCGTGTCCCTCGGCGAGGAACGCCAGACGCCGCAGCGTCTCGGCATTGCGCGCATGCAGCGGCGGATCGACGAGGAACCGGGGAACGAGCGACCCGGGACCCTCGACGGCGGCCTCCGAGATCCGCACGAGCGATCCGGCGCCGCGCGGCTTGACCTCGATCGTCACGCGCGCCTCGCCGATCGGCCATCCGCGCGCCTGCAGCACCATCCGGCGCGGAGGATCCCACTCGACGCACTCGGTCGTGTCGTCGAGGAGCAGCGGCCAGCTGCCCACCGAGTGGTGGAGCTCGGCGCCGGGGCGCGGCCAGTCGTCGTCGACCTCGCGCATGCGCGACGCCCCCACGACCCAGACCGGGTAGAGCCATCCGTCGCCGAGGACGCGGAAGATCTCCTCGGGGGTGCAGCGGATCTCGCGGACGTTGATCGACATGGTCGCCTCCGGCTCTCGGTGCCTGGTGCTCACGCTAGACGCAGCCCCTGACCGCGGCACGGGCTTGACATGCGGAGCCTGCCCTCACATGACGCCCGGTGGGCGCGTGAGGGCGGCACTCGGTACGGTTGCAGCATGACCGCTCCCGTCGACCCCACGTCCACCTCGGCCTGGGCGGAGCTCGAGGCGCACCGCGCGAGCTTCTCCCCCGACCTGCGCGGCTGGTTCGCCGCCGACCCCGATCGGGCCGAGCGTCTCAGCCTTCCGCTCGCCGACCTCCACGTGGACCTCTCGAAGAACCTCGTGACCGACGACATCCTCGCCTCGCTCGTGCGACTCGCCGAGCAGACCGGAGTCGCCGAGCGCTTCGCGGCGATGCTCGAGGGCACGCACATCAACACGACCGAGAACCGCGCGGTCCTGCACACCGCGCTGCGTCGCCCGGCCGGCGCGACGCCCGCGCTCGCGGTCGACGGGCAGGATGTCGACGCCGACGTGCACGCCGTGCTCGACAAGGTCTCCGCCTTCGCGGAGCGCGTGCGAGGCGGCGACTGGCGGGGCGTCACCGGCAAGCGCGTGACGCACGTCGTGAACATCGGCATCGGCGGATCCGACCTCGGGCCGGTGATGGTCTACGAGGCGCTCAAGCCCTACGCTGACGCGGGCATCGAGGCGCGCTTCATCTCGAACATCGACCCCACGGACCTCGCGCAGAAGGTCGCCGACCTCGACGCCGAGACGACCCTGTTCATCGTCGCATCGAAGACGTTCACGACGCTCGAGACGCTCACGAACGCGCGCCTCGCACGCGACTGGCTGTGGTCGCAGCTCGCCGGCAAGGGCGCGATCGCCGACGACGACGCGGCGCGCACCGACGCCGTCGCGCACCACTTCGTCGCCGTGTCGACGGCCCTCGACAAGGTCGCCGACTTCGGCATCGACCCCGAGAACGCCTTCGGGTTCTGGGACTGGGTCGGCGGCCGCTACTCGGTGGACTCGGCGATCGGCACGTCGCTCGCGATCGTGCTCGGACCGGCGGTCTTCCGCGAGCTGCTCGAGGGATTCCACGCGGTGGACGAGCACGTGCGCACGACGCCGCTCACGCGCAACGTGCCCGTGCTCATGGGGCTCCTCAACGTCTGGTACACGAACTTCCTCGGCGCCCAGTCGCACGCGGTGCTCCCCTACGCGCAGCAGCTGCACCGCTTCGCGGCCTACCTCCAGCAGCTCACCATGGAGTCCAACGGCAAGTCGGTGCGCTGGGACGGCACGCCGGTGACGACCGACACGGGCGAGGTGTTCTGGGGCGAGCCGGGCACGAACGGCCAGCATGCGTTCTACCAGCTGATCCACCAGGGCACGCGGCTCATCCCCGCCGACTTCATCGCGTTCGCGAACCCCGCATACCCCCTCCAGGACGGCGGCCGGGACGTGCACGGGCTGTTCCTCGCGAACTTCCTCGCGCAGACGAAGGCGCTCGCGTTCGGCAAGACCGCGGATGAGGTGGAGGCCGAGGGCACGACGGGTCCGCTCGTCGCGGCCCGCACGTTCGCGGGCAACCGCCCGACGACGTCGATCTTCGCTCCCGCCCTCACGCCGGCGGTGCTCGGCCAGCTGATCGCGCTGTACGAGCACATCGTCTTCACGCAGGGCGTCGTGTGGGGCATCAACTCCTTCGACCAGTGGGGCGTCGAGCTCGGCAAGCAGCTCGCCCTCCAGATCGCGCCCGCCATCGAGGGCGACAAGGCCGCGCTCGAGGCCCAGGACCCGTCGACGAAGGCGCTGCTCGCGTACTACCGCGCGCACCGCTCGAGCTGACGCGAGGTCCCCGACGGCCCGGCTGCGTTCGCGCGGCCGGGCCGTTCGGCGTCGTCAGCTGCGGACGACCGGCACGAGCGCGACGTCGCGGAGCACGTCGCCGTCGATGGCACACGTCATGAGCGTGCACGCGGGCTGGCGTCGACGGTCGGTGGGCGAGCCCGGGTTCAGCAGCCGGGTGCCCGCGGGCGTCGTCGAGTCCCAGGGGATGTGGCTGTGCCCGAAGACGAGCACGTCGGGCCGCTCCTCGGCCAGACCGTCGACACGCTCCTCGCGACCTCGGGCCGCCCCTGTCTCGTGGATCACGGCGAGGTCGATGCCCTCGATGCGCACCCGTGCGAGCTCGGGCAGACGCGCACGCAGCGCGGGCCCGTCGTTGTTGCCGTGCACGCCGATGAGGCGCCGGGAGCGCATCTCGAGAGCGTCGAGCGTCTCGACGTCGACCCAGTCGCCCGCGTGCACGACCACGTCGGCGGCGTCGATCGCGCGCCACACGTCATCCGGCAGCCGCCGGGCGCGCACAGGCACATGTGTGTCGGCGAGCAGAACCAGGCGCGTCGTCACCCGGCGCGCTCCTCGGTCCGCCCCGCCGCCGTCATCGCGGCAGGCGCCCCTCGTGCAGCACGGCGTCGGGATCGACGCGCTCGCGGATGGCGCGGAGTCGATCGAGATCGGCGCGGGTCCCCGCGCGCTCGAGCGTCTCCTCGGGCGCGAGGAACGTCGGCACGAGCGGCGCCTCGTCCGCGCGACCGAGGATCTCGCGCAGGCCAGCGAGGCTCGCGTCACCCGGCTCGCGCGGCGCACCGGGCGCGACCGGGGCGAGCCCGTGCACGAGCCATGCGGCGTCGGACAGGGACGCGAACCCCTCGCGGCGTGGCGAGTCGAGTGCGCCGCCGAGCATGCGGAGCCCGAGTCCGACGAGGGGCGCCTGCTCGGGAAGCGCGCGGAACGTGAGGAGGTCGTCGAGCAGGGCGTCGTCGAGAGACCGCAGTGCGGAGGACACACCGCGTGTGGGCGTGGGATCGGTGGGCTCCGCCGATCGGGAGGCCATGAGCGCCGGTGTCGCGTGACCGAAGTCCTCGCGCTCGACGGGGGCCGCCGCGCGAATCGGCTCGAGGAACTCCGCCGCGGCCTCGTCGATCGCGAGCACATCGACCGTGAGGAAGCTGCGCGCCCTGATCGCCTCGGGCAGCTGAGGGACGTCGGGCATGCGCATCGACGTCGCGAAGAGATTGAGCGACGGCGGGGCGACAGCGGCGAGGTCGCGCACGGCTCGCAGCGCGTCGGCCGAGTGCGCCGAGTCGAAGACGATGCTGCCGCCCACGAGCACGGGGGCCGCGACGAGGTCGATCTCGATCTCGGTCACGATCCCCGCGATGCCGCCCGCGCCGCGCAGCGCCCACATGGTGTCGGGGTCGCTCGCGTCATCCACACGCTCGTGCGTCCCGTCGGGCCGGACGATCCAGGCCGCGCGCAGCGCGTCGGACCCGAGGCCCGCCGATCGGCTGAACCACGAGTGTCCCCCGCCGAGGGTGTAGCCCGTCGCGCTCACGACGCGGCTCGTGCCGGCGGGCGCGACCAGTCCCGTGCCGTCGAGGGCGTCGATGACCGCGCCCCACGCCACGCCGGCGCCGATGCGCGCGATGCGGGCCTCCTGGTCGATCTCGAGCGCATCGAACGCACGGGGCCGAACGAGCACTGCTCCCTCGAGAGCCGAGGCCGCGCCGTGCCCGCACGGCTGGACGGCGAGCGCCACGCCCTCCTCGCGCGCGAAGGCGACGAGGGCGACGAGGTCGTCGACACCGGCCGGCTCAGCGACCGCCGCGGGCCGCTGCTCGACGGAGAGGTTCCACGGTCGGCGCGCCTCGTCGAAGGCGACGTCGTCGGGCAGGCGGAGGAGGCCGGAGAGGCGGCCGCGGAGCGCATCGAGAGCGGACATGACCCACACGCTAGCGAGGTCGTCGGACATCCGTCTCCCCCGGCTCCGCATCGAGGAGGACGAGCTCGCGCGTCGCACGCGTCATCGCGACGTAGCGGTCGACCGCGGCCTCGATCCCCTCGCCCGGCGCATCGGCGCCGGCGAGGAGCACGAGGTCGAACTCGAGTCCCTTCGCGTCCTCCGGCGTCGCCGAGCGGGCGCGCCCGTGCGGGCGGAAGCCGGGGTCTCCGATCACGCATGCCGTGCCCTCGACGTGCTCGGCGAGCCACCGCTCGAGAATCGCGTCGCGCTCACCCGCCCGCGCCCTCCGCACGGGGATGCCCGAGCTGCGTACGGACACCGGGACGTTCGCGTCGGGCAGGGCGGCGCGGATGACCGGCTCGGCGACCGCCATGATCTCCGACGGCGTCCGGTAGTTGACCGTGAGCGAGGCGACGCGCACGTCGCGCAGACCCGCGCGCGCGAGCCGCTCCTCCCACGAGCCGAGGAAGCCGTGCCGTGCCTGCGCTCGGTCGCCGACGACCGTCAGGCTGCGGGAGGGACAGCGGCGCAGCAGCATCTGCCACTGCGCGTCGGTGAGCTCCTGCGCCTCGTCGACGACGATGTGGGCGAAGGGCCCGATCAGCGCGTCGGGCTCGGGCGCCGGAACGCCCGCCTCGTCGACGAGGCTCTCCCGCGCGTCGTCCCCGCGCAGGATCATCGCGACGCCCATCTCGCTGTCGTCGTTCGCGATGAGGTAGTCGGCGATGTCCTCCCGGTAGGCCCGCTGCGCGGACAGCGCCGCCTCGCGCTCCCGCGCGCGGCGCGCCGTCCCGGGATCGCCCAGTCGCATCCGGGCTGCATCGAGAAGCGGGAGATCCGCGCTCGTCCAGGCCACGCCATCCGCCCGCGTCAGCAGCCGCACCTCGTCGTCCGCGAGCCACGGCGCGCAGCGCCGCAGGTACGCCGGCACGGTCCACAGGTCGCTCACGAGATCCGCTGCCTCGAGCCGCGGCCACGCGCGCGTGAAGGCCGTCGCGAGGTCCCTGTCCTGCGCGAGCGCGCGGCGCAGGAGGTCCGCCGGCACCTCCTCGTCGTCGTGCCGGTCGGCGATGAGCCCGAGCAGCGTCTCCCAGACCTGGTCGCGCGCCTCGTTGTGCGGCGTCCCCGGCTCGGGAGACGCGAACGCGTCGGCCCAGTCATCCGCCGTCACGACGACGTCCGTCCATGGCGTCTCGACGAGCACCTCGTCGACGGGCGGCTCCTCGTAGAGGCGCACGGCCGGTTCGATCGCCTGCACCATCCGCCCGTCCGCCTTGAGAGACGCGACCCGGGGGTCGGGTTCCGCGCGGGCGATGGCGCCCTCGACCACGAGGTCGTCGACCGTGCACACGCGCACGCCCTCCTCTCCAAGACTCGGCAGCACATCCGACACGTAGTCGAGATACGCGCGCGACGGCCCGACGACGAGCACGCCGCCGCCACCGCGTGCCATCCGCGGCTCGGCGTGCAGCAGGTAGGCCGCGCGGTGGAGCGCGACGACCGTCTTGCCCGTTCCCGGGCCGCCGTCGACGACGAGCGCGCCGGTCGAGGGCGCGCGGATGATCGCGTCCTGATCGGCCTGGATGGTCGCGAGCACATCGCGCATGTGCGGAGAGCGGCTCGCGCCGAGACTCGCGATGAAGGCGGACTGGTCGTCGAGCGCCGCGCCGCTCTCGAGGGCGTCGGCCGTGAACACCTCGTCCCAGTAGTCCACGATGCGGCCGCCGCTCCACCGGTAGCGCCGTCGGCTGCTCAGCCCCATCGGATCGGCGTGCGTCGCGCCGAAGAAGGGCTCGGCCGCGCGCGCCCTCCAGTCGACGAGGAGCGGCTCGCCATCGGCATCGGAGAGGCCGATGCGGCCGATGTAGACGGGGTCGCCGCCCTCGGCGGGCACCATGCGGCCGAGGCAGAGATCGAGGCCGAAGCGCCGCAGCAGGCGCAGGCGGGCCGTCAGGCGGTGGATCTCGAGGTCGCGGTCGAGGGCCTTCTGCCCCTGGCCGGCCGGCGCGCGGCGCTGCGCCTCGAGGCGGTCGGATGCGTCGGCGATCTGGCGAGCGAGGCTCGCGGCGATCGCGGCGAACTGCGCCTCGTCGCGTGCGATGAGCGCGGCGTCGGCCTTGGCGGCGCGGCTGTCGGGAAGGGCGAACGGGCTGAGGGCGGTGGTCATGCGGGCGGCTCCGACGATCGCGACGGCACGGCGGACACCCGCTGCGCGCGGGTGCCGGCCGGAGGGAAGGAGACGATTCTGCCCCGTACCGGGGGCCTTGCGGCAAGCCCCCACCCCGGCCGTAAACTGGAACCGCGGGGAGATCAGAGGGCGACGACGCGCGCCGGCGCTCCATCCGCATCGATCGCGAGCGGGAAGACGCCGATCCGCGGATGCCGCTCGAGGCCCGCCAGGCCGCGAAGGTTCTCGACGATGAGCGCGTCGGCGCCGAGCACGATCTCGTGCACGGGGAACCCCTCCCCGCCCGTCGGGTCGGGGCTCAGCAGGTCGACCGCGAGCACGCGCATTCCGTGCGCGACGAGCCAGGCGGCCGCCGCCCGGTCGAGGTGCGGATGCGCGGTCGCGTCCGCCGACCCGAATCGCTCCGCCCATCCGGTGTCCAGCACGACGACCGGCCGCAGATCGGCTTCGAGGTCGGCCGACGCCCGACGCAGGTCGTCGAGCGTGATGACCGCGCCGGCGGCGACCTCGCCGAGGTGCAGGACGATTGCCTCGCCCACGAGCTCGTCGAGCGGGATCGCACCGGTCGTGCGCCCGCCCGCGATGACGTGGGACGGCGCGTCGAGGTGCGTTCCCGTGTGCGAGCCGAGGTGCAGGGCGGCGACCGCGACGCCGTCGCGCGCGATCTCGAGAGCCGGCTCGATGCGCACCGCGGGGTCGCCGGGATACACGGTCATGCCGGTGCGGATGGGATGGCTGAGATCGCGCATGCGCCGACGGTACACCGTGCCGAAGATTTTCCTTGACATGAATATTCGTCGCAGTGAATACTTCAGTCATGGACCCGCTGCTCGCCGCTCTCGCCGATCCCGCCCGATGGCGGATGATCGAGCTGCTCGCCCTCCGCCCCCGAGCCGTGGGCGAGCTGGCGGAGCTCCTCGGCCTGCGCCAGCCGCAGACCACCAAGCACCTGCAGACGCTCGCGCGCGCGGGCGTCGTCAGCGTGCATCCCCTCGGCCAGCGGAGGGTGTACGCGCTCGAGACGTCGCCCCTCCGGGCTGCGGCGAACCGCCTCGCGAACCTCCTGCAGCAGGCCGATGCGCACGCCGACGAGCGCGAGGTGCTCGATCGCTATCGCGCCGCCATCAGCGCGGAGCGTGCCGCCGCGGACTCCCCTGGATGGGCGGATGGTCGCTCGTTCGCCTTCGAGCGCCACCTCGCCGCCCCGCGCGAGACGGTGTGGCGTCACTGGACCGACGCCGCACTCCTCGCCACGTGGTGGGCGCCGCCGTCTTTCGAGGTCGTCGAGAGCACGATCGCACCGCACCCGGAGGGGGCGGTCGTGCTCGCCTACCGCGATCCGGACGGCGCTCACTACCGGTCGGACGGGCGGGTCCGGGTCGCCGAGGCTCCGGAGCGCCTCGAGTTCGACCTGTCGGTGCGCGACAGCGAGGGCGGTGTGGCTTTCACGGCCCACTACGCGGTATCGCTCGACGAGGCTCCCCGGGGAACCCGTCTCGTGGCGGAGCTGCACCTCGACGCCACCGCCGTCGCCTCCGCTCCGTTCATCGCCGGCATCGAGACCGGCTGGAACCAGGTGCTCGACAACCTCGTCGCACGCGTCGCCGCGGACCCGCGGCCTGATCGGAAGGAACCCCTCTCATGAACGCTCACGCACCTCGCAGGGTCACGGCGAACCTCAGCCTCACCCTCGATGGACGCTTCAACGGCCCCGGTGGGCCCGGCGACCTCGCGGCGATCGTCCCGTACGCGGTGACCGATGTCGCACGCGACCAGATGCACCGCATGCACGAGAACGCGACGACGGCCGTGCTCGGTCGCGGCAACGCGCAGGGGTTCCTCGGCTTCTGGCCTTCCGTCGCCGACGACCCCTCCGCAGACCCGCGCGACCGCGGCTACGCCGCCTGGTTCCGCGATGTCGAGAAGGTGGTCCTCTCGTCCTCGCTCTCGGAGGCGCCGTGGGAGCGCACGCGCATCGTCTCGGCCCCCGTCGCCGACGTCGTGGCGCAGCTGCGCGCGTCCGGCGAGGGCGACATCCTCGTCAACACCAGCCCGAGCCTCATCCGCCCGCTCCTCGCTGCGGACCTCATCGACCGGCTCTACCTCATCGTCTGCCCCGAGATCTCCGGCGGCGGCGAGCGGCTGCTTGAGGACGGGCTCCCGTCGTCGTCCTGGCGCCTGGTGCTGCACGAGGCCGGCGACCACGGGGAGCTCGCGCTCGTCTACGACCGAGCGCGCTGAGGACTCATCCGATCGCCATCGCACCCTGTGGGATGTGGACGAGCCGGACGCCTCCGGCCTCGACCGCCTCGCCGATCGCGGTGCCGATGTCGCCCCGTCGCTCGACGCGCACGCCCCGCGCGCCGAAGGCATCCGCGAGCGCAGCCCAGTCCGGCTGGACGAGATCGACGCCGATCGGCGCGATGCCCCGGTCGATCTCGTTCTGCCGGATCTCCGCGTAGCCGCCGTTGTCGACGCACACGACGACGAGGTCGAGCCGCTGCTCGACCGCGGTCATGAGCTCGTTGACGCAGAACATGAGCGCGCCGTCGCCCAGGACGGCGACGACGGGCCGCTCGGTCTGGGCGACCCGGGCGCCGATCGCGGCCGGGAGTCCGTATCCGAGCGTCGCGTAGGTCGGCGTGTAGAG
Source organism: Microbacterium barkeri (assembly GCF_027921765.1). GTDB lineage: Bacteria > Actinomycetota > Actinomycetes > Actinomycetales > Microbacteriaceae > Microbacterium > Microbacterium barkeri. The sequence goes on from NZ_BSEJ01000007.1 coordinate 124,581, forward strand.
CAGCGAATGCGGGCGCGCCTGGCGGAGCACGTTCGCGAGCGCCATGTAGACGATCTGCGACGAGTCGCCTGCGACGACCGCGTCGTGGGGCAGGGCTCGCGCGATGGCCTCGGCGAGCGCGACGGTCTCCGGGAGGGCCTCACGCGTCTCCGCGAGGATGGCCGCGCGCGCGTCGGCGAGGTCCGGCGCGGGGCGCGTCCGGATCGCGAGCTCGGCGAGCAGCGCGTCGAGGACGGCCCGGCAGTCGCCCACGATCCCGACCGTCGCCTCGAGGTTCTTGTGCACCTGCGCGGCCGAGATGTCGATGCGGATGACCCGGCCGCGTGCGGCGAGTGCGGGAGCCCACAGCTCGGCCTCGCCGAGCTTCGAGCCGAGCACGACGAGCACGTCTGCGTCCTCCGCGACCGCGCGCGCCGACGCGAGTCGCAGGTTCGAGCCGAGCGACAGGGGGTGGTGCTCGTCGACCGTCCCCTTGCCGTTGAGGGTCGTCAGCACCGGAGCGCCGAGGCGCTCGGCGAGCGCCGTCACCTGCGTCGCGGCGCGCGTGGCGCCCCCGCCGGCGACGATCACGGGGCGCCGGGCGCCCTCGAGAAGCGCGACAGCACGGGCGACGGCGGTCGCGTCCGGCCGTGCCGCCGGGCGGAGCTCGCGCGGCGCCCGTGCGGCGACCGGCACCTCGGCCGGCGCCTCGAGCACGTCGAGCGGGATCTCGATGTGCACGGGGCGCGGCCGCGCCGTGCGGAAGAGCGCGAAGGCGTCGTGCACGGCGTCCACGGCCTCAGCCGCGCTCTCGACGCGGCGCGACCACTCCGCGATCGCACCGACCATGGCGCTCGCATCCTTGGTCTCGTGGAGCGTGCCGACGTCGCGGAACTCGTCTCCGCGCGCGACCCCGGGCGACAGCACGAGCAGCGGGCGGGACTCGCAGAACGCCGTGCCGATCGCGCTCATGGCGTTCTGCAGACCGGGCCCCGAGGTCGTGATGACGACGCCCGGCATCCCCGTCAGCTGCGCCCAGCCGTCCGCCCCGTAGCCCGAGCCCTGCTCATGGCGATTCGTGACGACGCGGATGCCGAGATCGGCCAGCGGGCGGTAGAGCTCGAGGTTGTGCGTGCCGGGGATGCCGAAGACGGCCGTGACGCCGTAGGCGCGGATCGTCTCGAGCACCGCACGCCCCGCGGTGTCCGCGCCGTGCGCCCCGGTCACGAGCCGACCTCCGCGCGGTGACGGCGCTCGCCGCCGATCCACGTCTCCCTGACCCGGATGGCGGCGATGCGCTCGGGCTCGACCGCGAGCGGGTCTTCGCTCAGCACGGCGAAGTCCGCGCACTTCCCGACCTCGAGCGAGCCGAGATCGTCCTCCCGCCCGAGCGACACCGCACCTTCGTAGGTGTGGGCGCGCAGCGCCGCGCGCGCGGACACGCACAGGTCGTCGGGGCCGAGACGGCACCCGCGCCGCGTCACCCGCGTCACGGCCGTCTGGATCGCCTCGAGCGGGATCGGCTCGGCGACCGGCGCATCCGACGAGATCGTGATCGGCACGCCGGCGGCCTCGAACTCGCCCAGCGGGTTGAACCGCTCCCCCGGGGTTCCGATGGCCTCCTCGACGCCCTCACCCCAGTTGTAGTAGTGCTGCGTCTGGTTCACCGGCCGGATGCCCGCTGCAGCCATCCGGCGGATCTGGTCGGCCGTCGGCAGGCCGCAGTGCTCGATCCGATGGCGGGCGTCGGGATCGGGGCGCTCGGCGAGCGCCGCCTCGATCGCCGACACGACCATCTCGATCGCGGTCGGCGACTGCGCATGCGTGGCGGTCTGCAGGCCCGCGGCGTGTGCGCGGCGGATGAGCTCTGCGTACTCGGCGGGCTCGTGGTAGAGCTGGCCCGTGCGGCACGGGTCGCCCACGTACCCGTCGGGGAAGTACGCCGTCCATCCGCCGAGCGTGCCGTCGGCGTAGAGCTTGATGCCGGCGAAGCTCAGGTGCGCGTTGCCGAACGCGCCGACGAGCCCCATCTCGAGTGCCTCGTCGAGGAGGTGCGAGAGCAGGTACATCGACACGCGCAGCTCGAGCCGCCCGGCCTCGGCGAGGCGCAGGTACATGTCGAACTCGCGACGCGAGACCTGGGCGTCGCCGATCGCGGTCACACCGCCCTCGAGGAACCGGCGGGTCGCGACATCGAGCTGGCGCAGGTGCTCCTCCGGCTCGTCGGCGAGGTGGAAGTTCGGTCCGTGATGGCCGATCTTCACGCCGTGCACCCCGGTGAGGATGTTGCAGGCCGCGTCGGACAGCTCGCCCGTGAGCTCGCCGTCTGCGTCGCGGAAGAACACGCCGCCCTCGGGGTCGGGCGTGCCGCGGTCGACGCCCGCGCGCTCGAGCGTCACGCTGTTGACGACGCCGCCGTGGCCCGAGGCGTTCATGAGGTAGACCTCGCGCTCGGTCGACACCTCGTCGAGCTCGAAGCGGGTCGGGTGACGGCGCTCGGCGAGGTTGCGGTGCTCGTACCCGTAGCCGCGGACGGGACGCCCCTCGGGGAGGCCCTCCGCCGCGGCGCGGAGCAGCGCGACGATCTCGGGGATGCTGCCCGCCTTCTCGGGCCCGCAGTCCACCCACGTCATCATCTGCCCGTACATGAGCGGATGCGCGTGCGCGTCGACGAAGCCCGGCACGACGACGCCGTCGCCGAGGTCGACGGTCTCCGGATCGAGGCCGAGCGCGTGCGCGGCCGCCGCGCAAGTCTCGCGGTCGCCGACGGCGAGGATCCGGCCGCGATCGATGAGCATCGCCGTCGCGGTCGTGTCGCGGGCGTCGACCGTGTGGATCGCACGCGCGACGATCATCCGCGGCGCGGTCTGAGCGGGTCGGTCGAAGGGGGTCAGCTTCCTCATGGGAGTCGGTTCGTCCTCGTGTCGGTGCGGGGCGTGAAGGACGCCGTGACCGGCGCCTCGTCGGAGTGCTGGGGAGCGAGCCGCGTGCAGATGCCCGCGAGCACGGCCATCCCGGTGAACATCGCGATCACCGACCAGACGCTGCCGGTCCACGCGATGAGCTGCGTCGCGAACCAGGGCGAGAACCCTGCCCAGACCGCCGCGCCCACGCCATAGGCGAGCGCGATCGACGTGTAGCGCGCCTGAGGGCGGAACATCTGCGCGAGGATCGCGGCGATCGGAGCGTACGTCGCGCTCATCGCGACGCGCACGAGCGAGGCCAGGAGGAAGACGGCCGGCTCGATCCGCCCCGGCATGACGAGCAGGAAGGGCGCGAACGTGAGCACGGAGGTGACCAGGCCGATGTACATGATGTTCTTGCGCCCCCAGCGGTCGCCCAGCCACGCGATGGGGAGCGTCACGAGGAACTCGACGAACGACGCCACGGTCATCGCGTCGAGGATCAGCTGCTCGCTGAGCGCGACCGTCTCGCCGGTCGCGTATGCCGTGGCGAACGTCGTCGCGAGGTAGTAGCCGCCGGTCGAGATCGGCAGCAGGCCGATGCCGAGGAGGATCGGCAGCCAGTTGGCACGCAGCGCGAACGCGAGCGGCATGGACTGCTTGCGCCCCTCGACCTTCGAGGCGAAGACCGGCGACTCCTCGACGCGGTAGCGGACCCACAGCCCCACCCCGATGAGCACGATCGACGCGATGAACGGGATGCGCCATCCGCCGTCGATGATGAAGGTCTCGCCACCGCGCGACATGATCGCGAAGACGCCGGACGCGAGCAGCGCACCGGCGGGGTTGCCGAGCTGCGTGAAGCCCCCGTAGAAGGTCTTCGACTTCTCGGGCGCGTGCTCGACGCTCATCAGGACGGCGCCGCCCCACTCGCCGCCGACGGCCAGCCCCTGCAGCGCGCGCAGGGCGATGAGGAGGATCGGCGCGGCGATGCCGATGTCGGCGTACGTCGGCAGGCAGCCGACGAGCACGGTCGCGACGCCCATGAGGAGGAGGGTGATCACGAGGGAGACACGGCGGCCCAGCTTGTCTCCGATGTGGCCGAAGACGATGCCGCCCAGCGGACGGACGAGGAAGGCGACGGCGAACGTCGCGAAGGCGGCCGCTGTCTCGGCGAGCGGGTCGTCGCTTGGGAAGAACAGCGGTCCGAAGACGAGGGCGGCGGCGGTCGCGTAGACGTAGAAGTCGTACCACTCGATCGTGGTGCCGACGAACGCGGCGAAGCCGGCGCGCCGCGCTCTGCTGTGCGTGGAAGTCATGGTGGCCGCTCCTTTGCGGGGGTATCGGGTTGCATCGGATGCTACGAGCGGCCGGCAGGCGGAGCAAGGCCAGAACTCCAGGAGAATCTCGCTGTCGCCGATGTTCCGATTCGAGGAACGCGCAGATCCGCTCGCGGTGTCTCCTTGAATCGCGAGTAGACTTCACTTCTGCGCGCGTCGACGCGCGTTCCACGGAATCTCGCGGATCGGAGACGGGATGGACTTCGAAGCCGACCTCGTTCGGGCGCTGCAGGAGGACGGGCGTGCGAGCATCCACTCCCTCGCGCTGAGGCTCGGGCAGTCCCGCGCGGCCGTCTCGACACGGCTCCGCGCGATGCTCGCCGACGGCACCGTGCGCGTCGTCGCCGCGGTCGATCCCGCCTTCCTCGGTCAGCACGTGCTCGCGCACGTCTCGGTGCGGGCCGATGGCTCCGTGCAGCCCATCGCCGAGCATCTGCGCGGGCTCCCCGAGACCGTGCTCGTCTCAGCCGTGGGCGGCTCGCACGATCTCGTCACCGAGGTGCGGGTCGGCTCCATGGCGACCCTCCACGAGCTGCTCGCGCGCATCCGCGGGCTCAGCGGCGTCGTGGACATCAGCACCCTGATCTACTCGACGGTCGTGAAGGGCTTCTTCGTCTCGGACTATCAGGGCGACCTCGTGATCGACGACATCGACATGTCCCTGATCGAGATGCTGCAGCGCGACGGCCGCATGAGCTATCGCGCACTCGGCGAGGCGGTCCGCCTCTCCCCCTCCGCGGTCACGACGCGCGTGCAGCGCCTCATCGCGGGCGGTGTCATCAAGATCAGCGCCGTCGAGGCGCGGGGCCTTGCGCACCGGCAGCTGTCGATGGGGGTCGGGCTCAACCTCTCCGGGGAGGACGACGCCGTGATCGACGCGCTGCGCGAGTGGCGCGGCGTCGACTTCGCCGCTCGCACGCTGGGCCGCTTCGACGCGGTCGCGACGCTCGTGGAGCCGACGGCGGGCGCGCTGTACGCGAGCCTCGAACGACTCCGCACGCTCCCTGGCGTCGCGCGGATGGAGTCGTGGCTGCACCTCGCGGTGCTCAAGGAGGACTACGCGCGGACGCTGCGGCCCGCCGCGCGCTGAGGCCTCAGCCCTCCAGCGACTGCTCGGCGAGGTGCACGCTGCGCTCGGCACGCGCGCGACGCCGGACGGGGAGCATCGGGACGAGGTACACCGCGAATGTCACGGCGAACGCGGCGGCGGTCGCGCCGATCGGACTCGGCCAGACATAGGTGAGGAGGTAGGACACGAGCGCGCCGACGACCCAGGCGATGATCGCGATCGGGTTCACCCCCTTCGCGAACCAGTAGCGGCCGCCCGAGCTGCGGAGGATGTCGGCGTTGTACGACCCGCGCCGGATGACGTAGTAGTCCACGATCATGATCGCGAACACCGGCACGAAGAACGCGCCGATGACCGTGAGGAACGTCGTGAACTGGTCGAGCAGCGCGAGCCACGTCGAGCCCGCGATCGAGAACGCGCCGAGGATGAGCGCGGTGGGGAGGAAGCGCGGCTGCCAGCCGGGCAGGGAGTTCATGACCGACGTCGTCATCCCGTACACGACCATCGTGTTCGTCGCCATGACCGAGATGAAGATCACCACCGCGATCGGCGCCCCGAACGCCGTCACGAGCGCGGTCGGGTCGAACGGCGCCCCGTCGCCACCCGACAGGAGGATGTACGCGAATGCGGTCGCTCCGAGCGACATCGACACGATCGTCGAGGTCGCGTAGCCCGCGACCGAGCCGACGACGCCCGCACGCGAGGTCCGCGCGAGCCGGTTCACATCGGCCGACAGCACGGTCCACGAGATCGCCGTCGCGATGACCATGTCGAGCACGAACACGTGGGTGAGCTCGCCGGTCGGCTCGAGCGCGAAGTAGTCCGCCGGAGGGAACGCCGTGAACGCCTGCGCGAACATCCACCCGATGACGATGAGCATGAGCACCGCGAGCCACGGCTCGACCCGGGCGATGCCCTCGTGGCCGAAGATCGCGAGGACGACGACGATCGCCTGGCACAGCACCGAGAACAGGACCGGGTTCGAGAAGCCCGTGAGCTGCGCGACGAGCGCGTCGACCGTCACCCCCGCGAGCATGGCCTGCACCCAGCTCCATCCCATGAGCACGAACACGTTCGCCGCGAGCGGCAGCAGGCTGCCGCGGGTGCCGAACGCGCCGCGTGTCAGCGCCATCGTCGGCAGGCCGGTGCGTGTGCCGATGTTGCCGACGGCCGCGAGCACGGCCACGCCCGCGAGCGTGCCGATCACGATCATGAGAAGCGCGCCGCCGTAGTCGATCCCTGGCACGAACAGCGTGCCTGTCAGAAGAGTCGTCACGACGAGGTTGGCGGCGAGCCAGATCATCCCGACACGCCGGACCGCGAGCGTGCCCGTGACGGGGCCGGTCGCGTCGGCGGGGGTCTCTCGACGGCGTTCGGATGACATCGGCGTCTCCTCGGGGTGCGGCTCAGTGGCCGGGAGGAAGGGGTGACAGGTGCTCGTGGATCGCGACGAGGCGATCGCCGTCGACGCGGAAGACGATGCTCTCGCGCTCGCGGTACGCCTCCTCGCCGGCGCCGGTGTCGACCCGGGTCGCCACCGTGTGGCTGAAGACCGCACCGCCGGGGTAGGTCTGCACGAGCGCGTCCGACGACGCGCACGACAGCACGCGCCATCCCGATTCGGTCCACGACCTCCACAGGATCTCGTACGACGCCCGGTCGTCGAGCCGCGCGGCCTCGGTGTGGAACACGAACGAGGCGTCGGGTGCGAAGCGCGCGAAGTAGCGCCGGGTGTCGGTCGCGGCGAACGCGTCGACGATGGCGGCGGCCGCCGCCGCGACCTCGTCCTCGCCGGGCGTGCGGACGCTCATCGCTCGACCCGGGGCGCCATCGCGCTGATGAGCTCGTACGCGACGTGCGACGCCGCGACGGCCGTGAGCTGCGCGTGGTCGTAGGCCGGCGCGACCTCGACGACGTCGGCTCCGACGATGCGCTTGTCGGCGAGGGCGCGCAGGATGCGCAGGAGCTCGCGCGAGGTGAGGCCGCCGGCCTCGGGCGTCCCCGTGCCCGGGGCATGCGCGGGATCGAGCACGTCGATGTCGATCGAGATGTAGAGCGGCGCGTCGCCGATCCGGGTGCGGATCCGCTCGATCGCGCGCTCGACGCCGTCCTCCTCGATCTGCTCGCTCGTCACGATCGCGAAGCCGAGGCGCTCGTCGTCGACGAGGTCGGACTGCCCGTACAGGGGGCCGCGCGTTCCGACGTGCATGCTCGCGGTCTGGTCGATGAGCCCCTCCTCGCTCGCGCGACGGAAGGGCGTGCCGTGCGTGACGGGCGCGCCGAAGTAGGTGTCCCACGTGTCGAGGTGGGCGTCGAAGTGCAGCACCGCGACCGGTCCGTGGTCGCGCGCGACGGAGCGCAGAAGCGGAAGCGCGATCGTGTGGTCGCCGCCGATCGTCACGAGGCGCGTTCCTCCTGCGCGCAGCGCCGTCGCTGCTTCGTCGATCGCGCGGACCGCGTCGTCGATGTCGAACGGGTTCGCCGCGATGTCGCCCGCGTCGGCGACCTGCTGAGCGGCGAACGGCGAGACGCCCTGCGCGGGATTGAACGGCCGCAGCAGACGGGACGCCTCGCGGACGTGAGCGGGACCGAACCGGGCGCCGGGGCGGTAGCTCACACCGCTGTCGAACGGAACGCCCACGACGGCGATGTCGGCTCGGTCCACTTCGTCGATGCGCGGGAGGCGCGCGAAGGTGGCGATGCCCGCGAAGCGGGGGACGACGGATGCGTCGACGGGTCCGATGGGTTCGGTCATGGCGGGTCCTCCAGTGCGGGATCGCCTGGATCCTACGCACGCAGAGGATGGGCCCGCAAGCGCGGAAATCCAGCGCTTGCGGGCCTCAGGAGAAGGAATCTCGGGCAGCTCCGGCGATATCCGCACGAGTGTCATGTTCAGCGCACCGGACGCTGGAGTTCTGCACCCGCCGATCGCCATTCCCCCGATTCTCGGGAGCGGAGGCGGCGCGCCGATTCAGAGGTCTTCGGCGGCGAGATCGCCCTCCCCGTCCTCGCCGAGCTCGGCGACGACCGGATCCTCGTCCTGCGTCTCCGGCTGCACGTCGCTCACGGGGAGGTCGGCCGCCGGGATCTCGTCGTCGTCCGCCGGGATCTCGTCGGGGTCACGGCCGGTCGCCGTCTCCTCGCTCGCGCCCTCCCCCGCATCGCGCGCCTCGGTCTGCTCCCACTCCGCCTGCGCAGGATCGGCGGACGGGTCCGCGTACGCGGTCGCCTCCGCATCCCGGACAGGGCGGATGGCGTCGGGGTCGTCGGTCAGGCGGCTGTCGTTCGCGTCCATGGGGTCCTCCTGTCGGAGCCGGGTGTCGGTACCCGTCCACTCTGCGCGACGACGCGGTCCGCGCCGAGGGGCTTGATCCGCGACCGCGCGCGCGTTATCGCGGGCCCTCGTCAGACCTTCGCCGGCGGGAGCCGCTTGGCGTCCTGCGACGGGAAGATCACCTTCTGCACGATGATGATGATGCTCGCCGCCACCGGGATCGCGACGAGCGCGCCCAGCACGCCGCCGAGGGCACCGCCCGCGACGGCGGCGATGACGACGATCGCGCCCGGCACGGCGACAGCCTTGCTCATGATGCGCGGACTCAGCACGTACGCCTCGATCTGCATGTAGACGAGGTAGTACCCGAACGCGATGAGCGCCGTCACCGGCGAGGCGATCAGGCAGATGAGCGAGTTGACGATCGACGCGCTGAGCGTTCCGACGAGCGGGATGAGCGAGCCGATGAACGCGATGAGCGCGAGGAGCGCCGGCATGGGCGCCCCGATGATGCTCAGCACGATGAGGCTGAGCACGCCGTTGATGAGCGCGAGGCTCGCCTGGCCGATCACGTAGCGGCCGACCGCACTCGAGATCTCCTCGAGCACCTCGGTGAAGCGCGCCCGCTGGTAGGCGGGAACGAAGCGCGCCGCGAGGCGCTTCATGCCGCGCAGCGATGCCATGAAGTAGAGCGTGAGGATGAGCACGATCGTCATGCCCGTGACGCCGCCCGCGATGCCGGCTCCGACCGCGACGATGCCTCCGCCGATCTGGGTGAGGTTGGCCGGATCCTGGAGGAAGCTCAGCGCCTGCCCTGCCGCGTCCTCGAACGACGACCCGAACTGCGCGCTCAGCTGCCGGTACCAGTCGCTGGCCATGACGTCGCTCACCATCTGCGGCCCGTTGTCGATGAGGTTCGTCACCTGCTGCACGAGCACGGGGACGATCGCGAGCACGATGCCGGCGAACGCGAGCAGCACGCCGGCCACGACGATCGCGACCGCGGCCGGGCGCGGGAGCCGCCGCTCGATCGCGCGGACGACCGGATCGAGACCGAGCGCGAGGAACAGCGCGATCCCGATGTACACGAGGACCGTGGCGAGCTTGTCCACGAGCGACCCGATGAGCAGCGCGACGAGCACGCCGAGCGCCCCGAAGAGACCGAAGGTGAACGGGCGGATGCGCCAGCCCACGAGCCTCGCCTCGATCGGCCCACGGGGCTCGCTCTCGACCGTCGTCCGCCGCATGGCTGTCTCCCCCGCGCTCGATGCCGTTCCTCTGCCGATCATAGGCGCGCGTGATGCTCAGTCGTCGTCGAGGAGGGCGGCCGCGTACATGGGCCGCGCGGCATCCGCGCTCGGCGGATGGAAGAGGCCCGCCGTCGCGTCGCGGTACAGGCGGCTGAGCTCGCTGCCGTTGTCGAAGCCGCTGCCGCCCGCGCACAGGAGGGCGGTCTCCGCGGCCCTGCGCGCCGCGTGCGACGCGTTGAGCCGCGCGCTCACGAGCCGCAGCGGCCATCCGGCGCCGTGCTCGACGAGCTCGTCGAAGTCGCGCGTGTAGGCCTCGAGCTGCGCGGGCACCGCGAGGTACGCCATGTGCGCATCGGCGAGGCGCACGCGCGCCTCGGGCACCTCGGCGAACGTCGTGCCGGTCTTCGCCGAGCGCCGCCGCTTCAGCGCTTCGGCCCCCAGCTCGAGCGCGCGGCGTGCGATGCCCGCGTAGACCGACCCGACGAGCAGCTGGAACGTGCTCGTGATCGCGAACACGAGGAGGTCGGGATGGCGTCCCGCCGGGATCCGGCGAGCCACCCGGTCGGCGCGGAGCGGCACGCCGTCGAGGATGGTCGCACGGCTCTGCGACGCGCGCATGCCGAGCACGTCCCACTGGTCGGAGACCGTGATGCCGGGCGCGTCGCGGTCGACGAAGCCGTACACGAGCACGGGGTCGTCGGGAACGGAGCCGTCGCGTCCGTGCACGATGAGGCGCGTCCACACGGGCGAGAGCGACGTGAAGATCTTGACGCCCGTGAGGCGGTACCCGCCGTCGCCGTCGGGCTCTGCGACGGTGTTCGACCCCTGAAGCACCCAGTCGTTCGACGGCTCGCTGATGCCGAACGCGAAGATCTCGCCCGCCATGGCCTCCTCGAGCACCCACGCCAGCGACCGGTCGCCGCGCGCGAGCAGCGCCTGGACGACGCCCGTGCACATGAGGTGCATGTTGATCGCGAGCGCCGTGGCCGGAGCCGCCCCGGCGAGACGCTGCTGCAGCCGGGAGACGTCGCCGAGGCCGAGGCCGGCCCCGCCGAGCTCCTCGGGGACGAACAGCGTCAGATAGCCGACTGCGCGCAGCTCCTCGAGGTCCTCGTCGAAGAAGCGGTTCTCCCGGTCGTACACGGCGGCGCGCTCCCGGAACCGCTCGAGCAGATCGTCGGGGAGGTACCGCTCGGCGAGCTCAGCATGCCTGCGTTCCCGGTCCATGTGTCTCCTCTCCGCGCGCGATGAGCAGCGCGCCGTTGTGCCCGCCGAAGCCGAACGACGTCGACAGCACGGCGGCGACGTCAGCGCGCCGCGCCGTGCCGGCGACCACGTCCCATCCGGGCTCGGGGTCGTCGAGATTGAGCGTGGGCGGCAGGATGCCGTCGCGGATGCTCAGCGCCGCGATGATCGCCTCCACGACGCCCGCCGCGCCGAGCAGATGCCCGGTCGACGACTTCGTCGCGCTGATGGGGATGGCGCGGGCGCGGGCGCCGAGGGCGGCCTCGAGCGCCGCGAGCTCGGCCGCGTCGCCCGCGGGTGTGCCCGTGCCGTGCGCGTTCACGTGCTGCACCCGCTCGGCTGTCGCGCCTGCGTCATCGAGGCAGGCGCGGATCGCGGCCGCCGCGCCTGCGCCGTCGGGGCGCGGGGCGGTGGGATGGTGCGCATCGCTCGATGCGCCGAATCCCGCGACCTCGGCGATCGCACGGGCACCGCGAGCCCGCGCGCCGTGGGCCGACTCGAGCAGCACGGCCGCGGCGCCCTGCGACATGACGAAGCCCGTTCGCCCGCGGTCGAACGGCCGCGATGCCGCCGACGGGTCGTCCTCGTATCCCGTCGCGAGCGCGCGCAGGTTGGCGTTCGAGGCGAGGTTCACGGGTCCGAGGCAGTCCTCCATCCCCACGACGAGCACGGCGTCGGCGTACCCGTGCCGGATGCGGCGCATGCCCTCGCCGATCGCGACGGCGCCGCTCGCGCACGTGGCCGAGACCCCCGAGGCGGCTCCGGTGAGGCCGTGCCTCTGGCTGAGCAGAGCGGCCGCCGCGTCGGGCGCGCCGTGCATCGCGAGAGCGAGCGGGACCGCCCGCGGCCCGCGGGCATCCAGCGCTCTCGTCGCGCGCTGCATGGCGTCGACCGGCCCCGAGCCGGTCGCGGCGATGACATCGACGCGGCCGCCGAGCATGCCGCGCGCATCCGCGTCGTCGATCGCCTCGTCTCCTGCGGCGACAGCCCACTGGAGCACGGCGCTGAGGCGCCGCGCGAGGCCGGGCTCGAGGAGGTCGGATGCATCGAAGTCGCGCACCTGGCCCCCGATGCGGACGGGGAGCTCGGCGAACTCCGGCCCGTCGAGCACGCGGATGGCGCTGCGGCCGTCGGCGACCGCCCGCCACATCGCGGGGACGCCGATGCCGCTCGGCGTGACGGCGCCGGCTCCCGTGATCACGACGCGGCGGCTCACAGGCGCTCCGCCTCTCCGCGCACGACGAGCTCCGTCGCCTCGGCACGCCGGATCTTGCCGCCGACGGTCCGCGGCAGGCGAGCGACCCGGTACCAGCGGCGCGGCACGAACTGGGGGGCGAGGTGCGAGCGCGCGTGCGCCAGGAGCGCCGCCTTGTCGGGTGCGTCGCCCTCGAGGATGAGGGCGACGGCCGTCCCGAGGCGCCCGTCGGGCAGGGCGACCGCACAGGTCGCCCCGACCCCGGCCATCCCGTCGAACGCCCGCTCGACGTCGGGCAGCGCGACCTTGTGGCCCCCGGTCACCGCGATGTCTCCGGCGCGCCCGATGAGCTCGAGACGGCCGCCGATGATCCGCGCCTGATCGTGGACCGTGGCCCACCCCGACGCATCGCGCAGCACGGCGTCGGTCGTGCCCGAGACGTAGCCGTCGGAGCACGCGGCGGCGCGCACCCACAGGGTGCCGGGCTCGCCGTCGGGCAGGTCGACGCCGTCGGCGCCGCGGACCCGCACGGCGATCCCGTCGTAGACGTCGATGAGCGTGCCGTCGCCGCCGCGGCTGTCGCCGATGAAGCCGATCTCCGCCGCGCCGTAGTAGCTGATCAGGCGCACGTGCGGGAGCGCCGAGGCGAGGCCCGCGCGGATGCGCGCCGGCAGGTTCGCGCCCCCGGTCACGACGAGGTCGAGCGACGCGAGTCGGTCGGGATCCCGCCGAGCCGCGGCGGTGAGCGCCTCGACGACCGCAGGGACCGCGACGACGCGCGTGATGTGCTCGTCGCGGATGCGCCGGGTCGCGTCGAGGGGGTCGAACGCGTCGGCGAGGTGCACGCTGCCGCCCGTCGCCAGGCACTCGATCACGGCGTAGAGCGTGAGGCTGTACGAGACGGGGCCCGGCGCGAGCGTCGCGACGCCGGGCAGCGGCTCGAGATGGGCGCTCGACACGGCGACGTTCTCGCGATACTGCCGGCGGGTCTTGAGGAACGCCTTCGGGTCGCTCGTCGTGCCTGAGGAGAAGAGCATGAGGAACGGCTCGTCCGCGTCGCGCACGGCGGGCGGCGCGGCCGGCCGCGTCTCCGCCTCTCGGCGCCGGACGTCGTCGAGCGAGAGGACGACGCCTCTCCAGCCGGCCTCCGCGAGCGCGGCGGCGAGCGCGGGATCGTCGCTCACGACGACGCCGATCCCGGTCGCGACGACGACGCGCACGCGATGCGCGAGCGGCCAGCGCGGGTCGATGACGGCGGAGACGGATCGGTGCCCCGCGAGCCCCGCGACGAGGCGCGCCGTGTGGAAGGCCGAGGTGACGCTGACGGCCGTGATCGGGATGCCCTCCGTCTCGCGCGCCGGGGCGGGCGGATGGTCCTGGGCGCCGTGGAGCGCGTCGACGACCGCGAACACGCGCCGCGAGTCCTCGACGAGCTCGGCGTACGAGAGCCGCTCGCCCTCCCCCGCGATCGCCGTCCGCTCGGGATGCCGCGACGCGACATCGAGGATCGTCGAGGTGATCGGCACGGACCCAGTCTAGGAACCCGTCTGGATGCCGACTCAGCGCCCGCGCGCGAACACGGCGTGCAGGAGCGGGAGCGCGGAGGCCGCCATGAGCCAGCCGCCGAGCGCCGCGTCGCCCGCGTGCAGGATCGCCCCGGCGATGAGAAGCGCGCTGAACACGATCGCGGAGCCCAGCCGCCGCGCGAGGTTCTCGAGCCGCGACAGGCGCCGATCCAGCCGCGGGGTCGACACCTCGACGGAGCCGTCCTCGATCCTCCCGATGAGGCCGTCGAGCCGCTTCGGCAGGCGCAGCGCGAGGCCTGCGGCGTCGAGCGCCTCCTTGGCGACATCCTGCACGACGTTGCCGCCCTCGTCGCGCAGCAGCTGCGCGGCGTACGGCTCGACCGAGTCCCACAGGTTGAAGCGCGGGTCGAGCGCGCTGCACACCCCGGAGGTCAGCGACATGGCGCGCACGACGAGCAGGAAGTTCTCTGGCAGCTGGAACGGCATCGCACGGGCGAGATCGCCGAACTCCGCCGCGAAGTCGCGAAACTCACGCGGATCCACCTCGCGCAGCTCGGCGAACCCCATCCCGCCGAAGCGGGCGAAGAGCGCAGCGAGCGCGCGCTCGAGCTCGGCGACATCCGCGGAGGGCAGGAGGGCGCCGACCGACCGGATCGCGTCGACGAGACCGCGGCCGTCGCGAGCCGCCGCGGCGATGAGCGCCTTGCGCAGCCCCGCGCGGGTGCTCGGCGGGACCTCGCCCATCATCCCGAAGTCGATGAAGGTGAGCCGCCACGAGCCGCCGCCCGTCGGCGTCACGAAGATGTTGCCGGGGTGCGGATCGGCGTGGAAGTACCCGTGCACGAAGAGCTGGTCGAACATGACCGAGGCGAACACGGGCGCGACCTCGGCCGGGTCGATGCCCGCCGCGCGCAGTCCGTCGGCGTCGGTGATCTTGATCGCGGTGACGTCCTCCAGGGCGAGGACGCGGCGCGTCGTGCGCTCCCAGAGCACGGCCGGCACCGCCACGCGGGCGTCGCCCGCGAGGTCCTCGGCGAAGCGCTCGGAGGCGGCGGCCTCGTGGAGATAGTCGATCTCCTCGCGGCACGTCTGGGCGAACTCCTCGATGAGCGCGGGCATGTCGACCCGCTCGCGGACGACGCGGACGCGGCGCAGCCATCCCGCGACCCGCCGGAGCGCCGCGAGGTCGGTGTCGACGACAGCATCGATGCCGGGGCGCTGCACCTTGAGGACGACGCCGTGGATGCCCGTCTCGGCCGCGTCGGCCGCGGCAGGGCGCGCGCGGTGCGCCTGTCCGAGCGACGCGGCCGCGATCGGGGTCTCGTCCACAGCCGCGAACGCACGGTCGAGCGGGATGCCCAGCTCGGCTTCCGCGAGCGCGCGGACGTCGGCGAAGGCCACGGGCGGCACCTCGTCCTGCAGGCCCTCGAGCTCGGAGGTGATCTCGGGCGGGAGCACATCGAGGCGCGACGACATGAACTGCCCCACCTTGATCATGAGCCCGCCGAGCTCGACGGCGAGCGCGTGGAAGCGCCGCGCGAAGCGCGTGAGACGCTGCGTCCTCGTGCGCTCGGCGACGCCCGCGAGGCCGATGCGCGGCAGCACGAGCTCGTACCACCACTCGATCGCGAGGTTCCGCGCCGCGAAGCGAAGGATGCGACGGTAGCGCGCTCGGGAGACGTCGTCCACGGGCGCACCCGACGCGCCGGCGGCCGCCACCCCGCTCAGTCCTGCGCCAGGATCGCGTACAGCCGGCGCCGTGCCTCGTCGAGCACGTCCACCGCCTGCTGCACCTGCTCGGGCGTGCCGGTGCGGCCGACCTGGGCCGCGGCCTGCGCGAGCTCGAGACCGGCCTTCGGCAGCGCCGTGAACGCCGGGCGCTCCGCGCCCTCGGACGGCGACCCCCACGGGACGGAGGCGCGCGCGGCCTCCTCGCGGCCGGCGTCGGTCATCACGTACGTCTTGCGGCCGCCCGACTCCTCGGCGCGCACGAGTCCCTCGTCGGCGAGGAGCTGCAGGGTGGGATACACCGAGCCGGCGCTGGGCTTCCAGCTGCCGCCCGTGCGCTCCTCGATCTCGCGGATGATCTGGTAGCCGTGCATCGGCTGCTCAGCGAGGAGCACGAGCACGGCCGCGCGCACGTCGCCGCGCCCCATCCGCGTGCCGCCGCGCTTGTCGAACGACGAGCGCAGCTGCTCCATCATCTGCCACATGCCCTCGAGGGGGTTGCCGCCGCCGAAGCCGCCGGCCGGGAACGAACCGCTCATGATCGTCTCCTTCATCTCGAACGATACTCAACGATATGTCGTCGAGAGCGATCGGGGAAGGGTCATCCGTGAGCGATCCGGGCAGCGGTCCGCAGATCGTCGACGAGGTGATCGAAGGCCGTCTGCCGATCCGTCGCCTCGCGGATGCGCAGCAGGCTCGACGGGTGCGCGGTCACGATCGTCGGCGTCGCCGAGGCGTCCGCCGACTCGAGCACCGTGCCGCGTGCCTCGCCGATCTTCACGGGGGCGCCGAGAACCGACCGCGCGGCGGTCGCGCCGAGCGCCACGATGGCGGATGGCCGAACGAGGGCGATCTCGGCCTCGAGCCACGGTCGGCAGGCGGTGAGATGGCCGACGGCGGGCTTCTCGTGGATGCGCCGCTTGCCGCGTCGCTCGAAGCGGAAGTGCTTGACCGCGTTCGTGCGGTAGACATCCTCATCCGGCACGCTCGCGGCGTCGAGGGCGTCCGCGAGGACGCGGCCCGCCGGGCCGACGAAGGGCTCCCCCTCGAGGTCCTCGCGGTCACCCGGCTGCTCCCCCACGAGCATGAGACGCGCCGCGGGCGAGCCGCGCGAGAACACGACCTGCGTCGCGTCCTCCCACAGCTCGCAGCCGCGGCACGTCTCGGCAGCCTGCCGAAGGCCGTCCAGATCTGCCCCCTCGGGAACCCACTCCCCGGCGCCGGGGCGATCGATGTCGGCCATCGCCATCCGTCCGATCAGGCCGCGCGCACGAGCACGCGGCCGTCGTCGACCCGCACCTCCCAGCGCGGCTGCGGCACGCTCGCGGGGCCGCGATCGACGCTGCCGTCATCGAGACGGAAGCGGCTTCCGTGCCACGGGCACGTGACGCAGCCGCTCGGGTCGAGCTTGCCCTCGTCGAGCGGCCCGCCCGCGTGCGTGCAGGTGGCCGAGAGCGCGTGGAGCTCGCCGCGCTGGCGCACGAGGAGAAGCGGCGTGTCGCCGACCGTCACCCTGTTGAGCTCGCCCTCGCGGATCTCGTCGTCGGCCGCGACGTCGTTCCACTTCCGGGTCGTCTTCTGGAACGCGGTGTGGTTGACGCCGATGCCCTTGACGTAGGACAGGTGCCCGCCGAGGTAGGCCGACGCCAGCGTGACGCTCACCGCGACGAGACTCAGCGCGACGCCGACGCCCCGGTGGCCGCGTCGGCGCGCCAACCACGATGCCGCCTGCAGCACGGAGGCCGTGCCGTTCGTCGCCGCGTGCACGAGGCCGACCCGCTTGTCGGGTCCGTACGTGTCGGACCAGTCCGCCGCGCCGGCGAGCGCCGTCGGCGCCGAGGCGACCAGGCCGAGTCCGACGAGCTTGCGCGAGGCCTCCGCGCTGTCCTCGCCCCCGAGGAGGTCGAGGGCCGTCGCCGCGCCCCATGCGCCGATCGGCAGGTCTGTCAGGACGGGATGCAGCTGGTGGCCGAGCCACGAGCCCGACAGCGCGTTCTTGACGGGAGCGGCCTTCGTGACGGCCGCGACCCATCCGCTCACCTTCTCGACGATGCCGTCGAGCTCCTTCGCCTTCCCGATGCGCTCGACGAGGTCGTTCACGATCTTGGGTGCCTGCATGTCGTTCCCTCCTTCGTCTCGCGCGTCAGTGCATCGTGTCGGGGTCGGAGTCGCCCATGTGGCCCGGCAGCGTCACCGAGAGCACGCGCTCGACGAACGCCGCGTACTCGTCCATGTAGTGGCGGAGGAACTTCTCCGTGCCCTCGTCGGCGACCTCGCCGTCGTCGCCGTAGACCTCGGGCTTGAACGTGATGTAGGCCTCGGGCGCGTTCAGCTGCGGTGCGTCGAGGAAGCTCAGCACGCTGCGCATCGACGACTGCATGACGGCGGTGCCGATCGCTCCGACCGATGCGCCGATGATGCCGGTGGGCTTGCGGGCGAAGGAGTTCTGACCCCACGGCCGCGATCCCCAGTCGATCGCGTTCTTCAGCGGCGCCGGGATCGAGCGGTTGTACTCGGGCGAGACGAACAGCAGCCCATCCGACCCCTCGACGGCGGCCTTGAACTCGGTCACCGCGGGCACCGGGTCCATCTCGTCGTCGCGGTTGTACAGCGGGAGGTCTCGGATGGGGATCTCGGTGAGCTCGAGGCTGTCGGGCGCGACGCGGATGAGCGCCTTCGCGAGCACGCGGTTGATGGAATCCTGCGAGAGGCTGCCGACGAGGTAGCCGATCCGATGGGTCATGACACGCTCCTTCTCGTTGCGGGTCACTTCGGTATAGCGCGTCAGCCCCCGGCATGTCACGGGGTTGCGCGTTCTCGCCGATGTCGGCATGCGGCCGCGGATGGTCGATGTCGGTGCTGCGTGGAAGGCTGGCGGGAACGACGGGAGGAGAGGGCATGGCAGGTCCCGAGGAGGCGGCCGCGCTCACGCCGGGCGACCTCGCGGAGCTCCGCGAGCTGCTCGTCGCCGAGAGCCGACGCGCCCGCGCGCAGATCGCGTCCCTCACGGGCGCGTTCGACGACATCGTGGGCGCCGCCGACCACACGGCGACCGACGACGAGCACGACCCCGAGGGATCGACGATCGCACTCGAGCGCTCGCAGACGAGCGCCCTGCTCGTCTCGACGCGCGCTCACCTCGCCGACGTCGACCTCGCCCTCACGCGCATCGGCGAAGGAGCGTACGGCGTCTGCGAGAGCTGCGGTCAGCCGATCGCCCGCGAACGACTGCTCGCCAGGCCCGCTTCACGCACGTGCGTCGCGTGCGCGGCCCGAACGCAGCGGCGGCGCTGATCCACCGGATCGCCGGCGACTGTGCCCTCGTCAGGACGCGTCGGCCGGCGGATTGTGCATGAACTCGAGACGGATGCCGCTGTCATCCTCGACGAACGACGCGTAGTACCGGTCGGTGTAGCGCGGGTACTCCTTGGGGTCGCGCACGGGCGTCCACCCTGCGGCGAGCGCGATCGCGTGCATCCGGTCCACCTCCTCGCGCGAGTCGACCGCGAACGCGAGGTGCTGCCATCCGACCCGCCCGTGACGGTGGGGCCCGCTGTCGGGCTCGCGGGGCGGATAGATGATGAACTCCGTGTCGTCGCCGCGCTGCCAGGAGACGGAGCCGCCGTCGTCGAATCCGCACGTGTAGCCGAGCGCCTCGAGGATGGGGTGGTACTGCTCCTTGGCCCGCGCGAGGTCTTCCACGGTGATTCCGAGATGGTCGAGAAGTGCCATGCCCCCAGTGTCGCGGACGACCGCGTTACGCTGTGCACGACGCGAGCGAAGGAGCCGCCATGTCTCGACAGGAAGAGCATCACGTCCCCGCGCCGGGCGAGCCGAGCGTGCCCGAGCTGGAGGACGACGAGACCGTCGCGCCCCGACCCGAGGAGGAGATCGCCGACGTGCTGCGGGCCGAGCCCGACGTCGAGGATCACACCCGCAGCGCATAGGCGCGCAAGGGGTTGCCGACCGGCGGGGGCCGCTCGCTAGCCTCGGACGATGGCACTCCAGCGGCTCATCCTCATCCGCCACGGCGAGAGCGTCGGCAACGAGGCGGCGAGCGCCGCCGAGCGTGCGGGCGAGGAGGTCATCGACCTTCCGTACCGCGACGCGGACACACCGCTCTCCCCGACCGGCGAGGCGCAGGCGGCCGCGCTCCGCTCGGCGCTGCGCACGCTCGGCGCGGGGGATGCGATCGCCTGGACGTCTCCGTATCGACGCGCGGCGCAGACGGCCGAGCACGCTCTCGCGGAGCTCGGCGCGCCCGCGGTCGCCGACGAGCGCCTCCGCGACCGCGAGCTGGGCGTGCTCGATCACCTGACCTCGCACGGCGTCGTCGCGCGGTATCCGTCGGAGGCCGAGCGACGCGACCATCTGGGCAAGTTCTTCTATCGTCCGCCGGGCGGCGAGTCGTGGGCGGACGTCGCACTGCGACTGCGCTCGTTCCTCTCCGACGCAGCAGAGGCGGCAGCCGCGACCGGCGTCGTGTTCGTGCACGAGGCGGTCGTCCACCTGATCCGGTACGTGCTCGAGGGGTGGGATGAGCGCCGCGTCCTCGCCGCGGCGATCGAGGAGCCCGTGCCGAACGCATCGGCGACGGTGCTCGAGCAGGCGGACGGACGCTGGCGCGCTGCACGCATCGGCGACGTCGGCCATCTGATCGAGGCGGGCGTCGAGGCGACGCTGCACACCGGGCGCCGGGACGCGCTGCCCAGCGGGGGCGAGATCGATCCCGGGCATCCCGACGACGCGGGGGAGGAATCGCGTGTCTCTGCGGAGTGAGCGGGTCACGCCCCGGCTGCTGCGCGGCTGGGGGCTTCCCGACCCTGGCGACTCGAAGTACTCGCGCGGCACCGTGCTCGTGGTCGGCGGGGCGCTGCGCAGCCCAGGCGCCGCCATCCTGGCCGGAACGGCCGCCCTCCGGGTCGGCGCCGGTCGGATCACGCTCGCCGTGGCGCGCTCCGTCGCACCGTCCGTGGGCGCAGCGGTTCCCGAGTCGGGCATCGTCGCGCTGCCGGAGACGGACCAGGGTTCCGTCCGTGCGGAGGCGAGGGCCCTTCTCGTTCCGGAGCTCGACCGCGTGCAGGCCGTGCTCATCGGGTCGGGACTCGACGACATCGAGGTCGCGGGGCGCCTGCTCGCGTCGCTCGCGGCCGAGGCGCCGGAGTCGGTCGTGTTCGTCGTCGACGCGTTCGCTCTCGGTGCGCTCGCGGCCGATCCCGACCTCGCCTCCGCCGTTCGCGGGCGCCTCATCCTCACGCCGAGCCCGACCGAGCTCGGCCTGCTGCTCGACGAAGACGAGGTGGATGCCTCTGATGCGCGCGAGATCCGGCGAGCGGCCCGCGAGACGGCCCGCCGGTACGGAGCGGCGGTCGCGACGCAGTCGCTCGTGGCCGATGCGGATGGCAGCGCCTGGGCCATCCGCGCGGGCGGAGCGGGCCTGGGCACCTCAGGAAGCGGCGACGTCCTCGCGGGCGCCGTCGCGGGGTTCGCCGCCCGCGGGGTCTCCCCCGCTCGGGCCGCCGTGTGGGCGACCTACGTGCACGCGACCGCGGGCGACGAGCTCGCACGCGGCACGGATGGCGTGGGCTTCCTCGCCGGAGAGCTCGCGCCACGGTTCCCCGGGGTCATCGCGGACGTGAGGTGAGCGATCCTCTGGGTGTTTCCTGTCGAGCGAGGACGGAGGGCGGCTTTCGGGGTTAGCGTGGCCGGGTGAGCCGCGCGCACCGGAACGTCGTCGAGTCGTCCGCACGCCCCCGCACGTTCGTGTTCGACATCGTCGGGACGCTGACCGACGAAGTGGGCACGGTGCAGAGGGTCGTCGCGGAGGTGCTCCGCCTCTCCGACGCCGATTCGCTCGCCTTCGCGCGTGAATGGCAGGCGAGGCTCGGGTCCGAGGTCGACGCCGTCGTCCGCGGCGAGCGTGACTGGGCCGACTACGAGTCGCTGCGGTCGGAGGCCCTGAGCGGCGTGCTGCAGGAGCGGCAGCAGCGGCCGGGGCGCGCACAGCTCAAGGCGCTGCGGCGGGTCGGCTGCTCCCTGGCCGCCTTCCCGGGTGCCGCCGACGAGCTCACCGCGCTCGCGGAGTCCGCACGCGTCGTCGGGCTGACGAACAGCACGCTCCCGGCGGCATCCGCGTTCTCGGCAACGGCAGGGCTGCGGTGGCACGCTCTGCTCTCGGCCGACCTCGTCCGGGCTTTCAAGCCGCAGCCCGAGGCGTATCGCTTCGCGATCGACGCCCTCGGACTCATCCCCGAGGAGTGCGTCTTCGTGGCTGCGCATCCGTGGGATCTCGACGCTGCGAAGGGGTTCGGGTTCCAGACGGCGTACTACCCACGGCCGCATGCCGACGCGCCCGCGGCGTCGGACGCGTACGACTACACGATCTCCTCGCTGCGGGAGCTCGTGAGCTGAGCCGCGCTGCGGCCTCGAGGTCGCTGCGCGCGCCACCTCGCGCCGCGCGTCAGTCCCGCGACGACGCGTTGACGCTTCCCGAGCGCTCCTGTCCGCTGAGTGCGGCGATGGCAGCCATCATGCGCTCGGTGATCTCACGGCGCGCCTTGCTGTCAGGCATGCCTTCGAGGTCGGTGAGGTCGAGCGGCTCACCGAAGCGCACCTCGAGTCGCCGCCTCCCGGGGAGGAGATGGCTGAACGGCGCGACGGTCCCGGTTCCGATGAGGCCGACGGGCACGACGGCCGCGCCGGTGTCGCGGGCCATCCATGCCGCGCCGCCGTGGCCGTCGTGCAGCTTGCCGTCACGCGAGCGGCTGCCCTCGGGGAAGACGGCGAAGACGCTGCCGGCCCGGAGGATGCTGCTTCCCGCGTCGAGCGCGGCACGGGCGTCGCGCCCGGTGGCGCGCTGGACGGGAACCCCGCCGATCGAGGTGAAGAACCAGCGCTTGGCGCGGCCGAGAGCACCGGGGCCGGTGAAGTACGCCGACTTGATGAGGAACTGCACGGGCCGCGTCGCGGAGGTCGGGATGATGACCGTATCGAGCGACGCGAGGTGGTTGCTCGCGAGGAGCACCGGGCCGCTCGCGGGCACATTCTCTCGGCCGACGACGCGCGGGCGGTAGAGCAGCCAGAACAGAGGACGAAGGATGACGCGGCCGATGAAGTACACGGCGCCGGGGCGGGGAACCGGCGCCGCAGCGGGAATCGGCGAGACGGGGGCTGGCACGTCGTCACCCTATCCGGGCCGGGCGCCGATGGCGGTCAGGAGAGCCGACGCACACGCCCGAAGCCCAACCTGGTCTCGCTGGGCGCCTGTCCCGCAGATCAGTCCGCGTGGGCGCGCAGGAACGGAATGACCGTGTCGATGACGGCGTCGGGATTCTGCTCGGCCGGATAGTGGCCCGCTCCAGGGAGGACACGGCCGGTGACGTGGTTCGCGAGGCCCCTCATCCCCTCCTCGACGGCGCTGCCCATGCCGAACTCCCCGCCGAGCGCGAGCACCGGCGTGCGGATCGGGTCGTCGGCGATTCGACGAACGGCACGCGCGTCCACTTCCGCAGTGCGGTAATAGGAGAGGCTTGCGGCGAGTCGCTCCTCGCCGACGTACGCGGCGACGTACTCGTCGACGATCTGGGGATCGAGGGGGTGCGGCCCCGCGCTCTGCGCGAGGAACCCGCCGTAGTAAGCCCGCTCGCGACCGGGCACGAGGCTCTCGGCGAGTCCGGCTGCCCGGTTGAACGGCCCGTGCCAGCTCGGATAGTGATCGCTGCCGGGGGCCGGGATGGCGACATCCACGCCCGGGAGGATCTCCTCCTCGATGACGAGGGCGTTCACCGTGTCCGGACCCGTCGCCGCGAGGAGGGTGCCCACGGTGCCGCCCCAGTCGTGGCCGATCACCGCGTACCGCGCGAGCCCGCGCCGCCGCAGGGCGTCGTGCATCCACTCGGCCAGCGACTGCTTCGCGAGGTCCGGCAGCTCCGGCGGCACCGGCGCGCCGAGTCCTGGGAGGTCGAGCTCGACGACCGCGAACCCCGCGTCGGCGAGCGCTGGCGCGAGCCGTCGCCAGTGCAGACGAGTGACCGGCCAGCCGTGCATCAGAACGACTGCGGGTCGGGAATCCGTCATGCGCTGCTCCTGCGGGCCGTGAACAGAAGAAGCCTAGGCGACGCGGTCACGAGCTCGGCGTGGGATCGAATTCGATCGGGGCGACAGGGGCGCCGTCCGGCGAGAGACCGACGAGACGCGGGCCGGAAGCGTCATTCGCGGCGTGGAAGGGCGCGGCCGTGACGCCGTGCACCTCAGACGTTCGAGCTGCTGATCCGTATAGGTCCGCTGCCGAGCCATGCGGCGAGCGTCGTTCGGACCACGGACACCGACCTGACCGGCATCGACGACGAAGCCCGGGCGAGAGAACTCTCACCCGGCCGCCACGCCGAGCGGGAGGTGCTGGATCGCCTCGTACAGGCGGTCTAAGAGATTGACGGCTACCGCGAGCGCCATCGCGCACAAGGAAGCCACGCGCCATGGTCCGGGCCGGATTCCACCCGCACCGCGGCGGGATGCCGCCTCCGCGCTCGGCTGCGAGGTGGAAGCGATCACGAGCAGCCTGCTCTTCCTCGCCGACGACGAACCGGTGCTGGTGATGACCAGCGGCCGGCATCGCGTCGACACCGACGACCTTGCACGGCAGCTCGGCGCGGTCACCGACGGCACTCCTCTGCGCGTCGCCGAAGACTGAGGATGCTCAGGCGCTGCGGACGGAGCGGAGGCTGCGGGCGCGCCATCGCCCCTCGCTGTGGTCGACGACGATGGGGTGCTCAAACGCCTGGCTCACGAGGTGGGTCGTGAGCGTGTCGTACACGGGACCAGCGCCGACCACACTGCCATGGGCAAGAAGGAGAGCGTGCGTGGCCGCTTCCGGGATCTCTTCGAGATGGTGAGTCACGAGCACGGACGCGAGATCAGGATGGCTCGCGGCGAGCCGGTCGATCGTCTCCAGCAGCTGCTCTCTCGCGGCGACATCGAGGCCGGTCGAGGGCTCGTCGAGCAGCAGGAGCGATGGATCGCTCATCAGCGCGCGGGCGATGAGCGCCCGCCCCCGTTCACCTTGGGAGAGGGTCGGCCATCGCTCTTCGGCTTTCCCGTCGAGGCCGAGCAGGTCGATCAGCTCGGCCGCGCGGCGGCGGTCGGCGGTAGTGGGCTGCCAGCGCATCATGAGCTCGGTGGTGCCGGTGACCCCGGTGAGAACGACGTCGGTGATGGTGAGCGGGGATTCGAGCGGATGCCGCGGGTCGACGTGGCCGATGCGGCGACGCAGCGCGAGCAGTTCGATACGACCCACCCGATGACCCAGAAGGTCGACGGTGCCGCTGGTGGGGAACGTGCGGGCGCCGCAGAGACCGAGGACCGTGCTCTTGCCCGCCCCGTTCGGGCCGATCAGCACCCAGTGCTCCCCGGGATTGATCCGCAGCGACACGCGGTTCAGGATGTCTCTCCCAGCCCTCCGGAACGTCACCTCGTCAAGCACTACGACCGGCTCGGCGCTCACGCGAAGCCTGCCTTGAGGGCATCGAGGTGGGCGCGGCTGGCGCGGGCGGCGGCATCCGGCATCCGGTCGGCGATCGCGTCCACCACGACGGCATGCGCATCCTGATCCGCGCTCGCGTCGTGCACGGGGCGGATGCGGAGCATGTCGACCATCGCGCGCCGCACCCGCGGCACGAACCCGTCGAACAGCTCGGTCAGCACCTCGTTATGCGCGGCGACCACGATCGTGCGGTGCAAGGCCATATCGGCATCCACATGCTCCTCCACGCTCTGACCCGGGCTCGTGCGCAGTGCCAGCGCCCGCCGTATCATGCGCAGATCGGGCGGAGTCCGGCGGGTGGCGGCGAGGGATGCGGCTTCGACCTCGATCGCGGTACGCGCCTCGATCACGGTGACGATGTCGGCGCGGCGCAGCACCTGCTCCCAGTCCTCGGGTGCCTCCAGCGCCGTCACGTACACGCCCGACCCCTGACGGGAATCGAGGATGCCGCGACCGGCGAGCTGGCGGATCGCCTCACGCACAGTGGACCGTCCCACCCCGAGCTGCGGCGCCAGCGTCGTCTCGCCGGGGAGCTTTGCGCCCAGCGCCCACTCCCCCGCGCGGATGCGCGCGAACAGGGCATCGGCCGCCTGATCCGCCAAGGGGACGCGTCTGAGTTGAGCCATCTCATCTCCTCTACTTGTCTGAGGACTTGTGTTACAGTCTACCCGTGCTCACCTTCACTCTCCTTCTTCGCCGCCACGGCGGGGCGTAGCCAGACCGGCTCCCCGCCGTGGAGCCGAACGCTGCGCCGGTCTACATCCCGAAGACCCTGAAGGACTGCGTGACATGACCACCACGATCGCCCCCTCTTGGAACCGGCAGCGCCCCTCCGGCATGCCCTCGCACCGCTACGCCGACGCCTACTCCCGCGTCGAGGTGCCCCTCGGAGCCGACCGGCAATGGCCGAACCGACGGCTCACCCAGGCGCCGCTGTGGGTCCCGGTCGATCTGCGCGACGGCAACCAGGCCCTCGCGGAGCCGATGGACCCCGACCGCAAGCGCCGGTTCTTCGAGCTGATGGTGCGGATGGGCTACACCGAGATCGAAGTCGGGTACCCCTCGGCGTCCCAGACCGACTATGACTTCGTCCGGCTCATCGCCGAGACCGACATCGCCCCCGACGACGTCACGATCGTCGTGTTCACCCCTGCGCGCCGCGACCTCATTGAGCGCACTGTCGAGTCGATCCGCGGCATCCGCAACGAGGTCGTGATCCACATGTACACCGCGACTGCTCCGACTTGGCGCGACACCGTCCTCGGCAAGGACCGCGACGAGCTGCGGGAAATGATCCTCGCCGGTGGAAGGGACGTGCTGGAGTTCGCCGGGGACCTGCCGAACGTGCGGTTCGAATTCAGCCCTGAGGTGTTCAACCTCACCGAGCCCGACTATGTCATCGGGATCTGCGACGCGATGACCGAGCTGTGGGATGCGAGGCCCGAGCGCCCCGTCATCCTGAACCTCCCCGCCACCGTCGAGATCGCCACCCCCAACGTGTACGCCGACCAGATCGAGTACATGCACACCCACCTCGCGCGCCGCGGCGGCGTCATCCTGTCCGTTCACCCCCACAACGACCGGGGAACGGGAATCGCCTGCGCCGAGCTTGCCGTCCTCGCCGGCGCCCAGCGCGTCGAGGGCTGCATCTTCGGCAACGGCGAACGCACCGGCAACGTCGACATCGCCACCCTCGCCCTCAACCTGCACGCGCAGGGCGTCGACCCGATGATCGACTTCTCCGACATCGACGAGATCCGCCGCACCGTCGAGTACTGCAACCGCATCGACGTCCACCCTCGGCACCCCTACGTCGGCGATCTCGTGCACACCGCGTTCAGCGGGACTCATCAGGACGCCATCAAGAAGGGCTTCGCCGAGCATCGCGCCCGCGCTGCGGCCGAAGGACGCGACGAGAGCGAGATCGCCTGGCGGGTCCCCTACCTGCCGATCGACCCGGCAGACATCGGCCGCAGCTACGACGCCGTCATCCGCGTGAACTCCCAGTCCGGCAAGGGCGGCATCGCCTACCTCCTGGAGACCGAGTACGGCATCGAGCTGCCCCGACGCCTCCAGATCGACCTCTCCCGCCACGTGCAGCGGCACACTGATGCCACCGGCGACGAGGTCACCGCCGACGACCTCTGGAACATCTTCACCTCCGTGTACCTGCCCGAGAACCCCGACGTCGCCGTGCGACTGAGCGCATTGCGCGTCGACGAGGCCACTGCCAGAACCGAGGTCACCGTCCACATCGACGGCGTCGAGCACCGCTCCGCCCACGACGGCACAGGCCCGGCCGAAGCCCTCGTCGACGCTCTCGACGCCCAGGGGATCACGCTGGAAATCCTCTCGCTGCACCAGAGCTCGATGCGGTCGGGCGCGGATGCCGAAGCCCTGACCCTCATCGAATACCGCACACCCGAGGGCTCCGCCTGGACCGCCGGACGCAATCGCTCCACCCTCACCGCCACGCTCGATGCGGTCATCCGCGCCGCAAACGTCTTCACCGCCGCACGAGAGGTGGTGGCACAGTGAAGACCGTCGCGCACATGGCCGAGCAGGTCGGCGTCTCTACAGACCAGCCCGTTGACCTGCTCACCACGACCCTGTTTCCCGGCGCCGTCTACACCTCCTACGGCGCTCTGATCGCCGAACGCCGGTACTAGCCCGGCGGCTTCACCACCCGCCTGGGACGCAAGGACGTACATCTCGCCCTGGATGCCGCACGGACCGGAGGACTCACCCTTCTCTTCGGAGAAGCCCTGCGCACAGTGCTCGACCAGGCCATCGCGCAGGGACACGGCGACGATGACGGGGCCTCCATCGCCGAGCTCCAACGCCCCGCACACGCATGAGCCACACCCGCCGCGAGCACGGCGAGCGCAGCAGCAGCAGTCGCAACACCGGCGTGATCAACCGCACCGTCGACGTCTCGGAGGACGCCACGGGGCGTCCACGATCAAGAACTCGATCGCCCCTCTCGTCCGCGTCCTCGACGAAGCAGTGCGCGACGGGCTCATCCCGATCAACCCCGCGAAGAACCGCGCCAAGCGCAGCATAAACCGCAACGCCTTCCGAACCCAGCCCGCCGAGCAAGCCTCGCCCCGCGCGCACGCCATCCCCACCATCGGCACCCTGACCAAGCTCGCGGACGCCTGCGGGAAGATCCACCAGTCCTACTCGGACTTCGTCATGCTTGCCGCGCTCCTCGCCGCGCGCTCTTCCGAGGTCTCGGGTCTTCAGGCCAGCGACGTCCGGTTCGACAAGAACATCGTCGTCATCGCCCGGCAGACCTACCCCGGCAAGGGCGGACTCATCACGAAGCAGACCAAGGGCCGCAGGGAGCGCCTGGTCCCGATCCTTGACCCGCTCCGGCCGATCCTGGAACGTCTCGCGGAAGGCAAGGAGCCAGAGGACGGGCTTCTGGTCGGCCCGAAAGGCGGCGCCCTCACGACCGCGACCGTCAGAGACGCGACGAACTGGGACCAGATCGTCAAGGACCTCGGGCTGCCCGATCTCACCCGGCACGGCCTCCGGCACACCGGAGCCACCTGGATGGCCGACGCAGGAATGCCGATCCACGCCCTCCAGGACATCCTTGGCCTCGCCTCCGTCGAGCCCACCCGCGGATACCTCCACCCCGACGACCGCCACCCTCGCATCAGCCGCCGAGCAGGCCAACACCTTCTCGCCCGATCCGCCAAGGCCAGCAGGCCGACCCGACGCGACGCGTCGAGGTCCCTGTGACGCGGGGCCCGGAGTCACGATCGGGCGCTCTGGTCCCCTATTGGTCCCCTTATCCACAGGCGAGACCGTCCGGACGCGCGAAGCAGCCGCCCGGAGCGCCGGGAGACGCACGGGCTCCTCGGCGAGGGACCAGAGGGGGACCGACGAAAACCCGCCTCTGAACATGACGAAGCCCTGATGAGAACATTTTCTCATCAGGGCTTTTACGTCGGGCTGACAGGATTTGAACCTGCGACCCCTTGACCCCCAAGTGCCAGGAAGAAGGCTCATTGCACACTTGACCAAGATTTTCGTGTTTCAGCAATGCGCTCCGCACGGCGCGTTTTGCAGGATTTGCAGGCGGTTGGTCACCTAATTGGTCCACTTGCTTAGTGGTCTCGGGGCCCTCCCCCAAGGACCCTGTGCGCCACCTCGACGAGCACCAGCTCCACTGTCATCGGCGCCACCACAACACGATGACGCAACAGCAGAAACCCGAAACTTGATCTACGCGATGTCTTCGCCAGCAGCTAACCCGCTTCGTTGTCGGAGGCGTCCGCTACGGTCGTGACCAGGAGGACACGTGGCAGGCACCGATACGATTCGCGGAATCGCATACCAGCAGGCGCATGCTATCCACCTTGCCATCGAAATCGTCGAACAGTATCCCGAGCATCAGCTTCGCGTCGAGGGCACGGACGATGTGGTGGACATCGAGGTGCTTGATGCGGATGGCCGTCTGGTCGGTGCCCATCAGATCAAGAGCCACTCGGGTGCGCCATGGACGCCCAAGCCGATTGCCGATGTCATGCGGCGCTGGGCCGATCTCAACGAGCCAGGCGCCACATTCACATTCGTCACGAACGGAGAGCTGGGACCTGGCGCGCAGACCCTCAGCGACATCCTCGCAAGCTCTGAGCCCAATCGGACGGATCGGCTGGCGACAGAGCTGGGCGTCTCCGAAGCGCTCGCGGAACGTCTGACGTTCGCGCGCATCCGCGTCGATCTATCCTCTGTAGGCGCTCTGCTTGAGGCTGCCGAACGGCGCATTGCTGCACGGCTCGACCCGCTCCTACGCGACAGGGAAGAAGAAGCAGTGCAATGTGTCGACCGCCTGGTCAGGGTGCTCATGGAGCGAGCGGCGCACAATCACCCCGCCGAGCGACTATTCACGGCAGCTGAGCTCCGGGCGCTGATCGGCGGTGAACATGGGGAACGGGGTGAGTACCAGTGGGGTGGCGCACTGAAAGACTCCTACATCGCGGCGGTGGCGAACACCCCACCCGCGCTCGTGGCCCTCACTCTGACCCCGCTGCCTGGAGGCGAGCCTGCTGTCGACGCCCAGTCCCTCCTCCAGCTGAGCGCGGCGTCGGTGTCGGGGCCGACCGGAACCGGCAAGTCCAGCGTCATACAAGTGCTTCAGTCGTCAGCCGCAGCCACTGGACGTGCAGTTGTAGTCTGCCGGGCCGAGACTTACATACCCGGGCACATCGCGGCCCTCGTTGCGGATGCGCTCGGCTTCAGCGTAGGAACGGCGATCCCCACCTACGCGGGCCGCAAGGTGCTCGCTGATCCCGACGCTGTCGTCGTCATCGACGGGGTCTCCGAGATCCCCGAGGCCACACTTGAGCATCTCGCTCAGGAGCTGAAACCACTTCTCAATCGGCCAGGACTCGCATCGGTCGTGTTGGTCGGGCGCGACCCTGCGGTACTGCGCCGTGTGATGGGTCCAGCCCCCACACACCAAGCGTTCGGCGTCACACCCCTCGCGCATTCGGATCAGGAACGACTCATCGAGTCGGTTCTTGGACCGACTGCGTCCGAGTTGACGCAGATCCGGGCTCGCGCAGAGCATGTCCTCGGAGATGGCGCACGAAACCCGATGCTTCTCACCATCTTCCTGAAAGCGGGCGCAGTTGGCTCGGCCGAGCTAACTCGGAGCGCCGTGTACGAGAAGTTCCTCTTGCATCTGGCCGCGCGGGCACCGTCCGTCGATGCCCGCACCTACTTGCCCTTGCTCGGGGTCGTTTTCGCTCACCTTCTCACTGCCCAACGTCGATACTCGGACCAGTACGAGTGGATCGCCAGCACAGACGAGGTAGCGGACTCCCTCTCGTCCGCAACGGACGGCGCCAGTGCGCGTGCCGTGGCCCTCCACACCGGACTAATTACCGAAGTGGGGATGGGTGTGGTCGCGCCGTTCCACGACTCCCTCGCTGACTACCTCGCAGCGACTGCAGTAGCTGCAGGTCTCGCACCTTTGCCCCCCCGTTCTCCGCGCAACCCACTCAGAATGGGTGGTCTTCGCCAGCGAGCTCGGTGTCGACGTCTCCGCCCCTGTCACACGGGACCTGCCATTCTTATCCGTGCGCGTGGCGCAGGCAGATAGACACTTCCCCAGCAAAGGCAGCTACGCACATGATGTGGCAGCGTTGCTGGACGCGCTTCTGGGGATGGCCGGGTGCATCGTGCACGCGAAGGAAGCCCTCGACGGGCGCTGGGTCCTGCGAGCAACCGATGCTTCCAGCAACGACATCGGTGTAACGGTCGTGGAGCAGGAACGCGGGCCGCTATACGGAGCCGTGCGGCTCTGGCGGCTCGCCCTGCGCGCTCGATTGGGTGCAGTACCGCCCGCTCTGTCTCCCCGTCCACGCTCCGCCGAGGAAGCTCAAACCCAGGTCAAGAAGTTCGTGCGACAGCGTCAACGCGACCTCGACACTCTCCTCGACACCTTCCCCGATGTTCAGCGCTCCCACCTATTGGATCAGCTGCGCCCACTGGGCCTTACCTTCTTCATCGGCGAGAGCGAAGAGATCTGGGGAGCAAAAGATTGGCCGATGTCCTATGTCGCGACCGTGGAAACCTGTCTACTCCCGAACCCGCCCGTCGAGCGGCTCGGCCAGACATCCGCCTCACATTTTCTTGATGGCGGCCCGGCACATGCCGCGGCAACGGACGTTCAGAAGGCGATTGAACAACTTACAGACTTCTCAGGATGGCTTGCATGACGAAAGAAATCTGGACTGCGGTGGACAAGCTCGCCGACAAGTGGCGAAGCTCGCAGACCGCGAGGCGGGTCATTTCAGTGATGCCGCGCGATGGCGTCTCATCGAAGGATCCGCTGACGGAGATGCTTGCCGGGTTTCCCGCAAGATCGATGCGTGCGCACGCACTGCGCCTCAATTCGGAGCTGAACTATTTGCTAAGTCAGCCGATGTTTGGGCACGTGAAGAGGCCTGACACTTTCGATGCATGGCTTCTCGCGGCATACGAAGTCGAGGCCGCGTTCCGTCTTCAGCTCGCGTGGCTTCGCGCTCAGCTTCCGGGATACCCGTTGCTCCGAGTACCTCAACTTGTCGCAAACACCCCATTCACGACGGACGAGTTCAGTTGGAGAGCAGTCTGGGCACGCAGAGACATGGGACGCGGCTTCCAGCTCTCACCTCCACCCACCCTCGTCACGGGGTCTGAACGCATCGACGCGAGCCATGAGCTGCAAGATCTGGCTTCCGCGCTTCGCGCGTCAGATGCATGGCAACGACTCGCTACCACTCGCGCCGCATTGACCGGGCCGGACCACCAACAGCTTCACTCCGAATGTCGGGCTCTTCGTGCGGCGCTGTCATCTGAGCACGTCGATGAGTTCGAGCCGCATTTCGCACTTAAACGCCATCAGTTCCGTGAGGAACAGATGGCGGAGGCCATCGCGCGCCTGACCGGCTGTGCAGCGGCGTACGCGAAGGCGTTCACGGACGCGGCAGACACGGTCGACCTCGCCGTTGACGACGTGCTTCCACAGCTCGTCACCTACGGTCGCCCCAAGGATATTGGAAGCGCCGCAGGCCTCGACTTCCTTGGCGAGAATCGGATCACCTTCCAGCCAACCGTCCCGATCTTCTGGACCGGCATGCTGGTGTTCGTATCGGATCCACTCGTCGAAGAAGTCGGGCAAGTCATAGGAGTCAGCTTCAACTTCGGCGGCGGTATCGAGAACAACCGCGTCACCCTGCGGCTGTTACCTGGCGCTGCGGTTAGCTGGGGATTCTGACCGACCGGAAGAGCGTCGGATAGGTCAGAGCCAGTGAAACATCGACTTACCGACGCTTCCTGCTGCTGACATTCTTCCAGGCCAGCCTCTCTCGGCTAGCCACGCTCGACGTCACCAGTTCCTGCACCAAACCCCCGTGACCTCACGTCGTGATCTCGATCGTAGGCTGAACCTGTTGGTAGACGGGCGTCCACAGATCAACTTCTACCTCAGGTGACTCGATACTCACGACAAGCGAATAGTGCACGCCCTGATCACTCTGGTCGTGATCGCGCCGGTTCTTCCACCACCCAGCGACTGGGTAGACGGCGATCGCACCTTTGCTCGCGAGATCAGCGGCTGTTCCGGTCCAGATATCGGTGTGGAGTGAGCCGGGGGCTTGCTGTTGGTTGCTACCGAAAAGCCAGCCCTTCTCCGTGTCAAGACTCGGCGGACGCTCGCCGTCGACGCGGGCGCGCGTGTTGATCCGCTGACGGAAGGACTCGACGTTCTCCTCGGGCCGTCGCGTGGCGAACCTGAGCCCGTGCGAGGGATAAAGGTATCGGCCCGTCCATCCTCGACTTGAGGGATTCGGCTCTACGAAGTACGACAACGTGACCCGCAGCCTCACGAGGGCTTCGCCCAACGCTTCGAGCTCCTGGATGGGCCACGGAAGCTGGTGGAGGTTCATCTCGCGGACCTTCCCGGTGTTGCTTCCGCCCTCCCGCTCGTAGGGGTGAATCTCCGCCTCCGCGATGAGCGTAAGGGCGTCTGCTGCGCTGCGAAGTGCGCGCTGAGCATCCGGCACGCCCATGCCATAGCGGCGCAGGAGACCGACCAGAGCCGTTTTGTTACTCTCGCGGTCAAAGTGGGCGCGCATGGAATCTGTCCACTGTGCGGAGTGGACGATGAGCGCTCGCACAGTTTCGGGGCGCAAGGTCGGGTAGGCCGCAGAGATGTCCGCAGCCATCGCAGCGACCTGAGCGGTCGCCGCTGAGGTATCGCGCGTCATAGTAAAGAACCCCTCGCCGGGGCGTCGAAGTCGCGTGGAGAGTAGGGCGAGGTTTGGAGGCGTGTCGACTTCGGTGCCGTCCGGGGATGCGGCAAGGTTGCCGCCGTTGGCGACCACATCAGGCTTGAACGGCCACTTCTTGCGATCGAACACGACGGATGTGCGACTCACGGGAGACAACTCGCCGCGCTGCGCAATGGGCACATAGCCGGCGAAGTCGGTCAAGGCACCGGACATGTCGTCCTGTTCGGAGTAAGCCCCGACGCTCAGCGCGTTCCACGACTGCGCGGGGTCCTCCACCGGCTCCAGGTCGCTCCGGGCCAAATGGTGGTCTGTCGCCGTGACGTCCCGGATGTTTCCCGCGGAAACGACAAAGAGGCGAGGGCGACGCGGCTCGTCACGATCGAGATAGGTGAACTTCGGGTCCGTGTCGTCGATTCCGCGGCCGAAGGTGAGCGCGTCGATCGATGCGGACCAGGAGGTCGGCCGTCCCGCTTCGAGACGCTCAGCGGGCTCAGAGCCGACATCAGACGAGCCTGGGCGGGGCGCCGTGACTGCGAGCATGAATACGCGGGAGCGTGTCGGAGCTTGGATCTCCGGTCGATCGACCGAGCGGGCCGTGATTGCACCGTAAAGGTCACGGTCGTTGTCGCCTCGGTCGGGTAGGAACTTGACCGACTCCAAGCGGTGGCGTAGTTGGATCGTCTGGGAGTCGAGGACGGCGCCGTGGAGGTCGCCATAGAGCGCAAGCCCCGCCATTTCGGTGCCGTGCGGATGGACCGGCCGGAGCTGCCAGCGCGCGTCGGCCACGTGCAGATCAGGTTGGTCGATCGAGTCGGTGAGGAGTGGATGCCCGTCCTGGATACCTGTGTCCAGAACGCACACCACGGGAGCACCACTGGGCGCGACTTGGAGGCGTCTGCGCAGGTCATCGACCCATTCGGCCTGCTCCGTCGCTGGAAGCTCGGTAAGGAAGCTCGCCACATCGTGTGGGCGGCGCAGCTCGGCGATGTCATCGAGCGACCGGAATGCGTCGGCAAGCTGGTCCGCGGTCGCGTTGAGGAGTACCACTGTGCGGTCGCTAAATCCGAGGTAGTGATCACTGGTACGAAGCCCATGCTCAGCGGCGAACGTCGTAAACCGCTGCCGTTCGCCGCCGTCTCGTTTGCGCAACCAGACTTCCCACCAGCAGTTCTCGGAAGGGTCGCTGGGAAACAGGTCGTCAGGGTCTGTCCACAATTCGCGGATAGTTGCTCGACGGATTGACCGGATGCCTTCTACGAGCGCGGCGTTGCGTGCTCTGTCGTTTCCGGCGGTCTCGACGTAGGCGCTCAGACGGCGCAGGAAATACTCCTTCTTACCGTCCGGAATGTAGACCGTTGCGATCTGGATGGTGCCGTCCGCAGTCGCGGTCTCTCGCACGGCGACCAACTCGGGTTGCTCCCCCGAGCGCTGGACGTCGAGGCTCTCCAACGCGAGCTCGAGGTCCGGGAAGGACACGAACGAGATATATGTCCCTTCCGTGTCGGGTTCTTCGGGCTCCGCGGTCAGCGCCGTCTGGTACTCATCGGTGAGCCTGCGTCCGTGGCTCCTCCGATCACCTGAGAAGCCCTGACCGTCGCCACCACCGCCAGAAGACGCAAGTGTGAATGGTTCGGGGCGCGGCGGGGCCGGCACGACGACGTGCGGGCGGTCGCGTTCAGCCATGCCGCCTACGCGTTCTGCTCACGATGCGCATTCGAGCGCGGGCGCTCGTTGAGGGCTGTTATGACGTCGTCGGTGAGTATCCGCGTCCGCCCGGTGAGCACGGCACGCTTCGCGGCGTTCTCGGCAGCCGTTGCGACTTCGGCATGGCTAAGCCCACGGGCCGCCGCAACCACGCGCGGCCAGCTCAGGTTTCCGATCTGAAACGACGCCAGCCGATTCTTGATGACCAAACGGAGACCCTCGTCGTCAGGGAGCTCGAAGTCCATCACCGTATCGAATCGGCGGAACAGCGCATTGTCCAGCAGTTGCGGATGGTTCGTAGCCGCGATGATGACGCTCTCGGAGGCGTCCTCTTCGAGGAACTGGAGGAAGGAGTTCAGCACCCGACGAATTTCCCCCACGTCGTTCGCTGCGGCGCGGTCACCGGCGAGCGCATCGACTTCATCAAAGAGATAGACACCACGGGTCTCTACGAGCGCATCGAAGATCAGCCGTAGCTTGGCTGCCGTTTCGCCCATGAACTTCGTGATGATCGTGTCGAGCCGGATCGCAAATAGTGGCAGCCCAAGTTCACCAGCGATCACCCGCGCGGTTGATGTCTTCCCCGTGCCCGGAGGGCCGATCAGGAGCAGTCGCCGGGCCGGACGCAATCCGTACCGGGCGAGTGTGTCTCGTTGCCGCTGTTCGAGCAGAACATGTTGAAGTCGCGCTGTGAGCTCGTCAGACAGAACGAGGTCACCCACACGAGCACTCGGGTAGGTGACACTCAGCAGAGAACCGAGCTCGCCCCTCGGCTGAGTGACCGGGACGATGGACGCGACACGGGAGGGTGCGGTGTCTCGCTTGCGCAACTCGTCCACGAGGTCGCGCAGATCCTGAGCGAACTTGGACTGCCCCGTCCGGGCAGCCTTGGCGGCAACCTGCATCGCGACCGCGTAGAACTGAGGGTCATCGCCGTTCGCGTGGCTCTTCACCAACGCTTTGAGTTGGTCGTTCGTCGCCATGGCCTGACCTCCCTTCAAGTACGCGAGCGTCCTCCTGACCGGTACGGCAGGCTGTTTGTCGAGTCTATCTGCCCCGCATCGGGCGACTCGGGTGCCACGCCCGCTCCGATCGCCCCAACCTCGTCGGTCTGCGACGGCGTCATTAGAACATGAACATCCGACAGTCGCCCGGTCGATCTTGCACATGCTGGACGCTCAGGGGTCGCGGGCAGGAGCCGCTTCGCATGCAACGTAGTCCACAACGAGAGCCGGCCCGCCGCGCGCTGTGAGCCCGGTGCCCTTCCCGATGTCAGGCCACCGTCCTACAGTGGAGGACGAGGCGGCCTCAGCTCTACGACTCCGTGTTCTGCCCGCGCTCGGGCACATCCGGGTCGCGAAGATCACCGCAGGGATGATCGACCGCACCATCGACGCCTGGGAAGCCGAGCACTCCGCCTCCACGATCAAGAACTACATCGCACCCCTCGTTCGGGTGCTCGACGAAGCCGTCCGCGACGACAAAATCTCCGTCAACCCCGCCAAGCACCGCGCCCGACCTTCGGACGTTGCAGAAGCTCGCGAGCGCGTGTGGGACGGTTCACCAGTCGTACTCCGATCACGTCATGCTCGCCGCCCTCCTCGCGGCCCGCGGCTCCGAAGTAGCCGGGCTCCGCGCGGGAGACGTGGAATGGGACAACCGCATCGTGTGGATCAGACGGCAGCACTACCCCGGCAGAGGCGGCCTCGTCGTCAAGCTGACCAAGGGCCGCAGAGGCCGCCCCGTCCCGATGCTCGACGCGCTCGAACCCGTCCTCGAACGCTCACCGACAGCAAGGAACCCGACGAGCCGCTCCTACGCGGGCCCCGCGGCGGCGTCCTCACCACCGCCACCGTCCGCGACGCGACCCACTGGGACGACATCGTGGCAAAGCTCGGCTTCGGCAATCTCACCCGGCACGAGCTGAGGCACACCGGAGCGACCTGGATGGCCGACGCCGGCATCGCCCTGCACGTCCTCCAAAAGACCCTCGGACACCAGTCGATCGAGACCACCAAGGGCTACCTGCACCTCGACCACCGACACCTCGCCGAAGCCGCCCGACAGGCGACCCAGTTCCTCTCCGCAGCCCCACCAGAATGGACACCACCCGCCGCGACGGACCCCGCCTGTGATCGCCTACAGACCCACGCTCCGACCTTCCCAGAGGAGGCTGGAGCACGGTCCTGCCCGGAATCTGGTCCACTCGACGGGCACCTTCTGGTGCACTTCACGGGCGTCGAGGGCGAACGGGCTTGGTCCACTTCGGCGGCGGCCGGCTCGAGCGGATCGGGCGAGTGGACCAGCCAGGGGTTATAGGCCAAAAGGAGTGGATGGGTTCTCGATCTAGCCGCGGAATCTCGCGGTAGAACGGGGATCGCTATGGTCCGCGACCCTTAGTCGTGGGCCTTGCGACGAACTCGACCACCTGTCTGGTATGCGGCATCAAGCTCGTCAAGAACGGCCGTCACCGCTCGGGCACCCAACGCTGGCGGTGTCCGTCTTGCGGGGCGTCCAGCACCCGTCGGCGTCCCGACGTGACCCGGCGGGAGCAGCTGCGCGAGTTCGTGTCGTGGCTGATCGGCAAGGCCACCCAAGCCGAGGCCGACGGCACCGCCTCCGGTCGATCGTTCCGGCGCCGCACCGCCTGGTGCTGGGATCTGTCTCCCCGACTGGGCCCGGCCGAGACGATCTACCACGCCGTCCTCGTCGACGGCATCTGGATCGGCACCTGGTGTCTGCTCATCGCGCTCTCCGACACCGGACGCGTCCTGGCCTGGCAGTGGTGCGCCCGCGAGACCACCGCCGCATGGACCGCTCTGCTCGATCAGGTCCCCGCCCCGGGGATCCTCGTCTCCGACGGCGGCTCCGGACTCCCCTCGGCACTGCGACAGGCCTGGCCCGAGACCAAGCACCAGCGGTGCCTGTTCCACCTCCAGATGAACATCACCCGTCATCTCACCCGCAACCCGCGCACGAACGCCGGCCGAGCGCTACGACGCCTGGTCATGGACCTCAGCGACATCCTCGACGAACAGGCCGCGATCAACTGGCAGCTGCGGCTCGAGCAGTGGTGGCAGACCTTCGGGCACCTCACCCGGGAACGCACCCTGCTCAAGAACGGCCGATTCGGATTCACCCACGACCGGCTCCGCAAAGCCTGGCTGCTGGTGCGCCTCGTCGTCCGCAACGACGTGCTGTTCACCCACATCACCTACGGCAACCCGCGCACGACCTCCGCGCTGGAAAGCCTCAACGCCCGCATCCGCGATCTCCTGCGCCGCCACCGCGGCATGACCGAGGAACACCGCCGCCGCGCGGTCGAGTGGTTCCTCGCGACCCGAGAGCTCCCGCTCGAACAAGCCCTCGACCTCGCCCAGCCGATCACTCCCGAAACCCGACCCGAACCCCGCCACGACGACCAGATCACCCCCACCCTCTACGGGCAAGGCCTCGACGCCACCGAAGGCCTCTGGGCCCGATCCGGCTGGGCAGGACGAGGATGACACACCCGACCCATCCACTCTTTCTGGCCGATAACCCCCAGCCAGTGACCACGTTCAGAAACGACAAAGCCCTGGTGAAAGTTGCCTCTCATCAGGGCTTTTACGTCGGGCTGACAGGATTTGAACCTGCGACCCCTTGACCCCCAGTCAAGTGCGCTACCAAGCTGCGCCACAGCCCGTAGCCCGCGTGAACGCGGACAACTCGAACAGTCTACCGGGTCGAACGAGGTGCCGCGAACCCACACGACCGCCGCGTGTGTCGGCCGTCGGGGGTAGCGTCGGAGCATGGCTGAGATCACGACGGCGCCGGCCACCACAGCGCAGTGGCACGACGTGCAGAGCGCCCTCACGGGGGGCGGCGACGGCCGCAGCTGCCAGTGCATGTGGCCCGTGCTTCCGAACAAGGAGTGGCAGACCACGTCCGTTGACGAGCGCGAGCGCATGCTGCGCGACGAGATCGACGCCGGTCCACCCCCGGGCCTCGTCGCCTACGCGGATGGCCGGGCCGCCGGCTGGGTGCGCGTGGGCCCGCGACCGGCGCAGCGGCGCGTTCTGCGGTCGCGCATCGTGAAGTCGGGAACACAGGAATCTCTGGAAGACGACGGCGTCTGGGCCATCACGTGCTTCTCCATCCGCCGCGAGCACCGCGGCCTGGGCATCACGCGCGCGCTGCTCGACGCGGCCGTCGACTATGCACGAAGCAACGGGGCGCGCGTGCTCG
Organism: Microbacterium barkeri; assembly: GCF_027921765.1. Classification (GTDB taxonomy): domain Bacteria; phylum Actinomycetota; class Actinomycetes; order Actinomycetales; family Microbacteriaceae; genus Microbacterium; species Microbacterium barkeri. The sequence continues at coordinate 164,351 of NZ_BSEJ01000007.1, forward strand.
AGGCGTACCCCATCGACACGGACTCCCGTCGCGAGACGCGGTCCAACGACCTCTACGTCGGGACCCTCTCGACGTTCGCGAATGCGGGGTTCGAGGTCATCGCGCACCCGACCCCATCGCGAGCCGTGGTCGCTCTGCGCCTCTGACCGCCCTGCGGCGAGCGCGCCGTACGATGGACGGATCATGAGCGAGTCCGTTCGAATCGACGTCTGGCTGTGGGCGGTGCGCGTCTACAAGACCCGGTCCGCGGCGACCACGGCGATCCGCGGCGGACACGTGCGGGTCAACGGCGACCACGTGAAAGCGGCCTACGCCGTGAAGGTCGGCGACGAGGTGCGCGTGCGCATCAACGGCTTCGATCGGATCCTCGGCGTCCGCGGGATGCTCCAGAAGCGCGTGTCGGCGCCACTCGCAGCAGAGGCGTATGAGGACCGCACTCCCCCGCCACCGCCTCGTGAGTTCGTCGCGCCGATCGTCACACGTGACCGTGGCGCAGGCCGACCGACGAAGCGCGAGCGACGAGAGATCGACAAGCTGCTCGGACGCGGCTGAGCACCGAGATCAGTCCAGCTGCTCGAGGAGCCAGCGCGTCCCCTCGACCGCCGCGCCGACCTCGTCCAGCCGCCGACGCAGCTCTCGATCGCTCGTGACGACAGTGAGCCGCAGCCCCGACGCGACCATCGCCTGGGCACGACGGACGATCTCGTCATCGCCCGAGCCATCCGCGGAGAACACGCGCACGCCATCCGCGTCCTCGACGCCGCGCGCAGCGCCTTCGACCACCATCGCGAACAGCGGAAACCACCGCATGCCCTCGAGCCCCAGCGTCGGTGCCTCGATACCGCGCTCGGCCAGGCGGGCGATGCGGTCGCGCAGCCGTGTGGCGGCGCCCTGGCGGTCGCGCCACCATCCGTCGGGCACCGCGCCGACGACGTTCGCCGCGTCGACGAGCACCGCCGGGCGGATGTCCAGACGAGCACGCAGATCGGGCCACGCGGCAGCGAACCCCGGATGAAGCGGCAGCGCATCGACGATCGCGGGCGGCACCCACGCGAGCTCGAGGCTCTCAGGGTCGCTGATCACGGGCTCGAACGGATCGGCGACATCGGCGACGACGGTCGTGTACCGCCAGATGCGGGCATCGAACACATGCGTGAAGCGCGGGACGATCGCACCATCCGGCACGCCCGCCTCCTCCTGAGCCTCCCGGACCGCGCCTCGCAGCGGGCTCTCGCCCTGGTGCAGCGCGCCGCCCGGGAGCGCCCAGGTTCCGCCGAAGTGGCTCCACCCGACGCGGTGCTGCAAGAGCACGCCGCGCGCGGGATCGACGGCGAGGAGCCCGGCAGCGCCGAAGCGGCCCCAGTAGCGCGTGCCGTCCTCCGCGACCACCCACGCGTCACCCGGGTCGCGCGGGCCGTCAGGCCGTCGCGGCTCACCGGGCGCGGGAGGTTCGATCGTCACCCTTCCAGCCTCGCATATGCCCGCGCGAGCCGGATCACGCGCGTGCGCGGCCATCCGCCGTCACCTGCCAGAGCCGCAGCCATCCGCCGTTCCTGGAATCGGACCGTCGGTGCACATGTCGCCCCCTGAGCACGACACGCGCACACCAGCCCGACCGATCCGAATCCGGACGCGCCCGCGGCCAGCGCCGCGGCCATCCGCCGTTCCTGAAATCGGACCGGCGGTGCACATGCCGCCCCGTGAGCATGACACGCGCACACCAGCCCCACCGATCCGAATCCGGACACCGCATACCGGCGCCGCGGCCATCCGGCGCCGCGACCCACCCCGCCCCGGCGGGCCACCCCGCAGACGCACGAAGGGCGCCCCTCCGAAGAGGGGCGCCCTTGCGACGGTCGGCGCCTATCGGCGCTGGCGCTTCTCGCGCACGCGCATGTTGATGACGATCGGCGTGCCCTCGAAGCCGTACAGCTCGCGCAGGCGTCGCTGCACGAAGCGGCGGTAGCCCGGGTCGAGGAAGCCGGTCGTGAAGAGCACGAAGGTCGGCGGACGCGTGCCCGCCTGCGTGCCGAACAGGATGCGCGGCTGCTTGCCGCCTCGGAGCGGGTGCGGGTGCTCCGCGACGAGCTCCGTGATGAACGCGTTGAACTTGCCGGTCGGGATGCGCTGGTCCCACGACTCGAGCGCCTGCTCGAGGGCGGGCACGAGCTTGTCGAGACGACGGCCGGTCTTCGCCGAGATGTTCACGCGCGGCGCCCACGCGACGTGCGCGAGGTCCTGCTCGATCTCGCGCTCGAGGTAACGGCGGCGATCCTGGTTGATCATCTCGGGGCTGTCGAGCATGTCCCACTTGTTGAACGCGAGCACGAGCGCGCGCCCCGACTCGAGCACGAGGTCGATGATGCGCACGTCCTGCTCGCTGATCGGCTGGGTCACGTCGAGCACGACGACCGCGACCTCCGCCTTCTCGAGCGCGGCCGAGGTGCGCAGCGAGGCGTAGAAGTCCGCGCCCTGCTGCATGTGCACCCGGCGGCGGATGCCCGCGGTGTCGACGAGACGCCACAGCTTGCCGCCGAGCTCCACGACCTCGTCCACGGGGTCGCGCGTCGTGCCCGCCAGGTCGTTGACGACCACGCGCTCCTCGCCGGCCGCCTTGTTGAGCAGCGACGACTTGCCGACGTTGGGGCGGCCGAGGATGGCCACACGACGCGGCCCGCCGATCTCGTGCTTGGCGACGGCCGACACGTCGGGCGTCTTCGCGAGCACGGCGTCGAGCAGGTCCGCGACGCCCCGGCCGTGGATGGCCGAGACCGGGTGCGGCTCGCCGAGGCCCAGGTTCCACAGGGCGGCGGCCTCGGGCTCGTGGCGCGCGTCGTCGACCTTGTTCGCGACGAGGAAGACGGGCTTCGACGTCTTGCGCAGCAGGCGGACGACGTGCTCGTCGGTCGAGGTCGCGCCCACCGTCGCGTCCACGACGAAGAGGATGACGTCGGCCAGCTCGATCGCGACCTCCGACTGCAGGGCGACCGACCGGTCGATGCCCTTCGCGTCGGGCTCCCATCCGCCCGTGTCGACGAGCGAGAACCGACGGCCGAGCCATTCGGCCTTGTAGGTCACGCGGTCGCGCGTGACGCCCGGCGTGTCCTCGACGACGGCCTCGCGGCGGCCGAGGATCCGGTTGACGAGCGCCGACTTGCCGACGTTCGGGCGGCCGACGATCGCGATGACCGGCAGCGCCGGAAGGTACTCGATCCCGTCGCCCTCGTCGTACAGGCCGGCGAGCAGCGCCGCGTCCTCGTCGTCGAGCTCGTAGTCCTCGAGGCTCGCGCGCAGGGTCTCCGCGCGGCGCTCGACGAGCTCCTCGTCGAGCTCCGCGAGCTTCTCGGCGAGCCGGTCCGGCTCGCCCTCGTACTCGTTCTCAGCGGCCATCCCGGCCTCCCGTCTTCTCGTCGATCACCGCGAGCACGGCGGCGACGCTCTGGTCGAAATCCAAGTCGGTCGTGTCGACGACGTCCACCCCGGGCGCGGCGTGGAGGAAGTCGACGACCTTGCTGTCTGACGCGTCGCGCTTGCGCATCGCCTCCGCCACGGCAGCGGTGTCGGGGTCGCCGAGCTCGGCCGACCTCCGTGCCGCGCGCACGTCGGGGTGGGCCGTGAGCAGGATGCGCACGGGCGCGTCAGGCGCGACGACGGTCGTGATATCGCGCCCCTCGACGACGACGCCTGGGAGCCCCGACTCCGCCACGAGCGCGCGGAAGAGCGCGTTGACCTTCTCCCGCACCGGCAGCACGCGCGCGACACCGCTCACGGCGGCAGAGGTCTCGGGCGTGCGGATGGCCTGGGTCACGTCGGTCTCGCCCACGCGGATGGTCCGCACATCGGGATCGAGGGAGACCACGGGCTCGAAGGTCTCGAACGCCGCGAGGACCGCGTCGGCGTCGTCGGTCGAGGCGCCGGCGGCGAGCACGTGCCATGCGAGGGCGCGGTACACCGACCCGGTGTCGAGGTAGCCGTAGCCGAGACGCCGGGCGCTCTCCTTGGAGACGCTCGACTTGCCCGCGCCCGCGGGGCCGTCGATGCCGATGAAGAAGGGTTCAGTCACTGGTGCTCGCAATCCGCCAGCCGCGGGACTCGAGGCCCTCCACGGCGGCGCTCAGGATGGCCGGGTCGACCGCGATCTCCGCGAGGCCGAGCGGGGCCCCCGGAGAGTGCTCGAGTCGGAAGTCCTCGACGTTCACGCCGAGTTCGCCGAGATCGCCGAACAGCCGGCCGAGCTGGCCCGCCACGTCGTCGACCATGACGACGAGCGACTCGAAGCGTCGGCGCTGGCCGTGCTTGCCCGGCAGGCGCTCCACGCCGACATTGCCGCGGCGGATGGTCTCGGCGATCGCGCGACGGGCGCCCGGGACGTCAGGGGCGCGGAGGGCCTCCGCGGCCGCCGCGAGATCCGCGGCGAGCGCGTCGAGCGCCTCGACGACGGGCTCGGCGTTCGCGCTGAGGATCTGCACCCACAGCTCGGGCGCCGAGTGCGCGATGCGCGTGGTGTCGCGCACGCCCTGCCCGGCGAGGCTCAGCGAGAGGTCGGGGGCGTCCGCGAAGCGCGCCGCGAGCAGGGACGCGACGACCTGGGGCACGTGCGACACGAGCGCCACCGAGCGGTCGTGCTCCTCGGGCGTCATCTCGACCGGCACGGCGCCGAGGTCGAGCGCGAGGGCCTCGATGCGCGCGAGGTCGGCCGCGGGCGTCTCGCCGTCGCGGCAGATCACCCACGGGCGCCCGGTGAAGATGTCGGCGCGCGCGGAGATCGCCCCGCCGCGCTCGCGACCGGCCATGGGATGCGAGCCGATGTAGTGCGTGAGGTCGACGCCGCGGGCGCGCAGGGACCGCAGCGGCTCGAGCTTGACCGATGCGACATCCGTGACGACCGCGCGCGGGAAGCGCGCGAGCTCCGACGCGACGACGTCGGCGACGACGTCCGGCGGAACGCACACGACGACGATCGCGGGGTCGTCGTCATCCGCAGCGGGGCGACCCGCCCCGTAGTCCACCGCGAGCCGCAGCTGCGACGGCGAGGTGTCGGCGAGCGCGACGTCGACGCCGTGCTGCGTGAGCGCGTGCCCGATGCTCGCGCCGAGGAGGCCGGATCCGACGACGCGGACGGTGCCCGTGACGCGCGCGGCCCGGCCGCTCACGGTCGTCGGAGCGGCGTCGGACACGACGCCGCTCGGCATGCCGCTCTCGCTCACGAGGTCTCCTGCTCCTCCGATGCCGGACTCTCGACGCCATCGGCGGGCGGAGCATCCGTCTCACGGCGCGACAGGGTCAGCAGCGCGCCACGCTCCACTTTAGTCAGCTCGCGGGTCTGGCCCACTGGGAGGGTTCCCAGGTGCAGGGGCCCGAACTGGCGGCGCACGAGCTCGAGAACCGGATGGCCGACCGCCGCCATCATGCGGCGCACGATCCGGTTGCGCCCCGAGTGCAGGGTGAGCTCGACGAGGCTCGAGTCGCCCGAGGTGTCGAGCAGGCGGGCCTTGTCGGCGGCGATCGGGCCATCCTCGAGCTCGATGCCGCGCGTGAGCTTCGCGATCGTCTGCGGCGTCACCCGCCCCTCGACCTTCGCGATGTAGACCTTCGTGACGCCGAAGCTCGGGTGGGCGAGCACGTGGGCGAGCTCGCCGTCGTTGGTCAGGACGAGCAGGCCGCTCGTGTCGGCGTCGAGCCGGCCGACGTTGTAGAGGCGCTCCTCCCACTCGCGCGTGAAGCGGCGCAGGTCGGTGCGGCCGCGGTCGTCCTTCATGGTGCTCACGACGCCCGTGGGCTTGTTGAGCATGACGTACCGCTTCGTCGTGTCGAGCTGAACGGCCGTCCCGTCGACGTCGACGAGGTCCTTCTCGGGGTCGATGCGCGTGCCGAGCTCGGTGACGACGGTGCCGTTGACGCGCACGCGCCCTTCGACGATGAGCTGCTCCGAGACACGGCGGGATGCCACACCGGCGTTCGCGAGCACCTTCTGCAGGCGGATGCCCTCAGCCTCTGTCATGCGCTGTTCCTCTTCTTCCTCTTCGCATGTCTCACGCGCGGCGGAAATACCCCGGCCTTTCCCGCGACGCGTGAGACATCAGTGCGTCGTGCGCCGCCCCGTGTCTCGCTTCCCGCTGGAATCATGCCGCGTTTCCGGCGGGAAGTGAGACATGTGTCGTCTCCGGCCGGAGAAGAGACAGACGACGGGGCGGGCCGTTCGTCCTCATGCGGTGAGCTCGTCGAACCCGTCGGCGCCGTCATCGAGCAGCGGCGAGATCGGCGGCAGCCCGTCGAGCGAGTTGATCCCGAGCTGCTGCAGCAGCAGGTCGGTCGTGCCGTAGTTGACCGCGCCCGTCTCCGGGTCGGCATAGAGCTCGGTGATGAGCCCGCGCGCGAGCAGCGTCCGCACGACGGAGTCGACGTTCACCGCACGGATGGACGCCACCTGCGAGCGCGTCACGGGCTGCTTGTAGGCGATCACCGCGAGCGTCTCGAGCGCGGCCTGGGAGAGCCTCGCCGGCGCCTGGCCTCCGACGAAGTCCGCGACGAGGTCGTCGAACTGCTCGCGCACGTAGAACCGCCATCCGCCGCCGACCTCGCGCAGCTCGAATCCGCGCACAGGGCCGCCCGCTGCGCCGTCGTAGTCCGCGACGAGCGTCTCGATCGCCTGGCGCACGGCGGGCACGGGCGCCCCCACTGCCGTCGCGAGGCTCACGACGCTGAGCGGCTCGTCGGCGATCATCAGCACGGCCTCGAGACGCTGCGTCACGGTGCCGCCCGCCGGCGCGTCGACGCGCTCCGCCGTCTCCGTCTGCTCGTCGCTCATCCTCGCCCTCCTGCCTCGGCCATCCGCTTCCGTCCTGCTCCGCGCTCAGCGGTCATAGTCGGCCCCCAGACTCGCCAGCATCTCATCCGACCACTGCTCGGATGTCCAGGTGAGGGTGAGCTCGCCGAGCGGCTCGAGCTGCTCGAAGCTGATGGCCGCATGCCGGTAGAGCTCGAGGACCGCGAGGAACCGCGCCACGACGACGCCGATCTGATCGACCCCCGCGACGAGCTCCCGGAAGCTCATCTTCTCGCGGGAGCGCAGCTGCGTGACGACGATCGCGGCCTGCTCGCGGATGGACACGAGCGGCGCGTGCAGGTGGTCCAGCCCGACATGGGGAAGGGCCTTCGGGGCGAACGCGAGCATCGCGAGCGCCGCGAACTCCTCCTTCGTGAGCGTCCAGATGAGCTCCGGGGTCTTCGCGCGATGCTTCTCCTCGAGCGGCACGGCGCGTGCGTGGCGCCCGTCCTCGGCCTGCAGACGCGCCCGGAACCATCCGGACGCCTCCTTGAACGCGCGGTACTGCAGCAGACGGGCGAAGAGCAGATCGCGCGCCTCGAGCAGCGCGACCGACTCGGCGTCGACGAGCTCGCCCTGCGGAAGGAGCCCCGCGACCTTCATGTCGAGCAGCGTCGCGGCGACGACGAGGAACTCGCTGGCCTGGTCGAGGTCCTCCTCGGGCCCGAGATCGCGCAGATACGCGATGAACTCGTCGGTGACCCTGCTCAGCGCGATCTCGGTGATGTCGAGCTCGTGCTTCGAGATGAGGGTCAGCAGGAGGTCGAACGGCCCGTCGAAGTTCCCGAGCGAGACGCGGAAGCCGCCGCCTCCGTCCTGCTCCGCGGCCCCGGCCGGGTCTGCCTCCTCCGCGCGCGGGGCGAGCGGAGTCTCGTCGTGCGCCGCGTCAGGCGACGGCGCCACGGGCCACCAGCTCCCGTGCCAGCCGGAGGTAGGCCTGAGCCGCCGGGTGCTCGGGTGCGAACTCCGTGATGGGCACGCCCGACACCGACGCGTCGGGGAACTTCACGGTGCGGCCGATGACCGTCTCGAGCACCTTGTCGCCGAACGCCTCGACGATGCGGTCGAGCACCTCGCGCGAGTGCAGCGTGCGGGAGTCGTACATGGTCGCGAGAAGCCCGTCGAGCTCGATCGCCGGGTTCAGGCGGTCGCGCACCTTGTCGATCGTCTCGATGAGGAGCGCGACGCCGCGCAGGGCGAAGAACTCGCACTCGAGCGGGATGAGCACACCGTGCGCCGCCGTGAGCGCGTTCACGGTGAGGATGCCGAGCGAGGGCTGGCAGTCGACGAGGATGACGTCGTACTCGTTCGCGATGCCGCGGAGCACGCGCGCGAGGATCATCTCGCGGGCGACCTCGTTCACGAGGTGCACCTCGGCCGCCGACAGGTCGATGTTCGCGGGGATGATGTCGAGCCCCTCGACCGCGGTGTGGACGATCGCCTCGTGCGCGTCGCGCTTGGGCTCGAGAAGCAGGTCGTAGATGGTCGTCACGTCGTGCGTCTGCACGCCGAGGCCCGCCGACAGGGCGCCCTGCGGATCGAAGTCCACGGCGAGCACCTTGCGCCCGTACTCTGCGAGCGAGGCCGCGAGGTTGATCGTCGTGGTCGTCTTGCCGACGCCGCCCTTCTGGTTGCAGAGCGCGATGATCCGGGCAGGGCCGTGGCTGTCGAGCTTCGGCGGCGTCGGGAACCCCTGGTACGGACGACCGGTCGGGCCGATCGGTCTCTCGTCCTGCTGGGCCTTGCGCGCCACCGAATCCCCTGCTCTCACTGTCCTGGTTGGTCTCGATACGACCTGTCCGAGTCTAATCGCCCTCTCTCCCGACCCGGTGAGCCGACGCCGCGGGTCGGGGTCGCCGGTGCCCGGGCCCCTTCCCGCGGCGCGTGTCAGGCGCCGCGGAGCGCGTTGACGGGCTCGACGCGCGCGGCACGACGCGCCGGGTACCAGCCCGAGAGCCATCCGACGACCGCGCCGAGCACGACGCCGGCGCAGGCGACGAGCGGGTCGACCACGGCCGTCCACTGCTGTGTCGCGGCCACGACGACGACGGACAGGACCCCGAGCGCGGCCCCGATGAGCCCGCCGAGCAGGCCGATGACGATGGACTCGACCGTGAACTGCGCGGCGATCTGCCGGCGGGTGGCGCCGAGCGCGCGCCGCAGGCCGATCTCGCCGACCCGTTCCATGACCGACAGGAGCGTGACGTTCGCGATGCCGAGTCCGCCGGCGAGCAGCGACACCGCGCCGACGATGACGAACACGATGTTGACGTCGGACTGCACCGCATCGCCCAGATCCGATCCGGCGGATGGGGCGCGCACGTCGAGCGTGTCGGGAGCGTCGGGTGCCAGGGCGAGTGGCGCCTGATCGGCGATCTGGGGCCCCGCCCCCACGGCGATCCGGACGACGGCCTCGGCGGGCGCGGGCAGCGAGAAGTCGGCGCGCGCGGCGCCGTCGGGGATGATCACGGCATCCCGGAGCTCGCCGCGCGTCTGCGTCTCGCCCACGATGCCGATCACGGCGTACGCCAGGCCGTCGATGAAGATCGAGGGCTGTCGGTCGACGCGCGCGATGCTGAGACGCTCTGCGGCACGCGCGCCGAGCACGGCCACGCGGTCGCCGCGGACGTCGTGCCCCTCGTCGAACATGCGCCCCGTGAGCATCTCGCCGCGGACGACGTCGAGCAGCCCGGCCGACGTCGTCATGAGCGGCGGCGGCGCGGTCGCCGGCGCCGACGGGTCGTTGAGCGGCACGGCCGTGATGGCGGCCTCCTCGAGCGGCACCTCCGAGATGAGAGCCGCCGCCTCGGCGCCCGCCAGCAGCTCGAGCCGGTCGGGGGCATCCCACGGGATCGTGCCGAGCGCGCCCGTCCGGCCGTCGGGCCCGCTCGACGCCTCGGCAGGAGCGATGGAGACCTGCGTCGCGGCGACCGCGTCGAACTGGCTCGCGATCTGCGCGGCCGCCGTCTGCGCGAACCCCCAGGTGGCGACGAGGGATCCGATCCCGAGCACGGTGCCGAGGATGGTCATGATGAGTCGACCGGGGCGCGACCCGATGTCCGTGGTCGCCTCGAGGAACAGATCGCTCGCCGTGAACCGGTCGGCGCGCGCGACGGGGCGCACGAGGTCGACCGCGCGCGAGGGTGCGGGGCCGTCGGCAGAGGGGCGCCGCCGGCGCCAGGTCAGCCGACGGCGGCGGGACGGCGACTCCTCGGCCGGCGTCTCGGTCTCGACGGCGGTCATGCGACCTCGCTCAGCCGGCCGTCGGAGATCCGGATGCTCCGGCGCGCGCGCTCGGCCACGCCCTGGTCATGCGTGATCACGACGAGCGTGAGACCGTCGGCGTTGAGCTCCTCGAACAGCTCCATGACCTCGCGCGAGGTCTTCTGGTCGAGGCTGCCGGTCGGCTCGTCCGCGAGGAGCAGCCGGGGCCCGCTCACGACCGCGCGCGCGACGGCGACGCGCTGCCGCTCGCCGCCCGACAGCGTGCCGGGGAAGAACGACTTGCGGTGCCCCAGCCCGACGCGGTCGAGGGCCGCCTCTGCGCGCGCCTCGCGCTCGGCGCGCGGCACGCCGCTGTAGAGCATGGGCATGAGCACGTTGTCGAGCACGGTGCGGCGCGGCATGAGGTGGAACGCCTGGAAGACGAAGCCGATGAACTGCGCGCGCACGGCGGCGCGCTCGTCCTCGGTCAGGTCGCCGGTGAGGGCGCCCGCGAGCCGGTACTCCCCCACGGTCGGACGATCGAGGAGACCGAGGATGTTCAGCATGGTCGACTTGCCCGAGCCGCTCGGCCCGACGATCGATGCGTACTCGCCCTGCTCGAGCCGGAGCGATGCGGCCTTGAGCGCCTGCACCTCCGGCGGCCCGGGGAACGAGCGGGTCACGTCGCGCAGCTCGACGATGGGGTCGGTCACGAGCCGACCACCACGAGGTCGCCCTCCTCGAGCTCGCCCTCGACCGGGGTCACCTCGACGTAGCCGCCCGCGGCGAGGCCGGTCTCGACCGTCACGAGACGCGTCTCGGCGCTCTCGCCGTCACGCGGGTCGCCCGTGACGACCTCGACGCGCGAGTCGCCGCCGGGGCCCGCCGTGAGGGCCGCGTACGGCACCGAGAGCACCTCGCCTTCGGTCGCGCCGACCGGCACGTTGATGCGGACGTTCGTGCCCTGCACCTGCTCCATCTGCTCGGGAGTGAGCGGGTCGGGCTCGAAGGAGATCTTCGTCCGCCCGCCGTCCTCCGCGGGCTCGATCGCGGCGATGACCGCGCGGTGCTCGGCGCCGTCCGGCAGCTCGAAGGTCGCCTCGGCGCCGACCTCGAGCAGCTCGACGTCGGCGGCAGCGGCGGTGCCCGTGAGTTCGACCGACGCGCCGGACACCGTCATGGCGGCACCCTCGAGCGCGGCGCCGCGCTCGACGTTCACGGCGTCGACGCGGCGCGGCAGCTCCTGCAGGTAGAGCACCTCGCTCGCCGGGAGGAACGGCAGCGCCGACTCGCGCGCCTCGGCGAGCGAGGCGTTCGCCGTCTCGACACCGGCGATCGCGCTGTCGACCATCGCCTGCTCGGCGCTCGTGTCGCGGGGAGCGTCGAGGGCCTGTCGCTGCAGCTCCGCGACCGCGAGCTGATCGCGCAGGTCGCTCGCATCCTCACCCGCCCCCTCGGCCGCGGCGATCTGGCGGTGCAGGCTCGCGATCTGGTTGTCCGCCTCGCGGATCTCGATGTCCGACGGGCCCTGGCCCGCCGTCGCGAGGGCCTTGCGCGCGTCCGCGAGCGACTGCTCGGCCATCCGCACGCCCTCCTCGGCCGCGATCACCGCCTCCGCGACGCCCTCCTCGGGCTCGGGAGCCGGGTACCCGGCCTGGTTGTAGAGCTCGCCCACCGCGAGCGCCGTCGCCTCGTCGAAGACATCGGACGCGACGTCGCCGACACCGATCCCGACGGCCGTGAGGGCTTCCTTGAGCTGGATGACGTCGGGGCCGGAGACCCCCACGCGCAGCGTGCGGTAGGCCGGCAGCTCCCCCGGCAGCACGATGACCGGCCGCCCGGTCACCTCGAGCGCGATCGAGAGGCTGTCGAGTTCCGCGCCCGCCTCGGGCACCTGCCCGGTCACGATGGCGGCCCCCGTGAACGACGACGTGTCGATCTTGAGCTCGACGGCGTCGGTGTAGCCGACGTCGCCGCGCAGCGTGACGTCGTTGCTCAGCGCGCCGAACTCGACGGGCACCGTGACGAGGCCCGGCTCCGGCGCCCCCGCCCCTGCCGCCGCGTCGAGCGGCGAGATCACGAAGCGCCCGAGCGCGAGGCCCCCGGCGAGCGCGACGACTGCGACCGCCGCGGTGATCCACAGCCCCTTGTTGCCGCGGATGACGCGCCCCCACCCGGCGGCGCGTCCCTGCGTGCTCTCGGCCGGCGCCTCCTCGACGGCCGTCTGCTCGACGACCTCGTCGAACGTCGCGTCCGTCGAGGCGGCGTCGGATGTTGCGGGGACGAGCTCTGTCTCTCGGTCCTGCTCGTCCCCGCCGCCCTTCTCGCGCCCCTCCATGCGAAGATCCCGTGCGCGCACCGCTCAGCTCGCCTGCTCGGCAGCGGCCTTGTACGCCTCGAGCTCGGCCTTGTTGTCGGCGATGAACTGCTCCTCGAGCTCGAACTGGATGCGCAGGCTCGCGTCGCGGTAGTCGGTCTTCTCGCGGCAGTCGAGGTCGACGAGCGCGATCTCGATCTCCTTCTCGGCGAGCTCCTTCCACTCGGGCGTCTGCGTGGGGTCGCTCTGCTCCTCGAGAGCCGCGAGCTCCTCCTCGCTCGCGTTCTCGAAGTCGAAGTCCTCGTACGCGGCGTTCTGCTCCTCGTAGAAGGCGTTCTGCTTCTCCGAGAGCTCGTTCATCGGGTCCGCCTGCTTCGTGTAGCCCGCGTGGCCCGCGTCGGCCATGCACGACGCCCACTCCGCGTCGAGCTCGACCATCTCGGGCGACTCCTGGACGGTCGTGTAGAGCTCGTCCATCTTCGTCATGAGCGGCTCGAACTCCTCGTACAGCTTGTCCCAGAGGTTCGTGCCGTACACCTCGTCCGACGCCTCCCCGTTGCAGCCGCGATCGGCGGTCTCGTAGAACGCGTTCCAGTCGAACTCGGGGTCGCTCATCTCCTCTTCGGACGGCTGCTCGCCCCAGAGCGTCTCGTTGTAGGCCAGCTGCTCCGACTCCGATAGCGACTCGATGTACTCCTGGTTCGGGTCGACGTACTCCTCCGGCTCGGGCTGCGGCTGGTCCTGCCACGGGTCGTTGAACATGCCGTACCCGTACTGCGCGACCCACTCGCGCGACTCGGGGTCCCAGACCCCGTCGTCCTCGAAGACCACGCCGCCGTTCTGCAGGTTGGGCACGTACTCGAAGCCCTCGGCCTGCATGCACTCCGCGGTGCGCTCCTCGATCTCGCGCGTCTGCTCGTCCATCTGCTTCTGCTGCTCCTCGGGCGAGAGGTCGCTGCCGTACACGGCCGCCGTGTACTCGTTGAGGGGCGAGTCCTCCCACGAGAGCTCGGGCTCACCGCCGCCCTGCTGCGAGCATCCCGCGAGGGTCGCGGTGAGGATGGCCGCCGAGGCGACGAGCGTGAGAGGGCGTGTGGTTCGCATCATGGTCCCTGCGTCGAGGCGCGGCGAGCGCGCGGTGCTGTGTCCTGCCATCGTTCCAAGCGCGCGACCCGCGGGGCATCCGTCTGGAGGATGATCTGCGGAGGCGCTCTCACTGAGGATGTGTCGCCGCAGCGCGGATTCCTCTTATCGCGGAGGACTTCGTTACCGACCCGTGATATTCCGGTCAGAGCGCTCGGGGATGGCTTGTCGCGTACACATCGCGGAGCGTGTCGACCGTGACGTGGGTGTAGATCTGCGTGGTCGCGACCGACGAGTGGCCGAGGAGCTCCTGCACGACGCGCACGTCGGCGCCGCCCTGCAGGAGGTGCGTCGCGAACGAGTGGCGGAGGGTGTGCGGGGACACGTGCGCCTCGAGGTGCGCGCGCTCCGCGGCCGCCTGGATCACGAGCCACGCGCTCTGCCGCGAGAGCGGGGCGCCGCGGGCGCCGAGGAAGAGCTTCGCGGTGGCCCTCCCCTTCGCCGCGAGCTCGGGGCGCACGCGCGTGAGGTACGCATCCACCGCGGCACGCGCGAACGACCCCACCGGCACGATGCGCTCCTTCGAGCCCTTGCCGCGCAGACGCAGCACGTCGCCGCTCGCGAGGTCGTCGACATCGAGGGAGATCGCCTCCGACACGCGCGCGCCGGTCGCGTAGAGCAGCTCCAGCAGGGCGCGATCGCGGATGCCCAGGGGCTCGTCGGGCGAGGGCGCGGCGAGCAGGCGCTCGACCTGCTCGATCGTCAGGGCCTTCGGGAGCCGCTGCGGCTGCTTCGGAGGACGCAGCCGCTGGGCGGGATCGTCGGCCGCGAGGCCCTCGCGCACGAGGAAGCGGTGCAGACCGCGCACGGATGACTGGAGGCGAGCGAGTGAGGAGGCAGCGGGCGGCGGGTCCTCCGCGGCCCGTGCCGCCGCGAACTCCGCGGCGATCGCGGGGGTCACGGCGTCGGCATCGTCGACCCCGTTCGCGCGCAGCCACGCGGCATAGCCCTCCAGATCGCGGCGGTACGCCGCGATCGTGTGCTCCGACAGGCCGCGCTCGATCGTGAGGTGCCGCAGATACGCGTCGACGGCGCGCTCGAGACGCACGTCGCGTCCTAGGCGCCGCGCAGCCGCGCCGCGGTCAGCAGCAGTCCCATGCCCGTGGTCGCGTTCCGGAACCGCCCCTCGACGACCGCACGCACGGCCTCCTCGAGGGGGAGCCACTCCACGCGCATGTCGGCCTCCTCGCCCTCGCGCTCGAACGCGCCTTCCGTCGGAGTGAGGTCGCGTGCGAGGAACAGGTGGATGAGCTCCGACGTGCCGCCCGGCGACAGATGCACGGCGCTCAGCTCCTGCCAGTCCGCGGCCTCGAGGTCGGCCTCCTCGGCGAGCTCCCGCTGCGCGGCCTCGAGCGGGCTCTCGCCCGCGACGTCGAGGAGCCCGGCGGGGAGCTCCCAGTCGCGCTCGCCGATCGGATGGCGGTACTGCTGGATGAGAAGGACGCGCTCGTCCGCGTCGAGTGCGACGACCGCCGCCGCCCCGGGATGGGCGAGGTACTGGCGCGTCAGCTGGTCGTCGCCGTAGACGAAGCGCTCCGAGACGATGTCCCACACGATGCCGCGGAACGCGACCTCGCTCTCGACGATCTCGACCTCGTGGGCCTCGTCTCGGAGCTCCTCGGTCATCAGGCGTTCTCGACGTCGAACAGCTCGCTCGCCCGGCTGCGCTCGACGGCCGCGCCGACGAGCCCGCGGAACAGCGGGTGCGGGTCGGTCGGGCGCGAGCGGAGCTCGGGGTGCGCCTGGGTCGCGATGTAGTACGGGTGCACGTCGCGCGGCAGCTCGACGAACTCGACGAGGTCGAGGTCGGGGTTCAGGCCGGAGAACACGAGCCCCGCCTCGGCGAGCTGCGCCCGGTAGGCGTTGTTGACCTCGTAGCGGTGGCGGTGGCGCTCCTGGACCTCGGGGGCGCCGTAGAGGTCGGCGGCGAGCGAGCCGTCCGCGAGGCGTGCGGGGTACAGACCGAGGCGCATCGTGCCGCCGAGGTCTCCGCGGTCGAGGATGTCGACCTGCTCGGCCATCGTCGCGATGACGGGAGCAGTCGTCTCGGGGTCGAACTCGGTCGACGACGCGTCGGCGATGCCGGCCACGTCGCGGGCGTACTCGATCACCATGCACTGCAGGCCGAGGCACAGGCCGAGCGTCGGGATGCCCTGCTCGCGGGCGAAGCGGAGCGCTCCGAGCTTGCCCTCGATGCCGCGGATGCCGAATCCGCCGGGCACGCAGATGCCGTCGAGCGACGACAGCTGCTCCTTGGCGCCCTCGGGCGTCTCGCAGGTGTCCGACGGGATCCAGCGGATGTTGACCTTGGTCTCCTGCGCGAATCCGCCGGCCTTGAGCGCCTCGGTCACCGAGAGGTAGGCGTCGGGCAGGTCGATGTACTTGCCGACGAGGCCGATCGTCACCTCGTGCTTCGGGTTGTGGACCGCGTGCAGGACGCGGCCCCAGCGCGTCCAGTCGACGTCGCCGGCCTTCTCGGCGAGGCCGAGGCGGCGCGCGATGTAGGCGTCGAGGCCCTGCTCGTTGAGCGTCGAGGGGATGTCGTAGATGCTCGGGAGGTCGACCGTGTTCACGACGCCCTCGATGTCGACGTCGCACATGAGGGCGATCTTGTTGCGGTTGCTCTCGCTCACGGGGCGATCGCTGCGGAGCACGAGCGCGTCGGGCTGGATGCCGACCTGGCGCAGCGCGGCCACCGAGTGCTGCGTGGGCTTCGTCTTCTGCTCGCCGGATGCGCCCATGAACGGCACGAGCGACACGTGCACGAAGAACACGTTGTCGCGACCGAGCTCGTGGCGCAGCTGCCGGGCCGCCTCGAGGAACGGCTGCGACTCGATGTCGCCGACCGTGCCGCCGACCTCCGTGATGATGACGTCGGGACGCGGCTCGTCCTCGGCCTGCAGGCGCATGCGTCGCTTGATCTCGTCGGTGATGTGCGGGATGACCTGCACCGTGTCGCCCAGGTACTCGCCGCGGCGCTCGCGCGCGATGACCTGCGAGTAGATCTGGCCCGTCGTGACGTTCGCGGCCTGCGACAGGTTGATGTCGAGGAAGCGCTCGTAGTGCCCGATGTCGAGGTCGGTCTCGGCGCCGTCGTCCGTGACGAAGACCTCGCCGTGCTGGAACGGGTTCATCGTGCCGGGGTCGACGTTGAGGTACGGGTCGAGCTTCTGCATGACCACGTGCAGCCCGCGTGCGGTGAGGAGGTTCCCGAGACTCGCGGCCGTGAGCCCCTTGCCGAGCGAGGAGACGACACCGCCCGTCACGAAGATCTGCTTGGTGGTGTCGTCGCGCCGTGCCTCAGGAGTCTGCATCACGGGCTTCGATCCTAACAGTCCGGGGTGGGAGGAGGTCGTGCCGCTCGCAGTGTGCTCCCAGCGGCGGATGCTTGTCGCGGCCGACGGGAGGCGCCGCGCCCGGCATCCTTCGGGCTATCGTGCCACGTTCCCGGCGCGCGGGCGAGAGCGACCTCGCGGGCGGTGTCAGACGGCGGTGTGGGCGAGCGCGAGAAGCTCGCGCGCGTGGGTCAGCGCAGCGTCCGAGTCGGCCAGTCCCGAGAGCAGCCGTGCCATCTCGGCCTCGCGCTCTGCACCCTCCAGGCGCTGCACGCTCGAGCGGGTGACCGACCCGTCGTTGGCCTTGACCACGCTCAGGTGGTTGCTCGCGAACGCCGCCACCTGCGCGAGGTGGGTCACCGCGATCACCTGCGACGACTGCGCGAGGCGCGCGAGGCGCTTGCCAACCTCGATCGCCGCGGCGCCGCCGATGCCGGCGTCGACCTCGTCGAACACGAACGTCGGCACGGGGTCGGTCTCGGCGATCACGACCTCGATCGCGAGCATCACGCGGCTCAGCTCGCCGCCCGACGCGCCGCGCGCGACCGAGCGCGGCTCGGCCCCGGGGTGCGGGGAGAGCAGGAAGGCGACGTCGTCGCGCCCGGTCGCCGATTCCTGGCCCGACGAGACCTCCACGACGAGGCGCGCGTCGGGCATCGCGAGGGCGTGCAGCTCCTCCGTGACCGCGTCGCCGAGGCGCGTCGCCGCCTCCCGGCGCGCGGCGGTGAGCGCCGCGGCCGCGGCGTCGAGCGCGGCACGCGACTCCTCGCGCTGGGCGGACAGCCGCTCGATCCGGTCTCCGTCGTCGTCGAGCTCGGCGAGCCGCGCGGAGCCCGTCTCGAGGAGGGCGATCGCGGCGTCGAGCGACCCGTGAGCGCGGACGAGAGAGCCGACCGCGGCCCGGCGCTCCTCGACCGCCGCCAGCTCCTGCGGCCCGGTCTCGTCGAGATCGGCGAGGAAGCCCGAGAGCTCGACGGCGAGGTCCGCCGCCCGGTATCCGAGGTCGGCGATCTGCTCCGCCAGGGTCGTGAGCGCCGGGTCACCCGCGCGCTCGAGCGCGCGACGCGCCTCGCTCACGAGCCCCGAGACATCCGGAGCTCCCTCCTCGCTCGAGAGGGCCTCGCGGGCGAGCGCCGCCGCAGACCGCAGCTCCTCGGCGTTCGCGAGCCGCTCGGCGCGCTCGGCGAGCTGCACGTCCTCGCCCTCGACAGGGGCGATCTGCTCGATCTCCGCGAGGGTCCCGCGCAGGGACTCCGCCTCGGCTTCGCGCGCGGCGCGCTCGGTCGTGAGGGTCTCCAGCTCGCGCTCGAGCTCGCGGTGCGCATGCCATGCGACCCGGTAGGCCTCGAGGGCCTCGCGCACGGGCGCTCCCGCGAAGCGGTCGAGCGCGTCGCGCTGCGCGGCCGCCGAGCGGAGACGCAGCTGATCGGTCTGGCCGTGCACGACGACGAGCGCATCAGCGAGGTCGGCGAGCACCCCGGCCGGGGCGGCGCGGCCGCCCACGCTCGCACGACTGCGACCCTCGGCGGCGAGCGTGCGCGAGAGATACAGCTCGGCGCTGCCGTCGCCGATCGGCTCCAGGTCGCCGCCGGCGTCGCGCACGCGCTCGGCGACCGCGCCGGTCTCCGGCACGATCCACACGCCCTCGACGACAGCCTGCGTCGCCCCCGCGCGCACGGCGCCCGAGTCGGCGCGCTGGCCGAGCAGCAGCCCGAGGCCGGTCACCACCATGGTCTTGCCCGCACCGGTCTCGCCCGTGATCGCCGTGAACCCGGCGCCCATGGGCAGGGTCGCCTCGGCGATCACGCCGAGGTCGCGCAGTCGCATCTCCTCGATCACTCGTGGGCCTCCAGGCTCGGCAGCGTGAGGGTCTCGGTGGGCGTGTGCTCGCTCGGGCCGCGCCATCCCTCGGTCGGCAGCTTGAACTTTCGGACGAGCCGGTCGGTGAACGCGGCGGGGTGCAGGCGGGCGAGCAGCACGGGCTTCGGCGAGCGCCGCACGACGACGCGCGCACCGGGCGGGAGCGGGTGCGACCGGCGTCCGTCGCACCAGAGGACGCCGGTGCCCGCCGAGTCGTCCTTGAGCTCGACCGCGACGGCGTGATCGGGCCCGACGACGAGGGGCTTCGAGAACAGCGTGTGCGCCGAGAGCGGCACGACGGCGATCGCCTGCACGGTCGGCCAGATGACGGGCCCACCCGCGGAGAAGTTGTACGCCGTGGATCCCGTCGGAGTCGCGACGACGACGCCGTCCGCACCGTACGCCGTGAGCGGCCGACGGTCGACCTCGATGATGACCTCGATCATCCGCTCGCGCTGGTCCTTCTCGATCGCCGCCTCGTTCAGGGCCCACGTCTCGTAGACCACGCGGTCGTCGTCGTCCTTCACGATGACGGCGAGGGCCAGGCGCTCCTCGACCGCGTAGTCGCCGATGATCGCGCGGTGGACGGCCTCGTCCATGTCGTCGCGCTCGATCTCGGCGAGGAAGCCGACGTGCCCCATGTTGACGCCGAGCACAGGCGCCGTGCCACCGCGCACCAGCTCGGCCGCGCGCAGGATGGTGCCGTCTCCCCCGAGCACGATCGCGATGTCGATCTCGGTCAGGGCCACGTCGATGCCGAGAGCCGGGACGTCGGCGAGCTCGGCGACGATCGCGGACAGCTCGGCACGGTCGTCGGGGGCGAGCACCGGGACGGCGCCCTCGGCGCGCACGGCGTTCACGACCCGCACCGCGGCGCGCACCGTGTCCTCGCGATACGCGTGGGCGACGATCAGGATCCTGCGCTGCGTCATCGTCCTCCCGCCTCCGTCACGATCGTGTCCTCCCATTCTGTCGGATCCGCTCCGCGGCCCGGCGAGATGTGCACAAGCACCTCGACATTGCCGTGCGCGCCCTCGATCGGCGAACGGCGCACCGCGCGGGTGCCGAGGCCGAGATCCCACGCGGCGCGCAGGACGCCGCGCACGGCGTCGATGCGGAGAGCGGGGTCGATCACGACACCGCCGCGGATGCCGGTGCGCCCCACCTCGAACTGCGGCTTGACGAGCAGGACGACGTCGGCGCCGTCTGCCGCCACCGCCGCGACGGATGGCAGGACGAGCGTGAGCGAGATGAACGACAGGTCGCCCGTGACGACGGAGGGCGGTGTCGCGATGCCGCTGGCCTCCGCGAGCCTCTCCGGGGTCATGAACCGCACGTTGAAGCCCTCGACCGCACGCACCTCGGGATCGCTCGCGACCGCTGGCGCGAGCTGTCCGTGGCCCACGTCGACGGCGATGACCGGGGACGCCCCGCGGGCTCGGAGCACCTGGGTGAAGCCGCCGGTCGACGCTCCCATGTCGAGCGCGGCCCGGTCGGCGACCTCGATCGAGAACGCGTCGAGCGCGTGAATGAGCTTGTGGGCGCCGCGGCTGACCCACTGATCGGCGGCGTCCACCTCGATGCGCGTCGTGTCGTCGACCCTCGCCGACGCCTTCGTGACGATCTCGCCCTCGACCCGCACCGCGCCATCCGCGATGAGGCCCGCCGCGTGCGTGCGCGAGCGCGCGAGGCCGCGCTCGGCGAGCGCCGCGTCGAGTCGCTGCGTCATCGGGGCGCGGTGCCGTCGCGAGGAGCGGACTCGAGCCGCGCGGCCAGCTCGTCGTGCAGGGCCGCGTACGCGCTCGCCCGCTCGGCGAGAGGCTGATCCTCGATCACCCTGAGCCGGCTGACGAGCTCTGCGCCGTGGTCCTGATCCGTCACCCGTTCAGACTAGCCGCGGCGGAAGCGGTCCTCGTAGAGGCGCTCGGGCACGCGGAAGCCGAAGATCTGGCGGCCGGTGTCCCAGATCGCCTTCGACGCCGCACGCAGCAGGTCGATGTCGTGCGTTCCCTCGCTCACGATGTGCACGTCGGGTCCGTCGATGCGCACGGCAGCGTCGCGGACCCAGACCGTGTCGCCCTTCACGCGGGCGACGGGATACGGCTCGAAGAGCTCGCGCAGGTCGCTGAGGATGTAGGTCGGGCGCGAGTGAGACGGCGCGGCGAGGATGTGCTTGGGCCGGTCGATCCCCGTCAGCACGATCGCCGACGCCATGCCGGCCGCCTGCGCGCCCATGATGTCGGTGTCGAGCCGGTCGCCCAGGAACAGCGGGTTCTGCGCCGAGAATCGTGCGACGGCCGCGTGGAAGATCGGGGCCTCAGGCTTGCCGGCGACCGTCGCGAGACGACCGACGGCCGTGTGCACGGCCGACACGAGCGTGCCGTTTCCCGGCGCGACGCCCCGCGCCTGCGGGATCGTCCAGTCGGTGTTCGTCGCGATCCAGGGGATGCCGCCCTCCTCCTCGGGAAGAGCGAGGGCGAACGCGGCCTCCGCGAGCTGAGTCCAGCCGACCTCGGGTGCGAAGCCCTGGACCACGGCCGCCGGCGCGTCCTCGGCACTGCGGGTGACGACATAGCCGGCCTTCTCGGCCTCGACGACGAGGCCCTCCCCGCCCACGACGAGGATGGTCGAGCCTGCCGGCACGCGCTCCGCGAGCAGGCGCATGGCGGCCTGCGGGCTCGTCACCACGTCGTCGGGCGCGGTGGGGATGCCGAGCTCGCTCAGGTGAGCGGCGACGGACGCGTCCGTCCGCGAGGCGTTGTTCGTGATGAACCCGAGCCGGCGGCCCTCGCTCGTCGCACGGTTCAGGCTCTCGACCGCGTGCGGCAGCGGCCCGGGGCCGGCGTAGACGACGCCGTCGAGGTCGGCGAGGAGGACGTCGACCCCCTCGATGGGTGCGGGGCCATCCGTCCGCTTAGAAAAGAGCGCCATCGGGGCGGTCATCCTCCGTCGTCGATTCCTCAGGTGCAGGCTGCTGCTCTCCGCGCGCCTCGGACTCGGCGTCCTCGGTGTCGACCGGTGTCGCGTCCGGCTCGGCGGCAGCGGCGTCGTCCGGCGTCGCGTCGGCGGCGCCCTCGATCCCGGCGGCGATCAGGATCTCGGACACCTCGTCCTCGATCGTGAACTCCTGTTCGGGCTCGGGCTCCTCTGCCGGCTCGGGCTCGGGCTCCTCTGCCGGCTCGGGAGCGGCTGCGGGCTCCTGCTCGCTTGCGGACTCCTGCTCGGAGGCGACGTCGTCGGCCGCGTGCTCCTCCTCGGCCGGGAGCGCCTCGGTGTCGGTGTCGTCGACGAAGATGAAGTCGTCCTCGTCTGCGCCGCGGTGCGCGAGGAGCGCTTCCTCGGCGACCTCCGCCCGGCGGCGCCACGACGCCGCCTCATCGGTGCGGCCGAG
Organism: Microbacterium barkeri; assembly: GCF_027921765.1. Taxonomy (GTDB): domain Bacteria; phylum Actinomycetota; class Actinomycetes; order Actinomycetales; family Microbacteriaceae; genus Microbacterium; species Microbacterium barkeri. Next base: position 186,427 of record NZ_BSEJ01000007.1, read on the forward strand.
GTCCTCGAGCACGTTCGCGCGTGCCGCGAAGAGACCCGGGCTCCACTCGAACGCCCGATCGGGATCGAGTTCCGGGATGTCGAGCTCGTGCAGAGCCAGCTCGGTCTGACCGAGATCCAGACGCGCACCCGACATCGCGATCGCGAGCTCGACGCGCGCCGCGACGTCAAGGGCCTCGCGGTCGGCGGCGCGACCCTCCTCGAGCGCCTTCTCGGGGCGCCCGACGCCGCGTTCGCTGTCGACGATGAGCGCGACGTTGTCGTTGCGTCCCGTGATCCTCCGCTGCGTGCGCAGCTCGCGCAGGGCGAGCGCGAAGTCGCCGTTCGCGTACGCGGTGATCGCCAGCGTCTCCCGGGCGACGCCGATGCGGCCTGCGTGTCGCACCGCGGCGAGGGCGTGCTCGTGGGCGAGCTGCGGGTCCTCGTCGATCAGGCGCGACGCCATCGCGAGATGACGTGCGACGCGCTCCGCGTTCTCCTTGCTGAGGGTCTTCAGCTCGTTGCGGGCTGCCGGCGCGAGATCGCGCGCCGTGATGTCCTCGGGAAGGAACGGATCGGGCACGCGAGCGTGCTCGGGCGGACGCGACGCGCCGCCATCGTCGTGACGCGGACGCGCGGGTCGGCTGTCGCGGTCGTAGGGGCGGCGCGGTCCGGCCTGACCGTCGCGGCTCTGCGGACGGCGCTGCGGGCGGTCGTCCCGCTGGTAGGGGCGACGGTCGCCGGAGCTGCGGTCGTCACGGGAGTACGGACGACGCTCACCCGAGTTCCGATCATCACGCTGGTACGGACGACGCTCACCCGAGTTCCGATCATCACGCTGGTACGGACGACGCTCCCCCGAGTTCCGATCATCACGCTGGTACGGACGACGCTCCCCCGAGTTCCGGTCATCACGCTGGTAGGGGCGACGGTCACCGGAGTTGCGGTCGTCCCGCTGGTAGGGGCGACGGTCACCGGAGTTGCGGTCGTCCCGCTGGTAGGGGCGACGGTCACCGGAGTTGCGGTCGTCCCGCTGGTATGGACGACGCTCCCCCGAGTTCCGGTCATCACGCTGGTATGGACGACGCTCCCCCGAGTTCCGGTCATCACGCTGGTAGGGGCGACGGTCACCGGAGTTGCGGTCGTCCCGCTGGTATGGACGACGCTCCCCCGAGTTCCGGTCATCACGCTGGTAGGGGCGACGGTCACCGGAGTTGCGGTCGTCCCGCTGGTACGGACGACGCTCCCCCGAGTTGCGGTCATCACGGGAGTACGGACGACGCTCCCCCGAGTTGCGGTCATCACGCTGATACGGACGACGGTCACCGTCTCGCTGCGGGCGCCCATCACGGGGACGCCGGTCGCGGGATGAGCTGTCGGAGTATCGGGGACGCGCCCCGTCACGCCCACGAGCCCTGTCGTCGCCGCCGCGCGGTCGTGACCCGCCCTCGGGGCGGTCGTTGTCTCCGTCGTTCGGCATGTCTACTCCTCGGTGATGCCCGTGTAATGCACGAAAGGGTCATCCATCGTCGGATGACCCTTTCGTCTACGTGAAGTCCGGCGGTGTCCTACTCTCCCACAAGGTCCCCCTTGCAGTACCATCGGCGCTGAGAGGCTTAGCTTCCGGGTTCGGAATGTGGCCGGGCGTTT
>NZ_BSEJ01000008.1 GCF_027921765.1 Microbacterium barkeri
TGTTCGACGAGGGCTGCATGGGCATGTACAACGCCATCTTCGACGACGAGCTGCTGAACCCGACCGGCATCTACAAGGAGCGTCTGTCGCAGTCCGCGCTGTACGCCGAGATGCTCGCCGTTCCCGACGACGAGGCGGACGCGGTCGGGGCCTGGCTCCGCGACCGCGGCATGTCCTTCCGGCTCGGGACGGATGAGCGGACCGAGCTCACCGAGGCGCAGCTGCGCTGGCAGTTCAAGATGTACATCGCGGCCCTGCGCATCGCCGACGACTTCGGGCTCGACGCCGTCGGCATCCAGTACCAGCAGGGCCTGAAGGACCTGGTCCCGGCCTCCGACCTCGCCGAGGGGCTTCTGAACTCGACCGAGCGTCCGCCCGTGCTCTCCCGCGACGGCGACCGCGAGCTGTTCGCCGGTCGTGCTCTCCCGCACTTCAACGAGGCCGACGAGGGCGTCGCCGTCGATGCGCTCGTGACCGACCGGGTGTGGACGGCGATGGGACTCGTGCCCGACAACACCCTGCACGACGTCCGCTGGGGCGAGGACTACGAGGGCGACTTCGTGTGGGTCTACGAGATCTCCGGCTCGGTCCCCGGATCGCACCTGGGCGGATGGCACAAGGCGGAGGGCTGGCGGCAGGACCCCGTGTTCTTCCCGGCCGGCGGGTCGACGATCAACGGCGTGTCCCGGCCGGGGGAGCTCGTCATCTCGCGAGTATTCATCGCGGACGGCGTGCTCCAGGCCGACATCTTCCGCGGAACCGCGATCGAGCTGCCCGAGGAGGAGACCGCGCGCCGGAAGCAGGCGACCAACCCCGAGTGGCCCATCGCGCATGTCGTGCTCCACGGCATCACGCGTGACCAGTTCATGGCCCGGCACAAGGCGAACCACGCTCAGGTGGTCTACGCGCCCGACGCCGCCACGGCCGACCGGGCGCTCGTCGCGAAGGCGGCCATGCTCGACCGCATGGGCATCCGCGTGAATCTCGTGGGGGACGTGCGCCTGTGACCGGCGAGACCGGGCGCGCACTAGCGTGGACGTCGTGAACCGCACGGGCCCCATCGTCGTCCTCGGCAGCGCCAACATGGACCTCGTCACGCGGCAACCGCGTCTCCCCGAGCCGGGCGAGACGATGACCGGCTCCGACTTCTCGACGGGCGCCGGCGGCAAGGGCCTCAACCAGGCCGTCGCCGCCCGCCGCGCCGGAGCCGAGGTCGCGTTCGCGGGCGCGGTCGGCGACGACGGGTTCGGGCGCGAGCTGCGCGCCTTCCTGGAGGGCGAGCGCATCGCGACCGACGCGCTGCGGACATCCGCCGCGCCGACGGGCATCGCCCAGGTCAGCGTGCTCGACGGCGGCGAGAACAGCATCGTCATCGTGGCGGGCGCGAACGGCGAGGAGGAGCTGACGGATGGCGACCGCGCGCTGATCGCGTCGGCTGCGGCCCTCGTCGTGCAGCTCGAGCGCCCGCTCGCCCTCGTCGAGCGCGCCCTCGCCGCAGGCCGGCAGGCCGAGGCGCTCACGGTGCTCACCCCCGCCCCGGTCGACGCCGAGGCGGCGCGACTGCTGCCGCTCGTGGACATCCTCGTGCCGAACGAGTCGGAGGCGCTCGCGCTGTCGGGCGCGTCCGACGTCGAGACCGCCGCGCGGCGCCTCAGCGCGGAGGCGGGCACGGTCATCGTCACGCGAGGGTCGAAGGGCGCGCTCATCGCACGCGGCGGCGACATCGTCGCCGCGGTCGCGGCGCGCGAGGTGGAGGCCGTCGACACGACGGGCGCCGGTGACACGTTCGTCGGCGTGCTCGTCGCGTGGCTCACCCGCGGCGAGCCGCTCGAGGCGGCGGTCGAGGCGGCGACGGCGGCTGCCGCGATCGCGGTGACCCGGCCCGGGGCCGCGCCCGCGATGCCGACGCGCGAGGAGATCGATGCCGCGCTCGAGTGACCGGCGCGCATTGTGTCCGTACTGTGGCCATCCGGTTACCGGAACGGCGGGTTCTGTCATCTGAGCCTGGGACAATCGCCCTGTGAGCCCGGAGATCTGGACCCGCATGGGTGAGACAGCCGCCATCTGGCCAGGACGCAACTGGCCGCTCGGAGCGACCTGGAGCGAGGAGTCGACGAACTTCGCGGTCTACGCGCCCAACGCGACGCGCGTGTGGCTGTGCCTCTTCGACGAGAACAACTCCGAGACGCGGCACGAGCTCACCGAGCACTCCCAGAGCATCTGGCACGGCGCCCTTCCCGGCATCCGCCCCGGGCAGCGCTACGGCTACCGAGTCGACGGCCCGTGGGATCCGGCGCAGGGCCTCCGGCACAACCCGCAGAAGCTCCTCCTCGACCCGTATGGCCTCGCCACGAGCGGCACGATCATCGCCGAGCAGCCGATCTTCGGCGTCCGCGAGGACGACCCCGCCGTGCGCGACGACACCGACTCGGCCGCGTACACGGCGCGGAGCGTCGTCGTGGACCCCTCGTTCGACTGGGGCGACGATGAGCCGATGAAGACGCGCTGGCGCGACACGGTCATCTACGAGCTGCACGTGAAGGGGTTCACGAAGCTGCACGACCGCATCCCCGAGCACCTGCGCGGCACCTATGCGGGCCTCGCCGAGCCGGCGGTCGTCGAGTACCTCCGCGACCTCGGCGTCACGGCCGTCGAGCTGCTGCCCGTGCAGCAGTTCTTCTCGGAGCCGGGCCTCCTCGAGCGCGGGCTCGTCAACTACTGGGGCTACAACACCCTGTCCTACTTCGCGCCCGACGCGGCGTACTCGTCGTCGGGCGATCGCGGCGAGCAGGTCGACGAGTTCAAGCGGATGGTGAAGGCGCTGCACGGAGCGGGGATCGAGGTCATCCTCGACGTCGTCTACAACCACACGGCGGAGGCCGGCCCCCACGGGCCGACCCTCTCGTTCCGCGGGCTCGACGACCGTGGCTTCTACAAGCGGCTGATCCCGGAGAACGGCGGGTTCGACGACACCTACTGGGATGTCACGGGCTGCGGCAACACCGTCAACACGGGCGACCCCTACGCGCTGCGCCTCATCCTCGACTCGCTGCGCTACTGGGTCACCGAGATGCACGTCGACGGGTTCCGGTTCGACCTCACCTCGGCGCTCACGCGCACGGGATACGACATCGACTTCGCGTGCGCGTTCCTCATCGCGGTCGACCAGGACCCGGTGCTGCGTCACGTCAAGCTCATCGCCGAGCCGTGGGACGCGTCGATGGACGGCTACCTCGTCGGCCGCCTGCCGCAGCCGTGGGTCGAGTGGAACGACAAGTACCGCGACACCATCCGCGACTTCTGGCGCGGGCACGCGCAGATCAAGGACGTCGCGACGCGGCTCGCGGGCTCGAGCGACCTCTACGCCGACGACGGGCGCTCCGCGTACAACTCGGTGAACTTCATCACGGCGCACGACGGCTTCACCGTGCGCGACCTCGTCAGCTACGACCACAAGCACAACGAGGCGAACGGCGAGGACAACCGCGACGGCACCGACAACAACCGGTCCTGGAACCACGGCGTCGAGGGCGAGACCGACGACGCCGAGATCGTCGCGCTGCGCCGCCGCCAGGCCGCGAACCTCATGATGACGCTCTGCCTGTCGAACGGCGTGCCGATGATCACCGCCGGCGACGAGCGCGGCCGCACGCAGCGCGGCAACAACAACGCCTACTGCCAGGACAACGAGATCTCGTGGATGGACTGGCGCCCCGACGACGCGTGGCTCGACGTGTACGAGCTCACCAAGGCGGCGCTCAGGCTCCGGCGCGAGCACCTGGCGCTGCGCCAGCGGCACTGGTTCGAGGGGTCGCCGACGATCAAGGGCGGCCCGGCCGACCTCGTCTGGCTGCATCCCGAGGGGCGCCGCATGCGCACGGCCGACTGGGCGGATGGCGGGCTCAGGACCATCGGGATGTTCCTGTCCGGCGGTCCGCTGCGCGAGCCGGGCCCGCACGGCGAGCAGCTCGTCGACCACTCGTTCCTGTTCTGGTTCAACGCGGGCGAGACCGAGGTGACGATCACGTTCCCCGAGAACGAGTGGATCAGCATGGGCGACGTCGTGCTCTCGACCGATGAGGCAGTGCCCCCGGGCACGCGCGTCACGGTGGAGGCGCCGCTCGTCATGGCGCCGCGCACCGTGGTCGTGATGCAGTCGCTGCAGGCTCCGCTCTGACGCGGGCCGGGCCGCTCGACCCTACGCGGTGGCGACCAGGCCCAGCTCGGCGACCGAGGCGAGGTGCTCCTCCTGGGGCACGACGCGCACGGTGTACCCGAACGCCCCCGAGCGGTCGAGGGTGATCCCGCCCGCGAAGCAGACCCGTCCGCCCTCGTAGCTCTCCACCGCCGAGAGCGCCGTGTACGTCGGGTCCGCGATCTCGTCCTCGCCGACCGCGCGCCCCGAGACGAGCTGCACCGCGACATCCGCCGGCCGCAGGTCGCCCAGCGCGACGAACGCGCGCACCGACAGCTCGGCGCCGACCTCGGCGGCGTCGCCAGGGCCACTCGACTCGACGTGCTCCACGCGCACCGCGTGCCATCCGGCCGCGACGCGCGCCTTCCAGGCCGCGAGGTCGATCGCCGCGGCGAAGCCGTCGTCGAGCGCCCGTCCCGACGTCGCGGCCGGCGCGTAGAGCTCGGTGACGTAGTCGCGCACCATGCGGGTCGCGAGCACCTTCGGGGCGAGCGACACGAGCGTGTGGCGCACCATCTCGAGCCAGCGGATGGGCAGCCCGTCGGCGTCGCGGTCGTAGAAGCGCGGCGCGATCTCGCGCTCGACGAGGTCGTAGAGCGCGGCGGCCTCGAGGTCGTCGCGCTTGTCGGGGTCGTCGAGGCCGTCGGCCGAGGGGATGGCCCAGCCGTTGTCCCCGTCGAACCACTCGTCCCACCATCCGTCGAGGATCGAGAGATTGAGCCCGCCGTTCAGTGCGGCCTTCATGCCGCTCGTGCCGCAGGCCTCGTAGGGGCGCAGCGGGTTGTTGAGCCAGACGTCGCAGCCCGGGTAGAGCGGCAGGGCCATCGCGATGTCGTAGTTGGGCAGGAACACGATGCGGTGGCGGACCTCGGGGTCGTCGGCGAAGCGCACGAGATCCTGGATGAGCTTCTTGCCGCCGTCGTCTGCGGGGTGCGCCTTGCCAGCGACGACGAGCTGGATGGGCCGCTCGGGGTCGAGAAGGAGGCGCTTGAGCCGCGCGGGGTCGCGGAGCATGAGGGTGAGGCGCTTGTACGACGGCACGCGCCGCGCGAAGCCGATCGTGAGCACATCCGGATCGAGCGCGTCGTCGATCCAGCCGAGCTCGGCCTCCGCTGCGCCGCGCTTGCGCCACGAGGCGCGCAGCCGATCGCGCGCATCGAGGACGAGCCGCTCGCGCATCGCGCGCTTGAGCTCCCACATGCGGCGCGACGGCGCGGTGTCGATCGCCTGCGCGAACTCCGCGGGGTCGCCGTCGGGGTCGGCGCCGAGCTCGGCCACGAGCTGCTGGAACTCGCGAGCCACCCACGTCGGGGCGTGCACGCCGTTCGTGATGGAGGTGATCGGCACCTCCGCCTCGTCGAACGCGGGCCACAGGCCGTGGAACATCTCGCGGCTCACGTGCCCGTGCAGCTGCGAGACCCCGTTCGCGCGCTGCGCGAGGCGGAAGCCCATCACGGCCATGTTGAACACGCCGGGGTCGCCGCCCGGGTAGCTCTCGGCGCCGAGCGCGAGGACCCGGTCGAGCGGCACGCCCGGCGTCGCGCCGTCGGATGCGAAGTACTGCTCGATGAGCGTGCGGGGGAAGCGGTCGATGCCCGCAGGCACGGGCGTGTGCGTCGTGAACACGGTCGAGGCACGGCACACCTCGAGCGCCGCGTCGATGTCGAGGCGCGGGCCCGCTGCGTCGACCGTGAGCTCGCGGATGCGCTCGAGCCCCTGGAACCCCGCGTGCCCCTCGTTGGTGTGGTACACCTCGGGCACGGGCGCGCCGGTCAGGCGGCTGTAGGCCCGCAGCGCGCGCACGCCGCCGACGCCGAGGAGCAGCTCCTGTCGGAGCCGGTGCTCGCTGTTGCCGCCGTACAGGCGGTCGGTGACGGCGACGTGGTGATCCGGGGCCCCCTCGACCGCCGTGTCGAGCATGAGCAGCGGCACGCGCCCGACCCTCGCGACCCAGATGCGCGCGACGAGATCGCGGTCGCCGGGCTGGGCGATCGAGATCGTCGCGGGCGTGCCGTCCGGCTCGCGCAGGGCCGTGATCGGCAGCTCGTCGGGGTCGAGCAGCGGGTAGCTCTCCTGCTGCCAGCCCTCGCGCGACAGGGCCTGCGAGAAGTAGCCGTGTCGGTAGAGCAGGCCCACGCCGACGATCGGGACGCCCAGGTCGCTCGCCGCCTTGAGGTGATCGCCCGCGAGGATGCCGAGGCCCCCGGAGTACTGCGGCAGCACCGCCGTGATCCCGAACTCGGGGGAGAAGTACGCGATCGCGCGCGGGCCATCCGCGACCTGGCGCTGGTACCAGCGGTCCTCGGCGAGGTAGCGCTCGAGGCTCGCCTCCGCCTGCCCGAGGCGCGCGAGGAAGCCGTCGTCGCCGGCGAGCTCCTCGAGCCGCTCGCGCGAGACCGATCCGAGCACGTGCACGGGATCGTGCGTCGCGGCCCACGCGTCCGGCGCGACCTCGGCGAAGACGTCCTGCGTGGCGGGATGCCAGGACCATCTGAGGTTCCCGGCGAGGCTGCCGAGCGCCGCGATCGGGGCGGGGAGGACGGGGCGGACGGTGAAGCGACGGATGGCGCGCATGCGCACACGGTAGTGCATGGACGTAGCCATGTCAGCACAAGGGGGTTGACACGAGGTGTCGGAGCGTGCGGGACCGGGAGCCCCTCCGCAGACATTGTGCGGGGCGAAGGGCGCCCCTGCGGGCGAGCCCATGTGCGGTGGTCGAGAGCAACGCTGGATGATGTGGAAAATATCCTATAGGATCGTGCTCGACCACGGATGACGACGTCCACGAGGAGGCGGCGCGATGACGCGACTGTTCAACGACCCTGCGGCGTTCGCCGACGAGATGACCGAGGGCTTCGCCGATGCGGCCGCGCGCTGGGTGCAGCGCGTGCCGGGCGGCGTGGTCCGCGCGACGGCGGCCGATGAGCCGACCGTCGCGCTCGTCGTCGGCGGCGGCAGCGGCCACTATCCGGCCTTCGGCGGCCTGGTCGGGCCCGGCCTGGCGCACGGAGCGGCCATGGGCAACCTGTTCGCCTCGCCCTCGGCGCAGCAGGTGTACTCGGTGGCAAAGGCCGCCGATCAGGGCCGCGGCGTCCTGCTGTCGTACGGCAACTACGCCGGCGACGTGCTGCACTTCACGCAGGCGCAGGACCGCCTGAACGCCGAGGGGCACGACGTGCGCACAGTGCTCGTGACGGACGACGTCTGGAGCGCCCCGGCCGATCAGCAGGAGAAGCGCCGCGGCATCGCCGGCGACCTCGTCGTGTTCAAGATCGCGGGTGCCGCGGCCGAGGCCGGCATGGACCTCGACGACGTCGAGCGCCTCGCCCGGCACGCCAACGCCCGCACGCGCTCGTTCGGCGTCGCGTTCGGCGGGTGCACGATGCCGGGGGCGGACGCCCCGCTCTTCGAGGTGCCGAAGGGGCGGATGGCCGTGGGCCTCGGCATCCACGGCGAGCCAGGGATCGACGAGGTGGACATCCCGACGGCCGAGGGCCTGGCCGAGATGTTCGTCGCGAAGCTGCTCGAGGAGCTGCCCGACGGCGTGACCGTCGCCGGGTCGCGCGTGGTGCCGCTGCTGAACGGCCTCGGAAGCGTGAAGAGCGAGGAGCTCTTCGTCGTCTACCGCACCGTGCACCGCCTGCTCGACGAGGCGGGCGCGACCGTGGTCGAACCCGAGGTCGGCGAGCTCTGCACGAGCTTCGACATGGCGGGCTGCTCGCTGACCCTGCTGTGGCTGGACGACGAGCTCGAGCGCCTGTGGGCGGCGCCCGCCGACAGCCACGGGTACCGAAAGGGAGCGGTCGCTCCGCAGCGTCGCGTCGAGGTCCACGTCGACGAGGAGGATGCGCAGCTGCCGATCGGCCCCGCGTCCGAGGCCTCGCGGGCTCTGGGCGACGTGATCGCGAGTGCCCTCGCCGATGTCGCGCAGGCCCTGGACGACGCCGCCGACGAGCTCGGCCGCATCGATCGGGTGGCCGGCGACGGCGACCACGGCATCGGCATGCAGCGCGGGTCGCATGCTGCTCGCGACGCCGGTCGCCGCGCGAGCGAGGCCGGCGCCGGCGCCCAGACGGTGCTCGCGCATGCCGCCGAGGCTTGGAGCGACAAGGCGGGCGGGACCTCGGGGGCGATCTGGGCCGAGATCCTGAAGACCGTCGGCACGGCCCTGACCGACGACGAGGCCGTCACCGCGCAGCGGGTCGCCGACGGCGTGCGCGCCGCGAGTGATGCCGTGCGGGCGTTCGGCAAGGCCGAGGTGGGTGACAAGACGATGGTCGACGCCATCGTGCCCTTCGCCGAGACGCTGAGCGCCGAGGTCGCCGCCGGCCGCCGCCTCGGCGACGCATGGGCCGCCGCGACCGACGCCGCCGAGGCGGCTGCCCGGTCGACCGCCGACCTCGTCGCGACGCTGGGCCGCGCTCGCTCGCACGGCGAGAAGTCGATCGGCACGCCCGACCCGGGCGCGGTGTCGTTCGCCCTCGTCTGCCGCACCGTCCACCGCGCCTTCGTCGACGCACCCGCGACGACGTGATCCCCACGAGACCGAAGGAGTGACCATGGCCCTGCGCCTCATCGTCGGCTGCGACGACGCCGGCTACCAGTACAAGGAGATCCTCAAGGGCGACCTCGAGGCGAGCGACCTCGTCGAGAGCGTCGCCGACGTCGGCGTCGACGCCGACGGGCACACGTCCTACCCCCGGATCGCGATCGAGGCGGCCGAGCGCATCGCGCGCGGCGAAGCCGACCGGGCCATCCTGATCTGCGGCACGGGGCTCGGTGTCGCGATCGCCGCCAACAAGGTCAAGGGCATCCGCGCCGTGACCGCGCACGACTCGTTCTCGGTCGAGCGCTCGATCCTGTCGAACAACGCGCAGGTGCTCTGCATGGGCCAGCGCGTGGTGGGCATCGAGCTGGCGCGCCGTCTCGCCGCGGAGTGGCTGACGTACACGTTCGACCCGTCCAGCGCGTCGAACGACAAGGTCAACGACATCTGCGCGTACGAGGGCGACTGAACCGTGGCGCGCTTCGTCGTCGGCGCGAGCCTGAAGGCCTACTTCGGTCGCGAGCGCACGATGACCTGGGCCCGCGCCGTGGATGAGCTGAGCCGAGCGCATCCCGCGGTGCGCTCGGGGGCGGTCGAGCCGTTCGCGATCCCGGGCTTCCTGTCGATCGCGGAGGTCGGGGCGGTCGCCGCCGACGGGCCGCTGCGCGTCGGCGCGCAGGACGCGCACTGGGACGACGGCGCGTTCACGGGGGAGGTGTCGCCGCGGCAGCTCGCCGAGTTCGGGGTGAGCCTCGTCGAGGTCGGCCATGCCGAGCGGCGTCGCCACTTCGGCGAGACCGACGAGACCGTCGCGCGGAAGACGGACGCCATCCTCGCCGCGGGGTTGACGCCGCTCGTGTGCGTCGGGGAGGAGAGCGAGGGGTCACCGCCGGATGCGGCGCGTGCGGCCGTGCGGCAGCTCCAGGCGTCGCTCGCCCCCGCGCTCGCCGCAGGACGCGACGGGCGGGTGCTCGTGGCATACGAGCCGGTCTGGGCGATCGGAGCGCCGGAGCCGGCGCCCGACGAGCACATCCGCGTCGTGTGCGCGGAGCTGCGCGCGGCGCTGCGGGCGATGGGGATGGCCGCCGATTCGGCCGTCCTCTACGGCGGCAGCGCCGGGCCGGGGCTGCTCTCGCGCATCGGCGCGGCCGTCGACGGGCTCTTCCTCGGTCGCTTCGCACATGATCCCGAGGCGTTCGGCCGTATTCTCGACGAAGCGGGATCCCTCGCCCAGAGCGACGGGGTCCGGCGGCCGGGAACGGAGTGAGCGCCGAGGAGGAGCACGCGTGAGCAGTCTGCCGCTGGGACGCGTCGTCGAGATCGAGCGGCGCGGTCTGCGAGACCGTGTCTACGATCTGATCCTCGAGATGCTGCTGACCGGCGAGGTCGAGCCGGGTGCCCGCCTGTCGATCGACTCGATGGCCCGCCTTCTCGACGTGTCGCCGACGCCCGTGCGGGAGGCGATGGTCCAGCTGGAGCGCACCGGCCTCGTGACCCGTGAGGCGCTGCGCGGCTACCGCGTGGCTCCTCCGCTCGCGCCCGAGGAGCTCGAGCAGCTGTTCGACGCGCGCCTGGTCATCGAGACGGCCGCCGCCGGCGGCGCCGTCAGGGGAGGCGCTGCCGCGGTGACCGCGCTGCGCGCAGCGCACGCGGGGCACGTCGACGCGGCCGAGGCGGTCATCGCCGCCCACGACGACGCGGGCGTGCCGCTCGAGGTGACGAAGGCCTATTTCGCCGCGGACGGCGAGTTCCATCGGCAGCTGTTCCTCGCGAACGGGAATCACTACCTGCTGGAGATGCACGACGGGCTCGGCGCCCTGACGCATCGGATGCGCCAGGCCGTCATGGGCGGGCCCGACGACGTCCGCGAGGCGGTCGCCGAGCACGAGACGATCCTCGACGCGGTCGAGCGCGGCGACGCCGAGGCGGCCGTCGCCTGCATGCGCGCGCACCTCGAGAAGGTGCGGGCGCGCTCCCTGCGCGACACCGACCGCTGATCCCGCGCGCACGGTCGCGCAGCCGCCGCGTCTGACGGCGGGGTCTCCGCTGATCCCTCGGATCCTCGGATCCGCCCTTGACGCGTCCTAGCAAAGATCCTATAGGATCGATGATGCGCCGCCGATGGCGCGAGAACGCAACGGAGCACACCACATGGCGACTGCATACGAGTACACCCGCGAGGGATGGCCGATCGCGACCTGCCTGCACGGGTTCCCCACGGTGGGGCGCGACGGCACGGCCCTGCACGACGCGGCCCCCGAGGTGTGGGACGACATGTTCGAGCAGATCGAGGAGGTCGGCTTCGACCTCGCCGAGCTCGCCGACAGTCACGTGCGCCCCGCCGATCTCGAGGCGAGCCGCCGCGACGAGCTCCTCGCGATCGCCCGATCGCACGGCGTGCGCATCCCCAGCGTGCACCTGCAGCGCCGGAGCGTGATCTGGCCGGGGCGCGAGGACGAGAACCTCGCGTACGCCCACCGCACGATCGACGCCGCGGCCGAGTGGGGCATGGACGTCTTCTCGACCGGCCTCCACCAGCCCTTCAGCGAGGCCCAGCGGGATGCGCTGTGGTTCTGGACCGCGCAGGGCCCGAAGGACCCGGATGACCCGGAGGTCTGGAAGGCGGCCGTGTCGCGTCTGCGGGAGCTGGGCCGGCACGCGGCCGAGGTCGGCCTGCAGATGTCGCTCGAGATGTACGAGGACACCTACGTCGGCACAGCCGACAGCGCCGTCCGGCTCATCGAGGACATCGGCCTCGACAACGTCGGCATCAATCCCGACATCGCGAACCTCATCCGCCTGCATCGCCCCATCGAGGACTGGCGCGAGATGTTCGCCAAGACGCTTCCGTACACGAACTACTGGCACGTCAAGAACTACACGCGCGACGAGGCGGGCGACGGATCGTGGGCCACGTCGGTCCCGACGAGCATGGAGCTCGGCCTCATCAACTACCGCCAGGTCGTGCGCGAGGCCATCAACGAGATCGGCTTCCGCGGCATCTTCCTCATGGAGCAGTACGGCGGCGACTCGCTCGGCGTCTGCGCCACGAACGCGCGATACCTCCGCACCCTCATCCCCCGCAACATCAAGGAGCGTCAGCAGTGACCACCATCGCCATCGTCGGATCGGGCTACATGGGCGGCGGCATCGCCCAGGTGCTCGCGCTCGCCGGCTACGACGTCCGCATCGCCGACGTCTCGGCGGAGATCGCCGCCGCCAACCTCGAGCGCCTCCTCACCGAGGCCGGGCAGTTCGTCGCAGACGGACTGTTCCCGGCGGACGCCGTCGAGCGGATCCAGGCGCGCCTCACGGCCGCCGCATCCATCGAGGAGGCCGTGGCGGGCGCCGACCTCATCGAGGAGGCCGTGCCCGAGAAGATCGAGATCAAGCACGCCACCCTGTCCCGCATCTCCGCCGCGGCCCGGCCCGACGCCGTCATCGGATCCAACACGTCGACGATCCTGATCGCGTCGCTCGCGACCGCCGTGGAGCATCCCGAGCGCTTCCTCGGGGTGCACTTCTCGAACCCCGCTCCGTTCATCCCGGGTGTCGAGATCATCCCCCACGAGGGCACCGACGAGGCCATCCTGCCGTTCGTCGAGGAGGTCGTGCGGGCCACGGGCAAGCAGACCGCGCGCGTGAAGGACTCGACGGGCTTCGTGCTCAACCGCCTCCAGTACGCGCTGTTCGCCGAGGCGTCGCAGCTCGTCGAGGAGGGCGTCGCGTCGGCCTCCGACGTCGACACGATCGTGCGCACGACGTTCGGCTTCCGCCTTCCGTTCTTCGGCCCGTTCGCGATCGCCGACATGGCCGGGCTCGACGTCTACGCCTTCTGCTACGAGTCGCTGCAGACCCGGTGGCCCGAGCGCTTCGCCACCCCGGCCGCCCTGCAGGAGCTCGTCGACGCCGGCAAGCTCGGCACGAAGTCGGGCGGGGGATTCCTCGACGTCCCCGCCGAGCGCACGCCCGAGCTGGTGGCCTACCGCAACAGGGCGTACGTCGCGATGCAGAAGCTGCTCGACGAGCTGGGCCCCGCCCCGATCGAACCCGCGGCGCCGGCCTCGGAGGTCGTCCGATGAGCGCGTTCCCGGCCGAGCGCACCGTGATCCTGACCGGCGCGGCGTCGCCGCGCGGCATCGGCCGCGCCACGGCGCACTACCTCGCCGAGCGGGGCTGGAGCATCGGCATCATCGACCTCGACGAGGCGGCCGCGCAGGGCGTCGCCGACGAGATCGCCGAGCAGCACGGCGTCACGGCCGCGGGAGCCGGGGCCGACGTCGCCGACGAGGCGCAAGTGCGCGCCGCCTTCGATGCGCTCGAGCCGCGGCTGCCGACGCTCGTCGCGCTCGTGAACCTCGCGGGCGTCTCGTCGCCGGATCCGTACCTCGAGGTCACGCCCGAGGAGTGGAACCGCGTCATCGCGATCAACCTCAACGGCGTGCACTACGCCACACGGCGGGCCGCGGAGACGATGACCGCGAACGGGCTCGGCCGCATCGTGAGCATGTCGTCGATCTCGGCACAACGCGGCGGCGGCACGTTCTCGAAGACCGCGTACTCCGCGGCCAAGGCCGGGGTCATCGGCTTCACCCGATCGGTCGCGCGCGAGCTCGGCCGTCTCGGCGTGACCGTGAACGCGATCGCCCCTGGCCCCATCGACACCGACATCATGGGCGGCACCCTCACCGAGGAGCGGAAGACGGCCATGGCCGCCGACGGCGTGCTGCCCCGCATCGGCTCCCCTCGCGACATCGCCGCGGGCGTCGCCTACCTGATCAGCGAAGACGCCGGCTATGTGACGGGCCAGACCCTGAACATCGACGGCGGCACCTACATGCACTGAGGAGTCCTCCATGACCACCGGCAGCTGGAGCAAGTCCCGCCTGGCGTTCCTCGCCCTCGGCATCGTCCTCGTCGGCATCGGGATCTGGCAGATCCTCGCGGTCTGACCCGCACCGACAACCTCGACCCGACACCCCTCAACCCGTCCGTAGCCATGCTCGAAGGAGAGTCCATCTATGGCTGACACCGCCACCCTGAGGACGGAGCCGCTCGCCAGCGCCGTCCGCAAGGCGACCCGGCACCTCATGCCGATGCTCGTCATCCTGTACTTCGTCGCGTTCCTCGACCGCACCAACGTCGGCTTCGCCGAGGCCGCGCTGCAGACCGACCGCGGCATCTCCGCGGGAGCGTTCGCGCTCGGCGCCGGCATCTTCTTCATCGGCTACGCGATCTTCGAGATCCCGTCGAACCTCGCGCTCAAGAGGTTCGGCGCCCGCTGGTGGCTCGCGCGGATCGCGATCACGTGGGGCCTCGTCGCGGCGGCGTTCGCGTTCACGACGAACGACACGATGTTCATCATCCTGCGGTTCCTGCTCGGCGTCACCGAGGCCGGGCTCTTCCCCGGCGTCATCATGTTCCTGGCCGAGTGGTTCCCGAACAAGGTGCGCGTGCGCATGTTCGCGATCTTCTACCTCGCTCAGCCGTTCTCGCAGATGCTCGGCGCTCCGCTCTCCGGCGGCCTGATCAGCTTCGGTGACCAGTACACGCCGTGGGCGGGCTGGCAGGTGATGTTCTTCAGCGAGGGCATGCTCGCGGTCATCGCCGGTGTGGCGGCGATCTTCCTGCTCATCGACACGCCGCAGAAGGCCAAGTGGCTGAACGACGACGAGAAGCGCGCCCTGATCGACGTGATGGCGCGTGAGGACGCCGTGCGCCAGGAGGACGGCCCGACCGGCATCTGGCGCGCGATGGCCAACTGGAAGGTCTGGTACTTCACGGTCATCTACTTCTGCCTGCAGATCGCGGTGTACGGCACCACCTTCTACCTGCCGCAGCAGGTGGCCGGGCTCCTGGGCCAGGACGTCGGATGGCAGGTCGGCCTCGTCACGGCGATCCCGTGGCTCGTGGGCCTGTTCGCCTGCTACTACTTCGGCAACAAGGCGGACACGGTGAGGCGCCGTCGCAACTGGGGCGCCACGTTCTACGTCCTCACGGGGGCGTTCATCGTCGGATCCGCGTGGGCGGGGGCGACGGACCAGCCGCTCCTCGGCATCCTCTTCATCACCGTCGCGGTCGCGAGCTTCCTCTCGGTGGGCCCGATCACGTGGTCCTTCCCGACGGCGTTCCTCACCGGCACCGCGGCCGCGGCCGGCATCGGCCTCATCAACTCCCTCGGCAACCTCGGCGGCTTCGTCGCCCCGCTCATGCGCACGGCCTTCAACGAGGCGATGCCGACCGAGAGCGGCGCCTGGGGCGTGGTCTCGCTCGGGGTGTTCGCGTTCCTCGCTGCCGCCATGATGCTCGGCACGCGCTTCTTCCGCGCGAAGGCCGACGACCTGCTCGACGACGCGCCCGCGCAGACCCCGGCCCACTGAGGAGGACCCCATGCCCCGCCCTGTCATCGTCCTCGACGACGACCCCACCGGCACGCAGACGATCCGCGGCGTCCCCGTCCTCACGCGGACGGACCCCGACGATCTGCGGTGGGCGTTCGATCAGGGCGGGGAGGGGTTCTTCATCCTCACCAACACCCGCAGCCTCGGACCCGCCGAGGCCGCGGAGCGCGTGGCCGGCGTGGCCGCCGCCGTTCGCGGAGTCGCGGCCGAGCTCGGCGTCGATCCCGTGTTCATGGCGCGCGGCGACTCGACCCTGCGCGGGCACTTCCCGCTCGAGACCGACGTGCTCGCGGCCTCCGAGCCGCGGCCCGTCGACGCCGTGCTGCTCGTCCCCGCCTACATCGACGCCGGGCGCATCACGGTCGACGGCGTGCACCTCGTCGTCGGCCCCGACGGCACGCGCACGCCCGTCGGCGAGACCGAGTTCGCGCGCGACGCGACGTTCGGCTTCCGCGAGTCGGCGCTGCCGCGCTGGGTCGAGGAGCAGACGGGCGGGCGCGTGCGCGCATCCGACGTCGCGCAGATCCGCCTGTCCGACATCCGCGAGGGCGGGCCGGATCGCGTGCGCGCCATCCTCGACGAGGCGCGGGACGGGCGGGTCGTGGCCGTCGACGCCGAGCACGACGCCGACCTGCGCGTCGTGGCGGAGGCGGTGCAGAGCGCGGAGGCGGACGGCCGGAGGCTCGTCTACCGGTCAGGGCCGTCCTTCGTGCGGGCGCGGCTCGGCCAGCGCGCGAGCAGCCCCGTGGCGGACCACGAGCTCGCGGCGCCGGAGGGCGGCGCACCAGGCGGGCTCGTGGTGGTCGGCTCGCACGTCGCGATGACGACCCGCCAGCTCGAGCGGCTGGTCGCGGACCGCGAGCTGCCGATCGTCGAGCTCGACGCGGCGCGCCCGTCGGACGCCGCGCACCGTCGCGCCCTCGCCGATGCGATCGTCGCGGCGCTCGAGCGCGGCACGGTCGTCTTCCGGACGAGCCGCGCCCTGCGGCGCGACGCCGACGCCGAGGGCAGCCTCGCGATCGCCCGCGAGGTGAGCGCCGCGGTCGTCGACGTCGTGCGCGAGGTGCTCGCGCGCCGGCAGCCCGCCTTCCTCGTCGCGAAGGGAGGCATCACGTCGTCCGATGTCGCGACCGAGGCGCTCGGGATGAGCCGCGCCGAGGTCGTGGGCACGGTGCTGCCCGGCATCGTCTCCGTGTGGCGCCCCGTCGACGGCCGTGCGCCGGGGCTGCCCTACGTGGTGTTCGCCGGCAACGTCGGCGGCGACGACGGCCTCGTGCGCGTCGTCGACCGCCTCGAGCAGGCGACCGCGCGGACCGGCCGCCGCTCCGCGGACTGAGCGGCGCACTCTACCGTGTCGACCGAACGCGATCGGGAACTCTCCGGACACCGTCGACACGCGCGGGAACGCGGGTAGTCGCCGGGTGCTCCGGATGGCTAGGTTGGGTGCCATGGTCGGACGCATTCCCGTGATCGACGTCCATCCGCTCATCGAGGGCGGCGAGCTGCCGGCGAAGGCGACTCGGGGCGAGCCCCTTCCCGTGCGCGCGACGGTCTTCCGCGAAGGCCATGACCGTCTCGGCGCCGAGGTGGTGCTGATCGATCCGGATGGCGCCCGGCGCCCGCCAGTCCGCATGCGCGAGATCGCGAAGGGCACCGACCGCTACGAGGCGTGGGTCACCCCCGACGTCGAGGGCGCGTGGACGTTCGAGGTGCACGGATGGTCCGACCCGCTCGCGACGTGGGAGCACGCGGCGAGCGTGAAGATCGCCGCCGGCGTCGACGTCGACCTCATGTTCCTCGAGGGGCGGCTGCTGCTCGAGCGCATCGACGCGGCGGCGCTGTCGGCCGCCGAGCGCGAGGTGCTGCAGGGCGCGCTCGAGGCCGCGACGGATGCGTCGCGGCCGGCGGAGGCGCGGATGGCCCAGCTCGCGAGCGAGGAGGTGCTCGCGCTGTTCCGCGCCCATCCGCTTCGCGACCTGCTGACGGTCGCGGGGCCCTACCCCCTTTACGCCGACCGCCCGCGCGCCCTCTTCGGCAGCTGGTACGAGTTCTTCCCCCGCTCCGAGGGCGCGAAGGTCGACAGGAAGACCGGGAAGGTCGTCAGCGGCACGTTCAAGACCGCGGCCAAGCGCCTTCCCGCGGTGGCCGCGATGGGCTTCGACGTGCTGTACCTGCCGCCCATCCATCCGATCGGCGAGATCAACCGCAAGGGGCCGAACAACACGCTCACGCCCGGGCCGGACGACGTCGGATCGCCGTGGGCGATCGGCTCGAAGGACGGCGGGCACGACGCCATCCACCCCGATCTCGGGACCTTCGCCGACTTCGACGCGTTCGTGAAGAAGGCGAACAAGCTCGGCCTCGAGGTCGCGCTCGACCTCGCGCTCCAGGCCGCCCCCGACCATCCGTGGGTGAAGGAGCATCCGGAGTTCTTCACGACGCGGGCCGACGGGTCGATCGCGTACGCGGAGAACCCGCCCAAGAAGTACCAGGACATCTACCCGATCAACTTCGACAACGACTTCGACGGCATCTACGCCGAGGTGCTGCGCGTCGTCCGGCTGTGGATGAGTCACGGCGTGCGGATCTTCCGCGTGGACAACCCGCACACGAAGACCGTGCAGTTCTGGGAGAAGCTCCTCGGCGAGATCCGCCGCACCGACCCCGACGTGCTCTTCCTCTCGGAGGCGTTCACGCGCCCCGCGATGATGCACACGCTCGGCGCGGTCGGCTTCCATCAGTCGTACACGTACTTCACGTGGCGCACCGCGAAGGGCGAGATCGAGGACTACCTGCGCGAGGTCGCGACCGAGAGCGACCACCTCATGCGGCCGAACTTCTTCGTGAACACCCCCGACATCCTCCACGGGTTCCTCCAGTACGGCGGCCCCGCGGCGTTCCGCCTGCGGGCGGCGCTCGCCGCGACGGGCTCGCCCTCGTGGGGCGTGTACGCGGGCTACGAGCTCTTCGAGCACGTCGCGGTCAAGCCCGGCAGCGAGGAGTACCTCGACAGCGAGAAGTACCAGATCCGCATCCGCGACTGGGAGGGCGCGGAGCGCGAGGGGCGCACGCTCGCGCCGTACCTCACGCGGCTCAACGAGATCCGTCGGGCGCACCCCGCCCTCCAGCAGCTGCGCAGCCTCGTCATCCACTGGACGGACGATGACCACGTGCTCTGCTTCTCGAAGTCCGATCGCCAGGGCGACACGGTCATCGTCGTCATCAACCTCGATCCGCACGGGACGCGCGAGACGATGGTCCACCTCGACCTCGCGGCGGCCGGCCTGCCCGAGGTGTTCGCCGTCCGCGACGAGATCACCGGCAGCGAGTGGACGTGGGGGCGCGACGCGTACGTGCGGCTCGATCCCGGCCACGAGGTGGCCCACATCCTCGCCGTGCGCGACCCGCACGCCGAGCCGGCGCCGAGCCCCGCCGCCGACATCCCGAGGGGAGCGTCATGACCGCGTCATCGCCATCCGTCCTGCCCATCGATCCGGCGATCCTCGCGCAGATCGCCCACGGCGAGCACGGCGATCCGCACGCCGTCCTCGGGCCGCACCCGCACGACGGCGGCGTCACGGTCCGGGTGCTGAAGCCGCTCGCGAAGTCGGTCACGGTGCGCTATCGCCTGCCCGCGCCGACGCGTAAGAACCCCGACGGATGGGCCGCGGTCGACCTCGCGCACGAGCACGAGGGCGTCTGGGCCGGGGTGCTGCCCGTGGCCGACGTCCCGGCGTATCGGCTCGAGGTCGCCTACGAGGGGTCGGAGCCGATGGAGCGCGACGACCCGTACCGGTTCCTGCCGACGCTCGGCGAGGTCGACCTCCACCTCATCGGCGAGGGGCGGCACGAGCAGTTGTGGACCGTGCTCGGCGCGCACGTGCACCGCTACGACGGCCTGGGCGTCGCGCCCGACGTCACCGGCACGGCGTTCGCGGTCTGGGCGCCGCGCGCCCGCGCCGTGCGCCTCAAGGCCGACTTCAACAGCTGGGATGGCCGCGAGCACCCGATGCGCCAGCTCGGCAGCTCGGGTATCTGGGAGCTGTTCGTGCCGGGCGTCGGCAGCGGCACGACCTACAAGTACGTCATCCTCGGCGCCGACGGCGTGTGGCGCGAGAAGGCCGACCCGATGGCCGCATGGGCCGAGGTGCCGCCGCAGACCGCGTCGCGCGTGTTCGACTCGGCGTACGAGTGGGGCGACGACGAGTGGATGGCGGCGCGCGCGTCGCGCGGCCAGGTCGACGCGCCGATGTCGATCTACGAGATGCACCTCGCCTCCTGGCGCCGCGACCGGTCGTACGCGCAGCTGGCCGACGAGCTCGTGCCGTACCTCTCCGACCTCGGTTTCACGCACGTCGAGCTCATGCCGGTCATGCAGCATCCGTTCGGCGGATCGTGGGGCTACCACGTGACGGGCTACTACGCGCCCGACAGCCGGTTCGGCGATCCCGACGGCCTGCGCCTGCTCATCGACCGCCTGCACCAGGCGGGCATCGGCGTCATCCTCGACTGGGTGCCCGGCCACTTCGCGACCGACCCCTGGGCGCTCGTCCAGTTCGACGGCGCACCGCTCTACGAGGACCCGAACCCCCAGCGCGGATGGCACAAGGAGTGGGGGTCGCACATCTTCGACTTCGGGCGCCGCGAGGTGCGGAACTTCCTCTACGGCAACGCGCTGTACTGGCTCGAGGAGTTCCACGCCGACGGGCTCCGGGTCGACGGCGTGGCATCGATGCTCTACCTCGACTACGCGCGCGAGCCGGGGGAGTGGACCCCGAACATCCACGGCGGCCACGAGAACCTCGAGGCCGTGCAGTTCCTGCAGGAGCTGAACGCGACCGCCTACAAGCGCGTGCCGGGCATCTCGATGATCGCCGAGGAGTCGACCGCGTGGCCCGGCGTCACGCAGCCGACGAGCGCGGGCGGCCTCGGATTCGGCTTCAAGTGGAACATGGGATGGATGCACGACACGCTGCAGTACCTGCAGCGCGACCCCATCCACCGTGCGTACCACCACGGCGAGATGACCTTCTCGCTGGTCTACGCGTGGAGCGAGAACTACGTCCTGCCGCTGTCGCACGACGAGGTCGTGCACGGCAAGGGCTCGCTGCTGCGCAAGATGCCCGGCGACCGCTGGCGTCAGCTCGCGACGCTGCGCGCGTACTACGCGTTCATGTGGGCCCACCCCGGCAAGCAGATGCTCTTCATGGGCTCGGAGTTCGGCCAGGAGGCGGAGTGGGCCGAGTCGCGCGAGCTCGACTGGTGGCTGCTCGACCACCCCGAGCACCGAGGCCTGCGTGACGCGCTCCGCGACATCAATGCGCGGTACCGCGAGTCGCCCGCGATCTGGCGATCCGACGCCGACCCCGGCTCGTTCGCGTGGGTCGAGGCCGACGATGCGGCGGGGAACGTGTTCGCGTTCGTGCGCCGCAGCGGGGACGACGAGATCCTCTCGGCGACGAACTTCGCGGCCATGCCGCACCACGGCTACCGCCTCGGCTTCCCGGGTGACGGGGAGTGGGAGGAGTGCCTCAACACCGACGCCGAGGCGTACGGCGGCTCTGGCGTGGGCAACCTCGGCGCGGTCACGGCGGTCGCCGGCGAGCACAAGGGATGGCCCGCGCACGCGGAGGTCGTGCTGCCGCCGCTGTCGACGGTGTGGTTCCGGCGCAAGCGCTGACGCGGGGTCGGCCGGGGTGTGCCCGGTGGGGTGGGCGTGTCTCGGTTGCCGTCGGTATGGACCGGGTATTTCGGCGTGGCGTGAGACATGGTGTGCCCGGTGGGGTGGGCGTGTCTCAACCGCCGTCGGTATGGGCGGGGTATTCCCGCGTGTCGTGAGACATGCACACCCGCGGCCACGCAAGCGTGTCTCACTCGTCGCGGGTATCCGGAGGCGGAACCCGCGACGAGTGAGACACGTGGGGGACGGCGTCAGCCGCGCTGGAGCCAGACGGTCGTCGCGCCGGGGAGCTCGTCGCCCTCGAGCGGCCAGCTCGAGAGGAGCACCTCGCCCTCAGGCAGCGGAACCGGGGTGTCGCCGAAGTTCGTGACGCTCGTCCAGCCGCCCGGGCGCGAGAACGCCAGCACGTCGCCCGTGGTGAGCTTCTCATCCCACGTCAGCGCCTCCGCCGCCTGGAGCTCGTGCCGCAGGCGGAGCGCCTCGCGGTAGAGGTTCAGCGTCGACGCGGGGTCGTCGTCCTGCGCCTCGACCGAGACCTCGGCGAACCAGGCCGGCTGGGGCAGGTGCGCGCCGTTCGGGCCGAAGCCGAACGACGAGCCGCTCGTCGTCCAGGGCAGCGGCACGCGGCATCCGTCGCGGCCCACCTCGACGCCCTTGTTGCGGAAGAACGACGGGTCCTGCCGCGCCTCGTCGGGGATGTCGCCGACCTCGTGCAGACCGAGCTCCTCGCCCTGATACAGGTACGCCGAGCCGGGAAGCGCGAACTCGAGCAGCGTCGCCGCGCGTGCACGGCGCACGCCGAGCTCGCGGTCGAGCTCCTCCTCGGGGGCGCCGCGGAGCAGCCAGTCCTTGCTGGGGATGGCCATGATCTCCGACGTCTCGACCTTCTCGGTCGGCGTCGGCAGGCCGTAGCGGGTCGCGTGCCGGACGACGTCGTGGTTCGAGAACACCCACGTCGTCGACGAGCCCGACGCCGCCGACAGGGCGAGGTTCTCGGCGATGATCGTCCGGAACTGCGCGGCGTCGAAGTCGGCCTGCAGCAGGTCGAAGTTGAACGCCTGGCCGAGTCCCTCGGCGCTCGCGTACCGCGGGCGGCGCGACGTCTCGACCCATGCCTCCGCGACGGCGATGCGCGGCGGGTCGTACTCGTCGAAGACCTTCCGCCAGTCGGCGTAGATGTCGTGCACCTCGTCGCGGTCCCACAGGGGGTGCTGACCGGGCTCGGTGATCGCCTTCATCTCCTCCTTGGAGGGCAGCTCATCGGGGAGGTGCTTGGCGAGGCCGTGCGCGACGTCGACGCGGAACCCGTCGACGCCCCGGTCGGCCCAGAAGCGCAGCGTCGTGCGGAAGTCGGCGCGGACCTCCTCGTTGTCCCAGTTGAGGTCGGGCTGCTCCTTCGCGAAGAGGTGCAGGTACCACTGCCCGTCCTCGACGCGCGTCCACGACGGGCCGCCGAAGATGCTCTCCCAGTCGGCGGGCGGCAGCTCGCCGTTCTCGCCGCGTCCGTCGCGGAAGATGTAGCGGTCGCGCGCGGGCGACCCCTTGGGCGAGCGCAGCGCCTCCTGGAACCACGCGTGGCGGTCGGAGGAGTGGTTCGGGACGAGGTCGACGATGAGGCGGATGCCCGCGGCATGGAGCTCGCGGACCATCTCGTCGAACTCCTCGAGGGTCCCGATCTTCGGGTCGACGTCGCGGTAGTCATCGACGTCGTAGCCGCCGTCGGCGAGGGCCGACGGATAGAACGGGCTGAGCCACACCGCATCGATCCCGAGGGCGCGCAGGTACGGGATGCGCGAGATGATGCCGCGCAGGTCGCCGATGCCGTCGCCGTTCGCGTCCGCGAAGGAGCGGGGGTAGATCTGGTACACGGCGGCCTGGCGCCACCAGTCGGCCTCGCCGAGGAGGGTGGGTTCGGATGTCGCGGTGAGCGTGGTCAAGGGATGTCTCTCCTCAATGCGGTGCGGATGGCGGGTCGTGCGGTGTGCGGATGGCGGGTCATGCGCGGGTCAGCCAGGCTGTCGCCGCGCCGGGGAGGAGGTCGCCGTCGAGCGGTGCGCTCGCGAGGACGACCTCCCCGTCGGGAAGGGCGACGGGAGCGTCGCCGAAGTTGGTCACGCTCACCCACCCGCCGGGGCGGGAGAAGGCGAGCACATCGTCTCGTCCGAGCTCATCGTGCCATGCGAGCGTCTCGTCCGACTGGAGCTCGCGGCGCAGTCTCAGGGCCGCGCGGTACAGGCTGAGGGTCGAGGCGGGATCGCCCTCCTGCGCCTCGACGGAGACGTCGCCGAACCAGGCCGGCTGCGGCAGATGCGCGCCGTCGGAGCCGAACCCGAACGATGAGCCCGAGCGTGCCCAGGGGAGCGGCACGCGGCATCCGTCGCGCCCGAGCCCGTCGTAGCTCCAGGCCGGCTGTCCGACGGACCGGTGGTACGCGGGATCCTGCCGCTGCTCGGCGGGGATGTCGCCGACCTCGTGCAGCCCGAGCTCCTCGCCCTGATAGAGGTACGCGCTGCCGGGGAGGGCGAGCAGGAAGAGCGTGGCGGCGCGCGCACGACGCAGCCCGAGCGCGAGGTCGACGCCGTCGGCTGGCGCGCCCGCGAGCATCCACTCGACGCCCTGCTTGACGCGGCGTCCGTTCAGCGGAGGCAGGCCGTAGCGCGTCGCGTGGCGCGTCACGTCGTGGTTCGAGAGGACCCACGTCGACGACGAGCCCGTGGCCGCGGACTGCGCGAGGTTGTCGGCCACGATGCGGCGGAAGGCGCCGGCGTCGAAGTCGGCCGTGAGCAGGTCGAAGTTGAACGCCTGGCCGAGGCCGGCGGGGGAGGCGTAGCGCGCGCGGCGCGCGGGCGAGTCGACCCACGCCTCGGCGACCGCCGTGCGCGGCGGGTCGTACTCGTCGAAGACCGCGCGCCACTGCGCATAGACCTCGTGCACCTCGTCGCGGTCGAGCAGCGGATGGCGCCCCGAATCGCGGTCGAGGGCGTCGAGCTCCGCCTGCGAGGGCAGCGGATCGGCGAGCTCCTTCACGAGCAGGTGCGCGACGTCGATGCGGAAGCCGTCGACGCCGCGATCCGACCAGAAGCGCAGCGTCGTGAGGAAGTCCTCGCGCACCTCCGCGTTGTCCCAGTTGAAGTCGGGCTGCTCCCTCGCGAACGTGTGGAGGTACCACTGGCCGTGGCCGACCGGCTCCCATGCGGATCCGCCGAACACCGACGGCCAGTCGGCGGGCGGGAGCTCGCCGTTCTCGCCGAGACCGTCGCGGAAGATGTAGCGGTCGCGCGCAGGCGAGCCCTTCGGCGCGGCCAGGGCCTCGCGGAACCACGCGTGCTGGTCGGACGAGTGGTTCGGCACGATGTCGACGACGACGCGGATGCCGGCCTCGTGCAGCGCAGCGACCATCTCGTCGAACTCGGCGAGCGTGCCGATGCGCGGGTCGACGTCGCGGTAGTCGGCCACGTCGTATCCGCCGTCCGCGAGCGCCGACGGATAGAACGGGCTCAGCCACACGGCGTCGACCCCGAGCGCGCGGAGATACGGCACGCGCGAGACGATGCCGCGGAGGTCGCCGATCCCGTCGCCGTTCGCGTCGGCGAACGACCGCGGGTAGATCTGGTAGACGGCGGCCTGGCGCCACCAGTCGGCGCCGGCGGGCGCGATCTGCTCTGACATGACGTGGGATCCCCCCTGGGAGCAAGGGGCGGATGAGCGGGCGCGGCCCGCTCATCCGCCCGTGGACGGTTCGGCGCTCAGCCCTTGACGGCGCCCTGCGTGACGCCCTCCATGACCCAGCGCTGCGCGAACAGGTAGGCGATGATCGCGGGCGCCATCGCCATGAGGTACGACGCGAACGCGACGTTGTAGTTGCTGCTGAACTGCGTCTGGAACAGGTTCTGGCGTACCGGCAGCGTCTGCAGGTTCGCGTCGGAGATGATGAGCGACGGCATCATGAAGTCGTTCCACGCGTAGAGGAACGCGAAGATGCCGACCGTGGCGCTCATCGGGGCGAGGAGCGGGACGATGAGCTTCCAGAACGTCTGCCACGTCGAGGCGCCGTCGATGCGCGCGCTCTCCTCGAGCTCGAGCGGGATCGACCGCAGGAACGCGGTGAACAGCAGCACGCTGAAGCTCAGCTGGAACATCGTCGCGAGCAGGATGACCCCGAGCGGGTTGTCGAGGCCGACCCGGCCCGTGAGCTGGATCTGCGGGAGGGCGACGACGGGGAACGGGATGAACATGGCCGCGAGCAGGTAGAAGAACGACCATCGGAACAGCTTCCGATCCCAGTTGCGGACGATCGCGTAGGACGCGAACGCCGCGAGGATGATCGTCGCGACGACGGTGCCCGCGGTCACGATGAGCGACATCGCGAAGCCGACCGGGAACTTCGTGAGCTGCCAGGCGTCGATGAACCCCTGGATGCTGAACGGCATCGGCAGCGAGAACGCGTTGCCGTCGACCGCCTGCGAGCTCGTCTTGAACGCCATCGAGACGGTGACGTAGAGGGGCAGGAGCACGGTGATCGCGCACAGGAACAGGATGACGGTGGCCGACCAGTTCACGCGCTCCATGCGGAAGCGCGGGGCCTTGCCGGCGGCGCTCGTGACGATGGCTCTCGTGCTGCCGGTGGGGGCGGTGTGCGTGGACATCAGAGTGCGCTCCTTCCGCGCGTCACCGACAGCTGCAGGACGGCGATGATGACGGTGATGATGAAGAACAGCGTCGCTGTCGCCATCTGGTAGGCGTAGTCGCCCGTCTGGAAGCCGCGGATGATCGTCATCGCGATCGTGCGGGTGGAGGTGCCGGGGCCGCCGTTCGTGAGGCCGACCACGATGTCGTACGAGTTCAGGAAGTTCTTGAAGCCGAGGATGACGTTGATGACGACGTAGCCCGCGACGAGGGGGAGCGTGATCCGCAGCAGCTGCTGCGGCTTGGACGCGCCGTCGATGTCGGCGGCCTCGTAGACCTCGCCGGGGATCGACAGAAGCCCCGCGATGTAGATGAGGAGCGTGCCGGGGATCGACTGCCACGCGGTCACGATGACGATGCCGAGCCAGGCGAGGTCGGGGTTCGCGAGGATGCTCTCCTCGAGGAACGGGATGCCGAGCGCGGCGCCGGCGCCGGGCAGCGAGTTCTGGAACAGGAACTGGAAGACGTACGCGATGATGATGCCCGACACGACCATCGGGATGACGAAGATCGCGCGGAGCCCCATCTTGAAGCGGATGCGCGCCGTGAGCCCCACCGCGAGGAGGAACGCGATCACGTTCACGACGACGACCGTCACGAGCGAGAACCCGAAGGTGAACAGGAAACTCGAGAGGATGGCCGGGTCGCTGAAGGCCGCGATGTAGTTGGTGAAGCCGATGAACTTCCAGTCGCCGAGGCCGATGGAGTCGGTGAAGCTGAAGACGATGCCGATGACGCCGGGAAGCGTGATCGCGAGCGTGAACAGCAGCAGCGACGGCAGCAGGAAGAGGTAGTAGATCGGCTCGACCCGCTTGCGGCTGCGGCGCACGCGGCGGTCGCCGCCGGTCACGATCGTCGTGGTGGTGCTCATTCTGCCGTCTCCTCGGTCGAGACCGCCGGCTGGCGGAAGGCGAGGCGGGCCCAGTCGGCGTCCATGGTCTGCAGGACCGAGGAGGCGTCCGCGCCGAGGACGAGCGACTGCGCGTAGTTCTCGGTCGGGATGGCCCGCGGGTTCAGGACGCCGGGGCCCTGGTAGACCGCGCCCTCGTTGTAGTAGCCGATCATCCCCTCGACGCGGGGGTCGCTCGGGTCGTCGCCGGTCGTCGTCGGCACGAAGCCGAGCTGCGACTCGTTGTACTCCTGGATGAGCTCGGGCTGGAAGAGGTGCTCGAGGAACGCGAGCGCGCCCTCCTTGTTCTCCGCCTCCTCGGGGATCATCGTGACGAGGTCCATGTTGACGCGCACCTTGAGGTCGGCCGGGTCCTCGGTCATCGGGAGCGGGAAGGTGCCCAGCTCGAGGTCGGGGTTCGTCTTCGCGATCTCGCTGAAGGCCCACGGTCCCTGCAGGTACATCGCGCCCTCGCCGTTCGCGAAGGCGACGTTGCCCGCGTCGTAGCCGCGGCTGCTCGCGTTCTGCTGCGTGTAGGCGCTCGCGAGGAGCTGCATCTTCTCGATCGGCTCGAGGAAGTCCTTCTGGAAGGACACCGGCGAATCCGGGCCGACGTCGGTGCCCTGCGCGGCGAGCTGGTCGTAGAAGTCGAGCACGTCGAGGGATCCGCCGATCGCGTAGTCGAACCATCCCTGGTTCGCCGTCCAGGCATCCGCGAAGGTCGCGTAGAACGGCGCGACGCCCGCGGCCTGCAGGGTGTCGCAGACCTCGATGAGCTCGCTCCACGTCTGCGGGACCTCAAGGTCGTGCTCCGCGAAGATCTCCTTGTTGTAGATGACCGATGCGGCCATCACCGAGTACGGGAGCGCGGTCGTGCGGCCCTCGCAGACGCCGTACTGGTCGAGGAGGGGCTGCATCTCGGGGCGGATGTCGGCGGCCGCCTCGGTCTCGGACAGGTCCGTGAGCGCGCAGCGCTGCACGAAGCGCGCGACCTCCTGGTTGTAGTTCGCGAGCATGAGGTCGGGCGGATTGCCGCGGACGAAGCTCGCCGCGATGACGTCGGGGCCCGACGTGTCCATGACCACCTCGTACTCGTCCTGTGACGCGTTGAACTCGTCGACCACCTCGGTCATGAACGAGATCGCCTCGCGCTTGCTGAACGTGAAGTGGACGGTCTCCCGTCCGCCGGCGGAGCAGCCGGCGAGCAGCGACGCGGTCACGGCGACGCCGATCCCGGCCGCGGCGACCCTCGTCGCTCTTCTCAGTCCCAAAGACATCGTCGTCCTCTCCTGCGTCTCGATTTATTCAGCGAGTAAATCTAGACTGCGAATATAACGGGGACACTCTCTCACCGCCAGTCGGGCGGCGTCAAGACCCCCAGTAAGGTCGAGGACATGGCTCACGGCACGGCGAACTCGCCCCAGGTGCTGCGCCGGATGAACTCCGGCGCGGTGGTGCGCTTCGCCCTGCGCGTCGCGGAGTTCACGGCGGCCGAGGTGATGGCGGAGACATCGCTCACCCGCGCGACGGTGCTCGGCGTGTGCGACGACCTCGTCGAGGCCGGATGGCTCGTCGAGCTCGAGGACAGCCGGGCCGCCGGCCTGACGAGCAAGGGGCGCCCGGCGCGGCGCTACCGTCTGCGCGACGAGGCGGGGGTCGTCGCCGGCATCGACGCGGGCGAGCACCGCTTCACCGCGATCGTCGCCGACCTCCGCGGGAAGGCGCTCGGCGAGGTCGGCGCCGACGCTCCCGCCGTCGACCGCCGCCCCGGTTCCGCGGCCGAGCGCAGTCGCGCCGAGGCGGCGGACGAGCGCCGCGCGCTCGCCGTGCGCCTGCTCGACGAGGCCCTCGCGGCGGCGGGGGCCCGGCGTGACGATCTGCTCGTCGGCGTTCCGGCGCCCGTCGACGCCGACGGGCGCTCGCCCGCGGGAGATCGGGACTACTGGAAGACGATGAACCCGGGCTTCGCGGACGCGCTCCCCGGCCCGTCCGTGGTCGTCGAGAACGACGCCAACCTCGCGGCGGTCGCCGAGCAGAGCCACGACGGTCAGGCCCACACGGCGAACGTCGCGACGCTGCTCTCGGGGGAGCGCCTCGGCGCGGGCGTCATCGTCGACGGCCGGCTGCTGCGCGGAGCGCGCGGCGGAGCGGGCGAGATGCGCTTCCTCGACATCGTGGAGGGAGCGGGGAGCCCCGACGGCGTCGGCGCGCTCGCCCGTATGTGGGCGCAGGACGCCCTCGCGCACGGTGAGCGGAGCGCCCTGGCCGAGCTGCCCGTCGACGAGATCACGGCGCGCGACGTCTTCCGCGCCGCCGCCGACGGCGACGCGCTCGCCGCGGGCATCCTCGATCGGCTCGGCGACCGCATCGCGCGGGTCGCGCTCGTCCTCGCGAGTCTCCTCGACATCGAGCGGGTCGTGATCGCCGGCGCGATCGCGGAGGCCGTCGAGCCGGTCCTCGCGCGTGCGCGGACGGTGCTCGCGGAGGAGTTCTACCCGCCCGTGCCCGAGCTCGTCGCGAGCACCCTGGGGCGCGACATCGTCGTCCGCGGCGCGGTCGAGTCGGCTCGCGTCCGCATCCGCGAGGAGCCGCTCGCCTTCGAGCCGCGCCGCTGACACGGCGATGGCCGGCGCATCCCCCGACGCGCCGGCCACCTGTGCCGCTCGATTCCCGGCACGCTCACATGCCGTGCACGCTCACACTCAGTTCGTCTTGCGTCGACCCGTGATGAGTCCCCAGATGAGGAGGACGATGATCGCTCCGCCGATCGCGAGCAGCCAGCTGCCGAGATCCCAGAACTGGTCGACACCCACTCCGAAGAGGGCCGTTCCGATCCATCCGCCGAGCAAGGCTCCGACCACGCCGAGGATGAGGGTGGCGATCCAGCCGCCGCCCTGGTTGCCCGGCAGGATGGCCTTCGCGATGGCTCCGGCGATGAGGCCGAGGATGAGGAATGCGATGAAGCCCATGACTGCTCCCTTCTCAAAGCGGTGCGCGGATGTGCGCCGCTGATGCAAACCTAGGGGCGACGGCGGCAGCGGCGCATGGGCTTGACAGCGATGACTCGGCGGCGGTAACCGGGCCTCAGCAGTGCGCGAACACGTGCGCGGGGTCGCCGCGCGGGGTCGCGTCGCGGTCGCGGAGGGTGATCGGATGGTCGCCCGCGCGACGGGCGCACGCCCATTCGAACGCGGTCCGCGTGATGCCGTCGCGCTCGACGACGCCCGTGTCGTCGTACTCGATCTCGAGGACGCGCCCCGGGTAGCGGTAGTCGGCGCACTCGTCGTGGAGCTCGCACTCCTCGGCGACGGCGAAGTCGAAGCCGAGCTCAGGGCCGGACGCCCCGAGCTCGGCGGTGTTCTTCTGCGCGACAGCCAGCCCGAGCCGGTGCGCGAGGGGGATGACCTCCGACATGTAGGCGAGCGCGTGGTCGAGGGTCTGCAGCCCGTGCGAGCGCTCGTGCTGATCGAGGTTGTCGGGCTCCACGGCGTCGTAGCCGTCGTCGGCGCACCCGCGCAGCCACGCCGACTGGATCTGGAGCAGCGCCTCGCGCGCGGCGGCGGTCCGGATGTCGAACAGGGCCTCGTTCCACTCCTCGTCGACCACGAGAGTGCCGTCCGCATCCCGCAGCAGCAGCTCGGGGTGGACCGCGTCCCACCACGCGGTCGTCCCCTCGAGGGCGGGGTCGGGCCCCGACGCGGGGTCCGGCTGGGTCTGGAAGAGGTTGACGTAGCAGACGCCGTAGGCCCCGTCCGCGGGCGCCTCGGTGCGGTCGCGCACGACGATCGTCACCTCCGGGGCGGGCGCGTACGCGCCGCCGAGCTGGTAGTCGAGCACGCCGTCCGGAGGGGGAAGGCGGATGCCGTCGTCGGCCGCCGCGCATCCCGCGACGAGCGCGGCGGCCGCGAGCAGCGCGGCGGCTCCGCCGGTCCGCCGCATCAGGCGGGCGGGAGCCGGAGGATGTTCGACTCGCCGACCTCGAGGTCGTCCGAGAGGCGGATGGTCCGGGCGAGGTCCTCGATCGCCGGCAGCAGCGTGCGGAAGCGCTCGCGGTCGGGCGAGGCCGCCTGCAGCGTCACAAGCTGCGTGCCGGTGTCCCACGTGTAGGTCGCCGAGAGGAGGGAGCGCTCGCCCTGCGGCATGTCGATGACGAGCTTCTCGCCCTGCCCGAGGAACGGCGACCGGAAGTCCTCGGTGTCGTCGTACTCGATCGGCATCATGGCGCGGGCGGTCCGCAGCTGCGCCGTGAGCTCCTGGACCTGGGCGATCGCGACGAGGAGCTCGGGGTCGTCCTTCCAGACCCACGCGAGGATCCGGCCATCCGATCGGCGCATCATCGCGCGCGCCGCGCGATTGGCGATCCACGCGAGGAATCCCGACCCGGGAGCTCCCTGCGGGAGGCCGGCGCTCCCGAGGAGCATGCGGATGGCCGCCTTCCGGTGGCGGCCGCCGCGGAGTCCGCGCCCGGTCACGGGCACCCAGCGGGTCGAGTCGGCGTCGGCGAGCAGGCGCGTCATGGGTCCAGGGTAGGGGCTCGGATAGCGTGGATGCCTGTGAACGGTCAGGTGCTCCCCGCTGTCGTCGCCGTCCTGCTCGGGGCGGTGTTCGCGGTGCTGCTGTTCGTGCCGTTCGTCGCCGTGCAGTATCGGCGGGAGGGCCGGCTCACCCTCCGGCAGCTGCTGCTGTGGGGCGCCTTCCTCGTCTACGGCCTCGCGCTGTGGACGTACACGCTGCTTCCGCTCCCCGACCCCGACGCGATCCGCTGCGCGGCGCCGCAGCTGCGGCCGTTCCAGTTCGTCGACGACATCCTCGACGACCCGGTCGGCTCGCTCTCCGCCCTGCGGCACAATCCCGCGGTCATGCAGGTCGCGCTCAACGTGCTCCTGTTCGTGCCGCTGGGGTTCTTCCTGCGCCTCATCTGGCGGCGCGGCGTGCTCGTCTCGACGCTCGTCGGGTTCGGGCTGTCGCTCGCGATCGAGACGACCCAGGTCACGGGCGTCTGGGGCATCTACCCCTGCGGGTACCGTCTGTTCGACGTCGACGACCTGCTCGCCAACACCGCGGGAGCCCTGCTCGGCGGCGCCCTGTCGCTCGCGGTGCGCCCGCTGCTCGCCCGCCGCGATGCACGGCCCGTGGCGGACGCCCCGCGCCCGGTGACGATCTGGCGGCGCCTGCTCGGCATGCTGTGCGACGCGCTCGCGGTCGCGCTGACCGGCGGTGCGGCGGGCATCGCCGTGAACGCGTGGCAGCTCTACGTCGCCGGCGTCCCGGCTGCGCAGCTGGATCCCGCCGCCCCGAACGTGGCGGCGACCGCCGTGCCCTTCGTCCTCCTGGCGGCGGTCGTCCTCGTGACGGGCGGCACGGTGGGCGACCACGCCGTCCTCGTCCGGTGGGAGGGCGGGGTGGGGCCCGCGCTGGCGGCCCGCGCGCTGCGCTACCTCGCGGGCATCGGCGGCTGGCAGCTCCTCGGCATGCTGACGTCGCCGCTCGACGCGCTGTTCGCCGTGGCGAGCATCGTCGCGCTCGTCATCGCGACCGAGCGCGGCGGACTGCCGGGCGTCGTCTCGAGGATGCGCCCGGTGGATGCGCGCGCAGGGGCTCGGGTCTAGGCGGCCCCGCGCGTCACTGCCGGCGGCGGAGGACCAGGAGCCCGGCGCCCGCGAGCACGAGCACCACGGCGCCGCCCACGATCCAGGGCACGAGGTCGTTGCCGGTGCTCGCCAGCGCGGTCGAAGCGGAGAGGAGGGTCGTCGTCACGCGCCCAGTCTGCCTCATGCCCGCCCCGAACCGGGAGCACCGCCCCCGCGGCCGTCCAGGCGGCGCCGGTAGCCTGGGCAGGTGAACGACGCCCTCGCCCGTGCCGAATCGCTCATCGACCTCACCCCGGACTACCCGGAGCCGGGCATCCTGTTCCGCGACATCTCGCCGCTGCTGGCCGACCCCGAGGCCCTCCGCGTCGCGTGCGCCGCGCTCGTCGAGCCGTTCGAGGGCCGGTTCGACATCGTGGGCGGCATCGAGGCGCGCGGGTTCCTCCTCGCGGGGTATGTCGCGGCCGTCGCCGGAGTCGGGGTGCTGCCGATCCGCAAGGCCGGGAAGCTGCCCAAGCCGGCGGCCGCCGTGTCGTACGACCTCGAGTACGGGTCGGCGGCGATCGAGGCGCCGGGCGTCCTCAAGCCGGGGGAGCGCGTCCTGCTCCTCGACGACGTGCTCGCGACCGGCGGGACACTCGCGGCCGCCCAGCAGCTCATCCGGGACCTCGGCGCCGAGGTGGTCGGGTCGGCCGTCGTGCTCGAGCTCGTCGATCTGGGCGGCCGGGCCGTCGCGGGCGACGTGCACACCCTCTTCACGGCGCACGAGTCCGCCTGACGCGGCGCGTGAGGCGCTCGTCATGAAGTGACTCCTTCACGAAACGCCGAGGCAACACCGCGTCATTAGCGTCGCGGCATGACGACCTCCTCCCGCGACGTGAACACCGTCGACTCGATCCCGCCGCTCGCGCGGCTGTTCCCTCTCGGCCTCCAGCACGTGCTCGCGATGTACGCGGGCGCCGTCGCCGTCCCGCTCATCGTCGGCGGCGCCATCGGCCTCGGCGGCGCCGACCTCGCGTACCTGATCAGCGCCGACCTGTTCGTCGCCGGCATCGCGACGATCGTCCAGTCGATCGGGTTCTGGCGGTTCGGCGTGCGCCTGCCGCTCATGCAGGGCGTCACCTTCGCCGCGGTCGGCCCCATGATCGCGATCGGAACGCAGCACGGCATCACGGCGATCTACGGTGCGACCATCGCCTGCGGCCTCTTCATGATCCTCGTCGCGCCGTTCTTCTCGCAGCTCCTGCGCTTCTTCCCGCCGCTCGTCACCGGCACCGTCATCCTCATCATCGGCCTGTCCCTCATGGACGTCGCGGCCGGGTGGGTGATCGACGGCGCGGAGGACGGCGCTGCCGACCCGCTGAACCTCGCCTTCGCGGCCGGGACCCTGCTCTTCATCGTCCTCGTCGAGCGATTCGCTCCGCGGGCGCTCGCCCGCATCTCCGTGCTCCTGGGGCTCGTCGTCGGCACCCTCGCCGCACTCGCCGTCCCCGGGATGGTCGACTGGTCGGGCGTGGCCGACACGGCGTGGTTCGGCATCGTCACGCCGTTCCACTTCGGACTGCCGACCTTCGAGATCGCCTCGGTCGTCTCGATGCTCGTCGTGGGCCTCGTCATCATGACCGAGACGACGGGCGACATGATCGCCGTCGGCGAGATCGTGGAGCGCCCCGTGGGCCGTCATCAGCTCGCCGACGGGCTGCGCGCCGACGGGCTCGGCACCGTCATCGGCGGTGTCTTCAACACCTTCCCCTATACGGCGTTCGCCCAGAACGTGGGGCTCGTCTCGCTCACGGGCGTGCGCTCGCGCTGGGTCGCGACGATGGCGGGCGGGATCCTCGTCGTCCTCGGCCTGCTGCCGCCGGTCTCGGCGATCGTCGAGGGCGTCCCGCGGGCCGTGCTCGGCGGCGCGGGGATCGCGCTGTTCGGGATGGTCGCGGCCAGCGGCATCCGGACGCTCGCGAAGGTCCGCTTCGACAACCGCAACGTGCTCGTCGTCGCGGTCTCGGTCGGCGTCGCCCTGCTGCCGACGGTCGCGCCGGAGATCTACGCGCGCTTCCCCGACGCGTTCACGCTCATCTTCGACTCGGGCATCTCTGCGGGCGCGATCGCGGCCATCCTGCTCAACCTCCTGCTGAACTCGCGCTCGGCGAAGGAGAGGTACGGCGCCGACCCGGTCGTGGGGTCGTATGACGGCGTGCGCTCGACCGCCGCGATCGCCCTCGTCTCCTCCGAGGCCGTAGGGGCGGGTCTCACCCCTGTGCGGTTCCGCGACGAGAGCGGTCACGAGCTGCCGGCCGTCGACAAGGACGGCAACCCCGTCGAGGCGCACGTCGCGGCGCCCGAGGGCGACCCCGGCCGCTGAACGGCCGCCCTCCCCGACCTGCGGGGGGGGCTCGCCGGGGTCGCAGTTCGCGTCCGTAAGGGGGCTTTTGGGGACGCGGAGTGCGACCTGGGCGAGGAGGGTCTTGTCCGGGTCGCACTTCGCGTCCGTAAGACGGCGTTTGGGGACGCGGAGTGCGACCTGGGCGGGAGAGGCGGGGGAGAAGAGAGGACGACGGACTGGAGGGAGGGGCAGACCGAGGGGCAGACCGAGGAGCGGCGTGACGTCAGATGAACGTCGGGACGTCGGCCCAGGCCGCAGGCGCGTCGTCTACGCCGTCGCGCACGACCGTCCCCTCGATGAGCCCGTAGGGGCGGTCGTCGGCGATGAACACCTCGCCCTCGTTCTCGAGGTCGAAGCGCGCGAGGTCGTAGAGGAAGTGGTGCCGGTTCGGCATCGCGAAGCGGATCTCCGCGAGCTCTGGCCGCGCCTCGATCGCCGCGCGCCCCATCGCGAAGAGGGTCTGCTGCAGGGCGAGCGAGTGCACGACGGCGAACCGCTCGAGGAGCACGGCCGTGACCTCCTCGTACACGCCGTTGTAGTCCACGCCCTCCGCGACCGCCTCGGGCAGGAAGCGCCAGCGCGCCGTGACCGACGTCGCCATGATGCGGTCGTCGGTCTCGGGGAGGGTCGTGAACGGCGTCCTCGGGAACCCCCGGAACTCCGATCCCGTCGATTTCAGGACGACGAGGTCCTTCACGCCGCCGAGGACGTGGGTGCCGCCATCCGCGACCTGGACGGCGGCGAGCCGCGTGCCCCGACCCGTGCGGACGAACGCGTGATCGTGGCCGGAGCCGTCGACGACGATGCGCTCCCACACGTGCTGCTCGGCCTGCCACAGCCCGCCCTCGACCCACTCGAACTCGGTCGTGAAGTGCTCGGCGAGGAGGGAGAGGAAGCGCTCGGGCGAGCCCACGCCGTGCGTCTTCGCGAACGCGAACACCGTGTTCTTCTGCGTGTCGGTGGCGATGACCTTCGCGTTGTCGCCGGTCAGGAACGAGTCGGCGAACGCCTCGCCGCGCAGCTGCGAGGTGACCGTGAGGTCCTCGATCTCGTGCCGGGCGGTGTCCCGCGTGATCCGCACGAGGCGGTTCTCGGCCTTGCCGTACTTGTGCGGTCCCAGGTGCACGGACACGTCGCTCATGGATCAGCTCCCTCGATAGGTGGAGTACGCGAACGGGCTCAGCAGGAGCGGCACGTGCGCGTGCGGCTCGCCGTCGACCCGGAAGGCGACGGCGACGGACGGATAGAACGCCTCGACGCCGCGCGCCGCGAACCACGCGCCGGTGTCGAAGACCAGCGTGTGCTCGCCCGCGCCGAGCGCTCCCAGCGCCGCGCGCCCGTCGGCGTCGGTCACGGCCGTCGCGACGACGGCGCCCGCCGTGCGCACGGCGACGGCCATGCCGGCCGCGGGGCGTCCGCTCGCGGCATCCAGCACATGCGTCGTCAGCGCGGTCATCGGGTCTCCTCGGATGGCGCGGTCTCCTCGGATGGCGCGGCGGCGGATGGTGCGGCGAAGGCCGCGCGGATGCGGGCGAGGGCGATCTCGAGGAGCTGCCCGCACGCCTCGCGGACCTCGGCGGCGTCGTCGTTCGCGAGCCGGCGGTCGAGCTCGCCGAGCATC
Organism: Microbacterium barkeri; assembly: GCF_027921765.1. GTDB lineage: Bacteria > Actinomycetota > Actinomycetes > Actinomycetales > Microbacteriaceae > Microbacterium > Microbacterium barkeri. The sequence goes on from NZ_BSEJ01000008.1 coordinate 35,993, forward strand.
TCGACGGGGGAGCGGCCCGCGGCGCGGATGAGGAACACCCGGCCGAAGCGCGCCTCGTAGGCCGCGTTGCCCTCGGCCATGCGCGCGGCGACCTCGGCGTCGGCGTCGGCCATCGCCGCCTGCTCGCGCCGGGAGGCGGCCGCCTCCGCACTGTCTCCCGTCGGACGATCGCCGATCCGCGGATGGCGCGCGAGCGCCGCGTCGAGCTCGCCCTCACCCCAGGTCGCGGCCTCCTCGGCCGCCCTCGCGAGCAGCGCGTCGAGCGACCCGTGCGGTCGGGACGCGACGAGCGCGTCGACCCAGCTCGGGACATCCGCCCACACCCGCGCGACCGCCGCGGCGTCGGGAGCGGGCGCGCGGTCGAAGTCCTCCAGGAGCATGCCGCCACGCTAGGGGCGGCGTATTTCGGCGCGGTAACGCGGGGCGGTTCGCTCAGTCGGCCGAGGGCGGATGGACGATGAGCCAGCGGGCGACGGCGGGTTCATCGCCCGTGTTGTGCAGGCGGTGCGGCTTGTCGCAGGGGTACCGGATGGTGTCGCCCGCGCGCAGCACGACGACCTCGTCCGAGAAGTCGATCGTGAGCTCGCCGGAGAGCACCTCGCCGACCTCGTACCCCTCGTGGCGGAAGAGCTGGTCCTTCGACGACGCCGTGCTGCCGGGCGGGTAGATCGACTCGAAGTAGTCGATGCCGGGGCTGTCGCCCGGAGCGAGGCGACGGAAGACGACGCCTCCGCCGAGCTCGAGGTACGCGGTGTCCGCGGCGCGCTCGAGAGCGTACGACCCGTCGTCGGGCCCCGTGGCGACCGACCCGGAGAGCACCGTGGCGAGCGGGACGCCGAGGGCGTCGGTGATCGCGATGAGGCGCGAGACGCTCGGCTGCATGACGCCGCGCTCGATCTGCGAGACCGCGCTCGTGGAGATCCCGAGGCGCCGGGCGAGGGCGGAGACCGAGAGCCCGGTGAGCGTCCGGGCCTCACGGAGCCGGCGCCCCACGAGGGTGCGCGGGTCAGGTGCGTCCCCGACGCCGGCAGCGGGTCCGGGGGCCGAGAGGGTCACGCCGACATGCTAGCCCGCGCCGCGAGCGAGCCGCGGTCGGGATTTACGCCGCCGAAACATGAGGGACACGGCGCGGGAAACGTGAAGGGATAACTTCACACCACGCCTCTCGTCCGGCAAGCCTCCATCGGCCGGAGCACCACCGACACCGCATCCTCCTCTCGAAAGGCACCATCGTGTCGCAGAGCAGCTCCCCCACCCGGCCGCAGGACGTCGTGGAGGCCGCGGGCCACCCCGTCGGCTCCGGCAACATGCGCCCCGGCTACGACCCCCGCCTCGCCAACGAGGACCTCGCCCCGCTGCGCCGCCAGCGCTGGACGAGCTACAACATCTTCGCGTTCTGGATGAGCGACGTGCACTCCGTCGGCGGCTACGTCACCGCCGGCTCCCTGTTCGCGCTCGGCATCGCGAGCTGGCAGGTCCTCGTCGCCCTCGTCGTCGGCATCCTCATCGTCCAGTTCTTCACGAACCTCGTCGCGAAGCCGAGCCAGCGCACGGGCGTGCCCTACCCCGTCGTCAACCGCTTCCTCTTCGGGGTCAAGGGCGCGAACATCCCGGCCATCGTCCGCGGCGTCATCGCGATCGCCTGGTACGGGGTGCAGACGTACCTCGCCGCCGAGTCCCTCACCATCGTCTTCCTCAAGTTCATCCCGGCGTCGGCCGCGCTCCTCGAGCCGAGCTTCCTCGGCCTCGACGCGCTCGGCTGGATCTCGTACGCGATCCTCTGGGTCGCGCAGGCCGCCGTCTTCTGGAACGGCATGGAGGCCATCCGCCGCTTCATCGACTTCGCGGGCCCCGCCGTGTACGTCGTGATGATCGTCCTCGCGGTGTATCTCGTGAGCCAGGCGGGCTGGGAGAACATCAGCCTCGACCTCTCGAGCGGCGAGCCCCTCGACCTGTGGGCCTCGATCCCCGTCATGCTCTCCGCCATCGCGATCGTCGTGTCGTACTTCTCGGGGCCGATGCTGAACTTCGGCGACTTCGCGCGCTACGGCCGCAGCTTCCGCGCCGTGAAGCGCGGCAACCTCTGGGGCCTGCCCGTCAACTTCCTCTTCTTCTCGATCCTCACGGTGGTGACGGCGTCGGCGACCGTGCCGGTCTTCGGCGAGCTCATCACCGACCCCATCCACACGGTCGAGCGCATCGACCACTGGTTCGCCATCCTGCTCGGCGGGCTGACCTTCGTCACCGCCACGGTCGGCATCAACATCGTCGCGAACTTCATCTCGCCGGCGTTCGACTTCTCGAACGTCGCGCCCCACCGCATCTCGTGGCGGATGGGCGGGATGATCGCGGCGGTCGGGTCGGTGCTCCTCACGCCCTGGAACTGGTACGCGAACGACCAGGCCATCCACTACACGCTCGGCATCCTGTCGGCCCTCATCGGCCCGCTGTTCGGCATCCTCATCGCGGGGTACTACGTGGTGGCGCGTCAGCGGATCCGCGTCGACGACATGTACACGATGTCCGAGCAGGGCGCCTACTGGTATCGCCGCGGCTACAACGCGAACGCGCTGTGGGCGGTCGCGGGCGCGGGCGTGCCGACCATCCTCCTCGCGATCGTGCCCAAGTCCCTCGTGTTCGCGGGAGCGATCGACCCCGCGTGGGGCGCGATCGGCGACTTCACGTGGTTCATCGGGTGCGGTCTCGGCTTCGCCATCTTCACGCTGCTCGAGCGCGCCCGACCGACCGTTCCCGTGTTCGACGGCGAGACCGCCGGCGTCTCCGACGGCACGGCAGAGGACGTGCTCGAGGAGTACCCCGACACCGCGACCGCCTCGCTGGCGGTCGCGCAGGCCGAGGCCGCGCTCGCGGCCTCCGACGAAGAAGAGGACGCCCAGGTCCGCTGATGCGCATCACCCTCATCAACCCCAACACCTCCCGGGCCATGACGGCCAAGATCGCCGCCGCGGCCCGGGAGGCGGCCGCCCCCGACGTCGAGGTCGTCGCCGTGTGCCCCGCGGAGGGCGACGGCCCGGCCGCGATCGAGAGTCACCTCGACGAGGTGCACGCGGCGGCCGCGGTCGTCGACGCCATCCGGCGCGACCAGGCGGCGGGCGGCAGCGACGGCTACATCGTCGCGTGCTTCGGGGACCCCGGCCTCGACGCCGCGCGCGAGCTCGTTGACGCACCCGTCGTCGGGATCGCGGAGGCCGCGATGCACGTCGCCGCCCTCACCGGGCGGACCTTCGGGATCGTCACGACGCTCTCGCGCACGCTCGGCCGCGCCCAGGACCTCGTGCTCCGCTACGGGTTCGAGCGCGCGTGCGTCGCCGCCTACGGCACGGGCATCCCCGTCCTCGACCTCGAGGAGGCCGACCCCGCGGCCGTCGAGCGCATCGCCGCGTGGTGCGAGCGCGTCGCGTGGGAGGACCGCGCCGACGCCGTCGTGCTCGGCTGCGCCGGCATGGCCGACCTCTGCGCGCACCTGTCCGAGCGCGTGGGCGTCCCGGTCGTCGACGGCGTCGCCGCGGCGGTCGGGCTCGTCTCGGCGATGGCGCGGATGGGCGTGGGCACGAGCAAGCGCGACGAGTACGCGACGCCGCCGCACCGCGAGCCCCTGGCGCGCGACGCGGCTGTCGCGGGGAGCGTGACCGCATGAGCGGCCCGGTCTCTGCCATCGCCGCGCGGCGCGTGTTCGTGGGCGGCGCCTTCGCGGCCGCCACCGTGCGCATCGCCGACGGCCTCGTGGCCGGCGTGGAGCCGTACGACCCCGACGCCGAGGTCGTGCTCGCCGACGCGGAGGTGCTGCTCCCTGGCCTCGTCGACAGCCATGTGCACCTCAACGAGCCGGGGCGCACCGCGTGGGAGGGCTTCGCCACCGGCACGGCGGCGGCCGCCGCGGGCGGCGTGACGACGCTCGTCGAGATGCCGCTCAACTCGGTGCCCGTCACGACGACGCCCGCCGCGCTCGCCGCGAAGCGGCGGGCCGCTGTCGGCAAGCTCGCGGTCGACGTCGCGTTCTGGGGCGGCGCCGTGCCCGAGAACCTCGGCGCCCTCGGCGCTCTGCTCGACGCGGGGGTCGTCGGGGTGAAGTGCTTCCTCGCCCCGAGCGGGATCGACGAGTTCGGGCACCTCGACGCCGCTCAGCTGGAGACGGCGCTCGCCGAGCTCGCCGCGCGCGACGGCCTGCTCATCGCGCACGCCGAGCTCGAGGAGCACCTGTCCGACGCCGCGGGCCCCGTGTTCACCGATTTCGTGGCATCCCGCCCTCCTCGCGCGGAGGTCGAGGCGATCCGCCTCGTGATCGAGGCGGCCCGGCGGACCGGGGCCCGCGTGCACATCGTGCACGTCTCGGCCGCGGAGGCGCTCGACCTCGTGCGCGCGGCCCGCGCCGACGGCGTCCGCATCACCGTGGAGACGTGCCCGCACTACCTGACCCTGCGCGCCGAGGAGCTGCCGGACGGCCAGGGCCGCTTCAAGTGCTGCCCGCCCATCCGAGACGGCGCGAACCAGGACGCCCTGTGGGCGGGCGTGCTCGACGGCACGATCGCGGTGATCGTAAGCGACCACTCGCCCGCGACCTTCGATCTCAAGGGCGTCGCCGACCTCGGGCTCGCGTGGGGCGGGATCGCGGGTGTGCAGACCGGGCTGTCGGCCGTGTGGACCGAGGCGCGCCGCCGCGGCCTGCCGCTCGAGGCCATCCTGCCGGCGTTCACGACCGGGCCAGCGGACCTCGTGCGCCTGGGCGACCGAGGCCGCATCGCCCCGGGAGCGCCGGCCCACCTCGTCGTGTTCGACCCCGAGGCCGAGTACGTGCTCGATGCCGCATCGCTCGCCTACCGGAACCCCATGTCGCCGTGGGAGGGCGCGCGTCTGCGCGGGATCGTCCGGGAGACCTACCTGCACGGCGAGCTCATCCACGCGCACGGCACCGGACTGCGCGCACGACGCGGGCACGAGGTGCTCGCCCCCACGACGACCGCGACCCTGACGGAGGCCAGCGCATGACCATCGACACCGCCGAGAGGAACCGGTTCGGAGCGGCCGCAGCGCCGGCGCGCTTCGCCGACATCCCGATCCTGCAGCCCGGTCGCGGCCTGCCCGACGGCGCGACGTACCTGCCGTCGTCGCCCGAGACCGTGCGGTGGGGGCGGCTCCCGAGCGGCGAGGACGAGCCCGTCCTCACGATCACGTCGGGCGAGACGATCATCGTCGACACGGTCAGCCACGAGGGGCTGCTGCCCGACCAGGGCCAGGACCCGGTCGCGTTCTTCGCGCAGCACGGCGTCCCCGCGGGCGCCGTCCTCGACGATGCGGTCGCGATCGCCGCATCGGTGCCGCGCGACCCCGTCGCCGACGGCCCGCACGTCGTCACCGGTCCCATCCGCGTGGAGGGCGCGCAGCCGGGCGACCTCCTCCGGATCACCGTCGTCGCGCTCGAGCCGCGGGTTCCGTACGGCGTCATCTCGAATCGACACGGCAAGGGGGCGCTGCCCGGCGTGCTGCCGCGCAGCGGCCGGACGGTCAGCGTCTTCGCCCCGGTCGAGGAGCGCGCAGCCCGCCTCGTCGGAGCGCTCCCCGCGACCGAGGGCGGAGCGCGCGACGTCGTCTTCCCGCTCGCGCCGTTCCTCGGCACGATGGGCGTCGCGCCGGCCGGGTCGGAGCGCGCGCATTCGGTCCCGCCCGGTGCGCACGGCGGCAACATCGACATCAACCTCCTGACGGCGGGCTCGTCGCTCTACCTCCCCGTGCAGGTTGAGGGCGCGCTCGCGTACGTGGGCGACCCCCACTTCGCGCAGGGCGACGGCGAGGTCGCGCTCACGGCGCTCGAGGCCTCGCTGCGGGCGACCCTCCGCTTCGACGTCGTGCCCGCCGCCGCGGCCGAGCGCGCCTTCGGACGCATCGCCGGCCCGCTCGTGCGCACGGCCGACCACCTCGTCCCGACGGGCCTCGACCCGGATCTCGACGAGGCGATGCGGGCGTGCACGACGGAGGCGATCGCGCTCCTGCAGGCGCGATGGGGAATGGACGAGCATCTCGCCTACGCCTACCTGTCGGCGGCGGTCGACTTCGACATCTCGCAGGTCGTCGACGTCGTGTGCGGCGTGCACGCGCGCATCCGCGAGGCCGACTTCGCCGCGATCGAGGCCGCCGATGCGTGACGCGACGGCCGTGCAGGCGCCACCGCGGATCCCGGGCGACGAGACGGTTCCGGCCGAGCTGCTCGACGCGTTCCACGCGTACGAGCGGGCCGTGGTCGCGAACGACCTCGATGCGCTCGATGCGTGGTTCGACGACGCCCCCGACACGCTGCGCGGAGACGAAGGCGGCCTCCTTGTGGGGCACGACGCGATCAGCGCGTTCCGCGCGCAGCGGGGCGGAGTCGCGCCGCGCGCCATCGAGCGGATCGAGCACCGTCCCCTCGCCGACGGGACGGCCCTGCTCGTCTCTGTCTCGCGCTTCGACGCGGGCGGGCGAGGGCTGCAGACTCAGATCTGGCGCCGCAGGGCGGCAGGATGGCGCATCGTCGCGGCGCACGTCTCCGCGCGGCCGCGGGCGTTCGACCGCGCGATCTGGCGTGAGGTCGGCGAGCCCCTCGCGCCGGCGGCGGCCGACGGCCCCCTCTCGGGCCTCTCGTTCGCGGTCAAGGACCTCTTCGCGATCGCCGGGAGCAGGGTCGGCGCGGGCAATCCCGCCTACCTCGACGAGGCACGGCCCGCCACGACGACCGCGCCCGCCGTGTCGACCCTGCTCGGCGGGGGCGCTGCGCTGCGCGGGATCGCGCGCACCGACGAGTTCGCCTACTCGATCGCGGGGGACAACGCGCACTACGGCACCCCGCCGAACGGGGCCCTCCCCGGGGCTCTCCCCGGCGGGTCGTCGAGCGGGCCCGCGTCGGCCGTCGCGCTGGGCCAGGCCGACATCGGCCTCGCGACCGACACCGCGGGCTCCATCCGCGTGCCGGCGTCCTATCAGGGGCTGTGGGGCCTGCGGACCACGCACGGCCGGGTCCCGCGACGCGGCGTGCTGCCGCTCGCCCCCGCGTTCGACACGGTCGGATGGCTCACGCGCGACGGCGAGACGCTCGAGCGGGTGGCCTCGTGGTGCCTCGACGGCGACGCCGAGGCGCCCCTGCCGTGGCGCTTCCGCGTCCCCGTCGAGGCGCTCGAGCTCGCCGAGCCCGCCGTGCGCGAGGCGTTCGAGGAGCTGCTCGCGGCGCTCGGCCGCACCGCGCCGATCGAGCGCGTCTCGATCGGCGACCTCGCGGCCTGCCACGAGCGGTTCCGCACGGTCCAGGCCGCCGAGGCCTGGCGAGTGCACGGGGCGTGGCTGGACGCGCATCCCGGGGCGCTCGGCGGAGCCGTCGCCGCCCGCTTCGCCGCCGCGGCGGAGGTGACCCCGTTCGCCGAGCAGGCGGCGCGCGAGCAGCTGCGCCCGTTCGCCGCGCGCGTGCGCGCGCTCGTCGGAGACGCGGTGCTGATCCTCCCCGTCGTCCCCGGCCCCGCGCCGTCCCGCACCGCCGAGCCCGACGAGATCGACGCCATCCGCACCGCCACCCTCCGGCTCACGGCTCCCGCCGCGGTGGCGGGAGCGCCCTCGATCTCGGCTCCGCTCCTGACCGTCCCGTCCGCCCTCGGTCGTGCTCCCGTCGGGGTGGGGCTCATCGGGCGGGCCGGCTCCGACCTCTCCCTCGTCCGCCTGGCGCGGGCGCTCGCCGACGCCGTGTCGTGAGCCCGCGCCGTCCCCTCCCGACCGCCCCACTCGGAAGCAGCACATCATGACGATCACCGCCCCGCTCGACCCGCCCGCCCGCCTCCTCATGGGCCCCGGCCCCATCTCGGCGTATCCGCGCGTCCTGCGCGCGATGTCGGCGCAGCTCGTCGGGCAGTACGACCCGTTCATGACCGCGACGATGCGCGAGACGCAGGAGCTCTACCGTCGCGTGTGGGCGACGCGGAACGACGCGACGCTTCTCGTCGACGGCACCGCGCGCGCCGGCATCGAGGCGGCGCTCATGTCGCTCATCCGCCCGGGCGACCGGGTGCTCGTGCCGGTCTTCGGGCGGTTCGGGCATCTGCTCGCGGAGATCGCGGAGCGCGCGCTCGCCGAGGTGCACGTCGTCGAGGTCCCGTGGGGCCACGTGGTGCCGACCTCGCTCATCGAGGAGGCCGTCGCGCGCGTGAAGCCGGCGGTGCTCGCGCTCGTCCAGGGCGACACCTCCACGACGATGAACCAGCCGCTCGACGAGATCGGCGCGATCTGCGAGCGGCACGGCGCGCTCTTCTACACCGACGCGACGGCCTCGCTCGGCGGGAACGCGTTCCTCGCCGACGCCTGGGGGGTCGACGCCGCCACCGCGGGGCTCCAGAAGTGCCTCGGCGGGCCCAGCGGCTCGGCGCCGCTCACGCTCTCGGAGCGCGCTGTGTCGGTCATCCGCTCGCGCTCGCGCGTCGAGGCGGGCATCCGCGAGGACGCCGACGCGAGCGCCGCCGACTTCGTCCGCACGAACTACTTCGACCTCGGCATGATCCTCGACTACTGGGGGCCGCGACGCCTCAACCACCACACCGAGGCGACCTCGATGCTCTACGCGGCGCGGGAGTGCGCGGCCGTGCTCCTCGAGGAGGGGCGCGAGGCGGTGATCGAGCGGCACCGGCTGGCGGGTGCCGCGATGCTCGCAGGGGTCCGCGGTCTCGGGCTGGGCGTCTTCGGCGATGTCGCGCACCGGATGAACAACGTCGTCGCGGTCGAGGTCCCGGATGGCGTGCCGGCGGACGCCGTGCGCGAGGCGCTGCTCGACGACTTCGGCGTCGAGATCGGCACGTCGTTCGGGCCGCTGCACGGCCGGGTCTGGCGGATCGGCACGATGGGCTACAACGCGCGCAAGGACGCGGTGCTCGTCACGCTCGCGGCGCTCGAGGCGGTCCTGCGCCGCTTCGGCGTCGCCGTCGCTGCGGGCGGCGGGGTCGAGGCGGCCGGCGACGTCTTCCGCGCCGCGGTGCGCGAGGAGGTGCTCGCATGATCGCCTCGCGACTCGCGCTCTCGACCGAGCAGATCGACGCGGCTGCCCGCCGCGTCATGGCGCGCTGCGAGGAGCTCGCGCGGATCAGCGCCGACAGCGGAGCCATCACGCGCGTGTACCTCTCGCCCGAGCACGCGCGGGTGAACGCGCTCGCCGACGCGTGGATGCGCGAGGTCGGGATGACCACCCGGCAGGACGCCGCGGGCAATCAGCTCGGGCTCCTCCCCGCGGCCGATCCCGACGCGCCCGTGCTCATGCTCGGCTCGCATCTCGACACCGTGATCGACGCGGGGCGCTTCGACGGCATCGTCGGCGTGCTCATGGCGATCGAGGTCGTGCGCATCCTCCGGGTCGCGTCGGCGGACGGCGGGTGGCGGTCGCCGTTCCCGTTCGGGATCGAGGTGGCGGCGTTCGCCGACGAGGAGGGCACGCGCTTCGGACGCGCGCTGCTCGGGTCGTCGGCCGTCGCGGGCACCTGGGACGACGCCTGGTGGGATCTGGAGGACGCCGACGGGATCACGCTCCGCGACGCGCACCGCGCCTTCGGACTGGACGCGGCCGCCATCCGCGACGCCGCACGCGCCCCCGGGCAGCTCGTCGGCTACCTCGAGGCGCACATCGAGCAGGGGCCCGAGCTCGATCGGCGCGACGAGCCGCTCGCCGTGGTGTCGTCGATCGCCTCGGCGCGGCGGTTCCAGGTGGTCGTCGAGGGCGAGGCCCGTCACGCGGGCGGCACGCCCTACGACATGCGGCGCGACGCCCTCCTCGGAGCCAGCGAGGCGGCTCTCGCTGTCGAGCGCATCTGCTCATCGGAGCACCACATCATCGGCACCGTCGGGCAGCTCGAGGCGTTCCCGGGGGCGGTGAACGTCATCCCCGGCGAGACGCGGATGAGCATCGACCTGCGCGGCGAGTTCGACGGCGCGCGCGACCGCGTGTGGGAGCGGATCTCCCGCGAGCTCGACGAGATCATGGGCAGGCGACGGCTCAGCTGGCACGCGCGCGAGGTGCACAGCGCCCCCGCGCTCTTCTGCGCACCGCTTCTGCAGGACGTCGTGCGCGAGGGCATCCGCGCGAGCGTCGCGAGCGCCGAGCCGGCGTCGCTGTTCAGCCCGGCCGGGCACGACGGGATGACGCTGGGCGCGCTGACGGATGTCGGGATGCTCTTCCTGCGCAATGCGGACGGCATCAGCCACCATCCGGCCGAGTCCGTCCTCGGCGGCGACGTCGCGCTCGGCATCCGCGCGCTCGCGGAGGCCGTCGCGCACCGCGGCGCCGAGCCGAGCTGACCGGCGTCCTGCCGCGTAACACCGGCGCAACAGGCGCGCACGTCGGCGAAATCTGAGGCCCGTACTGTCGCCGAGTACTCACCCGAGAGCACCACCACCTGCAGATGGAGACCCGCATGCCCGCTTCATCCCTTCGTGCCCGGCTCGGCGCATCCGCCGCGGTCGTCGCCCTGTCATCGCTCGTGCTCGCCGGATGCGCGGGCGAGCCCGCCGACGGCGCCGCCGGCGACGGCGAGAGCTTCGGCGAGATCTCGCTGCAGCTCAGCTGGATCCTCAACGAGGAGTTCGCGGGCGAGTACATCGCCGACAGCGAGGGCTACTACGAGGACGCCGGCTTCGACGCCGTGAACCTCGTGCCCGGCCCCTCGACCGGCACCGCCGAGCTGCTGAGCGGAAGCGTCGACATCGCGCTGAGCGACTCCGCCGCGGTCGGCACGGTCATCGCGAACGAGGGCGCCCCGCTCAAGATCATCGGCGCGACCTTCCAGGCCAACCCGTTCACGGTGCTCTCCCTCGCCGACGGCGGGAACATCGCCACGCCGGCCGACCTCGTCGGGAAGCGGATCGGCGTGCAGGACTCGAACACGTCGCTCTTCCAGGCGCTCCTCGCGGCCAACGGCATCGACCCCGCCGACGTCGAGGTCGTGCCGGTCCAGTACGATCCCGCGCCCCTCGTGAACGGGGAGGTCGACGGGTTCATCGCCTACCTCACGAACGAGGCCATCACGCTCGACCTCGCGGGGCTCGACACGGTCAACCTCGCCTTCGCCGACAACGGCCTGCCGTTCGTGGCGGAGACGGTCACCGTCACGGACGAGACGATCGAGACCGAGCGCGAGATGCTCAAGGCGTTCCTGGTCGCCGAGATCCGCGGCTGGACCGACGCGCTCGCCGACCCGCAGCGCGGCGCCGACCTCGCGATGGAGGAGTACGGCACCGATCTCGACCTCGACCCGGAGAAGACGCTCGCGGGCTCCGAGGCGCAGAACGCGCTGGTCGTCTCGGCGGACACCGAGGAGAGCGGCCTGTTCACGATCAGCGAGGAGCTCCAGGAGCGCACGATCGCGAGCCTTGCGGGGGCGGGCATCGACGTCACCGCCGAGGAGCTGTTCGACATGAGCCTCCTCGCCGAGGTCTACGAGGAGAACCCCGACCTCGTGGCGTACGCCGGCTGAGCGCAGCCCCCGGGCCGGCCGACCCGGCCGGCCCGTTCCCGGTATCCCGACAACCCAAGGAGCACACGTGACCGACACGGCCATCCCCGCGATCCCCGCGTCGACGGCGGGGACCGGGCTGCAGATCACGGGGCTGAACAAGGTGTTCCGCTCGGGGCGCCGCAGCGTCGTGGCTCTGCAGGACACCGACCTGCACACCGATCGGGGAGCGTTCCTCTCGCTCCTCGGACCGTCCGGGTGCGGCAAGTCGACCATCCTGCGGATCCTCGCGGGCCTCGAGGAGCCCACGAGCGGCACGATCCTCGTCGACGGACGCAGCCCAGAGGACCTGCGCCGCGAGAACCGACTGGGCATCGCGTTCCAGGACGCGGCGCTGCTGCCGTGGCGCAGCGTGCAGGCCAACATCCAGCTGCCGTTCGAGGTGGCCGGCCGGGCTGTCGACAGGGACTACGTGCGCGAGCTCATCGATCTCGTCGGCCTCACCGGCTTCGAGAAGGCGCGCCCCGCGCAGCTCTCCGGCGGGATGCGCCAGCGCGTCTCGATCGCGCGCTCGCTCGTCCTGAAGCCCGACGTGCTGCTGTTCGACGAGCCCTTCGGCGCGCTCGACGACATGACGCGGCAGCGGCTCAACCTCGAGCTGCTGCGCATCTGGACCGAGAAGCCCGCGACGACCCTGCTCGTGACGCACGGCATCTCGGAGGCGATCTTCCTCAGCGACAAGGTCGCGGTGATGAGCCCTCGGCCCGGCCGCGTCAAGGCGGTCATGGACATCGACCTGCCGCGGCCGCGCACCCCCGAGCTCATGCGCACGCCCGAGTTCCACGCGTACGTCGACCAGGCATCGGAGCTCCTGTTCGGAGGGGGCGACGATGAGCGCTGACGGGGTGGGCGGCGGCTCGGGCGACGCGCTCGCGGCGGTTGCGGCCCAGGCCCCGGACGGACGCGGCGCGCGCATCGCGTGGGAGGACGTGCGCCTCCCGTCCTGGCTCGTCGGCGCGATCGGGCTGGTGGGCGTGGTCATCGCATGGTGGGTGCTCGCCGAGACCGCGCTCGCCGGCGTGGGCGCCGGCGTCCGCGCCGTCCCCACGCCGCCGGAGGTCGTGGTCGGCATCGTCTCGGCGGGATGGGACTTCTACGCGCGCAACTTCGCGGTCACCCTCGCCGAGGCCGGCATCGGGTACCTGTGGGGCAACGCCATCGCCCTCGTGCTCTCGGCCGCGGTGCTCGTCGTGCCGCGCCTCGAGGGCCTCGTGATGCAGCTCGCGATCCTGACCTACTGCATCCCGATCGTCGCGATCGGCATCGTGCTCGTCGTCATCATCCCGGTGCCCCCTGCGGGGCAGCCGGCGGGCAACGCCGTGTTCCTCGCGGCGCTGTCGGTGTTCTTCACGACCGTCGTGAGCACGCTGCTCGGCCTCAAGGCCGCCGACCGCTCCGCTCTCGACGTCGTGACCGTCTACGGCGGCTCGCGTCTGATGCAGCTGCGCAAGGTCCGCATCGTCGCGGCGCTGCCATCCGTCCTGAACGCCCTCCAGGTCGCCGTGCCGGCCGCCTTTCTCGGCGCGGTGCTCGGAGAGTTCTTCGGCAAGGTGCAGTCCGGCGTCGGCCCGGCGATGATCGCCGCCCAGCAGGGCCTCGACGCGCCGCGCGTGTGGGGCCTCGCGCTCGTGTCGGGTCTCGTCGCGCTCGCCGGATTCGCGCTCCTCGGCGCCGTGGCGCGTCTCGTCGCGCCCTGGGCGAAGGGCGCGGCATGAGCGCGGGAGGCGCCGCGGCGGACATCCGGCGCGAGGCGCGCAGGGCCACCCTCCGCGCGCTCGGATCGAGTCTCGCGACCTTCGGCCTCACGCTCGCGGCGGTGCTCGTCCTCTGGCAGGGCCTGCTGTGGGCGACGGGCGTCTCGCCCTACGTGGGGAAGGGGCCGCTCGACGTCTGGACCTTCCTCGTCGCGGCACCCGAGGCGGCGGAGAACCGTGCGCTGCTGATGGGCCAGCTCGTCACCACGCTCCAGGACGCCGCGATCGGGTTCGTCGCGGGGCTCGTCGTCGCGCTGCTCGTCGCGATCGGGTTCCAGCTGAGCCGGGGGCTCGAGCACGCGCTCATGCCGCTCGCGATGCTGCTGCGCTCGGTGCCGCTCGTGGCGATGGCGCCCGTCATCATCCTCCTGTTCGGGCGCAGCGCGGCCACCGTCGCGGTGATCGGCGGCATCGTCGTGCTGTTCCCGGCGCTCGTCAACATCGTGTTCGGGCTGCGGCAGGTCTCTCCGCAGATGAGCGACGTCATCCACGTCTACGGCGGATCGGCGTGGACGGCCCTGCGGAAGGTCGCGCTGCCGAGCGCGCTGCCCTCGCTCCTCGCCGCCGTGCGGATCTCGGTGCCGGGGGCCATCACGGGCGCGCTGCTGGCCGAATGGCTCGCGGTAGGCGGCGGGATCGGCGGAGCCGTGGGCGCGTACAGCTCGCAGGCGCAGTTCTCCGCCCTGTGGTCGGCGGTCGTGCTCGTCACGGCCGCGGCCCTCGTGATCTACAATCTCGTGGCCGTCGTCGAGTCCGTCGTCCTCGCCCGGATGGGCATGGCGGATCGCGCCTGAGCTCGCATCGAAGGGAACCCATGACCACCGACCTCCGCGCGTTCGCGCGCGCCATGCCGAAGGCCGAGCTGCACCTCCACCTCGAAGGGACCCTCGAGCCGGAGCTGAAGTTCGCGCTCGCCGCCCGCAACGGCATCGCGCTCGCCGAGAAGACCGTCGAGGACGTCGTCGCCAGCTACGACTTCACCGATCTGACGAGCTTCCTCGCCGTGTACTACCCCGCGATGACCGTGCTGCAGACCGCCGACGACTTCCACGATCTCGCGTGGGCGTACCTCCAGAAGGCGAGGGAGCAGGGCGTCGTCCACGTCGAGATGTTCTTCGACCCGCAGGCGCACACGAGCCGAGGGGTGCCGTTCGCGGACGTCATCGCCGGCTACCGCCGTGCGGTCGTGCGCGCGCAGGATGAGCTCGGCGTCTCGGCCGAGCTCATCCTCTGCTTCCTCCGCGACTTCACGGCGGAGCACGCGATGTCGACCCTCATGGAGGCGCTGCCCTACCGTGCCTGGATCATCGGGGTCGGACTCGATTCGGACGAGCGCGGCAACCCGCCGGCGAAGTTCGCCGAGGTGTTCGCCCGTGCGAAGGCGGAGGGCTTCTTCACGACGATGCACTGCGACATCGACCAGCCCGGCTCGATCGAGCACATCCGCCAGGTGATCGAGGAGATCGGCGTCGACCGCATCGACCACGGCACGAACATCGTCGAGGACCCGGCGCTCGTCGCCGTCGCCCGCGAGCGCGGGCTCGGCTTCACGACCTGCCCCGTGTCGAACTCGTTCGTGACCGAGGAGATGAAGGCGGACGAGATCGTCCAGCTCCTGCGCGAGGGCGTGCGGGTGACGGTCAACTCCGACGATCCGGCCTATTTCGGCGGCTACGTCGCGGACAACTACATCGCCCTCGCGGAGCACGCGGATCTCTCCGCCGCCGACCTCGCCCGGCTCGCGATCAACTCCTTCGAGGCCGCGTGGCTCACGCCCGCGCGCCGCGCGGCCTACATCGCATCGGTCGTCGACTGCGCGCAGGCGCACGGCGTGCCGCTGCCGGAGTGAGCGCTACGCCCCGAGCAGCGCCCGGATCGGCTCGATCGTGAAGTACACGACGAAGAGCGCGCCGACGAGCCACATGAGCCAGTGCACGTCGCCGACCTTGCCGCGGGCGAGCTTCACGATGATGTAGGCGATGAAGCCCGCGCCGATGCCGTCGGCGATCGAGTACGTGAACGGCATGATGACGATCGTGAGGAAGGCCGGCAGGGCGACCTCGATGTTCTTCCAGTCGATGCCGGCGACCTGCGTGAGCATGAGGAAGCCGACGAGCACGAGCGCGGGGGCTGCGGCCTCGTAGGGCACGAGCGCGACGAGCGGCGCGAAGAGGGTCGAGAGCAGGAACGCGATGCCGGTGACGACCGACGCGAGGCCGGTTCGCGCGCCGTCGCCGACCCCCGCGGTCGACTCGACGAAGGCGGTGTTCGAGGACACCGAGCCCACGCCGCCCGCGACGGCGCCGAGCGAGTCGACGATGAGGATCTGCTTCGTGCGCGGCGGGTTGCCGTTCGCGTCGAGCAGCTTCGCCTCGGCGCCGATCGCGACCATCGTGCCCATGGTGTCGAAGAAGTCGGCGAGCAGCAGCGTGAAGACGAGCAGCACGAGGGTGACGATGCCGATGCTCTGCACCGAGCCGAGCAGGTTGAACTGCCCGATGAGGGAGAAGTCGGGCACGGCGATGACGCCCGAGAACGTCGGGGGCGAGTTGAAGCCGCCGGGGTTCTCGTCGCCGCGCGCGCCGATGTGGAGGGTGTTCTCGAGGAGGATCGCGAGCGCGGTCGCGACGAGGATCGAGATGAGGATGGCGCCCTTCACCCGGCGCGCGTGCAGGACGATCGCGAGGACGAGCCCCACGACGAAGACGAGGATCGGCCACGTGCCGAGGTTGCCGAGGGCGAGGATGGTCGCGCCGTCGCCGGTCACGAAGCCCGCGTTCGCGAGGCCGATGAGCGTGATGAACAGGCCGATGCCCGCCCCGATCGCGGTCTTCAGCGGCGTCGGGACGGCTCGGAAGACGGCCTCGCGGAACCCGGTGAGCACGAGGAGCAGGATGAGCAGGCCCTCGATCACGATGACGCCCATCGCGTCGGCCCAGGTCACGCCAGGGATCGCGGCGATCGAGTAGGTCACGACCGCGTTGAGGCCGAGGCCCGCCGCCATCGCGAGCGGGAAGTTCGCCACGACGCCCATGAGGATCGACATGATGCCCGCGATGAGAGCGGTCGCCGACGCGATCATGCTGAGGTTCGGAGCGTCGCCGCCGCCGAGGAACTCTCCCGTGCCATCCGCCGACGTGCCGATGATGAGCGGGTTCAGCACGACGATGTACGACATCGCGAAGAAGGTGACGAGGCCGCCGCGGATCTCGGTGCCGACGGTCGAGCCGCGCTCGGTGATGCGGAAGAAGCGGTCGAGGGCGCCGCGGGGCGCAGGGGTGCTCATCATAGGGTCATCGTTCCATCGGGGTGAGGGGTGGAGCCGCACGGGTCACGGGTTCAGGATGGCAGTTGCGGGCTGCGCGCGCATCGACCCGCCTGTCTTCGACAGGCGTAGTCTAGATGTCAGGGTTCATGCAAAGGCATGGATCTTCGCGCAGGAGATCGAAGGGAACATTATGTCATTCGACGGAAGGGTCGCCCTCGTCACGGGCGGCGGATCGGGCATCGGCGAGGCCATCGCGAAGGACCTGGCGGCCCACGGCGCGAAGGTCGTCGTGACCGACATCGACCTGGATGCCGCGCAGCGCGTGGCCGACGACATCGCCGCTGCCGGGGGCGAGGCCGCGGCGTTCCGCGCCGACACCTCGGTCGCCGAGGACAGCGAGAAGGCGGTCGCGTTCGCCAAGGAGACGTTCGGCCGCCTCAACTACGCGGTCAACAACGCCGGGATCGGCGGCCGCCAGGCGCCGACCGGCGAGATCGACGTGGACGACTGGAACCGCGTCATCGGCATCAACCTCGACGGCGTGCTCTACGGCATGCGGCACCAGATCCCCGCGATGCTCGAGGCCGGAGCCGGCGAGAGCGCGATCGTGAACATGGCGTCGATCCACGGGATGGTCGCCGCACTCGGCAACTCCGCGTACACGGCCTCGAAGCACGCGGTCGTCGGCCTCACGAAGAACGCCGCCGCCGAGTACGGCGCGCAGGGGCTGCGCATCAACGCGGTCGGGCCCGGCTACATCGACACCCCGCTCCTGCAGAAGCTGCCCGCCGAGGCGCTCGAGGCGCTCAAGGCCAAGCACCCGCTCGGGCGGCTGGGCCGGGCAGAGGAGGTCGCGAAGGTCGTCCGCTTTCTCCTCTCCGACGACGCGTCGTTCGTGACCGGCGGCTACTACCTCATCGACGGCGGCTACACCGCCGTCTGACCCTCCTGCAGCAGCCGCCACACGCGCTCGCGGGTGAACGGCTGATGGAAGGGGCGCCGGCCCATGGCGCGCGCGATCGCGTTGCCGATGGCCGGCGCCACGGGGTTGTAGGGGGACTCGCTCATCGACTTGGCCCCGAACGGGCCGAGCGCGTCGGCGGTGTCGGCGAAGAGCACCTCGGTGTCGGGGATGTCGGCCGACTGCGGAACCCGATACGTGCGGAACATCGGATTCCGCACGACCCCGTCCTCGACGAGCACCTCCTCGTAGAGTGCCCCGCCGATGCCCTGGGCGACGCCTCCCTCGACCTGGCCGCGGCACTGCGCGGGGTTCATGACGAAGCCCGCGTCGGCCGCGTGGACCGACTTCAGGATGCGGACGACGCCGGTCTCCGGGTCGACGGCGACGCGGACGGCGTGCACGTCGAACGCGAGGGAGCGGCGGTCGCCGTGCTCCTCGCCGGCCGCGGTGATCCCGTCGGGCCCCGCGAGCTCCGCGAAGGGGATGACGCCCGCCGGGGTCGCGACGCCCTCGGCCGTGGGCGCGCACTCCGCCGGGGAGACGCCCGTGCGCGCGCTAGCGAGCCCGACCATCCGCTCGCGCAGCGCGAGGCAGGCGGCGTGGAGCGCCTTGCCGGCGACGGTCGTGCCGGCCGACGCGAACGCGCCGGTGTCGTGCGGAACGAGCGCCGTGTCGGCGTGGGCGAGCCGGATCATGGAGAGCGGCACGCCGAGCGCGCTCGCCGCGATCTGCCGGTGGACGGTGGTCGTGCCGTTGCCGAACTCGGCCGTGCCCGTGCGCAGCTCGAAGACCGCGTCGGGCCGCAGCGATGCCGACGCGTGCGCCACGTGGCCGAAGGGCGCCATCGTCGCGATCATGGCGGCGGCCATCCCCTCGCCGACGAGCCAGCCGTCGGGCGCGGTCTCGCCGTCACCGCGCTGCATCGCCTCCTGCGCGAGGTCGAGGCACTGATCGAGCCCGTAACTGCCCCACACGAGGTCGTCCTCGACGTGGCCGTCGGCCGCGAGGATCGGGTCGCCCTCGCGCACGGCGTTGCGGCGCCGGACCTCGAACGGATCGAGACCGAGCCGCTCGGCGAGCATGTCCATGGCCGACTCGATGCCGAGCATGACCTGCCCGAGGCCGTATCCGCGGAAGGCCCCCGACGGCGGGTTGTTCGTGTAGACGACCTCGGCGTCGAGCCGGAGCACGGGCGTGCGGTAGATCGTGACCGACTCGGCGACGCCGTGGAAGAGCACGCCGAGCGCGTGGTTGCCGTACGCGCCGGTGTCGCTCAGCACGTCGAGGCGCATCGCCGTGAGCCGGCCGTCGGCATCCGCGCCCAGCTCGACGCTCACGCGCATCGGATGCCGCACAGGCGCGCGGAGGAACTCGTCCGCGCGGGAGAACTCGTATGCGACGGGGCGCCCCGTGCGCAGCACGGCGAGCGCGACGAGGTCCTCCGCGAGGAGCTCCTGCTTGCCGCCGAAGCCGCCGCCGACGCGGGGCGCGAAGACGCGGACGCGCTCGCGCGGCAGCTCGAGGATGCGCGCGAGCTCGTCGCGGGTGAGGAACGGGACCTGCGTCGACGAGCGGATGGTCAGGACGTCGCCCTCGAGCCATCCGACCGCGCCGTGCGTCTCGAGCTGCGCGTGCGACGTGCGCGACGTCTGCCAGGTGCCCGCGACGGTGACGGCGCTCGCCGCGAGCGCGGCGTCGATGTCGCCGCCCCGCCCCGTGTGGACGGCGCCGACGACGTTGCGCGCGGCATCCGCGACGCGGTCGTCGGGCGTGCGGTCGGGATGGATGGCCGGAGCACCCGGTGTGCGCGCGGCCTCGGGGTCGAAGACGGCGGGGAGCGGCTCGTAGGCGACCGCGATGAGGCCGCAGGCGCGCTCGGCCGCCGCCGCGGTCTCGGCGACGACGGCCGCGACGCGCTGGCCGATGTGCCGCACGACGTCGTCGAGCATGCGCGTGTCGTCGGGGTCGTCGGTGCGGTGCTCGTGGCGCCCCGTCGAGTAGCGGATGCCGGGCACGTCGCGGTGCGTGAAGACCGCCACGACGCCCGGCACCGCCTCGGCCGCGGTCGTGTCGATGGACGTGATGCGGGCGTGCGCGTGGGGCGACGACAGGACGCGCAGGATGAGCGCACCGTCCGGCACCTCGTCGAACGTGTACGGCTCGCGCCCCTGCACGATCCGGCGGGCGGCCTCCGGCACGACGGACCGGCCGACGCCGCCGGCCTCCTCCTGGGACGAGCCGGGCCCGGTCTCGCGCACGGCGGTGAGCGTCGACGCGATCGCCTCGCGGATCGGGCGGTATCCCGTGCAGCGGCAGAGGTTGCCCTTGAGGCGCCGGTCGAGGTCGCGCTCGTCGCCCGGGTGCAGGCACGACGCGGTCACGCTCATCCCCGGCGTGCAGAACCCGCACTGGAACCCGAACCCGGTCGCGAGCGCCTCCTGCACGGGGTGGAGCTCGTCGCCCGGAGCGAGCCCGGCCGCCGTCGTGACCGCGACGCCCTCCGCGCGCACGGCGGGGATGAGGCACGAGTGGACAGGGACGCCGTCGACGAGCACGCCGCACGCGCCGCAGTCGCCGGCATCGCAGCCCTTCTTCACCTCGGTGTGCCCGTGCTCGCGCAGGAGCGTGCGCAGGCACTGACCGGGGCGCGGATCGGCGTCGACGGGGGAGCCGTTGACCGTGAACCTCATTCCGCGTCTCCTTCCGCGAGGGCCGCGCGGCAGCGCTCCGCGAGGACGACCGAGACGCCGCGGCGCCAGTCGGCGGCGCCCAGGGGGTCGGTGTACCAGCCCTGGGCCCCGGCCACCGCGGCCCTCAGGTCGGCCGCGCTCGGGAGGGATGGCCAGCGCAGCACGACGGGGCGCTCGACGCTCGCCGTGATGCCGAACACCGCGGCTCCGCCCTCGTCCACCCGGCCGGTCACGACGGCGCCCGAGCGTCCGAGCTCGGCGAGCGCGATCCGACGCAGCGCGGCCCGCGACCGCAGGGCCCGCGCGGGGATGTCGATGGCGCGGATGATCTCTCCCGCACCGAGCGAGCTGAGGCCGTTCCCTGCCGGGATCTCGGCCACGGGCATCCGGCGCTCGCCTCCGTCGGGGGTCCAGATGAGCGCCTCGGCGTCGAGGGCCGCGCCGAGCGCGACCATGGCCGCCGCGGCGTAGGACTGGGCGATGTTGCCGCCGACCGTCGCGGTGTTCCAGATCTTGAAGGAGGCGAGGAGAGCGTGCGCGGCGTCGGCGAAGAGCGGCACGGCCGTCCAGGTCGGATCGGGGCGCAGCGCGTCGCGGCCCTCGGCGAACGCGACGAGGCGCGCGATGGGGCAGGTCGCCCCGATGCGCAGGCCGTCGGCCGACGGCTCGAGGTCGGGCCAGCCGAGCGTCGTGAGGTCGACGAGCCCCGTGATGAGCGGGCTCGGCGCGCTGAAGAGCAGCGTGCCGCCCGCGAGCGGCACCTCGCCTGGCGCGAGGGCGAGGTCGGCGCGCGAGCGTGCGCGCCGGTAGGTCTCGACGGCGTTCAGATCCATGACGCCCGCTCCGCCAGCGCGCGCGATGCGGCGGTCACCCGCTCGGCGATCCGCCCCTCGTCGGAGGAGACGAGCACGTCGTCCGCCACGACCGTGCGCCCGCCGACGAGAAGCCGCCGCAGCGGCGGCAGGGCGCCCAGGCCGAGCGCCGCGACCGGGTCGAGGATGCCGGCGTGCTCGACGCCCCCGATCCACCACACGGCGACGTCCGCGAGCAGTCCGGGCTCGAGCGCCCCGATCGCGTCCTCGCGCCCGAGGACGCGCGCGCCGCCGGCCGTCGCCATCCGAAGGGCGTCCCGCACGCTCATCCCGTCAGCGCCCGAGCGGAGCCGGCCCATGAGCACGGCCTCGCGGATCTCGACCCCGAGCTGCCCCGACTCGTTGGACGCCGCCCCGTCGACGCCGAGCCCGACGGGCACGCCCGCGTCGAGCATCGTGCGCACGGGCGCGATCCCGGCCGCCAGCCGCCCGTTCGACGACGGGCAGTGGGCGACCCCCGTGCCGGTGGCCGCGTACCGCGCGACGGCGGCGTCGTCGAGGTGCACGGCGTGCGCCATCCAGACGTCGTCACCCAGCCAGCCGAGGCCCTCGAGATACGCCGTCGGCGACATCCCGAAGCGCTCCGCGCAGAACGCGTCCTCCTCGGCGGTCTCGGAGGCGTGCGTGTGGAGGCGGACGCCCAGGGTGCGAGCCAGGGCCGCCGATTCGCGCAGCAGGTCGCCGGTGACCGAGAACGGCGAGCACGGCGCGATCGCGATGTGCACGCGCGAGTCCGGGCTCGGGTCGTGCCAGCGCTCGACCGCCTCCTGCGATGCGCGGAGGGCGGCGTCCGTCTCCTCGACGGCGGCGTCCGGCGGCAGCCCGCCCTGCGAGGCGCCGAGGTCCATCGACCCGCGGGTCGCGTGCAGCCGCACGCCGATCTCGTCGGCGGTCGCGACGAGCGCGCCGACGATGTCGCCGGAGCCCTGCGGGAAGACGTAGTGGTGGTCGGCGACGGTCGTGCAGCCCGAGCGGGCGAGCACGGCCATCGCGCCGGCGGCGCCCTCGCCCGTGAGGTCGGCGTCGATGTGCGACCACAGGGGGTAGAGCGCCGTCAGCCAGTCGAAGAGGATGGCGTCCTGAGCGCGCCCTCGGGTGAGCCACTGGAAGAGGTGGTTGTGGGTGTTCACGAGGCCCGGGGTGACCAGGCAGTTCGTCGCGTCGACGACCTCGGCGCCCGCGCGCAGCTCGGCCGGAGCGGCCCCCGCTCCCACCGCGGCGATGCGCCCGCCCTCGATGACCACGTGACCCGTGCGGTGCTCGGTCCCGTGCTGGTCGACCGTGACGACGTAGCCGCCCTCGATGATCGTGCGGGCGGGTGCGATGGTGCTCATGACGCTCCTGGGGTCTGTGACGGACGTCGCAGTCCCCGCCCTGACGTGCGCGGAGTCATGGTGATAGGACACGCTCACGCCGATCCTAGGAACCCCGTGTCACGGCGGTGTTACGCGGAGGAGCCGCGCACGCGGCCTCGGCCGCCGGGCGGTCGCGGTGCAGCGGCCCGGTCCGCTCGCGCAGCGGCGCGCCGGTTCCCCCATGCCGGGCGGCGAGGATCTCCGCGAGGATCGCGACCGCCGTCTCCTCGGGCGCCGAGCCGCCCAGGTCGAGCCCGAGCGGGGCGTGCAGCCGCGCGAGGTCGGCGTCGGAGACGCCCTCCGCCCGCAGGAGCTCGGCGCGCCGCGCGACGGTCGCGCGGGCGCCGAGCGCGCCGACGAACCCGATCGGCAGGGCGAGGGCCTGGCGGATGGCCGGAACGTCGAGCCGCGCGTCGTGGGTGAGCACGCACACGGCCGTGCGCGCGTCGACTGCGCTCTCCGGAAGGCGCGCGAGGTGCTCGTGCGGGAGGGCGACGACGAGGTCGTCGGCATCGGGGAACCGCTCGCGCGTGACGAGCAGCTCCCATGGATCGACGACGGTCACCGCGAAGCCCGCCGCCGCGCCGACACGGCAGAGCGCCGCGGCGTGCTCGGTCGCGCCGGCGAGGATGAGGCGCGGTCGCGGGGCGCTCGAGACCGCCAGCACCGCCGGACGGCCGACGACCCGCGTCTCGGCGAGGAGCGCCGCGGCGTCGAACGCGGCCGACGACGCGGGGCCGAGGTCGCGCGAGGCCACGATCCGACCGCGGTCCGCGCCCTCCAGGACGATCCCGGCGGTCGCCGCGCGGGCATCCGCCGCCCGCTCGAGCGCCCGCATCGCGACGGGGTCGGAGGCGCGGACCTCGTAGGCGATGACGTCGACCCGGCCGCCGCACGCGAGGCCCGCCGCGTGCGCCGTCCGGTCGTCGAAGCCGAAGGTCGCGGTGCGGGCGACGCCGTCGGCCAGCACGGCGTGCGCGAGGACGACCGCGTCGCCCTCGACGCATCCGCCCGAGATCGAGCCCACGACCTCGCCCTTATCCGTCACGGCCATCGACGCGCCGAGGCCCCGGGGCGCGCTGCGCGCGACGCGGGTCACGGTGATCACGGCGGCGCGTCGGCCGCGCGCGAGCCGATCGAGGAGAGCCGACGCGAGTTCGAGCATGCTCCACGCTATCCCTCCGCATGTTTCACGGAGAAGACAGGAGCGCTGTGAGATCGGCGCGCTACGGTCGGAGGATGGCGGGGATCTGCGGGATCGTGCTCGCGGGCGGCGCCGGCACGCGCTTCGGCGGGCCCAAGGCGCTCGCGCGCACGGCGGATGGCACGCCCTGGCTCGCCCGCGTCGTCGCGGCGCTCGAGGAGGGCGGCTGCGATCGCGTGGTCGTCGCCCTCGGAGCGCGGGCCGCAGCGGCGCGCTCCCTCGTGCCGGATCGCGCCGACATCGTCGTGGCATCCGACTGGCAGGACGGCATGTCCGCCACCCTGCGCTCCGCGCTCGCCGCGTCTGCGGGCGCGGACGCGGTCGTCGTCGCGACCGTCGACGTCCCCGAGCTGCCGAGCACGGCCGTCCGGCGCGTGCTCGCGGCCGCGGGCGATCCGCCGACCGCCCTCGCGCAGGCCGTCTACCGGGGCCGGCCCGGCCATCCGGCCGTCATCGGCTCCGCGCACGTCGACGCGCTGACGGCCTCGCTGTCGGGCGACCGGGGAGCGCGCCCCTACCTCGTCGCGAACCGCGTGCGCGAGGTCGAGTGCGGCGGCCTGTGGTCGGGCGAGGACATCGACACGCGCTGAGGGAGGCGAGAGACGCCGAAGTGGCCGGATCCATCGGGATCCGGCCGCTTCGGGTGCGCGGTGTCAGCTGCGGCGCGTGCGGGCGCGGGCGACGAGCGCCGTTCCGAGCGCGATGAGCGCGAGCGCGGCGGCCACGAGCGTCGCGGCCATCGTGATGCCGGTCGGCTCGAGCTCCCGCTGCTCGTCCGCGGTCGGCTCCTCGGGTGCGTCCTCGGGTGCCGTGTCCTCGGGGGCAGCCTCGGGCGTCGACTCGGCCGGCGGAACCGGCTGCTCCGACTCCGGGGCCTCCGATTCGGGCGACTGCTCCGGGGCAGGGGCCTGCGGCGCCGGCGTCTCGTCGGGGCGCGGAGCCTCGGGCGCGGGCGACCCCTCGGGCTTCGGCGTCTCCTCGGGCTCGGGGGTGCCCGCGGGCGCCTCCGGCTCGGGCGTCTCCTCGGAGTCCGGTCCGCCCGGGCCCTCGCCGAAGTCCGGCGTCTCCTCCGGCCGGGGCGTCTCGCCCGGCTGCTCGGACCCGGGCGTCTCACCCGGACCGGGCGTCTCACCCGGACCAGGCGTCTCGCCCGGCTCCTCGGTGCCGGGCGTCTCGCCCGGCTCCTCGGTCGCCTCGATGAGGGTGAAGGTGCGCACGGCCGAGACCTCGACGGCGCCGTGCGGGTCGCGCGTCTCCACGAACCAGCCGTGGTCGCCGAGCACCTCGAGCGGCCACTTGACCGCAGCCACGGCGCCGCTCTCGACGCCGGCGAGGGCGTCGATCTCGTTCGCGGTGAGGATCTCCGCCGTGAACCCGGAGGTCGCGAGCGTCTTGTCGCTCGGCGCGATCCCGAGATCCGCGTAGGGCACCTCGAAGTCCTGGTGCAGGTAGGGGTCCTCGGCGGGGCCCAGCAGGCTCGGCTCGTCGGAGTTGTAGCGCTGGAGCGACGGCGAGAACGTGCGCACGGCCATCCGCTGCCCGACGTTGTCGAACTGCAGCAGGCGCAGGAAGCCCTGACCGCCCTCGGGCAGGCCCTGGTAGTCGAACAGCATCGCGTGGACCTTGCGGTCGGCGACGCCGTCGCCGTCGTCGTCGAACTCGTCCACGCGCGTGAACGCGTCGTGGTAGTGCCCCGAGAAGACGAGCCGCACGTTGGGGTTGGTCGCGACGACCTCGTCCATGATCTGCTGCGGCACGGGTCCGAGTCCGCCCGTCGTGAGCATGAACTCGTGCAGGTTGATGATCGCGATGCGCTCGGGGTGCTGCGCGAGCACCTCGTTCATCCAGTCGATCGCGCTCTGCTGGGGGTCCCATCCCATGTAGAGCATGATGAAGTCGATCCCGCCCGCGGTGATGAGGTCGTAGTGACCGCGGTTGTCCTCGAAGCTCTCGCCGTACCAGGGCCGGTCGGCATAGCGCGCCTCGCCGAAGTACCGCGAGAAGTTCGCGTAGTCGCTCACGCCGTGCCCGACGTCGTGGTTGCCCGCGAGCACGCCGTAGGGCAGACCGGCGTCATCGAGCCGCGCGTACTGCGGGGAGGCGTTCAGCCACTGGTACTCCTGGTCGTAGTCGTCCACGACGTCGCCCGTGTGGATGAGGTACTGGATGTTCTGCGCCTCGCGCTGCCCCAGCACGTAGTCGTGGATCGCCGCCTGGTGCTGGGTGAACTCCTCGTTGTAGTACTGCGTGTCCGACTCCCACGCGATCGTGAAGTCGTACTCCGAGCGGGGCGTGTCGTCGGGGTGCGCGGGGGCGACCTGCGACTCGCGCGTCGAGAGGTTCGCGCCGGCGAAGCCCTCGGAGTGCTGCACGAGCGCCGTGATCACGCCGTCGTGCGCGGCGTCGGCCACGGGGATCGAGCCGGTGAGCGTGAACTCCTCGCCCTCCGCGGCCGTGAGGTGACGCGAGATCTCGATCCACGAGGCGCCGTCGGCCGCGAGCGCGTACAGGATGACCTGCGCGTGCGCGTCGGCCGAGCCCGACCAGGTGAGGCGCGCGGTCGCGCCCTCGCCCGCGTCGTCGGGGACGGCGACGTCGAACGTGTAGTACGGCAGCGCGTCGGTCGACGTCACGGGGGCGAGCCCCGTGGTCGTCGGCAGGTCCGCTGCGGCCGCTGCGGCACCGGCGGATGGCTCGGGCTCGGCCGACGGCGCGAGGTCGCGCTCGAGGGCCGACGCGTCGTGCGTCGTGCCGCTCGCCGCGGTCACCTCCTCATCGCCCAGCTCGAAGCGGTGCCCCTCGCGGAACGAGACGTCGAGCGGGTCGCCCGTGGGGTCGGTGACCGTCGCCTGCAGGATGACGTCGCCGGCCTCGACCTCGGCGCCCTCATCGGGGGCGAAGCCGTCGGCGCCCGGCTGCTCCTCGGGCACCGTGAAGGTCGTCGTGGACTCGCCCGCGTTGCCGACAAGGTCGGTCGCCGTGACGGCGAGCACGTGCTCCCCGGCTGCGAGCTCGACGGAGGAGGTCCGCGTGCCGAGCTCGACCGGCTCGCCGTCGAGGGTCGCGACGACCTCCGCAACGCCCGAGCCCGCGCCATCCGACACCTCGGCGTCCAGGACGATCTCGCCCTGGTACACGCGCCCGTCCTCGATCGCGGGTGCGATCTCGGGGGCCGTGTTGTCGACCGTGACCTGCGCGGTCGCGGCGTGCGTGCCGTCGGTCGCGCTCACCTCATGGGCGCCGTCGGCGGTCGCCGTCGTGTCCCAGTCGTGTGCGACCGCCGTGAACGCGTCGTCGGGGATCGCGAAGACCGACGCGAACATGTCGTTCTTGCCCGCGCTGTCGCCCATCTGGATGATCCGCGTCGGGTCGTCGTAGCCCTCGGGGCGCAGCGTGCGCCCATCCGGCAGGACGAGCCGCATGCCCGAGATGACGAAGTCGTCGTTGTTCTCGAACTCGTCGATCCACGGGCCCGCCTTCGTGCCCGCCCAGATGTCGACCGAGAGCGGCGCACCCTGCGCGATGTGCTCGAGCGGCACGGGGACGGCGATCGTCTCGGTGCGCTCGTACGTGCCCTCGTCGAAGATGTGCAGGATCTCCTCGCCGATCCGCACGCCGTTGCGGAAGTAGAAGTCGGTCTGCGACGTCTCGAACACGAACTGCGGCTCGTGCTCGAGCGACGCGCGCGTCGGCACCGACGTGCCGTCGATCGCGAGGTCGAGCGCGGGCGGGAAGTCCTCTCCCGCCGCCGACACGGTCGTCGTGCCGCCCACGAACTGCCCGTCCGACACATTGAGGCGGACGGGATCGGTCGACGCGCCCGCGACCGGAACGCGTCGCGTCTCCGTGCGGATCTCGTTGACGCCGTCGGTCGCGACGACGGTGTACTCGTACCAGCTCTTGCCCATGAGGTCGGCGGCGCCGACGGTGTGCCGGTAGGTCGCCTCGTCGTCTGCGGCGTGGACGAGGTTGACGACGCGCGACTCCGGGTCGACGTCGTTGCGGATCTCGAGCGAGACCGTGCGCACGCGCACGTCGTCGGTCACGGAGAGATCGACCAGGAAGCCGGCGGCCGGGTCGATCTCGGCGACGGTGCGGTCGGCGAGAGACGGCGCGACCGCGTCGTCGGCCACGACCGCGAGGCCGGACGGCACCTGATCGACCTGGACGCGACCCGGCGACGCCGCGCGCGCATCGACGATCGACTGCAGGGCGAGGTCGTCCGAGGCCGTGTAGCGGATGCCGCGATCGGCGTCGACGTCGTCGGCTCCCGCCATGTTGTAGTAGGCGCGGTTGACGCTGAAGCCCGTGTTCGTGCGGATGTCGAGACCGCGCGCCGAGCCGTTGGCCATGCCCGCCGAGGCGATCTCGACGAGGCTCTCGCCGGCGACGAGGTCGGTGCCGAACTTCGCGTTGAAGTCGGCGGCGCCGAGACCCGCGTTGCCGGCGTTCTTGATCCAGAGGACGAGCGTCTCGCCGCCCGGGATCAGGACGTCGCGCGGCGACGACGGCCACAGCGCCTCGTTGGTGTTCGTCTCGTAGTCCTGCGGGTACAGGTAGGTGATCGCGTAGTCCGCGAAGTCGATCGGAGCGCTCGTGGCGTTGTAGACCTCGATGAACTCGTAGCCGTCGGCGCCGCCGACGTTCTCAGAGTCGGGGAGCACCTCCGTGATCTGCAGCGGCGCGGTGACGACCGACGGGTCCGGCTCGAGCACGCCGATGTCGGCCGGATCGCCCGGCGTCGGCTCAGGCGTCGCGGTCGGCTCGGGGGTCTCGGTGGGCTCGGGCTCGGGCGTCGTCGGCGTGAGCTGCGCGGGCGAGACCGCGCCGGGGGTCATCGCCGTGCGGGTCGCCACGACCGGGGCGGGCTCGCCCACGGCGGATGGCACCGAGAAGTCGACGCCGAGATCGGTCGCCATCGAATCGGTCGGGTAGAACGACCAGGTGAGGATGCCGTGGGCGTCGCTCACGCGGATGCCGCGCCCGCCGCCGTTGGCCATCCCCGGCTGTCCGGTCACGCGGAGCACCTGCGTGCCCTCGGGCGTGCCGGTGGCCGCGCGGAACTCGTCCGCCGTGCGCGCGAAGGAGTCGAGCGTGCCGTCGCTGTTCGCGTAGCTCACCCACAGCACGACCGACCCGCCGGGGGCGATCGTCGCGTCGCCGTCCACCGTGAGCGCGACGTCGCGCGCCGTGTCGGCCGAGTCGACGTAGGTGTACGCGAAGGAGAGGCTCGAGAGCGGCACGGGCGCATCGGTCGGGTTGGTGACCTCGATGTACTCGAACTCGTCGGCTCCCGCGGGATTCGCGAGGATCTCCGACACGAACACGGGCGGCGTGGCACCTCCTTCCGCCGCGGTCGCCGAGACGGGGACGAGGGCAGCGCAGCCCGCGAGGATCACGGCGGTCGTCGCGAAGGCGAGCGACCGCGTGAGCCCCGGGCGCGCCGAACGATGTTCGGGCATGAGGGTGCTTCCGGGAGAGATGCGGGAGAGGGGCCGTCGAGACGGCGATGACCCGCACGCTAGCGATCCCGGTCAACCGCGCGGTGACGCCCGCTGTCCGAACGGTGAACGACAGGTGTCGAAAGAGGGGCCGCACCGAGGGGCGCGTCCGCGATCAGGTCCGGATGACGACGTTCTCGGGCTCCTCGCCCCGCGCCATCCGCTCGGCCTGCCGCGCGATCAGGCGCGCGATCCGCGGGCGCATCGCGCCGCTGTTGCCGCCGACATGCGGGGAGATGAAGACGCCGTCGAGCGACCAGAGCGGATGGCCCTCCGGCAGGGGCTCGGGATCGAACACGTCGCTCGCCACGCGGATACGCCCGCGGCGAACGTGCTCGACGAGCGCGTCGGTGTCGACGGTCGGCCCGCGGCCGACGTTCACGAGGAGCGCGTGCTCGGGGAGTCGCCCGAGGACAGCGGCGTCGATGAGGTGGCGCGTCTCCTCTCCGCCCGGGAGCGCGTTGACGAGGATCTCCGCGCCGGGAAGCAGCTCGTCGAGCTCGTCGAGCGCGTGGACGTGCAGCCCGTCCTCGTCGCGCGCGCGGGAGGCGACCGGCACGAGGTCGACCTCGAAGGCCGCGAGGCGACGCGCGATCGCCTTGCCGACGCCGCCGAAGCCGAGCAGCACGACCCGCCGGTCGGCGAGCCCGGGCATCCGGAAGCTGTGCCATTCGCCGCGCTCCTGGCTGTGCACCATCCGGTCGAGACCGCGCTGCGCGAGGATCATGAGCCCGACCGCGAGCTCGGCGGTCGCGGTCTCGTGGACGCTCGCCGCGTTCGCGTAGACGATCCCCGGAGGCAGGCGCTCCTCGACGCCGTCGAAGCCGATGGCCTGCGCCTGCACGAGACGGCACTCGAGCTCGGGCAGTCGCGCGAGCATTCGACCCTGGCGCATGTACGGCGGCACGACGATGTCGATGCGGTCGCGCGGCGGCGCATCCTGCCCGTCCCACAGGACGACGTCGATGTCGAGCGCGGGGTCGAGCAGCGCCGTCACGTCGGCGACGAGCTCGTCGGTGGGAACGGAGAGCGTCAGTGCAGTCACGCTTCGAGGCTACCGGCGCGGGCACGCCGAAGCCCCGGGGAGTGCCCCGGGGCTTCGGACGGCGCGCTACGCGGTCTGCGCGACGACGGCCGCGATGGCCGACTCGAAGAACCGCAGCCCGTCGATGCCCGAGCGCATGGCGGCGGGGGTGCCGGGGCCGAAGCCGGGCTCCACGGCGTGCTCGGGGTGGGGCATGAGGCCCACGACGTTGCCGCGCTCGTTCGTGAGGCCGGCGATGTCGTCGAGCGAGCCGTTGGGGTTCACACCGAGGTAGCGGAACGCGACCTGGCCCTCGCCCTCGATGCGCTTGAGCGTCTCGTCGTCGGCGATGTAGCCGCCGTCGGCGTTCTTGAGCGGGATGACGATCTCCTCGCCCTGCTCGAACGCGTTCGTCCAGGCGGTCGACGCGTTCTCGACGCGGAGGCGCTGGTCGCGGCGGATGAACTGCTGGTGCGCGTTGCGGATGAGGCCGCCGGGAAGGAGGTGCGCCTCGACGAGCATCTGGAAGCCGTTGCAGATGCCGAGCACCGGCATGCCCTTCGCCGCGGCGTCCGCGACCTCGGCCATGATCGGCGCATGCGCGGCGATGGCGCCCGCGCGCAGGTAGTCGCCGTACGAGAACCCGCCGGGGAGGATGACGGCGTCGACGCCCTCGAGATCGTGCGAGCCGTGCCAGAGCGCGACCGGCTCGGCGCCCGCGATCCGCACCGCGCGCTGGGCGTCGCGGTCGTCGAGGGATCCGGGGAAGGTGATGACCCCGATGCGGGCGGTCACTCGACCACCTCGATGTTCACGACGTCCTCGATGACGGCGTTCGAGAGGATCTCGTCGGCGACCGTCCTGGCCTCGGCGAGCACCTCGTCGGTGACCTCGCCCTCGACCGTGAGCTCGATGCGCTTGCCGATGCGGACGTTCTGGAAGGCGCCGTGGCCCAGGCGGGCGAGCGACCCGGTGACGGCCTTGCCCTGCGGGTCCAGCAGCTCGGCCTTGGGCATGACGTCGACGACGATGGTGGGCATGAGATGAGCTCCGGATGTCGCGGGCGGGGAATCGGGACCATTCTAGTCGCCGCGACCCGCGCCATCCGCCGCGCTGCCGTGGGCCGCTGGTCGCGGTGCTCCGCTCAGCGACCGACGGCGTAGCCCTGGGCGCCGCGCGGGTTCGCCGCGGCGCCGAGCAGCCCGGTCCGCGGGTCGCGCGTGACCGCGGAGAGGCGCCCGAGGGCCCATGCGCCGGCGCGGGTCACGGCGTGGCCGCGGCGCTCAAGGCCCGCGATGACGTCGTCGCCGAGTCGGTCCTCGACGACTGCGCCGCCGGGCGTGCCCGTCCGCGGCCAGAACGAGCCGGGGAAGGCCGTCGTGTGGAAGGCCGGCGCGTCGATCGCCTGCTGCGGCGACCATCCGCCCACGAGCACCCGGAGCAGGAAGAGCAGCTGCCACTGATCCTGCTGATCGCCCCCGGGGGAGCCGAGCGCCATGACCGGCTCGTCTCCCTCGAGCACGAGGGTCGGTGTGAGCGTCGTGCGCGGTCGCGCGCCGGGGCGGAGCGCCGACGGCGACGTCTCATCGAGCCAGGTCATCTGCAGGCGCGTGCCGAGGCAGAAACCGAGGCCGGGAAGGGCCGGCGACGACTGCAGCCAGCCGCCCGACGGCGTCGCCGAGATGATGTTGCCCCACCGGTCGACGACGTCGACGTGGCACGTGTCGCCGCGGGCGACCCCGCGGGCGTCGGTCTCGAGTCCGCTCTCGGAGGGACGGGCTCCCGGGACGGTCGGCTCGCCGACCCCCGCTGCGAGCTCGGCCGCGTCGCGGTGAAGCGGGCGGATGGTCGGCGCCGGGCGGCCGGGCAGGCGTCCGGGGCGCGGGGCGAGCGCCGCCCGATCGCCGATCAGGGCCCGCCGTTCCGCGGCATATGCGTCGGAGAGCATGTACGCGAGGTCGTCCGAGGAGAGCTGCTCGCCGTACCAGGCCTCGCGGTCGGCGAAGGCGAGCCCCAGCGCCTCGAGGATCGTGTGCGCTCCGAGCTCGGTCGACGGGTCGAGTCGGTCGTCGTCGAACCCCTCGAGGATCTTCAGGGCCTGCAGCAGGACGGGGCCCTGCCCCCATGGCCCGGTCTTCGCGATGGTCCGCCCGCGGAACGTCGCGGTCGTCGGATGCTCCCAGCTCGCCGAGAACGCCTCGACATCCGCGCGAGAGAGCACGCCGGCGTGATCGCGGCCGTCGGAGTGGCGGTGCGGTGTGCGAGCGAGCTCCTCCGCGGCGCGGCCGAGGATCTCGCGCCACCGCACCCGCGCGGCGTCGATCCGCGCGACGCGGGTCCCCGCGACGGCCGCGGCGTGGGTCGCGACCTCCTCGAGCACCGCCGCGTACTCGGGGTTCGTCACGATCTCGCCCGGGCGCGGGATGCGGCCGCCGGGCATCCACCGCTCCGCCGAGGTCGGCCAGTGGTCCCGGAAGAGCGCCGACACGCCCTCGATCGTCGTCACCACGTTGCGGAGGACGGGATGGCCCTCCCTGGCGTACCCGATCGCGTAGGCGAGAGCATCCGCCGGCTCCCATGTGCCGTGGTCGCGCAGGAGGAGGAGCCACGCGTCGACGGCACCCGGGACCGCCGCCGCGAGCGCGCCCGCGCCCGGGACGAGGTCGAGGCCCTCCGACCGGAAGTGCGCGACCGAGGCGGCCGCGGGCGCCGGGCCCTGGCCGACGAGCACGCGGGGAGGGGCGCCGGCAGGTCGGATGATCGCAGTCAGGTCGCCGCCGGGCCCGTTGAGGTGCGGCTCGACGACGTGGAGCGTGAAGGCCGCGGCGACCGCGGCGTCGAAGGCGTTGCCGCCGCGCTCGAGCACCGACTGGGCGACGCCGGTGGCAGTCCAGTGCGTCGAGGCGGCCATCCCGAACGTGCCGGTCAGGTCCGGTCGCGTCGTGAACGCAGCAGGTGTCGAGAACGCCATGTCCTCCACCCTCGCATCGAAATTTCGACCAGCGCCGTCGAAATATCGACTTGACGGATGTGAGAGCGCTCCCATATAGTCCGTGAGCATGTCGTGGGAGCGCTCTCATGACAGGTCCCACACCCACCACAAAGGAGTGACAGTGAACACTCGTGCCTTCCGCCGCGGAGCCGCCGCGGTCAGCGCCCTCGCCATCGGCGGTCTCGCCCTCGCGGGCTGCTCCGGCTCGTCGCAGGGCGCCGACGCCGCCGATCCCGACGCTCCCGTCGAGATCTCGATCTCGACCTTCAACGACTTCGGCTACACCGACGAGCTCCTCCAGGAGTACATGGACGAGCACCCGAACGTCACGATCGTCCACAACAAGGCGGCGACGTCGAACGACGCCCGCGCCAACTTCTTCCAGAAGCTCGGGAACACGGGCCTCGCCGACATCGAGGCGGTCGAGGTCGACTGGTTCGCCGAGATGATGGAGTACGCCGACCTCCTCGCGCCGGTGCCCGAGGACCTCAAGGGTCGCTGGCTCGACTGGAAGGAGGCCGCGGCGACCGACGCCGACGGCAACCTCGTCGCGTACGGCACCGACATCGGCCCGCAGGCGGTCTGCTACCGGTCCGACCTCTTCGAGGCAGCGGGCCTGCCGACCGATCGGGCCGAGGTAGCGGGCCTGTTCACGACCTGGGACGACTTCTTCGCCGTGGGCCAGGAATACGTCGACAAGACGGGCAAGCCGTTCATCGACTCCGCGAACTCGGTGCTGCAGGGCCTCATGAACCAGATCGAGGTCACCTACGAGGAGGCCGACGGCACCGTCGTCGCCACCGAGAACCCCGACGTCCAGGAGGCGTACGAGACGGTCGTCGAGAAGGCCGTGCCGATCTCGGCCTACGCGGGCCAGTGGAGCGAGGACTGGTACGCGTCGATGGCCAACGGCGAGTTCGCCGCGATGCTCTGCCCGGGCTGGATGCACGGCATCATCTCGGGTGAGGCGCCCGACATCGAGGGCTGGGACATCGCCGACGTCTTCCCGGGCGGCGGCGGCAACTGGGGCGGTTCGTACCTCGTGATCCCGGCGAACGGCGAGAACGTCGCGGCCGCGCAGGAGCTGGCCGACTGGCTGACGTCGCCCGAGACGCAGGTCAAGGCGTTCGTGAACGCCGGCACGTTCCCGAGCCAGCCCGAGGCCTACGAGGACGCCGAACTCACCGGCTTCTCGAACCCGTACTTCAACGACGCGCCGACCGGCGAGATCGGCATCGCTCGCGCCGAGGCCGTCGAGGTCTCGCCCGTGAAGGGGCCGAAGTACTTCCAGTTCCACGACGCGCTGCAGAACGCGGTCACCCGTGTGTTCGACGGCATCGAGGACGCCGACACGAGCTGGGACACGTGGGTCGAGGAGGTCTCGGCGTTCTGACGCCCCTCCGTCTCCCCGACGCGGGCGGCCGGCCCCGGCCATCCGCCCGCGTCGGGGGCAGGCGACCGCCAGCCCCGACCATCCGCCCGCTCCTTCCGAGGGAACCTCCGTGACCGTCACCGCCACTCGCCCGACGCGCGCCGACGCGCCGCCGCCGGATCGGCCCATCCGCGTGCTGTCCTTCTCCCAGCGCCTCAGCCGCTGGGACCTCAAGCTCTCGCCGTACCTCTACATCTCGCCGTTCTTCGTGCTGTTCGCGATCGTCGGCCTCTTCCCGATCATCTACACGGGCGTCATCTCGTTCATGGACTGGGACCAGGTGCGCCGATCGGGCGAGTTCATCGGCTTCGACCAGTACGCGTGGATCCTCACGCAGCCGAAGTTCTGGACGGCGCTCGGCAACACCTTCAGCATCTTCCTGCTCTCGAGCGTGCCGCAGCTCATCCTCGCGATGTTCATCGCGGCGATGCTCGACCGACACATCCGCGCGCGGACGTTCTGGCGGATGAGCGCCCTCCTGCCCTATGTCGTCGCACCCGTCGCGGTGGGCCTCATCTTCAACGCGCTCTTCGCGGACAGGTCCGGAGCGATCAACGGCTTCCTGTCGCTCGTGGGGATCGGTGCGATCCCGTGGCACGTCGAGCCGTTCTGGAGCCACGTCGCGATCGCCACGATGGTGAACTACCGCTGGACGGGGTACAACGCGCTCATCCTGCTCGCGGCGATGCAGGCCATCCCGCGCGACTACTACGAGGCGGCGACGGTTGACGGGGCGAACGCGTTCCGACAGTTCTGGAGCATCACGCTCCCGTCGCTCAAGCCGACGCTCATCTTCGTGATCATCACCTCGACGATCGGCGGCCTGCAGATCTTCGACGAGCCGCGGATGTTCGACCAGTTCGGGCGCGGAGGCTCGGCCCAGCAGTGGCTCACGATCACGCTGTACCTGTACGACATCGGGTGGGGCGAGTGGAACTTCGGGCGCGCAGCCGCGATGGCCTGGATCCTCTTCCTCATCATCCTGGCCATCGGCCTCATCAACCTGCTCATCACCCGGTCGCTCGTGCGCGACGAGGGGACTCGCGGGCGGCAGCTGTCGCGACGCGAGCGTCGAGCCCTGAAGCGAGCGGAGGCCCGCCGATGACCGCCACGTCCGCACTCGTCCTCAAGGAGGCACCGCGCCGGTCCCGTACGGTGCGCATCCGCGGCGCCCGGCCGGGCTTCTGGGTCTACGCCGGACTCGCCGTGGTCCTCGTCGCGAGCCTCTTCCCGCTGTACTTCTCGTTCCTCATCGGATCGGGCGACTCCACGACGCTCCGCGACCCCGCGCGGTCGTGGATTCCCGGAGGCAACTTCATCGCCAACGCGCTGAGCGTGATGAACGATCCCGCCGTGAACTTCTGGCTCGCGCTGTGGAACTCGCTCTGGAGCTCGACGGTCATCGCCGTGAGCGTCGTCGTGTTCTCGACGCTCGCCGGATGGGCGTTCGCGAAGCTGCGCTTCCGCGGCGGCAAGGTGCTCCTGTCGTTCGTCGTCGCGACGATGGCGGTGCCGCAGCAGCTGGGCGTCGTGCCGCTCTACATCCTCTTCAGCGAGATCGGATGGACGGGGCAGATCGGCGCGATCGTCGTGCCCGCTCTGACGAGCGCGTTCGGCGTGTTCTGGATGACGCAGTACCTCCAGCAGGCGGTGCCCGACGAGCTCATCGAGGCTGCTCGGATGGACGGCGCGTCGATGATCCGCACCTTCTGGACGGTCGGGGTGACGGCCGCGCGGCCCGCCGCCGCGATGCTGTTCCTCTTCACGTTCGTCACGGCGTGGAACAACTTCTTCTGGCCGTTCATCGTGCTCGACCGGCAGAACCCGACGCTGCCCGTGGCGCTCTCCCTGCTGCAGTCGAACTACTTCGTCGACTACTCGATCGTGCTCGCGGGGGTCGTGCTGGCGACGCTTCCGCTGCTGCTGCTGTTCGCGGTGGCCGGCAAGCAGCTCGTCAGCGGCATCATGGCCGGCGCGGTGAAGGGATGATGTCCTTCATGACCCGAACCTTTCCGGACCACTTCCTCTTCGGCGCGGCCACGGCGGCCTATCAGATCGAGGGCGCGGCGTTCGAGGACGGACGCACCGCATCGATCTGGGACGCGTTCGCACGCGTGCCGGGAGCCGTGATCGACGCCGACAACGGCGACGTCGCGTGCGACCACTACCACCGCTACCGCGATGACGTCGCGCTCATGAAGGACCTGGGCCTGCAGGCCTACCGGTTCTCGACGTCGTGGTCGCGCGTGCGCCCCGACGGCGGGGCGCCCAACGCCCGCGGCATCGACTTCTACAGCCGCCTCGTCGACGAGCTGCTCGAGGCCGGCATCCTGCCGTGGCTCACGCTCTACCACTGGGACATGCCGCAGGCGCTCGAGGAGAAGGGCGGATGGACCGCCCGCGACACCGTCGACCGCTTCGTCGAGTACGCGATCACGATGCACGAGGCGCTCGGCGACCGGGTCACGCACTGGACGACCTTCAACGAGCCGTGGTGCTCGTCGTTCCTGTCGTACACGGCCGGCGCTCACGCCCCCGGCCGGCAGAGCGTCCGCGACGGCCTGCTCGCGTCGCACCACCTCCTGCTCTCGCACGGGCGCGCCGTGCAGCAGCTGCGGGATCGCGGTGCGCAGGAGCTCGGCATCACGCTCAACCTCACGAACGCCGAGCCGGTGGACCCCTCGGATCCGGCCGACCTCGACGCCGCGCGGCGCATCGACGGCCAGTTCAACCGGTGGTTCCTCGAGCCCGTCTTCCACGCGACGTATCCCGGCGACATCGTCGAGGACATCCGCGCGGTCGACGCGGCCGCGGTCGACGAGTTCCAGGCGGCCGTGCGCGACGGCGACCTGGCGACGATCTCGACGCCCCTCGAGTTCCTCGGGGTGAACTACTACCACGGGGAGTACGTGTCGGGGCGGCCGTCGTCGACGCCCGTTCCGGGCGGCGACGCACCCACCGATCGGCACATCGAGCCCGCCTTCCCGTCGCACGAGGGGATCCACTGGCACGAGCGCGGGTACGAGCGGACGAACATGGGCTGGGAGATCGACCCGGCCGGGCTCACGCGGCTCCTGCAGCGCGTCTCGGACGAGTACGCGAGCGCGGCCGGCGTGCCCCTCTACGTCACCGAGAACGGCGCGGCGGGCGACGACGCCATCGCGGATGGCCGCATCGACGACGCGCAGCGCGTCGCGTTCGTGCGCGACCACGTCGAGGCGGGGGGCGCGGCGCTCGACGAGGGCGTGGATGTGCGCGGCTACTTCTACTGGTCGCTCATGGACAACTACGAGTGGGCGTGGGGCTACGCGAAGCGCTTCGGCATCGTGCACGTCGACTACGAGACGCAGCAGCGCACGGTGAAGGCATCCGGCCGCGCCTACGCGCGCATCATCGCCGATCGCGCGGTCTGACCCGCGCAGGGAGGCGCCGTGCTGCGGAGCGCGGCGCCTCCCGCGGGGTGCCCGGATGGCGGGGGTGCGCGGCGGGGCCCGGTCGCGAGAAGATGTCCTGAAGACAGAAGGAGCCTCCCGATGAGCGCGGATGCCGACGCGGGGCGCGTCCCGGCGACGCTGGAGCAGGTCGCCGCGCGCGCGGGGGTGTCGCGCTCGACCGTCTCGCGCGTCGTCAACGGCGGGGAGCGGGTGAGCCCCGAGGCGCTGGAGGCCGTGCGCCGCGCGATCGCCGAGCTCAACTACGTGCCGAATCGCGCAGCGCGCTCGCTCGCGAGCCGGCTGACGCATGTCA
The DNA here is from genome assembly GCF_027921765.1 of Microbacterium barkeri. Lineage (GTDB taxonomy): Bacteria > Actinomycetota > Actinomycetes > Actinomycetales > Microbacteriaceae > Microbacterium > Microbacterium barkeri. The sequence goes on from NZ_BSEJ01000008.1 coordinate 74,321, forward strand.
TCGCGCTCGTCGTGCCCGAGGACACGACCCGCTTCTTCGGCGACCCGTTCTTCGCGGCGATCGTCACCGGGATCAGCAACCGCCTGTCGCGGTCGGATCACATGCTGAACCTCATCATCGCCTCGGACGACCCGGGCGACAAGGCGACGACGTTCCTCGCGGGCGGCAACGTCGACGGCGCGCTCGTGGTCTCGCACCACACGAGCGACACGTACATCGACCGGATCTCGGCCTCGGTTCCCGTCGTGTTCGGCGGGCGCCCCGCGCGCGAGCGCGTCGACGACTACTTCGTCGACGTCGACAACGTCGCGGGCGGCCGCGTGGCGACCGAGTACCTGCTGAGCCGAGGGCACCGCCGCATCGGCACGATCACCGGCCCGCCCGACATGCCGGCCGGCGTGGACCGGCTCACGGGCTTCCGCGACGCGCTCGCGGAGGCCGGGATCGAGGCGGGGCCGGTCGTCGACGGCGACTTCACCTCGGTCGGCGGCGCGGCCGCGATGCGCCGCATCATCGAGAGCGTCGACCGGGGCGAGGCCGAGTGGCCCGACGCCCTCTTCGTCGCGAGCGACCTCATGGCGCGCGGCGCGCTCGAGGTGCTCGCCACGGCGGGCAGGCGCGTCCCCGACGACATCGCGATCATCGGGTTCGACGACTCGCCCGTCGCGACGAGCGTCGCCCCCGCGCTCACGACCATCCGCCAGCCGTCGCTCGAGCAGGGCGAGGCGATGGCCGACATCCTCCTGGCGCGGCTCGCCGGGCAATCGCCGCCGCGCGTGACCATCCTGCCCGCCGACCTCGTCGTGCGCGACAGCGCGTAGGGCTGTCGGATGTCGGCGGTGCGCGGGATGCTGTCGACATGGACATCGAGGTGCGCCCCGCGACCGTCTTCGACGACGTCAAGGTGCTGCTGGGCCCGAAGCGCCCCGATGCGAGCGTGTGCTGGTGCCTGAGCCACCGCCTGCCCTCGAAGGTCAACAGCGCGCTGCACGGCCCCGAGCGCGGTGCCTTCGTGGCCGAGATGTGCGCATCCGACCTGCCGCCAGGCGTCGTCGCGTATGACGACGGCGAACCGGTCGGATGGGCGGGGGTCGCTCCCCGTGCGCACACGCAGTTCGCGCGGAGCACGAGGATCCCGCACGTCGAGGGCCCCGAGCCGTGGTCCATCTGGTGCCTGAGGGTGCGCCCTGGGCACCGCGGCCGCGGCATCCTGCCGCCGCTGCTCGACGGCGCCGTGGCGTTCGCGATCGAACGCGGCGCCGCGGCGATCGAGGGGTATCCCGTCGACAACGGCGACCGGAAGGTCGATCTGACGATGGCCTTCGTCGGCTTCCGGTCGCTGTTCGAGCGGGCCGGCTTCCGCAAGGTCGCCGACACCGACTCCGTGTCGGGCGGCATCCCGCGCGTGCTCATGCGGCTCGAGGTCGCCGGCTCGCGCTCGACGGCGGCGGAGGGCGGTCGCTAGCGTGAGAGCGTGCCGATGCTCTTCTCGCTCCTCGTCCTGGCCTTCTCGGTCGTCACGCTGATCGACATCATCACGCGCGAAGAGGGGCAGGTGAAGCACCTCCCGAAGTTCGGATGGGTGATCATCGCGATCCTCATCCCCCTGCTCGGCGGCGCCCTGTGGTGGGCGATCGGCCGCGAGTACCCCGAGCGCGTCGCGCGCCCCGCGCTCTTCACGCGACCCGCGGCCGAGCAGCCTCAGGCCGCGCCCGCGCGCCCCGTGGACACGCGCACGACGGAGCAGCAGCTCGCCGACCTCGAGCGCGAGGCCGAGGAGGAGCGGTTGCGCGCCGAGATCCTCCGCCGCAAGCGCGAGCGCGGCGAGGCCTGAGCCTCACGCGGTCGCGACGATCTCGGCCTTAAAGCCGCCCGGCCCCTCGATCCAGCCGGCGTAGTGGTCGGGGCCGCCCGCGTGCGGATACCGCTCCGAGTACAGGGGCGCCCACCGGTGCGCGGGCGCGGCCGCGATCACGGCGTCGACCTCCTCCTTCGTGCCGCCCTCGAAGGCGAGATGGTTGAGCCCGGGGCGACGTCGGTCGTGGAGGTGCCCCACGAGGTTGGGCGACTCGGTGAAGGTCAGGTAGGCGCCGTCGGACACGAAGGTGAAGCCGCCGTCCCACGCGGCGTCCAGCAGCCATCCGAGCCGCTCGAGCAGCCAGGTCCACTCCTCGCGCGCGTCGGCGGCGTCGGCGACCCAGATCTCGACGTGGTGCAGCCCGCTCATCGCTCCATCATGCCGTTCTCCTCGAGCCAGTCCCGCGCGATCCGCTTCGGCACGCGGAGCAGCCACGACTCGACGACGAGCTCGCGCAGCAGGTCGACGGGCGTCTCCGGGAGGCGCAGGAGCACCGCGGGATAGCCGTCGAAGTGCGGGATCGTGAAGGCGGCCCGCGGGTTCGCGGCGAGCACCTCGCGCTTGCCCTCCTCGCCGTCGACGCGGACCCCGAGCACCGCGTCGCCCGGCTCGTCGCCCTGCGCGCGCATCCACTCGAGGTCGCGCCCCCACACCGGTCGCGACCACGCGAACATCGTGCCGCCGATGATCCGCCAGCTCGGGCCCATGTGCCATCCGCCCTCGCGCTCCTCCGTGCGGGGGAGGGCGAGGGCGATCGTCCGCACATCGTCGAACGTGGACATGACACCAGTGTGGCCCCGATCGGGCCACCGGTGTGCGATCGGACCGGGAACCCGCTGCGGACGCCTTGCCAGACTGGGACGATGGACGACGCGCTGTACGAGTTCTCCGCCGACGCTGCCCGGATCGACGCGGCCTGGGCGCACGAGATGCTGAGCACCCACGCGTACTGGGCCGTCGGCCGCACGCGCGCACAGCAGGACGCGGCGAACGCGGGCTCACGCTGCTTCGGGGTCTACCGACGGGCCCGAGGCCGCCAGGTGGCGTTCGCGCGCCTCGTCACGGACGGGGTGACCTTCGGATGGCTCGCCGATGTGATCGTCGACCCGGCCGTGCGGGGCGAGGGCATCGGGAAGGGCCTCGTCGAGGGCATCGCGGCGGAGGCCGACGCCCTCGGCCTCAGACGGACGCTGCTCTTCACGAAGGACGCGCACGCGCTCTACGCCCGCAGCGGCTGGGAGCCCGTCGCACCGCCCGAGAGCTGGATGGTGCGCTGGCGGCACGAGTGAGCGTCACGCCGTGCCCGCGCGCCGTCGACCCCCCCACGCACCAACTGCCTGTGAGACTAGCGCCCGTCGCCGAGCCCGGTGCCGGGAGCACTAGTCTCGACCACCGCCGCTAGTCTCACCGAGCGGGTGATCACCGCCGCTAGTCTCACCGGGGGCGCCACTGGGGGCGTCACCGGGGGCGTCACCGGGGCGCGTCACCACCGGCGGCGTCGCCGTCGAGGGGGTCGCCGCCGAGCGGGCCGACGGCGGGGATCGGGCCGCCGTCGTCGGCGCCCGTGCGGCGCGCGCGGGCGATGAGGTTGCCCAGGTGGTAGATCGCGAGCGCGGCGACCGTGCCGAGCACGATGCCGCCGAACGAGAACGCCCCCGCATCCAGGCTGAAGCCCGCGATCGCGATGACGAGCGCGACGGCCGCCGTGTACTGGTTGACGGGGCGCGAGAAGTCCACGCGGTTGTCGACCCAGATCTTGATGCCGATGATGCCGATGAGCCCGTACAGCGCGGTCGTGGCGCCGCCCAGCACCCCGGCGGGGATGGAGTTGAAGACCTCGCCGATCTTCGGCGAGAAGGCGAGCAGGATCGCGAAGCCGCCGGCGATCCAGTACACGGCCGTCGAGTACACGCGCGTCGCGGCCATGACGCCGATGTTCTCCCCGTACGTCGTCGTGCCCGAGCCGCCGAAGCCGCCCGCGAGCATGGTCGCGGCGCCGTCGGCGATGAGCGCGCGCCCGGTGTGCCGGTTGACGGACGCGTCCGTCATCGTCGCGACGCCGCGCACGTGCCCGACGTTCTCGGCGACGAGCACGAGCACGACGGGCAGGAACATGGCGATCGTCGTCCAGGTGCCGGGCGAGACGAAGTCGGGCAGGTGGAACTCGGGCAGCCCGATCCACGGCGCATCCGCGATGAGCTCGGCCGGAGTCCGGTCCCCGCGCAGCGGATTCGGGATGTCGAACGAGCCCGTGAACGCCGCGTAGACGTATCCGACGACGACACCGAGGAAGATCGAGATGCGGCCGAGGAAGCCGCGGAACAGCACCGAGAAGAGGATGACCGCGACGAGCGTGATCGTCGCCGTCGCGCCGTCGGCCTGGAAGTTCGTCCACGCGGTCGGCGCGAGGTTGAACCCGATGAGCGCGACGATCGCGCCGGCGACGACGGGCGGCATGAGCGCGTCCACCCACCCGAGTCCGGCGACCTGGACGACGACGCCGACGAGGGCGAGCAGCAGGCCGACCGCGACGACGCCCGCGAGCGCCGAGCCGGTGCCGCCGGCCGCGACGGCCGCCGTGATGGGGGCGATGAACGCGAAGGACGAGCCGAGGTAGCTCGGCAGCTGGTTCTTCGTGACGACGAGGAACAGCAGCGTCCCGAGACCGCTGAAGAGCAGCGTGGTCGACACGGGGAAGCCGGTGAGCGAGGGCACGAGGAACGTCGCGCCGAACATCGCGACGACGTGCTGCACGCCCATCGCGAGCGTGGCGGGCCACGACAGCCGCTCGGTCGGCGCGACGACGGCGCCGGGGGCGACGGTGCGTCCGTCGCCGTGCACGGTCCACAGGGGCATGGTTCTCCTTCGGGAAGCGGGAGCGCGCGCCGATGCGGATGGCCGGCGCGGGAAGAGCGGATGGCCGGATGCGGCCTCTGAAACGCTAGCGCCTCGCGCGGGCGGGCGGTGCGGGCGCCGCGCGTGCCCCTGTGCGATCGGGCCGTCGTCGCTATCGTGAAGCGCAGCATACGGACGGACGCATACGGAACGCAGGACGCCCCGCGGGGCGACGACGGCTTGGGGGAGACATGACCCAGAACACCGGCGCAGCAGGTGCCGCGCGCAAGCGCGAGCCCGGCAAGGAGAGCACGAAGCGGATCCTCCGGGAGGTGGCGCATCCCGCGCTGATCCCCGGCATCGGGGTCGAGGACACCGGGAGATCGTTCAGCACGAACTGGACCGTGTTCGGCATCGCGGGCGTGCTCGTGTTCGCGGTGGTGCTGTGGGGCTTCCTCGCCCCCGACAGCATCAGCGAGGTCGGCGCGGCGTCGCTGGGCTGGGTGACCACGAACTTCGGATGGCTGTTCTCGCTGCTCGCGGTCGTCACGATCGTGTTCATGCTCGTGCTCGGCTACGGCCGCACGGGCGGGGTGCGTCTCGGCTCGGATGAGGAGGAGCCGGAGTTCTCGACGGTCTCCTGGATCGCGATGCTCTTCTCCGCCGGCATGGGCATCGGGCTGCTCTTCTGGGGACCGGCCGAGCCCCTGGGCTACTTCAACGACGTGCCGTACGGCTTCGACTCGGAGCCCGGCAGCCGCGACGCCATGCACGACGCGCTCGCGCAGTCGCTCCTCCACTGGGGGCCGATGGCGTGGGCCTTCTACGCGCTCGTCGGCGGCGCCATCGCGTACGCCGCGTACCGGCGCGGGCGCCCGCCGCTCATCTCCGCGATCTTCCATCCGATCTTCGGCCAGCGCACCGAAGGATGGGCCGGCGCGATCATCGACGTCTTCGCGATCATCGTCACGCTCTTCGGCACCGGCGTCACGCTCGGGATGGGCGCGCTGCAGATCGCGAGCGGCGTCGAGTACGTCACGGGCGCCGGGCCCTTCGGCAATGCGGGCCTCATCATCATCGTGACGGTGCTGACGGCCGCGTTCGTCGCGTCGGCGGTGTCCGGCATCAAGCGCGGGATCCGGGCGCTGTCGAACATCAACATGGTGCTCGCGTTCGTCATCGCGGTGATCATCTTCGTCGTCGGACCCACGCTCTTCCTGCTGAACATCATCCCGGCGAGCCTGTCGGCGTTCCTCGAGGACCTCTGGACGATGCTCATGCGCAGCGCCGCCCAGGGTGAGGCCGCCGGAGAGTTCGTCTCGACGTGGACCAACTACTACTGGGCCTGGTGGATCTCGTGGACCCCCTTCGTGGGCATGTTCATCGCGAAGATCTCGCGCGGCCGCACCCTGCGGGAGTTCGTCACGGTCGTCATCGTCGTGCCGTCGGCCGTGTGCGCCATCTGGTTCGGCATCCTCGGCGGCACGACGATGTGGCTCGAGGAGGCCGGCCGCGGGATCAGCGAGGCCGGCGCGCCCGAGGCCATCCTCTTCGCGGTGCTCGACGAGATGCCGTTCGGCGTCGTCCTGTCGGTGGTCGCGATGGTGTCCATCGTGCTCTTCTTCGTCACGTCGGCCGATTCGGCCGCGATCGTCATGGGCTCGATGAGCCAGCGCGGAAAGCCCGAGCCGTCGACGTGGGTCACGCTCACCTGGGGGCTCCTCCTCGGCGCGGCGGCGCTCGCGCTGCTCCTCGCGGGCGGCGAGACCGCGCTGTCGGGCCTGCAGTCGATCATGGTCGTCTCGGCTCTGCCGTTCGCCTTCATCGTCATCGGCGTCATGATCGCGTGGGCGAAGGAGCTCGGCACCGACCCCTATATGCTCCGGCGGCGCTTCGCGAAGGCCGCGATCGCGCAGGGCGTGCGGCTCGGCATCGCCGAGCACGGTGACGACTTCGTCTTCGGCGCGACCGAGGTGGCGGCCGACGAGGGCGCGGGAGCCGGTATCGACACGGAGGACCCTGCGCTCACCGAGTGGTACGAGACGGCCACCGAGCAGCATCCGATCGTGCCGCGGAGGATGTGCGCCGCACGCTCGACCCCGGGCACATCCAGCCGCGCGGTCCGGAGAACCCCCGGCACACCGCCTCGGGCGATGCGTCGCTCACGGTGGGTGAGGAACGGCGTGCGCAGCGTCGGCCCCGCCGGGAGGACGAGGAGGCCTGAGCCCGGCGGTCGCCGTCAGGCGGTCATGCGCTCCAGCAGCTCGCGGTAGCGCGCGACCGTCCGCTCGACGATCTCGGCGGGGAGCGACGGCGGCTCGCCCTGCTTGTCCCAGTTCGCGGCGAGCCAGTCGCGCACGATCTGCTTGTCGAAGCTCGCCATGCGCTCGGCGGGCGTCGTCCCGGTCTTCCACGACGCGGCGTCCCAGTAGCGCGACGAGTCGCTCGTGAGCACCTCGTCGGCGAGCCGCAGAACGCCGTCGTCGTCGAGGCCGAACTCGAACTTCGTGTCGGCGAGGATGAGGCCCTTCGCCTCGGCGGCTGCGGCCGCTCGGCGGTAGATCTCGAGCGAGCGGTCGCGCAGCGCGGCCGCGCGTTCCTCGCCGACGAGGTCGACGGTCTGCGCGTAGGAGATGTTCTCGTCGTGCTCGCCCATCGGCGCCTTGTACGCCGGGGTGTAGATCGGCTCGGGCAGGCGGTCGCCGTTCTGGAGTCCCTCGGGAAGGGGGATGCCGCACACGGTGCCGCTCTCGACGTACTCGGCCCAGCCCGATCCGGTCAGGTAGCCGCGCACGACGCACTCGACCGGGAGCATGTCGAGCGAGCGGACGATCATCGCGCGGCCGGCGACCTCGGCGGGGATCTCCTCGGATGCGAGGTGGTTGGGGACGCGCTCGCCGCCATCCGCTCCCGCGAGCTGGTCGAACCACCACAGGCTGAGCGTCGTGAGGAGCTCGCCCTTGCCGGGGATGCCCGGAGAGAGCACGACGTCGAACGCGCTGACGCGGTCGCTCGCGACCACGAGCATCCGCTCGGCGCTCTCGCCGTCCGGTGTGTCGGCCGGCACGTACAGGTCGCGGACCTTGCCGGAGTAGACGTGCTTCCAGCCGGGGATCTCGAGGGCGTCGCTCACGGGACCATTATCGCGGGTGCGGAGGAGGCCTCCGCACCCGCGTGATCGGCGTCACTGCACGGCGACGAACGCCGTGTCGGCGAAGAGCCCGGGGGTGACCGCGCTCTCATGTGCATCGCCGTCGAGCGCGCGGGGTTCGGCCCGGGGATGGTCTGACCCCGACGAGCGCGCCGCAGATCGGCCGATCCGCGGCGGGATCACGGCGAGGACGACGCGGAATCGGCCGGGGCCGCATACCGTGGACACATGGCTTCAACCGATCCGACCGACACGCCCATCGACGGCGAGGGCGAGAGCACGCCGACCTTCTCCGACCTCGGACTCGGCGACGCCGTCCTGAAGGCGCTCAAGGACGTCGGGTACGAGACCCCGTCCGCCATCCAGGCCCAGACCATCCCGCTTCTCCTCGGCGGGCGCGACGTCCTCGGCGTCGCGCAGACGGGGACGGGGAAGACGGCCGCGTTCGCGCTGCCCATCCTCGACCAGCTCGACACGACGCAGAAGACGCCGCAGGCGCTCGTGCTCGCGCCCACGCGCGAGCTCGCGCTGCAGGTCTGCGAGGCGTTCGAGAAGTACGCCGCGCGCATGAAGGGCGTGCACGTCCTGCCGGTGTACGGCGGACAGGGCTACGGCACGCAGCTGTCGGCGCTGCGCCGCGGCGTGAACATCGTCGTCGGCACCCCGGGCCGCGTCATGGACCACCTCGACAAGGGCACGCTCGATCTGTCGGAGCTGCGGTTCCTCGTGCTCGACGAGGCCGACGAGATGCTCAAGATGGGCTTCGCGGAGGATGTCGAGACCATCCTCGCCGACACCCCCGACGACAAGCAGACCGCGCTGTTCTCGGCGACGATGCCCGCGCAGATCCGTCGGATCTCGCAGCAGCATCTGAACGACCCCGAGGAGATCACGGTCAAGAGCAAGACGACCACCTCGGCGAACATCACCCAGCGGTACCTCATGGTGTCGTACCCCCAGAAGGTCGATGCGCTCACGCGCATCCTCGAGGTCGAGAACTTCGACGGGATGATCGTCTTCGTCCGCACGAAGAGCGAGACCGAGACGCTCGCCGAGAAGCTGCGCGCCCGCGGCTACACGGCCGCGGCGATCAGCGGCGACATCGCACAGGCCCAGCGCGAGCGGACGGTCGAGCAGCTCAAGTCGGGCAAGCTCGACATCCTCGTGGCCACGGATGTCGCCGCGCGCGGCCTCGACGTCGACCGCATCACGCACGTCGTGAACTACGACATCCCCATCGACACGGAGTCGTACGTGCACCGCATCGGCCGGACGGGCCGCGCGGGCCGCACGGGTGACGCGATCAGCTTCGTGACGCCGCGGGAGCGCCGCCTGCTCGGCGCGATCGAGAAGGCGACGCGGCAGCCGCTGACCGAGATGCAGATCCCGACCGCCGAGGACGTCAACGTCACGCGCCTCAGCCGCTTCGACGACGCGATCACGGCCGCGCTCGCCGACCAGGAGCGGATCGCGGAGTTCCGCGACATCATCGCGCACTACGTCAACCACCACGATGTCGTCGAGTCCGACGTGGCGGCCGCGCTCGCGGTCGTGGCGCAGGGCGACACGCCGCTCCTGCTGCCGCCCGACCCGCCCCGGCGCGAGCGGGCGCAGCGCGAGGATCGCGAACGCCGCTTCGACGACGACCGCGGCGGACGCGAGGAGCGCCGTCCCCGCGGCGGCGGTCAGTACTCCCCGTACCGCATCGAGGTCGGGAAGCGTCAGCGGGTCGAGCCGCGCCAGATCGTGGGCGCCCTCGCGAACGAGGGCGGGCTGCGTCGCGACGACTTCGGTCGCATCGACATCCGCCCCGACTTCTCGATCGTCGAGCTGCCGGCCGACCTGCCGCAGGAGACGCTCGACCGCCTCGCCGACACGCGCATCAGCGGCCAGCTCATCGAGCTCAAGCCCGACCCGCGTCCGTTCCGCAGCACGGGCGGACCGCGTGGCGGCGGGCGCTTCCGCGACGACCGCGACGGTGGCGGGCGCGGCGGCTACCGCGGGGATCGGGATGGCCGCGGCCGCGGATCGCGCGACGGCGGCTTCCGCGACCGCGACGACCGGCCCCCGCGCAAGCCGCGGCACTGACGCTCGCGCCGCGGCGCCGACGGCCGCGGCGCCGACGGCCGCGGCGGTGGCGGCGCGGTGGCCGTTCAGGTCGCGGTTGGCGGCGTTAATCGGCCGGGTTGGGCCGGTTACTGCGACCTGGGTCGGGTGCTGGCCGTTCGGGTCGCAGTTGGCGGCCTTGATCGGCCGGTTTGGGCCGGTTACTGCGACCTGGGTGGGGCGGCGCCGTTCGGGTCGCGGTTCGCGGCCTTGATCGGCGAGTTGTCGCCGGTTACTGCGACCTGGGTTGGGCGGCGCCGTTCGGGTCGCCGTTGGCGGCCTTGATCGGCCGGTCGGGGCCGCATTCTGCGACCTGGGTGGGGCGGTGGCTCCGCCTGACGTCCGACGCGCGTGCTTCGATGGACGCGTGAACGACGTCGACGCCCTCCGCTCAGAGTCCTCGGTAACGGCGGCGTCGTGGGTGTGCTTCATCGTCGGCGCGCTTGCGGGGTCGGCGCTGCTGTGGGGCGTCGCGCGGCCGCTTGCCGGAGAGGGGTCGATCGGCTTCCCCGCGGCGGCCGTGACGGCGCTCGTCGCCGCGGGTGCGTTCGCGATGAGCACCGTGCGCTTCCGCGGTGCGGAGACCGCGGGCATGCCGCCGTGGCAGACCGCCGTGTCGCGTGTCTCGGATGCCGCGGTCGCCCTCGCTGTGGCAGGCGTGAGCGCGCTGGCGGTGCTCTGCGCGGGGGAGGTGCTCGCGATCGGCCTGCACGGGCTCGAGGTGCCGCCGCTCGGCGGAGGGCTCCTCACGGGCATCGCCTCGGCGGCGAGCGGAGGCTTCGCGTATGGCCTCGGCATGCGCCTGCGCACCCGCGAGCTCGTCACCCTGCTCTTCGCGTTCCTCATCACGGGGACGCTGTTCTCGATGCTCACCGCGGCCGACCCGTGGTGGTGGGAGCGCAACTTCTCCCAGCTGGGCGCGGGCGGGCAGACGTCATGGGCCTTCAACGGCACGCTCGTCGTCGGCGGGCTCCTGCTCGCGACGGTCGGCTCGTACGTGGGCCGCGACCTCCACCGGATCCTCGGCGACGACGCGCTCGGCCGCATCGGATGGATCGTCGTGCTGTTCGCGCTCGCCGGCGCCGCGCTCGCGGGCGTCGGGCTGCTCCCGGTCCACCGCGCGCAGCTCGCCCACAACGTCGCGGCCTTCGCCCTTCTCGCCCTCCTCGGCGCGCTGGCGGTGGCGACCATCCGGATCATCCCCGGCCGCCCTCGCGCCCTCGCCGTGACGTCGGCCGGCGTGGCCGTGGGCCTCGTCGTCGCGGTCCTGCTGTGGCGGCCGCTTGCGATCTACTCCGCGACCGGTCTCGAGGCCGTCGCGGTGGGGCTCGCGTTCGTGTGGCTCACGACGCTCCTGCGCACGCTCGCTGCACTCGCCCCCGAGGGCTCGAGGCCCTCCGCACGCGTGCGTCTCGCCGTGCGCTGAGCTGCCGATCCGCCGATGTCGGCGGTCGGCCGTACGTTCTGCGCATGGAGACGAAGGATGTCGGCGATGAGGCCGAGCAGATCGTCCGGGCGCTGTCCGACGGTCTGACGACACCGCACGAGGTCGAGTGCCTCGTTTGCTACCTGAACCGGATGATGACCGAGTTCGGATGCGACGGGACGCTGCGGTTCGCGCGGCGGTTCAGAGACGAGCGCGCGCCGCGGGCGACGGGGCTCGAGGCGCGCCTGGAGGGGATGGGCGGCTTCTGCGACTGCGAGGTGCTCTTCAACGCCTACGCGCCCGCGCGCCACCTCTGGACACCCGAGCACTGGAGCGTCGACGACGACGGCGAGCCCGTGCTGGTCGAGGAGGCGGAGCCGGAGACGATCCCCGCGTGCGCGGGTGTGACGCGAGGCTCCTCCCAGCCCTGCCGCAACTGGGAGCGCGCCCGGCGATGGTGACGCGCACCCGCCGAGGGCAGCGCGCGCCTCCCGCCGTGCGCCTCCCGCCTGCCGCCTGTCGCGTCTACTGGGCGACGCGGGCCGCGATGTCGGTGCGGTGGTGGGAGCCTTCGAGACGGATCTCCGCGATGCCTCGGTAGGCGCGCTCGCGCGCCTCGCGGAAGTCGGCGCCGCGGGCGACGACGTTGAGCACGCGCCCGCCGGTCGCGATGAGTCCGCCGTCGTCGGCCTGCGCGGTCGCGGCGTGCGCGACATGCACGCCGGCGATGGCCTCGGCCTCGACGATGCCGGTGATCGGCCGACCCGTCACGGGCGACTCGGGGTAGCCCTCACTCGCGACGACGACCGTCACGGCGACGTCGTCGGAGAATGCGGGCGCCGGCTCGTCCTCGAGGGTGCCGGTCGCCGCCGCCAGGAGCAGGCGCGAGAGCGGCGTGACGAGGCGCGGCAGGACCACCTGCGTCTCGGGGTCGCCGAAGCGCGCGTTGAACTCGATGACGCGCACGCCCGCCTCGGTCACGATGAGTCCTGCGTAGAGGAGGCCGATGAAGGGGGTGCCCTCCTCGTCGAGGCGGCGGATGACCGGCAGCGCGACCTCGTCGGTCACGTGCTGGACGAAGGCGTCCTCGCCACCGAAGCGCTCGGCGAGCCACGGGAGCGGCGAGTAGGCGCCCATGCCGCCGGTGTTGGGGCCCTCGTCGCCGTCGAGCGCGCGCTTGAAGTCCTGCGCGGGGCTCAGGGCGCGCACGGTGTCGCCGTCGCTGAGGAAGAAGAGCGAGACCTCGGGCCCCGAGAGGAACTCCTCGACGAGCACGGGCCCGGTCGGCAGGTACTCGGCGGCGTGGTCGAGAGCCGCCTGTCGGTCGGAGGTGACGATCACGCCCTTCCCGGCGGCGAGCCCGTCGGCCTTCACGACGTGGGGCGCTCCGAACGCGTCGAGCGCGGCGGCGACCTCGTCGAGCGAGCGTGCGTGCGTGGCGCGGCCCGTGGGGACCCCGGCCTCCTCCATGATCCGCTTCGCGAAGGCCTTCGAGCCCTCGAGCGCGGCGGCGGCCTTGCCCGGGCCGAAGACGGGGATGCCGTGCTCGCGCAGCACATCCGCGACGCCGGCGACGAGCGGAGCCTCGGGGCCGACGATGACGAGGTTCACTCCGTGCTCGTTCGCGAACTCGGTGACCGCCGCGCCGTCGAGCATGTCGACGTCGACGATCTCGGCGTCGCGGGCGATGCCGGCGTTGCCGGGGGCGGCGAGCAGCTCGTGGCCCGCGTCCTCCGACTTCAGGGCGAGGATGATGGCGTGCTCGCGCGCACCGGAGCCGAGAACGAGGATCTTCACGCGCAGAAGCCTACCGAGGCGCTTCCGAGCGCGGAAACGCGATGACGCTCACGGCCCCGCGCGGTACTCCGACGGTGTGAACCCGAGGACCGACGAGAACTCGCGCGTGAGGTGGGCGTGGTCGGCGAAGCCGAACTCTGCGGCGATGTCACGCAGCGGGCGATCCGGCGCGAGCCGGACGGCCTCGGCCGCGTCCTGCAGACGGCGGCGGCGGATGATCGCGGCGGGCGGCAGGCCGAAGCTGCGGCGAGCGAGGCGGTCGAGCGAGCGGACCGAGCGGTGCATGCGCTCGGCGAGGTCGGCGACGCGCAGCAGCGTCGGATCCCCTTCGACCGTCTCGAGGAGCGCGTTCGCCGCGAGATCGTCGTCATCGAGCCGCTCGAGCACGCGGCGGAGCGCCTCGGTCAGGGCTTCGCGCGCGGTGTCCGGACGGTCGACCGCTCCCTCGACGGCGACCGGCTCCCACGCGTCGACCAGTGCGGCGAAGGGGCGGGTCGCGAGGTGACGCCCGGCCGCCGGCGTGAGCAGCGCGCCCAGCGCCCAGCCCGTGCCGCGCAGCTCGCGGACCCCGTGCGTCGTGGTCGGACCGTACAGCAGCGCGGCGCCGTCCTCCGCGACGAGATTCGCGACGGGGTAGCCGAGCACGTGCTGCGCGCGCACCTCCCCGTCGGGCAGATCCCACGAGGGCTGCCACCACTGGCGCATGACCGGCGCGAGCTCCGCCGAAGCCGCGACCCGCACCATCCGCACGTCTGGGCGCGGCGTGAGATCGCCCTTCCGGAACAGGGGGTCGTCGGCCACGCGTCCGAGTATGGCGCGAATCTTCAAGCGCGGCCTCGAGCCCCCGACCTAGCGTCGGGGCATGGCAGAGAACACGATCGCCGCGAACGGCGAGCACACCGACAACGGAACCCCTCGCACCGTCACCGCGCTCACGCCCTTCCTCGCACTGCGGGATGCGCGCAGTGCCGTGCGCTTCTACACCGAGGCGCTCGGCGCCCGGCAGCTGTACGCGGTCGAGATGCCCGGCGAGAGCGGCGAGTCCGTCGTCTCGCACGCGACGCTCGACTTCGGCGGGCGCGGGCGGCTCGAGGTGGGGGAGGCGATGGCGGCCTTCGGCACCGTCCCGCAGCCGGACGGCGACGCGGCGCACTTCTCGATCGCCCTCTACGTCCCCGACGTCGATGCCGTCGTCGCGCGCGCCGTGGCCGCGGGTGCGACGGTGCGCGAGGCGCCGCAGGACTTCGTCTCGGGCGACCGATTCGCCTCCATCCGCGACCCGTACGGCGTGCGGTGGTCGATCATGACGCGCATCGAGGACCTCTCCGACGAGGAGAGCGCCGACCGTGTGCTGACCTGGGCCGCCTCCTACGCGGAGGCGACCGTAAGCTGACGGGATGGCACGGAGGATCCCGACGGGCGACGGCCGCGACGCGATCGCGGCCGTGCGCGCCGCCGTCGCGCAGGGGAGCAGGCCGCAGCGGACCGACCTCGCCACGGCCGTCCGCTACCTCCTGCAGCTGCTCGAGGAGCGCGCGCCCGGCGGCAGCGTCGAGGTGCGCGTGCCGCCGTTCGGCGCCGTGCAGGTGATCGAGGGTCCGCGCCACACGCGCGGCACCCCGCCCAACGTCGTCGAGCTCGACCCGGTCACGTGGATCGCGGTCGCGACCGGCGAGCGCAGCTGGGAGGACGAGGCCGCAGCGGGCCGCATCTCGGCCTCCGGCACGCGCGCCGACATCTCGATGCTCCTGCCGGTCCTCTTCTGACGGTTCCCGGCTCGTCCCCCGATGGGAGACGGTTCCCAGGATGCCGGGGGAGAATACCGACCATGGCCGAGACCTCCGCAGCGCACACCGACGCCGATGTGGCGAAGGTGCGCCGCGCCCCGAAGTACAGCGTGTTCGCCGCGCTCGGGGCCGCCGTCGGCATCATCGCCGCGCTCATCCTGTCGACCGTGTTCGACGGCACGGGGGAGGCGAGCCCCTTCACGAAGGTCGTCTACTCGCCGTCGCAGGCGTTCGGCTTCATCATGCTGTGGTGCGTGCCCGCGGGTGTGCTCCTCGGGATGCTCGTCGCGCTCGTGCTCGACTGGACGATCGGCCGGCGCACGCGCGAGGTGCACGTCGCGCACGAGCAGGTCGACGAAGCCTGAATCCGGGCACAGCGAGCGGCCGCTATTCTTGTCCGGTGGTCTTCGATCCCACCGCAGCTGCGGCTGAAACCCCCTCATCCACCTACGCCCAGGCCGGCGTCGACACGGCTGCCGGCGACCTCGCCGTCGAGCTCATGAAGTCGTCGGTGCGCGCCACGCACGGCCCCGAGGTCCTCGGCGGTGTCGGCGGGTTCGCCGGGCTCTTCGATGCGAGCGCGCTGCGCGACTTCCGCCGCCCGCTGCTCGCGACGAGCACCGACGGCGTCGGCACCAAGGTCGCGATCGCGCAGGCCATCGACAAGCACGACACGATCGGCCAGGACCTCGTCGGCATGGTCGTCGACGACATCGTCGTGGTCGGCGCCCGTCCGCTCTTCATGACCGACTACATCGCGTGCGGCAAGGTCGTGCCGCAGCGCATCGCCGACATCGTGCGCGGCATCGCCGAGGCGTGCGCGGCGACGGGGACGGCCCTCGTCGGCGGCGAGACCGCCGAGCACCCTGGCCTCCTCGGCGTCGACGACTACGACGTCGCGGGTGCCGCGACGGGCGTGGTCGAGGCTGACCGCGTGCTCGGCGCCGAGCGCGTGCGCCACGGCGACGCCGTGCTCGCGCTCTCCTCGAGCGGCCTGCACTCCAACGGCTACTCGCTCGTGCGTCACATCCTCTCCGGCGCGGGCATCGGCTACGCCGACCGCTCCGACGACCTCGGCGCGACCTGGGGCGAGGCGCTGCTCGAGCCCACGCGGCTCTACACCTCGCCGCTGCTGCGCCTCATCGAGTCCCTCGGCGACGACGTGCACGCGCTCAGCCACGTCACCGGCGGCGGCATCGCAGCCAACCTGGCCCGGGTGCTCCCGGTCGGCACGTGGGCCGAGGTCGAC
The DNA here is from genome assembly GCF_027921765.1 of Microbacterium barkeri. Classification (GTDB taxonomy): domain Bacteria; phylum Actinomycetota; class Actinomycetes; order Actinomycetales; family Microbacteriaceae; genus Microbacterium; species Microbacterium barkeri. Next base: position 90,530 of record NZ_BSEJ01000008.1, read on the forward strand.
CGCTCGACGTGGTCGCCCTCGCCCGTCTTCCGCGTGCTGAGCGACATCGCCGGCACCTCGCTCGAGTCGAGCGAGGGAACGTGGAACCTCGGCATCGGCTTCCTCGCGGTCCTGGCCCCCGAGCGGGTGGACGCGGCCGTCTCGGCGCTCGCCGCCGACGGGATCGGCGCGTGGCAGGTCGGAACGGTCAAGACCGGAGAGCGCCCCGAGGGCGCCTTCGAACAGGGCGCCAAGGGCGTCGACGGCGGTGCCGTCCGCCTGGTCGGCGCATACGCGGACGGAGCGAAGTAACCCCACATGTGCGGCATCGTCGGAGCGGTCGGGCGCGGCCCGGTCAACCAGGACATCTACGACGCCCTTCTCCTGCTGCAGCACCGCGGCCAGGACGCCACGGGCATCGCCACGGCCGAGCCGAGCGGCGTCATGCACATGAGCAAGTCGCGCGGGATGGTCCGCGAGGGCTTCCGCACGCGCGACATGCGCTCGCTCCTCGGGAACGTCGGCCTCGGCCACGTCCGCTACGCGACCAAGGGCACCGCCTCGAGTGAGGAGGAGGCCCAGCCGTTCTACGTGAACGCGCCGTACGGCATCATCCTCATCCACAACGGCAACCTCACGAACACCCGCGAGCTCACGCTCGACATGGCGCAGCGCGACCGCCGCCACCTCAACTCGTCGAGCGACACCGAGCTCCTGCTCAACGTGCTCGCGAACGAGCTGCAGGCGACGACGTCGCCCGTCGACCTCGACCCCGAGCGCATCTTCGAGGCCGTGGCGCGCACGCACAAGCGCATCGAGGGCGCGTACGCCGTCATCTCCGTCATCGCCGGGTACGGGCTCCTCGCGTTCCGCGACCCGTTCGGCATCCGGCCGCTCATCCTCGGGCGTCGCACGGCGGAGGACGGCGGCGACGAGTGGGTCGTCGCGAGCGAGTCGCTCGTCCTCGAGAACGCCGACTACGAGGTCGTCCGCGACGTCGAGCCCGGCGAGGCGATCTTCATCACGAACGACGGGCAGCTGTTCTCGAAGCAGTGCGCCGAGTCGCCGCAGTTGTCGCCGTGCTCGTTCGAGTACGTCTACCTCGCGCGCCCCGACTCGATCATGAACGGCATCTCGGTGTACGAGGCGCGCCTGCGGATGGGCGCGAAGCTCGCCGCGACGATCGAGAAGCACGTGCCCGAGGGGGCGATCGACGTCGTCATGCCGATCCCGGACTCGTCGCGTCCGGCGGCGATGCAGGTCGCGCGCGTGCTCGGCATCGAGTACCGCGAGGGCTTCTACAAGAACCACTACGTCGGCCGGACGTTCATCATGCCGGGCCAGGCCGTGCGCAAGAAGAGCGTGCGCCAGAAGCTCAACGCGATGTCGAGCGAGTTCAAGGGCAAGAACGTGCTGCTCATCGACGACTCGATCGTCCGCGGCACGACGAGCAAGCAGATCATCCAGATGGCTCGCGATGCGGGCGCCCGGTCGGTCACCTTCGCCTCGGCAGCGCCGCCCGTCCGCTACCCGCACGTGTACGGCATCAACATGCCGTCGAGCAAGGAGCTCATCGCGCACGGCCGGTCGATCCCCGAGATCGCCGCGGAGCTGGGCTGCGACCACCTCGTGTACCAGGAGGTCGAGGACCTCAAGGCCGCGATCCTCGAGGGAAGCACCGCGGGGCAGGGTCTCGACGACCTCGACATGAGCTGCTTCGACGGGCGCTACGTCACGGGCACCGTGTCCGAGGAGTACCTCGAATGGGTGGAGCAGACGCAGGGTTCCTGAGCACCCAGCACCCTTCGAGATATATCGTGTGGAATCCCGTCATGGAACGGGATGCGATTCAGGCGACCTCGACGGCGGGCGCCCACCTCGACGGGCCGGCTCCGCGGCCATCCGCCCTGGTGCGCGCCGGGCGCGCGACGCGCCGCGCGATCGGGCGCAGCCGCACCATCGAGCGCGCCTACCGGATCGCGGTCGGCACGGTGGGCGGCGTCCTCGCCGTCGGCGGCCTGCTGCTCGTACCGCTGCCCGGGCCCGGGTGGCTCATCGTCTTCGCGGGCCTCGCGGTGCTCGGCACCGAGTTCGGCTGGGCGAAGCGCGCGGCCGGATGGCTGAGGCGGCAGCTCGAGCGGTTCTGGGCATGGTGGAAGGCGCGCCGGGAGCGGAAGGCCGCCGCCGCGCGCTGACCTCCGCCGTGCGGGGGATCCCCGGAACTCCGCCCCGAGGGGGAGGCGCGCCGGGCGCGCGGCCGGGCACGCTGGGGGCATGACGAGCGCAGAGAGCATGCCGGAGACAACCCGCGTCCCGTGGGGCGCGATCGCGACCTTCCTCGTGACCGCCTTCGCCCTCGCCTGGGTGGTGACGCTGCCCCTGTGGCTCGGCGGAGAGGGGCTCCGCTCGCCGCTCGCGCTGCCGCTCATGGCCGCCATGATGTGGACGCCCACGGTCGCGGCGCTCGTCGCGACGTTCTTCGTGCGGCGACCGCGGCGGCGCGCGCACTACCTCGGGCTCGTGCCCTTCCGGCCGGTGGGTCGCAAGATCGCGCTGTTCCTCCTGTTCCCCGTCGCCTGGACCGCGATCGGCGTGGCGTCGCTGCTGCTCGCGACCGCACTCGGATGGGCGCACCCCGACTGGAGCCTGTCGCAGATCGCGCCGTTCCTCCCGGAGGGCATGACGACCGACGTCTACATGGCCGTCACGCTCGCCGCCATCCCCGTCAACACGGTCGTCGCGACCGTGTCGGCGTTCGGGGAGGAGCTCGGATGGCGCGGGTTCCTCACGACCGCGCTCGCGCCGCTCGGATTCTGGCCCTCGGCCATCCTCATCGGCATCGTGTGGGGGCTGTGGCACGCGCCGGTCATCCTGCTCGGCTACAACTTCGCGCGCCCGGATGCCGCCGGCCTCGCGCTCATGGTCGTGTTCACGCTGTTCGTCGGCGTCATCCTGCAGTGGTCGCGGTACTGGACCGGCAACGTGTGGCCCGCCGCGGTCGGCCACGGAGCGCTCAACACGGCTGCATCGGTCGTCGTGCTGTGGAACGGGCCGGGCGACGACGCGGCGATCGCGACCGTGCTCGGCGCGCCCGGCTGGATCGTGATGGGCGTCGTCATCGCGCTGCTCGTCGTCACGGGCCTGCTCGGCCGGCGCACGCGCACCGCGCTCGAGGCCGTCCCGGCCTGACGCTCACGCGCGTTCGCGCCGCCATCCGCCGGTGTCGCGCAGGTACACGACGCGCACGTGGTCGCGATCGTGCGCGGCCTGGAAGAACTCGACGCGATCCGGGCGGATGGCCCACGCCTGCCAGTCGGGATCGACTGCAGCCCCCGCGGTCGGGCGCGCGAGCCAGTCAGCCGCCGATTCGTCTGCGGAGAGCGCGACGGCCTCACCCGACACCTCGACCTGACGGCCGAGCGCCCGCCAGAACACGTGCGCTCCGACGACCGGGCGCTGCGCGAGATGGCGGCCCTTCCGCGCGCTGCGTCGGCCCGCGAAGTGCACGCCGCGCCCGCGGTAGCATCGCCCTGCCGGCGTCCTCGTCTGACGCGCCATCCCATCCGCCTCGCAGAGGAGCGCCATGCCCATCGCCGCCGACGACCCCCGCCTGCACGCGCCGCACGTCGCCTCGGCGTCGCGCTACGACGACGTGCCGTTCCTCCGCGCCGGCGCGAGCGGGGTGAAGCTGCCGCGCATCTCGCTCGGCCTCTGGCAGAACTTCGGGCGTGACCGCTCGATCGAGAGCCAGCGCGAGATCCTCCTGCACGCCTTCGATCGGGGCGTCGTGCACATCGACCTCGCGAACAACTACGGGCCGCCCTACGGCGCCGCCGAGTCGACCTTCGGCACGGTGCTCGACTCCGACCTGCGGCGCTACCGCGACGAGCTCTTCGTCACGAGCAAGGCCGGCTATGACATGTGGCCGGGGCCCTACGGCGACGGCGGCTCGCGCAAGTACCTCATGCGCTCGCTCGAGCAGAGCCTGACGCGCATGCGCACCGACTACGTCGACGTCTTCTACTCGCATCGCGTCGACCCCGAGACGCCCATCGAGGAGACGATGCAGGCGCTCGTCGACATCGTGCGCAGCGGCAAGGCGCTCTACGTGGGCATCTCGAACTACCCCGCGCCCCTCGCGCGGCGCGCCCACGAGCTGCTCGCCGGAGAGGGCGTGCGCCTGCTCCTGCACCAGCCGCGGTACTCGCTCTTCGACCGCACGCCGGAAGCCGAGCTCTTCCCGCTCCTGCGCGAGCTGCAGGTCGGCAGCGCCGTGTTCTCGCCGCTCACGCAGGGTCTGCTGACCGGCAAGTACATCGACGGCGTCGTCCCCGCCGACTCTCGCGCGGCGGGGAGCTTCTTCCTGAACGAGTCGGCGATCACCGACGACTACCTGCGGCGTATCCGGGGGATCGACGCGATCGCGCGGGAAGCCGGTGTGTCGATCCCGCAGCTCGCGATCGCCTGGGTGCTGCGCGATCCCGTCGTGACGACGGCGATCATCGGAGCCTCGCGTCCCGCTCAGATCGACGATGCGATCGGGGCGAGCCGCCTCGAGCTCTCGACCGAGGCGATCGAGGCCCTCGAGGAGTTCGCGGCGCCGAGGGGCGCCGCCACCGCCTGAGGCGCGCTCAGCGCGCGCCGGGCGGCGCGACCGACTCCCGCCAGACGACGCGCTGCAGCACGGCCTCCTGCTCGGGCGGCGTCTCACCGCGGATCGCCGCGATCAGGCGGCGCATGGAGTCGGTGCCGAGCCGCTGACGGTCCTGGAACACCGTCGTGAGCGACGGGATGAAGTGCGCGCTCATCGTGAGGTCGTCCCAGCCGGTGACGCTCACATCGCCCGGCACCGACCATCCGCGCGACACGGCCGCCCGGATCGCGCCGGCTGCGAGGACGTCGTTCGCGGCGAGGATCGCCAGCGGCGGGGCGTCGTCGGGCAGCTCGCTCACGCATCGGTTCGCGGTCATCCCGCTCCAGTCGCCGCCGACGACGCCGAGCGACTCCACGCCGAGCCGGTCGATCGTCGCGAGATAGGCGTCGCGTCGGGCGACGGCGGCGGGGAAGTCGGAGGGGCCGGCGACGTGGAGGAAGCGCCGATGCCCGAGCTCGACCAGCCGCTCCATCATCTCGACGACCGGGCGGGCGTCGCTGAAGGCCCCCGTCGCGTGCATCTCCTCGTCGAACTCGGAGAGCGAGAGGAAGACCGGCGCTGCGGCATCGGACGCGACGCGCGGGGTCCGCATGGGGTTGAAGGAGAGGACGCCCTCGTACTCGGTCGAGTCGATGAGCGACGCGAGCTCGCCCTCTCGCTCCTCGGGTGAGCGGGAGAGGCTGAGGACCTCCACGACGTAGCCGGCATCGCGGGCCGTCGAGACGGCGCCCTCGAGGACGGGGAAGAGGTTCAGGCCTGTCACCGGGATGACGACCGCGATGCGGCCGGTGCGCTGAGTGCGCATCGATCGCGCCGCCAGATTGGGGCGGTAGTTCAGGTCGGCAGCCGCCTTCAGGACCCGCTCGCGGGTCGCCTCCGAGATGCCGCTGCGCCCCGTGAACACGAACGACACCGTCGACTGCGACACCCCCGCTCGTCGCGCGACGTCGTGGCTGGTCGGGCGCTTCGCCATCCCTCGATCCCCCATCTTCGACATCCTGCCCCGAAAAACCTCTTGACCGAGCGGACGCGATGTGTCCATACTACCTACTACGTCTTAGTAATACGTAGTAGAACTTGCGAGGAAGCAATGCTCAGAATCGGGATCATCGGCACGGGCAGCATCGCGAGTGCCCACATCAGCGGGTATCTCGCGTTCCCGGAGGAGTGCGAGATCGTCGCGCTCGCCGACGTGATGCCCGGGAAGGCCGCGCAGAAGGCGGCGGAGTTCGGGCTGACCGACGCCGTGGGGTACGACGATCCTCTTCGCATGATCGCCGAGGCGGGGCTCGACCTCGTGAGCATCGCGACGCCGCCGTCGACGCACGCCGCGCTGTCGATCGCGGCCCTCGACGGGGGCGTGAACGTGCTCGTGGAGAAGCCGATGGCGCCGTCGCTCGAGGAGTGCGACGCGATGCTCGCGGCGCAGGAGCGCTCGGGCAGGGTGCTGTCGGTCGTGGCTCAGAACCGGTTCCGCGACGACCTCGCGACCCTGAAGGAGGTCGTGGAGTCGGGCCTGCTCGGCACGATCTCGCATGTGCGTGTGGATTCGGCGTGGTGGCGCGGTCTTCCGTACTACGACCTCTGGTGGCGGGGCACGTGGGAGAAGGAGGGCGGCGGCTGCACCCTCAACCACGCGATCCACCACATCGATCTGCTGCTGTGGCTCCTCGGTCGTCCGACCGAGATCACCGCGATGCTCGCAAACGCGCAGCACGACAACAGCGAGGTCGAGGATCTCTCGGTCGCCGTGTTCCGCTACGAACGGGGCCTGGCGCAGCTGACGAGCTCGGTCGTGCACCACGGCGAGGAGCAGGAGATCGTCATCCAGGGCGAGAAGGCGCGGGTCTCGCAGCCGTGGAAGGTCATCGCGGAGCGCGCGGATGGCGGCGGCTTCCCCGCGAAGGGCGGCGACGCCGATCTGGTCGCCGAGATCGAGGCGGTCGCGGCGGCGAAGGAGCCCCTGGGGCACTACGGGCACGAGGGGCAGATCGGGGATCTGCTCGGCGCGATCCGCGACGGGCGCGCGCCGATCGCGGATGGGCGGGATGGTCGCAACGCGATCGAGGTCGTCACGGCGATCTACAAGGCGGGCATCGAGCGCGCGTTCGTCGAGCTGCCCCTCAAGGCCGACGACCCCTATTACCGTGCCGGTCAGCTCGTCGAGCACGCTCCGCACTTCTACGAGAAGCAGGCGTCCCTCGTCGAGGCGGCATCATGAGCGCCTCATCGTTCCCGGGCGGCACCTCGCTGTCGCACCTCGACATCTACGACGGCGCGGCGCCCGACGGCATCTGCGGCGGCAGCCCGCACATGCATCTCGTGTCGACCGAGGCGTACCTCGTGGTCGAGGGGCGCGGCGCGCTGCAGACGATCGACGGCGACGGTTTCCGCGAGACGGACCTCGAGCCCGGGTCCGTCGTGTGGTTCACCCCCGGCACCATCCACCGCGCGGTGAACCGCGGAGGGCTGAAGGTGCTCGTGCTGATGAGCAACGCGGGTCTTCCCGAGGCGGGCGACGCCGTGATGACGTTTCCCGCCGAGATCGTCGGGAACGCCGACGCGTACGCCGAGGCGGCTTCGCTGGGCGAGGCGGAGGGTCGCGCCGAGCGCGCCGCCCGTCGCCGCGATCTCGCGGTGACCGGGTTCGAGGCGCTGCGCGATGCGGTCGTCGCGGGCGACCGCGGGCCCCTTGAAGACTTCCATGCGGCGGCCGGTGCACTCGTCCTGCATCGCGCCGCCGCATGGGGGCAGCTCGTGCGCGAGCGGCCGCTGGCCCAGGCGGAGCGCTCCCTCGCGCTCACCGAGGCGGTCGCGCGGGGCGATGTCGCCCACCTGCGCGAGGCCCGCGTGCACGAGGCGCCCTCGCCCGCGGGCGAGCGCGCCTTCGGAATGTGCGGACGGATCCGCGCCTACGACGTGACAGACCAGGAGAACCCCCGATGAGCCATCCGTACACCTTCGACCCGCTCCCGCAGCCCGCCGTCGCGCCGGGGGAGTTCGCCTTCGCGGCCGTCGGCCTCGACCACGGTCACATCTTCGGGATGACCGACGGGCTCATCGGCGCCGGCGCGACGGTGACCTGGGTATTCGACGAGAACCCCGAGCGCGCCGCCGCGTTCGCCGAGAAGTACCCGACGGCCCGCATCGCCTCCAGTGAGCAGCAGGTTCTCGACGACCCCGACGTGCGGCTCGTCGCGACCGCGGCGATCGCCTCCGAGCGCGCTCCCATCGGGTTGCGCGCGATCGAGGCGGGCAAGCACGCGTTCGTCGACAAGGCGCCGCTGACGACCTTCGCGCAGCTCGAGGCGGTGCGCGAGGCCACCGCGCGGACGGGCCTCAAGTACGCCGTCTACTACGGCGAGCGCGTGCACTCGGAGGCCGCGATCCTCGCCGATCAGCTCATCCAGCGCGGGGCGATCGGGCGGGTCCTGCAGGTGGTGTGCTTCGGCCCGCACCGCATCGGAGGGGGCCGGCCCGACTGGTTCTACGACCCGGCCCAGTACGGCGGCATCCTCTGCGACATCGGCAGTCACAACTTCGACCAGATCCTCCACTACACCGGCGCGGCGGACGGCCGCGTGTCGACCTCGACGATCGCGAACTACGCGCACCCCGAGACGCCGGGCCTCCAGGACTTCGGCGACGCGCACGTCATCCTCGACAACGGCGCCACGGGGTACGTCCGCGTGGACTGGTTCACACCGGATGGCCTGGGCGTGTTCGGCGACGGACGCACCCTCCTGCTCGGCACCGACGGGTACATCGAGCTGCGCAAGTACATCGACATCACGACCGACAACGGCGGCGGCCAGGTGCTCCTCGTCAACCAGGAGGGGCAGTACCGCTTCAACGCGAACGGCATGACCGGGTTCCCGTACTTCGGCCAGCTCATCCGCGACTGCATCGACGGCACCGAGACCGCCATGAGCCAGGCGCACGCGCTGAAGGCGGCCGAGCTCAGCCTGCAGGCGCAGGCCGACGCGACCGTCCTCACCTCGCCGTCCGAGGCCATCCTGCTCACTCCCTAGAGGCGACCCGTTCGCCTGAGAACCACGAGGATGTGGAGTTCCAAATGACGCAATCCGTTGACGCGCCCCTGCGGCTCGGGGATGCCCCGCCCGCAGGGGGCGCGACGCGCCTCATCACGACAGCGCGCGCGAAGCGGCGGCTGTTCCGGCGCGATCGCACGCCGCGCGCGAAGCAGACGTGGCGGCGCGCTCTCGCCCGCGACTGGCGCCTCTACACGTTCCTGATCGCACCGGTGATCTTCCTGCTCATCTTCCGGTACGTGCCGATGCTCGGCAACGTCATCGCGTTCCGACGATTCCGCCCCGGCGGCTCGATCTTCGGCGACGAGTGGGTCGGCTTCTACTACTTCGAGGCGTTCATCTCGAACCAGCAGTTCTGGACCGTGTTCTGGAACACGGTGATCCTCGGAGCCCTCACGCTGCTGATCACCTTCCCGCTGCCGATCGTCCTCGCGCTCATGCTCAACGAGCTGCGCTCGCGGCGGTTCAAGCGGATCGTCCAGACCATCTCGTACCTCCCGCACTTCATGTCGATCGTCATCGTCGCGGGTCTCGTGCTCCAGCTCACCGCGCTCAACGGCACGATCAACCAGGTCGTCGAGGCGATGGGCGGCGACCCCGTGCCGTTCATGCAGCGGCCCGAGTGGTTCCGCTCGATCTACGTCTCGTCGGAGGTGTGGCAGACCGTCGGATGGGGGACCATCCTCTACCTCGCGGCCCTCACGACGATCGACGATCAGCTGTACGAGGCCGCCCGCATCGACGGCGCGAACCGCTGGCAGCAGACCTGGCACATCACGCTGCCCGGCATCCAGCCGACCATGATGGTGCTCCTCATCCTCAACATCGGCTCGTTCATGGCGGTCGGATTCGAGAAGGTGCTGCTCCTGCAGAACCCCCTCATCTACTCGACGGCCGACGTGATCTCGACCTACCTCTACCGCGTCGGCATCCAGTCGGCCCAGTTCTCGTACGGAACCGCGATCGGCCTCTTCGAGGCGGTCATCGGCCTCGTGCTCGTGCTCGGCGCGAACGCCCTCTCTCGACGAATGGTGGGTACCTCGCTGTGGTGACCGAAGCCCTTCCCCAGAAGCCCGACATCGCGCACGTCCGCCGGGAGACCGGCATCATCCGCGAGTCGCTCGGGTACCGCGTGTTCCGCGTGGTCAACGCGATCGCCCTCGTGCTCGTGTGCGCCGTCACGCTCTACCCGTTCATCAACCTCGTCGCGAAGGCGTTCTCGTCCGAGGGGTACATCGCGGCCGGCGAGGTGAACCTCATCCCGCGCGGCTTCAACATCGACACGTTCCGCGTGGTCATGAGCGATGAGATGTTCTGGACGAACTACGGGAACACGTTCCTGTACACGATCGTCGGCACGATCATCGCGATGGCGATCACCACGACGTACGCGTACGCCCTCAGCAAGCCGTACCTCAAGGGGCGCACGTTCTTCGTGGGCATCGCGGTCTTCACGATGTTCTTCGGCGGCGGGCTCATCCCGAACTACATCCTGATCGCCAACTACCTCGGCTGGCGCAACAGCATCTGGGCGGTCGTCGTCCCAGGAGCGCTGAGCGTCTTCAACCTGCTCGTCATGAAGTCGTTCTTCGAGAACTTCCCCGAGGAGCTCGAGGAGGCCGCCGCGATCGACGGGCTCACGACATACGGCATCTTCTTCCGGATCGTGCTGCCGCTGTCGAAGGCCGTGCTCGCGACGATGACGCTGTTCTACGCCGTGAGCATCTGGAACTCGTGGTTCAGCGCCTTCCTCTTCATGGATGACAAGTCGCTCTTCCCCGTGACCATCTACCTGCGCAACCTCATCGCCGCGGCGACGGGCGCGCAGGAGGCCGTGGGCGACGAGGCCGCGCAGATCGCCTCGAACATCCAGGCCGTGACGATGCTGCTCACCGTCCTGCCCATCATCTGCTTCTACCCCTTCATCCAGCGCTACTTCGTCTCGGGCGTGATGCTCGGGTCGGTCAAGGGCTGATTCCCCCACGTCGAACGACGACGTTCACCTAGAGGAGAAACACAATGAGAATCACTCGCCACACCCTCGTCGGTGCTGCGGGCCTCGCCGCCGCCGCGGTCGCGCTGTCCGCCTGCTCCGCCACGCCGAGCGAGGAGGCCGTCGGAGACGACGGCGTCACGATCGACGAGGCGCACTCCGTGGGCGCCATGGAGGACTTCGAGGCCGGCGTCACCTTCAAGGCGACCGAGCCCGTGAACTTCTCCCTCATGTACCGGGATCACCCGAACTACCCGGTGAAGGACGACTGGTCGGTCTTCCAGCACCTCGAGGAGGACCACAACGTCACGTTCTCCCGCACCGACATCCCGATGGCCGACTACGACCAGAAGAAGTCCCTGCTCATCGGCAGCGGCGAGGCGACCGACATCATCTCGTCGACGTACGCCGGCTCGGAGACGCAGTTCGTCTCGGGCGGAGCGATCCTCCCTGTCTCGGACTACTTCGACTACATGCCGAACTTCCAGCAGAAGATCGAGGACTGGGGTCTGGAGGAGGACCTGCAGAACCGTCGTCAGGAGGACGGGAAGATCTATCACCTCCCTGGCCTCCGCGAGGTGCCGGACGTCCAGTACTCGGTCGTCATCCGCGAGGACCTCTGGGAGAAGGCGGGGATCACGGAGGACCCGGCGACCTGGGACGAGTACCTCGAGCAGCTCGAGCAGGTCAAGGAGGCCAACCCCGAACTCGACTACGCGATGTCGGACCGGTGGACAGACGCCACGCCCATCGGCTCGCTCCTGAACGTCATGGCTCCCAACTACGACACCGCAGCCGGATGGGGATACGCGAACACCTCGTACGACGAGGAGGCCGGGGAGTACGTGTTCACCGGCACGTCCGATGAGTACAGGGAGCTCGTGGCGGACGCCGCCGCGCTCGTCGAGGCGGGCGTCCTCGACCCCGAGATCACCCAGAGCGACGACCAGGCCGTGCAGAAGTTCATCTCGGGCACCTCCGCCGCGATCTCGGGCAACACCCAGGTGATCGCGGAGTACCGCCAGAAGTTCGCCGACTCGGGGCAGGGCGACGTCCCGATCCGCCTCATCTCCATCCCGGGCGGCCCCGCCGGCGACAACCTCCCGAGCGGTCGATTCACGTCGGGCATCCTCATCTCGAGCGAGGCCGCCGAGAAGCCGTACTTCAAGGCGCTCCTGCAGTTCGTCGACTGGCTGTACTACTCCGACGAGGGCCTCGAGTTCGCGCAGTGGGGCGTCGAGGGCGAGACGTTCACGCGCGAGGCGGATGGCACGCGCAAGCTCATGGACGACATCGCCTGGAGCTCCATCAACGCGGGCGCCCCCAAGCTGCTGAACGCCGACTACGGCTACAGCAACGGCGTCTTCCTGCTCGCCAACGGCTCATCCGAGGAGCTCGTGCTCTCGATGATGACCGACGAGATCGCCGAGTGGACCGCGCAGCAGCTCGAGAAGAAGGAGCAGCTGCCGACGGCTCCCGCGCCGCTGCTCAACGAGATCGAGCTCGAGCAGACCTCCCTCCTGCAGACGCAGCTCACGGACGCCGTCCACGCCGCGACCGCCTCGTTCATCACGGGGCAGCGCTCCGTCGAGGACGACTGGGACGCGTATGTGACCGAGCTCGAGGGACTGGGGTCGACGCAGCTCGTCGACACGATCAACGCGGCGCTCGAGCGCACGCAGAGCGAGGGCTGATCGGAGGCGGCCGGCCGTCCGCACCGGCCGGCCGCCTTCCCTCACGCAAGGGAGCTGAGGACATGGACACACAGAACCGCACGTCGTCGCGCGGCGACAGCGCCGACGAGATCGGCCGCGGGCCCCTCTCGCGGGGCGCGGCGGCCATCTACCGGATGATCGTGCTCGAGGCGCAGCTGCTGCTCGCCGCGCTGCCCTCGATCGTCGCGGTGATGCTGCTCGACCGCGACCCGTCGAATCTTCCCCTGTTCGTGATCGCGCTGCTCCCCGTCGCTCCCGCTCTCGTCGCCGGGGTCGCCGCGGTGAGGGTCCCTGGCACCGACCTCTCCCCGGGGCGGCACTTCTTCCGTGCGTATCGGCGCGATGCCGTCCAGACCCTTCGCTGGGCGACCCCTGCGACCGCGGCACTCGCGCTGCTCGTCTTCAACCTCATCCATCTCGACAGCGTCGACGGCGGCGGGGCGCTCCGGCCCGCGCTCGTCGTGCTCGGCACGCTCATCCTCGTGTGGGGCGGCCACATGGTCGTCCTCACCGCAGGCTTCCGCTTCCGCACGCGCGACGCCGCGCGCATCGCCGTCGTCCAGATCGCGTCGCAGTGGAGGTTCTCGCTGGGCGTCCTGTCCCTGCTGGTCGTGGCGGGGTTCCTCGTCCTCGCGGCGTCGGAGCTCCTCGTCCTGCTTCTCCTCTGGGCCTTCGCGGCCCTCCTCGCCCTCATGGCGCGCCCCGTGCTCGCCGACGTCACGAGAAGGTTCACACGCGATGCCTGAGCGGCGCCCCCGCCCCGTCCCGAAACGCTCTGTCCTCGGCCATCCCGTCGCCCCTCCGTCGCCTGCGCGCCTGCCGCGCCTCGACCGCATCGCGTACGGAGGCGACTACTCGCCCGAGCAGTGGGACGGCGATGTCTGGGACCGCGATCACCGGGCCTTCGACGCCGCGCACATCTCGACCCTCACGGTCGGGGTCTTCACGTGGTCTCTCACCGAGCCAGAGGAGGGGCGATTCGACTTCTCGACGCTCGACGCGATCATCCGGCGCGCGGCCGACGAGGGCCGCACCGTGTGCCTCGGGACCGGCACGGGCGCCATCCCGCCGTGGATGGCGCGTGCCTACCCCGACACGACGCGCGTCGACTTCGACGGCCGTCGGCACCGCTATGGACAGCGGCACAACGCGTGCTGGAGCTCCCCGGACTTCCGGCGGCTCGCCGCGCGGATGGCCGAGCGCCTCGCGGAGCGGTACGGAGACCATCCCGCCGTCGTCGCCTGGCACGTCGGCAACGAGTACGGCGGCCGCTGCTACTGCGACCTGTGCGCGGCCGAGTTCCGCCAGTGGCTGCGCCGCCGCTACGGCACGCTCGACGAGCTCAACGCGGCGTGGAACACGACGTTCTGGTCGCATCGGTTCACTGACTGGGACGAGATCGAGGCGCCGAGCGCGCTGACCGAGCACTGGGGCGGAGAGGGGAAGACCGCGTTCCAGGGCATCACGCTCGACTATCGGCGGTTCTCGACCGACAACGCGATCCGACAGTTCGCCGACGAGAAGGCGGCGATCCGGGCGCACTCCGACCGCCCCGTGACGACGAACTTCATGGGGTTCTATGAGCCGCTCGACTACCACCGCTGGGCGCCGCATCTCGACTTCGCCTCCTGGGACAACTACCCGCGTCGGATGGACGAGCCGTGGGGCACCGCGCTCGCGCACGATCTCATGCGCGGGCTCAAAGACGGGGCTCCGTTCTGGCTCATGGAGCAGACGCCGTCGGTCACGGCCTCGCGCGACGTGAACCCGCAGCGGAGACCCGGCATCATGCGGCTCTGGTCCTGGCAGGCTGTCGCGCATGGCGCCGACTCCGTGCTCTTCTTCCAGATGAGGGCCTCACACGGAGCCTGCGAGATGACGCACGGGGCGGTCCTCGACCACTCCGGGCGACTCGATACGCGCACGTTCCGCGAGGTCGCCGCACTGGGCGGCGAGCTCGCCTCGGTCGGCGACGCCCTGCTCGGCGCGCGGACCAGCGCGCGCTGCGCGATCGTCGTCGACTGGGAGTCCTGGTGGGCGGTCGAGATGGCGGACGGTCCCAATCGCCTGCTGAGGTACCTTCCGACGGTCACGGAGTGGGCGCGCCCCTTCTGGGAGGCCGGCGCGCAGCTCGACGTGGTGCCGCCGACCGCCGACCTCGGCGCCTACGACGTCGTCGCGGCGCCCCTGCTCCATCTCGTCGCGGGCGACACGGCTGAGCGGCTGCACGCCGTCGCCGAGCGAGGCGGAACGGTGATCATCGGCTGTCTGTCGGGGCGAGCCGACGAGGACGATCTGCGCTTCCTGGGCGACGTCCCCGGACCGCTTGCGCGGATGGCCGGAGTGCGGGTCGCCGAGACCGATGCCGCCGAGCCGGCCGTGGCGAATCCCGTGCGGTTCTCGGACGGGGCGACCGCGAGGGGCCGGATGGTGTTCGAGGTCCTCGTGCCGGAGGGCGCGGAGGTGATGGCGCGATACGGCGCCGACTACTACGCCGGAGAGCCCGCGGTGACGCGGAACGTCATCCGGGGCCCCGAAGGCGAGGGCCACGTCTGGTACGTGGGGAGCGTCCTCGACGAGGAGGGGATGACCCAGGTCGCACGGTCGGCGATCGAGCGCCACGGGCTCGCCGGCCCCTACGCCGGTGTCCCTGGTCTCGAGTTCGCGACGCGCGAGGCTCCGTCGGGCGCGGTCATCGACTTCCTGCTGCATCACGGTGCGGAGGCCGTGACGGTGCGCCTCCACGCCGACGGCACCGACCTGCTGACCGGTCGCGTGCTCCGCGAGGGGGAGGCCGTCGTGCTGAACCCGACGGACGTGATCGTCCTCCGCCGCTGACGCGGTGCTGTCCGCACCACTCGAGAGAAAGAGAGAATGCCCATGGCAACGACGCCATCCTCCGACGGCATCAGCCGACGCACTGTCCTGGCGGGCGGTGTCGCCGCCGTGCCCATCGTGCTCGGCCTCGCGGCCGGGCCCGCGCACGGCGCGGCCCCCGCCGTCCGGCCCCGTTCCCTCGTGGTCCAGCCGACGCAGCGCCGACAGGTGATCCGCGGCTTCGGCGGCATGACCCACGCGGGGTGGATCGGCGAGCTGACGCCGAGCCAGTGCGCGACCGCCTTCGGCAACGGCGTCGACGATCTCGGGTTCACGATCCTCCGGATCCCCGTCCCCGAGGACTCGGCCAATTGGGCGCGCGATCTCGCCTCGGCGCAGGCAGCGGTCGCGCAGGGCGCGCTCGTGTTCGCGTCGCCGTGGAACCCTCCGGCCGACCTCGTGGAGTTCTTCGAGCGCGCGGACGACGTGCCGCGCGGCAGCCAGTACGAGGCCGAGGCCGCGGCGCTCGTGAACGCGCACGTCGCGACGGACCTGTCCGGCTACCAGGGCGAGGGCTACGTGCAGTTCGACGGCGCGATGGGCGCGAGCGTCGAGTTCAGCGGCGTCATCATCGGGTCGTCGGGCACGAAGAATCTCGCCTTCCGCTACGCGGCGCCGACGGGCGACGTGCACGTCGACATCCACGTCGCCGGTGCGCTCGTGGCAGAGAACGTGCTCTTCCCCGCGACCGCAGCAGGACAGTGGTCGTGGAAGTCGATCCAGGCGGTCATGACGCCCGGGCAGTGGATGGTCAAGGTGGAGACACGGGGCGAGGGCGGCCCTGCGCTCGACTACCTCATGGCGGCCCCCTACACGCCGCCCGCGCAGGCGCGGCGCCTCCGGCACGACGCCTATGGCGCGTACGCGGACCACCTGAACGCGTTCGTGCACTACATGCGCGACAACGGGGTGGAGCTGTACGGCATCTCGGTCCAGAACGAGCCCGACTACGCGCACGAGTGGACGTGGTGGACGACGGAGGAGATGAACCGATTCCTGCGCGACTTCGCGGGGCGCATCGACTGCCGGGTGATCGCGCCCGAGTCGTTCCAGTACGTCAAGGAGGTGTCCGACCCGATCCTGCAGGACCCGGCCGCGCTCGCGAACGTCGACATCATCGGCGCGCACCTCTACGGCACCGCGTACGAGGACTTCCCGTACCCGCTGTTCGCGGAGAAGGGCGCGGGCAAGGAGCTGTGGATGACCGAGGTCTACCACCCGAACAGCTCCAGCTCCGCGGACCTCTGGCCCGAGGCGCTCAAGGTCGCCGAGCACGTCCATCACGCGATGACCGACGCCGAATTCCAGGCGTACGTCTGGTGGTACATCCGCCGCTTCTACGGCCCGATGCGCGAGGACGGCACGATCAGCAAGCGCGGTCGGATGCTGTCGCACTACGCGAAGTTCGTTCGCCCCGGGTTCACGCGCGTCGAGGCGCCGCGCGAGCCGCAGCCCGGCGTCCTCACCTCCGCGTACATCGGCCCGGACGGCCTTCTCGTGCTCGTCGCGGTCAACATGTCGGAGTCGACGGCGAACCCGTCACTCGCGGTGCAGGGGCGGCGCGTGCGCAGTGCGCGATCGTGGCTGACCGACGCCATGCGCGACCTCGAGGAGCAGCCGGTGATCACAGGGAAGGCGGGCGGCTTCGTCGCGACCCTTCCGCCGCAGAGCGTGACGACCTTCGTCATCCACTCCTGACACGACGAAGCGCCGGCCGCTCGAGAGCGCGGCCGGCGCTTCGTGTGTCGCGACGCGCTCAGCGCTCGAGCGTCGCGGCGCGGACGATCTGGATCACGCCGAAGACGAGCAGCGAGGCGCCGATGAAGAGCCAGAGCCACACGGCGGCGAGCATCGGCGAGACGAGCAGCACGATGCCCGCGAGGATGCTGACGATCGCGTACGCGATCGTCCAGCCCTTCGAGCGGACGACCGGGCTGAACGGGTCCTTGGGGCCGCCGAGCGCGAACAGGGTGACGACACCCTCGAAGATCCACGCGATGCCGAGGAACGTCGAGACGAAGACGCCGAGGAGGGCCGTCGTCGACGCGAGGTTCGAGAAGGCGACGATCGAGGCGACCACGAAGAGGACGCCGAGGAGCGCCAGGCCGACTCTCAGCCATCCGCTCAGCCCCTTCGAGACGACCGCGAGCGCGATGTCGATGATGCCCGCGACGAGGGTGTAGATCGCGATGAGAACCGTGACGGCGACGGCCGACTTGAACGGCCAGATGACGATCACGAGGCCCGCGATGAGCGAGATGACGCCCGTGACGATGGCGATCGTGCGCAGGGTGCGGGCGAGTCCGATGGGCTGGTGCTGGGTGTCCGTCACGGTTCCTCCTGGTGTGCGCCGATTCTCCGACTGCCTCGACGCTATCGCGCTGGCCGCGCGAAGTGCAGGAGCGCCCCGTGTCTCAGGGACACGGGGCGCTCTCTGCCATGCGCTGGCGCGCGATCACAGACGCGCGTCGGCGTAGACCGTCAGCGCGTCGCGCACGAACGTCGCGCCGGCCGTGCCGCCGTAGTTCGCGGCGAACCGGTCGTCGGCCACGTACATCTCGGCGAGACCGAGCACGTAGGCCTTGACGTCGCCGCCGGGCGCGGCCGCGGGGGTGCCGGGGATGCCGGTCAGCCACTCCACGTGGCGCTGCGCCAGAGCCTGTGCGTCGTCGGACGCGGGATCGACGCCGGCCTCGGCGGCCGCCGTCCAGTCGCGCGCGAGCTGCGACGAGCGCTCGCCCCAGGCGCTGCGCTCCGCGTCGCTCATCCCGCGCCACCAGGCGTCGCCCCGCGCGTACGCGTCGCGACCCCAGCGCTGCTCGACCTCGTCCTTGTACTGCGTGTGGTCGAAGCCGTCGAACATGTTCTCTGCCATGAGCTCCTTCCCCTCCTTCAGGGATCCGATGGTCGACGTCACCGCGCGGATCTGCCGCTCGAGTCGACCCTTCTCTTCCTCCAGCCACGCCAGATGCGTCTCGAGCGCGCGGGCCGGGCTCGTCTCGCGAGCCAGCACGTCGCCGATCTGCGGCAGGCCGAGCCCGAGCTCGCGCAGCAGCAGGATGCGCTGCAGGCGGACAAGGGCCGACTCGTCGTAGTAGCGGTAGCCGTTGTGGCCGACGCGCGACGGCGGCAGCAGCCCGATGTCGTCGTAGTGACGCAGCGTGCGGCTCGTCGTGCCCGTCAGGCGGGCGATCTGCTGGATCGACCATTCCATGGCGGCTCCTCTCCTCTGTCGTGGTGGTGAGAATCACGCTAGAGGTTGACGTCGCGTCAATGTCAACCGCCGATTTCCCGAAGACGCTTGCAGATCGAGATATATCGTGTTTGACTGCTTACAAGTCGAGATATATCTCGAGTCGGATGCCCGTGCCGGGGCAGACAGGAGCAGATCATGACAGACGAGAAGTGGGTCATCCATCCTGGGGAGACCCGCATCATCGACGTCGAGGGCGTCCGCCGCCTCAAGGTGGGTCTCATCGGCGGCCAGGTCGACATCATCGGGCACGACGAGCCGCATGCGCGGGTCGAGGTGCACGGCGTGACGGTCAAGGACCTCCGCATCGAGCTCACGGGAGACGAGCTCGAGATCGACCACCCGCAGCTGCGCTGGGACAACTTCCTCGAGGTCTTCCGCAACTTCGGCGCGGCCGGTCCGCGTGCGGAGATCAGCGTCGCCGTCCCACGCGCGGTCGCCCTCACGCTCGGCGTCGTGAGCGCGGGCGCGCTCGTGGCGGGGCTCGAGCAGCCCGCGCGTCTGAACACCGTGTCGGGCGACGTGCTCGTCGACGGCCTGCGCGGCGATCTCGGGGCGAATGCCGTCTCGGGCGACGTGCAGGTGCGCGACCTCGATGGCGCCTTCTCGGCCAACACCGTCTCCGGCGATGTCGCGGTCTCGGGCGCCGTGTCGCGGGTCGACGTCGACACGGTGTCGGGCACCACCTTCGTCGACGCGGTCGGACAGGTCGAGCGCGTGTCGGTCAACGGCGTGAGCGGCGCCGTGACGCTGCGCCTGGACAAGGGGTACGCCGCGAACTACGTGGCGCGCTCGGCGAGCGGCCGCGTGCGCATCGACGGCGTCGCGTATGCGTCGTCCGGGCCGGTGAGCTACACGGATTCGGTGGGCGAGCTGTCGAGCCGCTTCGTCGACGTGCGGATCAACACGGTCGCGGGCGACATCACGGTCGTGCGCCGCGAGGACGGCTCGGAGCCCGATGCGGCGGCCGAGACGGATGGCGAGGTGCAGTGGCCGGGGCAGGCGGCGGCCGGCGAGGGAGAGGCTCGCTGATGCCTCCGGTCTTCTCGCACGGCGACCTGCGCCTCTACCTCCTGAGCCTCCTCGACGAGACGCCGCGTCACGGCTACGACATCATGCAGGCGTTCGCGGAGCGCACGGGCGGCACCTACACGCCGAGCGCGGGCACGATCTACCCCCGCCTGGCGAAGCTCGAGGAGGAGGGACTCGTCACGAAGAGCGTCGACGGCCGCAAGACGATCTACGCGATCACGGATGCCGGGCGCGCCGAGGTGCGTGCGCGTGCGGCCGAACTCGACGGCATCCAGGAGGGGCTCGCCGACTCCGTCCGGATCATCGCCGACGGCGTGCGCTCGAGCGTGAGCGAGGCGATGAAGAGCCTGCGCGCCGATCTCGCGGCGGCCGCGAGCGCGACCGCGGAGACGCCGCGACCGCACCGTGGGGATGACCCGCGCGTCCGCGCGCGCGAGCAGCTGCAGCGCGCCGAGGTGCTCGTGGGCGAGTTCCGCGGCCGCATCCGGGCTGACCTGCGCACGCATGTGGCGCGCGGGGGCGAGCTCGCGTCATCCGTCGTCGACGACCTCGGCCGTGCTCTCGAGGACGCAGCTGCTGCGCTCGAGCGCGCGCTCGGCGGCCGCTGAGGCCTACTCCTCGAGCGGCCAGTCCTCGTCGTCCGCGAGCGGCTCGCCCACGGGCACCACGAGGATGTTGCGGTGCTGCCGGTGCGACAGGCGCGCGGCGACCGATCCGGTGAAGAACTCCCGGATCGAGTCGCCGATGCCGCGCTTGCGCGTGCCGACGACGATCAGGCGCGCGTCGATCTTCTCGGCGAAGTGCTTGAGGGCGAGCGCCGGGTCGCCGACGAGCTGGCGAACCGTCCAGCGGACGTCCTTGCCGGCGAGGTTCTCCTCGGCTGCTCGGCGGACGGCCTCGAGCTCCTCGGCGCCGGCGTCGATGTGGATGTCGACGGGCGCGGTCTGCACGAATCCGTCCGGATCCTCGTAGGTCACGAAGCGCGTCACGTCGACGTGGGCCACGACGAGCGGCGCGTGCAGAAGGGCCGCATAGCGGGCCGCCTCCTTCATCACGCGGGGTGCCTGGCCCGGGATCGCGCCTACGATGACGGCCCCGTGCAGGGACTCGTCGGCTGCCGCGTCGGGTGCCTCGTCGGCGGGGAAGACCTCGTTATCGCTCATGGCCCGTCCTCTCTGTGCCGCAGCCCGGCCGGTGCCCGAGGGCCGCGTGGTATCCTGGATCCTACTCTTTCCCGGCATCAGCCGGCTGTCGGAAGTTATGCATACGGGCCGGCGCATGAAGCCCGATGCTGCTCAACATAAGGGGGTCTCGCGCATGGGGCGTGGCCGTCAGAAGGCGAAGCACACAAAGCTCGCCCGCGAACTCAAGTCGTTCAGCCCGAGCGTCGATTATCGGGCCCTGGAACGCCAACTCGCGCATCCGGATGACGACCCGTACGTCGACCGCTGGGCTGACCAGTACGCCGACGAGGACGAGGACGAAGACGAGCTCGAGAAGGCCTAGCCCTTCTCAGATCATCACGGAAAGTCGCCGCGGAGCACCCTCCGCGGCGACTTTCGTGTGCCTGCGCGACGGGCACCCGCACACGTGCGTCGAGCCGGTAGTGTCTCGCTCGTGACGCGTGCACCCATCCGCTGGGAGCTGCTGCCCCTCGTCTGCGCGGGCGGCGCGATCGGCGTCGCCGCGCGTCACGTGCTGACGGCGCTCGTCCCGGACAGCTCCGTCGTCTGGATGACGGCCGTCATCAACGTGGTCGGATCGCTCCTGCTCGGGTTCGTCGCGGGCGTATGCGGTGCGCGGCATGCGCGATGGCGCGGTTTCCTCGGGACGGGCGTGCTGGGCGGCTTCACGACCTACAGCGCGTTCGCCGTTCAGGTCGCGGGCGCGACCGGCGGCCCGCAGATCGCGCTCGTGCTCGCCGGCTCTGCCCTGCTCGTGATCCTCGCGGTCGGGGCGGCGGTCGCGGGCCTCGTCGTCGGCGCACGCGTCGCGCGCGAGGCCGCAGCGTGACCCCCGGGCTCGTCGCGCTCGTCGCCCTGGCCGGCGGGATCGGCGCCGGCCTGCGCTGGCTCGTCGACGTGCTACTCTCGCGCGTCGTCCCGCGCGGCTTCCCCTGGGCCATCCTCGCGGTGAACGTGTCGGGTTCGCTCGCGCTCGGGGTGCTCACGGGTGCCGCGCTCGGATGGCCGTGGCTCGCGATCGCGGGGACGGGGCTGCTCGGCGGCTACACGACCTTCAGCACGGTGTCGCTCGACGCGGCGGCGTTCCTCCGCGAGGGCCAGGTGCGGAAGGCGCTTCTCGACGCGCTGGGGACCCTCGCGCTCTGCGTGGCGGCCGCCGCGGCCGGTGTCGCGATCGGTGCCCTGGTCTGATCAGGATCATCCCGTAGGTGGAGGCGCCGGTGCGCGCCGCGCTGAGAGAATGACGACGCGGATACAGGACCGTATCGGTCCGTCCGCTCCCGCGCCAGGCTCCACCAACGAGAGAGATCCGTGTCGAAGCTCGCCGTCCTCAGCCTCAAGAACCGCGCCCTCATCGCGCTCCTCACGATCTGCGCAGCCGTCTTCGGCGGGCTCTCGCTCACGAGCCTCAAGCAGGAGCTGATCCCGTCGATCGAGCTCCCGACGCTCGTCGTGATGACGACCTACCCCGGGGCATCGCCCGAGGTCGTGGAGTCCGATGTGTCGACGCCGATCGAGACGGCGGTGCAGGGCGTCGCGGGTCTCGAGTCGACCACGGCGACATCGACGACCGACGCGTCGATCGTGCAGGCGACGTTCGCCTACGGCTCGAACCTCGCGACGGCCGAGCAGAAGATGCAGCAGGCGATCAACCGCATCTCGAGCCAGCTGCCGGAGAACGTCGAGCCCCAGGTGCTGTCGGTCAGCATCGACGACCTGCCCGTCATCCAGGTCGCGGTCTCCGGTCTCGGCGAGGACGCGCAGGCGCAGCTCGAGAGCATCGCCATCCCCGACATCGAGGACGTCGACGGCGTCGGCTCGGCCGAGATCGTCGGAGGAACGGGCCAGCGCATCACGATCACCCCCGACGCCGAGGCGCTCGCGGCGAACGGCCTCACGCAGCAGGCGATCTCGGATGCGCTGCAGCAGAACGGCAACCTCTTCCCCGGCGGCGAGATCACGGAGGGCGACCGCACCCTCACAGTCCAGACCGGGGCGAAGATCGAGGATCTCGACACGCTGCGCGAGCTTCCCCTCGCCGCGGCCGCCGCCCCGACGGTCGACCCGACGACGGGGCAGCCGATCGTGCCGCCCGCGCTGACGATCGACGATGTGGCCGGCGTCGAGCAGACCGACGATCCGACCACCTCGCTGTCGCGCGTGAACGGCGAGGACGCGATCTCGATCTCGATCACGAAGCTGCCGGCGGCGAACACGGTCGAGGTGTCGGAAGGCGTGCAGGCGGTCATCGACGACCTGCGCGAGACCTTCCCCGACGCCGAGTTCACGATCGTGTTCGACCAGGCGCCGTACATCGTCGAGTCGATCGAGACGCTCGCGACGGAGGGACTGCTCGGCCTCGTCTTCGCCGTGCTCGTCATCCTCGTGTTCCTGCTGTCGATCCGCTCCACGATCGTCACGGCCATCTCCATCCCGACGAGCGTGCTCGTCACGTTCATCGGCATGCAGGCCTTCGGGTACTCGCTCAACATGCTCACGCTCGGCGCGCTCACGATCTCCATCGGGCGCGTGGTCGACGACTCGATCGTGGTGATCGAGAACATCAAGCGGCACTACGTGCGCGGCGCCGAGAAGGGCGCGGCCATCCGCCTCGCCGTCCGAGAGGTCGCGGGAGCCGTCACGGCGTCGACGATCACCACGGTTGCGGTGTTCCTGCCGATCGTGTTCGTGGGCGACATGGTCGGCGAGCTCTTCCGGCCGTTCGCGCTCACGGTCACGATCGCGATGAGCGCGTCGCTCCTCGTCGCGCTCACGATCGTGCCGGTGCTCGCGTACTGGTTCATGCGCCCGGGCAAGCCGCTGCTCGACGCGGAGGGGCGCCCGATCGACCCCGAGCATCCCGACGCTCCGCCGTCGCGACTGCAGCGTGCGTACCTTCCGGTGCTCGGATGGACCCTCCGGCACTCGGGCATCACCCTCGTGCTCGCCGTGCTGGTGCTCGTCGGCACGGTCGCGGCCGCGCCGCTCATGAAGGTGAACTTCCTCGGCGACTCGGGTCAGAACACGATGACCATCTCGCAGGACCTCGGCGACACGGCGAGCCTCGAGGCGAAGGATGCCGCGGCTCGCCAGGTCGAGGACGCGCTCGACGGGATCGACGGCATCGAGGCCGTGCAGGCCTCGATCGGCTCGAGTGGATCCGCGCTGTCCGACGCGTTCCGCGGGGGCGGCGGCGTCACCTACTCCGTCATGACCGAGGACGGCGTCGACCAGGAGGCTCTGCGCGCCGAGGTCGAGGAGGCCCTCGACGGGCTCGAGGGAGCCGGCGAGATCACTGTCGCCGGCTCGTCCGGATTCGGCTCGTCCGACATCGAGATCAGCGTCGAGGCGCCGACCTCCGACGCGCTCGCCGATGCCACCGCGGCGATCGTCGCCGAGCTCGAGGGGCGCGAAGGCGTCGGCACCGTGACGGACGACCTCGCATCGTCGCTGCCGTACATCGCCGTCGAGGTCGACCGCGCGGCCGCTGCCGAGGCCGGCCTCTCCGAGGCCGCCATCGGCTCGATCGTCTCGTCCGCGATGCAGCCGCAGCAGGCGGGCACGGTCGAGTTCGGCGACACCGCGCTGACGGTGTACATCGCCGCCGAGGACCCGCCCGCGACCGTCGAGGAGCTGCGCGATCTGGCCATCCCGACGGCCCGCGGCGTCGTGCCCCTCGAGGAGCTCGCCGTGATCGAGGAGAGCGAGGGCCCCGCCTCGATCACGACGGTCGGCGGACGCCGCACGGCCACGATCACGGTGCCGCCCTCCGTCGACGACCTTGCGGTCGCGACCGGCTCGGCCTCCGCCGCGATCGCCGCGGCCGACCTGCCCGACGGCGCAACCGCCTCGGTGGGGGGTGTGGCGGAGCAGCAGGCGGAGTCGTTCGCGCAGCTCGGCCTCGCCATGCTCGCGGCCATCCTCATCGTCTACGTCGTCATGGTCGCGACGTTCAAGTCGCTGCGGCAGCCCATCCTCCTCCTCGTCTCCGTCCCGTTCGCGGCGACCGGCGCCATCCTGCTGCAGGTCGTGACGGGCGTGCCCCTGGGCGTCGCCTCGCTCATCGGCGTGCTCATGCTCATCGGCATCGTCGTGACGAACGCGATCGTGCTCGTCGACCTCGTGAACCAGTACCGCGAGCGCGGGCTGTCTGCGCACGACGCGACGCTCGCGGGGGCGTCGATGCGTCTCCGGCCCATCCTCATGACCGCGCTCGCGACGATCTTCGCGCTCACGCCGATGGGCCTCGGGATCACCGGCCACGGCGGATTCATCTCGCAGCCGCTCGCGATCGTCGTGATCGGCGGCCTCGTCTCGTCGACCCTGCTCACGCTCATCGTGCTGCCCACGCTCTACAACCTCGTCGAGGGGGCGAAGGAGCGCCGTGCCGCCAAGCGCGCCGGCCGCGGCGGCTCGGACGGCGAAGGCACGGCCTCGGACGAGCCGACCGACGACGGGCCGGCTGACGGCGCCACGGCGGATGGCGGTGCGCAGGGCGGTCGCGGCGCGGCGGCTCCCGAGGTGCGCGCGGGGGAGCGGGTCGGTGCCCCGGTGTACGTCGCGCCGACGGCGACTCCGACCCAGACGGCGACGATCGCGGGCGGTCTGCCGGCGGCCTCGCCGGTGCAGCACCGACCGCAGTAGGTGGGGCGCGGGCGCGGCGGGGGCGGCGGGTTTCCGGTGTCGGGAATCGGATCGCTGGGGCTGGTGTGCGCGTGTCGTGCTCATGAGTCGACAGGGGCACCAGGGGTCCGATTCGAGTGACGGCGGGCTTGTGTCGGGAATCGGATCGCTGGGGCTGGTGTGCGCGTGTCGTGCTCATGAGTCGACAGGGGCACCAGGGGTCCGATTCGAGTGACGGCGGATGGCGTTGCCGGGCGGTTTCCCAGACCGGTCCGGTAGTGTCGTCCGGTCGGCTTCGGACACCGCGCGCTCAGCGCGGACGTTTTGGCAAGGTGTGAGTCCAGGGGCCGATGGTGAGCGTCGATCGACGCGCATGAACCATCACATGAATGGCCCCCGGCCGACGACTGTCCGGGTCTGCTCGCGCCTGCGTGCGTCGAGCGCTGTTCTCGTGCGAGAACCCGAAGGACACACCCATGCCCAAGAACAAGAAGCCCGCCGGCGGTCGTCCGGCTCAGAACTTCGACCCCCGCTACGCCAAGAAGAAGCCCGGCGGCCCCTTCCGCGGCAACGACGGTGCGTCTCGCGGCCCGCGTCGCGACGACGCGCGCCGTGCGCGTGACGGCGACCGCTTCGACCGCTCGTCGAGCGACCGCTTCGAGCGCCGCGACGACCGCGGTTTCGGTGGTCAGCGCCGTGAAGGCGGATACGCCGGTCAGCGTCGCGAGGGAGGTTACGAGCGTCGCGACGACCGCGGTTTCGGTGGTCAGCGCCGTGAAGGCGGATACGCCGGCCAGCGCCGCGAGGGAGGCTACGAGCGCCGCGAGGGTGGCATCAGTGGTCAGCGCCGTGAGGGCGGTTTCGCCGGTCGTGACAACGGTCAGCGTCGTGAGGGTGGCTTCGAGCGTCGCGAGGGCGGCTACGCCGGCCAGCGTCGCGACGGTGGCTTCGAGCGTCGCGACGGTGGCTTCGAGCGTCGCGAGGGTGGCTACGAGCGCCCCCGATTCAACCGCGACGACCGTACCGAGCGCCCGCGCTTCACCCGCGACGACCGCGCGCCCCGGACGGACCGCCCGTCGTTCCGCGACGACCGTCCGCGTCGGGACGAGCGCCCCGCGCGCTCGGACGCGCAGGAGCAGCAGATCGACGTCGTCCACGAGCGTCTCGAGGCCCAGGCGGTCCAGACGAGCGAGGCCGTCGACGTGTCGTTCGGCGAGCTCGGCCTCGGCGACAACATCGAGCGCGCTCTCGCCGAGCTCGGCGCGGCGAAGCCGTTCCCGATCCAGGCTGCGACCATCCCCCCGATCATCGAGGGCCGCGACGTCCTCGCTCGCGGACGCACGGGCTCGGGCAAGACCATCGCGTTCGGTGCACCGCTCGTCGAGCGCGTGCTCCGCTCGAAGGCCGGCCAGAAGCGCGAGTTCGGCCGCGCGCCGGTCGCGCTCATCCTCGCCCCGACGCGCGAGCTCGCCCTGCAGATCGACCGGACCATCCAGCCGATCGCGCGCAGCGTCGGCCTCTTCACGACGCAGATCTACGGCGGCGTGCCGCAGGCCCGCCAGGTGGGCGCGCTGAAGAAGGGCGTCGACATCATCATCGGCACTCCCGGGCGCATGGAGGATCTGCACGCGCAGGGCAAGCTCGACCTCTCGCAGATCAGCATCGCCGTCCTCGACGAGGCCGACCACATGTGCGAGCTCGGCTTCCTCGAGCCCGTTCAGCGTCTCCTCCGTCTCACGGCCGACGGATCGCAGAAGCTGCTGTTCTCGGCCACGCTCGACCGCGAGGTCGCCGCGCTCGTCGACGAGTTCCTCGTCGAGCCGTCGGTCTACGAGGTCGCCGGCGAGACGCAGGACTCGGGCACGATCGACCACCGCGTGCTCGTGATCGACCAGCGCAGCAAGGGCGAGATCCTCGAGACGCTCGTCGACCGCGAGGGCAAGACGCTCGTCTTCTCGCGCACCCGCGCCTACGCCGAGCAGCTCGTCGAGCAGTTCGAAGACGCGGGCCTCACGGCCGTCGCCCTCCACGGCGACCTGAACCAGGCCAAGCGCACGCGCAACATCGAGAAGTTCTCGAAGGGTCGCGCGCAGGTGCTCGTCGCGACGGATGTCGCCGCGCGCGGAATCCACGTCGACGACGTCGATCTCGTGGTCCAGGCCGACGCGCCGACGGAGTACAAGACGTACCTGCACCGCGCGGGCCGCACAGGTCGTGCCGGCCGCGAGGGCCGTGTCGTCACGCTCATCACGCGGATGCGCCAGCGCCGCATGAGCGAGCTGCTCGAGCGGGCCGAGATCGACGCGCCCTTCGACCAGGTGCGCCCCGGCGACGACCTCCTCGAGGAGCTCGCGGGCGCCCCGACCGCGGAGCAGCTGACCGCTTAGTCCCGTATGCGCGGAACGGCCCCGTCGCTCGACGGGGCCGTTTCGCGTGCGCCTATGTTGGGAGCATGGACGTCAACGGATGGCTCGCCGGCGGCGGGGGCTGGTTCACGCTCGCGCTCGTCAACGCCGGCCTCGCCGAGCAGAAGAACCGCACCCGACTGGGATGGTTCCTCGGCTCGCTCCTCATCGGCCCGATCGCGACGTTCCTCATCGTCGTCATGGCTCCCGCGGAGCGCGTCCAGCCCGGCTAACGACCTCACCGCTCGCCGCGGCTGAGCTTCGACGGCCACCAGACGGCACGGCCGATGTCGTATGCGAGCGCCGGCACGAGCAGCGACCGGACGACGAACGTGTCGAGCAGGACGCCGAACGCGACGATGAACGCGAGCTGCACGAGGAACAGCACCGGGATCACCGACAGCGCCGTGAACGTCGCCGCGAGCACGAGGCCCGCCGACGTGATGACGCCGCCCGTGATCGCGAGACCGCGCAGGACGCCGTCGCGGGTCCCGTGCGCGAGCGACTCCTCGCGCACGCGCGTCATGAGGAAGATGTTGTAGTCGATGCCGAGCGCGACGAGGAAGACGAACCCGTAGAGCGGCACCGCGGGGTCGGCGCCCGGGAAGCCGAGGAGCTCGTTGAAGACGAGCGCCGAGACGCCCATCGCCGTTCCGAACGACAGCACGGTCGTGAGGATGAGCAGCACGGGCGCGAGGATGGCGCGCAGCAGCAGCATGAGGATCACGAGGATGACCGCGAGGATCACCGGGATGATGAGGTTGCGGTCGTGGATCGAGGCGTCGTTCGTGTCGACGTCGGTCGCCGTGACGCCTCCGACGAGCGCACCCGGAACGGCGTCCGCGAGGGCCGCGCGCAGGTCGCGCACCGTCTGCTCCGCATCGGCCGAGTCGGCGGCATCCGCGAGCGTCCCCTGGAGCAGCACATCGCCATCCGCCACCGTCGGCGCGGGCGCGGGTGTTCCGGGAGGGCCGAATGCCGAGACGCCGTCCTCCGTGACGGGCGCCGTGCCGCTGTCGGTGTCGGCCGACACGGCCACGCCGTCGATCCCGTCTTCGGCGAGGAGCACGTCGGCCGCGGCCTGCAGGTCGTCCTCCGCGACGACGACGTACACGGGGCTGCCCGAGCCCGCCGCGAAGTGCTCGCCCAGCACCGCCTGCCCGTCGCGCGCCTCGGACGAGCCGAGCACGAGCTCGGACTGCGGCACGCCCGACGCCTGGAACTGGGTGAAGCCGAGCGATCCCGCCGCGAGGACGAGCGCCGTGACGATCCAGATGAGCCGCGGGCGGCGTTCGACGAGACGCGAGATACGCGCCCACACGCCCCGGGATGGCGTCCCGGCAGACGGCGCGTTCGGCGCGTAGACCGGTCGGCGCGGCCAGAACGATGCGCGCCCGAAGACGTAGAGCAGCGCCGGCAGGAGCGTGAGCGCCGACAGCATCGCGAAGACGATGCCGATCGCGGCCACCGGGCCCAGGGTGCTGTTCGATTTGAGGTCGCTCAGGAGGAGGCAGAGCAGCCCGGCGATCACGGTGCCGCCCGAGGCGAGGATGGGCTCGAACGAGCCGCGCAGCGCGCGCATCGACGCGGTCCAGCGGCGCTCCTCGCGGATGAGCTCGTCGCGGTAGCGCGCGACGTAGAGCAGCGAGTAGTCGGTCGCGGCGCCGATCACCAGGATGAAGAGGATGCCCTGCGTCTGGCCGCTCAGCAGCAGGACGCCCGCCTTCGCGAGCCACCACACCGTGAGCAGCGCGACGCAGAGGGCGAAGAGGCTCGTCGACAGCACCGCGAGGGGGAGCAGGAGCGATCGGTAGACGATCACGAGGATGACGAGCACGGCGAGCAGGGCGACGAGCAGCAGGATGCCGTCGATGCCTGCGAACGCCGTCACGAGGTCGTTCGAGAAGCCCGCCGGGCCCGTGATGTGGACCTCGACCCCGTCCGGGAGTCCGTCGCGGAGCGTGCTCCCGAGCTCGGAGATCGCCTCCCCGAGATCGGCCTCCGACGACACGGGCACGAACGCCTGCGCCGCGAGCTCGTCTTCCGAGGGGATGGCCGGCGACACCTCGTCGACGGCGGGCAGGTCGGCCGCGGCGGCGAGCCGGTCGTCGATCGCGGCGAGGGCATCGCCGTCGAGGGGCTCATCCGACGAGAACACGACGACGGCGGGGATCGCGTCGCCGTCCGTGAAGTCGGACAGGCGCTGCTGCACGGCGGTCGCGTCGGCGCTCTCCGGCAGGTACGTCGTCTGGTCGTTCGATGAGACCTCGTCGACCTTGCCGAAGTACGGCCCGCCGATGGATGCGGCGGCGAACCAGACGAGGATGAGCACTGAGGGGAGGAGGATGCGCAGCCAGCGCGGTGCACGGGGGCGGCTGCCGTCCTGCGGCCTCACCGTCTGGACCCGGGGTGCGGAGGGAAGGGCTGCGGGCGTGCGGCGGTCGCGCATGGAGCTCCTGTTCGGCGAAAGTCTTTAGCCAGGCTAGCAAACTCCGTCGGCCGGCGAGCGCGGTCATTTGGCCCTATGCCACGATGGTGCTGGTCCGTTTGGGGGGACCGTCGTAATCCGCATCGATGGGATGGATCATTGTGAAGAGGACGATCCCGGCGCGCGCCGTTGTCACGACCGCTGCCTGAACAGGAGGCGCTTGCGGTTCCCGACGGCGTGTACTACGCCGTCTTCGACGACCAAGGCGAACCAGGCACCCCGCTGTCGCAGCGCGGGATCTTCACGACGTGGACGTTCGAGGGAGCCGCCGTCGACTTCGGGGAATTCGAATGCACCGAGGAGCGTCCGCTGTTCGAGCGATCGGGGGAGATCGTCGGGCAGAGCGTCCGTTGGAACAGCTATGACGGCGAGACGCCGATTCTCACGCCTCACGAAGACGGGAGCGTGGGCGTCGAGGACATGTACGACACCTTCGTCCTCTTCCCCGACGGCTCACCCGAGGCAGACGATGTGAAGGCACGCGTCGCGGCGAATCCCGCCTGCGCCGGGTGACGACCGCCGCACCGAACGAGGCCTATCGGAGTTCTACTCGGCGCCGTTCGGCTCCGGGGAGCCGGCTTTCTGCTCGGCCTGTTCGCGTTCCCACTTCTCACGCTGGGCGGCGGCGAGTTTGGTCTCCCAGTCGGGGTCCTCTCCGTCGATGCCGAATTCGTCGAGAGTCTTCTCCCAGGCCATGAACTCGTCGAGCCACTCGTTGTCCTGCGCGTCACTCATCTCGGCTATCCCTGTCCGTCTAAAAGGCGCTGCCGTCGGGAGGCTACACGGTATCGCAGAGGGGTGGCCAGGCCCTCGGATTCGGCGAAGGTACCCGGTGAGCGCGTTCATGGCATCGATCGCCTATGCCAGGATGGTGCTGGTCCGTTTGGGGGGACCGTCGTAATCCGCATTGACGGGATGGATCCATGCTGAAGAGGACGATCGCGGCGCGCGCCGCTGTCACAACCGCTGCCGTGCTCGGCCTGACTTTCGCCGTCGCCGCGTGCGCGCCGTCGGCGCCGTCTGTTGAGCCGTCCGCCGAGGCCGAGCCTACCCATGCCCCGGAGACTCCCCGGGCCACGGAGCCTGAGACGGTGCGGGTGCCGGACGGCCTCTACTATGCGCTCTACGACAACCACGATGACCCCGACAGCCCGCTGTCTCGTCTCGGACGCTACGAGACTTGGACGTTCGATGGCCCCACGATCGTTGTCGATGAGTTCGAGTGCGCCGCAAAGTCAGGGAGCGAAATCGGCGAGGTCGTCAATGACCAGGTCCAGTGGGAGGACGACTACGTCGACTCGCCGCGGATCATGCTGAACGAAGACGGGACAGCGCACGTCGAGTCGGAAGGGTACTACGCCCTCACACTCTTCCCGGACGGGGCGCCCGAAGCAGAGGATCTCAAGGCCCGGGTCGAGACCCATTCAGAGTGCGCGGGCTGACGCGAGCATCGACGAACTGCGCGGCGCGTCAGAGGTTCTTCAACCGCTCGGCGTCGTACTCGGCGATCGTCTCGGGTGGGCGCCCTCTGCGGGGCGCGTGGCGGTCGATGTAGTCGAGCACCGCCCATTCAGCCGCCTGCGTCAGGCGCGAGCGGCTCATAATGATGATCACGATGAGCGCGGCAACGGTATTCGCGATCGCGTAGGCCGCGATGGCGATCACAACGAGGACGTGAGGTGAACCCGTTCCGAGCCACCACGCCGCGGCGGCGCACGCGCCGAGATTGACGAGGACGGCGGCGAGGTAGGCGTCGAGCAGGTCGTCCAACGGAGCCAGTTGAGTCGGAATGCACCGTGCCCGCAGCGCGGTGCGTATGCGACGCGGCATCAGTGCGCTGGCTATGACGATGAGCGTGCGAGTGCCCATGTCGACGAAGCCGGCTCGCCACCTCGCCGCCGAGCGCCACCATCCCGCTGGGAAGTCGTCACGGACGTCCTGACGGAAGCCCACGTCACGTCATCTCCGGCGATCTCGCGCGGCGCGGCGCGTGAGCGGAGCCGGCGCTGGTGTGGCGGTCGGGCTCGGCGCCGCAGTGGGAGGCTGCGCCGGTGTGCTCGCTGGCGGCATCGCGTGTGCCGGCGGTACCGGTGCCGGCGGGCGCGCCGGAACGGCCGCCCTGGTTGGAACGGGGCGTGCCGCAGCTGGCGGGGGTGTCGGAACGGGGTTGGACACCCGTGACGCGCTCGGTCTGCTGAGGGACATGCGCGGCGGAGCGGGTACGGCCGTCGCCGGTTGCGGCGCGGCCGCTGACGGCTCGCGCTGAAGCGAAAGCCGAGTGCGAGCGCATGACTCGCTTCCCCTGACTTGTCGCGCGCTCAATCTACCCCATTCGAGAGAGACGCGAATGGCTATCGAATTGACCACCGGTCGATTCGCATAGGGCAGTCCGACGCGATCTGCTTCGATCGAGTGCCGCCAGCGAGCCGCGCCGCCGGGCACGGATGGCCGCGGAGCGCGATACTGGGGGAGGCGGCGGACGGCCGCGGAAGCAGGGAGCGACGATGAAGCGAATCGATCCGACCGGCGAGCAGGTCGTTCTCCGGGCCCAGGGCGATCTGGGCGAGGTCACGGCGCAGATCGCGCAGGTGGGAGCGTCGCTGCGCGCGCTCACCGTCGGTGGCGTCGACCTGATGGCGCGGTACCCGGAAGGCGAGCGCACGCCGTCGGCGTCGGGCATCGTGCTCGTGCCATGGCCGAACCGCATCCGCGACGGACGCTGGTCGCAGCGCGGCGCCACGGAGCAGCTCGGCATCTCCGAGCCGAAGTACGGCAACGCGAGCCACGGGCTGCTCCGCTTCGCGCCGTACGAGATCGTCGCGGGCGACGCCGAGGCGACGCTGTCGGCCGTCGTCTATCCCCAGACCGGCTACCTGTTCACCCTCGCCACGAGCGTGACCTACACCCTGGTCGACGACGGGCTCGCGGTGACGCACCGCATCCGGAATGCGGGAGATGGCGAGGCGCCCGTCGCGCTCGGCACTCACCCGTTCTTCGAGATCGGCGGCGTCGACACGGCGGATCTCGTCATCGCTGCGCCGGGGACGACCTGGTTCGAGGTGGACGACCGGATGCTGCCCGTCGCCGAGCACGACGTCGACGACGCGACAGACCTCCGCGGCGGTGTCCGCCTCGGCGACGTCGCGCTCGATCGCGCGTACGGCGACGTCGTGCGAGGGGAGGACGGGCTCGCCCGCACCACTCTGACCGCACCCGACGGGCGCACGCTCACCGTGTGGCAGGACGAGAGCTTCGGCTTCGTGCAGGTCTTCACGACGGAGAACTACCCCGGGCGCGATCTGGCCGTCGCGATCGAGCCGATGACCGCCCCCGCCGACGCCTTCAACTCCGGTCGAGCGCTCACGTGGCTCGCACCCGGCGAGGAGTGGGTTCTGCGATGGGGCGTGTCGTACTCGGGGTGAGCCCTCAGAACAGCGTGGGCGCCGCCGCCGGAGCCGAGCGCGTCTCGATGAACCGCGGTGCCGCGCGCGGCGTGACGCGTGTGCGCGGGGGCTCGTCCTCCTCGGCATAGCCGTTCAGTCCGTGCGCGCGGATGAGCGGGCGGATGCGCTGTGCGAGCCACGTGCGGTACCCCTTCGGTGCCTCGACGGACGCCCCGGGATAGAACCCGCGATACGCGGGGACGAGGTCGGGATGCTCGCGCTGCAGCCACTGGAAGAACCACGGCTTGACGCCGGGCCGCAGATGAAGCGCGCCGTACACGACCCGGTGCGCTCCCGACGCCTTCACGCGCGCGAGCGCATCGTCGAGCGCTTCGACCGAGTCGCTGAGGTGCGGCACGATCGGCATGAGGAAGACCTGCACCCGGAATCCGAGGTCGGCCGCCGCGCGGACCGTGTCGAGCCGCGCCTGCGCCGAGGGCGTCCCCGGCTCGATCGCGTGCTGGAGCGCATCGTCGTAGACGGCGATCGACATCGCGAGCGAGATGTCGACATCCGCTCTGCGCCTCGCGAGCTGCGGGAGATCCCGCCGCAGCAGCGTGCCCTTGGTGAGGATCGAGAACGGCGTCCCCGAGTCCGCGAGCGCATCGATGATGTCGGGCATGAGCCGGTAGCGCCCCTCCGCTCGCTGGTACGGGTCGGTGTTCGTGCCGAGCGCGACGTGCTCGCGCTGCCACGACGGGCGGGAGAGCTCGCGGCGCAGCACCTCTGCGACATTCACCTTCACGACGATCTGGGAGTCGAAGTCGCGCCCGGCGTCGAGCTCGAGGTACTCGTGGGTTCCGCGAGCGAAGCAGTACACGCAGGCATGGCTGCAGCCCCGGTACGGGTTGATCGTCCAGTCGAACGGCATCGAGCTCGGCCCGGGAACGTGGTTCAGCGCCGACTTGGCCATCACCTCGTGGAACGTCATCCCCGCGAACTCGGGTGTGGTGACGGTCCGCACTCCGGCGTCGACGCGGTCGAGACCGGGGAGTGCCGATGCTTCCATGGCACCCAGACGCTGCCCCTGCCACCTCATCCCTCCATAGAACAGATATCCGAAAATGCTGTCAAGTCCATACTGGACAGAAGTTCGATCCGGGGAGTCGGAGGATCGTCAGGGTCGGGTCCGCGACAATGGGGGCATGACGAACGGGCGCTATGCACGGCGCCGCGGGCTCGTCGCGCGACATGCGGCGCGGCCGCCGCGGCTGCTCTCGGGGCGCGGCCTCGTCGTGCTCGCGACCGCAGCGGGCGTCGTCGCCGCGTGCGTCCTGGGTGCCGTCTGGTCGGTCGCCCACGACGAGCGCCCCGCGCACGCGTCGTCCGTGCATACGGCGTCGCCCGCGCCCGTCGAGACGCCTCCCGGCTCGATCGAGTCGCTGCCGGTGCCGCAGTTCGAGGTGGTCGTCGCGGAGGATCCGTGCCAGTCGCCCGCGGCAGCGGCGGCCGGAGACGCCGCCGCGGTCATCGCCGCGTTCGGCGGAGCGGAGGAGTTCCGCGCGGCGGCGGCGGAGGGCGCCTCGTGCATCCGCCTCGACGACCCGACGCAGCCCTGGGTCGTCGTGAACAAGCAGCGGCCCGTGAACCCGATCGACTACGCCCCCGAGGTGATGGTGCCCGCGGGCACGCGGAGCCTCGTCGGCGGCGGCCTGCGGCCGGATGCGGCCGCCGCTCTCGACGCGCTCGTGGCGGATGCCGCCGCATCGGGCGCGGGGGACGTGGCGCTCCAGAGCGGGTACCGCTCGTATCAGACCCAGGTCAGCACGTTCCAGGGGCAGATCGGCGCGCTCGGAGAGGAGGGCGCCGAGGCGATCTCCGCGCGCCCGGGCTTCAGCGAGCACCAGCTCGGTCTCGCCGCCGACGTCGTGGCCTGCACGTCGGGCGGCTGCGGCACGATCTACGACATCGCCGGCACGCCGCAGGGCGACTGGATCGTCGAGAACGCGTGGCGGCACGGCTGGATCGTCCGCTACGAGAGCGGGCACACCGACACGACCGGCTACAACCCGGAGCCGTGGCACCTGCGCTACATCGGAGTCGAGCTCGCGCAGGCCTACCACGAGGGCGGCTACCACACGCTCGAGGAGTTCTTCGGGCTCCCCGCTGCGCCCGACTACGCCGA
Source organism: Microbacterium barkeri (assembly GCF_027921765.1). GTDB lineage: Bacteria > Actinomycetota > Actinomycetes > Actinomycetales > Microbacteriaceae > Microbacterium > Microbacterium barkeri. The sequence goes on from NZ_BSEJ01000008.1 coordinate 126,353, forward strand.
CTGAGCGGCCTCGGTCACCCGCCCGCGCCGGCCCCGACCCGCCAGTATCCGCAGAAGCCGATATCGGCCTTGTCGACGCCGCGCTCGTGGACGAGGAGCCGTCGCGCGCCGGTGGCGAGCTGCTGCTCCCCGACGAGGAAGGCGTGGAAGCGCTCGGCCGGGAGCGCGGCATCGCGCAGCGCCGCAAGGGCGGCGGCGCCCGGACGGGCGTGCGGATCCTCGCGGATGACCCAGTGCACGGCGACTCCCTCGGGGTGCGCGAACGGGAGCGCGTCGTCGTGCGATGGCACCTCGATGATCGCGAGGCCGGTCGCGTCGGCGGGGAGCGATGCGCAGATGCCCGCGATCGCCGGCGCCCCCGTCTCATCCGAGACGAGCACCACGCGATCGGTGCCGCGCTCGGGATGGAAGACGAGGCCCTCGTCGATGATCGCGACGTCCTCGCCCGGCTGCGCGGCGACCGCCCAGCTCGGCGCAGGGCCCATCGAGCCGTCCGGAGCCTCGTGCACGACGAAGTCGACGTCCAGCTCGGCGCCCGCCGCGCCATCCGCCGGGCGGAACGCGCGCACGGTGTAGCTGCGCATCGCGGGCCGCATCCCCTCGGGGATCCGCAGGAACTTCAGGTACCCGAAGAGGCGGTTCGCCTTCGCGGGCACCCGCTCGAGCCCCGCCTCCCCGTGCACGGGGAGGAAGATCCGGAACCACTGGTCGTAGCCCATCGGGCGGAAGCGCGCGATGTCGCCGCCGCCGAGGGTGACGCGCATCCAGTGCGGGGAGAGTCGCTGCGTGCGCAGCACGGTCAGGCGCAGCAGCTCCTGCGTCTCGGGCTTCACGAGTCGGCTGGCGACGGCCATGGCGTTCCTTCGGGTCGGGGCGTCAGCCGAACGGGCGGATGAGCGCGATGAGCAGGGCGGTGCACGCCCAGAAGGCGAGGACGAAGACGGTGTCGCGGGTGCGCCAGAGCACGACGTGCCGCTCGGTGCGCGTGGGATGGGCGCCGAACGCGCGCGCATCCATGGCCAGAGCGACGCGCTCGGCATGCCGGATGGCTCCCGCGAGCAGCGGCACGATGGTGCCGAGTCCGCGTCGCACGGCCGCGAGCGGGCCCCGGCCGCCGTGGTGCCCGCGCACGCGGTGGGCCGCGCGGATGAGCTCGAGCTCGTGCCGGAACCGGGGCACGAACCGGTACGCGGCGAGCGCTGCGTAGCCGATGCGGTACGGCAGCCGGAGCGTCCGGATCGCGGCGCGCACGAGATCGGGCCCCTCGGTCGTCGCGCCGCCGATGAGCGCGAGGGCGAGGAGCGCCGCGAGACGCAGCGACGTCGCGAAGCCGACGGCCAGCGCTCCCGCGTGCAGCCGCCATCCGCCGATCTCCGCGACGACGGGCGTCCCCGCGACACTCGCGGCGTCGGTCCAGATCGAGAACCCCGCGCCGACCGCGAGCACCACCGTGGGCAGGGCGACGCCGAGCAGGAGCGCGACGCGCCGCGTGAGGCGGGCGCCCGCGAGGATGAGCGCGCACGCGAGCGCGAGGAAGGCGGCGGGAGTCGCGAGGTCGCGGCTCAGCAGTACGATCGCCATCGCCGGCAGCGGGGCGGCGATCTTCGCGAGCGGATTCAGGGCGAGGAGGGGAGGGCGGCGGCGGACGGATGGCGCGGTGCGCGCAACCGAGGACGAGGCGATCGTCACGCGGGCACCTCCGCCTCGAGCGCGGCCGCTGCCGCGGGGTGCGCTGCGAGCACGCGCCGCAGGGGCGGCGGGCGCAGACCGGCGCGCGCGAGCAGCCCCGCGTCGTCGAGCGCATCCGCTGCCGCGCCGAACCCGACGACCGTGCCGTCGGCGACGACGGCGACGTGCGTCGCGTGCTGCTCGACGACGGAGAGGTCGTGCGTCACGATGACGACGGTCGTGCCCGCCTCGTGCAGGCGCGTGAGGATGGCGAGCAGCTCCTCGGCGCGTGCGCGGTCCTGGCCGAAGGTCGGCTCGTCGAGCACGAGCACGCTGGGCGCCGTGATGAGGGCGGTCCCGACGGACAGGCGCCGCTTCTGGCCGCCGGAGAGGCGGAACGGGTGCGCGTCGGCATGCGCGGTCAGGCCGAAGCGCTCGAGCATGTCGCCGACGCGCTCTCGGATCTCGGGCTCGGGAACCCGCCGGATGCGCAGCCCGTGCGCGAGCTCGTCGAAGACCGTGTGCGCGATGAACTGGTGCTCGGGGTTCTGGAAGACGAAGCCCACCCGCGCAGAGATCTCGCGTGCCGACGCGCGCCCGACATCGAGGCCCTGCACGCTCACACTCCGCTTCGGCGGGGCGACGACGCCCGCGATCGCCTGCACGAGCGTGGTCTTGCCTGCGCCGTTCGGGCCGACGACGGCCGTGAACGACCCCGCGGGAAGATCGAGATCGACGTCGCGGATGGCGACGGCGCGGCCCAGGCGGACGGTGAGACCGCGCACGCTCACGGCGGTGCCGCGAGCCTCGACACCTCGGGTGGTCGCGGCGGGGGACGGTGCGATGCCCGACGGCGGCTCCTGCCCGTTGAGCGCCGATGCGAGCTCATCGGGAGTGAGCGGCAGGGCGTCGAACCGCCATCCCTGCCGCTCGAGGCGGCGTGCCGCGATGAGAGCGGACGGGAGCCAGACGCCCATCCGCTCGAGTGCGTCGACCCGCGTGCGCAGGACCTCGACCACCGGTCCGTCGAACGCGAGCCGGCCGGAGGCATCGAGCACGATCGCGCGCGTCGCGAAGGCGACCGCGGCGTCGAGATCGTGCTCGATGAGCACGATCGCCCGGTCTCCGGCGGACACGAGATCGTGCAGCGCCTCGTAGACGTCGGCGACGCCCTGCGGATCGAGGTTCGCGGTCGGCTCGTCCAGGACGACGACGTCGGCGCGCGCCGCGAGTGCGCACGCGATCGCGAGGCGCTGGCGACCGCCGCCCGAGAGGGCATCGGGGTCGAGGTCGCGCTGCTCCCACAGCCCGACGCGGCGCAGGGCCGCCTCGGAGCGGGAGAGCACCTCGTCGACGGGGAGCAGGAGGTTCTCGAGGGTGAACGCGACCTCGTCGAGCACGGTCGCGGTGACGATCTGGGCGTCGGGATCCTGGAACACGATGCCCACGCGCGTGCTGAGCCGGGCCGGCGAGCTGTCGCGGGTGTCGATGCCGTCGACCTCGACCGTGCCGGCGAGCTCGGCGTCGATCGCGTGCGGGATGAGCCCGTCGAGCGTGAGCGCGAGCGTCGACTTGCCCGAGCCGCTCGGTCCGAGGACGAGCAAGACCTCGCCGCGCCGGACCTCGAACGTCACGCCGTCGGGTGCGCGTCGCTCGCTTTCCGGATAGGCGACCGAGACCTCGCGCACGCGCAGGAGCGTCTCGTCGTCGGCGGGGGTCACCCCACCAATTTAGCCTTACCTAACCTGAGTGAGCGGTCTGTCGGCTCACGGGGTCCGCGCGGGCTGCCTCCGTGGCGTCGCGACGCCGGCGCGTCGGAGGCCGGCGCCGACGGCGAGCCCCACGAGCGTCCAGGCGAGCGGCCCGAGCACCGAGAGCACGAGGTAGGCGACCTGCGCCCAGGTGGGAAGGGCGGCGATGTCGGCGGCCAGTGCGACGACGACCGCCACGAAGACGCCGATCGCCGCACCGGAGAGGAGGAAGCGCCACCACGACCACGCGCGATAGCGGAACAGGGCGGCGACGCCCTCCTGCAGACCGCCGAAGAGCAGCGCCGTCATGAGGAACTGGAGCGTGAACGGCGGCGCGACCGCGGCGCTCACGAGCGCGGCGAGCACGTGAGCGAGAAGGGCGACCCAGGGCATCCGGAGCAGCTCCTGCGCGACGATGCCCGGGAGCACGTGCACGCCGAGGAGGAACCCGTAGATGATCGGCGCCCCCGCCAGCACCGGCGTGACGAGCCATCCCTCGATGCCGCCGAGAGCGCCGGTCGCGACCCCGATCGCGGCGCAGACGAGCAGGACGCGCGTGGATAGGGCGGAGTTGCGGGGCACGAAGCCCAGCCTAAGTCCGCTCAGATGCGACGGCGCCGAGTGGTCAGGCGGACGTTCGGCAGGGGAGGGGCCGGGATGCGCTGCTCGGGCGGATGGCCCTCGACCGCGCCGAAGCGGGCCCCCGCCGCCTCCCACTCCTCGCGCGCGACGGCGATCTCGTCGTGCGATCGCCCCACGAAGTTCCACCACATGACGATGTCGTCGGGGAAGGGCTCGCCGCCGATGAGGAACAGCAGGGCGCCCTCCTCCGTCGCGAGCTCGATCTCGTCGCGGTGCACGCCGAGGTAGAGGAGATCCTGCGCCCGCACGGGCGTCTCATCGAGGTCGGAACCGGTCACGACTCGGAGGTCGCCCTCGATGCCGACGACGGCGTGCTCCCACTCGTGCTGCAGCGGAACGCGCACGCGAGAGCGGGGCGGGAGCGAGATCTCGGCGCCGACGATGGGCGTGTGCATGGTCGCCGGGGAGGCGACGCCGGCGAGCTCGCCGACCACGACGGTCGCCTGCGCCGCGTCGCCGTCGCGGGTCGGGAGCGACAGGGTCGGCAGGCGGTCGTGCCGCTCGAACGCGGGGCCGCCGTGGCGGCGCTCCTCGGGGAGCGCGACCCACAGCTGCAGGGCGTCCAGAGGCACAGCGCCCTCGCCGAGCGAGTACTCCGAGTGCGAGATGCCGGCCCCCGCGGTCATGATGTTGAGCGAGCCGCGGCGGACGACGACGTCGCTGCCGATGCTGTCGCGGTGGTGCACCTCGCCGACGAGCGGCCAGGTCACCGTCTGGAGCCCGATGTGCGGATGCGGGTCGACGCGCATGACGGCCTCCTGCGGACCGAAGCGGTCGAGGAAGCACCAGGCGCCCACGGTCGGGAGCTCGCGCTGCGGCAGCGAGCGGTGCACCTCCATCGCACGCACCCCGCCCAGCGGGACCTCCCGCGCGGCGAGGAGCACGGCCCGCGGGCCGTCGCACCGGGTCGAGCCGCTCTCCTCGACGCCGGCGTCGAGCCGGGTCATCCCGGCTGCTCTCCCGGGGTCGCGGCGTCGTGCGGCGTGCCGTCGGGCCACTGCACGACCGCGCCGGAGACCTCGTTCTCCTTGAGGTACTTCGCGATGAAGGGGCACAGCGGGATGATCGTGTCGCCGCGGCGGGCCACATCGGCGAGGGCGTCGGACGCGAGCATCTCGCCGTACCCGCGGCCCCGGAACTCGCGCTCCACGACCGTGTGCGTGAACCGGATCCGGCCCGTTCCCTGCTCGAACTCCGCGTAGCCCGCGACGACGCCCGCTTCGCCGTCGTGAAGCTCGTACCTGCTCAGCTCGTCGTTCCGGGTGACCGTGAGATCGCTCATGGACGCTCCTTTCCTGGGGCTTCCACGCTAGGGCAGATCCCGGGCGCCGGGGCCGGATGTCGCGGGTCGTCTTTAGACTCGAGGGCATGCCCGCGCATCTGCAGAGCGACCCCCAGGGCGATCCGTGGATCGTCGCGCGCATCCCCGACGACGACAGCTGGGTTCCGCCGGAGGAGCCGTACGACGACGGCCCGCCCGAGGGATGGATCCCGCCGGATGACGCGCCCCGGGCGCCCCGCGAGCCGTCCCGCGCGCCGCAGGCCGCGCCATCCCGCTTCCCCCGTGCGATCGACGCGCTGCGCACCGTCTACGGCTACGAGTCGTTCCGCGGCGATCAGGAGGCGATCGTCGAGCAGGTCATCGCGGGCGGCGATGCCGTCGTGCTCATGCCGACCGGTGGCGGCAAGAGCGTCTGCTACCAGGTGCCGGCGCTCGTGCGCGAGGGCACGGGGCTCGTCGTGTCGCCGCTCATCGCACTCATGCACGACCAGGTCGACGCGCTGCGCGCGAACGGCGTGCGGGCCGCGTACCTCAACTCCACGCAGGCGCCCGACGAGCGCGCCGCGGTCGAGCGCGCGTACCTCGCGGGTGAGCTCGACCTGCTCTACGTGGCACCAGAGCGGCTGAACGGCGAGCAGACTCTCGCGCTGCTCGCGCGCGGAGCGCTCAGCGTGATCGCGATCGACGAAGCGCACTGCGTGAGCCAGTGGGGCCATGACTTCCGGCCCGACTACCTCGCGCTGGGCGGGCTCGCCGAGCGCTTCCCCGGCGTTCCGCGGATGGCGCTGACGGCCACCGCCACGCGCGAGACGCACCGCGAGATCACAGAGCGGCTGCGCCTCCCCGAGGCCAAGCACTTCGTCGCGAGCTTCGATCGCCCGAACATCCGCTACCGCATCGAGCCGAAGACCGACGTCCGTCGGCAGCTGCTGCAGTTCATCTGCTCGCAGCCCGAGGGATCGGCCGGCATCGTCTACGCGCTGAGCCGCAAGTCCGTCGAGCAGGTCGCGGCGTTCCTCGCCCAGCAGGGGATCGACGCCATCCCGTATCACGCCGGTCTCGACGCGCGGATGCGCGCGGCGCATCAGGCGCGGTTCCTCCGCGAGGACGGTGTGGTGGTCGTCGCGACGATCGCGTTCGGCATGGGCATCGACAAGCCCGATGTCCGCTTCGTGGCGCACGTCGACCTGCCGAAGTCGGTCGAGGGCTACTACCAGGAGACCGGGCGCGCGGGTCGCGACGGCGAGCCGTCGGTCGCGTGGATGGCATACGGCCTGGGTGACGTCGTGCAGCAGCGGCGGATGATCCAGCAGAGCGACGGCGACCGCGCCATCCAGCAGCGCCAGGGGCAGCATCTCGACGCGATGCTCGCGCTGTGCGAGACGGTCTCGTGCCGTCGGCAGAATCTGCTCGGCTACTTCGGGCAGGAGTCGGGCCCGTGCGGCAACTGCGACACGTGCCTCGAGCCGCCCGAGACGTGGGATGGCCTCATCGCGGCGCAGAAGCTCCTCTCGACGGTCGTGCGGCTGAAGCGCGAGCGCGGCCAGTCGTATGGCGCGGGCCACATCATCGACATCCTGCGCGGGGCGTCGACGGACCGCATCCGGAAGTTCGGGCACGAGTCGCTCTCGACGTACGGGATCGGGCAGGACCTCTCCGAGCAGGACTGGCGCAGCGTCATCCGACAGCTCCTCGCGCGAGGCCTGCTCGCGGCCGAAGGGGAGTACGGCACCCTGGCGCTGAGCCCGGCGTCCGCGGGCGTGCTCCGAGGCGAGACGGCGGTGCCGCTGCGGAAGGACGTCATCGGGCGCGCGTCGCGGGGTCCCCAGCGCAAGGCGAGTGCCGCCGATGCGCTCGCGCCCGAGAATCGTGACCTGTTCGAGACGCTGCGAGCCTGGAGGGCGGAGACGGCCCGCGAGCAGGGCGTTCCCGCGTACATCGTCTTCGGCGACGCGACCCTGCGTGCACTCGCGGAGATCCGCCCCACGACGCTGTCGCAGCTCGACGGCGTCACCGGCATCGGCGCCAAGAAGCGCGATGCCTACGGCGAGGCCGTGCTCGCCGTCATTGCGCGGCATTAGGCGACTCGCCGCGTCACAACCGGTATCCCACACTGGACATGCGTACTGATATAACGCCATACTCAAATTCGACGTGTGTGCACAGTGTGCCCGGGGGGTGCCCGTGCATGGCGTTCTCCCTAAACCAGAACCAGGAGACCCATGGATAACTCGACTGCGGGCGCGAGAGCGCCCCGCAAGCGAAGGCTCGCGCCTATCGCGACGCTGGCCGCGGCCAGCCTCGTCGCGGGCGGCGTCGCCTACGCGGCGAATGTGAACACGACAGGCGCGGCGAACGCCGCCGCGAGCGACTACTCGGAGGCTCTCGGACAGGTCATCGCCTCCGACCTTCTTGGTGCGGAACTGATCGACGCGGCCTACGCGAAGAGCGGGAACCCGAGCGGTCCGCTTGAGGAGAGCACGCCGTTCAACGCGAGCCTGCTCGGAGCACTGCAGGTCGACCTCGGCGACGGCCTCGTCCTCCCGCTCATCAGCGGTCCCGGTGGCAGCGGCCTGCTCGACCTCGGCCAGGTCGGCGCGCTCAACTCGTTCGCAACATCGCCGACCGGCACGACGTCGACGGCCAGCGCCGGCGCGGTTGGCGCCGACGGTGCGATCGCCATCGACCCGGAGAACCCCGGTGCGTACGGACCGGCGACCGTCAACCTGACCGACCTGTTCGCACAGCTCGGCCTTGACCCCGTAACGGACGGTGTCGTCGACTTCGCTGGGCTCGAAATCGGCGCCCTTGCTTCGACGGCCACGTCGACGAACGATGTCGTCACTTCCGAGTACGTGATCGCTGGGGCTGATCTGCGTGTCAGCAGCCCTCTCGTCGAGACGCTGGCCGCGACCCTCGGTACGGCACTGAACGGCGTCGCCGATCAGGTCGGCGGCGCTCTCGCTGCCGATGGCCTCGTCGACCAGATCGTCGGTCTGGTCGACCTCGATCTCGGCATCGCGTCGCTGAGCCTCGCGGGCGGAACGGTCAACGTCACGGGTGTCGAAGAGGGAATCAACTCCCTCGTGACGGACGTCTTCGACACGCCGATCACGAGCGGCAACGGCCTCGTGACCGTTGACTTCTCGACCGGCGACATCGTCGTGCACCTCGAGAACCTCGTCGAGGGCGGCAGCCTCAACGGCCTCGATCCCAACACGCTCCTGCTGAGCAGCGAGACCGGGACCGCGATCACCGGCGCCGTGACCGAGGTGCTTCAGACGGTGACTGACCAGTTGGTCTCCGGCGTGACGGGGCTCATCAACGGCATCACCCTGACGATCGACCTGCCTGTCTCGCTGAGCCTCCTGGGCGCGGACATCGCAGAGGGCAATGCTCTCATCACAACGACTGTCGGCGACCTGCTCGCAGGCAACGCGCCCGTCATTGATGTGCAGCTCGACCTTCTCGGCGGGCTCATCCCGATCGGCACGCTGATCACGGCCGTGGCAAACGCGCTCGCGACGCCCGTTTCGACCGTTCTCGGCGGTCTCGCCGGCCCCGTCCAAACCGTCCTCGGCACGCTGGGCAGCACGGTCGATGGCATCGTCGACCCGCTTCTGGCCGGCCTCGAGCCCGTATTTGGGGCGGTCAACCAGCTGGTTGAGATCACGATCAACGAGCAGCCTGCGCCGGGCTACCTCGGCACGGAGTCGTTCACGGTCAACGCGCTCAGCCTCGAGCTTCTCCCGGGGCTCAGCGCCGTCAACCTCGACCTCGCTTCCTCCACGGTGCGCTCCGCCGCTGTGGTCTACGTGACGTCGATCGACGCGAACCCGAGTGAGGTACCGGCCGGCGGGACCACGACGATCACCGGCGAGGGCTTCGCACCCGAGGAGACCGTGACGATCACCGTCGGCGATGACGAGCCCTTCACGGTCACGACGACGCCCGAGGGCACCTTCTCGACGTCGTACGAGGTTCCGGCCGATGCGACGCCGGACACCGTGACGGTTACGGCGGAGGGCGACGTCTCGCAGACACCGGCAACGACGGAGCTCACGATCACCGAGGGCAATGCAGAGGTCGACGCCACGGCTGACACCTCGGCGGCGGCTGACGCTGATGTGAACGCGTCGGCTTCGGCGTCGGCTTCGGCGAACGCGGATGACAACAGCAACGCGTCGGCTCAGGTTGCGGCGCAGGCTGCGGCTCTCGCGGACGCGACGACGGACGCCTCGGCTGCGGCTGACGCGACGGCTGCTGCGGCTGCTCAGGCGGCGGCGACGGCTGACGCTTCGTCGGACGCTTCGACGACGGCTGACTCCGACGTGACCGCTGCGGCTCAGGCTGCTGCGCAGTCGTCGGCTGAGGCTGACTCGCAGGCGGACTCGACCGCTGCTGCCAACGCGGACGCTTCGTCGGCCGCTGCGGTCGCTTCGAACGCTGACTCGTCGTCGGACGCCTCGGTCAACGCCGCGGCGAACGCGGACGCGGACGCGGATGTGAACGCGTCGGCTTCGGCGTCGGCTTCGGCGAACGCGGATGACAACAGCAACGCGTCGGCTCAGGTTGCGGCGCAGGCTGCTGCTCTTGCGGACGCGACGACGGACGCCTCGGCTGCGGCTGACGCGACGGCTGCTGCGGCTGCTCAGGCGGCGGCGACGGCTGACGCTTCGTCGGACGCTTCGACGACGGCTGACTCCGACGTGACCGCTGCGGCTCAGGCTGCTGCGCAGTCGTCGGCTGAGGCTGACTCGCAGGCGGACGCGACCGCTGCTGCCAACGCGAACGCTTCCGCAGCTGCTTCGGCCGCATCCAACGCCGACTCGTCGACGAACGCCTCGGCTGAGGCGGCTGCCAACGCCGACGCGACGGCTGACGCCACCGCTGCTGCCACGGCTGACGCGACCGCTGAGGCTTCGGCCGACGCGACTGTTGAGGCTTCGGCCGACGCGACCGCTGAGGCCGCTGCTGACGCCACGGCTGAGGCTTCGGCTGACGCGACCGCTGAGGCCGCTGCTGACGCCACGGCTGAGGCTTCGGCTGACGCGACCGCTGAGGCCGCTGCTGACGCGACCGCTGCTGCCACGGCTGACGCGACCGCTGAGGCTTCGGCCGACGCGACCGCTGAGGCTTCGGCTTCGGCCGATGCCAACGCCGCCGCAGAGGCCTCGGCCGCCGCCGACAGCTCGGCTGCTGCCGACAGCTCGTCCGCTTCGGACAGCGACTCGGCTTCGGACAGCGACTCGTCGGCGACGGCCTCGGCCGACGCCAACGCGTCGAGCGACTCCGACGGCAGCGCGATCTCGATGGAGCTCGAGCACGACCGCCGCATGGTCGGGCAGGTGCAGATCGCCTACGGTCACGGCTTCGAGCCGGGTGAGACCGTCGAGGCGACGATGTACTCGACGCCGCACGAGCTGGGCACCCAGGTGGCTGACGAGAACGGCGACGTGACCTTCACGTGGACGATCAAGTCGGGCACGCCCACGGGCGACCACCGTGTCGAGCTCGTCGGCGCGACGTCCGGCTCGGTCGACGCGACCTTCGAGGTCTACGCGAAGTCCGGTCAGCTCTCGCCCACGGGCGGCGACCTGGCCCTCCCGCTCGGCGGTCTCGCCGCAGCGATGCTTCTCGGAAGCGCCGCCATCTGGATGATGGTGCGCCGCCGCGGGGCGGACGTCTGATCCAGACGTGAGAGCCGGGTGCTTCGGGCTGGCAAGGCCCGAAGCACCCGGTAACCTTTTGGGATATCGGCAGTGCCCCGGTGAACGCTCACCGGGGCACAGTCGGTTGGCAAGGAACTCCGGCCAGGGGAGGCGGCACCAGTGCCCGAAAAGACCGTCCCACGACGACGTGTGTACACGCGCGTCGTGATGATCCTCGCGGTGGCCTTCACGGCCTGGCACGTCTTCGCGTCGTTCCTCTGGATCGCGCCGTGGTCGCCGCTGCGCGAGGTCGTCTCGCAGAAGGCGCTCTCGGCGTACATGCTCCCGTTCTTCGGCCAGTCCTGGAGCGTCTTCGCTCCCGAGCCCATCAACGGCGACTACCGGTTCGAGGTCCGCGCGATCGTCGACGGGCAGGAGACGGAGTGGGTCAGCGCGAGCGACGTCGAGCTCTCGATGATCCGCTACAACCTCTTCACGCCGCGCGCCGGCATCCAGGCGATGGATGTCTCGAGCCAGCTCAAGGGCGCCTGGGCCGATCTCAACGACGATCAGAAGGCCGTCGCCGAGCTCAACTACTTCAAGGACGACTGGGAGGCGCGGATGTCCGAGGCCATGACGGCGTACGGCGACGCTGAGGTCGTCGACGCGTACGTCGCTCAGGAGCACCGCGCGACGGCCTATGCGACGCAGGTCGCCCTCGCGGTGTGGGGCGACGATGTCGAGCGGGTCCAGTACCAGGCCACGCGGCAGAACGTCATCCCGTTCGCCGATCGCCACGATCCCGAGGCCGAGCGCCCGGCCATCCAGTACTCGCCGACCGGATGGCGCGGGCTCGTGGTGAACGACGGGCAGTCCCAGCAGGCCTTCGAGGACGTCTTCCTCCCCGCCTACGAGCGGATGGCCGAATGAGCGCGCGCGAGAAGGCCGGGATCGCGGATCGCCTCGGCGAGGCGCGCGCGATCGCCGCCCGCACGCCGCGCGCGCTCGGTCGTCTCGTCTCCGAGCTGCTGCGCATCGTGTGGGATGTCGCCCGGCGCGCGTGGCTCTTCACGGAGGCGTGGCTCCTCGACTCGAAGAAGTCGCTCTACGGCATCGCCGTCACGCGCATCCTGCTCGGCCTCACCGGCGTCGGCCTGCTCCTCACGAACTTCTCGACCCGCCTCTACACCTTCGGCTCGGGATCGGCATGGAACGGCGAGGCTGCCGAGCCGGTCAGCGACTTCCCGAAGATCTGGCTGTTCGGGCTGTTCGACAGCGTGCGCCTCGACGACGGCCTCTTCACGGTCCTGTACCTCGTGCTGCTCGCGCTGGCCGTGCTGTTCACGCTCGGATGGCGCTTCAAGATCGTGCTGCCGGTCTACTTCGTGCTGTGGGTCAGCTTCATCGAGATGAACGACGCCGTGGGCGACCAGGGCGACAACATGTACCGGATCGTCCTGATCCTGCTCTTCTTCGCCGACCCCGCCGCCCGCTGGTCGCTCGACGCCCGCCGTCGCGCGCGAGGCGGCGACCGGACCATCCTGCCGCGCGAGATCAGCAACCTCCTCCACAACCTCGCCCTCGTCGCGATGACGGCGCAGGTCTGCTTCGTGTACGTCTCGGGCGGCCTGTACAAGGCCGGCGGCGACCCCTGGTCGGGCGGCTACGCGGTCTACAACCCGCTCATGACCGAGCGCTTCGGCACGTGGCCCGTGCTGAGCGAGCTCATCACCGCATGGGGCCCGGCGGTGACGATCGCGAGCTGGGGGTCGATCATCCTGCAGATCGCCTTCCCGTTCATGCTCCTGTCGCGCCCCACCCGCATCCTCGCGCTCTTCGGCATCATGAGCTTCCACATCGGCATCGGCGTGCTGATGGGCCTGCCGTGGTTCTCGCTCGCGATGATCGGCATCGACTTCATCTTCATCCGCGACCGCACATGGCAGCGCGCGCTCGAGATCGTGAAGGGCAGCTTCCGCAGCGACGGCGACGCGAAGCGGGAAGCGGCAGCGGAGACCGAGCCCGCATCGGAGGCGGACCCCGTCGTGAACGACGATCGCGCGGAGCGCGGGCGGCCGGTCGGCGCGGGAGGCGGAGTGCGCGCCCGACGTCGCTAGCGCCGTTATCGATTCGTTACCTGCTCATGATGCGAATCTCTGTTTGAATGTCGGGATCCAGAGTAGCATAGAGGCATGGAACGGATGTTCCCCGCGATCGATGAGGATCTGCGGGAGGCCTGCGAGGCACTCGAGCGGGTGTGCGACCGGCTCGAGCCCGGCGGTGCGGCTCCCGGCGAGCTGTCGTCGCTCCTCGCTCGCTTCGGCGAGGTGAAGCGGAGAGCGGATGCGGGGTTCGCGGCGGTCGCTGCGGAGGTCTCGCGGCAGTCCCGGCGCGAGCTCGGCAAGGACGGGTTCGCGCGCCGGCAGGGGTTCTCCTCACCAGCGGCCCTCATCTCGGCGGAGACCGGGGCCGCGACCGCGGAGGCGGCCCGGCTCATCCAGGTCGGCGAGGCGATCGCGCCGCGCGCCAACCTGGTCGGGGAGACCCTTCCCGCGAAGCATCCGCACGTCGCGGCCGCGATGCGGGCGGGCCTGCTCGGGATGGCGTCGGCCGGCGCGATCATCTCGCTGCTCGACCGAGTGGTCGTGCGCGCCGGAACGGCGGCGTGCGAGCGGATGGAGGAGATGCTCGTCGAGCACGCGCAGGGCCTCACGAGCGACGCGCTGCGGAAGCTCCTCCTCGAGGCCGAGGCCCGTCTCGATCCCGACGGCGCGGCGCCCCGCGAGGGCGCGGCGCACGCGGCCCGTCGTCTCACGTTCCGCCGCGACCGCGACGGCGGCGTCTCGTTCTCCGGCTGGCTGGATGCGGAGTCCGCCGCACCGGTGCTGACGGCGATCGACTCGTCGGTCACGGGCATCCTGCGTCGCAGAGAGCAGTGCGCCGATGAGGCCATGCGCGACGACCGCTCGGTCGTGCAGATGCAGGCCGACGTGCTGGTCGACCTGGCCCGCCACGGGCTCGGCTGCGAGCAGGTGCCGACGCGGCCCACATCGACCGTCGTGGTGCGGATGGCGCTGGATGACCTCCTGGCCGCGACGGGCGTCCGCCCCCTCGGCGAGGGCGCCGCGGAGGTGCGCGTGCCGGGCGAGCCGGACGGGGTCGCGGGGTGCGCGGTCGGGTTCGCGACGATCGACGGCGTCGAGCAGCCGGTGACCGCCGGGATGGTGCGGAGGATGGCCGCCGATGCCGACATCATCCCCATGGTGCTCGGCACGGGAAGCGAATGCCTCGACGTGGGCTACCGCTACCGGTCCTTCACTCCCGCGCAGCGCGTCGCCCTCGCGGAGCGCGACGGCGGGTGCGCGTTCTGCGGAGCGCCCCCGGGTCACACGGTCGCGCACCACATCCGATGGTGGTCGCAGGGCGGTCGCACGGATCTCGGCAACGGCATCCTCCTGTGCACGCGATGTCACCATCGGATCCACGACGACGGGTGGGAGATCCGGATCGAGGGGGTCGGCCGCGACGGCATCCCGTGGTTCATCCCACCCGCGTGGCTCGATCCGCTGCGCGCACCGCGCATGGGCGGCCGGGCGCGCTACGCCCTCACCGCCTGAGCGCGGAGGGGGACGGCGGATCACCGTCGTCCGCATCTGTCGCCGACGGACAACGCCGCGGCCCTGCGCCGCCGGGCCGTGCTGTGCGCCCTGGACAAACTCCCGGACGCGTCGTTGTCGAGCGCCTAGCGTGAAAGACATCCTTCCCACCCCGCAGAAGAGGTGTGCCCATGGTCGACACAGTCGTTCGTCCCGCTCAGCCTGGCTCGCGTCCGGTCGCCGCAGAAGCCGACGACGCCCGCATCGACATCCCGGCCGTGACCCGGATGCTCCTCGGCACCTGGGCGGACATCCGGCTCGAGGCGCGCGAGATGATCAAGGACTCGGCGTTCTGGCGCATCGACGGCCTCAGCCACCACGCGCACCGCGAGCGCGTCCTCGAGCAGACGCAGCTGCTGGCGGACGCCGGCGCCGGAGCCCGTGCCTACCCGACCGAGTACGGCGGTCGGAACACGAACGGCGGCAACCTCGCCGGCTTCGAGGAGCTCGTCCTCGCCGACCCGAGCCTGCAGATCAAGTCGGGCGTGCAGTGGGGGCTCTTCGGGAGTGCGGTCCTGCAGCTCGGGACGAAGAAGCACCACGACCGCTGGCTGCGCGACATCATGAGCCTCAAGATCCCCGGCGCGTTCGCGATGACCGAGAGCGGGCACGGCTCCGACGTGCAGTCGATCGGGACCACCGCCACCTACGACCCCGAGACGGAGGAGTTCGTCATCCACACGCCGTTCCGCGGCGCCTGGAAGGACTACCTCGGCAACGCGGCCGTGCACGGCAAGGCGGCGACGGTCTTCGCGCAGCTCATCTCGAAGGGCGTCAACTACGGCGTGCACTGCTTCTTCGTGCCGATCCGCGACGACAACGGGGTCTTCCTCCCGGGCGTCGGCGGCGAGGACGACGGCGTCAAGGGCGGCCTCAACGGCGTCGACAACGGGCGCCTGCACTTCGACCACGTCCGCGTGCCGCGCGAGAACCTCCTGAACCGCTACGGCGACGTCGCCCCCGACGGCACGTACTCGAGCCCGATCGCGAGCCCCGGCCGCCGCTTCTTCACGATGCTCGGCGCGCTCGTGCAGGGCCGCGTCTCGCTCGATGGGTCCGCCACCTGGGCGTCGGGCCTCGCGCTCAAGATCGCCGTCACGTACGGCAATCAGCGCCGGCAGTTCGACAGCGGAACGGGCACCGGCGAGACCGTCCTCCTGGACTACGCCAAGCACCGCCGCCGCCTGCTCCCGCTCCTCGCGACGACCTACGCCCAGGCGTTCGCGCACGACGAGCTGCTCGTGAAGTTCGACGGCGTGTTCGGCGGCACCGCCGACACCGACGAATCCCGTGAGGACCTCGAGACGCTGGCGGCGGCACTCAAGCCGCTCTCGACCTGGCACGCGCTCGCGACCATCCAGGAGTGCCGCGAGGCCTGCGGCGGAGCGGGCTACATGGCCGAGAACCGCCTCGTGACCCTCCACCAGGACCTCGACGTCTACGTCACGTTCGAAGGCGACAACAACGTGCTCCTCCAGCTCGTCGGCAAGCGCCTGCTCTCGGACTACGGAAAGCAGTTCACGGGCAAGGACGCACGGGCGCTCGCGGCCTACGCCGTGGGCGAGACAGCCGACAAGATCTTCCACGGCGCGGGCCTGCGCCGGCTGGGGCAGGCGTTCGCCGACCTCGGCTCGACCGCGCGCTCGGTCGAGCTGGGGCTGCGCGCCCACGACCAGCAGGAGCTCCTCACCGATCGCGTCCAGCGGATGACGGCGGATGTCGCGGGCCGCCTGCGTCTCGCGTCTCGCCTCTCGCCCGCACAGGCGGCAGAGCTGTTCAACGAGAACCAGGTCGCCCTCCTCGAGGCCGCCCGCGCCCACGGCGAGCTGCTGCAGTGGGAGGCCTTCACCGATGCCGTGGAGCGCGTGGAAGACGAGGGCACCCGTCAGGTGCTCACGTGGCTCCGCGATCTCTTCGGCCTCGGGCTCATCGAGAAGCACCTCGCGTGGTACCTCCTGAACGGGCGCCTGTCGACGCAGCGCGCGGCGGCCGTGTCGAGCTACATCGACCGTCTCTGCGCGCGGCTCCGCCCGCACGCTCAGGACCTCGTCGACGCGTTCGGCTTCGAGCCCGAGCACGTCCGGGCGCCCATCGCGTCCGGGCAGGAGCAGGCGCGCCAGGAGGAGGCGGCGGCGTACTATGCGGCCCTCCGTGCCAGCGGCGAGGCCCCGGTCAAGGAGAAGAAGCCCGCGCGCTGACCGCCGCCGGTCAGCGCCTGCGGAGCGCGATCACGGTGAGGTCGTCGTCCGGCGTCCCGTGCGACGCGAGCTCGACGACCGCCTCGACGGCCTCGGGCGCCGAACGCGCCGACGACACCCGGCGCCACACGGGCGCGAGGTCGTCGAGCCCGCCGCCGACCGCATCGAGCACGCCGTCGCTCACGACGAGCAGGGTCTCGCCGGGTGCCAGGCGCTCGGCGCCCGCCTCGCGCTGCTCCTCCGGCGCGATGCCGAGGGGAAGGCCGCCCGCGGGGAGGCGCCGGACGTCGCCCTCCGGCGGGACGATCGCCGCGAGCCCGTGGCCCGCGTCGGCGTAGGCGATCTCTCCGGTCGATGCGCGCACGAACGCGCGGAAGGCCGTCACGAAGGCACCCGCATTCGCGAGGTCGGCGTCCATGCGGCGCTCGGTCTCGACGAGCGGCCGCACGACCTCGCCGTCGGCGCTGTGGGCGCGCAGGAGCGAGCGGGTGGTCGCCGCGAGGATCGCCGCGCCCATGCCCTTGCCCATGACGTCCGCGAGGGTGATGACGGCGCCGTCGTCCACCTCGTGCCAGTCGTAGAAATCGCCGCCCACCGAGCCGGCCGGCACGAAGCGCGCGGCGAGGCTGTAGCCGGGCAGCCGCGGCTGAGCGACCGGCAGGAGGGCCGCCTGCACCTGCGCGGCGCGCTCGAGCTCGGCGCGCTCGAGCGTGACGTCGCGGAGGACGGTGACGACGCCGCCTCCCGCGCGAGCGGGCAGCCGGGCCGTCGTGAACGCGACGGTGCGCTCGTCGGCGACCGGCGGCCGCACGAGAAGCGGCAGGTCCTTGACGTCCTCGCCGGCGAGCGAGCGGCGGAAGGGGAGCTCGTGGTCGGGGAGCGGGCTGCCGTCCAGATGACGGAGCCCCGCGAGGTCATCCGCGGCGGCCGTGCCTTCCGCGGGCTCTGCGTCGTCGCCGGTCAGGAGGCGCCGTGCCGCGGGATTGCGGACGACGATGCGGCCGTCGCGGTCGACCACCCGCACGCCCTCAGTCATCGTGTCAACGATCGTGCGCAGCAGCTCGGCCTGAGCCTGCGCTCCGTCGCGTGCCTCGCGCAGCGCGGTGGCGAGCGCGTGCCGGTCGTCCCTGTCGAGCGCGAGCGCGAGTCCGATCGTGCACACGAGCACGGTGTAGAGCTGGGCGACCGCGATCTGCGTCGTCGCATCGTCGAGCCCGAGGAAGGGGCCGATGCCGCTCGCGGTCAGGGCGATCGCGACGACCGCGACGAGGGCCCCGTGTCCGATGACGAACCGCGCCGGGAGGCGCACGCCCGCCCAACAGGCCAGCGTGAGCAGAGGGAAGACGACGGTCGGCTCGGCGAATCCCGCGAACCAGGCGGCGTGCACGGCGGGGGAGAGCACGAGCACCGCGAACCACTCGAGCGGGCGCGACGCGAGGCCGGCGCCGAGGTCGGACAGGCGGAGAATCGGGAGCCCCGCGCGCCGACGACGCACGCTGTCGCCCACCATGAAGCCGAGGGGCACGAGCACGACGATGCTGCCGAGATTGCGCGCGCACCACAGGAGGACGACGTTCCACTGCCATCCGGTGCCCGAGAGAAGTCCGTCGACCTGGATGAGCGGCGACGAGATGAGCGGGCCGGCCACTGCCGCGAGCAGGAACCACCACAGCTCGCGGCGGTCGAGAAGGCGACCGGCGCGGCTGAACCAGACGCGCGGGCAGCGCCGCGCCAGCACCGCGCGGCACACGACGGCCTGCACGACGGCCGCGAGCCCGCCGAACACGCTCTGCAGCGGGGCGCCGCCGGTCGCCGAGACGACCGCCCACGTGAGGACCCCCATGAGCGCGAGGTCCAAGGCGATCCAGGGGCGCCGCGCTCGCGCGACCATCCACAGCACCGAGACGCCCGCGGCCGGCCACACCATGCTGATCCCGCTGTCGGGCAGCACCGTCAGGCGCCCCGCGATCGCGGCGAGGGCGTACGCGAGGGAGAACCCCGCGAGCAGCGATGCCTCCGAGGCGACCGTCACAGCCATCCGCGCGGGGCGGTTCGCGGTCATGGCGCTGTCCTCACTCCGGGGCGTCGGGGGCGGGCGCGGTGGCTGCGAGGGCCTCGAGGAAGCGGATGACGACCTCGCGCTCGTCGGGTGCGAGGGCCGCGGCGACGTCGAACCTCCGTGCATGCGTGCGCCCGACGCTCGCCCGTGCGGATGCCCGTGTCTCCTCGGTGACCTCGATCGCCAGGCTCCTGCGATCGTGGGGGTGGGGGAGGCGCCGGATGTGGTCGCCCGCCGCGAGACGATCGAGGAGCTTGGTGGTCGACGCGGTCGAGATGCCCAGGTGGGCCGCGATCGAGCTCGGCGTCACGACCGCGCCGTGGCGCTGCGACGCGATGATGTAGCGCAGGGCGCGCATGTCGGTCTCGCCGAGCTTCATATAGCGGCGCGAGGCCTCGCTCATGGCGCGCTCGGCGTTCCGCCAGGTCTGCAGCGCCTCGAGCACGCGCACGACCTGAGCGAGCTCGTCGTCCGTGAGGTGCGCCCGCTGGACGAGCTCCTCGTCGGGATCGATCACCCGGGGATCGAGCATCGAGAACCGCTCGTCGCGGGGTGCGTGGTCTTCTGGCACAGCGTGAGCTTACCCTCCGTCGGAAAATCAGCTATGTTGATTGCTAGCTTAGCTAATAACAGGGTGGGAGAGGCGATGCGCACGATGACGGGTCACGACGAGCGGGTGGTGCTCCTCAACGAGGACGGCCGTCCCACGGGCGTCGCCGACAAGGCGAGCGTGCACGGGGCGAGCACGCCCCTCCATCTCGCGTTCTCCTGCCACGTGAGCGATGACGCGGGGCGCATCCTGCTGACCCGCCGCGCCCTGTCCAAGCGCACGTGGCCGGGGGTCTGGACCAATGCCTTCTGCGGTCATCCGGCCCCCTTCGAGCCGATCCCGGACGCGGTCGAGCGACGCGCCCGCGAGGAGCTCGGTCTCGCGCTGCGCGCGCTCCGGCTTGCCCTGCCCGACTTCCGATACCGCGCGGTCGACGCCTCGGGGATGGTGGAGAACGAGCTCTGCCCCGTCTACCTCGCGGTCGCCGACAGCGAGCTCTCTGCGCGCCCGGACGAGGTGCTCGAGGCCCGATGGGTCGACCCCGCCGACCTCGACGTCGCGCTCGCCGCGGCGCCGTGGGCGTTCAGCCCGTGGCTCGTCCGGCAGCGGCAGGAGCTCGTGCAGGCGGGCGCCGCGGCGAGGACGCCGTGATGTCCGCTGTGCGCAGCGCGCCTGAGCGGGTGGAGGACGTGCTCGGCGCCTTCCTCGCCGAGCGGGTCGAGCGCGCGGCGAGCCTGGGGGCGCCCTACGCCCGCCTCTGGCAGCGGCTCGCCGACGCGTCGCGCGGCGGGAAGCGCCTGCGCCCCCGGCTCGTGCTCGCCGCGCACGACCGTCTCGGCGGCAAGGACGACTCCTCGGCGCGGACGGCCGCCGCCGCGCTCGAGCTCCTGCACACAGCCCTGCTTCTCCATGACGACGTCCTGGACGGCGATCTCGTCCGCCGCGGCCGTCCGAATCTCGCGGGGGCGTTCGCGACCGAGGCCATCGAGAGCGGCCTCGGATCCGACGCGGCGACGTCCTGGGGCGCCGCGTCCGGCGTGCTGGCGGGCGACCTGCTCCTCAGCGCGGTGCACGCGCTCGTGTCCCGCATCGAGTCGCCGGCGCGCGCCGCCGTGCACGAGATCGTCGACGAGAGCCTCTTCCTCACGGCGGCGGGCGAGCACGCCGACGTCGGCTTCAGTCTCGGCGCCGTGCCCGCGGACACCGCCGGGATCGTGCGCATGATGGAGCAGAAGACCGCGAGCTACTCCTTCGCCGCTCCGCTGCGCGTCGGTGCGGTCCTCGCCGGCGCCGGGCCGCTCGTCGACGCGGCGCTGCAGCGGATCGGCACGCAGCTCGGCTTCGTCTACCAGCTGCGAGACGACGTCCTCGGCGTCTTCGGCACGGAGGAGCGCACGGGCAAGACCGCTCTCGGCGACCTGCGCGAGGGCAAGCGCACCCTGCTCGTGGCCTTCGCCGAGCCGCATGCGGCGTGGCGCGAGGTCGCGCATCTCTTCGGCCGGCGCTCTCTCGAGGAGGACGACGCCGCTCTGCTGCGCGACGCGATCCGCGCGAGCGGAGCGGCGGACGAGATCGAGCGGCTCATCGCGGAGCAGAGCGCGGCGACGCGCCGCGAGATCGCGGCCGCGCCGATCCCCGACGGGCTGCGGGCGGAGCTGGATGCGCTCGTCGGGCGCTGTGCGGAGCGGGACGCATGACGGCCTTGGACCTCTACACCCGAACGGCGCGCGCGGCGTCGTCCCGCGTGCTTCCCGCCTATTCGTCCTCGTTCGGGCTCGCGAGCCGCCTGCTGCCCCCGCGCGTCCGCGGCCACATCGCCGACGTCTACGCGCTCGTGCGCGTCGCCGACGAGATCGTCGACGGCCCCGCGAGCGAGGCGGGGCTCGGCGATGCTGCGCGGCGAGCCGCCCTGGACGAGCTCGAGGGCGAGACGCTGCGGGCGCTCTCGTGCGGGTTCAGCGCGAACCTCGTCGTGCATGCCTTCGCCGACACCGCGCGGCGCACGGGCATCCCCGAGACCCTCATACGCCCGTTCTTCGCGTCGATGCGGATGGACGCCGACGGCGTCGAGATCGGCGACGAGGCGACGTACCGCGCCTACATCCACGGCTCCGCGGAGGTCGTCGGGTCGATGTGCCTGCGCGCGTTCGCCCAGGAGGACCGCGCGCTCCTCATCGACGACGAGCTCGAGGAGGGAGCGCGGCGCCTCGGCGCAGCCTTCCAGAAGGTGAACTTCCTGCGCGATCTGGCGGACGACTGCGAGCGGCTCGGCCGCTCGTACTTCCCGGGGGTCGACCCGCGCGCCCTGTCGGAGGACGACAAGCTCCGCATCGTCTCCGATGTCGACTCCGACCTCGCCGTCGCGTCGTCGGCTCTGACGCGGCTGCCGGGGCGGTCCCGTCGGGCGACCGCCGCGGCGGCTGGCCTCTTCTCCCGTCTCAACGACGTCCTCCGTGCGACGCCCGCGCGCGAGCTCCTCGAGCGGCGGGTCTCCGTGCCGCGCCGCGTGAAGGCCGCCGTGCTCGTGCGGGCCGCGCTCGACCGCCCGACGGCGGTGCGCGCATGAGCGCGCGCGCGGTCGTCGTCATCGGCGGCGGCATCTCGGGCCTCGCGACCGCCGCCCTGCTCGCGGCGGAGGGCGACGACGTCACTCTCATCGAGGCCCGCGACGAGCTCGGCGGTCGCGCGGGCCGGCGCCGCGTCGACGGATTCACGTTCGACACGGGCCCCTCGTGGTACCTCATGCCCGAGGTGTTCGACCACTTCTTCCGTCTCCTCGGCACCACGGCGGCGGAGCAGCTCGACCTCGTGCCGCTCGACCCCGCCTACCGCGTGTGGTTCGAGGGCGACGAGGTGCCGTTCGACCTGCCGGCGCACGGCGCGCGGGAGGCGCTGCGGACGCTCGATCCCGGCGCTGCGTCGCGGATCGACGCCTACCTCGCCTCGGCCGCCGAGACCTACGACCTCGCCACGGAGCGGTTCCTGTACAGCACGTTCGCGTCGCTCCGCCCCCTGTTCGACACCCGCACGCTCCGGCGGCTGCCGCGTCTCGCTCGCCTTCTGGCCGAGCCGCTCGACCGCCTCATCGCGCGGCACGCCGACGACCGCAGGGCGCGCCAGGTGCTCGGCTACCCCGCCGTCTTCCTCGGGACCTCGCCGTCGCGCGCACCGGGCATGTACCACCTCATGAGCCATCTCGACGTGGGCCAGGGCGTGCTCTATCCGCGCGGGGGATTCGGGACGGTGATCGACGCGATCGCGGCGCTCGCCCGCGACCGCGGCGCGCGCCTGCACACCGGATGGCGCGCCACCGGCATCGAGGTCGCGGCCGGCGCGGTGCGCGCGGTCGAGGCGGAGCGCGCGGACGGCGCTCGCACGCGCCTCGTCGCCGACGTGGTCGTCTCGAGCGCCGACCTGCGGGTGACCGAGAGCCTGCTGCCCTCGCCGCATCGCTCGCGCGCCGAGGCCTGGTGGGACCGCCGCGACCCGGGCCCCGGGGCGGTGCTGGCCCTGCTCGGCGTGCGCGGCGAGCTGCCGCAGCTCGCGCACCACTCCCTCTTCTTCACGCGCGACTGGGACGCCGGATTCGACGCGATCTACGGCCCCGCGCGTCGCATCCCCGATCCCGCGTCCCTGTACGTGTGCCGCCCGAGCGCGACCGACGACACGGTGGCGCCGGCCGGCCACGAGAACCTCTTCGTGCTCGTGCCGGTGCCGGCCGACCCCGGGATCGGGTCGGGCGGGGCGGATGGCGCGGGCGACGCCGACGTCGAGCGCACGGTCGATGCGGCGATCGACCAGATCGCCTCATGGGCGCGGGTGCCCGACCTGCGCGAGCGGATCGTCGTGCGGCAGACGATCGGGCCAGCGGACTTCGAGCGCGACTTCGGCGCCTGGCGCGGGGGAGCGCTCGGCCCCGCGCACACGCTCCGCCAGAGCGCGCTCCTGCGCGGCTCGAACGCATCCGCCCGCGTCGGCGGCCTCCTCTACGCGGGGGCGACGACGATCCCCGGCATCGGGCTGCCGATGTGCCTCATCAGCGCGGAGCTCGTCGTGAAGCGCCTGCGCGGCGATGTCTCCGCGGGCCCGCTGCCGGAGCCGCTGTGAGCCTCGTCTACCTCGGATGCCTCCTGCTCGCGCTCTCGTGCGTGCTGGCGGTCGACCGGCGCTTCCGGCTGTTCGTGTGGCGCGCTCCCGCGCACGCGGCGCTCGTCCTCGCAACCGGGCTCGTCTTCCTCCTCGCGTGGGATGCCGCCGGCATCGCCCTCGGCATCTTCTTCCGCGCCGAGACCGCGGTCATGACCGGCCTCGTGATCGCGCCCGAGCTGCCCGTCGAGGAGCCCGTGTTCCTCCTCTTCCTCTGCGAGCTCACGATGGTGCTCTTCTGCGGCGCCGACCGACTTCTGGCCGCTCGCGACAGGGGGCGGCCATGACCTACGTCGTCCTGTGCGCGGCGTTCCTCGCCGTCGCCGTGGCCTCCGCCCTGGCACTGTCCGCCCGGCGCCGCCCGCGGCTGAGCGCGGTCGCGCTCGCCGCCGCCGCGCTCGTCGTGCTCACGGCGGTCTTCGACAGCGTCATGATCGCGGTCGGCCTGTTCGCGTACGACGACGAGCGGATCTCCGGCGTGCGGATCGGCCTCGCGCCCCTCGAGGACTTCGCCTACCCGCTGGCGGCGGCCATCCTGCTGCCCGCGCTGTGGGTCGCCCTGAGGAGGCGCCGAGATGATCCGTGACCTGCTGGTCGCATCGCGGCCCCTCAGCTGGATCAACACGGCCTTCCCCTTCGCCGCCGCGTATCTCCTGACCGCGCGCGAGGTCGACCTCGCTCTCATCGTGGGCACCGTGTTCTTCCTCATCCCCTACAACCTCGCCATGTACGGCGTGAACGACGTGTTCGACTACGCGTCCGATCTCGCCAATCCCCGCAAGGGCGGCGTGGAGGGCGCCCTGCTCGCCCCGGCCGCGCACCGCGTCGTGCTCGTCGCCGCCGCGGTGTCGTGCCTGCCGTTCGCGGTCGCGCTCGGCCTCCTCGGCGGGCCGGTGTCGTGGGCCGTCCTGGCCGTGAGCCTCTTCGCGGTCGTCGCCTACTCCGCGCCGCCCTTCCGGTTCAAGGAGGTGCCGTTCCTCGACTCGCTCACCTCGAGCGTGCACTTCGCGAGCCCCGCCGTCTACGGGATCGTGCTCGCGGGGGACGCACCCGATCGCGGAGCGCTCCTTGTGCTCGCGGCATTCCTGCTGTGGGGCGTGGCCAGTCACGCGTTCGGCGCCGTGCAGGACGTCGTGCCCGACCGAGAGGGCGGGATCGCGTCGATCGCGACGGTCCTCGGCGCGGCCCGCACGGTGCGCTTCGCGCTCGCCGCGTGGATCGCCGCGGCCCTGCTCGTGCTCGCCGCCGGCGGTACGGCGGCCTGGGCCGCTCCGCTCGCGCTCCCCTATCTCGCGACCGCCGCTCCGTACGCGCGCGTGTCCGACGCCGACTCCGCGTGCGCGAATCGCGGCTGGCGGCGCTTCCTCTGGATCAACTACGCCGTCGGCTTCGCGGTGACGATGCTCCTCATCGTCTTCGCCCTGCAGACGGCCTGAGCCCGACCACCCTCGAACGACAGGAGCACGCCATGACCACGGCATCCGTCCCCTTCGCCTCGCCCGCCGCGCGCGACGGCGCCCCGTACGCGACCGTCCCGCAGCGCTACGACGCCATCCTCCTCGCGGGGTTCGGCGGCCCCGAGGGGCAGGACGACGTCATCCCCTTCCTGCGCAACGTCACGCGGGGCCGCGGGATCCCCGACGAGCGTCTCGAGGAGGTCGCGCACCACTACCGCCACTTCGGCGGCGTGAGCCCGATCAACGCCCAGAACCGCGCGCTCAAGGCCGCGCTGGAGGCCGAGATCGCCCGGCGGGGCCTCGACCTGCCGGTGTACTGGGGCAACCGCAACTGGGCGCCGTACCTCTCCGAGGCCGTGCAGGAGGCCGCCGACGACGGGCGCACGCGCCTCCTCGCGGTCGCGACGAGCGCCTACAGCTCGTACTCGAGCTGTCGTCAGTATCGCGAGGACTTCGCGCGCGCCCTCGACGAGACCGCGCTGGGGAGCGTCGTCGAGATCGACAAGGTGCGGCAGTTCTTCGACCACCCCGGGTTCGTCGAGGCCTTCGTCGACGGGCTCGTCGACGCGATCCGAGGCTTCCTCGCCGACCGGCTCCGAGTGCGCGTCCTCTTCGCGACTCACAGCATCCCGGTCGACGACGCGCGGCGATCCGGCCCTCGTGACCTCGATCTCGGGCCGGGTGGCGCCTACGAGGCGCAGCATCGCGCGGTCGCCGCGGCGGTCATGGAGCGGGCCGCCGCGATCGTCCCCGAGGCGGCCGATGTCCCGTGGGAGCTCGTCTACCAGTCGCGGTCGGGCCCGGCCTCGCAGCCCTGGCTCGAGCCCGACATCTGCGACCGGATCGCCGAGCTGCCCGCGGAGGGGGTCGAGGCCGTCGCGATCGTCCCGGTCGGGTTCCTCAGCGACCACATGGAGGTCATGTGGGATCTCGACGAGGAGGCGCTGCAGGCGGCGGCCGACGCCGGCCTCCGAGCGGTGCGCACGCCGACGCCGGGCGCCGACCCGCGGTTCGTCGCGGGCGTCGTCGACCTCGTGGAGGAGCGGATGGCCGCCACGCCGCGCGAGGAGCGGCCGGCCGCGACGCCGCTCGGCCCGTGGTTCGACGTCTGCCGCCCCGGGTGCTGCGAGAACGTGCGCGCGGGGTTCCGCCCGGCCGCCGCGGGCATCGCGCCCTGAGGCGTGGGCACCTGTGCCCATGCGCTCGCATGGGCGGATCAGGGGGCACAGGTACCCTGGAAGTCCGTGACCGCGCGCCGCCACGCTCCCTGCGGCCCGCGGCGAGGCGAGCATCAGGGGGAGGCCGACCGCGGATGAAGGCATGGACCCGTCTGCGCGCACGCCGCAAGACCCTCATCGGCACGGCGGTCGTCACGGCCGCGACGCTCGCGATCGGCACGATGGCGTTCGCCTACGACGGCAACCCGACGACCGAGGTCGACCTGCACGACGGGAGCGTGTGGATCACGCGCTCATCCAGCCTCCTCGTCGGCCACTTCAACCACGAGTCGCGTCTCCTCGACGGGAGCCTGCGGACGACGAGCGAGCGCTACGACATCCGGCAGGACGGCGGCAACGTCCTCGTCGTCGACGAGGCGGATGCGGCGGTCGCCGTCGTGAACCCCTCGACCGTCTCGCTCGGCGATCGCGTCGAGCTCCCCGGCAACGCGCGGGTCGAGCTCGGCGGCGACACGGTCGCGATCCTCGACCCGGAGTCGGGCGACCTCTTCGTCGCGCCGGTCGCGGCCCTCGGCGGGTTCGACCCGGCGGAGGCCGAGCCGGTGGCCGAGCTCGGCGAGGGAGCCGCTGTCACGGTCGGGCTCGACGGCACGGTGCACGCCGTCTCGCCGAAGAAGGGCATCGTGACGGTCCCCGTCACGCCGGAGGGCGAGCCCGGCGAGCCCGAGGCGCGGGAGCTGGACCTCGAGAAGGGCGCCGAGCTCTCGATCACGTCGGTCGGCGACCGGGCGGTCGTGCTCGACCGGTCGACGGGCGTCGTGCACCTCGACGACGGCACCGAGATCGAGGTCCCGGGAGGGAAGGACGCGGCGCTCGCCCTCGACGCCGCCGCGGCGTCGAGCGTCACGGCCGCGACCGCCTCCGAGCTCGTCACGATCCCCCTCGACGGCTCCGAGATCGTCTCGGTCCCGAGCGGCGCGGGCCCCGGCGACCCGGTCGAGCCCGTCGTCCTCGGCGGATGCGCGTACGCGGCCTGGGCGGGCGCCGGCCACTTCCTGCGGGACTGCGCGGGCGACGCGCACGACCTCGCCACCGCGGTGCAGGACTACGACTCCGATGGCGAGCTCGTCTTCCGCGTGAACCGCGACGTCGTCATGCTCAACGACTCCGTGAGCGGCGCCGCATGGCTCGCGAGCGACTCGATGCTCCGCGTCGACAACTGGGACGAGCTCACTCCGCCCGACGACGGCGACGAGGAGCAGGAGGAGGAGACGACCGAGGAGACGCTCGAGACGACGCTGCCCGAGCGGAGCGAGGAGAACACCGTCCCGATCGCGGCAGACGACCGGTTCGGCGTCCGCGCGGGGCGCACGACGATCATCCCCGTGCTCGACAACGACTCCGATCCCGACGGCGACGTCCTCACCGTCTCCCTGCCCGACGGGAGCCCCGACTTCGCGGACGTCCAGCTCATCCACAACGGGACGTCGCTGCAGGTCGCGGTGCCCGAGGGACGCACGGGCTCGGGCAGCTTCACATACCAGGTCGACGACGGCCGCGAAGGGCGGGACCGCGCGACCGTGCGCATCGACGTGCATCCGGAATCGCAGAACGCGGGGCCGGAGCAGACGCGCACGCCGACCGTCGCGGTCGAGACCGGCGGCACCGTCACCTACGACGTCATGCCCGACTGGCGCGACGACGACGGCGACGACACCTACCTCGTCGACGTCTTCCCCGCCGAGGGCGACGAGGCGGACTTCACCTCGGATGGGCGCATCACCTACCGTGCGATCTCCGGCGCGCAGGGGCCGCTCGAGGTCGAGGTGGTCGTCTCGGACGGGAGGCTCGCGCAATCGGGCACGCTCAAGCTCGACGTGCGGCCGGCCGGCTCCGCCCCGCCCGTGACGAACGCCGACCACGTCGTCGTGCGGCTGGGACAGCAGGCGACCGTCTCCCCGCTCGCGAACGACATCTCCGCGAGCATCGACCCGCTGCGGCTGACGCGCGTCGACGAGGAGGAGGGGCTCATCATCACCCCCGACTTCTCCGACAAGACCTTCACCGTGGAGGGGACGCGCGTGGGCACGAGATACGTGCAGTACCTCGCGGCGTCGGGAGCCGACGGCGTGCCGGGTCTCGTCCGAGTCGACGTCGTCGCCGACGAGGGCAGCGACCTGCCGCCCGTCGCGGTGCGCGATCTCGCCCTCCTCCCGGCGGGCGGCGAGGTGCTCGCCGGCGTGCTCGACAACGACTCCGACCCCGCCGGCGGCGTCCTCGTCGTGCAGTCCGTGTCGGTGCCCGACGACGCGGGCATCTCCGTCTCGGTCCTCGGGCACGAGACGCTCCGCATCGCGGACCGCGCCCAGCTCGCGGAGCAGACCACGGTGACGTACCGGCTGTCGAACGGGAAGGAGAGCGTCGAGGGCGAGGTCGTGATCATCCCCGTCCCCGCCGATGAGAAGCTGCGGCCTCCCGTCGCGAACGACGACGAGGTGGTCGTCCGCGCGAACGATCTCGTCACCATCCCGGTCCTCGACAACGACTACCACCCGAACGACGACGAGATCCACGTCGCCCCCGAGCTCGTGGAGGCGCCGTCGGCCGAGGCCGGGCAGATGTTCGTGTCGGAGGACACCGTGCGCTTCCGCGCGAGCGATGTCGCTCAGACGGTGTACGCGACCTACGACGTCGTCGACTCGACCGGGCAGAAGGACGCCGGCCTCATCACGATCCAGGTGGTTCCCGTCGACGCCGAGACGAACGCGCCGCCGAACCCGCCCGACGTGACCGTGCGCGCCCTCGCCGGCGAGACCGCGAACATCCCGATCCCGCTGAACGGCATCGATCCCGACGGCGACTCGGTCGAGCTCGTCGAGCCCGCGTCCGCCGCGAAGCGGGGGACGATCGACGAGGTCGCCGTCGACCATCTCGTCTACCGCGCCTACGACGACGCCGCGGGGCTCGACACCTTCACGTACCGCGTGCGCGACGCGCTCGGCGCCGAGGCGATCGGGACCATCCGCGTGGGAGTGGCGCCCGCCGAGTCCGCGAACCAGGCGCCCTACGCCGTGACCGACTCGCTCCACGTGCGTCCGGGGCGCATCGTCGCCGTCCCCGTCCTCGCCAACGACTCCGACCCCGAGGGCAAGCAGCTGCTCGTCGTCCCCGACGGGCTCGTGGTCCCCGACGTCGACGGGCTCGAGGCGGAGACCCTGCCCGGCCACGTCGAGATCACGGCGCCCGGCCGCGAGATGGAGACCTCGGTCCAGTACACGATCGAGGACGAGCACGGCGCACGCGCGCAGGGCGTGATCCAGGTCACCGTCGACGACGAGGTGCCGCTGCAGGCTCCCGTCGCGAAGGACGCCCATGTGCTCCCGGCCGACATCCAGGACGACTTCACCGCCGACGTCGATCTGCGCGAGCGGCTCTCGGATCCCGATGGCACGCCGAGCACCCTCGAGCTGACGGCGGACGGCGGCGAGCTCGTCGACCCCGAGGCCGGCGTTCTCCGGGTGTCGATCGGGGAGGAGCGGCAGCTCATCCCCTTCACCGCGACCGACGAGGACGGCCTGACCGCGACGGCGTACGTGCACGTCCCCGCGAGAGCCGACCTCCGCCCCGTCCGCACGAGCACGGAGCCCGTCGTCGTCCAGAGCGGCGAGACGGTCGAGATCGCCCTCGCGGACCACGTGCGCTCGGCGACCGGCGACCCGGTGGTCATCACCGAGGCGGCGAAGGTGCAGGCGGGCAACAGCGACGGCTCGCCGCTCGTGCGCGACCAGCAGACCCTCGTCTACACCTCGGCGTACCGCTGGTCGGGCGATGACGCCATCACGTTCGAGGTCACCGACGGGACGTCTCCGGACGACCCCAGCGGCACCAAGGCGACGCTGTCCATCCCGATCCACGTGCTCCCACCCGAGAACGAGCCGCCCGAGTTCGTCGACAGCGAGCTGACGGTGGGGGCGGGCGACGGCCCCGCCACGCTCGACCTCGCGCCGCTCGCGAGCGACATCGACGAGGACGACCTGACCTTCGCGGTCGCCGCCACCGCGGACGCCGGCGATGTCGCCGTCTCGATCGACGGCACCGTCCTCACCGTGGAGGCCCAGCCCGACAGCGCGGGCACGGAGCGCACCGTCAGCGTGACCGTCTCGGACGGCGTCAACGACCCCGTCCGCGGCGAGGTGCGCGTGGCCGTGACCGCATCGAGCAAGCCGCTGCCGGTCGCGAACGACGACGTCTTCGATGCATGGAACCAGGGCGAGACGCTCACCGTGCCCGTCCTCGACAACGACGTGAACCCGTTCCCCGAGACCCCGCTCGAGCTGCTCTCGGCGACCCTCGAGACCGGCGAGGCCGAGGTCGCGGCCGAGGGCGACCAGGTCGTCGTGACGCCCGCGGCAGACTTCCACGGGACCGTGGTCGTCCGCTACCGCATCGCCGACGCGACGGGGGATCAGTCGCGGATGGTCGAGGGCCGCGTGCGCGTCACCGTGCGCGGCGTGCCGGATGCGCCCGGCAAGCCCACGGTCTCGAGCGTGCAGGACCGCAAGGTCGCGCTCAGCTGGACGCCGCCGTCGGACAACGGCGCGACGATCGCCGAGTACGTCGTCACGAGCGTCGCGGGCGACTACGAGAAGCGCTGCGCCGCGACGACGTGCACGCTCGACGGGCTCACGAACAACGTCGAGTACCGGTTCACGGTCGTCGCCGTGAACGAGGTCGGCGCATCCGAGCCCTCGCTGCCCAGCCAGCCCGCGCGCCCCGATGCGCGCCCCGACCAGCCGCAGGCTCCCAAGCTGCCGTCCTTCGGCGATCGCGCCCTCGGGGTCACCTGGGAGACGCCGGAGACGCCCGGCTCGCCGGTCTCGAGCTTCACACTCGAGATCTCGCCCGCGCCGCCCAACGGGATCTCGCAGAAGACGGGCGTCACGGGCAACAAGATCACGTGGGAGGGCCTCGAGAACGGCACCGCCTACCGGGTGCGCGTGCGCGCGCACAACCAGGCGCCCGACCCGTCGAGCTGGAGCGCCTGGTCGGCGGCCAACATCCCGGCGGCCCCTCCGGCCGTCCCCGCGCAGCCGTCCGCGCAGATGGCGGCGCCGGTCGGCGAGCAGGCGCAAATGACCGTCTCCTGGACGAAGCCGGCGACGAACGGCGACGAGATCGACGCCTACCAGCTGCAGGTGCTCCGGGGCGGCGAGCTCGTGCGCACGGTGGACGTCCCCGGTGGCCAGACGACGCAGAACGTGACGCTCGACACGTCCGAGACGGACTACAGCTTCCGCGTGCAGGCGAAGAACAAGGCCGGCTGGAGCGGCTGGAGCACGGAGTCCGAGCCACGACG
The DNA here is from genome assembly GCF_027921765.1 of Microbacterium barkeri. Taxonomy (GTDB): domain Bacteria; phylum Actinomycetota; class Actinomycetes; order Actinomycetales; family Microbacteriaceae; genus Microbacterium; species Microbacterium barkeri. The sequence continues at coordinate 157,947 of NZ_BSEJ01000008.1, forward strand.
GGCGTACACCGCGCCCGATGCGCCCACGAACGTGAAGGCCGCGCCCCACGACAACAGCATCTCCGTGAGCTGGACCCCGGCCGCGCGCAACGGCATCAAGGAGAGCGAGATCAGCTGGCAGTACTCGCTCAACGGCGGCGCGTGGAGCAGCCAGTGGTCGGGGGCCGCGGACCCCGCCGGATCGACGATCGCCCAGGGCATCTCGAACGGCGCGTCGTACACCGTCAGCATCCGCGCGGTCTACGCGGCCACCCTGGGCACCGGCAACGGCACCGTGGCGAGCCAGGGCTCGGCGCCGTCGAACGCCGTCGTCCCGTTCGGGCCCGTCCGGAACCCCACGGTCGACGCCCAGCGCACGGGCGACGGTCGGGAGATCACCTACTCGTGGGCCGCACCGCAGCCGAACGGGCGCGACGTCGCGATGCAGATCCGCATCGACGGCGGCGCGTGGCAGGATGTCGCCCTCACCGGCTCGACGAGCGCCCGGTACGGCTACTCGACGACGCACACGATCGAAGCCCGCGCGACGGACACCGAGCGGCAGCAGAGCGCGATCGTCTCGGCGAAGGCGACCACCGTGCCCGAGGCGAAGGCGTGGACGACGCAGGGGCCCGACCGCAGCGCCAAGGACGAGAAGAACTGCGACACGGACAACTGCGAGTACCTCGTCCTCAACACGGAGAACTTCCCCGAGGGCGACTACCGCGCGACCTGCAACGACGCCGACGGCGCGTTCCGCGACGTGGGCGTCATCCACATCCCCGCCAACGGCTCCATCTACGTCGGGAAGAACCCGCACTGCTACTTCGGTACGCCCGGCGACACGGTCTACGTCCACATCGAGGGCTGGGGCAACGCGCAGTCCGTCGTCTGGCGCTGACCGCCCACCTGAGAAGAGAGAACACGCATGACGATGACGCCCGAGCAGGCATCCTGGTTCGAGGGGACCTTCGCGCGCCTCGTCGACAACGTCGACCGCGCCCTCATGGGCAAGCGCGACGTCGTCGGGCTCGTGCTCTCGGCGATGCTCGCCGAGGGCCACGTGCTGCTCGAGGACGCACCCGGAACCGGCAAGACGAGCCTCGCGAAGGCGCTCGCGGCGACCGTGCAGGGCACCTCGAACCGCATCCAGTTCACCCCCGACCTCCTGCCGAGCGACGTCACCGGTGTGACGATCTACGACCAGCAGAGCCACCGCTTCGAGTTCCACCGCGGGCCCGTGTTCGCGTCGATCGTGCTCGCGGACGAGATCAACCGCGCCTCTCCCAAGACGCAGTCCGCGCTCCTCGAGGTCATGGAGGAGTCGCGCGTCACGGTCGACGGCGTCGCGCACGACGTGGGCCGCCCCTTCCTCGTGATCGCGACGCAGAACCCCATCGAGCAGGCGGGCACGTACAAGCTGCCCGAGGCGCAGCTCGACCGCTTCCTCATCAAGACCTCGATCGGGTACCCGACGGTCGAGGTGACCGAGCGCATCCTCGCGGGCTCCGCCGACCGCAACCCCTCCGCGGGGCTCACCCCGATCATCACGACGGGCGCCGTGGCCGACATGGCCGACCTCGCGGCGACCGCGCACGTCGAGCCCAGCGTGCTGCGCTACGCCGCCGAGCTCGCGGAGGCGACCAGGGACGACTCCGACACGATGCTCGGCGTCTCGGTGCGCGGCGCCATCGCGATGGTGCGCCTCGCCAAGGTGCGTGCGGCGTCGCTCGGGCGCCACTACGTCCTTCCCGACGACATCAAGGCGCTCACCGGCCCGGTCTGGACCCACCGCCTCGTGCTCGACCCGGAGGCGGAGTTCTCGGGCGCGTCCGCGGAGCGCGTGATCGCACGCGTCGTGTCGCAGGTGCCGGCGCCGCAGGTGCGATGAGCGCGGAGGCGCCCGAGGCGGTCGAGGCCGAGCAGGCGGAGGAGCGGGCAGGCTGGGCCGCGGTCCTCCGCTACGTCCTCGCGCGCGGATGGCGCGGCATCCGCGTCGTCGCGGCCGTCGTCCGTCCGCTCGGCTGGGTCCTCCTCGTCGCCGCCGTCGCGCTGTGGGTCCTCGGCATCGCGTTCGGGTGGGTCGAGGTGCGCGCGATCGCGGCCATCCTCACCGCGACCCTCGTGCTCTGCGCGGGCTTCCTCTTCGGGCGCACGTCGTACGACGTCGAGCTCGACCTCACGCGCACGCGCGTCGTCGTCGGCGAGCGCGCGGTCGGCGCGCTCCGGCTCGCGAACACCGGCAGCCGCGCCATCCTCCCCTCCCGGATCGTCCTGCCGGTCGGATCGGGGCGCGGCGTCTTCGGCATCCCGCAGCTCGCGCCGGAGGAGTCGATCGAGGAGCTGTTCGCGATCCCGACCCAGCGCCGCGCCGTGCTGCCGGTCGGGCCCGTGAGCATCGTGCGGGGAGACCCGCTCGGGCTGTACGAGCGGATCGACCGCCGCGACGAGCCCGTCGACCTGTACGTCCACCCCCGCACGGTGAGACTGGATGGGCAGTCGATCGGCTTCGTGCGGGATCTCGAGGGCATGGAGACGCGCGACCTCGCGCGCGACGACATCGCCTTCCACGCGCTCTCGGAGTACCAGCCCGGCGACGACCTCCGTCACGTGCACTGGCGCTCGACCGCCCGCACGGGCACGCTCATGATGCGCACGTACGAGCAGACCCGCCGCTCGCACTTCGTCATCGGCCTGTCGACCGCGACCGCCGACTACGCGTCGCCCGAGGAGTTCGAGACCGCGATCTCGGCGGGCGGGTCGCTGGGCCTGCGCGCCATCCGCGACGCCTTCCACGTGGATGTGCGGACGCCGGCCGGTCCGCTTCGCGCCGGCACCGGTCGCCAGCTGCTCGACTCGCTCTCGGGCGTCGAGCACAGCCGGGCGCGGGCGGGGAGGGTGGCCGACCTCGCCGGCGCGGTCGCCGCCGCGGCTCCGCTCGCGAGCGTCGTCGTGCTCCTGTGCGGCAGCACGGCTGACCCCGCCGACCTCCGCGACGCCGCGTCGCGCCTGCCGCTCGGCGCACGGACGCTCATCGTCGTGGCCGCCGCCGACGCGGATACCGGGCGCCGGCGCATCGGCGAGACCGACGTGCTCACCCTCGCGACGGTCGACGACCTGCCGCGCGCGCTGCGGAAGGTGCTCGGATGAGCGCGCGCGACGGCGGGCGCCTCGGCGGATGGCGCGGCGACGCGATCGACCTGGGCGCGGTCGCGCTGCTCCTGCTCGTCCCCGTGATCGGCTTCGCGCCGACCTTCGACGGACCGCAGTACCTGATCCCCGCGCTCGCCGGCCTCGTGCTCGGGCTCGGGATCGCCTGGACGGGTGCCGTCCGGCGGTGGAGCGTCCTCCTGCTCGCGGCGGCCGCCGTGGCCGTGTACTTCGTGCTCGGCGGGGCGCTCGCGCTGCCGCACACGGCGATCGGCGGGATGATCCCGACCATCGACACGCTCCGCCAGCTGGCGGCGGGCGTCGTGACGTCGTGGAAGTCGCTGCTCACCTCGATCGCGCCGGTCGCGGCCGCCGACGGGCACCTCATCGTGCCGCTCCTCCTCTCGCTCGCCTTCGCGACGCTCGCGGGGAGCCTCGCTCTGCGCGTCGTCCCCGCGGCCTGGACGCTCGTGCCCGCCGCGGCGCTGCTCGTGCTCCAGATCGCCCTCGGGACGGCGCAGCCCGCCGCGCCGTTCGTGCAGGCGGCCGTGTTCGCCGTCGTCGCGGTCGCCTGGCTCGCGCTGCGGACGGCGCTCGCGCCGCAGCGGAGCGCGGTCGCGACGACCGAGTCGCCACAGGCCGACGGGGGTCGCTCGAGCGTCGTCCGCCGGGTCGTGTCGGGCGCCGTCGTCCTCGCGATCGCGGCGGGTGCGGGCGCGGTCTCACTCGCCCTCGCGCCCGCGAACGAGACCCGCTACGTGCTGCGCGAGGTGATCATCCCGCCGTTCGACATCCGCGAGTACCCGAGCCCCCTGCAGTCGTTCCGGCTCTACGTGCGCGACTTCGACGAGGACGCCCTCTTCACGGTCCGGGGCCTGCCGAGCGGGGCCCGCCTGCGACTCGCGACGATGGACGCCTACTCAGGAGTGGTCTACGACGTCGCCGACTCGTCGAGCGACTTCACCCCCATCCGCTCGAACATGGCGCAGGGGGCTGCGGGGGAGGCCGCGCGCCTCACGGTCGAGGTCGGCGGCTACGAGGGGGTCTGGGTTCCGGCCGCCGGTGCGGTGCGCAGCCTCGCGTTCGATGGCGACCGCGGAGAGAGCCTGCGCCGCAGCGCGTACTACAACGCCGACACGGGCACCGCGGTCGTCCGCGACGGGCTCCGCGAGGGCGATCGGTACACCGCCGATGTCGTCATCCCGCCGACGTCGGCCGACGAGGCGCTCGCGGACGACGACTTCGCGGACGTCGACCTGCCGCGGCCCGTCGACGTTCCCGGCGATGTCGCCGAGCTCGCCGCCGACGCGGTCGCGGAGGCGCGCACGCCGATCGAGAAGGCGCGCGCCCTCACGTCGTTCCTCTCGGAGGGCGGCTTCTTCAGCCACGGTCTCGAGGGCGAGGTCCCCTCCCGCGCGGGGCACGGGTCGCAGCGCATCGCGAGCCTGCTCGGCGCCGAGCAGATGGTCGGCGACGACGAGCAGTACGCGGTCGCGATGGCGCTCATGGCGCGGGAGCTCGGCATCCCGGCGCGCGTCGTGCTGGGCTTCCACCCCGGCGAGGACGAGACGGCGGAGAACCCGTACGTCGTCACGGGCGACGACGTGCACGCGTGGGTCGAGATCGCCTTCGAGGACGCCGGGTGGGTCGCCTTCGACCCCACGCCGCCCGAGGACCAGCAGCCGAACGACCAGACGACCCGGCCGAAGAGCGCACCCAAGCCGCAGGTGCTGCAGCCGCCTCCGCCTCCGCAGGAGCCGGTCGAGCTTCCGCCGCTCGTGCCCGACGATCGGAAGGCGGATGAGGACGCCGAGCCCGAGGACGGCGCTCTCGGCCTGATCCTCCTCGTGGGCGGGGCCGGCGTCTCCGTCCTCCTCCTGCTGCTCGCGCCCTTCGTCGTGATCGGCGCCGTGAAGGCCGCCCGCCGTCGCCGACGGCGCGCGGCAGAGCGCGCGGCCGACCGCATCAGCGGCGGCTGGGATGAGCTGCGCGATCGCGCCGTCGACTACCGCGCGTACCCGCTCGACGGCGCGTCGGCCGGCGGAACGCGCTCGGAGGAGGCCGCCGTGCTCGTCGCGACCCTCGAGGACGCGCGCGTGACCGACCTCGCCGCGCGCGCGGACGCCGGCGTCTTCGGGCCGGGCGAGCCCGACCCCGAGTTCGTCGCGGCGTTCTGGAGCGAGGTCGACGCCCTGGTGGACGGGATGGGCGAGAAGGCGACATTCTGGAGTCGCCTGCGCGCCCGACTGAGCCTGCGCTCGCTGCGGCGCAGGACCGGATCGTCGTGGATCCGGAGGCTGCGCGCCGCCGCGGCCGATCGACGGAAGGATGGCTGACATGACCGCGTCGAATCCCCACCGCGCACCGCTGCCGCCCGGGTACGGGCTGCCGGCCGCTGCGCACGCGCCGCGCCCTGCTCCGCTCGGCCGGCGCGCCGGCGCCTACATCGTCGACATGCTCATCGTCGGCGCGGTGATGTCCGTGCTCTCGGGCGTCACGGTGTGGGTCGCGATGAACGGCCCGCTGTGGCTCACGCTGACGCTCTCCGCGGTCGTCGGCCTGCTCGCGATCGGCTGGGTCCTCCTCTACAGCTGGTGGCAGGGCACCCGTCGCGGGACGCCGGGCATGCGCGCCCTGCGCGTGCGGCTCGTCCGCGACGACGACGGGGCGCCCCTCGGGTTCGGCCGCGCCTTCCTGCGCAACGTGATCTGGGGCCTTGGCGCCGCCATCGTCGTCGGGTACTTCTCGCCCCTGTTCGACGGCTCCCCGTGGCACCGCGGATGGCACGATCGGGTCGCCGGATCGCGGATGGTCGACGCCGACTCCGCGCGCGACGCCGCTCCGCTGGACCAGGCGAGCGCGCCTGCGGCCCCCGTCGCGCCCGCGGCCCCCGTCGCGCCCGCGGCGGCGGTGCCGCCGCTGCCCGTCGCCGTGCCGCC
>NZ_BSEJ01000009.1 GCF_027921765.1 Microbacterium barkeri
AACCAGCCGAAGCTGGACGAGGATAATTTGGCATTTGACAAGTGCACGCTGTTGAGTTCTCAAGGATCAGACGCACCCAGCCCCACGACTCCCGCCGCGGCCCTCCGGGGCAACCATCCACCCCCAGCACCAGCAAGACCACAGCCTCACCAGAACCAGGGATTGTGTTGTACGTCGCAGACCTGGGGCGGGGAACCTTCCGGCTCAACCTCACCGCTTGGCGGCGACAAGGGAATACATTACGCCGAACCCCCACCCCCAGCAAACCCACCCACCACCCGGGCGTGTCGCAACCCGGAAGCACGGCCAGCACGGCCGCGCCCCGACGACTCCTGCTCGGCGCCGACGTGCTGGCCGCCGGATACGACGAAGCCCCCGTCCGATGGACGGGGGCTTGTCGACTGTCTCAACTCAGTGTGGACCCAGGGGGATTCGAACCCCCGACCTTCTCATTGCGAACGAGACGCGCTACCAACTGCGCCATGGGCCCTTGCAACCCGAGATACATTACCAGACCCCGAGCCGCTTGCCGAAACCGAGGCGCGTCAGGCGCGTCGCCAGGCGTCGAGCCATGCGTCCGCGATCCTTCGGGCGCCCTCGGCAGAGGGGTGGACGCCGTCAGGCGCGAGCGCGGCAGCACCCACGGTGCGGGCGGCCTCGGTGAGCAGACGGTGCAGCGGCACGAAGGACGCGTCGTGCTCCTCCGCGAGACGCGCGATGACCTCTCGCTTCGCCGCGAGGTCGTCGAGCCACCCCTCCTGATCGTCGCGCACGGGCAGGACGAACGGCTCCACGAGGATGAGCCGTGCGCGGCGCGCGGCGTCACTCGCAAGCAGCCGGCGCACGGTCGCCTCGAAGTCCTCGGCGCTGGTGGGGTCGTCGCGATCGAAGCGCCGCCAGGTGTCGTTGACGCCGACGTAGACGGTGAGCACGTCCGGCTCGGCTGCCTCCACGTCCTCGTTCCAGCGGCGCTCGAGGTCGACGGCGCGGTCTCCCCCGACCCCGACGTTCACCACGTGCACCTCATCGCCGAGCGCCTCGGCGATGAGGTGCACGTAACCGTGTCCGAGCGAGGCGGCGTGCGAGCGATCGCGACCGGCATCGGTGATCGAGTCTCCGACGAACACGAGTCGAGCGGGGCGGGTCATCGTTCTCCTTCGAGCGGGACGGACGGGCTCCGACCCGCCGCGAGCGTCTCACGATCGGGGCGTCGCCGCACCGGATCGGACATCTGCGGTCATCCGGCCGCGCGGCGGGCGAGCAGCTCGCGCACGTGCGCCTCGATCTCGGCGTCGTCGACGAACCCCATGCGCGCATACGGCGACGCCGGCTGCTGCTGACGGGCCGCCGTGATCGGCACCGGCGCGGGAGTCTGGGCCGCGATCTGCGTGCGCAGCGCCTCCTCGCGCGCGGCCGCGCGGAGCGCCTCGTGTGCGCGCGCGCCGTCGAGCGCGAGCGCGGCGCGGGAGCCGGAGACGCTCGTCAGCGGCGCCGGGAGCGAGCGCGGCGTCCAGCCGCGGTCCTCGGGGTCCATGAGCGCGGGCGCGGCCAGGCGGACCACCGGGGCCGCCTCGGCGATCGGCGCAGCCGCCGGGGCCGCCGGGCGCTTCGCGCGACGCGCGACCGCGGCCATCCGATTCAGCGTCTGCAGCGCCACGAGCGTCGCGACGGCACCGCCCGCCAGCCACCACCCGGCTCCGCCCTGCGCGAGGGCCGCGACGCCGACGGCGATGGCCGCGAGGCCAGCGAGCAGGACGACGGTGGCGGCCATCCGCACGGCGCGACGGGCGCGCGCCTGGCGCGCGCGGAGCACCTCGGGAGCGCGGCGCGCGGCGTCGAGCTCCCGTCGGCGGCGCTCCGCCTCGAGCTCCAGCTCACGGCGCCGGCGTTCGCGACCGGCCGCGGCCTCGTCGCGCTCGCGCTCGAGGCGCGCCTGCACCTCCATCCGCTTGCGCTCGAGCTCGAGGCGGTCGCGCTCGGCGCGCAGCCGCTCGTCCTCGGCGCGCAGCTGGCGCACGAGCTTCTCCTGCGCACGTGCCTCGCGCGCGCTCAGCTCGACGCGGATCTCGTCGGGTGTCTCGCTCGTCTCCGCGAGCACGCGCAGAGCCTGGTTGAGCCGGACCGCGTTGCGCTCGGCGGCGTTGTAGCGCATGCGCGCCTGCCAGGTCGGGAGGAGGTAGACGATCCAGAGCAGCACGGCGACCGCGATGATCACGCCGCCGCCCAGCATCTGCCCGCCCATGAAGACAAAGGTAGGCGACGACGGTGCGCCGCCCGCGCTCGCGCCCGCGTGTCGCGCGCGGAGCGGTCAGGAGGCGAGTGTGTCGCTCGGCGGGATGGCCGCGGCGTCGGTGGGCGCGCGACCGCTGACCCACCGGGCGAGGACGCCTTCCGGCACCTCCTCGCGGACGAGCGCGAAGGCGTAGTGGTCGCGCCAGTCGCCGTCGATGTGGATGTACCGACGGCGCAGCCCCTCGTACCGGAATCCGAGCTTCTGGACCACGCGCAGGCTCGGCACGTTCTCGGGCCGGATGCAGATCTCCATGCGATGCAGACGGAGATCGGTGAAGCAGAGGTCGGTCGCGAGCGCGACGGCTGTCGGGGTGATGCCGCGGCCCGCGAAGCGCTCACTCACCCAGTAGCCGATCGTCGCGGACGAGAGGGAGCCGCGGGCGATCCCCCACACGTTGAGCTGACCGCAGATGACGCCCTCGTACTCCATGACGAGGGGCACGCCGACGCCGTCGCGGTACTGCTGCAGCAGGCGCCGGATGCCGGCGCGCATGTCGAAGGAGATGGCGCCGTCGGGGTTCGTGGCCTCCCACGGGCGCAGCCACGATCGGTTCGCGAGCAGCTCCTGCTGGAGCGTGCGCGCGTCCCGCGGACGCACGAGTCGGATGGACACCGCGCCGTGCTCACGCCACGCCTGGGTATCCATCCGACTCCTCGGCAGATGTCTCGGGCGACCGGGCTCAGAGAGTGGTCGCGAACTCCTTGAACCAGGGTCGCAGGTCCGGGCCGAGGTCGGCGCGGTCCGCGGCGAGCTGGACGATGGCCTTGATGTAGTCGAGGCGGTCGCCCGTGTCGTAGCGGCGCCCGCGGAAGATGACGCCGTAGACCCCGGGGCCCGCTTCGTCGGCCGCGACCTCCTGCAGCGCGTCGGTCAGCTGGATCTCGCCGCCCTTGCCGGGCTCCGTGCGCTCGAGCACATCGAAGATCGCGGGGGTCAGCACGTAGCGGCCGATGATCGCGAGGTTCGACGGCGCGTCCTCCTTGGCGGGCTTCTCGACGAGGCCCTTCACGCGGACGACGCCCTCGGTGTCGGTCGGCTCGACGTCGGCGCAGCCGTACATGTGGATCTGGTCGGGGTCGACCTCCATGAGGGCGATGACCTGCGCGCCGCGCTTGGCCTGCTCGTCGATCATCGTCGTGAGCAGCTCGTCGCGCTCGTCGATGAGGTCGTCGCCCAGGAGGACGGCGAACGGCGAGTCGCCCACGTGAGCCTGGGCGCGCAGCACCGCGTGACCGAGGCCCTTGGGGTCGCCCTGGCGGACGAAGTGGATGTCGGCGAGGTCGCTGGACGCCTGGACGCGCTCGAGACGGCCGGTGTCGCCCTTCTTCTCGAGGTTGCGCTCGAGCTCGGGCACCGAGTCGAAGTGGTTCGCGAGCGCGTTCTTGTTGCGCCCGATGATCATCAGCACATCGCGGATGCCGGCGGCGACAGCCTCTTCGACGACGTACTGGATCGCCGGCTTGTCGACGACCGGCAGCATCTCCTTGGGCGTGGCCTTCGTCGCCGGAAGGAAGCGCGTGCCCAGCCCGGCGGCGGGGATGACCGCCTTGATCTTCGGTGAATCCATGCTGACAGCCTAGGCGATGCCCCGTTATCCGCCTGTGATCGCCCTGCGACACGGGGCGCGTCTCCTAGGATCGGGACATGCCCGGAGAGCTCGATCAGGCCAAGCGCGCCCTGCGCGCGGAGATCCGCGAGCGCCGCCAGCTGCTCTCGCCCGCGCAGCGCGAGGCGGCGGGAGAGGGCATCCACCGCGAGCTCGACGCGCTCGTCGCGCGTCTGGGCGCGCGCTCCCTGTCCTGCTACCTGTCGGGCCCGACCGAGCCGGACACGCGCCCGTTCATCCGCTCCGCCCTCGAGCGCGGCCTCCGCGTGCTGCTGCCGATCACGCGTGCAGACGGCCTCCTGGACTGGACGGCCGCGAGCGCGGACGGCGACGAGATCGAGAGCGCGTACGGCGTTCCCGAGGCCGTCGGCGAGGTGCTCGGGCCGATCGCGGTCAACGACGTCGACCTCCTCGTCGTGCCCGCGTCGGCCGTGGACGGCGAGGGGCTCCGGATGGGCTGGGGCCGGGGCTTCTACGACAAGACGCTCGGCTCGATGGCGCACAGGCCGCCCGTATACGCGGTGATCTATGATTCCGAGTTGGTCGATCGCGTTCCGCGCGATCTCCATGATCAGTCCGTCGACGGCGTCGTGACCCCGACGCGCACCGTCGCGTTCCGCGGCTGACGACTCCGCTCCATCATCCGAACGAGGACCCATGCCCACATACGCCTACGCCTGCAAGTCCTGTGGCCACCGGTTCGACGCCGTCCAGGCCTTCAGCGACCCTTCGCTCACCGAGTGCCCCGAGTGCGGGGGCGAGCTGCGCAAGCAGTACGGCTCGATCGGCGTGACGTTCAACGGCGCCGGCTTCTACCGCACGGACTCGCGGAATACTGCGTCCTCCTCCGGCGCGGGTGCTGGATCCGCGCCCTCGTCTGCGCCATCATCGGGGTCGGGAGCCTCCGCTCCCGCCGCGGCCGGCGCCTGACGCCCCGCGGTTCGACTTCTCGCCGGCGTCGTCGGCAGATGGGGGAACCACCACCATGATCCAGGGCTTCAAGGAGTTCATCTCCCGCGGCAACGTCATCGACCTCGCGGTCGCGGTCATCATCGGCGCCGCGTTCGCCGCGATCGTCACGGCCGTCGTCGACAACCTCGTCAACCCGCTCATCGGCGCCTTCGTGCCCTCGGGCGACCTCGCCAGCTGGGTCATCCCGATCCCGGGCCTCTTCGCCACGGCGAACCTCGGCATCGGCGGCATCATCTCGGCGATCATCAACTTCCTCGCGGTGGCCGCCGTCGTGTACTTCGCGCTCGTGCTGCCGATGAACAAGCTCGCCGAGCGCCGCAAGGCCAAGCTCGGCGTCACCGAGGACGTCCCCGCTCCCACGCAGGAGGAGCTCCTCGCGGAGATCCGCGACCTGCTCGCGAAGCAGAGCTCCCGCTGACCCGCGCGCATCTGACGAAGGGCGCCTCCCGTTCGGGAGGCGCCCTTCTCCGTCTGAGGGGCGGATGGCCGTGTCACCAGTGCGGCGGACGATCCCTCCGGAGCCGCTCGTCGTTCGGGCCCTTCTCCCCCGCAGCGGGGCGAGCGCCCGCGTCCGCGTCCGCGTCGCGCAGGGTCGCCTCCGCATCCGCGTCGGCGAGCGTGCCCTCCACGCGCGTGAGACGGGCTCGACGCGCGCCGGCGACGCGCTCGACCCGCTGACGAGGCTCCTCCGGCATCAGAAGGCGAGCGGCTCGGTGTCCGGGTCGACGCGCGGCGTGTCGGCGGAGACGCCCAGCACGGCCGCGATGCGCTCGGCGACCGCGGCAGGGTCGCTGTAGAGGTCGAAGGCGTGCACGCGGACGTAGTGCCAGCCGAGCCGCCGCAGGGCGTGCGGGCGCAGCCGCAGCGACTCGCGCAGCGACGCGTCCTGCGATTCGGGGTCGCTCTCCACGACGACGGCCTTGCCGCTGCGCTGCGCGACGAGCGGGAGCATCCCGTGGTAGTCCACGTCGACGGCGACGCCCAGTCGGCGCAGCTCGCGCGCGAGCACGCGCGTGAGCGGATCCGCGTCGTCCTCGCGCCGCGCCTCGCGGCCTCGCCCGTCGATGCTCGCGAGGATGCCCATGAGGATGGCCGCGCCGTGCTCGAGGCGGCCGTCGTCGGCCGCGGGGCGGATCGACGACACGATCACCATCGAGCGCCGCGCGCGGGTCATGCCGACGGTCAGGAGCCTCTCGCCGTCCGGCGTGGAGAGGTCGCCGAAGTCGCTCAGCACGCGGCCGTGCTTGGTCACGCCGTACCCGAGCGAGAAGATCACGCGGTCGCGGCTCTCGGCGACCGACTCCTCGAGCGTGAGCACCGTGAGCGGCTCGGTCGTGTCGCGCGCGACGAAGTCCGCGACATCCGAGCGGCCCGCGAACGCGGTCGTCACGGCGGAGCGGATGCGCTCGGCGTGCCGACGGCTCGCGGTGATCACCATGAGCGACTCGTGCGGGCGGTTCACGGCGTGCTCGACGACGAGCGTCACGACGCGCTGGACCTCGGCATCGGGGCTCTCGACGGCGCCGCTCTCCGGGTCGGGCGCGCCGTAGCCGCCCTCGACGTAGTCGACCGACAGGCTGCCGCGGCCGAGATACGACCCGGCCCAGGGCAGCGACACGATCTCGCCGCCGTAGAACGCGTCGTTCACGAGCTCGGCGAGGTCCTCGCCGCCCGCCCGGTAGCTGCGGGTCAGGGTCTCGACCGGGAGCACGTCGGCGAGGCGCTCGAACGCACTGGCCTGCTCGCCGCCCGCGGGAGGGCTCTCGAGCACCGCGACGGAGAAGGGCAGGGGCCGCTGCGTCACAGGATCGCCGAAGGCGACGACCTGCCGTGCGCGGCGGATGGCCGGGGCCGCCTCCGCGAGGCCGATCGCCCCGGAGTCGGCGATGAGCACGACGTCGAAGCCCGGCGCGTCGGGGATGAGGGGCACGTCGTAGGGCGACGCGATCCAGACCGGCGCGATGACGCGCGACAGGGTCGGCGCGATCGAGGCGAGCGCCTCGGCGCTCACGTCGCCGCGCGTGAGGGAGCGCTTGAGCGCCTCCGCCTCGCCCGGCTCGTCGACGATGCCGATCTTCCACTGCGTCGCGAGCTGCCAGGCGAGCAGCGGGCCGGATGCCGCGGCGTGCGCCTCGTCGACGAGACGGAAGTCGCGCTCGAGCCGGTCGACGACCGATGTGTTGGCGCCCAGCAGCGCGCGGTCGCTCTGCAGAAGGTGCTCGAGGGCCGACTGCCACCACGCGAACTCGAGCTCCTCGCCCACGCGCTCCTCGTCGACATGGCGGACCGACAGCTCGGTCAGGAGCGGCTCGAGGCCGAGGCGCGACAGCTCGGCGCGCAGCTCGGCGCGCTCGACGATGTTGTCGAACACGTCGGAGTCGGCGGCGAGCCCGGCGAGCGTGCGCACGAGACGCTCCACGGGCATCGATGCGAGCCGCGACCCGCGCCCGAGGGCCGCGTCGAGCTCGCTCAGCTCGGCCTCCACGCGCTGCCACTCGACCTGCACGTCGGCGAGTCCGAGCGGCAGCTCGGGGATCGTCCCGACGTCGACGAGCTGCTGCCACTGCTGACGCTGATGCTGGATCCGCGACAGCGCGGCATGCATGTCGGTCACGTGCACACCGGGGCGCAGGTACTCCTTCGAGAGGCGCTTGAGGCGCCGGCGCTGCGCGCCGGGCAGGCCCGACTCCCGCCGCGGGCCGAAGGCCTTGATCATGTCGCCGAGCGGGCGCTCGAACACCGACGGCGTGAACCGGTCGAGCGAGTCGCGGATCCCGTGCAGGAGCCGCAGGTACTCCCCCAGCTCGTCGATCGTCGTGAACGGGCGCATCCGCGTCTGCGAGATGAGCTCGTATCCGCGCTCGAGGAGGTTCGGCACGCTCGTGCGGTGCAGCTTGCCGGCCATCCGATGCGCCGCACGGGCGTCGTCGGTCGACGAGAAGGAGACGCCGTACCACGGCGAGTCATCGGGGCCCACGCGGAACTCGCCGAGGCGCGCGGCGAGCGCCAGGGTCGATGCGGCCTTCGAGCGGTCGCCCGCGAGCTGCTCGAGGGCCCGGATGCCGAGGCGGGCGGATGTCGACGGCGGGGTCGGCAGGGCCGCGAGCCGCGTGAGGGTGCGCGTCGCCTCGAGCACCGAGATGCCGAGCCCGTCGTGCACGCGCGTGAGCGCGTGGCGGTAGTCGCGCAGCACCGAGCGGAGGCGCACGAGCGCGTCGTCGATGTCGGAGACCTTGGGCTGCGTCGCCTTCTCGTTGCGGCCGATCGCGCGGATGAGGTCGCGCCGCAGGTCGGTCGGCGACACCGCGAGAGCGTCGAGCCCGATGCCCGCGAGACGATGGCGGATGCCCTCGAGGGTCGAGCGGCGCGCGCTCACGACGAGGACCCGCTTGCCGTCGCGCACGAGCGCGCCCACGGCGTTGATGATCGTCTGCGTGCCGCCCGTGCCGGGCAGGGTGTGCACCGCGAGAGACTGTCCGGCCGTGATGCGCGCCAGCACGCGCTCCTGCTCGGCATCCGCATCGAGCAGGAGCATGTCGGATGCCGGCGCGCGCTCGTCGGGGTGCGGCACGGCGGGTGCCGGGCGCTGGGCGCCCAGGGCAGCGAGGTCGTCGGGGTGGCCGGCGAGCGCGTTCAGGACCGGATGGTCGAGCTCGCGCATATCGCGCGCCATGACCTCGCCGACCTCCGCGAACGTCGAGACGATGAGCCGCGGCTTGACGCTGAAGGTGTCGACGTGCGCGACGAGGCTGCGCAGCCGGTCGATCACGGGCTGCGGCTTGAACACGCCCTCGTCGTAGGCGAGCTCGGCGAGCGCGTCGCCGTCGATGTCGATCCCGAAGTGGTCCTGCGCGATGCGGACGAGCTCGGGGTTCACGGCGAACCGGCCGTGGAGCTTCAGCTCGAAGTCGGAGTGATGGCGGCGGATGGCGAGCGGGCGCAGGAGGACCGGCGCGACGAACTCCTCGTCGCCGACGCGCCACGTCGCGAGGCCGACCGCGAGGCGCACGGCGTCGATTCCGCGCACGGTGCGCAGCTCGAGGTTCTTCGCCGTGATCCGCTCTGCGGCCAGGCGGGCGGTGCGCAGCGCGACCTCGTCGCGGAAGAGGTTCGACAGCAGCGTCGACCGTCCCGTGATGAACTGCGGGAGGCTGCCGGGATGCGCCTTCGTGATCTCGATGCCCGACTCGGGCGCCGGCCGATAGCGCAGGAGCGGCGACCGTCCGCCGAGCGCCCCGGCGAGAGACCGCAGCTGCTCCCGTTCGGAGGACGCGACATGCGCGACCGACACGTCGGGGTCGGCCACGCGGAGGTCCGCGGGCGTCACGGGCACGAGCCTCGTGGTCTCCACGGCGTCGTCTTCAGCGGGCAGCACACCAGTCAGGGTAGGCGGACGCGCCTCAAAGTCACCCGCGTGCCGCGGAGTTTCGCCGGATTACCCGGGCGCACGCCCCCCGCGACGCCGTGTGCACAGGCCCTCTCCATCGGCGCGTCGGCTCCCGGCCGCGCCGCGCGAGCGCCGCACGGCCGTCCGCCCCTTCAGGATGGACGCATGACCTACCGGTACGCGATCCTCTCCACGCCCGTCGGCGACGCGGTCTCTGCGTTCTCCGACGAGGGCCTCGTCGCGCTGCGTCTCGCCGCCGAGCCCGAGTGGGCGCTCGAGTCCGTCTCCCGCGAGCTGCGCGGCGCCCTCCTTCCCGACGACGGCTCGGACGCCGCCGAGGAGCTCGCCGCGCAGCTCGAGGGCTACTTCGCGGGCGAGCGCCGGCGCTTCGACCTCGCGCTGGACTGGCGCCTCGCGACGGGCTTCACGCGAGAGGCCCTCGAGGCGGTGCGCGAGATCCCCTACGGCACCACGGCGAGCTACGGCGAGGTCGCCGCCATGGCGGGGCGCCCGCGCGCCGCCCGCGCGGTCGGCACGGCCTGCCGCACGACGCCCTACTCGCTGATCGTCCCGGTGCACCGGGTCATCCGCGCCGACGGGACGATCGGCGGCTACGGCGGCGACATCGAGCTGAAGCGCCACCTCATCGAGCTCGAGCAGGACGCGCTCGGCGCCTGAGGCCATCCGCCCGCCGCACACGGGAGCGCCGACCCGCGAGTAGGCCGCGGGTCGGCGCTCCTTCCGCCTCAGTGCACGCCGCTCAGTGCTCGACCGCCTTCTCGGCGCCGAACCCGGTGAGCGAGCGCACCTCCATCTCGGCCGCGAGACGCGGGTCCTCCGCCGAGCGCGAGGTCAGCGAGCCGATCCACCCGAGGAGGAACCCGACCGGGATCGAGACGATCCCCGGGTTGCTCAAGGGCCAGATCGCGAAGTCGGCGGCGGGGAACACGCTCGTCTCGGTGCCCGAGAACACGGGCGAGAAGATGATGAGCACCAGGGCCGTGCCGAGGCCGCCGTACATGCTCCACACCGCGCCGCGCGTCGTGAAGCCGCGCCAGAACAGCGAGTAGAGGATCGTCGGCAGGTTCGCCGACGCCGCGACCGCGAACGCGAGCGCCACGAGGAACGCCACGTTCTGCCCCTGCACGCCGATGCCGCCGACGATCGCCAGCGCGCCGATCACGAGCACCGTGATGCGGGCGACCCGCACCTCGCCGTCGCCCTCCACGCGCCCGTTCTTGATGACGTTCGCGTAGATGTCGTGGGCGAACGAGGTCGCGGCGGTGATCGTGAGGCCCGCGACGACCGCGAGGATCGTCGCGAACGCGACGGCGGAGATGAACCCCATCAGCACGGGGCCGCCGAGCGCCTGCGCGAGCAGCGGAGCGGCCGAGTTCACGCCGCCCGGCGCGGCCGCGATCGTCTCCGCGCCGACGAGCGCTCCCGCGCCGTAGCCGAGCACGAGCGTGAGCAGGTAGAACAGCCCGATGAGCCAGATCGCCCACACGACTGAGCGACGCGCCTCCTTCGCCGTCGGCACCGTGTAGAAGCGCATGAGCACGTGCGGCAGGCCGGCCGTGCCGAGCACGAGCGCCATCCCGAGCGACAGGAAGTCGAGCGGCTTCGCACCGTACTGGAGGCCGGGCGCGAGGATGGCCTCGCCTGCCGACGCGTTCGCGACCGCGGCGCCGAGGAGGCCGTTGAAGTCGAACCCGTGCTGCGCGAGCACCCAGATCGCCATCGCGATGGCGCCGCCGATGAGGAGGAAGGCCTTCACGATCTGCACCCAGGTCGTGCCCTTCATCCCGCCGATGAGCACGTAGACGACCATGAGGACGCCCACGACCGCGATGACCACCGACTGGCCGACGCGGTCGCCGACCCCGAGCAGAAGCGACACGAGGCCGCCCGCTCCCGACATCTGCGCGAGGAGGTAGAACAGGCACACCGCGAGGGTCGTGATCGCCGCGGCCATCCGCACGGGACGCTGCCGCAGGCGGAACGACAGCACGTCGGCCATCGTGAACTTGCCCGTGTTGCGCATGAGCTCGGCGACGAGGAGCAGCGCGACGAGCCACGCCACGAGGAAGCCGATCGAGTACAGGAAGCCGTCGTACCCGTTCAGCGCGATCGCGCCCACGATGCCGAGGAACGACGCGGCGGAGAGGTAGTCCCCCGCGATCGCGAAGCCGTTCTGCGGCCCGCTGAACGAGCGCCCGCCGGCGTAGAAGTCCGCCGCGGTCTTGTTGTTGCGACTCGCCCTGATGACGATGAACAGCGTGACCGCGACGAAGGCGCCGAACACGCTGATATTGAGGATCGGGTTGTTCTCCATCTGCGCGGGTGCCGCTGCCATCCATGCGCTCATGCGCCGGCCGCCTTCCGCTCGAGTTCAGACCGGATCTCGGCGGAGATCGGGTCGAGTCGGCGATTCGCGAAGGCCACATATCCCATCGTGATCGCGAATGTCGTGACGAATTGGCCCAATCCGAAGAGCAGGCCGACGGTGATATCTCCCCACACCCTCTGCCCCATGAACTCGGGGAAGAAGCCCGCGAGGACGACGTAGAGGAAATACCAGACGAGGAAGAATGCCGCCAGCGGGAAGATGAAGCTCCGCTGGGTGCGCTTCAGCTCGCGGAAACGCGGTGAATCCTCCACCGCCGCATAGTCGATCGACGTCGTCGGGGCGACGCCGCCCGGAGAGTCAGTCATGAGGCCTCCTTGCCGCATGGTCCCTGCCGCACTGCGTGTTCGCAGAGCCGGTGTTCCGGCACCTCGCCGGTGATATCTTCGACGCTACGGAAAGCGACAGAGCGGTCGTCACCCCCGAAAGTAGGTATCCCCGGTGCAGACAGTGTTGCCGTCTCGCGGAGCCGATGAGCAGCGGCTCGTCGCGGGCGCCGTCGACGAGCTCGCTCGGCGCACGCGCTTCCCGGTCGCGTTCGGCGGACTCCTGGAGGACGGCCGCGTCGCGATGTCGGCCTTCCACGGCACGCGGACGTCGGCGCTCGACGGGCTCGCGGTGCGCCCCGAGCGCGGCCTCGGCGGCCGCGCCATCATGGAGTTGCGCCCCCGCTTCGCGAGCGACTACCGCACGGCGAAGCAGATCACGCACGACTACGACCCGTACATCCTCGGCGAGGGCATCGGCACCCTCCTCGCCGTGCCCGTCATCGTCCAGGGGCGCGCACGAGGCGTGCTCTACGGCGCCGCCTGGGGCCAGTGGAACGTCGGCGGGGTCGCCGCGGCTCCCGCCGTCGAGGTCGCCGACCGGCTCGCGAGCCAGATCGCCGCGCTCGACGCGTCGCGGCGGCGACGGGAGGCGGCCGCGGAGTCGACGGCCGTGCTCCCGCCCGCGCACCAGGAGGAGCTGCGGGAGACCTACGCCGAGCTGCGGCGCATCGCGGCCGCCGTCGATGACGGCGCCATCCGATCCCGTCTCGAGGAGGTCGAGCGTCGGCTCGCCGCGCTCTCCGGCGTGGCCGTGTCGGCACAGCGTCCGGCGGCCGAGCCGACCGTGCACCTCTCGCCGCGCGAGGTCGACGTGCTCGCCTGCGCTGCTCTCGGCGCGACGAATGCCGAGATCGCCGCTCAGCTGGGTCTTCGCGAGGGAACGGTGAAGGCCTATCTCGGCGCCGCGATGTCGAAACTCGACGCCTCGACGCGTTTGGCCGCGGTCGCGAAAGCGCGTCGCGCCGGTATTCTGCCCTGATATCCCCGGGCAGACGCGAATTGTGCTCGAATTGGCGCCTTCTGACGCTACATTCGAGATATGGCCCGAAAGATCATCCACCAGCTTGTTGACGACCTCGACGACACCGTTCTCGAGCCCGGAGAAGGCGAGACCGTCCTCTTCGCCCTTGACGGAAAGAGCTACGAGATCGACCTCTCCGCCGACAACGCGGCGGAATTCCGCGCGCAGTTCGAGCGCTACATCTCAGCCGGCCGCCGCGTCGGAAGCGGATCCGGCTCGACGAATTCGAGCGCATCGCGCGTGACCCGCCGGCGCTCCGGCCAGACCGATTACGGACCGGTTCGAGCGTGGGCGAAGGAGAACGGCTATTCCGTCTCCGAGCGCGGGCGCGTCCCCGCTGCCGTGCTCGAGGCCTACGAAGCGGCTCACTGAACCCGCACGTCGCGGCGCCGATTCACGGGATGCACATGTGCATCCCGTGTGAATCGGCGCCGTGTCGCGTCCGGGGGTTGCATCCCGGCGGCGTTCTCGGAATCGTGGCTGGCCCGACGGAAGGAGAGCCGAATGCTCACACTCACCGAGAACGCCCAGACCGCCGTCCGAACGATCGTCGACCAGTCGCCGGATCCCGCCACCGCGGGCCTGCGCATCGACGGCTCGAGCTCTTCCCCGCAGGGGTACACGCTCACGCTCGCGCCCTCGCCTGAGGCCGCCGACGCCGTGGTGGAGAGCGGTCCGGTTCGCGTCTTCCTCCCCCAGGAGGCGGCCGTCGAGCTCGACGACAAGGTGCTCGACGCCGAGGTGACGCCCGACGGCGTGCGCTTCGCGCTGGCCGTCCAGGCCTGAGAGCGTCGCACGGCGCCGCCCTGGAATCCCGGGCGGCGCCGTGTCCTGTCCGCACTGCCGATAAGCTGGTGCGGACGCCCCCGTAGCTCAGTGGATAGAGCGTCGGTTTCCTAAACCGTGCGTCGCTGGTTCGAGTCCAGTCGGGGGCACCGTCTCACGCCGCGAGCGCGAGGTACGGCTCCCAGCGCGGATCCGCGCGCTCGGCCCCGCGCACCGTCCAGGACGTGCTGCGCGGCGCGCCCGGCGCGAAGCGGAGCTCCCAGCCCATCTCCTGCGGAGTCCGGTCGCTCTTGACGTTGTTGCACCGCAGGCAGCACGCCACGAGGTTCTCCCACGTGTCCCGTCCCCCGCGCGAGCGCGGGAGGATGTGGTCGATCGTCGAGGCCGAGGCTCCGCAGTACCCGCAGCGGAAGCCGTCCCTGCGCAGCACGCCGCGACGCGTCACCGGCGTCCGACGCGCCGTGGGCACGCGCACGTAGCGGGTGAGGACGATGACGGCGGGCCGGTCGAACACCGATCTCGTGCCCCACACGGGCTCCCCCTCGACGTGCTCGATGACGGTCGCCTTCTCGTTCATGACGAGGACGAGGGCTCTCTTGAACGAGACGACCGCGAGGGGCTCGTATCCCGCATTCAGCACCAGTGTTCGCATACTCGATCCCTTCGATACGACCCGGACGGCTTCCGGGCATTCGAACTGCGACCGCTCCGATCGACGGCGGGCGTGCGCGGGCACGAAAAAGGGCGCTGTCTCATGGACAGCGCCCTGGAGAGACCGCGGCTGCTCCGCGGCCCGTGTGCACACGATGCCGGAGGACGTAACGCCCGAGCGCATCCGTGGTGCGGATGCGAGGTATTCGTTCCATCGGCTCCCTCCGCCTCTCTCGGCGACAGGGTCAGGCTAGCGCACCCCGGGCGTGTCGAGGGCGAAGAGCGGGTGAACAGCCGGGGATTCCGTCGCCGGATGCGACAGAGCGCCCGGCACGTGACGTGCCGGGCGCTCTCTCGCGGGATCCGATCAGATCGGGAGGTAGCTCATCGGGTCGACGATCGCGCCGTTGATGCGGTACTCGATGTGGAGGTGGTTCGCCGTGGAGCGGCCGGTCGAGCCGACGTAGCCGATCAGCTGGCCCGCTTCGACGGTCTGGCCGACCTCGACCTGGCGGGTTCCGTAGGTCATGTGGCCGTAGAGGCTCGAGGTGCCGTCGCCGTGGTCGATCGCGACGGTGACGCCCCAGCCGCCGAGCGCCTCCTGCGAGGTGATGACGGTGCCGGACTTCACGGCGTAGATCGGGGTCATCGCGGGCGCGACCATGTCGGTGCCCTCGTGGCCCGACCCGACCGAGCGGCTCACGTAGTAGGTGCCGGCGGGCAGCGGGCAGATGCCGCCGTCGCTCACGACCGGGGGCTCGTACGTCTGCGGCTGCTGCTGCGGCTGCTGCGGCGCGGTCTGCGCCTGCTGCTCCTGCTGCTGGGCCTGCTGCTCGCGCTGCTGCTGGGCGAGGAGCTCTGCCTGCTCACGGGCGCGCTCGGCGGCCTCCGCCGCCGCGGCGGCCGCCTTGGCCTCCTCGATCTCCTCCGGGGTCGTCGCGGAGTACGCCGCGCCGCTCAGCGGGGCGGTCTCGACCGCGGCGTCCACCGCGATCGACTGGGCCTCGCGCTCGGCGGCGTCCTGCATCGAGACGGTCTCGGGCGCCGGCTGCGTCGCCGCGTACGCAGGGATCGCGACACCGGCGAGCAGGGCGAGGACGGCGGCGATCGTGCCCGCGGCGCGGACCGGCTTCACCTGGGGGGCGCCGGCACGGCGGGCGGCCCGCTCCATGCGCCGGACGTCGCTGCGCGGCATGACGACGATTCCTCGCGTCACGGGCTGCACGGCCTTCGTCGGGGTCGTCGCGTCGGCGTCGGGGGCGCCAGCGGACGTGGGGTTCTCAGCCAAGTTGTCTCCTCCGTCGCCTCGCGCCAGGGAGCGCCGACTCGTCAGAACTGGTCGGGGCACAGTCTCACTCCGTCAGAACGACGAGCCGGGGAGGCGATTTCTCACGGAGCGCCCGGGGCTCGGAGCCGCCGGGTATCGCTCAACGGTAACGGAAGATAACGGAAATGTCACGCTCCCCGTCGGGCTCCCAGCCGAGCGTCAGCCGCGATCGTCGACGAGGAAGATGTGCGACGCGATCTCCACGGGCAGCTCGAGCGCGTCCTGCGCGCCCGCGATCTGGACCAGCACGTACCCCTCGCTGTAGCGGAAGTCGCCGTGCGCACCCGGCACGACCCCGGCGTCGCGCAGCTGCTGCAGGAGCTCGGGATCGACCTGGGCCGACTCGGCGAGCCGCCGGACCGTGCCGGAGACGGGCCCGCCGTTCTCGTCGAGGCGGCGCACGAGGCCGACCACCCCCTGATCGGCTCGCTCGACGGAGAACTCCCCGAGCTGCTCCAGCCCGGGGATCGGGTTGCCGTACGGCGACTCGGTCGGGTAGCCGAGCAGCTCGACGAGGCGGCGCTCGACCTGCTCGCTCATGACGTGCTCCCACCGGCACGCCTCGTCGTGGACGTAGGCCCAGTCGAGGCCGATCACGTCCGACAGGAGGCGCTCCGCGAGGCGGTGCTTGCGCATCACCTCGACGGCCTTGGCCCTGCCCTCGTCGGTGAGCTGCAGACGGCGGTCCTCGGCGACGACGACGAGGCCGTCGCGCTCCATGCGGGCGACGGTCTGCGAGACGGTCGGGCCGGAGTGGCCGAGGCGCTCGGAGATGCGCGCGCGCAGGGGGATGATCTCCTCCTCCTCGAGGTCGAGGATGGTGCGGAGGTACATCTCCGTGGTGTCGATCAGGTCGGTCATCGATCCTCCGTCTGCGTCGAAGGCAATCCTAACCGGGAGCACGGACACCGGGCGCTGGCCGCCGTGGCCGCCCGCGCACGCGCCGTAGGATGAGCAGCATGACGCTCACGATCCCCGCCGATCTCCTTCCCTCCGACGGCCGGTTCGGCTGCGGCCCCTCGAAGGTGCGTCCCGAGCAGGTCGCCGCCCTCGCCGAGGCGGGATCGTCGCTCCTCGGGACGTCGCACCGCCAGGCGCCGGTGAAGAACCTCGTCGCGAGCGTGCGCGAGCGCCTCGCGCAGCTGCTCCGCCTGCCCGACGGCTACGAGATCGTCACGGGCAACGGCGGCTCGACCGCGTTCTGGGATGCGGCCGCGTTCGGGCTCATCGAGCGCCGCGCGCAGAACCTCGTGTTCGGCGAGTTCGGCGGGAAGTTCGCGAAGGCGGCCGCCGCGCCGTGGCTCGAGGCCCCCGATGTCCGCAAGGCGGAGCCGGGCACGCGCGCCGAGTCCGAGCCGGTCGAGGGCGTCGACGTCTACGCCTGGCCGCACAACGAGACGTCCACGGGCGTGGCCGCACCGATCCGGCGCGTGTCCGGCGACGCGGGTGCGCTCACCGTGATCGACGCGACGAGCGCGGCCGGCGGCATCGACTTCGATGTCGCCGAGACCGACGTGTACTACTTCGCGCCGCAGAAGAACCTCGGCTCGGACGGCGGGCTGTGGTTCGCCGCGATGTCGCCCGCGGCGATCGAGCGCATCGAGCGCCTGCACGCCTCCGACCGCTACATCCCGGAGTTCCTCAGCCTCTGGAATGCGGTCGACAACTCGCGCAAGGAGCAGACGCTCAACACCCCTGCCCTCGCGACGCTCCATCTCCTCGACAGCCAGCTGGGCTGGATCCTGGAGAACGGCGGCCTCGAGTGGGCCGCGGCCCGCACGGCGGAGTCGTCGCAGGCGCTGTACACGTGGGCCGAGGCGTCGTCCTCGGCGACACCGTTCGTGGCCGACCCCGCGCACCGCTCCCCCGTCGTCGTGACGATCGACTTCGACGAGGCCGTCGACGCGGCGGCGGTCGCCAAGACGCTGCGCGCCAACGGGATCGTCGACACCGAGCCGTACCGCAAGCTCGGCCGCAACCAGCTCCGGATCGCGACGTTCGTCTCGATCGAGCCCGAGGACGTCCGCCAGCTCACGCGCGCGATCGACTTCGTTCTCGAGAACAGCTGATCCGTCGCCGCAGACAGGAGGAGCCCCGGCCGGCCGGCCGGGGCTCCTCCTGTCTCACGCGGTCAGTCCTCCGCGTCGTCGTCATCCCACGCGTCGTCGTCCTCGTCCGCGTCGTCGTCCTCGCTGCGCGCCTCGTCGTCGTCCTCGTCGTAGTCCTCGTCGGACTCGGCCGCATCGTCGTCGTCGGCCGCATCGTCGTCGGCCGCATCGTCGTCGCCCGCGTCGAGCTCGTCGATGTCGACGCCGTCGACGTCTCCCGCGTGCAGGATCGGCGAGCCGTCCTCGTCGAAGTCGTCCTCGTCCTGGTCGAACTCGTCGCCCTCGGGCGCGAAGTCCTCGCCCTCATCGGACTCGTCGGCCGCCGCGGCCTCGGCCGCCGCGCTCTGCGCCGCCTTGTACTCCTCGAGGCGCACCGACCACGGCACCCACTCGGGCGCGAGCAGCGCTCCATCGCCCGGCAGCAGCTCCGCCTCGAGCACGGTCGGCTCGGCGTCCTCGACCACCGCGAGGGAGACGGTCCAGTGCCATCCCGGATAGCCGCTCAGGCGGTTCTCGAAGCGCAGCGAGACGACGCCGTCGCCCTCGACGGTGTAGCCCGCCGGCTCGCCGATGGTCTGCGCGGGCGTGATCTCCCGCAGCGCGGCGAGCGCGAGATCCCGAGCCTCGAGCAGGCGAGGGTCGGGCTCGACGGGCGCGGCCTCGAGGGAGGCGTCCTCGCGGGGCGCCGCGGAATCCGCGAGCGCCTCCGCGTCCGCCGCAGGCTCGGGAGCCTCAGACATCGAGCTCGTCCGCGACCTTGCGCAGCACGGCCGCGACCTTGCGCGCGTGCGACGACGAGGGGTAGCGGCCGCGACGCAGGTCGCCGCCGATGTCGTCGAGGAGCTTCACGAGGTCCTCGACGATGACGGCCATGTCGTCTGCCTTCTTGCGCGACGCCTTCGCGAGGCTCGGCGGAGCCTCGAGCACCCGCACCGAGAGCGCCTGCGGCCCCTTGCGGCCGTCGGCGATCCCGAACTCGAGCCGCGTCCCGGCCTTCACGACCGCGCCCGCGGGGAGCGCGCTCGCGTGCAGGAACACGTCGTCCTGTCCGTCGTCCGACGTGATGAAGCCGAAGCCCTTGTCCTCGTCGTAGAACCTGACCTTGCCGGTGGGCATGTGAACCTCGCTGATACCGCTGGAACGTAGAGAGAGGGATCGATCGATCCCTCCCCGCCATCCTAGTCCGGCAGGCGTACGACTATCCTGGTCAGGATGAGTGATCAGCCCAGCGCGCAGCCCGCGGTCCGCCGCGTCGACCGCATCCTCGCGTTCATGTCCCTGGGGATCGTCGTGCTGTCGATCGGCTGCTTCCTCGCCGTGATCATCGCGACCGCCTCAGGGGTCACCGACTTCAGCGGCGGCGCGTGGCCGGTCGTGTTCCTCGTGCAGATGATCGGGCCCGTGATCGCCTTCCTCCTGCTCCTCACGCTGCTCGTCATGAGCTTCGTGCGAAGGGGTCGCGCCTCGCGCCGGAGCTGAGCGGATGAGCGGCGCGGACGCACGGGTGCTGGCGGAGCGGCTGGCCGCGATGTCCGACGCGCGGCTCGGCTCGCTCCTCGCGGCCCGCCGGGTCTCCGCCCACGTCGGCTGGCGCGACTTCTTCGACGCCGCCGACGCGCTGCTCGCCCCCGAGTCGTTGACGACGGCGCTGCGTCAGCTCCCGCGCGACGTGCTCGCCGACCTCGCCAGCCGCCGTCCGATCGCCGACGAGGGCATCGCGTCCTCGCTCGTCGACGGATCCGGGTCGCCGCTGCCGTCGGTCCATCGCGCGCTCGACGGCGTGGACCTCGCGCCTGCCCGCCACGACGCCCCTCAGCCCGCCGACGAGTCGGCCGCGGCTCGGGCGGCGGAGCGCGCCTTCACGACCCTCGGGGCGCTCGCTGACGTGCTCGTCGCGGCGCTCGCGACTCCGCTGTCGCGCGTCGGCGGCGGGTCGGTCGGCGCGTCCGACCGGCGCCGGCTCGTGCAGGACGAGGTCGTGCGCGACGCCGAGGAGCTCGACGACCTCGTCGCGCTCGCCGAGGCGGCCGGCCTCGTGCGTCCGGTGGATCGCGCCTGGCTCGTGGCCGACGCCGGCGAGGACTGGACGCGCGAGCCCACGCGTCGTCGCTGGGAGATCCTCGCGACGGGATGGCGCGACGCGCTGCCCGCAGGTCTGCGCACCCGCGAGGGCGGCTGGGTGCCGCCGTCGGCGTGGGTCGACGCCTATCCGCTCGACCCGGCCTGGCCCGAGCGGGCGGCCTCGGCCCTGCGTCTGGCGGCTCTGCTCGGCCTCATCGCGCCCGACGGCACGGAGACCCCGTGGGCGACGCCGTTCCGGGCGGGCGGCGCCGCCGACGCCGGCCCCCTCGCAGAGCTCCTCCCCGGTGAGGTCGACCGCGTCTTCCTGCAGAACGACCTCACCGCGATCTCCCCCGGACCGCTCGTGCCCGCGCTCGACATGCGCCTGCGCGCGATGACCGTCCGCGAGTCGCACGCGCAGGCCTCGACCTACCGCTTCACCGAGGCGTCGCTCTCGTCGGCGATCGCGGGCGGCGAGACGGCCGAGGCCATCCGCTCGTTCCTCTCCGAGCTCTCGCTCACCGGCATCCCGCAGCCGCTCGACTACCTGCTCACCCGGACCGCCGAGCGGCACGGCCTCGTGCGGGTCTCGGTCGAGCCGGGCAGCGGCCACACGATCGTGTCGAGCCGCGACCACCATCTCGTCGAGACCATCGGCGTCGACCAGGCGCTGCGCCCGCTGGGCCTCGTGCGCGAGGGCGCGCTGCTGCGGACGCGCGCTGCACGGCAGACCGTCTACTGGGCGCTCGCCGACGCGCGCTATCCCGTCGTCGCGATCGACGACGACGGCCGCACCGTCGCGCTGCACCGCCGCCGACTCGCGCCCGCTGCCGAGGAGGATGCTCCCGAGGACCGGTACCGGGCCGTCATCGACCGGCTGCGCGCTTCTCACGGCGAGGATGCGGAGGCCGCGTGGCGCGAGCGCGAGCTCGACGCCGCCGTCCGCGCGAAGGCCGTCATCGTCGTCGAGGTCGCGATGCCCGACGGGACGACGCGCGAGCTGACGCTCGAGGCGTCGGGGATCGGCGGAGGACGGCTGCGCGGCCTCGACCGCGCGGCCGACGTCGAGCGCACCCTCCCGGTCTCGCTCATCCGCTCGGTCCGCACCGCGTGACGCACCGCCCCGACCCCACGGCGGCGGCCCGCCGGTAGA
The DNA here is from genome assembly GCF_027921765.1 of Microbacterium barkeri. Classification (GTDB taxonomy): domain Bacteria; phylum Actinomycetota; class Actinomycetes; order Actinomycetales; family Microbacteriaceae; genus Microbacterium; species Microbacterium barkeri. Next base: position 21,102 of record NZ_BSEJ01000009.1, read on the forward strand.
CTGGACAGCTATGTCCGACGGCCCCCTCATCGTCCAGAGCGACCGCACGGTGCTGCTCGAGGTCGCGCACCCCGACGCGGAGGCCGCGCGCCACGAGCTCGCGGTGTTCGCCGAGCTCGAGCGGGCGCCCGAGCACATCCACACGTACCGCGTGACCCGGCTGGGCCTGTGGAACGCGCGCGCAGCCGGGCACACCGCCGACGACATGCTGGAGACCCTCGACCGATGGTCGCGGTTCCCCGTCCCGCCCTCGGTGTCGACGGACATCCGCGAGACCGTGAACCGATACGGGCGCCTCGTGATCGACCGCGACGACGAGGGCCGCCTGCGCCTCGTCTCCCAGGACGAGGCGGTGATCACCGAGGTCTCGCGCAACAAGCGCATCCAGCCGCTGCTCGTCGAGCACCCGACGCCCGACTCCTACATCGTCGACGCGTGGGCGCGCGGGCACATCAAGCAGGAGCTGCTGAAGATCGGATGGCCCGCGGAGGACCGCGCGGGCTACACGCCGGGCACGCCCCACTCCATCGCCCTCGCCGAGGACGGGTGGGCGCTGCGCCCCTACCAGCGGCTCGCGGTCGACACCTTCCGCGAGGACGGCTCGGGCGTCGTCGTGCTGCCGTGCGGCGCCGGGAAGACCCTCGTCGGAGCGGGCGCGATGGCCGCGACCGGGACGACGACCCTCATCCTCGTGACGAACACGGTGTCGGCGCGCCAGTGGCGCGACGAGCTGCTGCGGCGCACGACGCTCACGCCCGAGGAGATCGGCGAGTACTCGGGGCAGTCCAAGGAGATCAAGCCGGTCACGATCGCGACGTACCAGATCCTCACGTCGAAGCGGAAGGGCGAGTACGCGCATCTCTCGCTCCTCGACGCCCTCGACTGGGGGCTGATCGTGTACGACGAGGTGCACCTGCTGCCCGCGCCCGTCTTCAAACTCACCGCCGACCTGCAGGCGCGCCGACGGCTCGGACTCACCGCGACGCTCGTGCGCGAGGACGGCAGGGAGGGCGACGTCTTCAGCCTCATCGGGCCCAAGCGGTTCGACGCGCCGTGGAAGGAGATCGAGGCGCAGGGCTACATCTCCCCCGCGGCCTGCTACGAGGTCCGGATCGACCTGCCGGCGTCGGAGCGCCTCGAGTACGCGGCCGCGGCCGACGACGAGCGCTACCGGCTGGCGGCGACGGCGCCCGCGAAGATCGACGCCGTGCGGCGCATCCTCGCGCACCACCCCGACGAGCAGGTGCTCGTGATCGGCCAGTACCTCGACCAGCTCGACGAGCTCTCCGAGGCGCTCGGCGCGCCGAAGATCACGGGCGCCACGCCCGTGGACGAGCGCGAGCGGCTGTTCTCGGCGTTCCGGGAGGGGTCGCTGAAGCTGCTCGTCGTGTCGAAGGTCGCGAACTTCTCCGTCGACCTGCCCGAGGCGTCGGTCGCGATCCAGGTGTCGGGGTCGTTCGGCTCCCGCCAGGAGGAGGCTCAGCGCCTGGGACGCCTCCTGCGTCCGAAGCAGACCGACCACACAGCGAGCTTCTACACGCTCATCGCGCGCGACACGGTGGATCAGGACTTCGCGCAGAACCGTCAGCGGTTCCTCGCCGAGCAGGGCTACAGCTACACGATCCTCGACGCCGAGCGGCTCGCCGCCGCGTAGCGTTCGCGCTCGGCGCACGGATTCCGGGCCCGACGCGCGGATTTCCAGCCCGCGCTTACCCGGCACCGACATAATGGGGTCATGACCGCACCGCGCATCCTGGTCGTCGACGACGAGCCGAACATCCGCGACCTGCTCTCGCAGAGCCTGCGATTCGCCGGATTCCAGGTTCGGACCGTGTCCAACGGAGCCCAGACCATCTCGGCCGTGCTGGAGGAGGAGCCCGATCTCATCGTGCTCGACGTCATGCTCCCCGACATGAACGGGTTCAGCGTCACCAAGCGCCTGCGCGACGCCGGATACACCGCCCCGATCATCTTCCTCACCGCCAAGGACGAGACCGAGGACAAGATCAAGGGCCTCAACGTCGGCGGCGACGACTACGTCACGAAGCCGTTCAGCCTCGACGAGATCGTCGCGCGCATCCAGGCCGTCCTGCGCCGCACGATGCAGAACGACGAGGAGGAGTCGGTCATCCGCGCGGGCGAGCTCACGATGGACCAGGACACGCACGACGTCTACGTCGGCGACGAGCAGATCGACCTGAGCCCGACGGAGTTCAAGCTCCTCCGCTACCTCATGCTCAACCCGAACCGCGTGCTGTCGAAGGCGCAGATCCTCGACCACGTGTGGGAGTACGACTTCAACGGCGACGCGGGCATCGTCGAGAGCTACATCTCGTACCTGCGCCGCAAGATCGACCCGCACACCGCGGAGTCGCTCATCCAGACCAAGCGCGGCTTCGGCTACATGCTGAAGGTCGACAAGGTCTCCTGACAGTCGGCGGGCGCGCCCCGCCTCGCGGAAAGGCCCTGCCCTGGCACGCAAGCACGACGCCGTGACCCGGTGGTGGCGACGCGTCAGCCTGCGGGCGAAGGTCACCGGCGTGACGGTGTTCGTCCTCGCCGTCGGACTCCTCATCACGGGCGTCGTGACCGTGCCCATCCTCCAGCAGAACCTGCTCGGCAGCGTCCGCAGCACGGTCCAGGAGTACGCCGACTCGAACGTCGCCGAGCGGCTCCTCACGCCGCTCACGACGGCGTCGGGCGAGCTCATGTTCGTGCCGGCCGACAACGAGCCGCGCACCGAGTACTTCGTCGCGATGTACAACCGCGAGGGCGAGCTCATCGCGACCGCGGGCGGCTCGGAGGAGGCCGCGGAGCCCGCCTTCCCGCGCCGCCTGCCCCTCGACGAGGCGTACATCCGGCGCGGCAGCATCGTCCCCCTCGACGCGGAGACCGGGCGCGGACCCGGGTTCTACGCCGCGACGACCGTGAACACGCTCCAGTCGGAGAGCTACGACCTCCCGTACGCCACGGTCGTCGCGCTCCCCCTCGCCGACGTCGACAGCTTCGTCCGCACGTACATCGCCGTCTTCACGCTCGTCGCGTTCGCGACGGTCATCGCGGCGGCGTTCCTCACCCGCGGCCTCGTGACGCTGACGTTCCGCCGCTTCGGCCAGGTCGAGGCGACCGCCATGGAGATCGCGGCGGGTGACTTCAGCCAGCGGATGACCGACATCGAGCCCAGCACCGAGATCGGCCGCCTCAAGATCGCGATCAACACGATGCTCGACCGCATCGACGGGGCGATCGACGAGCGCGACGCCACGGTGCGGCAGATGCGCCGCTTCATCGGCGACGCGAGCCACGAGCTGCGCACGCCGCTCGTGAGCGTGCGCGGCTACGCCGAGCTGTACCGGATGGGCGCGCTGCAGGGCGAGGAGGCGACGGCCAAGGCGATGGAGCGCATCGAGGCCGAGGCCAAGCGGATGGGCGTCCTCGTCGAGGACCTGCTCGCCCTCACCCGGCTCGACGACCGCCGCGAGCTCGACATCCGCCCGGTCGACCTCCGCCCGATCGCGCACGATGCCGCGCTCGACGTCCGCGCGGCCGAGCCGGGCCGCGACGTCACGGTCGTCGACCACACCTTCGAGGCGATCACGGGCGCGGTGACGCTGCCCGAGCGCGCCGAGCTCGAGGCCGCGACATCCGCTCCCGAGGACGGCCGCGCGGACGGGCCCGACGCGCCGCGGCGGCGCTGGGCGCCGGGAACCGCCGCGATCGCCCGCGCGTCGGCGGCGCTGCGTCGCCGACGCCCGGCCCAGACAGGCGAGCAGCCGCTCGTCGCGCAGCTCGACATCCCCGTGCAGCCGCCCGCGAAGCCCGTCGCGCTCCCTCCGATCGTCCGCGGCGAGGAGGACAAGATCCGCCAGGTGGTGTCGAACCTGCTCGGCAATGCGCGCCGCTACAGCCCCGCCGAATCCCCCATCGTCATCGAGGTGGGCGTGGACGCCGCGGCGCGCACCGGATGGATCGCGATCGTCGACCATGGCGAGGGCGTCCCCGAGTCGATCAGGGACAAGGTCTTCCAGCGGTTCTGGCGGGCCGACACCTCGCGCGCACGGGAGACGGGAGGCAGCGGCCTGGGCCTCTCGATCGTCGCCTCGATCGTCGACTCCCTCAGCGGAACCGTCCAGGTGACCGACACCCCGGGAGGCGGCGCGACGTTCCGCGTGGCCTTCCCGCTCGCCCGGGAGGGGTCGGATGCCGGGGCGACGCCGCGTGCACAGTCCGGCATCGCCGCGGTGTCGCCGGGCGACGCTGTGGACGACCCGGAGGGCGGCGCGCCCCGCTCCTAGCGTGAGGACCACGCCGATCTCCGGCGGTCACACGAGAAGGAGCACCCATGCCGATCTTCGCCGTCGACAGCGACGCCCTCGTCGCTCAGTCCGCCAACGTCCGTGCCACGGGCGACCGCATCCAGGCCGATTCCGACACCATGCTCGCACAGCTGCTCGAGCTGCAGGCGGTGTGGCAGGGATCGGCCGCCGCGGGGTTCCAGAGCGTCATGGACCAGTGGCGGGCGGCACAGCTCGCCATCCAGGAGTCCCTCGCGTCGATCGGGCAGGCGCTCAGCGTCGCGGGGATGCAGTACGCCGAGGCGGAGCAGGCCAGCGCCGGCATGTTCCGCTGAGCCCGCGTCCCGGTACGCAGAAGGGCCCCTCCGCGAGGAGGGGCCCTTCGTGTCGTTCAGCGCGACGAGCGCGCGGCGCGGATCAGAAGTCCATGCCGCCGCTGGGGTCGGCAGGAGCGGCCGCGGCCTTCTCCGGCTTGTCCGCGACGACCGCCTCGGTCGTGAGGAACAGGCCGGCGATCGACGCGGCGTTCTGCAGAGCCGAGCGCGTGACCTTGGCGGGGTCGATGATGCCGGCCTCGAAGAGGTCGACGTACTCGCCCGTGGCCGCGTTGAGGCCCTGGCCGACCGGGAGCTCGGCGACGCGGTTCGCGACGACGCCCGGCTCGAGGCCCGCGTTGAGCGCGATCTGCTTGAGCGGAGCCTCGATGGCGATCTTCACGATGTTCGCGCCGGTCGCCTCGTCGCCCGTGAGCTCGAGACCGTCGAACGCGACCTGGCCCGCCTGGATGAGCGCGACGCCACCACCGGGGACGATGCCCTCCTCGACGGCCGCCTTCGCGTTGCGGACGGCGTCCTCGATGCGGTGCTTGCGCTCCTTGAGCTCGACCTCGGTGGCCGCGCCCGCCTTGATGACGGCGACGCCGCCGGCGAGCTTGGCGAGGCGCTCCTGCAGCTTCTCGCGGTCGTAGTCGCTGTCGGTGTTCTCGATCTCGCGGCGGATCTGGGTCACGCGACCCTCGATCTGCGCGGCGTCACCGGCACCCTCGACGATCGTCGTCTCGTCCTTGGTGATGATGACCTTGCGCGCACGGCCGAGGAGCTCGAGGTCGGTGTTCTCGAGCTTGAGGCCGACCTCCTCCGTGATGACCTGGCCGCCCGTGAGGATCGCGATGTCCTGCAGCTGCGCCTTGCGGCGGTCGCCGAAGCCGGGGGCCTTGACGGCGACCGACTTGAAGATGCCGCGGATCTTGTTGAGCACGAGCGTCGCGAGAGCCTCGCCCTCGACGTCCTCGGCGATGATGACGAGCTCCTTGCCCGCCTGGATCACCTTGTCGACGACGGGCAGAAGGTCCTTGATGTTCGAGATCTTCTGGTTCGCGATGAGGATGTACGGGTCCTCGAAGACGGCCTCCTGGCGCTCCGGGTCCGTCACGAAGTAGGGGTTGAGGTAGCCCTTGTCGAAGCGCATGCCCTCCGTCAGCTCGAGCTCGGTGCCGAAGGCCTGGGCCTCCTCGACCGTGACGACGCCCTCCTTGCCGACCTTGTCGATCGCCTCGGCGATGAGCTCGCCGATCGAGGTGTCCGCAGCCGAGATCGACGCCGTCGCGGCGATCTGCTCCTTCGACTCGATCTCCTTCGCGGTGGAGAGGAGCTGGTCGGTGACCGCCTTGACGGCCTTCTCGATGCCGCGCTTGAGGCTGATCGGGTCGGCGCCCGCGGCGACGTTGCGGAGGCCCTCGCGGACGAGCGCCTGGGCGAGGACGGTGGCCGTGGTCGTGCCGTCACCGGCGACGTCGTCGGTCTTCTTCGCGACCTCCTTGACGAGCTCGGCGCCGATCTTCTCGTACGGGTCGTCGAGCTCGATCTCCTTCGCGATGGAGACGCCGTCGTTCGTGATCGTGGGAGCGCCCCACTTCTTCTCGAGCACGACGTTGCGACCACGCGGGCCGAGCGTCACCTTGACGGCGTCGGCCAGCGTGTTGAGGCCGCGCTCGAGGCCGCGACGGGCCTCTTCGTCGAAAGCGATGATCTTTGCCATGTGTTTGTCGTCCCTCCCGGACGTAGGCGTATGGGTTTAGCACTCTCTTGACGGGAGTGCTAAACGCCATTTTGGCACTCGACCCCATCGAGTGCAAGCCGGGAGGCGTCACCCGCCGACACACGCGCAGCCGCCCCGCGACCGGGGTCGCGGGGCGGCTGCGGAGAAGGCGGGAGCGCTCAGACGGGGCGGACCGCCTCGGCCTGGGGGCCCTTCTGCCCGGTGCCCACCGTGAACTCGACGGCCTGGCCCTCCTCGAGCACGCGGAAGCCGGTCATCTCGATGTTCGAATAGTGCACGAAGACGTCCTGGCCGCCGTCGGCGACGGTGATGAACCCGTAGCCCTTCTCGGCGTTGAACCACTTCACGGTGCCCTGGGTCATGGCGATCACTCCTGTTGCGGGATGGAACTGGAGCGATCGTATCCGCGTGATTCCGCGGCAGAACGTCGATCAGGCGACGTTTGACACGGTCGTCTCGTGACGTTTACGCGCCGGAAACACGGTCGAGTCCGACGACCACCGTGAGCTGTCGGCCGTCGCCGCTCTGGTACGCGTCGCTCTGCACCACCTCGGTCGCGCCGATGGCCTCCGCGACGCCGCGCGCCGCCGGCTCGTCCTCGGGGCTCGCGTAGAAGACGGTCGTCTTCTCGAAGTCGGTCTCGTCGGAGTCGGTGGGGGTCACGGCCCCCTCGGGGAAGCCCGCGTCGACGAGCTGCGCCGCGACCTCGTCGTCGAGCCCCTCTGTCGCCGTGCCGTTGAGGACGAGCACCGAGTACGACGTGTCGACGACGGGCGCCGTCGTCGCCGCCGGCGCCGGCGTGTTCTCGGGCGCCGGGAGCGCGCCCTGCTGCGAGAGGACGAGGAAGCCGAGGATCCCCGCGATCACGAGCACGATCATCGCGACGATCGCCCACAGCAGCACGGCGGGTCCGCTCATGCCCGGGTTCTCCGCGCGGTGGGCGCCGACGCGCCCGGTCTCGCGCGGGATGTCGTCGAAGCGGTCCCGGGGGTAGGTGCTCGGCATCCCTCGATGCTATCCGCGGACGTCGTGGATCAGCTGGTGACGCGGAGGCGCGCCGCCTCGCGCTCGTCGCGCAGTCGGCGGAGGCGCTTGACGAGGAGCGGATCCGCGGCGAGCGCGGCCTCGGTGTCGATCAGCCGCCCGAGCAGCTGGTAGTACCGCGCCGGGGTCATCGCGAGCTCTGCGCGGATCGCCTCCTCCTTGGCGCCGCCGTGGGCGCCCCACGCCGCCTCGAAGGCGAGGATGGCGCGCTCGCGTTCCGACAGGGAGGTGGACATGCTCCGAGCGTATGGCGCGCGGCGCCGCTCGGCCGTCAGGCGCGCCAGCGGACGCATGCCCCGAGCGGATCCGCCGCGGCGAGCACGCGGCCGTCGAGAGCGAGCGCGAAGCCACCGGGCCATTCCGCCTCGCCGACCGGCTCGGTCCATCCGCTGTGGAGCCCCGGCGCGTCGAGCGTGATCCAGCGAGCCCCGAGTGCCCGGATGGCGTCGATGAGCGCCTCGCGGCGGGCACGCGGGAGGTACGGGAGCACGCCCGGCGTCGACACGACGAGCGTCGCCTCCGATGGCGCGTCCGCGGCGAGCGCGCGGAGGGCCTCGGGATCGCCGGCATCGCCTGCGATGAGAAGAGGCGGATCGGCCGCCGCGATGTCGAGCGCCCGCGCGATCCGCTCGCGCCGCCCCTCCTCGCCCGGCCACACGAGCATCTCGAGCCAGGCGCGGTCGCGCGGGTCGCGCGGATCGCGCGGCTGCAGGTCGACGCCCGCGCGCCAGACGACCTCCGGCAGCCGCAGCTCCGGCAGCGGGCCATCCCAGGTCGAGGTCAGTACGACCCCGGACGCCCCGTCGACGGGGTCGAGGTGCACGTGTCGGCCGGTCGCCGCATACCGGTACGAGTAGCGGTCGGGGTAGAGGCACAGGCCACCCGATGCACCGAGCTCGAGGAGGGCGATCGGGCCGGGGACGAGCGAGAGCGCGGGCAGGAGCGCCGCGCAGCGCAGCGGCTCGTTCGTCTGCAGGCCGCGGACGCCGCACTCGGCGACGATGTCGTCGGCCCGCTCGCGCACGAAGCGCGCCCAGTCGGCGGCGTCGGCGTCGTCCGCCGCGCCGAGCAGGCGCGTCACGGCGAACACGAGCGGCGGCTGGCGGTGCGCCGCCGGGATGCGGGCGAGCACGGCGGCCACCGTGCCGTCCTCGGCGACCCTCGCCGCCCAGTCGCCGTAGACGCGAGACCGTCCCGGCGCCTCCTCCGCGGCGAACCGGGCGAAGCGTTCGGCGACCTGCGCGACCTCGTCCATCCCCGCCATTCTGCCTTCTCCCGGCGCCCCTCCTCCGGCCCCTGCCGTCCTGTGCGGCGGTAGAATCGGGGCATGTCGTACAGGGTCGAGAAGTCCGAGGCGGAGTGGCGTGCAGAGCTGACGCCTGAGCAGTACGCGGTGCTGCGCGAAGCCGGAACCGAGCGGCCGTGGACCGGCGAGCTGCTCGACGAGGAGCGCGCGGGCCTGTACACGTGCGCCGCATGCGGCGCCGAGCTCTTCCAGAGCGGCACGAAGTTCGACTCGCACTGCGGGTGGCCGAGCTTCTACGAGTCGGTGCGGCCCGAGGCCGTCGAGCTGCTCGAGGACACGAGCCACGGCATGGTGCGGACAGAGGTCCGCTGCGCGAACTGCGGCTCGCACCTCGGGCACGTCTTCCCGGACGGATTCGGCACGCCCACCGGCGACCGCTACTGCATGAACTCGCTCTCGCTGAACTTCACGCCCGAGGCGTGAGCGCTCCGCGCATGGGCTCCGCTCTCGAGGCCGCCCGCGCGCGGCGCTCATCGTCCAAGGTCACCGACGAGGCTCCCACGCGCGAGGAGCTGCTGCCGCTCGTGGCGGCGGCCGGTCGCGTCGCCGACCACTCGAACCTCACCCCGTGGCGGCTCATCGAGCTGCGCGGCGACGACCGTCTGCGGCTCGGCCGCGCGATCGGCGAGGCGACAGGCGACGGACCTTCGACGAAGCCGCTGCGCGCTCCCCTGCTCATCGCGATCGTGTCGAGCCCCCGCCCGTCCGAGAAGGTGCCGGAGTGGGAGCAGGAGGCCGTCGCGTCGGGCGTGGCCCACCTGCTGAGCCTGCTCCTCGACGAGGCCGGCTGGGGTGTGATGTGGCGCACGGGCGCCTTCGTGCGCTCCCCCGCGGTCGCGAAGGCGCACGGCCTCACCCGCCGCGAGAAGCTCCTCGGATGGCTGTACGTCGGCGGGCGCCCTCCGCGCGACCGCGAGGGGTTCCGGCCCGGTGTCGACCCGGACCGGATCCTCGGCAGGATGCCGGGCGGCGAGCGCCCCTAGGTCACCAGCCCGCGGGCCGGGTGTCCTTGCCGTCGAGCCACAGCCGGTCCGACGCGTCGCTGTGGGCGGTCCCGCTGCCGACGTGCTTCGCGTCGATGCGGTCGCCCTTGGTGATGACGTGCACGAGCGCCATCGCGTGGCCGCGGCCGAGGCCGTAGTCGGCTGCGAGCCACTCGATGATCGGGCCCGCCTTGGTCCCGGGGCCGAAGCCGCGCTCGGCGGCGAGGTCGACGAAGGCGCGCGGCGTGACGCCGGTCTTCGTCTCGATGTTGTCGAGGTACGCCTGGAAGGACATCAGAGGAACTCCTGGATCATCGTGTCGGATGCGTGGATGCAGAGGATGCGCAGAGGCCCATCGCCCGAGTTGACGAAGCCGTGCCACACGCCGGCTCCGACCGTCGCGGTGTCGCCCGCGCGGGCGACGATCGTCTCCTCGCCCATCGTGATCGTGGCCTCGCCCGCGAGGACATGCCAGGTCTCCGAGTAGGGATGGCGGTGCAGCCCGGGCCCCTGACCCGGCTCGTTGTCGACATGGAAGAACGACACCGCCGCGCCGTGCTCCCGCCCCTCGAAGCGCAGCGTCCTGCTGCCCGGCATGCGGATCCGATCCGCCGTCACGATGCCCATGAGCGGCTCCTCTCTCTCACGACGCGACTCTCGCAGGCGCGGTTCGGCGAGGATAAGGTTTCGACGTGCATCGAAAGCTCGTCGAGTTCCGCCTGCGCCCGGACGACGTGTCGGCCATCCGATTCGGCATCTCGCCGGGGCACGAGCTCGTCCACGCGGTGCGCTCCCTCGCCCGCCCCGCGGAGAACCCGCTCCAGTGGGGATGGCTGCGCCAGGCCCGCGACGTCGTTCCGCGCCCAGCCTTCGAGCTGCTGCGAACCGTCGTCGGGGAAGACGGCTACGTCCCGGACTTCCTCACGTCAGAGCCGTCGTGGGATCTCGACCCTGCCGAGGAGGCGGCGCGCCGCCGCCGGGCTCGGCTGCCGGGGATGCAGGTCGACCTCCGCAAGCGCGTCGACCGCAGCGCGGGCCGCGAGCGGACGGCGCTCCTCCGACTTCTCGACGACCCGCACCGCGCGCGAGCCGTCATCGCCGAGGCCGCCGACGCCGTGTGGGATGCCGTGCTCGCGCCATCCTGGTCGCAGCTGGAGCGCGTCCTGCGGGCTGACATCGTGGCACGGACGCGGGTCGTCACGACGGCCGGCATCGGCGCGATGGCGACAGCGCTCCACCCGGCCGTGGACTGGTCGGCCGACTCCGTGCGCGTCGAGCTCACGCGCCACGAGGAGACCGTCGACTGCACGGGGCGCGGCCTCGTGCTCGTGCCGTCGGTGTTCGCGCGGCGGTGCTCGGTGATCACCGAGCCGCCGGCGCAGCCGACGCTGTTCTACCCCGCGCTCGGCGTCGCCGAGGACTGGCATCGCGAGGGGGTCGCGCACGCGGCCGCACTCGGCCGGCTTCTCGGCGAGGGGCGGCTCTCGGTGCTCCTGGCACTGCGGGAGCCGCTCTCGACGAGTGCCGTCGCCACGGCGACCGGGCTCGCGATCGCGACGGCATCGCATCACCTCAGCGCGCTGCGCGACGCGAGGCTCATCACGTCGCGGCGGTCCGGACAGCGCATGCTCCATGCGCGCACGCCGCTGGGCGAGGCCCTCCTCGCTGGCTGACCGGTCAGCGGCGCCCGGCGCGCACGGTCGCGACGACGACGCCGCCCGCGGCGAGCGCCACCGTGAGCGCGCGCTGCCACAAGGCGGGCGGCGCGGCGGGCGGCCAGACGACGTCGAGGACGACGGATGCGCCGAGCATGCCGAGCACGGACCCGAGTGTCATGAGCAGCACTCCCGTGCGCGGAGTGAGCGCGGCCGAGATGAAGATGTACGCGACGCCGAGCGCTCCGCCGAGGTAGAGCCACGGCTCGCGCGGCGCGGACGCGGGCGCACCCGCCGTCGCGAGGTGCCAGACGGCGGCGACGGCGAGCACGGCCGTCCCGCCGATGAAGTTGACGAGCGTCGCCGCGAACGCGGAGCCGACGGCCTGGCGCAGCCGCCCGTTCGTCGCCGTCTGCCACGCGACGCCCGCCCCGACGAGGAACGGCAGGATGAGCATCCACAGCGGGGCCTGCGCCACGGCGTCTCCGGTCAGCGACACGACGACCGCCGAGAGCACGAGAGCGGCTCCCGCGACCCGCGGCAGCGTCACGGCGCTCACGCCCGCGGGGCTGTAGCCGATGCGGTCGAGCACGAGTCCGTGCACGGTCTGGCCTGCAACCATGCCGACCGAGAACATGGCCACGCCGATGACGGCGACCGTGAAGCTCTGCGTCGCGACGCTGAACGCCCCCGCCGCGCCGCCCACGAGCATCCACCAGGGCACGCGGCGCTCGCGCAGGGCCGATCGGAGGGCACGGACGCCGGCACGGCCGCTCGGGAGGAGCGGCGCGAGCACGAGCAGGATGACGAGGCCCGACCCGAACGAGATGAGGGCCGCCACCAGCGCGGCGTCGAGCGCGACGCCGAGCTGCCCGTTGACGCGCGCCTGGATGGCCGTGAGGGCGCCCACGAGGACGGCGCCGCCGACGCCGATCGCGATCGCGAGCCGGTGCTTCGGCGCTCCGCGGTCCATCGCGCCTCCCCCTGCTCGTGCGACCTCGGCCATCCTACGGCGGCACCGGGCATCCGAATCCCGGCACAGCTCGGGAGCGGCAGCCGCCGGCGGCGCGCGGTCAGGCGATCGCGCGCCGTGAGAGTCGGCGCGGGCGAGGCGTGCGGGGAGGGTGCGCGGCCTTGAGGATGGGCTTCACGTCGCGGGCGCGCTCCTCGAGCGCCGCGAGGGCGGTCGCGAGCGAGGCGAACTCGCCGATCGCGACGCCGTGGCGGTCGTGCGCGAGGTGGCGCCGGCCGTCGACCGTGACGAAGCCCGCGAACTCGCCGGCATGCGTCGCGACGAAGACGTCGTCTGCCGCCTGCTTCCAGGCAAGCGGCTCGTCGGTATGGTGAGGGTCGTCGAGGTGGGTGATGGTCATGTCGTGCTCTTCTCGTCTGAGTGCGGGCGGCCGCGTGGGCATGCCCGCGATGCGGCGGCTCCGGGCGATCGCCGCTCGCATCTGTGCGAGGGGATCCGTGGATGGCCCTGAGCCGGTGAGCTGCGGCGATCGGCCGTGAGAGGCGGCGGACATCGCACTGCAAGCTCCGTCCAGTCTACCTGCAGCGGGCGGAGAAGGCCATCCGCGTGTCGCCGCGCCCGGCGATGTCGGCGCCCGCGCATAGCCTGAACGTCGTCCCGACGTCGTGACGCGCCACGCCCTTCGACCTCCAAGGAGACCCCCGCCATGATGGGGACCTCGCACGCCGCCAGCGGCGCCGCCGCCTGGATCGCGCTCACCGCCACGACGCTCCCCGCCCTGGGGGCGCACGAGCTCGCGCCCGCCGCGGTGCTGCTCGGTGCGCCGATCGCGGCGGGCGCCGCCCTCCTGCCCGACGCGGATCATCACAGCGCGACGATCGCCCACTCCGTGCCCATCGCCGGGCGACTCGCGGCAGGTGTCGTCGGCGCCGTGTCGGGCGGGCACCGGAAGGGCATGCACTCGCTGCTCGCCGTGCTCGGCGTCATCGTCGGCATGCGCTTCCTCGGGGAGGTCGTCTGGCACCCGGACGGCTCGGCCGAGCCCTACCACCTGGGCGTCGCGATCGCGGTCGCGGCGTGCACCGCCTTCGCGCTCAAGGTGCTGCGGATCGCGCGACGGTGGCCCCTCGCGTGGGCGGGCGGCGCGGCGCTCGGCGCGGCGGCCGGCTTCCTCGCCCCCGCCCAGACGTCGTGGCTCCCGTGGTGCGTCGGGGTCGGATACCTCGCGCACCTCGCCGGCGACCTCCTCACGACCGGCGGCATCCCGCTGCTGTGGCCCATCCGCGTGCGGGCTCCCCGGTGGGCGCGGCGCACGCCGCTCCTCCGCCGGGTGTGGCTGCGCGGCGGCGGCATCGCGGTGCCGGTCCTCGGCGACACGGGATCCTGGCGCGAGCAGGCGCTCTTCGCCGCGCTCAGCTGCTACGCCCTGTGGGGTGTCGCGGCCGAGGCGACCGCTGTCCTCGCGGGAGGGATGTGAGGACGTTTGTTGACATGCGTAACTAAGTCGCGGTAGGACTTCTGTGGGCACCGACGCTCACCTGAGGAGGTTCGCCGATGAACAGCACCCCCGCGCCCGACTGGGCGCAGCCATCCCGTCGCGTCCGACCGCGACGACGCGGCAGGCGCGCCGCGGTCGCCGTCGCGCTTGCGCTCGGCCTCGCGGCTCCGCTCGCCGTGACTCCGGTCGCGCACGCCGCCCCCGTCGCGGCCGAGGTCGACCTGGTCGACCCGGACGCGACTCCCGAGACGCGCTCGCTCTTCGCGTACCTGCGCGACATCGACGCAGAGGGCGTCCTGTTCGGGCACCAGGAGGACCTGTACTTCGGGGAGTCCTTCCCCACGCAGGACGGCACGTCCTCCGACACCCTCACCGCGACGGGCGACCATCCGGCCGTCATCGGATTCGACACGCTCGAGACCGCGGGCATGCCGCTCGCCGAACGCGAGGCGAAGGCGCAGCAGCTGGCCGCGAACATCCGCCAGGCGCACGACGTCGGGGCGATCAGCACTCTCACGATCCACATGGAGAACCTCGCGACCGGCGGCGACTTCTACGACACCTCGGGCGACGCCCTGCGCGCCGTCCTCCCCGGCGGAGCGCAGCACGATGCGCTCCGCGCGTATCTCGATCGCATCGCCGCGACCGCGCATGCCGCCGTCGCCGCCGACGGCACGGCCATCCCGATCGTGTTCCGCCCGTGGCATGAGAACGCAGGCTCGTGGTTCTGGTGGGGCGCGGCGTTCGGCCTGCCCGGCGAGTACGCCGAGCTGTTCCGCTTCACGGTCGAGTACCTGCGCGACGTGAAGGACGTGCACAACCTCCTGTACGCGTTCTCGCCCGGGGGCGGGTTCGGCGGCGACGAGGACCTGTACCTGCGCACATACCCCGGCGACGACTTCGTGGACGTGCTCGGCTACGACGTCTACGACAGCTCGGGCGCCGCGCAGAGCTTCCGGGACGGGCTCGTCGCCGACCTCGGCATGATGGGCCGGCTCGCGCAGGCGCGCGGGAAGATCAGCGCGCTGACGGAGTTCGGCATCTCGGGCGGCGTGCGCCCCGACGGCGAGAACGCGAACGTGACGTGGTTCACGGATGTGCTCGACGCGATCATGTCGGATCCCGACGCGGCGCGGACCGCCTACATGATGACGTGGGCGAACTACGGCGGCGACTCGACGCCCTACTTCCCGGTCGAGGGCGAGATGCTGCCCGACTTCCAGGCGTACCACGACGACCCGCGCACGTTCTTCGCCGACGATCTCGCGGGCGTCTACGACGCCGAGACCGCGTCCGTCGCCTCGGCCGCTGCGCACCTCGCCTCCCCCGCCGACGGCGCGCGCGTGGTGGCCGGGCCCGTCGAGCTGCGCGCATCGGTGACGGGTCACGCGGCCGATCGCGTGACGGTCACGACCGACGCGGGAGAGGTGATCGAGCTCGCGGCCCCGGCTGACGGCGGAATGTGGTGGACCGGGGCGTGGGAGGTCGCCCCCGAGCAGCTCGACAACACGTCGCACGGGCTGACCCTGCGCGTGTTCGCGGGCGGCGCCGAGGTGGAGACCACGGCGTCGACCGTCGTCCTCGGTCCCGAGCCGGTGCTGCCGCTCGGCGTCGTCGACGACTTCGAGTCCTACGACGCCGACGCCGCCCTGCAGAGCAGGTGGGTGCCCCAGAACGCGAACGTCCTCGAGCTCGCCCGCGCGGCCGAGGGCGACGCGGTCGGAGGCGGAGAGGCCGCGATGCGGCTGTCATACTCCTTCGCGACGCAGTCGTACACGGGTGCTGGCCGGCCGGTCTCGGGCGACTGGTCGTCGTTCTGGGACTTCCAGGCGTGGATCGATCCCGACGCGTCCGGCAACCGGCTCGTCCTCCAGCTCGTCGCCGACGGCGTCGCCTTCGAGGCCTACCCCTCCCTCGCCGGCGACGACCCCTACCTCGCCACCATCCCCTTCGCCGACTGGCGCCCCGCTCCCTGGGACACCGCCAACGCCGATCGCCGCCTCACGCCCGAGGCCCTCGCCCACGTGTCGCAGTTCAGCGTGTTCGTCAACGCAGCCGACGCAGGCGCCGTCGAGGGCTCCATCGTCGTCGACGAGCTCCGCGCGGTCGAGGGCACGCCCCCGCCGCCGGTCTACGTCGACGTCGAACGCGACGACCCCGACTACGCCGCGATCGCCTGGCTGCACGACGAGGTCGTCGATCTCGGCGACGCGAACGGCCGCTTCCACCCCGCGCGCCCCGTGACGCGTGCCGAGGCGACGCGCGCACTCGCGGCGTACCGGGAGGATGCCCCGGCGGTCGAGGGCACGGCGAAGGCGCCCGTCGAGCGCGCCGAGCTCGCCCACGCGCTGTGGGAGCTCGCGGGCGCGCCGACGCCCGCGGAGCCCGCGGACTTCGACGATGTGCCGTCCGCCCATCCGTCGGCCGAGGCGATCGCGTGGGTCACGCAGAACGGCATCGTCGAGCCCGCCGGGGACGACCGCTTCGGGATGCGCGGTCCCGTGACGCGGGCGGAGCTCGCCCGCGCCCTGCGGGCCTTCGACGCGGCCCCGGGCACGGAGCCGCCGACGACCCTCTTCGACTTCGCGGACGGACCGCAGGGATGGGCCGCGAACGGGGCCATCGACGCCGCGGACGGACGCCTCACGGTCGACCTCGCGGAGAGCGGATGGATCTGGGCGACCGGCTCGTGGGACCTCTCCGGCCGCTCGACGCTCGTCATCGACGTCGCGGAGACGACCGGCACGTCGATCGGCCTCGCGCTGCAGGTCGGCCCCTCGTGGAGCTGGTGCGAACTGCCCGCCGGCGCCCCTGTCTCCGGCGGCGCGTCGGTCGCGATCGACCTCGGCGCGCTGTCATCCGAGTGCCGCGATCAGCTCGGCGACGTCCGCGGCGTCAACCTGCGCCTCGACGCGGGGCAGCACGCGATCGACGCCATCCGCGTGCGCTGAACGCGGCTCGCGCCCGGGCCATCCGCTGATCGAGCGGATGGCCCGGGCGCGGCCGCGTGATGGTGCCGGCTGCCAGGTTCGAACTGACGACCCCCTGTTTACAAGACAGGTGCTCTACCAACTGAGCTAAGCCGGCGCGGGTCCCCGAGGGGACCTGGAAAGCATACCGTCGCGCGGCGGCGGGATCCGCTACTCCGCGGGGGTCTCGGTCGGCTCGGGCTCTGCAGTCTCGCTCGGCGCGGGCTCGGGCTCCTCTGTCGCCTCGGGCTCCTCGGCGGGAGTCGGCGTCGGCGAGGCCGTCGAGTAGTAGGCCTCGCTCGAGACGGTGAGCACGAACTGCGCGAACTCGGCCGGGTCGTCGAGCTGACCCTGATACGGACGGCCGTTCACGAGGATCATCGGCGCGCCGGTCAGGCGCACGTCCTCGGTGTCGGGCAGGGGCTCCTCGAGGACACGCTGGGTCGTCTCGCTCGCCCAGGTCACGAAGTCCTCGTTCTCGATGCACTCGCGCACGGCCTTCGTGTCGTCGACGCCGACGGCGGCCGCGAGCGCGGCAAGCTCCTTGTCGGTGTACCCCTCGCTGTCGACCGAGGGCTGCTCGACGAGCAGCTCGTGGTTGAAGGCGAGCGCCGACTCGGGCGCGTGCGTGCGCACGCAGGCGACCGCGCCCGCTGCGCGCAGGGAGTACTTCGAGCCGTTCGACTTGGCCGTGAGCAGGGCCACGGGGTGGTAGGAGAGGTCAGCAGCGCCCTGGGCGACCCACTCCGCGAGCTGGGACGAGTTCGTCTGCTCGAACTGCGCGGACCCCTCGGACAGGTAGTCGACATACACGCGGATGCTGACGGCGGACGCCGAGCTCGCGCGCTCCGCCTCGGGCGCAGCGGGCTCGGTGGCCTCGAGCGAGCTCGTCACCATGGGCGACAGGTCGTCGGAGTCGGCCACGACGATGCCGTCGTCCTCGAGGTTCTCCGGTGTCAGGGTCGGGCGGTTGAGGGCGGGGACGACGACGCTCGTCACCGCGAACGCGATCGCGGCGACGCCCGCGACGATCACGAGGGTGATCCCGCCTCGACGCAGCATCTTCGCGCGCGTCTGCTTCGCCTTGACCTTCTGCGCCTTCTCCCGCACAGCATCGCGTCGCTCGCTGCCCGGGGGAACGATCGGGTTCTCGTTCGTCATCGCCTGCTCGCACTCCCCTTCGCCGCCACGGGTACCGGCGGTCGACCTCGAAGAGGCTAGAGCGTGTCACTGGGAAATGCCCCGGCAGACACGGCAGATCCGCCGTCTCCGCGCCCGCGCCATCCGCTCATCAGCAAACGATTTCCCCACGCGCGCGGATTCGATGGCATACTGAGCCGAGACCCGACGAGGGGTCTACGGCGGTTCGCACCGTCGGTTCCATTCACTACGGATCGTCCGGCACGTACCTGCCGGTGAAGGAGAAGAACCATGGCCAGTGTCACTTTCGACGACGCCACCCGCCTCTACCCGGGCGGAACCCGTCCCGCGGTCGACAAGCTGAACCTGGAGATCGGCGACGGCGAGTTCCTCGTTCTCGTCGGCCCCTCGGGCTGCGGAAAGTCCACCTCGCTGCGCATGCTCGCGGGCCTCGAAGAGGTCAACGACGGCCGCATCCTCATCGGCGACCGCGACGTCACCGACGTGCCGCCGAAGGACCGCGACATCGCGATGGTGTTCCAGAACTACGCGCTCTACCCGCACATGACGGTCGCCGAGAACATGGGCTTCGCGCTCAAGATCGCCGGCGTCAGCAAGGATGAGCGCGCCAAGCGCGTCCTCGAGGCCGCCAAGCTCCTCGACCTCGAGCAGTACCTCAACCGCAAGCCGAAGGCCCTCTCGGGTGGTCAGCGTCAGCGTGTCGCGATGGGCCGCGCCATCGTCCGCGAGCCCCAGGTGTTCCTCATGGACGAGCCGCTGTCGAACCTCGACGCCAAGCTCCGCGTGCAGACCCGCACGCAGATCGCGTCGCTCCAGCGTCGCCTCGGCGTCACCACGGTCTACGTCACGCACGACCAGACCGAGGCGCTCACGATGGGCGACCGCATCGCGGTCCTCAAGGACGGCCTCCTCCAGCAGGTGGGCACGCCGCGCGACCTGTACGAGAAGCCGAACAACGTCTTCGTGGCCGGCTTCATCGGCTCGCCCGCGATGAACCTCTTCCCCGCGGAGATCGCCGAGGGCGGCATCCGCTTCGGCACGAAGGTCGTGGGCGTCGACGCGTCGGCGCTCAACAAGGCGCACGGCTCCAAGGTGACGGCGGGCGTCCGCCCCGAGGACTTCATCGTCGGCCCCGCCGGCAGCGAGGGCCTCGCGGTCAAGGTCGACCTCGTCGAGGAGCTCGGCGCCGACGGCTACCTGTACGGCCACGTCGAGGGCTCGGACGCGCAGATCGTCGCGCGCGTCGACGGCCGCCGCCACCCGATGGCCGGCGACACCGTCTCGCTCCTGCCGACGCCCGACCACATCCACGTCTTCGACGTGGAGACCGGCGAGCGCCTGCTCGACAAGGCGATCGTCTCGGCGTAACGCTGTCACCGCGCGACGGCGCGGGCGAACCTCCGGGTTCGTCCGCGCCGTCGCCGTTTCTGGGGGAAGATCTTCTCTATGGCCGATTCGCTCCGCATCACCGCCGCCGAGATCGACCCGCAGCTGCTCACGCTGCCCTGGCGGACGAAGCTCGCCGAGTGGCCGAGCAGCGCGATCGTGAAGCTCCCGAAGGGCATCTCGCGGCACATCGTCCGCTTCAGCGAGCTGTCGGGGATGGTCATCGCCGTCAAGGAGACGACGGCGCACATGGCCCAGCGCGAGTACGAGCTCCTCGGTGCGCTGCAGCGCCTCGAGGTCCCGTGCGTGCGCCGCGTCGCGGTCATCGACGGGCGCACCGACGAGCAGGGCAACCCGCTCCCCGCGGCCCTCGTGACCGCGCATCTGAAGTTCTCGATGCCGTACCGCGCGCTGTTCACACAGACGCTGCGCCCCGACACCGCCACGCGCCTCGTGGATGCGCTCGCCCTCCTCCTCGTGCGCGTGCACAAGGTCGGCTTCCGCTGGGGCGACGTCTCGCTGTCGAACACGCTCTTCCGCCGCGACGCCGGCGCGTTCGCCGCGTACCTCGTCGACGCCGAGACCGGCGATCTCTATGAGGGCGGGCTGACGGATGGCCAGCGCGAGCACGACATCGACATCGCGCGCACGAACATCGCTGGCGAGATCATGGACCTCGAGGCCGGCGGACGCGTCGAGATCGGCGTCGACGCCGTCGAGGTCGCCGATCAGCTCGTCGCGACCTACCGCGAGCTGTGGTCGGCGCTCACGGAGGCCGAGTCGTTCGCCCTGACCGAGACCTGGCGCATCACCGAGCGCGTGCAGCGGCTCAACGAGCTCGGCTTCGACATCGACGAGATGACGATCCAGACCGACCCCGACGGCACGCGCGTCTCGATCCAGCCGAAGGTCGTCGACGCGGGGCACCACCGTCGCCGCCTGCTGCGTCTCACGGGCCTCGACGCCGAGGAGAACCAGGCCCGCCGTCTCCTCAACGATCTCGACGAGTACCGTTCGCGGATCTCGCGCTCGTCCGACGAGGAGGTCGCCGCGCACGAGTGGGTGACGCGCGTCTTCGAGCCGGTCGTCCGGGCCATCCCCTATGAGATGCGCGCGAAGCTCGAGCCCGCCGAGGTGTTCCACCAGGTGCTCGAGCACCGCTGGCATCTCTCGCAGGCGCGCGGCGCATCCGTGCCGCTCGCCGAGACGCTCACGAGCTACATCCGCGACGTGCTGCGGCACCGGCGCGACGAGGCCACGATCATGGGCCCCCTCACGGAGACGCTCACCGAGCCCCTCGCGACGGCCTCGGGAGAGGCGCGCGACTGGCGCGACCTGGTCTGACCGAGCCGGGGCAGGGCCCGCAGGCGCCTGCCCCGTTTCGCGGCGAACCCGCGCCGTCGCGCGGGTTACGCCTGGGCGCCTCGGATCGTCGAGACCTGGTAGAGCGCGACGGATGCCGCGATGCCCGCGTTGAGCGACTCGGTCACGTCGGAGATCGGGATGGACACGACCTGGTCGCACGTCTCCGTCACGAGGCGCGAGAGGCCCTTGCCCTCGCTGCCGACGACGATGACGACCGGGCGGTCGGCGAGCTCGATCGAGGGCAGCGACACGTCGCCGTCGCCGTCGAGGCCGAGCACGAAGACGCCCTGCTTCTTGAACTCCTTGAGCGTGGTCGTGAGGTTCGGCGCGATCGCCACGGGGATGCGCGCGGCGGCGCCTGCGCTCGTCTTCCACGCCGCCGAGTTCACGCTGGCCGAGCGACGCTGCGGCACGATGACGCCGTGGCCGCCGAACGCGCCGGTCGAGCGGATGATCGCGCCCAGGTTGCGCGGGTCGGTGATGCCGTCGAGCGCCACGAACAGCGGGGTCGCGCCCGTGTCGACGACCTGCTCGAGGAGGTCCTGGGGGTGCGCGTACTCGTACGGCGGCACCTTGAGCGCGACGCCCTGGTGCACGCCGTCGAAGCCGGCCATGCGGTCGAGCTCGGGGCGGGTGACCTCGAGCACGGGGATCTCGCGGTTCCGGGCGATCGCGAGCATCTCCTTGACCCGGTCGTCCATCTCGACGCGCTGCGCGATGTAGAGCGCGGTCGCGGGGATCTTCGCGCGCAGGGCCTCGAGCACGCTGTTGCGCCCGGTCACGTTCTCGGTGTCGTCCTTCGGGCGTGACGAGCGCTGCTGCGGCTTCTGCGCGCTCCCGCCGCGCTTGGCGGCGAGGCGCTCGGCGGCCTGCTTGCGCTTGTGCGCGACGTGGTACGGCCGGTCCTCGGCCTTCGGGGTCGGGCCCTTGCCCTCGAGCGACCGGCGGTTCTTGCCGCCCGTGCCCTTCGTGGGGCCCTTCTTGCCCTTCGCGGCGCCGGGTCGTCCAGGCTTAGCCATTGATGCTCCAAGTGGTTCCGTGTGCGGTGTCTTCGAGGGCGATGCCCGCCGCGGCGAATGCATCGCGGATGCGGTCGGCGCTCGCCCAGTCCTTCGCCGCACGCGCCTCGGCGCGCTGCGCGATGAGCTGCTCGACGAGGGCGGAGAGGGACTCTGCCGTCGGGCCGTCTCCGGAGCTCCGCGCGAGCGCGCCGAACGGATCCAGGCCCAGGACGTCCATCATGGCGGACACGGCTGAGAACGCGCCCCGCGCCGCCGCCTTATCGCCCGCATCGAGCGCGGTGTTGCCCGCGCGGACGGTCTCGTGCACGACCGCGAGCGCCTGCGGGACGCCGAGGTCGTCGTCCATCGCGTCCGCGAACGCGTCGGGGATCTCGGCCACCTCAGGGCGCGGATGCACCCGCAGGAACCGCTCGAGGAAGCCGCGGATGCGCGCGAGCGCCGCCTCCGCCTCGCGCCACGACGCATCGGTCAGGTCGAGGCTCGAGCGGTAGTGGGCTGCCGCGAGCGCGTAGCGGACCACGAGCGGATCCTCGGCCGCGAGCACGTCGGCCGCGAGCGTGAAGTTGCCGAGCGACTTCGACATCTTCTGCCCGTCGACCGTGACGAGGCCGTTGTGCACCCAGTAGCTCGCGAACGCGTCTCCGGCGGCGGTCGACTGCGCGAGCTCGTTCTCGTGGTGCGGGAAGCGCAGGTCGAGTCCGCCTCCGTGGATGTCGAAAGCCGGCCCGAGGTAGCGGCGCGACATCGCGGAGCACTCGATGTGCCATCCGGGGCGCCCCTCGCCCCACGGCGACGCCCACACCGCGCTGCGCGGCTCGTCGGGCTTGGCGCCCTTCCAGAGCGCGAAGTCGTGCGGATCGCGCTTGCCGCGCGGATCCGCGTCGGCCGCGTCCTCCATCGCGTCGACCGACTGGCGCGTGAGGGCGCCGTACGCGCGCCACGACCGCACGTCGAAGTAGACGTCGCCCGCTGACGCATACGCATGACCCCGCTCGATGAGCTCCTGGATGAGCTCCTGCATCTGCGGGATGGATGCGGTCGCGCGCGGCTCGTAGGTCGGGGGCAGGATGCCGATGGCCGCGTACGCGGCGGTGAACTCCTGCTCCATGCGGTAGGCCAGCGCCCACCACGGCTCGGCGTCGGTCGCGTTGGCGAGCACCTTGTCGTCGATGTCGGTCACGTTCCGCACGAACGTCACGCGCGGGTAGCGGTGCGCGAGCCATCGCCTCAGCAGGTCGAAGGCGAGGGCGCCCCGCAGGTGCCCGATGTGCGGGCCGGACTGGACCGTCGGGCCGCACACGTACATCGTCACGTTCTCCGGGTCGAGAGGCGCGAAGTCGCGCAGCGTCTGAGCGCGGGTGTCGTACAGCCGGAGAGTCACCCCCTCAGACTACTGGCCGCCATCCGCCTCGTTCCGGCGGCCCGCGTCACACGGCCGTCATCCGGAGCGTGTAGAACCGAAGGGTGATGTCCGTCCTCGCCGTGCTCGCCGCGGCCGTCCTGTTCGGGACGACGGGGACGACGCAGGCCCTCGGCCCCGACGGCACGACGCCCCTCGCGGTGGGAGCCGTCCGCGTCGCGGTCGGCGGTCTCGCCCTCGCCGCACTCGCGGCGATCGCCGGCGCGGGGGCGCGACGCACGGGCGGCGTCCGGTCGCCGCGGCCCGAGGCGCGCCCACTGCTCCTCATGGCGATCGCGGGCGTCTGCCTGTTCGCATACCAGCCGCTGTTCTTCCTCGGCGCCTCGGTGAACGGCGTCGCGGTCGGCACGGTCATCGCCCTCGGCTCCTCCCCCGTGCTCGCCGGCGCGATCGAGGGAGCGCTCACGCGCCGCCTGCCGGGGCGCACCTGGGTGGTCGCGACCCTCATCGCGACCGGCGGCGTGGCCCTGCTCGCCCTGGGCGGGCAGGAGGGCGCGGCGACCGCGCCCCTCGGCGTGGCCGCCTCTGTCGGCGCCGGCGCGTCCTTCGCCGTCTTCGCCGTCGCGCAGCGGCGCCTTCTCGACGGCGGCTGGCAGCCCCTCACCGTGATGGGCGTCGCGGGCGGCGTCGCGGCCGTGCTGGCCGCCGCACTGCTGCCCTTTCAGGACCTGGCATGGCTCGCCCGCCCTGACGGCGCGGCGATGGCGCTGTGGCTCGGCCTCGGCGCGACGACGCTCGCCTATGCCTCGTTCACGTGGGGCCTGAGACGTGTGCCCGCGCCCACCGCCGCGACCCTCACGCTCGCGGAGCCGCTGACGGCGGCGCTGCTCGGCGTGATCGTGCTCGGCGAGCGCCTCGCGCCGCTGGGCATCGCGGGGCTCGCAGCCCTCGCCATCGGACTCGTCCTGCTCGCCAGGGGCGCGCGGCGCCCCATCCGCCCCTACGCCCTGGAGGCCTGACATGACCATCGACATCCGCGTCGACGACCTGACCCACCCCGCGACCCAGGCGCTCGCGGCCATCCACCTCGCGGGCATGCACGCCGGCACACCCGCCGAGAGCGTCCACGCGCTCGATCTCGACGGGCTGCGGCACCCATCGGTCACGCTGTGGTCGGCGTGGATCGACGATCAGATCGCCGGGATCGGCGCGCTCAAGCGCCTCGACGACGAGCGCGGCGAGCTCAAGTCGTTCCGCACCGCGGAGACGCACCTTGGCCGCGGCGTCGCCCGCGCCGTTCTGCGGCACATCATCGCCGAGGCGCGGACGCGCGGGATGGCGTCGCTGTGGCTCGAGACCGGCAGCGACGCCGCGTTCGCCCCGGCGCGCGGCCTGTATGCGAGCGAGGGCTTCGTCGAATGCGGGCCGTTCGACGACTACGTCCTCGACCCGCTGTCGGCCTTCATGACGCGCACGCTCTGACGCGCGCGGCTCACGCGCGGTGCACGAGGGCGACCGCGAACGCCTGCACGCCCTCCGCAGCGCCCGTGAACCCGAGGCCGTCCGTCGTCGTCGCCGACACCGTCACGGGCGCACCGCCGAGCGCGGCAGACAGCGCCGCCTCGGCCTCCGCTCGCCGCGGCGCGAAGCGCGGCCGCGCGGCCTGCACCTGCACCGAGACGTTGCCGATGGTCCACCCCTCGGCCGCCAGGTGGGCGCGGGTGTCCTCGAGGAACGCGGCGGCGTGCGCGCCGGCGAACTCGGGGCGGTCGGTCCCGAAACGCGAGCCGATGTCGCCGAGGCCTGCAGCGGAGAGCAGGGCGTCGACGATCGCGTGCGCGACGGCATCCCCGTCGGAGTGGCCGGAGAGGGCGGGCTCGCCCGGCCACTCGAGGCCCGCGAGCCAGAGCGCGCCCTCGCCGCCGAATGCGTGCACGTCCGTCCCGACGCCGATGCGGGGCAGGGCGGGGCCGGCCGGGGCCGGGCTGATGAGAGTCCGCGCGCGCTGCAGGTCGGCCGGCGTCGTGATCTTGAACGCGCGCGCATCGCCCTCGACCGACGCGATCGGATGGCCGGCGGCCGCGACGAGGGCCGAGTCGTCGGTGTGCTCCTCGCCCGCCACACGGTAGGCCGTCTCGAGGATGTCGCGTCGGAAGCCCTGCGGCGTCTGCGCGGACGCGAGCTCCGAGCGGTCGACGACCCCCGTGATCAGCTCGCCGTCGACTCGCTTGATGGTGTCGACGACCGGGAGAACGGGCACGACGCCCCATCCGGTCCGCTCGACGGCGTCGACGACCCGGTCGATGAGCTCGGCCGGCGCGAGCGCGCGCGCCGCGTCGTGCACGAGCACGATCTCGACGTCGGGCCAGACCGCGGCGAGACCCGCCGCGACGGACTGCTGGCGGGTGCTCCCGCCCGCCACGACCGAGACGAGCTCACGGCGCGCGCCCGCTGCCTCCTGCGCGTCGGTCAGCGCCTCGCCGACCCGCTCCTCGGGCGCGACGACGACGACCTGCGCGAGCCGGGCGGCGAAGACGCGGTCCAGGCAGTGCCGGAGGATCGTGTGGTCGTCGATCCCGACGAAGGCCTTGGGCGCGCCGGCGCCGAGGCGCGTGCCGGATCCGGCGGCGACGACGATGACGGCGACACGGGGCGACGGCGTGACGGTGCTCACACCCCCACGGTACCCGCCGGACGCGGAACGGCCCGGCTCACCTCAGGTGAACCGGGCCGTTCCGATCGATCGCGCGTCAGCTGCTCGCGAGGACCTCGTCGAGGAGCTCTGCGGCCTTCTCCTCTTCGACCTTCTCCGCGAGCGCGAGCTCGGAGACGAGGATCTGGCGGGCCTTGGCGAGCATCCGCTTCTCGCCGGCGGAGAGCCCGCGGTCCTGGTCGCGGCGCCACAGGTCGCGCACGACCTCGCTGACCTTGATGACGTCGCCCGAGGCGAGCTTCTCAAGGTTCGCCTTGTAGCGGCGCGACCAGTTCGTCGGCTCCTCGGTGAACGGGGCGCGCAGCACCTCGAACACCTTGTCCAGCCCCTCCTGGCCGATGACGTCGCGCACGCCGACGAGGTCGACGTTCTCTGCGGGGACCTCGATGACGAGGTCGCCCTGCGTGACGTTCAGCTTGAGGTAGATCTTCTCCTCGCCCTTGATGACGCGAGTCTTGACTTCGGTGATCGTCGCCGCCCCGTGATGGGGGTACACGACCGTCTCGCCAACCTCAAAAAGCATAGAATTGTGTCCTTTCGGCGATCTCAAGGATATCACAGCTCGCGATGCACTAAGGTTCGCGCGGCATCGGCCCGCATGCCACGCCATCCGCGTGATCACGGGCCCGCACGCCATCCCTTTAGAATGGCGTGGGAGCGTCTGCCGACGGGCGACGCCGCAGCATCTGGAGGATCCGTGAACACGCGCGCACTCGCGTCCGCCGCCCTTGCCGGCCTCGTCATCCTGGGAGCCACGGGCTGCCAGGCCATCACGTCGCAGGCGACGACGATCAAGTACTCCGCGTCGGACGGCGTGAACGTCCCCGATGCCGAGGGCGCGCCCGTCGAGATCCGCAACGCGGTCATCATCGCCGACGAGGACGGCGACCAGGGCAACCTCGCCGCCGCGCTCGTCAACCGCACCGACAGCGCCGCGACCCTCACGCTCGAGTGGGGCGACGAGAGCGAGACGGTGCGGATCCCGGCCGAGAGCGTCGTGAGCCTCGGCACCGAGGAGACCGAGCCGCTGCTGCTCGACGCGATCGACTCCCCCGCGGGCTCGACGCTCCCCGTCTACTTCCAGTCCGGCGACGCCGAGGGCGTCCTCACCGAGGTCCCGGTGCTCGACGGCTGCCTCGAGCAGTTCGCCGACCTCGTGCCCGGCGGCGGCGCGAGCGACTGCGAGAAGGAAGCCCCCGCCGAGCACGGCGAAGAGGGCCACTGACCCGACGCCCGATGGCGTGAAGAAGGGCCGAGCGGAGATCCTCCCGCTCGGCCCTTCTTCGCGTCCTGGGGTCAGCCCTCGAAGCGGTAGCCGAGGCCGCGCACGGTCACGAGCATGACCGGCTCGCTGGGCACCTTCTCGATGCGCGAGCGGATGCGCTTGATGTGCACGTCGAGCGTCTTGGTGTCGCCGAAGTAGTCGCTGCCCCACACGCGGTCGATGAGCTGGCCGCGCGTGAGCACACGGCCCGCGTTGCGCATGAGCACCTCGAGCAGCTCGAACTCCTTGAGCGGCATGTTGATCTGCTCGCCGTCGACCGACACCGTGTGGCGGTCGATGTCGAGCGTCACGCGGCCGCCCTCGAGCACGCGCTCGTCGAGGTCGGCCTCCGCCTGCAGCGAGCGGCGCATGACCGCCCGCATGCGCGCGAGGAGCTCGCGCGCCGAGTACGGCTTCGTGACGTAGTCGTCGGCGCCGAGCTCGAGCCCGACGACGATGTCCACCTCGGAGTCCTTGGCCGTCAGCATGATGATCGGCACGGCCGACGTCGTGCGCACCTGGCGGCAGACCTCGGTGCCCGGCATCCCGGGGAGCATGAGGTCGAGCAGGATGACGTCGGGCTCCTGGTCCCGGAACGCCGCGAGCGCGGCGTCTCCGTCCTCGGCGATCTCGACCTCGTAGCCCTCGCGCCGCAGCAGGTAGGCGAGCGGGTCGGCGAGGTCGGGTTCGTCCTCCACGAGCAGAACACGCGTCATTCGTTCTCTTTCCTTCCGTGGCGCCTCGTCACGCGGCGTCGACCGCGCGGGCGCCCTTCCTCTTGCGTTTCGCGGACTCGGCGCCGACGAGCGGGGCCTCCGTGCGCGGGAGCCTGATGGTGAATGTCGACCCGCGATCGGGCTGCGACCAGAGCCGCACCTCGCCGCCGTGCCGATTCACCGCGTGCTTCACGATCGAGAGGCCGAGACCGGTGCCTCCCGTGCGGCGCGAGCGCGCCTGGTCGGCGCGGTAGAAGCGCTCGAACACGCGCTGCTGGTCGGCCTCCGCGATGCCGATGCCCTGGTCGGTCACGGCGATCTCGACGGCCTCCGCGGTGCCGCGCACGCCGATGCCCACGCGCGAGCCGCGCGGGGAGTACGCGATGGCGTTCGCGACGAGGTTGCCGAGCGCCTCGACGAGGATGGTCGCCGAGCCGCGCACGAAGAGCCCGCGGTCGCCGCCGCGCACGAGCGCGACATCCGCCGACTCGGCCTGCACCTGGTACTGCTCGAGGGCCGCGGCGACGACCTCGTCGATCGCGACGTCGCCGACCTCGGTGAGCTCGTCCGCGGCCTGCAGCTTGGACAGGTTCATGATGCGCCCCGTGAGCTGGCCGAGGCGCTGGGCCTCCGCCGACATCCGCGCGGCGAAGCGGCGCACCTGCTCAGGATCGTCGGAGGCCGACTCCATCGCCTCGGCGAGGAGGCCGATCGCCCCGACCGGCGTCTTCAGCTCGTGGCTCGTGTTCGCGATGAAGTCCTGCCGCATCTGCTGGAGGCGCTCCTGCTCCGAGATGTCGCGCACGATGAGCAGCGTGAGCCGGTCGGCGATCGTCGTCGCGCGCGCGACGACGAGCCGGGTGTCGTCGGAGATCCGGCCGCGGCGGATGCGCAGCGTCTGCGACTCGGTCGAGGAGCCGAGCCCGCGTGCGGCCTTCACGAGCTCGCGGAGCTCGGGCTGCTCGAGCCCCTGCCCCGGTGTCAGGCCGAGCCACGTCGCCGATGCCGAGACCGAGACGACGGCACCCGAGGAGTCGATCACGGCCGTCGCGTCGTCGATCGCGTCGAGCGCGGCCGTGAGCGCCGGCGGAAGCGCCAGGCTCTGCTCGCGGAGCGCCCGCTCCCTGGCGCGGAACGCGAGCACCACGATCAGGGTCACGCCGACGCCGAGGATGATCCCTGCGGCGAGCGCGAGCAGCGCGAGCTGCGTGGAGTCCATGTCTCCAGAGTAGAGTGCAGCCGAGAGCCCCTCTGGACGAATGGGCTCGTCGGGGCGCCGCCCCGACGCACTGTTCACCGACCGGGCACCGGCCGTTCACCTTCGCGCATGACAATCGCGAGGCGCACAGGCCAGTGTGAGAAGCCGCCGCTGCGCGGCCGAGACCCGAAACCGACGAAAGGTTCGCCAGATGCGCGAAGTCTTCCACCAGGCCCTCGAGGACATCCAGAACCGGCTGGTCGAGATCGCCGAGCTGGTCACGGTGGCCATCGACAAGGCCACCATCGCCTTCGAGAACGGCGACGTCGCCCTCGCCGAGGAGGTCATCGCCGATGACGTCCGCATCGACGAGCTGGCCCTCTCGGTCGACGAGCTCGCGATCGACACGCTCGCGATGCAGCAGCCCGTCGCCCGCGACCTCCGCATCATCGTGAGCGCGCTGCGCACGAGCGCGTCGCTCGAGCGCATGGGCGACCTCGCCGAGCACATCGCGCAGCTCGCCCGCTCCCGCTTCCCCGAGCGCGCCATCCCCAAGGGCCTCAAGAGCACGTTCGTGAAGATGGGCAAGCTCGACGTCGAGGTCGCGCGCACGCTCGTCGAGCTCCTGCGCACGCAGGACCTCGCCTACGCCGCGCAGATCCGCGACGCCGACGACGTCATCGACGAGCTCCACGCGACCGTCTACGAGAAGGTGCTCAGCGAGGCGTTCGCGGGCGACGCGAGCCACGTCATCGACGCCGCTCTCGCGAGCCGCTACCACGAGCGCTTCGGCGACCACGCGGTCTCGATCGCGAAGAAGATCGTCTACCTCGCCACGGGCGACTGGACCGGCTCCGCCGACCCCGAGATCGAGGTCGTGGACCGCACGCCGGGCGTCTGACCCGAGAACGACGAAGCGCCCCGCCGGTCGGCGGGGCGCTTCGTCGTTCTCGCGCTACTTCTTGCCCTGGGCGGCGACCGCTGCGGCGCCGGCCGCTGCGGCCTCCGGGTCGAGGTAGCGGCTCGGGCCGGTCGGCTTCATGTCGTCGTCGAGCTCGTACACGAGCGGGATGCCCGTCGGGATGTTCAGGCCGGCGATGTCGTCGTCGCTGATGCCGTCGAGGTGCTTCACGAGCGCGCGCAGCGAGTTGCCGTGCGCCGTGACGAGCACGGTCTTGCCGGCTGCGAGGTCGGGCACGATCTCCGACTCCCAGTACGGCAGCAGGCGGTCGATGACGATCTTGAGCGACTCGGTCCCGGGGATCTCGCCGTCGATCCCGGCGTAGCGCGGGTCGTGCGTCTGGGCGTACTCGTCCTCGGGGTCGATGACGGGCGGCGGCACGTCGAACGAGCGACGCCACTCCATGAACTTCTCCTCGCCGAACTCGGCGAGCGTCTGCGCCTTGTCCTTGCCCTGCAGAGCGCCGTAGTGGCGCTCGTTCAGGCGCCACGAGCGCTTGACGGGGATCCAGAGGCGGTCGGCCGCGTCGAGCGCGATGTTCGCCGTCTGGATGGCACGGCTCAGCACGGAGGTGTGGAGGATGTCGGGCAGCACGCCCTGCTCCTTCAGCAGCTCGCCGCCGCGCTGGGCCTCGGCCTTCCCCTGCTCCGTGAGCCGCACGTCGACCCATCCGGTGAAGAGGTTCTTCTCGTTCCAGTCGCTCTGCCCGTGGCGGAGCAGGATCAGGGTGTGCGTCATACCTGACATGCTACCGAGGCGACGCGAGGCCCGATGCCGCGGCCCCCGTGCGTTCACGCGAGAATGGAGGCATGCCGACGACCGAGGGCCGACCGACCCGCGGCACGACCGGCACGAACCGGCTGCGCCGCGTCGACCGCTGGATCGCGCAGCACCCCGCGCTCCTCGGCGCCGGCGACCCGCTCGTCGTGGACCTCGGCTTCGGCGCGAGCGGCGTGACGGCGTTCGAGCTCGCCGCGCGCCTGCGTCGCGCACGCGCGGATGTCGAGGTGCGCGGTCTCGAGATCGACCTCGAGCGGGTCGTGCGAGCGCGGGCGCAGCTGGCCGACGTCCGCGCGGGGCGCACCGTGTTCGCGCCCGACATCGCGGTCTCGTTCGCACGCGGTGGATTCGAGATCCCGACGGAGGGCGGGCGGCGGCCTGCCGTCGTGCGCGCGTTCAACGTGCTGCGGCAGTACGACGAGCACGAGGTCGCTGCGGCGTGGCGCCGGATGGCCGAGCGCCTCGCGCCCGGCGGCGTCCTCATCGAGGGCACATGCGACGAGCTCGGCCGCGTCTGCGCGTGGGTCGACGTCGCGCCGACCGGAGAGGCCGTCCGCTTCACGGTCTCGCTGCGGCTCGCCGATCTCGAGCGCCCCGGCATCGTCGCCGAGCGGCTGCCGAAGGCGCTCATCCACCGCAATGTGCCCGGAGAGCGCGTGCACGCGTTCCTGCAGGCGCTCGACGGCGAATGGGAGCGCGCAGCGCACCTCTCCCCCTTCGGCCCCGTGCAGCGCTGGATCGCGACGGTCGAGGCGATGCGCCGCGGCGGATGGGATGTCGTCGGCACCCGGCGGCGGTGGCGGCTCGGCGAGCTCACGGTCCCCTGGGCGGCCGTCGCGCCCGCGTGAGGCGCGACGCGATCAGATGCGCGGGATGGCCGCTGCCGCCTCGGCGTGGGTGAGACCGCTCGCGACGAGCAGGTCGACCGCGAACGGGCGCAGCGCCGCGAGCAGCGCGAGCTCGCCCTGCGACGCGTCGGGCATCATCGCCGCGGGATCGAGCCGCCGCGCGATCGCGAGGAGCGCCTCTCGCGCCGCGGGCTCGGCGGAGATGTCCTCGAGCGCGTGCGCGACGACGCCCGCCGCGCGCTGGAGCTCGGCGAGCGGCTCGGCGATCGCCGGGCGCGGCTCGCCGTCGCGCACGACGTAGGCCGCGCGCCGCGCGACGACGCGCAGATTCCGGGCGGCGAGGTCGACGCTCTGCAGGACGCGCGCGTGGCGGGCGAGCTCGATCCGGCGCGAGCGCAGGAACGGCGAGAGCGCCGAGACCGCCTGCGCCGACTCGAGCGACGTGCGCCAGGCGTCGACATCGCCCTGCAGCCCGCGCGCCTTCTCGAGCCCGCGATCCGCCCGCACGGCGTCGCCGCGTCGGAGCCCCTGGACGACGCGCCCCATCGCCGCGTCGAGCGCCGTGAACAGCACGCGGGCATCGCGCAGCTCGGTGCTCATCGGGTTGCGCGGCAGCAGCGCGGTCATGACGATCGCGAGCGCCCCGCCGATCGCCCCATCCGCGAGCCGGAGGAACGGCAGCGGCCCGGCCGGCAGCACCATCGCGATCGCGGACTGGATGGCCGCCGCGACGGCGAACTGCGGAGAGGGCATGAGGAAGCGCGCGACGAGGAGCGTGACGGCGAGCGTGAGCGCGAGCTGCCACGGCCCTGAGCCGAAGACGAGGCGGAGCAGCTCGGAGATGAGGATGCCCGTGAGCATGCCCAGCACCGTCTCGACGACCTTGCGCGGTCGCGCGTCGCGCGCGAGGCCGAGGGAGGAGATCGACACCGTCGCCGCGAGCAGGGGCGCCTCGTGGCCGAGGAGATAGTGCGCGAGGAGGAAGGCGCCCGTGGCCGCGATGACGATCTGGGCGATCGCCGCCCCCGAGTCGCGCACGCGCTCGAGCCCCGGCCGCAGGGAGAGGCGGCGGCGCCATGTGACGGGGATCGCCGCGGTCAGCGGCGAGGTCTCGGGGGCGTCACGCGGCTCGGGCACGTTCCGACGCTACGCCGTCACTGCGCGAGCGGGCGGCGCGACAGGCGCGTGATGCGCGGCACCTCCGCGGTCGCGCCCGCGTCGCCCGGCACGATGACCTCCTGCGCCGCGGCGACGCGCACGCCGTCGGCCTCGACCGCGAGCGTCTCCCCCTCCGGGATGCGGCGGGCGACGATCGCGAGCGCGATCGGGCCCAGCTCGTGATGCCACGCCGACGACGTGACGTGCCCGGCCTCGGCCTCGCCCGCGAGCACGCGCGCACCGCGCTCGGGGAGCACGCTGTCGCTGCCGTCGAGATGCAGCATCACCAGTCGACGCGGCGGATGGCCGAGGTTGTGCACCTTCGCCACGGTCTCCTGGCCGCGATAGCAGCCCTTCGCGAGGTGCACCGCCGACCGCAGCCAGTCGCTCTCGTGCGGCAGCGCCCGCTCGTCGACCTCGGCGGCCCATCGCGGGCGCCAGGCGGCGATCCGCAGCGCCTCCGCGGCGAGCAGCCCGGCGACCGGGAGCGCTGCGGCATCCGCCCACGCGCTCTCCTCGAGGATGGCCTCGGCCCACGCGTGCGCGGAGCCCGGATGCTCCTCGGCGCGCGCGTACTGCCATCCGCCCGCGCTCACTCCCATCCAGGGGTCCTGCCAGACCAGCGCGACGCCGTTCGGCCGGGCGGCCGCGTCGGCGAGCGCGTGCTCCGCGCCCCCGCCGCGCACGAAGCCGGCCACGCGGAGGTCGGGGCGCAGGGCCACCTCGACCTGCGCGCGGAAGCGCATCATGCCGAGCCACTTCGCGAGTCCGGCGGCATCCGCCGCGTCGGCGATGAGCCATGCGGTCGCGCCGTCGTCGATCACCGCCGCCGCGTGCTCGACGTGGCCCTGCGGGTCGAGAACGAGCAGCTCGGTGCTCACGCCGGGCGCGAGGCGCGCGACGGCCTGCGACGTGATCGAGTCGAGCCACGTCAGCCGCTCGGGCCCCGAGACCGCCACGACGGCACGGTCGCCGCGCGGGACGATCGCCTCCCCCTGGGCGAGGGCGCGCTGCTCCCGCGTGGGGTCGCCGAAATGGGCGACGCCGTCATCCGAGAGCACGGCCCCGGGGATCTGGGCGAAGGGATCGGTCATGCTCCCATTCTCGGGCACGGCGCGAACAGAGGCGCCGCGCCGTTTCGGCTCGCTTCGCTCGCGTTTCGACTCGCTCCGCTCGCTCAACGACCGGGAGCGGCTCGCTTCGCTCTGCGTTTCGACTCGCTCCGCTCGCTCAACGACCGGGAGCGGCTCGCTTCGCTCGCAGGGCTATTCGGTGCGGGCGAGGCGCGCGGAGGCGTGCGACCCGAGCTCGCGGCCCAGCGCCGCGATGTCCCACGCCCACAGGAGGTGTCCGTCGACGAGGCCGTACATCCGCGTCGCGGCGGCGTAATGCTTCGCGCCGGCGGTGCGGACGACCGCGTCCGTCGCGATGTCGATGCGGGGCCCCTTGACCTGACCGAGGTAGAGCTCGCTCACGCCGTCCGCGTGCACGAGGTTGACCTCGATCTCGAAGCCGCCGCCCGCTGTGCGCAGGCGCTCGACGTCGTCGGCCGTCCGAGTCGGCTCCGTCTCGAGCGCAGGGAGAAGGCCGGGCCCCGGCGTCGCAGCGGTCGCCGGACGCGAGAGGCGCCAGAAGCCGGTCTCGGCGACGAGCTGCTGCGCGGGGCGCTCGCCCTCGGGCGCGAGCCATGCGGTGGCCGTGTAGTTGAGGTACGGACCGCCGTCATGGCTGAAGCTGACGCGGTGCGTGAACTCGCCCTCGTAGTGGGCATCCCCGACGCGGTAGTCGATGACGCCCGTCCCCTCCCACACTCCGATGAGCCAGGAGAGCGGGACGAGGTCGGCAGGCAGGTCGGTCGGAATCTCGATCACGAGGCTCCGCCCCGGCTCAGCGCTGGCCGCGGAAGAGGTTGACGATCACTGCGCCGGAGCAGAAGGCGATCGCGAGACTCGCGAGGCCCAGCAGGCCGACGAAGAACAGTTCGAGGGCGACGAGATCCATGGCACCACTCTAGTCCTCCCGGCGCGCCCCGGCGACCGCGCAGGGCTCAGCCGGGCACGATCGCGGCGAGCGCGAAGATCGCGGAGACGACCCCCATGATCCCGACCCCGCCGACCGCCGCCGCGGCGACCCGCGAGATGAACCCCTCGGCGCGACCGAGGCGCAGCTCCGCGGCGAACGCGACGAGGAGGGCGGCGCCCGCGCCGACGGCGAACCATCCGAACCGATCGGCGGGCGCCACGAAGATGCCGATCGCGATCGCGACCACGCCGGCGAACGCCCAGGTCACGGCCAGGCCGACCGGGAATCTGCGCGGGACGAGGACGGGTTCGGTCACGCCCTCCATCATCGCCGATCGCGGGCCCGGACGACAGGATCCACGGTGGCGTGCCGCGCGCGCAGGCGTCTCGCCGCACTTTCGGCTGCCCCTATCATCGGAAGCACGGCGTGGCACCCGCCGCCGGCGAAAGGACCTCGCTTGGCTCAGCTCCTCGTGCTCAGCTCCGCCCCCGGCGGAGCCTCTGCGCTGCCCGCACTCGAGCTCCTCAGCCACCGTGTGCGACAGATCCCCGCGGAGGCCGCTCAGCTCGTGAACGCGCCGAGCGCTGACGCGATCTTCCTCGACGCGCGCACCGACCTCGTCGGCGCGAAGGCGCTCTGCAAGATCCTGAACACGGCGGGCATCGACGCGCCCCTCGTCCTCATCGTGACGGAGGGCGGCCTGACGGCCGTCTCCCCCGACTGGGGTGTCGATGACGTCATCCTCGCGACGGCCGGCCCCGCCGAAGCCGATGCGCGCATCCGCCTCGTGGTGGGGCGGCGCACCGAGGAGGAGACCTCGAGCCGCGTCCAGACCTCGGGCATCACGATCGACGAGGCCTCGTACTCGGCCAAGGTGCACGGGAAGCCGCTCGACCTCACGTACAAGGAGTTCCAGCTCCTGCACTTCTTCGCGACCCACCCTTCGCGGGTGTTCACGCGCGAGCAGCTGCTGAGCGAGGTGTGGGGCTACGACTACTTCGGCGGCACCCGCACGGTCGACGTGCACGTTCGGCGCCTGCGCGCGAAGCTCGGCGACCTCGAGCAGCTCATCGGCACCGTGCGGAACGTCGGCTATCGGTTCAACGTCTCGGAGGACGACGAGGACGCGCCGGCGCAGGGAGCGCGGAAGGCCTGACGCGCCGCCCGTTCACACGCGCGACACCCGCGGGTGCCAGGATAGGCACATGACGGATGCGCCCCTGGTCGACCCCGGCTTCGACACCGAGGACGACGACTTCGACGAGATCGTGGAAGCCCCCGATGCGAGCCTCCCCGAGCATCGCTTCATGGACCGGGAGCTCAGCTGGCTCGCGTTCAACAACCGCGTGCTCGAGCTCGCGGAGGACCCGGCGCTTCCGCTCCTCGAGCGTGCGAACTTCCTCGCGATCTTCGCGAGCAACCTCGACGAGTTCTTCATGGTCCGCGTCGCGGGCCTCAAGCGGCGCATCGTGACGGGCCTGGCCGTCCCGACGAACGTCGGAACGGCGCCCGCGAAGGTGCTCTCCAACATCTCCGAGCTCGCGCACGAGCTGCAGGCGCGCCACGCGGCCGTCTGGAACGACGACCTCAAGCCCGCGCTCTCCGAGGCCGGGATCGACTTCGTCCGCTGGGACGAGCTCACCGACAGCGAGCGCGCCGACCTCTACGAGTACTTCCAGGCGCAGGTCTTCCCCGTGCTCATGCCGCTCGCGGTCGACCCGGCTCACCCGTTCCCGTACATCTCGGGCCTCTCGCTCAACCTCGCCATCCGCATCCGCAACGCGCGCACGGGGCGCGAGGAGTTCGCGCGCCTGAAGGTGCCGCAGATGCTCCCCCGCCTCGTGCAGGTTCCCGCGAAGGACGACGCGCCCGGCAGCATCCGCTACCTCGCGCTCGAGGACCTCATCGCCGAGAACCTCGCCGACCTCTTCCCCGGGATGGAGATCCTCGACCACCACGCGTTCCGCCTCACGCGCAACGAGGACGTGACGATCGAGGAGGACGAGTCGGAGAACCTCATCCAGGCGCTCGAGGCGGAGCTGCTGCGCCGCCGGTTCGGCCCGCCCATCCGCCTCGAGATCACCGAGGACATGGACGACGTCACCCTCGACCTGCTCATCCGCGAGCTCGACATCTCTGAGCAGGAGGTCTATCGCCTCCCGTCTCCGCTCGACCTCCGGTCGCTCTTCAGCCTCGGGAAGATCGACCGGCCCGAGCTGAAGTTCAAGCCGCACCTGCCCGTGACGCCGCTCGCCTTCCAGCCCGCCGACGCGGACTCGAAGCACGCGCGCGCCGACATCTTCGGCGCCATCCGCAAGGGCGACGTGCTCGTGCACCACCCGTACGAGTCCTTCGCGACGAGCGTGCAGGCGTTCCTCGAGCAGGCCGCGCGCGACCCGCACGTGCTCGCGATCAAGCAGACGCTCTACCGCACCTCGGGCGACAGCCCCATCGTGCAGGCGCTCATCGACGCGGCCGAGGCCGGCAAGCAGGTGCTCGCACTCGTCGAGGTCAAGGCGCGCTTCGACGAGGCCAACAACATCGAGTGGGCGCGCAAGCTCGAGAAGGCGGGCGTGCACGTCGTCTACGGCCTCGTCGGGCTCAAGACCCACTGCAAGCTCGCCCTCGTCATCCGTGAGGAGAAGGGCCTGCTGCGCCACTACACGCACGTCGGCACGGGCAACTACAACCCCAAGACGAGCCGCATCTACGAGGACCTCGGCCTCTTCACGTGCGACCCCGATGTGGGGCGCGACGTCACCCGCCTGTTCAACGAGCTGAGCGGGTACGCGATCGAGAAGAAGTTCAAGCGTCTCCTCGTCGCGCCGCTCCACCTCCGCAAGGGCCTCCTGCGCCTCATCGAGCGCGAGCGCCGCAACGCGCTGGCGGGCAAGCCCGCGCACGTGCGCATCAAGGTCAACTCGATGGTCGACGAGCAGATCATCGACGCGCTCTACCGCGCGTCGCTCGCGGGCGTGCAGGTCGACGTCTGGGTCCGCGGCATCTGCAGCCTCCGTGTCGACCTGCCCGGCGTGAGCGACAACATCCGCGTCCGCAGCGTGCTCGGCCGCTACCTCGAGCACGCGCGCATCTTCGCGTTCGCGAACGACGGCGACCCCGAGGTCTACATCGGCAGCGCCGACATGATGCACCGCAACCTCGACCGCCGCGTCGAGGCGCTCGTCCGGGTCGCGAAGCCGCAGCACGTCAAGGAGCTGCAGGCGTTCTTCGACCTCGGGATGGATGACGCGAGCGCGACCTGGCACCTCGGCGCCGAGGGCGTGTGGACGCGCCACCACCTCGATGAGAACGGCAAGCCCCTCGCCGACGTGCAGGATAAGACCATGGCAGCGATCCAGCGACGACGGCGTCCGCGCGCGACTCGATGACGTCAGCGCATCGACCCGTGTACGCCGCGGGGTGCGTGGTGTGGCGCGAGCTCGACGGCGAGCTCCTCGTCCTGCTCGTGCACCGCGGCAAGTACCGCGACATCTCCCTCCCGAAGGGCAAGCTCGATCCGGGAGAGATGCTCGCGGAGACCGCCGTGCGCGAGATCCACGAGGAGACGGGCCTGCGGGTGTCGCTCGGCCCGTCGGTGGGCCAGTCGGTCTACATCCAGCCGTCCGGGCGCGAGAAGATCGTGCACTACTGGGCCGCCGAGGCGACGCAGGAGGCGATCCGCGCCAGCACGTTCGTGCCCAACAAGGAGATCGCCGGGCTCGAGTGGGTCACCGTCGGCGCGGCGCGCAAGCGCCTCAGCTACCCGGTCGACCAGGACATCCTCGATCGCTTCGAGCGGCTGCGCCGCGCCGCGAGCCTCCGCACGTTCCCGGTCGTCGTGCTGCGGCACGGGAAGGCCGTCGCGCGCGACGAATGGGGCGGCGAGGACGCCGCCCGTCCGCTGCAGACCCGCGGCAAGGAGCAGGCGAAGGCGATCGTCGGGGCGCTGCGCGCGTTCGGCGTCCGCAAGATCGTCTCGAGCGACGCCGAGCGGTGCGTGAAGACGGTGACGCCGCTGTCGAAGGCGATCGGCCGCCGGATCGTCGAGACGCCCCTCATCAGCGAGGACGCATGGGATGCCGGCACGGCGGATGCCCGCGAGGTCGTCGGCCGTCGGGTGCGGTCGGGCAAGCCCGCCGTCATCTGCAGCCATCGGCCCGTGATCCCCGCCCTCATGCGGGAGCTGGCGCTCGCGACCGGAACCGTCCACGGGCCCCGTCTCGAGAGCGCGGCGGGTCTCGACCCCGGCGCCTTCGCGGTCGTGCACCTCTCGGCGACGAACCCCGGGGCGGGCATCGTCGCGATCGAGACGCACGCTCCCGGGGTCTGACGGCGTCTAGAATCGTCCGGTGACTCAGAAAGCGCGCCTCTACTCGGGAATGCAGCCGTCGGCCGATTCGCTCCAGATCGGCAACTACATCGGGGCTCTCCTGCAGTGGCGCGACATGCAGGACACGTACGACGCGTTCTTCTCGGTCGTCGACCTGCACGCGCTCACCCAGCCGAACGATCCGGCCGAGCTCCGCGAGAAGACCCGCCGCACAGCCGCGCAGTACATCGCGGCCGGCATCGAGCCGTCGCGGTCGACGCTGTACGTGCAGTCGCACGTGCGCGCGCACGCCGAGCTCGCCTGGATCCTCTCCACGATCACCGGCTTCGGCGAGGCCGGCCGCATGACGCAGTTCAAGGACAAGTCGCAGCGCTACGGCGCCGACGCGACGAGCGTGGGCCTCTTCACGTATCCCGTGCTCATGGCCGCCGACATCCTGCTCTACCAGACGCACGTCGTCCCGGTCGGCGACGACCAGAAGCAGCACGTCGAGCTCACGCGCGACCTCGCCGAGCGCTTCAACGCGCGCTACGGCGAGACGTTCCGCGTGCCGGAGCCGGTGATCCAGGCCGAGACGGCGCGCATCTACGACCTGCAGAACCCCTCGGCGAAGATGTCGAAGTCGGCGGAGTCGCACGCGGGCGTGCTGTGGCTGCTCGACGACGTCGACGTCACGGCGAAGAAGATCATGCGCGCCGTGACCGACAACGACGGCGTCGTCGCCTACGACCGCGAGGGCAAGCCCGGCGTCTCGAACCTCCTCACGATCTACGCGGCCCTCACCGGCCGTCAGATCCCCTCGATCGAGGACGAGTACGCCGGCCGCGGGTACGGCGACTTCAAGAAGGGCCTGCGCGACGTCGTCGTGGCCGAGTTCGAGCCGGTCCGCGCGCGGGCCCTCGAGCTGCTCGATGACCCCGCCGAGCTCGACCGCGTGCTCGCCGTCAACGCCGAGAAGGCCGCGGCCGTCGCCGACGAGACCCTGAGCACCGTGTACGACCGCGTCGGACTGCTGCGCCGTGCGTGATGCGCTGATGCTGCGGACCGCCCGCCTGACTCTCACGCCGCCGACCGAGGACGACGTCGAGGCCATCCACCTCGCCTGCCAGGACACCGAGGTGCAGCGGTGGACGAACGTGCCGTCCCCCTACACGCGGGAGGACGCCGAGCAGTTCGTCGTGCTCTGCGCCGAGCGGCGCAGCGCCGGCGAGGAGATCACCTGGGCGATCCACGACGCCGAGGGTCTCGTCGGGATGATCGGCCTGCACCGGATCGGGGACGGCTCGGCCGAGCTCGGCTACTGGATCTCCGCCGACGCGCGCGGGCGCGGCTACGGCGCCGAGGCCGGCTGCGCGGTCGTCGACTTCGCCCTCGGCCCCATGCGCCTCGAGCGGATCGAGTGGCACGCGGTCGCCGGGAACGAGCCGTCCGCCCGCCTCGCACGCTCGCTCGGGTTCCGGTTCGAGGGCACGCGGCGCCGCGGCATCCGCGCCTCCGCCGAGCGCGAGGACGCGTGGATCGCGGGCCTCGTGGCGAGCGACGACCGCTCCCCCGTCGAATGGCCGGTGCTCGAGCCGAGGACCGCGTCGCTGTCGATCCGCCGGCGCCGTCGGCGGCCCATCCGCGTCTCCGGTCCGCGCACGGCGGCGTCGTCCGCTCTGCGCTGAGGGCTGCCGGGACACAGCGCAGGAGTTCTCTCGCCCTTCGCTGCCGACGGCCGCGTGATCCCGCGTGCCGGCAGCCTCTGCTCGGACGGATCTCCTGCGTTCTGTCCCGCCGGTCCGCTCAGCGGCGAGCGCGCAGGAGCCCGCGGACCGCGGCGACGAGCACGTGCCGCTCCTCGAAGACCGTCATCGCCGTGACCCGGACGCACGCATAGCCGCGCGCGGCGAGCGCGAGGTCGCGGCGGCGGTCCTCCAGCTGGGCCGCCCAGCTCTCGTGGAACGCCTTGCCGTCGCATTCGACGACGATCCATCCGTCGACGAGCAGGTCGACTCGGCCGACCCCGTCGATGCGCACCTGGAGGTCGATCGACCGGCCGAGCACGCGGAGCGCCAGGCGCGCGAGCGACTCGGCGCCGGATTCCGCCCGGCCGTCGATGAGCGGACGCAGCGCGGCGCAGCGCGCAGGGAGGAGCGCGAACAGCGCGTCGATCTGATCAGCGCGGATCACCCCGAGGTGGAGCGCACTGTCGATCGTGGCCACGGCGTCGCGCGGATGCTGGCAGCGCACGGCACGCGCGGCAGAGGCGACGGGGTCGGCAAGGAGGTCGTGGTCGGGCGCCGGGTCGTCTCGCCAGTGCACGACGACGCCGTGCACTGCCGCGAGGCACTGCTTGCGATCCTCGGGCGATGCGAGTCGGCCGCTGCGCGGATCCACCTGGATGTGCAGTCCTCCGCGCTCGCGCACGAAGACGCCCCGCTCCCGCATCGCCGAGACGCAGTCCAGTCGGCCTCCGACCCGCGCTGCCCGAAGGATGTCCTCCGACTCCCCGCGTTCGACGTACACGTCTCGCCGCACGCGCACGTACTCGCCCTCCGCGACCCTGCGCCGGATCGTCCGTCGGCTCATCCCCCGCGCGCGCAGCGCGGCGAAGGAGAACGACCTCGGCGGCCTCCGCGCCTTCCTCCGCGCTTCGGCGGTGCTGCCTCCTGCCATGACGGCATCGTGCCCGTGGCGACAGCGGCGGGGAGACGCGAGAGTCGGACCTGTGGAGATCTTCACCCCAACACGCCGTCTGTGCACGACGCGTCGGCGCGGGGAGCGGGACACAACGCAGGAACTTCGCGCGCGCAGCCGCCGACGGGGCGCGGATTCTCGGGGGCCGCTGCTCGCCGCCCCGCAGAAACTCCTGCGCTCTGTCCCGGGCGGCGAACGCGCCCGGGCCCCTACACGACGCGGTATTTGAAGCCGACGTGCGAGGCGACGAATCCGAGGCGCTCGTAGAAGCGGTGCGCCGCGACGCGCGCGGAGTCCGAGGTCAGCTGCACGAGTGCGCAGCCGAGCGCCGGCGCCGCGTCGTCGACGACCCACCGCATCATCGCCGAGCCGACGCCCGATGAGCGCAGGTCGGAGCGCACGCGAACGGCCTCGACGAGCAGCCGGGTCGCGCCGCGACGGGCCATTCCCGGGATGCGGGTGAGCTGGAGCGTCCCGATGAGGGCGCCATCGGCGGACTCCGCGACGAGCAGCGCGTTCGCGGGGTCGGCCTGGATGGCCGTGAGCGCGGCCGCGTAGGCGGGGCGGTCCTCCTCCGCGGCGACGTCGCCGCGCGCGGCGCTCACCTCGTCGTCCGCGAGCAGCGCCATGAGCGCGTCGAGATCCTCCTCGCGGGCCGCGCGCAGCGTCACCTCCCCCAGGCGGGACTCGAGGACGACGGGCAGCAGCGCGAGGTCGGCGATCACGGATCCAGTGTCGCATCGGCGTCGCCCTGTCCAGCCCGTGACGGATGTCCGTGCGCGGTGCGAGGATGGCGGCATGCCCGAGATGCCGGAGGTGGAGGGGCTCGTGCGCTATCTGCGCGAGCGCACGTCAGGGCGCGCTGTCGTCAAGGCCCAGGTGGCCGCGATCGCGGCGCTCAAGACCTACGATCCTCCGATCGACGCGATCGTCGGCGCCCGCGTGCGCGACGCGCAGCGCCACGGCAAGTTCGTCGACCTCGAGCTCGAGGGCGGTCTCCACCTCGTCTTCCACCTCGCGAAGGCCGGATGGCTGCGCTGGCACGAGACGCTGCCGGCGACCGTGATCAAGCCGGGCCGCTCGCCGATCGCCCTGCGGATCGGGTTCGACGACGGCTCGGGCTTCGACCTCACCGAGGCCGGCACGAAGAAGTCGCTCGCGGTGTACGTCGTCCGGGCGATCGGCGACGTGCCCGGCATCGCGCGCCTCGGCCCCGATCCGCTGGGCGACGGCTTCGACCGCGACGCTCTCGCAGAGCTGCTGCGCGGGCGCCGCACGCAGATCAAGGGGCTCCTGCGCGACCAGTCCGTGATCGCGGGCATCGGGAACGCCTACTCCGATGAGATCCTGCATGCCGCACGGATGTCGCCCTACGCGCTCGCGGCGAACCTCGACGACGCCGAAGTCGACCGCCTCTACGACGCGCTCCGCGCGACCCTCGCCGACGCCGTCGCGACGGCCTCGGGCAAGCCGCCGGCCGATCTCAAGGACGCGAAGCGGCGCGGGATGGCCGTGCACGCGCGATCGGGCGAGGCCTGCCCCGTCTGCGGAGACACCATCCGCAGCGTCTTCTTCGCTGACACCGACTTCCAGTACTGCCCGACGTGCCAGACGGGCGGCAAGGTCCTCGCCGACCGCCGGCTGTCGCGCCTGCTGAAATAGGGCGACGCATACGCCGCCGGGAATAACGGCGCACGCTCGCGGTTGATTATGCTGAGTGCACAGAACGTGCTCCGGGGTCGGTGAGAATCCGAACCG
This sequence comes from Microbacterium barkeri, assembly GCF_027921765.1. Taxonomy (GTDB): domain Bacteria; phylum Actinomycetota; class Actinomycetes; order Actinomycetales; family Microbacteriaceae; genus Microbacterium; species Microbacterium barkeri. The sequence goes on from NZ_BSEJ01000009.1 coordinate 64,604, forward strand.
GCGGTGACAGTCCGCGAACCCCCGTCCTGATGGCGGGGGCCGATCCGGTGGGATTCCGGAACCGACGGTGATGCAGGCGCAGCCTGCGAGTCCGGATGAGAGGCAGCACGTGACGTCGCCCGTCGAGGGCGCCGTTCGCGAACCCCGGGGTGCCTGCAGGAGGTTCGGATGGCGTTCAGCGACGCGGAGCAGCGGGCGATGGCCCGCGCGCTCGAGCTCGCGCGCCGCGGGCCGCGCAGCCGGAACCCGCAGGTCGGCGCGGTCATCCTCTCCCCCGACGGCGATGTGATCGCCGAGGGCTGGCACCATGGGGCCGGGACCGCGCATGCCGAGGTCGACGCGCTCTCGCACCTCGCCCCGGGCGCGGCCCGCGGCGCGACGGCGGTCGTGACGCTCGAGCCGTGCAACCACACCGGCCGCACGGGCCCCTGCTCCGAGGCCCTCATCGCCGCGGGCGTCGCGCGCGTCGTGTACGCACTGGACGACCCGGGCGATGTCGAGAGCGGAGGCGGCGATCGCCTCCGCGCCGCGGGCGTGAGCGTCGAGAGCGGCCTCATGGCGCCCGAGGCCCATGCGCTTCTCGACTCGTGGCTGACGGCGCGACGGCTCGGCCGCCCCCACGTCACGATCAAGTGGGCCCAGAGCCTCGACGGCCGCGCGGCCGCGGCCGACGGCACGAGCCAGTGGATCACGGGAGCCGAGGCGCGAGCGGATGTCCATGTCCGGCGGGCGCAGGCCGATGCGATCGTCGTCGGGTCGGGCACCCTGCTCGCCGACGACCCTGCTCTCACGGCCCGCGACGGCGACGCCCTGCACCCCGCGCAGCCCGTCCCCGTCGTGATCGGCACCGCCGACATCCCCGACGGAGCGGCCATCCGCCGCCATCCGCATGAGGCGATCCACTACCGCACGCGCGATCTGCGCGCCGTTCTCGACGACCTCCACGAGCGCGGGCTCCACCGCGTGTTCGTCGAGGGCGGGCCGACGCTCGCGAGCGCGTTCCTCGCTGCGGGACTCGCCGACCGCGTCCTCGTCTATCTCGCGCCGACCCTCCTCGGCGGTCCGCGGCTCGCGCTCGGCGAGATCGGCGTCCCCACCATCTCCCGGCAGCGGCGCCTCGCCGTCGAGCAGGTCGACCGCCTCGGCTCCGACCTCCTCGTCGTGGCCCGCCCGGCCCCCGAAGCCCCCGAAGGAGGCAGCTGACATGTTCACCGGCATCATCGAGGAGATCGGCCGCATCACGGCGATCGAGCCCTCCGGCGACGGCGTGCGCCTCACGCTCCACGCCCCGCGCGTGATCGAGGACGTGCACCACGGCGACTCGATCGCGGTGAGCGGCGTGTGCCTCACGGTCGTGGACTGGACGGACGAGGGCTTCACGGCAGACGTCATGAAGCAGACGCTCGACATGTCGACGCTCGACGCGGCGCGGACGGGCACCCCCGTCAACCTCGAGCGGGCGACGGCCTCGGGCGGCCGGCTCGGCGGCCACATCGTGCAGGGGCACATCGACGGCACGGGAACGGTCGTCGACGTCCGGCCCGGCGAGCAGTGGCGCGTCGTGCGCATCGCGCTCCCCGCCGAGCTCGCGCCCCTCGTCGTCGACAAGGGCTCGATCGCGGTCGACGGCGTCTCGCTCACCGTGAGCGCCGTCAGCCCCGCCCACGAGCCGACGCCGTGGTTCGAGGTGTCGCTCATCCCCGAGACGCTCGAGGCGACGACCCTCGGCGAGCGCCGCGTCGGCGACGCCGTCAACCTCGAGACCGACATCCTCGCGCGCCACGTGCAGCGGCTGCTGTCCTTCGGCGCGCAGCAGGCGACCCCCGCGCCCGTCCGCGCGGCCGTCGCGACCGCCCAGCGCGAGGCCGGGACGGGTCACGAGTCGTCCTTCGCGACGTACGACGTTCCGCCCGCCGACTTCGTCATCCTCCGCTCCACCCCCGAAGGAGGCTCGCGATGAGCCTTGCCAGCCAGCTGTCGACCATCCCCGAGGCGCTCGAGGCGCTCCGGGCGGGCCGCCCCGTCCTCGTGGCCGACGACGAGAACCGCGAGAACGAGGGCGACGTCATCCTCTCGGCGCAGCTCGCGACACCCGAGTGGATCGCCTGGACCGTGCGGTACTCCTCGGGCTTCCTGTGCGCCCCCATGCCCCAGGACTGGGCCGACCGCCTCGACCTCGCGCCCATGGTGGCCGTGAACGAGGACGCGCGGTCGACCGCGTACACGGTGAGCGTCGACGCGGCCGAGGGCGTCACCACGGGCATCAGCGCGCACGATCGCGCCCGCACGGTCAACGTTCTCGCCGACCCGGAGTCGACGCCGACGAGCATCATCCGCCCCGGCCACATCCTGCCCCTGCGCGCCGTGCCCGGCGGCGTCCGCGAGCGCTCGGGCCACACCGAGGCCGCGGTCGACCTCATGCGCCTCGCGGGCCTCGCACCCGTCGGCGTGATCGGCGAGGTCGTGGCGGAGGACGGCGACATGATGCGCCTCCCCGGTCTCATCGAGCTCGGACAGCGCGAGGGGCTCCCTGTCGTCACGATCGAGCAGCTCATCGCCTACCTCGAGGAGAACGACCCGTCGGCGGAGCCCGTCACGCCGTTCCGCCGCCAGGTGAGCCTGCGCGCGGACTCCACCGTCCCGACCTCGCACGGCGTCTTCCGCTTCCTCGCATACAAGGACCGGATCACCGGCACCGACCACCTCGCGGTCGTCAAGGGCGACCTCACCGACGACGCGCCGCTCGTGCGCGTGCACTCGGAGTGCCTCACGGGCGAGGCGTTCGGCTCGCTCAAGTGCGAGTGCGGCCCCCAGCTCGACGCCGCGCTCGACGCGATCGAGCAGGACGGCGGCGTGGTCATCTACATGCGCGGGCACGAAGGGCGCGGCATCGGCCTCATCAACAAGCTGCGCGCCTACGCGCTGCAGGAGCGCGGCCTCGACACCGTCGACGCCAACACGGCGCTCGGACTCCCCGCCGACGCGCGCGACTACGCGGCGGCCGCGGGCATCCTCGCCGATCTCGGCGTCGAGCGCATCCGCCTCCTCACGAACAACACCGACAAGGTCAGCCAGCTGCGCGCCCTCGGGCTCGAGGTCGTCGAGCAGGTGCCGCTGATCGTCGGCGTCGGACCCAACAACCACCAGTACCTCGAGACGAAGCGCGACCGGATGGGTCACGTGATCGGCGAGGAGGCGCTCGCCGCGGCGGTCGCCCAGATGCACGAAGGAGCAGAGAAGTGAGCGGCAAGGGAGCGCCCGAGAAGGGCGGCATCGCGGCGGAGGGCCTGCGCGTGACGATCGTCGCGGGCACGTGGCACGACGAGATCACCGACGGGCTCATCGCAGGGGCGCAGCGCACCCTCGACGCGGCGGGCGCCGAGTCGACGCTCGTGCGCGTGGCGGGCTCGTTCGAGCTCCCGGTCGTCGCGAAGGCGGCGCTCGAGGCGGGCGCGGACGCGGTCGTCGCCCTCGGCGTCATCATCCGCGGGGGAACGCCCCACTTCGACTTCGTCTCGAACGCCGCGACGGATGGCCTCACGCGCGTCGCGCTCGACACCGGCAAGCCGGTCGGCTTCGGCGTGCTCACGCTGGACGATGAGCAGCAGGGCCTCGACCGCGCGGGCCTGCCTGGCTCGAAGGAGGACAAGGGCGCAGAGGCGGCCGACGCGGCGCTGCGCACGGCGCTCACGCTGCGCGCGCTCCGCGGCTGAGGGCGACCTTCCTTCTACATATCGTAGAAAACCCGTAGGGTGTGCTCATGGAGATCCTGCGCAGCATCGTCATCGTCATCCACCTCGTCGGCTTCGCGACGCTCTTCGGCTCGTGGCTCGTCGAGGTCGCGAACCGGCGGACGCACGTCACGCGGCTCATGCACTGGGGGCTCGCGATCGCCGGTCTCGCGGGTCTCGCTCTCGCCGCGCCGTGGGGCGTGGACGGCGACCTGAACTACGCCAAGATCGGCGTCAAGCTCGTCGTGCTCCTCGTGATCGGCGCGCTCCTCGGCATCCTGTCCGCACGGCAGAAGCGCGGCGCGCAGACGCCGCCCGCGCTGTTCTGGCTTGTCGGCATCCTCACGCTCGCGAACGCGACGATCGCGGTCATCTGGTGACCGCATCCGAGCCCTCGGGCCGCTGAGCATTCCGCCCACCGGCTCCGGCACGCACGACGGCCCCTCTGCGCACCTTTCGCGCGAGGGGCCGTCGCGGTCTCCGTATTGCTGAGGGCGCGTAGACTTGACGATCGCGTCCGCGCGTCGAGACGGCCATCCAGCCGGCGACGACGCCGACGCCGTCTCCCCGGCGAGCGCCCTCCGCGCCGCCGTCTTCCCTCCGGACAGGCATCTCCATGACATCCACCGCAGCACAGAGTCCCGACGCCCCCGCCGCCGCCACGCCCGCGAACACGCGCGGCCGCGTCATCACCGCGAGCCTCGTCGGCACGACGATCGAGTTCTACGACTTCTACGCCTACGCGACGGCGGCCGTGCTCGTCTTCCCTGCTCTCTTCTTCCCCACGGGCAATGAGACCACGGCGCTGCTCGCGTCGTTCGCGACCTTCGGCGCCGCGATGCTCGCGCGCCCGGTCGGGGCGATCGTCTTCGGCCACTTCGGCGACCGGTTCGGACGCAAGGCGACCCTCGTCGCATCGCTGCTCACGATGGGCATCTCGACCTTCCTCATCGGCCTGCTGCCGACGTACCAGCTCATCGGCGCGTGGGCAGCGCTCCTCCTGCTCATCCTGCGGCTCGCGCAGGGCTTCGCGCTGGGCGGCGAGTGGTCGGGCGCCGCGCTCGTGGCGACCGAGAACGCGCCCGCCGGCAAGCGCGCCCTCTACGGGACGTTCCCCCAGCTCGGCGCGCCGATCGGCTTCATCATCGCGAACACCCTCTTCCTCGTGATCAACTTCGCCCTGCCCGGCGAGGGTGGCCTCGCATCGGAGGCGTTCCTCGCGTGGGGCTGGCGCATCCCGTTCCTCTTCTCCGCCGTCATGGTGATCATCGGCCTCTGGGTCCGCCTCAAGCTCGTCGAGTCGGACTCGTTCACGAAGGCGGAGAAGACCGGCGCGATCCAGAAGTTCCCGCTCGGCGCGACCGTCCGCACGCACTGGCGCCCGCTCATCCTGGGCACCTTCTACATGCTCGCGACCTACGTGCTCTTCTACCTCATGACGAGCTTCACGCTCGCGTACGGCACCCGCCCGGCGACCGCCCCCGAGGGCGTCGACCCCGCGACCTTCGTGCCCGGGCTCGGGTTCACGTACGTCGACTTCGTGCTCATGCAGATCATCGGCGTCGTGTTCTTCGGCCTCTGCACGCTGCTCTCGGGACCGCTCGCCGACTCGGTCGGACGCCGCCGCCTCCTCATCTGGGTCACGACCGCGATCATCGTGTTCGGTCTGCTCTTCGTCGTCTTCCTCCTGCCGCAGGGCCAGGAGAAGTTCACGGGTGCGCTCGTGCAGGCGTTCCTCATCTTCGGATTCCTCCTCATGGGCATGACGTTCGGGCCCATGGGCGCGCTGCTTCCCGAGCTGTTCCCGACCAACGTGCGGTACACCGGCTCGGCCGTGTCGTACAACGTCGCATCGATCCTCGGCGCCGCCGTGGCGCCCTCGATCGCGCTGGGTCTGTGGGCCCTCGGCGGCGGCAACCCCTGGCTCGTCGGCGTGTACCTCGCCGCGGCCGGCGTGCTCACGCTCGTCGCGCTCCTCATCGGCAAGGAGACGAAGGACGTCGACCTCGACGACGACGCGGCGGTCGCAGCGGCCTCCCGACGCTGAGCCGATGCGCGGGGCGGTTGCCTAGGCTGGCTGAGGTGCGCTCGGCGATCCCCCGCGCACCTCGGAAGGAGACCCCGTGAGCCAGACCGCCCCGCGCGCACGCCGCTCGCTCTTCGCGCGACCGCGTGCAGAGGAAGGACCGCGCGCGTCGTTCCGGCAGCTGCTGCCCTTCCTCCTGGAGCACCGCGGCGTGCTCGTCGTCGTCGCGGTGCTGAGCATCGTCGAGGCGGTCGCGACGCTCGTCCAGCCGCTCCTCATCGGGCAGGTGATCGACCGCGTCCAGGCCAGCTCACCTCTCGGGTGGCTGCTGTGGGCTCTCGTCCTCCTCGTCCTCGCCTCGAGCGCCGTGGGCGCGTACCAGCACTACCTCCTGCAGCGCACGGGCACCGCGGTCGTCCACTCGAGCCGGCGCCGCCTCATCGCGCGCATCCTCCACCTCCCGGTGAGCGAGTTCGACGCGCGGCGCACCGGCGACCTCGTCTCGCGCGTCGGCACCGACACGACGCTGCTCTACGCCGTCCTCACCCAGGGCCTCGCCGACAGCGTGGGCAACGCCCTCCTGTTCGTCGGCGCGCTCGTGGCGATGCTCTTCATCGACCCCGTGCTGCTGCTGACGATCGTCGGCGTCATCGGCGTCTCCGGTGCGGCCGTCGGGCTCCTGTCCGGTCGCATCCGCGCCGCATCGGCCGCGCAGCAGGAGCGCGTGGGCGAGCTCTCGAGCGGTGTCGAGCGCGTGATCGGATCCATCCGCACCATCCGCGCGGCGGGAGCGACCGATCGCGAGCAGGAGTCGGTGGGCGCGATGGCGACCGCCGCGTACCACGCCGGCATCCGCGTCGCGAAGGCCTCTGCGCTCGTCGTCCCCGTCGCGGGCATCGCGATGCAGGTCTCGCTGCTCGTCGTGCTCGGCGTCGGCGGCATGCGCGTCGCATCGGGAGCGCTCACGATCGCGAGCCTCGTCACGTTCGTGATGTTCCTCTTCCTCCTCATCATGCCCCTCGCCTCGGCGTTCGGTGCCATCGCGAGCGTCGGCCAGGCGCTCGGCGCGCTCGGGCGCATCCAGGAGGTCCTCGACCTCCCCACCGAGGACGCCGACGACCGCGTCCGCGCCGACGCCGCGCCGGCGACCCCGCGCGGCGGCAGGACGGACGCGCGAGAGCAGGACCCCTCCGCGGGAATCCTCCTGCAGCGGGCGGATTCTCCTGCAGCGGATGGCACGGGCGCGACGGCAGCGGATGGCGAGGGCGCGACGGCAGCGGATGGCGCGACACCGGCGACCGCGGATGGCGCGGCGCCGGCGATCGCCTTCCGCGACGTGCGCTTCGCCTACCCCGCGGCGGCGGTCGCGGCACGCGAGGAGGCGGCGCGCGAGGCGCAGCGGGCGATCGAGCGCGCGCACCTCGAGACGGGGGCGCTCGACGAGGAGGCGGCGCAGGCGCCGAGCGAGGCCGACCGCGAGGTGCTCCGCGGCGTCTCCTTCGAGGTGCCGCACGGCGCGCGCGTGGCGCTCGTCGGCCCATCCGGCGCGGGCAAGTCGACCATCCTCTCGCTCATCGAGCGCTTCTACGACCCGACGGGCGGCGCGGTCCTCCTCGACGGCGTCGACATCCGCGACCTGCCCCGCGCCGAGCTGCGGGCGCACTTCGGATACGTCGAGCAGGACGCGCCGACGCTCGCCGGCACTCTCGCCGACAACCTCCGCCTCGCCTCGCCCGACGCGAGCGACGCCGACTGCGACCGCGTGCTGCGCGCCGTGAACCTCGGCGAGATCGTCGACCGCAGCCCGCTCGGGATCGACACCCCGGTGGGCGAGGACGGTGTCATGCTGTCCGGAGGCGAGCGCCAGCGGCTCGCGATCGCCCGCGCGCTGCTCGCGGCTCCGCCCATCCTGCTCCTCGACGAGTCGACGTCGTCCCTCGACGGCGTCAACGAGCAGAGGATGCGCGAGGCGATCGACGCGGTCGCCGAGGGGCGCACGCTCATCGTGATCGCGCACCGCCTCTCGACCGTCGTCGACAGCGACCGCATCATCGTGCTCGATCGCGGCCGGGTGATCGGCCAGGGCACGCACTCGGAGCTCGTCGCGAGCGTGCCGCTCTACCGCGATCTCGCGAAGCACCAGCTGCTCGTGTGAGTCGCCTTCCCCGATGTCGGCGGCCACGTGCAGGATGGGCGGCATGGATCTCCCCGCCCTGCGGCGAGCGCGCCTGCGCCACCACCGGCTCGTCGCTCCCGCGCGCACACCCGTCGACGCCGCCCGCCATCTGACCGCCACCCAGTCCCAGGACTTCTGGGGCGGCCGGCTGGCTCTCGCCGCGCGGACACGCGGCGCAGGGGTGTCGGCCGTCGACCGCGCCTACGACCGCGGCGCACTCGTGCGCGCGTGGACGCAGCGCGGCACGCTGCACACCGTCGCGGCCGAGGACCTCGGCTGGATGCTGTCGGTCACCGCCGCGCGGATGCTGCAGGCCGACGCGAAGCGGCTGCGCGACCTGGGCATCGCCGACGACGACATCGCGCGCGCCGAGAAGCTCGCCGTGGGCGCCCTGCGCGGCGGCGGCCGCCTGACCCGCGCGGAGATCGCCGCGGTCTGGGAGTCGGGCGGCATCTCGACGGCCGGTCAGCGCGGCTACCACCTCATCGTCACGCTCGCGCTCCACGGCGTCCTCGTCTGGGGCCCGGTCGTCCATCGCGACGGCGTCGAGCCGCGCGAGCAGCACCTCGTCCTCGCCGAGGAGTGGATCCGCGAGTCCGCATCGCCCGCCGACCCGCTCGCCGAGTTCTTCGCGCGCTACATCGCGGGGCACGGACCGGCCACGGCGCGCGACTTCGCCTGGTGGGCCGGGCTCCCGCTCACCACGGCACGCGCGGCCGCTGCCGCCGCGGCGGATCGGGTGAGGGTCGTCCGCGACGCCGACGAGCCGCTCTACGCGTCTCGCGCGCCACCGCGCACCGCTCCCGACGCCGCGCGGACGTTCGCCCTGCCGACGTTCGAGGAGTTCTACATCGCCTACGCCGACCGCACCGTGACCGCATCCCCCGAGGCGCTCGCGGCCGCAGGTCCCGGCGCCAACGGCATGGTGCGGCCCCTCATCGTGCACGACGGCGAGATCGTCGGCGTGTGGAAGCCGCCCGCGATGGCGCAGCGGGCGACGGGCGACGCGCAGATCGAGCTCTTCGCCGACGCTCCGATCGACGCATCCGACGCGCGCGCCGCGGTCGACCGGGCCATGGCCATCCTGCGCGCGTGAGCCGAGCATGAAGCGGCCCGCCCCGGATCGGAAGGGGGCGGGCCGCTGGGGTGCGTCACCCGGCGTGCGGTCCGGGTGGACGCGGCGGAAGGCCGTCTGTGCGGATCAGGCCTTCGCGGACTCGAGACGCTCGCGAAGAGCCGCGAGCTGCGCCCGCAGCGCGGTCGGGACCCGGTCGCCGAACGTGTCGTAGAACTCCTCGGTGAGCGCCGCCTCGGCGAGCCACGACGTCGGGGCGACCTCGAAGAGCTCCTCGAGGTCGGCCGCGGGCACATCGATGCCGTCGAGGTCGAGGTCGGCGACGACCGGCAGCAGGCCGATGGCGGACGGCACGGCCTCGACCTCGCCCTGCAGGCGACGGATGATCCAGTCGATCACGCGCGAGTTCTCGCCGAACCCGGGCCAGAGGAAGCGGCCGTCGGCGCCCTTGCGGAACCAGTTGACCTGGAAGATCCGCGGGAGCTGCTCGGCCTTGCCGCCCATGTCGAGCCAGTGCCCGAAGTAGTCGGCCATGTTGTACCCGCAGAACGGCATCATCGCGAACGGGTCGCGGCGCAGCTCGCCCACGGTGCCCTCGGCCGCTGCGGTGCGCTCCGACGAGATCGTCGACCCGAGGAAGACGCCGTGCTCCCAGTCGAACGCCTCGACGACGAGCGGGACGTTCGTCGCGCGACGGCCCCCGAAGAGGATGGCATCGAGCGGCACCGCCTCCTCCCAGTCGTCCGCGATCGACGGCGCCTGATCGGCGGCCACGGTGAAGCGCGAGTTCGGGTGGGCGGCCGGGCGGCCCGCGTCCGGCGTCCAGTCCTGGCCCTGCCAGTCGATGAGGTGCGCGGGCGTCTCGTCCGTGAGGCCCTCCCACCAGACGTCGCCGTCGTCGGTCAGCGCGACGTTCGTGAAGAGCACGTTGCCCCACAGCGTCTCGACCGCGGTGACGTTCGTCGACGCGCCCGTGCCGGGTGCGACCCCGAAGAACCCGGCCTCGGGGTTGATCGCGTGGAACCGGCCGTCGGCGCCGGGGCGGATCCACGTGATGTCGTCGCCGAGGGTCTCGACCTTCCATCCGGGGATGGTGGGGCGCAGCATCGCGAGGTTCGTCTTGCCGCAGGCCGACGGGAAGGCCGCGGCCACGTGGTACGCGCGGCCGGCCGGGTCGATGACGCGGATGAGCAGCATGTGCTCGGCCATCCAGCCCTGGTCGCGCCCGAGCACCGAGGCGATCCGGAGCGCGAAGCACTTCTTCGCGAGGATGGCGTTGCCGCCGTAGCCCGAGCCGAACGACCAGACCTCGAGCGTGTCGGGGAAGTGCACGATGTACTTCTCGTCGTTGCACGGCCACGCGACGTCGGCCTGGCCCGGCTCGAGCGGGGCTCCGACGGTGTGCACCGTGCGCACCCAGTCGGCGCCCTCGGCGATGAGGCGCGTGACCTCGTCGCCAACGCGGGTCATGATCTCGATCGACGCGACCGCGTACGGGCTGTCGGTGACCTGCACGCCGATCTGCGAGATCGGACCGCCGACCTTGCCCATCGAGAACGGCACGACGAACATCGTGCGGCCGCGCATGGAGCCGCGGAACAGCGGGTTCAGCGTCTCGCGCATCTGCGCGGGGTCGGCCCAGTTGTTCGTGGGGCCTGCGTCCTCCTCGCGCTCCGAGCAGATGTACGTGCGCGACTCGAGGCGCGCGACGTCGCCGGGGTGCGATCGCGCGAGGAACGAGTTCGGGCGCTTCTCGGCGTCGAGCGGGATGAGCGTGCCCGAGGCCACCATGTCGGCGATGAGCGCGGCGTTCTCCTCCGCGGAGCCCGAGACCCAGTGGATGCGATCGGGCTGGGTGAGACGGGCGATCTCGTCGACCCACGCGGCGAGCTCGCGCATGCCGGCGCCGTCGTAGGCGGGCCGTGCGCCGAAGCCGGCGAGGGCGTCCGTCGTGTGAGGGGCGAGGGGTTCGGCGATTGCCATCAGAGCTCCTTGTGGGTGAGACGTGGTCGCCATGCCAGGTTCTCTCGGTTCTGCCGCCTTTTTCGGCCATCCGAAGTCGAAAGAATGATGGATCTTTAGCTATCATCAAGGAATGCCTCCGATGAGCGACCAGAAGACCGGCCTCGAGCTCAAGACCCTCGGCCACCGCATCCGCCATCACCGCGTGCAGCGGGGGCTGACGCTCGACGAGCTCGGCGCGCTCGTCGGGGTCGCCGGAAGCCAGCTGAGCCTCATCGAGAACGGCAAGCGCGAGCCGAAGCTCTCGCTGCTGCAGGCCATCGCCGACGCCGTGGACACGAACGTCACCGACCTCATCTCAGGAGAGCCGCCGAACCGCAGGGCCGCCCTCGAGATCGAGCTCGAGCGGGCGCAGTCGAGCCAGGTGTTCCGCCAGCTCGGCATCCCGCCGATCAAGGTGACCAAGGGTCTCAGCGACGAGACCATCGAGTCGATCATCGGCCTGCACCGCGAGCTGCAGCGCCGTGAGAACGAGGCGATCGCCACCCCGGAGGAGGCGCGGCGCGCCAACACCGAGCTGCGCCTGCGACAGCGCGCGGCCAACAACTACCTGCCCGAGATCGAGGAGCTCGCCGAGCGCCAGCTCCGCGCGGCCGGCCACACGTCGGGCGCCCTCAAGCACCGCACGGTGAGCATCATGGCCGAGCAGCTCGGCTTCGAGCTCATCTACGTGAACGACCTGCCCTCGTCGACGCGCTCGATCACCGACCTCGAGAACGGCCGCATCTACCTGCCCCCGGCGTCGATCCCCGGCGGCCACGGTCTCCGCTCGATGGCTCTGCAGGCCATGGCTCACCGGCTGCTCGGGCACGAGCGGCCCACCGACTACGCCGACTTCCTCCAGCAGCGGCTCGAGATCAACTACTACGCCGCGTGCTGCCTCATCCCGCAGACCGCCGCGGTGGCGTTCCTCGAGCAGGCGCGCAAGGACCGCAATCTCGCCGTCGAGGACTTCCGCGACGCGTTCGGCGTGACGCACGAGGCGGCGGGCATGCGGATGACGAACCTGCTCACGACCCACTTCGGCATGCGGCTGCACTTCCTCAGGGTGGGGAGCCAGGGCCAGGTGGAGCGCGTGTACGAGAACGACGGCCTGCCGCTGCCCGAGGATGTGACCGGCGCGATCGAGGGCCAGATCGTGTGCCGCAAGTTCGCGGCGCGCAACGCCTTCGAGCAGCAGAACCGCACGACCGAGCACTACCAGTACACCGACACCCCGGCCGGCACGTTCTGGTGCGCGACGCAGACGGGCTCGCGCAGCTCGGGCGAGTTCTCGATCACGGTCGGCGTCCCGTTCGACGACGCGAAGTGGTGGCGCGGTCGCGAGACGCAGGTGCGGGCGTCGTCGAGCTGCCCCGACGAGTCGTGCTGCCGGCGCCCGCCGAGCGTCGCGGAGTCGCCGTGGCGCGGCAAGGCGTGGCCGAGCGCGCGCGTCCACACGCACATCTTCTCGCCGCTGCCCCGCGGCGCCTTCCCGGGCGTCGACGACCTCGAGGTCTACGAGTTCCTCGACCGCCACAGCGAGCACTGACCTCCCCCGCCCCCCTTCTGCGTGTCTCACTCGCCGTGGTTTCGGCGGCCCCTTACACACGCCGGGTGAGACATGCAGAACCTGGACGGGGTCATCCCGGAGGAGGACCCTGGGATGACCCGGGTTCATCCCCCAGCGGGATGTGCGCGACGCCCCGCCGGGCGGAAGCTGGAGCAGTACCAGCCGCCGACCCGAGGAGCCGTCATGCCGGCCACCGCCATCCCCTCGCCCTCGCAGCCCCCGAGCGCACCCCGCCGCACGGGGCTCGTCGACCCCGCGTACAGCGCCCTGCGCATCGCCGCGGGCTCGCTCGTCTTCCTCGGCACGGAGCCGACCGTGTCGGTGAGCACGCTGCGCCTCGCGGGCGAGCCATCCGCCTCGTAGCCGGCGAGCGGCCTGCGTGGCAGGCTGAGGCCATGAAAGCGTGGTTCATCCGGCTCCTCTGCCTCTACCTCTTCGACGTGCTCGTGCTCGCGGTCGTCGGATGGCTCGTCCCGTTCGTCTCCGTCGGCTGGGCCGCGTGGTGGGCCGCGCTCGTGCTCGCGCTCGCGACGATCTGGCTCAAGCCGCTCCTCGCACGGATCTTCCGCAGCGCCGCGTCCTCGCTCGCGCGGAGGGCGCGCATCGGCGAGAAGCTCGTCCAGTACCTCGCGACGTTCCTCGTGCAGCTCGTCATCTGGATGCTCGTGGTCGCCCTGTCGGACGTCGACGTGCGCGGCTGGTTCTGGGGCTACGTCCTCCCGCCGCTCTACCTGCTCGTCGCGTGGGTCGTCTACGACCTCATCGACGACCGCTTCGAGCGCCGGGCGACGCGGATGCTCGACGACGCCCGGGCGCGCATCAAGCGCCGCGGATGATCCTCACTCCCCCGTCAGGCGGGCCTTGAGATCCTTGCGGAGGATCTTGCCCGATGCGGACTTCGGGATCGCGTCGACGAACTCGACCCGGCGCAGCTTCTTGTAGGGCGCGACCTGGCCGTTGAGCTCGGCGAGCACGGCGTCGGCGTCGGGCTCGCCCTGCGGGACGACGAAGGCCACGGGCGCCTCGTCGCCGTCCTCGAGCGGCTCGCCCACGACCGCCGCATCCGCGACGCGGTCGCTCGCGAGCAGGAGCGCCTCGAGCTCCGCGGGCGCCACCTGGTAGCCCTTGTGCTTGATGAGCTCCTTGAGCCGATCGACGATGAACACGGCCCCGCTCGCGTCGTATGCGGCGATGTCGCCCGTGCGCAGCCATCCGTCCTCCGTCAGGCACGCGGCCGTCGCCTCCGGGTTGTCGAGGTACCCGAGCATCACCTGCGGCCCGCGCACCCACAGCTCGCCCGAGCGCGAGCGCCCCTCCTCCGGCACCTCGATCACCGCGTGCGTCTCGATGTCGACGATCTGCGCCTCGGTGCCCGGCACGGCGGGCCCGATCGACGACAGCGGGACGCCGTCGCTCGCGCCGCGGACCATGGCGTGCGAGACGGGGCTGAGCTCGGTCATGCCGTAGCCCTGCAGCACCTCGACGCCGAGACGGTCGGCGACCGCGCGGCCGAGTCGCTCGTCGAGGGGCGCGGCTCCCGAGAAGACCGTGCGCAGGGCGCTCAGGTCGTACTGGTCGACGAGCGGGTGCTTCGCGAGGGCGACCGCGATCGGCGGGGCGATGAACGCGTAGGAGACGCGGTGGTCCTGCAGGACGCGCAGGAACTCCTCGAGATCGAACCTCGGCATCGTGACGAGCGTCGCACGCGCGCGCAGCGCGAGGTTCAGGAGCACGGTCATCCCGTAGATGTGGAAGAACGGGAGCACCGCGAGCAGGCGCTCCTGCGGCGACACGTGCAGTCGCGCGACGCACTGCTGCACGTTCGCGACGAGGTTGCGGTGCGAGAGCATGACCCCCTTGGGCAGGCCCGTCGTGCCCGACGAGAACGGGATCACGGCGACCTGGCTCCGCGCCTCCGGCGTGACGTCGGGGGCGGGATGGCCCTCGGCCAGCAGGTCGCGGAGGGTCGGGAAGGCGTCCCACCCGTCGAGGACGACGATGCGCTCGGCCGGGATGCCCGTCGCCTGCGCCGCGGGCACCGAGCCGGGCGCGAGCGGCGAGACCGTCACGTGCGCGACGGCCCTGGCCATCCGCAGCTGCTTCTCGATCTCGCCCGGCGTGAAGAGCGCGTTGACCGTGGTCGCCGTCGCGCCGGCGCGGAGGATCCCGTGGAAGGCGATCGCGAAGGCCGGGGTGTTGACCGCGTGCAGCGAGACCACGTCTCCGGGGCCGATGCCGCGCGCGGCGAACGCGCCCGCGAAGGCGTCGATCGCGTCGACGAGCGCTCCGTAGGTCAGGGTGTCGCCGGTCCGGCCGTCGATGAAGGCGACGAGGTCGCGCTCCTCGTCGCGGAGATCCGCGAAGAGGAGGTCGTAGACGGGTGCGTCGGGAATGGTGAGCTCGGGCTCCGGAGCGTGCATGATGGCCTCTCGTCCCCTTCAGGGCCGCCCCTCCGACGGCCCCTCCGGTCGCCGTCGACCGGATGCGGGGAGTCTCTCACGAAGAACCCCGGCCCGACGAGGGCGGACCGGGGTTCGTGTCGGGGGACGCGGCTCAGGCGAGGGAGCGCTCGGCCGCCTCGACGACGTTCGTCATGAGCAGCGCCACGGTCATCGGGCCCACGCCGCCGGGGTTCGGCGACAGGAAGCCCGCGACCTCGGCCACGTCGGGGTGCACGTCTCCGAAGACCCGCTGCTTCCCGGTCTCGGGTTCGGTCTCGCGCGTGACGCCCACGTCGAGCACGGCCGCGCCGGGCTTGACGTCCTCCGCGCGGATGAGGTGCTTGACGCCGGCGCCCGCGACGATGACGTCGGCCTCGCGCAGGTACGGCGCCATGTCGGGCGTGCCCGTGTGCACCTGGGTGACCGTCGCGTTGACGTCGCGCCGCGTGAGGAGGAGCCCCATGGGGCGGCCGATCGTCACGCCGCGGCCGACGACCACGACGTGCTTGCCGTTCAGGTCGTACCCGTTGCGCACGAGCAGCTCGATGACGCCGCGGGGCGTGCACGGCAGCGGGGTGGTGATCGGCGCGTTCACGTTGAGCACGAGACGGCCGAGGTTCGTCGGGTGCAGGCCGTCGGCGTCCTTCGCGGGGTCGATGCGCTCGAGCACGGCGTCCGTGTCGATGTGCTTGGGCAGCGGCAGCTGCACGATGTAGCCGTGGCACGTCGGATCGGCGTTGAGCTCGTCGATCAGCGCCTCGACGTCGGCCTGGGTCGCGTCAGCCGGCAGCTCGCGCTGGATCGAGTTCATCCCGATCGCCACCGACTGCTTGTGCTTCATGCCGACGTACAGCTGCGACGCGGGGTCGGCGCCGACCAGCACGGTCGCGATGCCGGGCGTGACGCCCTTCGCCGCGAGGGCGGCGACCCGCTCCGCGAGCTCCGCCTTGATCGCGGCCGCGGCCGCCTTGCCGTCGAGAATCTGTGCGGTCATCCGTCTTCGTCTTCCCTCGTTCGTGGGTCAGAACCGGTCGAGACTAGTGCGCGTCGTCGAAGCCAGCGCGGGGAGCGCTGGCTTCGACGACCGGGGCTAGTCTCGACGGATCGGGGTGCCTCAGACGCCCGCGTAGCCCTGGCCGACCTGCTCGAGGCCGGGGTAGAGCGGGAACGCGTCGGCGAGCTTCGCGACGCGCTCGCGCAGGGCGTCGACGTCGGCGCCGGGAAGCAGCGCGAGGGCGATGATGTCGGCGACCTCGGTGAACTCGGCGTCGCCGAAGCCGCGCGTCGCGAGCGCGGGCGTGCCGATGCGCAGGCCCGAGGTGACCATCGGCGGGCGCGGGTCGTTCGGGACGGCGTTGCGGTTGACCGTGATGCGGATGTCGTGCAGGAGGTCCTCGGCCTCCTTGCCGTTGATCGCGGCGTCGCGCAGGTCGACGAGCACGAGATGCACGTTGGTGCCGCCCGAGCGGACCGCGATGCCCGCGTCCTTCACGTCCTGCTGCGAGAGGCGATCGGCTAGGATGGCCGCGCCGCGGACGGTGCGCTCCTGACGGTCCTTGAACTCGGGCGTCGCGGCGAGCTTGAACGCGGTCGCCTTGGCGGCGATCACGTGCATGAGCGGGCCGCCCTGCTGACCCGGGAAAACGGCCGAGTTGATCTTCTTCGCGATGTCGGCGTCGTTCGTGAGGATGAAGCCCGAGCGGGGGCCGCCGATCGTCTTGTGCACGGTCGACGAGACGACGTGCGCGTGCGGGACGGGGCTCGGGTGGACACCCGCGGCGACGAGGCCCGCGAAGTGCGCCATGTCGACCCAGAGGTACGCGCCCACCTCGTCGGCGATCTCGCGGAACGCGGCGAAGTCGAGCTGGCGGGGGTACGCCGACCAGCCGGCGATGATGACCTTCGGCTTGTGCTCGAGGGCGAGGCGGCGCACCTCGTCCATGTCGACGAGCGAGGTCTCGGGGTTCACGCCGTAGGCGACGATGTCGTAGAGACGGCCGGAGAAGTTGATCTTCATGCCGTGCGTGAGGTGGCCGCCGTGGTCGAGCGAGAGGCCGAGGATGGTGTCGCCGGGGCGGGCGATCGCGTGCAGCACGGCCGCGTTGGCGGTGGCGCCCGAGTGCGGCTGGACGTTCGCGAACTCGGCGCCGAACAGCTCCTTGGCGCGGGCGATCGCGAGCTCCTCGGCGACGTCGACCTCCTCGCAGCCGCCGTAGTAGCGGCGGCCCGGGTAGCCCTCGGCGTACTTGTTCGTGAGCACGGAGCCCTGCGACTGCAGCACCGAGACGGGCACGAAGTTCTCCGACGCGATCATCTCGAGGAAGCCGCGCTGGCGATCGAGCTCGCGCTGCAGCACCTCCGCGATCTCCGGGTCGACCTCGGCGAGGGGGGCGTTGAACAGCGGATCGGTCATGGCGATCTCCAGACGACAGACGAAAAGGGGTCATCGCATCGGCCCAGGCGTGCGGTCGAATGCCGTCTCGGTCGCTTCCCGGTGGTGCACCACCTCAACGCCAGTCGCGACGCGAACAGCATAGCCGACCCGAGTCGGATGGCCGCGGTCGGGTGGATGTGGGAGGGTCAGGAGCATGGGGACCGTGATCCACTCGACGCTGCTCGTCTCCGACCGCCGCGCGGAGCGCGACGGCTGGATCCGCTTCGAGGACGGACGCGTTTCGTCGCGCGGCGACGGAGACGGATGGCGCGCCGCAACGCAGACGGGCGATGTCGTCATCGACGCGGCCGAGATCGCGGGCGACGGCGCCGTGCTCACGCCGGGGCTGATCGACCTGCACGGGCACGGCGGTGCGGGCGCCGCCCACGAGGACGGGGCGGACGCCATCCGGACGGCACGCGCTCTGCACCGGGCGCACGGCACGACGCGAGCGGTCATCTCGCTCGTGACCGCCTCCGTCGACGACCTCGAGGCGCGCGTCGCCGCCATCGGGCGCCTCGCCCAGCACGAGGACGACATCCTCGGCAGCCATCTCGAGGGGCCGTTCCTGGACCCCGGCCATCACGGCGCGCATGACCCCGAGCTCCTGCGCCACCCCGACGCCGACACGGTCGCGCGCCTGCTCGCGGCAGGCGAGATCGGCGGAACCCAGACCATCCGGCAGATCACGATCGCCCCCGAGCTGCCCGGCGCGATCGACGCGATCCGCGCCATCTCAGCGGCGGGGGTCATCGCGGCGATCGGGCACACCGACGCCGACGCCGACGCGACCGCGGCGGGCGTCGACGCCGGTGCGACGCTCGTGACGCACGCCTTCAACGCGATGCCGGGCATCCACCACCGCCGGCCGGGGCCCATCCCCACCGCCGCGCGCGACGACCGGGTCGTGCTCGAGCTCATCGCCGACGGCGTGCACGTCGCCGACGCCGTGATGCTCATGCTGCTCCGGGCAGCGCCGGGCCGGGTCGCGCTCGTGACCGACGCGATGGCGGCGACCGGCATGGCCGACGGCGACTACGCGATCGGCGCCCTCGACGTGGTCGTCGAGCAGGGCGTCGCGACGGTGCGCGGCACCGACACCATCGCGGGCTCCACGCTCACGCAGGACGTGGCGCTCCGCCGGGTCGTCGGGCTCGGCGTCCCGCTGCCCGACGCGGTCGGGGCGCTCACGGCGACACCCGCCAAGGTGCTGCGCCGCGACGACCTCGGCACGCTCCGCACCGGGGCGATCGCCGATGCGGTTCTGTGGAGCCGCGAGCTCGAGGTCGCGCGCGTCTGGACGGCGGGCGCCGTGCGCTGAGGCGTCCGGAGAGAGATCAGGGGCCCGGACCCCTCCCCCGAGTGTCCGAGCCCCTCGTCGCGAGCGGCGATGCCGCCTCGCGAGACCTCCGACCCGAAGCTCCCCAGCAGCTGGGCGGAACGTCCCTCACCGCATGAGACGGCGGCGGGGCGGTTTCATTACGCGACTTCCGAGAAATTTGTCGAACTCCGGATGTGACCGTGCCATCGGGCGGAAAATCCCCCGTGAATCCCTACATCGGGGTGGCGGAGCCGCCCGATCCGCGGGAGGATGTTCACCGGCCTGACGACCCGACGTCGGCCGCACGCGCACCCGCCGCCACCGATGCGACGAGGGGTGTGCCCACCGACACGGACCCGCACCTATGACCACAGACGACGAGAACCTCAGCGACGGCGAGGCGCTGGCATCGGCGACCCCCGACGCGGATCTCGTCCTCCGCACCCGCTCGGGAGACCACGACGCGTTCGGCGAGCTGTGGCGGCGCCACTACCGATCGGGCATCGTCGCCGCGCGATCGATCACCTCGAGCCTCGACGCCGACGACCTCGTGCAGGAGTCGTACGCGAAGATCTTCCAGTCGATCCAGCGCGGCAACGGGCCGACCGGCTCGTTCCGCGCCTACCTTTTCACGACCATCCGCAATGTGGCGGCATCTTGGGGCCGCGCGCGCACGGAGGCGACGAGCGACGGGCTCGAGGAGGTCGAGGACCCGGAGTCGACCGAGGTCGCCACGGACGAGGCGCTCGACCGCAGCCTCACCCACACCGCCTTCCGCAGCCTGCCCACGCGCTGGCAGGAGGTGCTCTGGTACACCGAGATCGAGCAGATGAAGCCCGCGGAGATCGCGCCGCTGCTCGGCATGAAGGCGGCCGCCGTCTCGCAGCTCGCGTTCCGCGCTCGCGAGGGGCTGCGCGAGGCGTGGATCCAGGCGCACATCGCCTCCGTCGAGGACGGGTCCGCGCACGCCTGGACGATCGAGCGCCTCGGCGCGTACACGCGCGGCAACCTCGGATCGCGCGACCAGGCCAAGGTCGACGCACACCTCGGCGAGTGCGCGCGCTGCGCGATCGTAGCCTCGGAGGCGAAGGAGGTCGGCAGCCGACTCGCGCTCGTGCTCCTGCCGCTCACGATCGGCGTCACCGGCACCGCCGGCTACCTCGCATCGCTCCAGCGCGACGAGTCGGCGCTCGTCGCGCTCGCGGCCATGCCATCTTCGGTATACGAGGGCGCTGTGGCGGTCGCGGGCGGAGCCGTCGGCGCCGGAGCGGCGACCGGCGCGGCAGCGGATGGCGCCGCCAAGTCGGTCGGGTTCGCTGCGGCGGGCGGCGGATCAGGTGGATCCGGAGGATCGGCCGGCGGGTCGGCGTCGAGCTCCGCGTGGACGATCGGCGGACTCGTCGGCGCCGGGATCGCGGCGGCCGCGGTCGCGGGTACGGTACTCGCGGCGACGCTGACGGGCGGCTTCGCGGGATCCGCGAACGAGGCCGCGTCGGCATTCGAGGACGCCGCGCAGCCCGACGCGTCGATCGAGGCCTCCGACGAGCTGCTCGCGCAGACCCCGGCCCCCGAGGAGCCGATCGCTCCCCCGGTCGATGAGCCCGCGCCATCCGCTTCGCCGACCCCGACGCCGACGCTCACTCCGGCGCCGGCTCCCGAGCCGAGCGCCGAGCCCCAGCCGTCGGCCGAGCCTCAGCCGTCGGCCGAGCCTCAGCCGACCGCCGAGCCCACGCTCGAGCCGCAGCCGACCGCCGAGCCGGAGCCGTCAGAGGCGCCGTCGCCCGAGCCGAGTCCGTCGGAGGAGCCCGAGCCGAGCCCGTCGGAGGAGCCCGAGCCGAGCCCGTCGGAGGAGCCGTCGCCCGAGCCGACGCCGCAGCCGTCGGAGCCTGCGCCCGAGGTCGAGAGCCCCGCGCCCATCGGCTTCGAGCGTGCGTCCGTCGTCGATGCACGCGAGCGCATCGTCCAGGTCGACGTGACCGGCGAGCCCGGTGAGCCCGTGGCCGTGACCGAGTCGAGCTCCGCACCCGCTGCGGCCTCCGCGATGCTCCTCTTCACGGCGGCCGACGCGGATGCCCTCGCCGAGGGCGAGTTCTCGGCAGACGGCGTCGCGGAGCTCCAGTTCGCGCTCACCGCCGTCCAGGTGACGGACGACGTCACGCTCGAGATCGCCTATCGCGACGTCGAGGGCGAGTCGTTCGTCGCGTCGCTGTCGACGCTCGGCGTGCGCGATCCGCTTCTCGAGGCCGTCGAGCCCGAGCCGACTCCGGCTCCGACTCCGACTCCGACCGTGACGCCGACCGCGAGCCCGACGCCCACGCCAGAACCGACGCCGACCGAGACGCCGGTGCCCCCGAAGCGGATCGGCATCGGCGCGGCGGTCGATGTCGACAAGAACGCCGGAACCATCGAGTTCGCCGTGACCGGCGAGCCCGGCGAGCAGGCCTCCGTCTACGTCGGCGGCTCGACCTCGTCCGACGACTCACGAACGCTCGATGCTGAGGGGAAGGCCACGCTCACCATCGTGCTCGGCTCGGGCGAGGTCCGAGACGATCTGCCGATCGAGGTGCGCTATCGGGATGGCGCCCTCGCGGGCCTCGAGGACCACACGACGCTGGGCGAGCTGATCGATATCGAGGATGTCGCGATCAACGATCCGCTGCAGCTGAGCGCTCTAGGCGACGATGTCGACAGCACAGCGACGCTGGTCGTGAGCGGGGAACCCGACGCGCGGGTCGAGGTGTTCCTAGCGGAACGACGGCTCGGCACAACCCAATTGGCGGGCGGGACGTCGACCATCGTTCTTCCGCTCACGCAGGAGGACGTGAGGTCCGACGTCGCCGTCGTCGCCCGCTACGCGGCAGCGCACGCCGTCGCGCCTCCGGTCGAGAACACCGTTCGCGAGCTGAACCTCAGCGGGCTGCTGGACACGTCGCTGCAGGTTGGCACGCCGAATGTCGATCCCGAGCGTGAGAGGTTCACGGTCGTGCTCCCACTCGTCGGCGAGCCGGGCGAGAGTGTCGTCGTCGACGTTTATGGAACTCAGACGGTCGTCCCCCTTGCGAATCCTGGTGGGAACGCCGTGTTCGCTTTCGAGCCGCAGCTCTCCGAAGACGGCCTCGCGCTGAGCGATCCGATGGCTCGGGTGACGCTTAGCTACGCCCGCCAGGAAGTGTGGGGCAATGGCGCATCGGAAACGCTTGCATCGCTCGGCGTTGAGGAACTTGTCGCTCCACCGACCCCGCTCACAATCGAGTCCGCCACGAGCGGACTGCCCACCGACCCCTTCGACGCCGACGCACTCCTGCCCGTGACCACGACGGTTGAGATCACGGGCAGGCCGTACTCCGCAACTCGATTGATCTACTCCGGCGACGCTGTGTGGCGCGGGGTGCTCGACGGATACGGAATGGCAACGGCGAGCTTCACGAAACCGGCGGGCGAACTTCTTCTCGATGTGGTTGCGCAGCAGGACACCATCGAGTCCGAGTACGAGGACACAGCACATGGTGACGCGTCTCAGCCTGTGCGCTTGTCTTCGTTCATCTCGACTCTGACCATCCCACTCCTCTGACCCGGCTACCCTCGTCGGAGTGACGGACAATCCCTACGGGCCCGAGTGGGTGCGGCACGATGCGACCGCGGCCGACGGCATCCGGCTCGCGTACTGGACCGCGGGGCAAGGCGCACCGCTCGTGCTCATCGCGGGTCAGGCGGTCGATCACCGGTCGTGGCAGATCGTGGGGCCGGGACTGCTCCGCGATCGGCAGATCGTGATCTTCGACCACCGCGGCATCGGCGACAGCGAACTGGGCGAGGCCGAGCGCTTCACGACGCGGCTCTTCGCCGACGACGTCGTGCACATCCTCGACGATGCGGGCATCGAGCGAGCGGACGTCGTCGGGCATTCGATGGGCGGCCGCGTCGCGCAGTGGCTCGCGATCGTCCATCCCGAGCGCGTGCGCAAGCTCGTGCTCGTCTCGACGTCGGCCGGCGACGCGCACGGGCCGCGGCGTTCCGACGAAGCCGACCGCGCCATCCGCTCGCGCGACCGGAAGGAGGTCGCGTCGGTCTTCTGGGACGAGGCGCAGGACGACCTGGTGCGGCTCCTCGCCGTCGGCCGCGACCGCACCGCCCTCGCCCGGCATCATCGAGCCAGCCGCGCGCACGACACGCTCGACGACCTGCCGCGCATCACCGCCCCGACGCTCGTGCTGCACGGCGAGCTCGACGCCCTGACGCCGGTCGAGAACGCCCGGGTCCTCGACACGCGCATCCCGGGCGCCCGACTGACCGTGATCAAGGGCGCCAAGCACGGCGTGCTGCTCGACGGCGGGATCGGGATGCAGATCGCCGACCGGTTCCTGCGCCGCCCGCTGCGCTCGGCCCTGCCGGAGGCACCGGCCGACCGGTAGCGTCGAGTCATGGTCACACCTCTTCGCATCGCCGTCACGGGCGCGGCCGGTCAGATCGGTTACAGCCTCCTCTTCCGTCTCGCGAGCGGCGGTCTCGGCGACCGCCCGGTCGAACTCCGACTGCTCGAGGTCACGCCCGCGCTGCCGAAGGCGGAGGGCGTCGCGATGGAGCTCGTCGACTGCGCGTTCCCCCTTCTCTCCGGGATCGACATCACCGACGATGCGCGGCGCGCGTTCGACGGAGCCGACCTCGCGCTCCTCGTCGGCGCCCGCCCGCGCACCGCCGAGATGACCCGCGGCGACCTCCTGTCCGCCAACGGAGCGATCTTCACGGCCCAGGGTCAGGCGCTGAACGACGTCGCAGGCGACGACATCCGCGTGCTCGTCACGGGCAACCCCGCGAACACGAACGCGCTGATCGCGCAGCAGAACGCGCCCGACATCCCGGCCGAGCGCTTCTCTGCCCTGACCCGCCTCGACCACAACCGCGCTCTCGCGCAGCTGGCGCTCAAGACGGGCACGCCGGTGTCGGAGATCTCGCGCATGACGATCTGGGGCAACCACTCCGCGACGCAGTACGCCGACCTGTCGCACGCCGTGGTGTCAGGCCGGCCCGCGCTCGAGCTCGTCGACCGCCCATGGATCGAGAGCGAGTTCCTGCCGACTGTCGCGAACCGGGGCACGGCGATCATCGAGGCGCGCGGATCGTCGTCCGCAGCGTCCGCGGCGAGCGCGACGGTGGATGCCGCGCGCGACTGGCTGAACGGCACGGCTGAAGGCGACTGGACCTCGATGGCGGTCGTCTCCGACGGGTCGTACGGCGTTCCCGAGGGACTCGTGTCGTCCTTCCCCGTGCAGACGGAGAACGGCGGATGGCGGATCGTGCCCGACCTCGAGATCGACGGCTTCTCGCGCGCCCGCATCGACACGTCGGTCGCCGAGCTCGCCGACGAGCGCACGGCCGTGCGCAAGCTCGGGCTCATCCCGTCCTGAGCTGATGGTGGTTCCTCCCGAGACGAGCGGGGCGCGGCCCCCGGAGGCGGGCGGGCGCTGGCGAAGCTCCGTCCTCGCCGGTCCTCGTGGCAGACGCCTGTGCCTGGAGCTCGCCGCACGCGACGACGCGGTGTGGTCGGCCCTGTTCGAGGCTGCACGTTCGCGCGACAACGGCGAGGTCGCCCTGCGGCCCACGAGCGATCTCGCTGAAGCCATCGAGCGAACGCAGCGTTCCGGCTGGACAACGGAGGAGCTCGCGAGTGCGCTGGTCACGAGCGTCGACTCGGCAGTGTACTGGCAGCCTCCGCGGACGGAGGACGACGTCGCCGGGCTCGAAGGCGTCCGCGCCTCGCTGCGTGCAACCGCCGACGAGGTGGAACGCGCGGCACCGTCGTGGTGGTCATCGCCCCGACGGCACATCCAGTGGACGATCGACTGGCAGGATGCGGGCGGCCCTGCGCCTCCCGCACGCCCGGCCGCCGATGCACTGCGTCGCTGGCGTGCGCATGTGCTCGCCGATGAGGGGCGTGCGCGTCGAGAGCGCCCGACGGAGCTGGCCGCGCCCCTGAGCGGCGAGTGGGATTCCATTCCTCGTGATGTTCTTGCGACCACGGGCGAGATGGACGACGGCGTGCCCGCGGGCCTGCGCCTCGTCGAGGACTTCCTCGGGTTCGAAAGCGCGACGGCGATCCCCGCAATCGGCGATGGTCGGACGTACGAGATCGCGCGGGAGGAAGACTGGACCGAGCTCTGCCGCCGATACCCGCTCGACGTCACCGCGTCGCGTCGACACGACTGGTTCCGCGCCACCGGTCGCGATGGCCGCTGGCTCATCCCCGATTGGTCCCGTGTCGCGTCCGATTGGGACGCCGTGCATCTGACGGTCGAGTGCTACCTGACGTCGGCGACGCGTCCCATCGCCGTCGACGCAGAGTGGGCGAGCGTGATCGCCGGGTGGACGCCCGACGTCACCTTCTGGCTCACCGACAGCGCGAGCGTCGGGGAAGGCGGCCGCGTCGACTGGCGTGTCGACGCGGGAACGGCCCCGTACACGTGGTCGCGGATCTGACCTGACGCTTCCGCTGCCCTCGCCCGCCCGACACGGGGGCGGGCAGGGCTTTCATCCTCAGCGCCGGCGGCTGTTGCCGAACAGACCCCGGATCACGCTGTTCACGAGCGTCGTCGCCGCCGATCCGATGACGCGCTCGACCACGCGGTCGCTGCTCGACCGCGTGGTGCGCCGCGTCGTCGTGCGGCTCTTGGTCGACTTCAGCAGGCGGTCGTACTCCTGCTGCGCCTTCTTCTCGATCGCGGCCTTCTGCTTCTCGTACTCGGCGTCGGCCTTCGCCTTCTCGAGTGCCTTCTCCTCGGCCTCCGCGGCCTCGGCGGCGGCGTTCATCTTCGCCGTGAGCATCTCGTACGCGGATTCGCGATCGACGGGCTCCCCGTACTTGGGCAGGAGCGTCGACGACGCGACAGCCTGCTCCACGACAGCGGCGGGCGACGCGTCCATGAGCCCCTGCGGTGCGCGCACGCGCGTCCACGCGACGGGCGTGGGCGCACCCTTCTCGCTCATGACGGTGACGATCGCCTCTCCGGTGCCGAGCTCCTGCAGCACCCGCTCGAGGTCGTAGCCCGACTTCGGATACGTCCCGACCGTCGAGCGGAGCGCCTTCGCGTCATCCGGCGTGAAGGCGCGCAGCTGGTGCTGCACGCGGGAGCCGAGCTGCGCGAGCACGTCGCCATCGACATCCTTCGGGGTCTGCGTGACGAAGAAGACGCCGACGCCCTTCGAGCGGATGAGCCGCACCGTCTGCGTGATCGCCGCGAGGAAGTCCTTCGACGCGTTCTTGAAGAGCAGGTGCGCCTCGTCGAAGAAGAACACGAGCTTGGGCTTGTCGACGTCGCCGACCTCGGGCAGCAGCTCGAAGAGCTCGGCGAGGAGGTACATGAGGAACGTCGAGAACAGCTCCGGTCGATCGGCGACCCCCGGCACCTCGAGCAGGGAGACGATGCCGCGGCCATCCTCGGCCGTCCGCAGGAAGTCCTGCACATCGAACTCGGGCTCTCCGAAGAAGACGTCGGCGCCGCCCTCGGCGAACGTGATGAGCTCGCGCAGGATGACGCCGGCGGTCGCCGACGACAAGCCGCCCAGCCCCTTGAGCTCGGCCTTGCCCTCGTCGCTCGTGAGGTACTGCAGCACCGCGCGGAGGTCGGCGAGATCGACGAGCGGCAGGCCCTTCTCGTCGGCGTAGTGGAAGACGAGCCCGAGGCTCGACTCCTGCGTGTCGTTGAGACCGAGCACCTTCGACAGCAGGAGCGGCCCGAAGCCGGTCACCGTCGCGCGCACGGGCACGCCCGTGCCGATCCCGCCGAGTGCGAAGTACTCGACCGCCGCCGCCTCGGGCTTCCAGTCCTGGCCGATGCCCTTCGTGCGGGCGAGAAGCTTGTCACTCGGCTCCCCCGGCGTCGCCATGCCCGTGAGGTCGCCCTTGATGTCGGCCGCGAACACGGGCACGCCCTTCGCGGCGAGCTGCTCCGCGAGCCCCTGCAGAGTGCGGGTCTTGCCCGTTCCGGTCGCTCCGGCGACGAGGCCGTGCCGGTTGAGCATCGCGAGCGGGATCCGGATCTGCGCGTCGGCGAGCGGCTCCCCGTTCACGAGCGCGCCGATGTCGAGCGTCTCCCCCTCGAAGGCGTAGCCGTCGACGATGCGCTGCACGTCGCCCGCGTCGAGCGGCCCGTCAGACGCCGCGGGCTTCGCGGATTCCGCGGATGGCTCGGGCTCCGCGGACGGCTCGGGCTCGGCGGATGGCTCGGGCTCGGGTTCCGCGGATGGCTCGGGCTCCGCGGATGGCTCGGGCTCGGGCTCCGCAGATGGCTCGTCCGCGGCGGGCGGGTCGGCATCGTCCTCGGCGGCCGGCTCGGCGCCATCCGCCCCTCCGGCACGTGCCGCGGCGGCCTCTGCGGCGGCGAGCTTCGCGCGGGCCTCCGCGGCCTTGAGAGCGGCTTCGGCGGCCGCGGCCTCCGCGCGCAGTCTCTCGAGTTCGGCGGCAGCGGCGTCAGGAGCGTTCTCGGGGCTCATGGCCACAGCCTAGCCAGCGCGGGTCGCCCGACGCGGGACACGACGCAGGAACTCCCCGGGCCCGGCGCGCGCTCACCCCCAGGGTCGCGCGGGCAGCAGGCTCCGCCTCCGACCGGACTCCTGCGCTGTGTCCCGCCCTACGACCGGGCGAGCCTCTCCGACTGCTCCCGCCGCTCGGCGATGCGGTCGCGATCTCGCAGGAGACGCGCGTTCAGCAGCGCGGCGACGATCAGCGCGGCCCCGGCCCCGACGAGCGCGCCGCCCGCGGTGTCGCTCGCCCAGTGCGCCGAGAGATACGTGCGCGCGAACGCCATCGAGAGCGTCCAGATCACCGCGACCGTGGCCATCCACCATCGCGGGAAGAGCACCCACAGGGCGAACACGACCGTGGCGGCATTGGCCACATGCCCCGACGGGAATGAGCCGTGGTCGACGACGACGAGGATGTCCTCGGGGCGCTGCCGCGAGTAGAGCTGCTTGAGCAGCTGCACGAACCCCGCGCTGGCAGCCGTCGCGACGAGGAAGTACAGGGCGCCCCAGCGGTGGCGCGTCGCGAGGAGGAAGGCCCCGATCCCGAGCGGGAAGACGAGGATGGCCCACCACCCTCCGCCGATCCGGTCGAGGAGGAGCGAGAACCACAGGCGGACGCCCGCATCGGCCTCAGGCAGCACGCCTGCCCACCACGTGTCGATCGGGAAGGGATCGCGGTGCAGCACCGTGGCCCAGCCGAGCAGCGCGGCCGCCGCGATGAGCCCGATCCCCCACCACAGCATGGCCCGACGCGACATCCCCATCGCCCCATTCTGCCCACGCCCGCGCCGTTCGGGCGCAGGCGTGCGGTCAGTCGGCGAGCAGGCCGAGCGAGCGCGGGCGGACGACGAGCCAGAGCGAGAGGACGGCGATGGCCGAGCAGCCGAGCATCACCGACGCCATCGTGGTGCCCGTGATGCCCGAGGCCGCCGAGATCACGCCGACGAGCGGCGAGATGACGCCCGCGATCCCGTTGTTCGTCGCGCCGAGCACCGACGCCGCCGTGCCGGCCGCCTCGGGGTGCCGGTCGAGCGCGAGCACCTGCGCGCAGGGGAAGGTGAAGCCGCACGTCGTCATGAAGACGAACAGCGGGATCACGACGCCCCACACGCCGAGCCCGAGCTGGTCGCCGACGATGATGCCGGCGGAGGCGAGCACGAGCACGGCGGTCGCGTACGCGAGCACCCACTGCGGCCCGAACCGCGCCGCGAGACGGGCCGCGACCTGGTTGCCGATCACGAGGCCGACCGAGTTCGACGCGAAGAGCAGACCGTACTGCACCTCGGTGAAGCCGTACGACTGCTGGAACAGGAAGGACGACGCCGACAGGTACGAGAAGAGGCCCGAGAACGTCATCGCTCCGATCACGAGCACGCCCAGGTACACACGATCGGTGAGCACGACGCGATAGCGGTGCCACACGGACACCGTCTCGTGCGAGATGCGGTCGGAGGCGGGGCGGGTCTCGGGCAGCGCGAAGTTCGCGCACAGGAGCATCACCGTGCCGTACGCGGCGAGCACGAGGAAGATCCCGTGCCAGGGCATGACCGTGAGCAGCGCTGAGCCGATGAGCGGCGCCACGACGGGCGCGACCCCCGTCACGAGCGCGAGCCGCGACAGCATGATGACGAGGCGGCGCCCGCCGAACAGGTCGCGCACCATAGCCATCGCGACCACGCCGCCCGCCGCCGCGCCCATCCCCATCAGCACGCGCGCGGCGCCGAGCAGCTCGAGCGTGGGCGCGAAGGCCGCCGCGAGGCTCGAGAGCACGTGCAGCGCGGTCACGATGAGGAGCGGCACCCGCCGGCCGAACTTGTCGCTCAGCGGGCCCACGACGAGCTGGCCGAGCGCGAAGCCGATCATGGTGCCCGTGAGCGTGAGCTGGATGGCCGCGCTCGTCGTCTCGAAATCGCGCTCGAGCAGGGGGAACGCGGGCAGGTAGAGGTCGATCGTGAACGGGCCGAGCGCCGTCAGCGCGCCGAGCAGGAGGACGTACGCGAGGCGCCGGCCGCTCGAGAGCGCGTCACCGCGATGCGTGCGCGGCATCTCCCCCGCTGCCGCGCGCGCGGCGTCGGGCAGCGGAATCGTCCCCGTGGGCACCGGGATGAGGCCCGTGGCGGTGGGGATGCTGCCCGTGTGCGGGTGGTGCCCGTGCTCGTCGCGCGGGGAACGGTCTTCGTGAGTCATCGTGAGCGTCGCTGCTTTCGCGGACGAGGTGTGCGGAGAAAGAAAGAAGTCCCAGACGACGCCCGGAGGATCCGCGCGAAGGGGACGCCCTCAATCCTAGGGTCGAGGGGGACCGGCAGCGCAAGGCGGAAGCCCAGGTTCCCGGCCCGATTCTCCCAGCGGCGCGCGCATTCAGCCGCATAGGATCGGAGCGTGTCGACGCAGAAGCGCCCCCAGAAGTCCAGCGGCAACCCCGCCCGCCAGGCCGAGATCGAGCAGACGGTCAAGCAGCAGCGCGAGGCCCGGCGTCAGGAGAAGCTCGCCGAGTACCAGCGGCAGCTCAAGAAGCGCCAGCGCGGGAAGCTCGTCTGGTGGACGGTCGGGACGGTCGCGGCGGTGGCCGTGATCGGGGCGATCGTCGCGTCGTTCGTCTTCACGCCGCGTCCGAATGTCGCCGAGTACGGCATCGGCGGCGACGGGGCGGAGATCGAGGGGGTCGAGACCTTCTCCAACACGAACACGCACGTCGAGGGCACCGTCGAGTACGAGCAGACCCCTCCCGCGGGCGGCCCGCACAACGTGTACTGGCTGAACTGCGGCGTCTACAGCGAACCGCAGCAGAACGAGAACGCGGTGCACTCCCTCGAGCACGGCGCGGTCTGGGTCACGTACGACCCCGAGCTCGTGAGCGGAGAGGAGCTCGAGACCCTCAAGGGCTACCTGCCGTCGAGCTACGCGATCCTCTCGCCGTACCCCGACCTCGGGACGCCGGTCGCCGTGAGCGCCTGGAACGCGCAGCTCAAGGTCGACTCGGTCGACGACGAGCGCATCGCGGAGTTCTTCGAGGAGTACTGGCGCAACCAGAACGTGCCGGAGCCGGGCGCCGCGTGCACCGGCGCCATCGACGGCCCCGGCAAGCTCAGCTGAGCATGACGGAGTCCGACCGCCCGACGGCGCGCACGGGCATCCCCTGGCCGCTCGCGGTGATCGCGGTCGTGCTCGTGGCGGGCCTCGCGTTCGCGATCGGCCGCTTCACGACGTTCGACGACCTCTCCGACGCGACCGGCTCGGGCGGCGGGCCGAACGCCGCGGACGCCGGCTTCGCGCGCGACATGCAGGTGCATCATGCCCAGGCCGTCGAGATGGCGATGATCGAGTACCGCGCGACCGACGACGACGAGCTCCGCGCCCTCGCGTACGACATCGCGACGGCTCAGGCGGCGCAGCGCGGCGAGATGTACGGATGGCTCGTGGCGTGGGGCCTGCCCCAGGCGGGCGACCCGCTCATGTCGTGGATGTCGGGAACCGGACACGACCACGGCGCGAGCGCGACGGCATCCGCCGAGGAGCTCGAAGCGGCGATGGGGATGGCCACGGCCGAGGAGATCGACCGGCTCGCCTCGCTCGAGGGCTCGGCTCGGGACTGCCTCTTCCTCGAGCTCATGATCCGTCACCACGCAGGCGCGATCGAGATGACGGACGCCGTCGTGGAGCTCGGCAGCGACGAGCGCGTGATCCAGACCGCGCGCAGCATGGGCCAGGGCCAGACGGCAGAGATCGCGGCCATGCAGTCGATCCAGACGCGCCTCGGCTGCACCGGCTGAGCGTCGCACCGCATGACGAAGGGCCCGCCGGACGGCGGGCCCTTCGTCATGCGGGTCACCCCTTCGCCGAGCCCGCCAGCAGGCCCCGGACGAAGTAGCGCTGCAGGAACAGGAACACCAGCAGCGGCACGATGATCGCGATGAACGCGCCGGCGGTGAGCAGGTGCCAGTCCTGACCGCGCGACCCGGTCATCTGCGCGAGCAGCTTCGTGATCGGCGCCACGTTGCCGTCCGCGAAGATCAAGGCCACGAGCAGGTCGTTCCAGACCCACAGGAACTGGAAGATCGCGAACGACGCGATCGCCGGCATGCTCAGCGGGAGCACGATGCGGAAGAAGATCTGCCCGTGCCCCGCACCGTCCACGCGGGCCGCCTCGATGACATCCGCCGGGATCTGCGCGATGAAGTTGTGCAGCAGGAAGATCGCGAGCGGCAGGCCGAAGATCGTGTGCGCGATCCACACCTGCGCGTAGCCCGACGACCCCACCGCCTGGATGACCGGGACCCCGAACAGCTCTCCGCGTGAGAACAGCTGCAGGAGCGGGATGAAGGCCATCTGGATCGGGACGATCTGCAGCGCGAACACGAGCACGAACAGCAGGTTCTTGCCGCGGAAGTCCATCCAGGCGAACCCGTACGCCGCGAGCGTCGCGATGATGAGCGGGATGATCGACGCCGGGAGCGTGATCGCGAAGGAGTTCACGAACGAGCCCAGCATCGTGAGGCCGCCCGTCGAGGTGTTCAGCGCCTCGACGTAGTTGTCGAACGTCCAGCCCCAGTTCTGGAAGACCGTCCACCATCCGGTCGTCTGGATCTCCACACGCGGACGGAACGACGACACGAACACGCCGAACGTCGGGATGGTCCACAGCACCGCGATGACGAGCGCGGCAACCGTGGCCCACGGGTTCGTCAGGCGGCGCTTGGTGTCGCTCAGCGCGCGCTTCCTCGACGGCTTGCCCGCCGTCGTCACGAGCTCGGTCGCGGTCATCAGCGCACCTCCCTCTGTGCCTTGAGCTGTCGCGCGTTGTAGATGACCAGCGGGAGCACGAGCACGAACAGGATCACGGCGTACGCCGCGGACCGTCCGGCCTCGAAGCTGCGGAACTGCGAGTACATCTCGTTCGCGAGCACCGAGGTGTTGTTCGCGCCCGCGGTCATCGTGCGGACGATGTCGAAGATCTTCATGGACGCGATCGCGATCGTCGTCAGGACCACGATCAGGGAGGGCCGGATGCCGGGCACCACGACGTTCATGAAGCGCTCGTACGCGTTGGCTCCGTCGAGCTCAGCCGCCTCGAGCTGCTCGGTCGGCACGCCCTTGATCGCGGCGGACAGCACGACCATCGCGAATCCGGTGTAGATCCACACGAACACGACGATGAGGAACAGCGTGTTCCAGGGCTCCACCTGGAGGAACGGGACAGGGCTGCCGCCGAACCAGACGATGATCTGGTTGACGAAGCCGATCTGCTCCGCGTCCGCGGGCCGAGCCGTGTACATGAAGCGCCAGATGATCGACGCACCGACGAACGAGATCGCCATCGGCAGGAACACGAGGATCTTGTAGACCTTCTCCCCGCGCGTCTTGTCGATGAAGTACGCATAGACGAGGCCCACGACCGTCGACACGATCGGGGCGATGAGCACCCAGACGATCGTGTTCACGATCGTGCGGATGCCCTGCGGCTGCGTGAAGATCCAGATGAAGTTGTCGAGTCCGATGAAGCGCGAGCCGCTCGCATTGAACATCGACTGCCCGAACGTCTGGATGACGGGGAAGACGAGGCCGACGAGCAGCAGGATCAGGGCGGGCGCGAGGAATCCGACGAGCTGGAACAGGTAGCCGGCTCCCTGCTTCGACCGGTAGTCGAGCCAGAAGAACAGCAGGCCGAGGACGCCGGCCGCGATGATCGCCCACCAGTAGGACTGGAGCATCCACATCACGGCCAGGGGCAAGAGCACGCACGCGGCGAGCCGGATGTACGTGTACACCCGGCCCGCGCGCGGCGCGATCTCGATGAAGAAGAGCAGGATGCCGACCGCGAGCAGGAACACCCCGATGATGATCGGGATCTCCAGCCACGGCGAGAGCGTGCTCAGCCAGTCGAGAAACGCTTTCATGTCCGGCCGTTACTCTTCCGGCCAGCCCGATTCGATCTGCTCCAGGACGTCGTCGGTCGAGGCGCCGTTCACCCAGTCGCGCATGCCCGTCCAGAACGTGCCGGCGCCGACTGCGGAGGGCATGAGGTCGGATCCGTCGAAGCGGAACGTCGTCTCCTCGTCCTGGAGGATCTCGATGGCCGCCTTGAGGATCGGGCTCTGCGCGTTCTCGGGGTCGAGCCCGTTGTTCGCGCTGATCACGCCGCCGAGCGAGACGCGGGAGTTCGCCCACTCGGGGCTCGACAGGTACTCCTGCACCTTGACGACGTTCTCGTCGTCGCTGAACGCGCCGACGATCTCGCCGCCGCCCGTGATCATCTGGCCGGCGCCCGCGTCGACCGGGGGCAGCATGAACGCCCAGACATCGCCATCCTCGCCGACCTCGCCGCCGGCTTCGACGATGAAGCCGTCGAGGAACGACGCCTGGTGCGTCAGGAGGCAGTCGCCCGAGACGAGCGCGTTCGCCACGTCGCCGAAGGGCGTCGAGCCGATCGAGGCCACGTCGCCGAAGCCCGCGTTGACGTAGTCGGGGTTGAGGAGGATCTCGGCCGTCGCGTCGAAGGCCTCCTTGATCTGCGGGTCGGTGAAGGGGATCTCGTTCGCGACCCACTGGTCGTAGACGTCGGGGCCGGCCTGGCGCAGGACGAGGTCCTCGATCCAGTCGGTGCCCGGCCATCCGGTCGCGGCGTCGGACCCGAAGCCCGCGCACCACGGCGGCTCGCCCGTCTCGTCGCGGATCTGCTGCGTGAGGTCGAGCAGGCCCTGCCAGTCGGTCGGGACCTCCCAGCCGTGCTCCTCGAACACGCTGGGCTGGTACCAGATCCAGCCCTTCGCGTTCGCCATGAGGGGCGCGCCGTAGATCGTGCCGTCATGCGAGGCGTAGGTCTCCCAGTCCTCGGCCCAGTACTCGCGGAGGTTCGAGACGACGCCCTCGGGGGCCTCCATGAGGTAGCCGCGGCTCGCCATGTCGGACAGCAGGCCGGGCTGCGGGAAGATCGCGAGGTCGGGCGGGTTGCCGCCCTGCGCGCGAACGGCGATCTGCGCCTCGAACTCCTGCGAGCCCTCGTACACGATGTCGATGCCGCTCTCCTCCTCCCAGTCCGCCCAGGACTGCTCGAGGAGCTCCGCCTCCGCGTCGACGATCGTGCCGTAGACCGTGACCTGGGCGTCTCCGCCGTCGCCACCGCCCCCGTCTCCGCCGCCATCCGATGCTCCGGGGCCGCTCGTGCATCCCGCGAGAGCGAGACCGGCGATCCCCAGCCCGCTCGCCGCGAGGAGGATCCGCTTGCGTCCTGCAGTCTTCATCGTCTGCTCCTATCTCGAGCATCTTCTCTGTGGAAAGGCTGTGCTCTCCAAGCTAGGAGCCATAGGAGCGCTTCCACAATCACTTGACAGTCACGGACCCGTAACGTCCGCAGACGCACGAAGGCCCCGGGACGAACCCGGGGCCTTCGCGAAGAAGCTTCGAGAAGAAGACTTACTTGAGGGTGACGGTCGCGCCGGCGCCCTCGAGGGCCTCCTTGGCCTTGTCGGCCGTCTCCTTGTTGGCGCCCTCGAGGACAGCCTTGGGAGCGCCGTCGACGACAGCCTTCGCCTCGCCGAGGCCGAGCGAGGTGAGCTCGCGGACGACCTTGATGACCTGGATCTTCTTGTCGCCGGCAGCCTCGAGGATGACGTCGAACGAGTCCTTCTCCTCCTCGGCCGGAGCGTCGCCGCCCGCAGCCGGGGCGCCAGCGGCCGCAACGGCGACCGGGGCAGCAGCGGTGACGTCGAAGGTCTCCTCGAAGGCCTTCACGAACTCGCTGAGCTCGATGAGCGTGAGCTCCTTGAACGCGTCGAGCAGCTCTTCGGTGCTGAGCTTCGCCATGATGTTTCTCCTACTTTTTCGGGGTTTCGGGGTTGCTTCCGCGCAGCCTGATCAGGCTGCGGTCTCCTGCTTCTCGCGCAGCGCCTCGACCGTGCGAACGGTCTTCGACAGCGGCGCCTGGAAGAGGGCGGCAGCCTTCGACATCGAGGCCTTCATCATGCCCGCGACCTTGGCGAGCAGGACTTCGCGGCTCTCGAGGTCAGCGAGCTTGCTGACCTCCTCAGGGCTGAGGGCGGTGCCATCGAAGTAGCCGCCCTTCACCACGAGAAGAGGGTGTGCCTTGGCGAAGGCGCGCAGACCCTTGGCGACGGCGACGGGGTCGCCGTGCACGAAGGCGACGGCCGACGGACCCTTGAGGTCGTCGTCCAGCGCCGTGATCCCCGCGTTGTTCGCGGCGATCTTGGTCAGCGTGTTCTTCACCACGGCGTACTCCGCGTCCTGACGGATCGCGTTGCGGAGCTCCTTGAGCTCGGCAACCGTCAGACCGCGGTACTCGGTGAGCAGAACGGCGGTCGAGCTCTCGAACTGCTTCGTGAGCTCGGCGACCGATGCTTCCTTCTGCGCCATGGCCACTCCTTGATTGTCCTGAGGTGCTCCACGGAGGTGGGGCACCGGCCGCGCCACCCGCCCCGAACATGAGAAAGAGCTCCGGCGCAAGCGCACGGAGCTCGGTTCCCGTTCTCACGGGATTCGTTCGTGACACCTGCGCGGGCCCCTGCAGTGCAGAGCTTCGATCGTCACGTGCTTGCGCACACGGCGATGACCGGCGGTCTTCGGCTCGGACCAGCGTACCCGACTCGAGAGCCTGGGCCAAATCGATGGAGCGGACCTTCCGCACCGAGTCCGCCGAACCCGCATGTCCGGTCGGGACGCCGTCAGGGGGCGGGGTTAGGGTCAAGAGGTGACCCCCGAACTCGCCGCCCGGATCGTCGCGGACTCCCGCGACAGGGTGGCCTGGCTCCGGGCGCGGTCGCAGGGCATCACCGCGACCGACATCGCGACGATCACGAGCGAGCGGGTCATCCCCCGCGCCGCCGAGCAGAAGCTGCGCGGCTCGTCGTTCGGCGGCAACGCGTACACCGACCACGGCCGGCGCCGCGAGCCCGAGATCGCCTCGTGGGTCGCCGCGACCCACGGCATCCAGCCGTCCAGCGCCCTCTTCCACGCGACGATCGAGAAGCGCCATCTCGCAACCCCCGACGGGATCGCCGTCGACCAGAGCGGCCGCATCCTGCTCGCCGAGATCAAGACGACGAACAAGACGTGGCGCACCATCCCGCGCTCGTACCTCCGCCAGGTGTGGTGGCAGCAGCACGTGCTCGGCGCCGAGCGGACGCTCTTCGCCTGGGAGGAGCACCGCGACTTCCAGCCGCTGCACGACGAGCCGAAGTGCGTGTGGATCGACCGCGACGACGCGGAGATCTCGCGGCTCGTGAAGCTCGCGACCGCCCTCATCGACGAGCTGTACCGACGCACGACGGGCAACGAGCCGCCGCGCCGGCCCGAGGCCGCCGTGACCGCGCCGCTCACTCCGCGCGAGCGCGCACTCCAGCGCTCCGCGTATCGGGCACTGGCCCTCGCCGACTGACGCGCCGCGTCGCACGCCCCGGGTGGCGGGCATGTCTCATCCGCCCCGCCGCGCCATGTCTCACCCGGCGCCGTTATAGACGCCTCATACCGTCAGCAAGCGAGACACGCACCTCACGCCGACGCAGCATGTCTCATCCGCAGCCGCTATCGGCACCCCATACCCACACCCAGCGAGACACGCACCGCCCAGGGGCCAGGCATGTCTCACCCGCCGCCGTTATCGGCACCCCATACCGGCACCAAACGAGACACGCACCGCACGCCCACGCGAACACCACACGCACCGACATCCGGGAGTTAGTTGCGGTTCGTCAACGTTCTGGATATCGTTGACTTTCCTCAACTTCTGCATGCCGACGCTGTCATGCCAATCCGGACACGATCGCGAAAGGTGCGTATGAGCGCGCAACCCACACCCGCACAGGCGCCCGCGGCGCGGATGTCCCGCCGCCAGGTGCTCGAGGCCCTCTCGGGCCTCCTCCTCGCCATGTTCTGCTCCATGGTCTCCACGACCGTGGTCGGCACGTCGCTGCCCATCATCGTCCCGGCGCTCGGCGGTACCCAGGAGTCCTACACCTGGGTCGTGACGATCACCCTCCTCACCACGGCGATCTCGACCCCGATCTGGGGCAAGCTCGCCGACCTCGTCAACCGCAAGACCCTCATGCTCATCGCCCTCGCGGTCTTCGTGCTCGCGAGCGCGGGTGCCGGCATGTCCACGAGCGCCGAGATGCTCATCGCCTTCCGCGCCCTCCAGGGCCTCGGCGGCGGCGGTCTGGCCGCGCTCAGCCAGGTACTCATGGCCGACATCATCAGCCCGCGCGAGCGCGGCAAGTACATGGGCCTGTTCGCGGGCGTGATGGCGGTCGCGACGGTCGGCGGCCCGCTGCTCGGCGGCGTCATGACCGACACGATCGGATGGCGCTGGAACTTCTACGTCGGCGTCCCGCTGGGCATCATCGCGTTCGCCGTGCTCCTGCGGACGCTGCGGATCGAGCAGATCCGCGCGGCGAAGGTGCGCATCGACTACCTCGGCATCGTGCTCCTCAGCGTCTCGGCCGGCGTGCTCCTCGTCTGGATCACGAACGTGTCGGACTACGGATGGATCAGCTGGGAGACCGCATGGATGGTCGGCATCGCGCTGATCGCGGCCGTCGCGTTCGTGCTCGTCGAGCTCCGCGTCGCCGAGCCGCTCATCCCCCTCACGCTCTTCCGCAACCGCACGTTCACGCTCGCGGTGCT
The DNA here is from genome assembly GCF_027921765.1 of Microbacterium barkeri. Lineage (GTDB taxonomy): Bacteria > Actinomycetota > Actinomycetes > Actinomycetales > Microbacteriaceae > Microbacterium > Microbacterium barkeri. Next base: position 102,531 of record NZ_BSEJ01000009.1, read on the forward strand.
CGCGTCGATCTCGATCGGCGTGGCGATGTTCGGCACCTCCGTCTACCTCGGCCAGTACATGCAGATCTCCCGCGGGTACGGCCCGACCGAGGCGGGTCTGCTGACGATCCCGATGGCGGCGGGCATGCTCGTGGCGTCGGCCGTCGTGGGACAGCTCGTCACGCGCTTCGGCCGCTGGAAGAGCTACCTCGTCGTGGGCGCCGTGCTCATGATCGCCGGAACGGGCCTGCTGTCGACGCTCGCGTACGACACGTCGCTGTGGCTCGTCGGCACGTACATGTTCCTGCTCGGAGCGGGCACCGGCATGACCATGCAGAACCTGGTCCTCGTCGTGCAGAACACGTCGAAGCCGCAGGAGATCGGCGTCGCCAGCTCGGGCGTCAACTTCTTCCGCACGGTCGGCGGCACCGCCGGCGTCGCCGTCATGGGGTCGGTGCTGGCGGCGAGCATGACCCAGCAGCTGACGGATCGCGCACAGGAGATCGGCGCCGCCGTGATGAGCCTGGGCGAGCAGGGCCAGGCCATCCTCGCCCAGCTCCAGTCGGGCGCTCTCCCGGTCACGCGGGACATGCCCGAGGCCATCGCCGTGATCATCGAGGACGCCTCGGCTCAGGCGATCTCGCACGCGTTCCTCATCGGCGTGCCTCTGGCGGTCCTGAGCCTCGTGGCGATCGCCTTCCTCCCGAACAAGCCCCTCACCCGGCAGAACAACATCGAGCGGATGCGCGCGCAGCGTCTCGAGGGCGATCTCGCGGTAGCGACCGCCGAGACGGGTTCCATCCCCGTGCACGTCGCAGATGACGGCGACGCGTCATCTGCGCGCAGCCGCTGAGGCGATCCGAGAGAATGATCCCGTGACCGCCGACACCGCCCAGGACGCCGCGCCCCCGCGCGGACCCGGGCTCCCGCTTGCGGGGACGACGCCCGCCGAGGGCGTCTCCCCCGAGCAGGCGGAGGCCATCAAGTCGGTCGAGGCCGAGTTCAGCGAGCTGATGACGCACGTGCGGCGCATCATCCACGAGAACGCAGACCGCGTGTCCCCCGGGCTCAACCCCGGCGCCTACAAGGTGTTCACCGCGATCGTCCGGCACGGCCCGCTCAAGGCGTCGACGCTCGTCGAGCGGATGATGCTCGACAAGGGCCAACTGAGCCGCACCGTGAAGGACCTGCAGGATCTCGGCCTCATCGCCCGCACACCGGATCCGAGCGATCGACGGGCGCATCTGCTCGAGGCGACCCCGCTCGGCATCGCGCGCCTCGAGGAGGCCCGCTCCCATCACGAGAGCCTGCTCTACGACACCCTCCTCGCCTGGGATGTCGAGCGCGTCCGCGACCTCGCGGGCCTCCTCCACGCACTCACCAACGGGACGACGCCCGACCCCCGCTGAGGCTCACAGCAGCGTGCACGAGACACCCGAGATCAGCCCCGCGTGGTAGCGGACGCGCTGGCCGAAAGGCGAAGTCCAGCTGGTGCCAGGCAGGATCGTGTGCGGCTCGAAATCGACGTTGACTCCGAGCAGGGACTCGATGCTCCCGATCAGACCGGTGCGGAAGCTCGCTCGGTACACGCCGGGGGAGACAGTGCTTACCTCAGGCTGGACAGAGAAGGTGCTTATCGGCGTCGTCACCCTCCACTCGACGCGCGCACCTGTCGGCTGAGCGGGAAGCGTGTACTGGACCGACATGAACACGCCGCCGAGAAGCGGGCGCACGCAGGTGGTGACCGAGAGCGACGACGGCGTGGACAGCGTGCCCGCGGTCAGCGTCGCGTTCGCATGCTCCGCATCTGTGAAGGCCGCGTCGGTCGTCGTCGCAGCAGGCGTGAGCACGGCGACCCCGAGCGCGGCGGCGAGGGCGAGTGCGGCGATCCGCCTGCGGAGCCGGGTCATCGCGGCGACCTCCGTGCGCGGCGGCCGCGGGCGAGCGCGGCGACGCCTCCGCCCACGAGCACGACTCCCGCAGCCAGCAACAGCGGTGCGGCAGATCCGCCCGTCGGCGACAGGTCGCGCTCGTCGTCCTGATCGACGAAGACCTCGTCGCCCGCCGCGCGCACGTGGACCGAGACCTCCGCTTCGGCCGATTCGACGGCCGAGGGCGCCAGGCCCACGTCCAGCCGTACGAAAACGGGTTCCTCGGTGCCCGAGCTCCGCAGCCAGTCGGTGTCCCCGTCGAGCGGCAGCGCCCAGTCGGCGCGCAGGACCTCCGCCCCCTCAGGGCACTCCGCCCCCTGCCAGGCGACGCCGCACGTGGCGATATCAGCGACGAGGTCGAGCCCGCCTGTGCCGCGGACGCCGATGTCGAGCGTCCCGGGGTCGGGCGCGTCCACGGAGATCGCGAGCGTCCACGCGACGCTCTCGCCCGGCTCGAGCCGCGCCATCCGCTCCCAGTCCGCCGTCGACTCGATCCGGATGTGCTCGCCCTCGATCACCCGCGTCGTCGGAGCGGCGACGGCCGCCGTCGGCAGCGCGACGGCCGCGACGACCGCCGCGAGGCAGAGAGCTCGACGCGGGGTCATCCGGTCCCCCGGCCCTCAGGCGCTAGCTCTTCCCTCGCGCGCTCGGCGCCATCCGCCCGACGCGGCCAGAAGGCCCAGCCGACGAGCAGGGCCGCCCCGATCGAGAGCCCGCCGAGCACACGCGGATCGCCGAAGGACGCGATGACCGGCGCGATCCCGGGCACGGAGAAGAGCACGATCCGTGCCGTGGTGATCGCGTACGGCGCGACGTCGTCCTGCTCGTTCGCGTCGCCGCGCATCGTGATCACGCGCTCGTCGGCGCTCGCCCCCGGGTTGATCGAGGTGATGCGGTGCGTCACGGGCAGCTGGCCCTCGCGGTCCACGGTCACGACGTCGCCCACGTCGAGCGACGCGGCCGGCACACGCTGCACCATGGCGACGGAGCCGGAGGGGATGGCCGGAGCCATCGATCCCGTGCGGAACATGATGAGCGTGATGTCGAAGAGGTATGCGAGCACCACGAGCACGATGCAGACCGTGCCCGCGAGCGCCGCGAGGGTCAGGAGCACGTCGCCGAGGAAGCGCGCGGGCGTCCGCCGACGGATGCCCTGGGCCCGGCGGGCGCGGGCGTCGCGACGCGTCTGCGGAGGAGCGCTCATGCGAGGACGCTCACGAGGACGTCGCCGTGAACTGCCACGTGGGCGTCACGGAGGCTCCCTGCGCCGCGTTGGGCGCGGTCGACGGGAGCGTGACGGCGAAGCAGTAGTTGACGGTGCTCGCGCCGTTGGCAGACAGGCTCTGCGACGACGCGGCGTCGGCACCGAGGGGCGAGCCCGGCGGGATCACGGTCGCGGTCGATGCTCCGAACGTCGTCGCGTCGCACTGCGCCGCGGGAACCGTGCGGACGCCGTAGGTGAGGTACTGGCCGAGCCCTGTCGTGGCGTTGGCGTCGGTCGCGGTGAGGAGGACGCTCCCGGCGATCGAGGGATTCACCGTGCGCACGCTGAACAGCGCGTAGGTCGTCGTGCCCGGAGCCATCGCCGTGGGGGCGACCTGGAAGTTCAGGACGGCGGCCGCGCCCGCACTCGCGTGCTCGGTGAAGGTCGTGCCGTTCGTCGCACCCACGATCCCGAACGTGCCCGCCGTGAGCGTCGCCGTCGTGTGCTCGGTGTCGTTCCATGCCGCCAGCGTCGCGGCGGCGCCGATGCCGAGCACGACGCCGCCTGCCAGCACCGCCCGCAGGCGGCGCCACCGCAGCGCCCGCCGCCGCGCGTCGCGCGTGGCCTTGCGCGCCACGGGACTACTCCGACGTCGCCGTGAACGACCAGGTCGCCGTCGCGTCGCCGCCCTCCTCGAGCCCCGCCCCGGCCGTCACCTCGAAGCACAGCTGCACGGGTGCACCGGGCGCGGCGTCTCCCGCGGTGAGCGTCACGTCGGCACCTGCGGTCAGCGCGTCGAGCGTCGCGCCCGATGCGACGAGCGTGCCCGTCGCGGTCGCCGCGCTGCAGGTCGCGTCGGCGGCGATCGCGTACACCTCGTACGACAGGTTCGCCGCATTCGCGCCCGTGGCCGCGACGGTGTCGGCGACGAGGGTCGCGTCGGAGGTCGTCGTGTCATCGAGTCGCACCCAGAACGGCGCGTAGACGACGTCGGTCGGCGACAGGTTCTCGGCGAGCGGCAGCGTGAAGGCGAGGGCCGCTCCGGGTGCCGTCTCGTGGTCCGCGTAACCGTCCGTCGCGCTCGTCGTCGAGCCCTCCAGGTTGAACGCGCCGGCCCCGAAGGTCCCCGTCGCGAACTCCGAGTCGTTCCAGGCGGCCAGCGTGACGACGGCGCCGACGCCGAGGACGAGTCCTCCGGCGAGGACGGCGAAGACCTTGCGGCGCCGGGTGTCGGTCGTGCTCATGTGTGCCCCCTCGTGGTGCTGCGTGTGCGGATATCGGTATTCACGCCGTTCCAGCGTCGCACATGAAACACCGCGCGCATAGCCCTCAGGCTGGGGGCCGGACACCCACGTGCGTCCGGGGCGGGAGACGACGAAGGCCCCGTCCGGAGACGGGGCCTTCGCAGGATGGGCGTGTTACGCGATCGCGTTGACGTCCAGCGGGATGCCGGGGCCGAACGTGGTCGACACCGCGCCCTTCTGGATGTAGCGGCCCTTCGAGCTCGACGGCTTGAGGCGGACGATCTCCTCGAGCGCTGCGCCGATGTTCTCGTTCAGCTGCTCGGCCGAGAACGAGGCCTTGCCGACGACGAAGTGCACGTTGGCGTGCTTGTCGACGCGGAACTCGATCTTGCCGCCCTTGATCTCCTCGACGGCCTTGGCCGTGTTGGGGGTGACGGTGCCGGTCTTCGGGTTGGGCATGAGGCCACGGGGGCCGAGCACCTTGCCGAGTCGACCGACCTGGCCCATGAGCTCCGGCACGGCGACAGCCGCGTCGAAGTCGGTCCAGCCGGCGGCGACCTTCTCGATGAGCTCGGCGCCGCCGACCTCGTCCGCACCGGCGGCGATGGCGGCCTCGGCGGCCGGGCCGTTGGCGAAGACGATGACGCGGGCGGTCTTGCCCGTTCCGTGCGGCAGGATGACCGTGCCGCGGACCATCTGGTCCGCCTTGCGCGGGTCGACCGAGAGCTTGAGCGCGACCTCGACGGTCGAGTCGAACTTCTTCGAGCCCGTCTCCTTCGCGAGCGCGACGGCCTCAGCGGGCGTGTAGAACTTGCCGGCCTCGATCTTCTCGGCGGCGGACTGGTAAGCCTTGGACTTGGTAGCCATGTTCGTTATCCCCCTCAGTCCTCGACCGTGATGCCCATGGAGCGGGCGGTGCCGGCGATGATCTTCGAGGCGGCCTCGAGGTCGTTCGCGTTGAGGTCGGGCTGCTTCGTCTTGGCGATCTCGGCGACCTGCTCCTTGGTGAGCTTCGCGACCTTGACCGTGTGCGGCGTGGACGAGCCCTTGGCGACGCCTGCCGCCTTCTTGATGAGCTCGGCTGCCGGCGGAGTCTTCAGGACGAACGTGAAGCTGCGGTCCTCGTAGACGGTGATCTCCACGGGGATGACGTTGCCGCGCTGCGACTCGGTCGCCGCGTTGTACGCCTTGCAGAACTCCATGATGTTGACGCCGTGCTGACCCAGGGCGGGTCCGATCGGCGGCGCCGGGTTGGCTGCACCGGCGTTGATCTGAAGCTTGATCAGGCCGGTCACCTTCTTCTTCGGTGCCATTTCCTCTTCCTCTCATCGAGTGAATGCCGGATGCATCCGCTCTCCCGCGCATCCGGCGGATCCGGATGGCGGTGTGTCGGCGCGCGCGAAAGCGCACGCAAACCACACAAGTCTACCCGATTCGGCGACGCCGCGCAGCACGCCCGCTGAACGGCGAACGCCCCGCCGGCGGGAGCCGACGGGGCGTTCGCGACGCGCGAAGCGGGTCAGATCTTGGTGACCTGGTCGAACGAGAGCTCGACGGGCGTCTCTCGCTCGAAGAGCGACACGAGCACCGTGAGCTTGCCGCTCTCGGGCTTGATCTCGCTGATGGAACCGGGAAGGCCGGCGAACGAGCCCTCCTTGATCGTGATCGTCTCGCCGATCTCGAAGTCGACCTCGGCCGGGATGACGCGAGCGGGGGCCGCCTGGCCCTTCTTCGACGCGCCCTTGGCGGCCTGCGCCTGCGCCTCCTTGAGCTCCGCGAGCGGCTTCAGCATGTTGAAGGCCTCTTCGAAGCGGAGGGGCGTCGGGTTGTGGGCGTTGCCCACGAAGCCCGTGACGCCCGGCGTGTGGCGCACGACCGACCAGGTGTCCTCGTTGAGCTCCATGCGCACGAGCACGTAGCCCGGGATGCGCACGCGCGTGACCATCTTGCGCTGGCCGTTCTTGATCTCGACGACGTCCTCCATCGGGACCTCGACCTGGTAGATGTCGTCCTCGACCTCGAGCGTCGACTTGCGCTGCTCGATGTTGGCCTTCACCTTGCGCTCGAAGCCCGCGTACGAGTGGATGACGTACCACTTGCCCTCGAGCGAGCGCAGCTCGCGGCGGAACGCCTCATAGGGGTCGTCCTCGGCGTCCGACTCCTCGTCGTCGGCGTCGTCGCCGACCTCGGGGCCGTCGTACGGTGCGACCTCCTCGGCGGCAGCCGCCGCGGCCTCGTCGGCCTCCTCGGCCGCGGAGTCCGTGAGGACCTCGGCAGCGGCCTCGACCTCAGCGGCCTCGTCGATGTTCAGTGCGTCGTTCACGATCGCGTCGGCCTCCGGGTCGTCGATGTCGATGTCCTCGTCAGAGTCCTCGTCGAAGTCGCCCTCGACGTGCATGGCGTTGTGCTCGGCGGACGAGCTCGAGCGCTCCTCCTCGGCGAGGACGTTGCCCTCCTGGGCCTCGTCCTCTTCGCTCGACTGCTCAGCAGCCGTCGCCAGGTCGACGTCGTCGGCATACTTCTCAGACACGTGGTTTCTCTTCCGTTCCGGACGCCGAGAGGCGTCACGCAGACTTGCTCTCTCCATTGTGGCGCGGAGAGGGCATGCGCGTCATCCGACCGGCTGGATCAGCTCGGGACGCCGAAGACCACCGTCGTGACCCACGAGAACAGGTAGTCCAGGCCGTACACGAGGGCCATCATGATCACCACGAACCCCAGCACCACGGCGGTGAACTTCAGGAGCTCCTTGCGCGTGGGAGTGACGACCTTGCGGAGCTCGGCGATCACCTGGCGGATGAAGATCACGATGCGCGCGAAGAAGCCTGCCTTCTTGCCGCCGGTCGTGCCAGCCGCCGCGACGATCTCGCCGCCCGAAGCGTCGTGGGCCATGGGTTACCTTTCGTGAGTCAGCTGTCGCTGACGCGCAGGGCGGACAGGAATCGAACCTGCAACCTGCGGTTTTGGAGACCGCTGCTCTGCCAATTGAGCTACCGCCCTAGAGATCGTTCGATCTCAGGAATGCCCCTCCCCGACTGCCGTCGTGCACGAGGCACAGCGGAAGAATGCAGAGGAGCACTGCTTCATCCAGCATACGGCATGCCGATGGGCACCGCGAACCGAGGCGCGCCGTCCGCTCAGCGCGCGTCCGCGTGCGCGCGCGGCGCGTGGGCTTCCAGGAACGCGTACACGTCGGTCGTGTCGACGCCCGGGAAGGAGCCGGTCGGGAGCGTCGCGAGCAGGGTGCGCGGCGTCCGCACGTTCGGCCACGCGCCATCCCGCCACGCGGACTCGAGCTCGGCGGGCGGCCGCCGACAGCAGGTCTCGACCGCGTGCCGCGACACGCCGCGCTGGGGCGTGTCGCGCCCCACGAACCACTTCGTGTCGTCGAAGCGCACGCCGACGCTCACCGAGTGCGCGCCCTGGCTCGAATGCTCGACGCGCGCCGTGCACCAGTAGGTCCCGTTGCCCGTGTCGGTGTACTGGTAGTACGGGTTGAACCGGTCGTCGACGTCGAAGACGACGCGGCTCGTCCAGAGCCGGCAGCACAGCTGCCCCTCGATCGACCCGAGGCGGTCGGTCGGGAAGTTGACGTCGTCGTTCTCGTAGGCTTTCGTGATCGTGCCCGACTCATGCACCTTGAGGAAGTGGACGGGGATGTCGAGGTGCCGGGTCGCGAGGTTCGTGAACCGATGGGCTGCGCTCTCATACGACACCGCGTAGGCGTCGCGGAGGTCCTCGATGGAGATCGCGCGTCGCGCCTTCGCGTCGCGCAGCACGGGCACCGCGTGATCCTCCGGGATGAGCAGGGCGCCGGTCAGGTAGTTCTGCTCGACGCGCTGCCGCAGGAACTCCCGGTAGTCCGAAGGCGCCGAGTGCCCGAGCACCCGGCTGGCGAGAGCCTGCAGCACCGCCGTGCGCGGGTCGCCACTCACCCGGTCGGAGAGGTAGAGCCGCCCGTGGCGGAGGTCGGCGACGCTGCGCGTGGTCTGCGGGAGGTCGGGCACGTAGTGGAGCGTGAAGCCGAGATGCGCCGCGATGTCGCTCGCGGCGCGCTGCGTGAGCGGCCCTCCCGGGTGGTCGATCGCCGCGAGGAGCTCGCGCGCCTTCTGCTCGAGCTCCGGGAAGTAGTTGTCCTGCCGTCGCATGAGACGGCGCAGCTCGACGTTCGCGCGGCGCGCCTCCTCGGGCGTCGCCGAGCGCTCGTCATGCAGGCGGTCGATCTCGCCGGTCAGGCGGAGGATGGCTCGGAGCACGTCGTCGGGGACGGCCTTGGGAATGCGGAAGGGCTCGATCCCGAGGGTCTGCATGCGCGGCGAGCGCAGCGCCCGCTCGAGCGCGATCTCCATGCCCGCCCGCTCGTCGAGCGCGTCGGCCTCGAGCAGCGCGTCGATGCCCACGCCGAGCGCCTTCGCGATCGTGCGCAGCATCGACAGGCGCGGCTCGCGCCGCCCGTTCTCGATCATCGAGAGCTGGCTCGGTGCGCGCCCGACCGCCGCCGCGAGCGCATCGAGCGTCATGCCCCGCTCGGCGCGGAGCTGGCGGATGCGGCGCCCCACGGCGAGCGCGTCGGGCCCGTCCTCTTCGACTTCTTCTGCGGCGACCATGCGCCGATGATGCCACAGGACATCCGATCTGCAGAAGATCTCGTAAAATTCTCCTCTCGAACTTTCCCCGAATCGCTCGACTTTCTCGGATCGTTGTGTTCACGACAGCACGCGGCACCCGCCGCTCACCACGAGGAGCACGATGATGAGCACCCCCGAAGAGAACACGACCGCCGGTCGCCGCCCGGGCGACCAGACCCAGACGGCCGAGGAGCTCCGCCTCGAGTGGAGCGCCGATCCCCGCTGGAACGGCATCACGCGCGACTACACGGCCGAGGACGTCATCCGCCTGCGCGGCACCGTCCGCGAGGAGGCGACCCTCGCCCGCCGCGGCGCGGAGGTCCTGTGGGAGCGCCTGAACTCGGACGAGTACATCCGCGCGCTCGGAGCGCTCACCGGCAACCAGGCGGTCCAGCAGGTCCGTGCAGGGCTCAAGGCGATCTACCTCTCCGGATGGCAGGTCGCGGCAGACGCGAACCTCTCCGGGCAGACGTATCCCGACCAGTCGCTCTACCCCGCGAACTCCGTTCCGGCCGTCGTGCGCCGCATCAACAACGCCCTCCTCCGCCAGGACCAGCTCGAGCACGCCGAGGGCGAGGTGACCCGCGACTGGCTCGCCCCGATCGTCGCCGACGCGGAGGCCGGCTTCGGCGGCCCGCTCAACGCCTACGAGCTGGCGCACGCGATGATCCAGGCGGGCGCCGCCGGCATCCACTGGGAGGACCAGCTCGCGAGCGAGAAGAAGTGCGGGCACCTCGGGGGCAAGGTCCTCGTGCCGACGCAGCAGCACATCCGCACGCTCAACGCCGCGCGGCTCGCGGCCGACGTCGCGGGCGTGCCGACCATCCAGATCGCGCGCACCGATGCCCTCGCAGCCGACCTCCTGACGAGCGACGTCGACGAGCGCGACCGCGCGTTCACGACCGGCGAGCGCACGGACGAGGGCTTCTACCGCGTGCGCAACGGCATCGAGCCGGTGATCTCCCGCGGGCTCGCCTACGCTCCGTACGCCGACCTGCTCTGGGTCGAGACGGGGACCCCCGACATCGAGCTCGCCCGCGAGTTCGCGGCGGCGATCCACGCCGAGCACCCCGGCAAGATGCTCGCCTACAACTGCTCGCCCAGCTTCAACTGGCACCGCGCGCTGTCCGACAGCCAGATCGCGTCGTTCCAGGAGGAGCTCGCCGAGCTCGGCTACCGGTTCCAGTTCATCACCCTCGCCGGCTTCCACGCCCTCAACCACTCGATGTACCAGCTCGCGCGCGGCTACGCCGAGCGCGCGATGACGGCCTACGTCGAGCTGCAGGACGCCGAGTTCGCCGCCGAGGCCGACGGCTACACCGCCACCAAGCACCAGCGCGAGGTCGGCACCGGCTACTTCGACCACGTGTCGACCGCCCTCAACCCCTCGAGCGCCACCCTCGCTCTCGTCGGCTCCACCGAGGCCGAGCAGTTCCACTGATGCCGCACCCGGCTCAGGCCATCCGCTTCTCTTCCCTTCAGGAGTCATCATGACCATCACCGACATCGCCCCGCCCGCCGCCGACGAGCGCTACCGCGCACGCACCGCCCCGTCGATCGAGGTCGCCGGCCGCCTCCACGAGCGCTTCGAGGAGATCCTCACCCCCGAGGCGCTCGCGTTCCTTGCCCAGCTGCACGAGCTCTTCGCAGGCGCGCGCTACGACCGTCTCGCCGATCGAATGCGGCGCGGCTACGAGATCGGCAACGGCCGGGACCCGCGCTTCCGCGAGGACACCGCGCGCATCCGCGAAGAAGCCTCCTGGCGCGTCGCGGGCCCCGGGCCGGGTCTCGAGGACCGACGCGTCGAGATCACCGGCCCGACCGATCCGCGCATGACGATCAACGCGCTGAACTCGGGGGCCCGCGTGTGGCTCGCCGACCAGGAAGACGCGACGAGCCCGACGTGGCGCAATGTCATCGGCGGGCAGCTGTCGCTGCGCGACGCGATCCGCGGCGACCTCTCGTACACGAGCCCGGACGGCCGCCGCTACGAGGTCACCGCCGAGCGCACGCCCACGATCGTGATGCGCCCCCGCGGCTGGCACCTCGAGGAGCACCACCTGCTCTTCACCGACCGCCACGGGCGCACGATGCCCGCTTCGGGCTCGCTCGTCGACTTCGGCCTCTACGTCTTCCACAACGCCGAGCAGCTCATCGCCAACGGCGCAGGCCCGTACTTCTACCTGCCGAAGATCGAGTCGGCGGAGGAGGCGCGCCTGTGGGACCATGTCTTCTCGTTCTCGGAGCAGTACCTCGGCATCCCGCACGGCACGATCCGCGCGACCGTGCTGATCGAGACGCTGCCGGCCGCGTTCGAGATGGAGGAGATCCTCTACGAGCTGCGCGACCACTGCGCGGGGCTCAACGCGGGCCGCTGGGACTACATCTTCTCGATCATCAAGACCTACCGCGGCCGCGGATCGCGCTTCGTGCTGCCCGACCGGAACGAGGTCACGATGACGGTCGACTTCATGCGCGCCTACACCGAGCTCCTCGTGCAGACGTGCCACCGGCGCGGCGCGTACGCGATCGGCGGCATGAGCGCGTTCATCCCCAACCGCAGGGACCCCGAGGCGAATGCGCGGGCGATGGAGAAGGTCGCGGCCGACAAGAAGCGCGAGGCAGCGGACGGCTTCGACGGCACCTGGGTCGCGCACCCCGATCTCATCCCCGTCGCCCAGGCGGAGTTCGACGCCGTGCTCGGAAACCGGCCGAACCAGCTCGAGCGCACCCGCGACGACGTCAGGGTGCGCGAGCGCCACCTGCTCAACCTGTGGATCGGGCGCGCGATCACCGACGAGGGCGTCCACGGGAACGTGTCCGTGGCCATCCGCTACATCGAGGCCTGGCTGCGCGGGCTCGGGGCCGTGGCGATCGACGGCCTCATGGAGGACGCGGCGACGGCCGAGATCTCGCGCTCGCAGATCTGGCAGTGGATCCGGCAGGAGCAGGTCACCGAGCAGGGCACGCCGATCACCCGCGAGTACGTGTCGGAGCTCGTCGACCGGGTGCTCGGCGAGGTCGAGCGCTCGGAGGGAGACCGCTTCGACGAGGCGGCCGAGGTGTTCCGCGACGTGGCCCTGAGCCCGACGTTCCGCGCCTTCCTCACGACGAAGGCCTACGCCGACCATCTCGTCGAGCGGGACTGACGTCCTGCGCCCGTGCGAGTCGGAGCCTCGGACCTCCGGCTCGCACGGGCTTGACCAGGGCGAAGGAACGGCCGAGTTTTCGCCCCCTCGGCGAGCGGCGCGCCCGCGTCGCGCCGACTACGCTGGGGGCGTGACCGACCGCGCACCGCTCTCTCGCAAGCTCTCCGCCATCGCCGAATCCGCGACCCTCAAGGTCGACGCCAAGGCGAAAGCCCTGAAGGCCGAGGGCAAGCCCGTCATCTCGTATGCCGCCGGCGAGCCCGACTTCTCGACGCCGCAGTTCGTCGTGGACGCGGCGGCCGAGGCGCTCCGCAACCCGGCGAACTTCCGCTACACCCCCGCCGCGGGTCTCCTCCCGCTGCGCGAGGCGATCGCCGCGAAGACCCTCCGCGACTCGGGCCTCGAGGTGTCGCCGAGCCAGATCGTCGTGACGAACGGCGGCAAGCAGGCCGTCTACCAGGCGTTCCAGGCCGTCGTGAACCCCGGCGACGAGGTGCTCCTGCCCGCGCCGTACTGGACGACGTACCCCGAGGCCATCCGCCTCGCCGACGGCGTCCCGGTCGAGGTCTTCGCGGGAGCCGACCAGGAGTACAAGGTCACCGTCGAGCAGCTCGAGGCCGCGCGCACGGAGCGCACGACCGTCCTCGTGTTCGTGTCGCCCTCCAACCCCACCGGCTCGGTCTACACCGCCGAGGAGACCGCCGCGATCGGCCAGTGGGCGCTCGAGCACGGCATCTGGGTGATCACCGACGAGATCTACCAGAACCTCGTCTACGAGGGCACGCGCGCCGTGTCGATCGTCGAGGCCGTCCCCGAGCTCGCCGGGCAGACCCTGCTGCTGAACGGCGTCGCGAAGACGTACGCCATGACCGGATGGCGCGTGGGCTGGATGGTCGGGCCCTCCGACGCGATCAAGCTCGCCGCGAACCTCCAGTCGCACCTCACGAGCAACGTCAACAACATCGCGCAGATCGCGGCGACCACCGCACTCAGCGGACCGCAGGACGAGGTCGAGGAGTTCCGCACGGCGTTCGACCGCCGTCGCCGCCTCATCGTCTCGGAGCTCGCGAAGATCGAGGGCGTCACCGTGCCGAACCCGCTCGGGGCGTTCTACGCGTACCCCGACGTGCAGGGCCTGCTCGGCCGCGAGTGGAAGGGGCGCCGCATCGAGACATCGCTCGAGCTCGCCGACTTCATCCTCGACGAGGCCGAGGTCGCCGTCGTGCCGGGCGAGGCGTTCGGCCCGAGCGGCTACCTGCGCCTGTCGTACGCGCTCGGCGATGACCAGCTGCTCGAGGGCGTCCAGCGCCTCCAGGAGCTCTTCGCGTAACACCCCGTCGGTCGGCCCACCGCGGCCCACGAGACTAGCCCCCGTCGTCGAGACCGGTGCTCCGAGCACCGGTTTCGACCACGGGGGCTAGTCTCGATGATGTAGGGGGCGGACGGCGCTACAGCTCGACACCCACGAGGACGGGCTCGGGCTGCAGCACGATGCCGAACTCCGCCGCCACGCGGCTGCGGATGAAGCGCGCGAGCTCGGCGACCTCTCCGCCTGTGGCACCGCCGCGGTTCGTGAGCGCGAGCGCGTGCTTGGTCGACACGCCCGCGCGCGAGCGCGGCAGGCGGAAGCCCTTCTCGATGCCCGAGTGCTCGATGAGCCACGCCGCGGGCACCTTCACGTCGGCGCGCGTGCTCACCACGCGCGGCAGGGCCCCGTCGTAGGACTCGAGCGGGATGACGACGACCGGGTCGAGATCCGGCTCGACGGGCCACCGCGGGCACTCGTCAGGCAGTGTGCGCGCGACCGACTCGGGCAGGATCGGGTTCTGGAAGAACGAGCCCGCGCTGTGCGTGTCGGCGTCGGGGTCGTCGAGGACCATGCCCTTGGACGCCCGGATCGCGAGGACGTGATCGCGGATCCACGCCAGCGAGACCGCCGCGTCCTCCGCGACGCCGAGGGCGCTGCGCAGCCGCGCGTCGCGGATGGGCCGCTCGCCCGTGCCGACCTGCTCGAGCTCGAGCGTGAGCGAGAGGATGACCGCCTCCCGCTCGGGCACGGACCCGTAGTGGCGCTTGAGCACCGACGTGCGCGGGCCGAGCGCGAGGTCCGCGGCCGGCACCGTCGACACCTCGCCCGTGGACGCGTCGATGAGGTCGACCTCGACGAGCGTCTGGACGATCTCCTGCCCGTAGGCGCCCACGTTCTGGATCGGCGCGGCCCCCGACGTGCCGGGGATGCCCGACATCGCCTCGATGCCCGCGAGCCCGTTCGCGACCGTCCAGGCGACGAGCTCGTCCCAGTTCTGGCCGGCCTCGACGCGCAGCCGGACGCGGCCCTCGCGTGCGCCGCCGACGACCTCGAAGCCGCGGGTGAGGATGCGGACGACCGTGCCGGGGAACGGCTCGTCCCCCATGAGCAGGTTCGACCCGCCGCCGAGGACCATCCACTCGCCGTCGTCGCTCCACACGTCGCGCAGGGCCGCGACGAGCTCGTCTCGCGTGTGCGCGTCGATCATGCGCTCGGGCGCGGCGCCGACCCGCAGGGTCGTGAGCTGCGAGAGGGGGATGGGCGCGATCTCGCTCATGCGCGGCGCACGCGCACCTGCGCCTTGCCGAGCACGGTCGTGTCGGCGTGCGTCACGGTGAGGTCGATGCGCACGGTGTCGTCGGCGACCTGCCCGACCTTCGCGACGACCGAGACGTCGGCGCCGGTCTCGGCGTCCACGACGACGGGGCGCGTGAAGCGCACGCCGTACTCGGCGATCCGGCCGGTGTCGCCGAGCCACTCCGCGATCGTGCCGACCGCGAGGCCCATCGTCAGCATGCCGTGTGCGAGCACGCCGGGCAGGCCCACCGACTGGGCGACGTCGTCGCGGTAGTGGATCGGATTGAAGTCGCCGGATGCCCCGGCATAGCGCACGAGGGACTCGCGCGTGAGGTGCACGGTGCGCTCGGCGACGACCTCGCCGACGGTGAGCTCAGACATCCGCGCTCTCCTCTCCCCCGACGAGCAGGACCGACGTCGCGGTGACGACGTGGCGCCCCTCGGCGTCGACGATCTCGGCGTCGCTCGTGATCATGGCGTTCGAGCCGACCGAGCGGATGCCCGTGACGGTCAGCTGCGCCGTGAGCTCGTCGCCCGCGACGATCGGGCGCGTGTAGCGGAAGCGCTGCTCGGCGTGGATCGTCCGCTCGAGCGCGATGCCGCTGTCGGGCTCGCCCAGCAGCTGCTGCAGCGTGTGGTCCTGGACGACCATCGCGAAGGTCGGCGGCGCGACGACGTCGGCGTAGCCGAGCGCGCGCGCGGCCTCCGGGTCGCTGTGCTGCGGCGCGTCGGCGAAGACGGCGCGCGCGAACTCGCGCACCTTCTCGCGACCCACCAGATACGGGGGCGTCGGCGGGAACTCTCGTCCGACCAGTTCGGGGTTCACAGGCACCCGGCCATCCTAACGAGGCCGCCTCCAGGCGCGGTCGGTAGACTGCCGCACGTGTCCCATCGTGTGAGCCCGCGTCGCGGGCGTGAGGAGGTCGTCGGCGCCGCTCGCGCCGACGACAGAGCCTGAGCGGTCGCCGCGCCCCTGCGCGGCCCGTCGCTCCGGCGCGCCCTTCTGCGGCGTGCCGTGCTCTCGCCATCCGCGCGAGACCTCACCACCCCCGCGAGACCGCGACCCGCTCGCGAGACCTCCTGCACGGCAGGCGGTCTCGCCGTCGGCCGGAGTCCCGCTGACACACGACGCCGCGCACGCACGCGGCCGCCTTCGAGGACCTGACATGAACACCCTGACCGAGCGCGACATCCGCGCCTCCTTCGTCAACGCCTCCCGCAAGGAGGTCTCCGACCTGACCCTCCCGGTCGACTTCGCCGAGCGCGACTTCGATCGGCTCGACTACCTCGGCTGGGCCGACCCGAAGCTCCCCCGACGCGCGTACGTCGTCGCGGAGCTCGACGGGCGCCCCGTGGGCGTGCTCCTGCGCCAGGCCGAGCAGCGCACGGGCGCCCGCGCCCTGTGCTCATGGTGCGAGGACGTGACCCTGCCGAACGACGTGCAGTTCTTCGCCGCGCGCAAGACGGGCCCCGCCGGCCGCAAGGGCGACACGATCGGCACCCTGGTGTGCGCGAACTTCGGGTGCCCCGCCGCCGTGCGGAAGCTCCCGCCCCTCGCCTACCAGGGCTTCGACCGCGAGGCGGCGCGCGACGAGCGCATCCGCCGTCTCGGCGAGCACGTGCGGGCGTTCATCCGCGCGCTCGGCGTCGACGGCTGACGCCGCCCCGGTCACCCCTTCGCGCGCGCGGCGCGGATGGCCTTCTGGGCCATCTGCGCCGCGATCACGACGAGGAAGACCGCGAAGAGGATGTTGCCGACCTGCGGGTCGACGAGGTTCGCGACCCACGTGCCGAGCGGCGCGGTCGCGCAGGCCGCGAGGCCCACGCCGACGGCGGCGGCGACGTCGACGTTGTGCTTGCGGATGTTCGCCACGGTGCCCGAGAGCGACGTCGGGATCATCATGAGCAGCGACGTGCCCTTCGCGACGAGGTCGCTCATCCCGAAGAGCAGCATGAGGACGGGCACGACGACGATGCCGCCGCCGACGCCGATGAGCCCCGACACGATGCCGGTCACGAGGCCGAGCACGACGAGGCCCGCGCCGCTCCAGACGTCGATCTCGAGCACGGCGTCGCGCGAGGGCACGATGAGGAAGAGGCTGATCATGACGACGACGAGGAAGCCGACGAAGATCCACCGGAGCACGGGCTCCGACAGCGCGTGGAGCATCCGCACGCCGATCTGCGCGCCGAAGACGGCGCCCGCGGCGATGAGCAGCGCCGCGACCCAGTCGACGTCGCCGTTCACGGCGTAGGAGATGACGCCGACGATCGCCGTCGGGATGATCGCCGCCGACGACGTGCCCGCGCCCAGGCGCTGCGTGAAGCCGACGAGGAGCACGAGCAGGGGGACGATGACCGTGCCGCCGCCCACGCCGAAGAGCCCGGACAGGAAGCCCGCGAGCGCGCCGATCCCGACGAACGCCGCGATCGCCCCCGCGCCGCGGCGGCGCACCTCGGTCACTGCGCCGACCCGATCGCCGACACCGCGCCATCCCTCGTCATCCGTCCGTGAGCCATCCGTCCACGCTACCAACGGCATGTTTCCGGCGATGACGCGCGGGGCGCGCGGCGTCAGCGCAGCGCGCGGACGAACACCGCGGAGTCGCGGGCGCTCTCGACGCGGGTGAACCCCAGGCGAGGGTAGAACGCGAGCGCGCCCGTGTTCGCGGGATCCGCGGCGAGGTGCACGCCCGGCACGCCGCGCTCGCGCAGCGCGTCGAGCAGGGTCTCGACGAGGCGCCGCCCCCACCCCTGTCCCTGCAGCTCGGGCAGAAGGTCGATGTGGAGGTGCGCGGGATGGGCGGCGAGATGCGGCTGGTCCTCGGGGCCCCGGCGATGCGCGTACCGGAGGAGGTCGGCTTCGCGCCCGGGACGATCGCCGGGGTCGGGGAACCGCGCGGCGCGCGGCGGCCACCACGTGTCGCGGAACCAGGTCTCGAAGGCGGTCGTGTCGGGCGCGCACACGATGTAGCCCGCCGCGCGCCCTCCCGACTCGACGACGAGGGCGAGATCGGGGTGACGGTCGACGTACGGGTACAGGAAGAGCTCGGGCCACAGCTCGTCGTCGCCGAGGAGGCCGGTCGCGTCGCCGCCCGCGTCGGCGGTGCGCACGCACACCTCGCCGAGGGCGGCGCGATCGGAGGGGCGGTACGGACGCATCAGCGCGGCGGGTTCGCTCACGACCGCCAGGCTATCCCGCGCGGTAGCCTCGCGAGGTGCCCGTCCGCCTCGTCGCCCCGGGCGTCGCGTGGCTCGCGGCGTCCGACACCGCCCTGCCTGCCCTGTCGTCCGCCGACGCCGAGCGCGCGGCGGCGCTGACGGCTCCGCGGCGCGCACGGTTCCTCCGCGGGCGCGCGGCCCTGCGCGCGCTGCTCGACGAGCGCGCGGTCGTCGAGCCGGCACGCTGCCCCGACTGCGGCGCGCGGCACGGTGCTCCCGAGGTGCGGGCGGATGGCGCGCGCCTCTTCGCGAGCACGTCGCACGCGGATGGCGGATCGCTCGCGGCGGTCTCCCGCCGCCGCGTGGGGGTCGACGTCGAGACGGCGAGCGCTCTGCGCGTGCCGCCGCCCATCCCGGTGCCGCCCGGGGAGGATCCGCTGCGGCACTGGACCAGGGTCGAGGCCGTGCTCAAGGCGGATGGCCGCGGCCTGCGCGTCGATCCCGCCGCGGTCGCGCTCGCCCCGGCGGGCGACGGATGGCGCGCGGAGCTCGAGGGGGCCGTCTACGACGTGCGCGACCTCGCGATCGACGCCGCGCACGTCGCGGCGATCGCGGTGACTCAGTCGTCCTGACGCGCTGGGCCCGCTGCGCGGCCGGACCGGCGCGGCGGCAGCTCGGGCAGCGCGCGCTTGTGCAGCCACGGAGCGAGCACGGGGTCGGCCATCCGCTCGAAGTCCGCCGACGCGGCCACCCCGTGACGGTGGTTCGCGGTCCACGCCCGCACGAGATCGAAGAACGCCGGATCGCCGATCGTCAGACGCAGGGCGTGCAGCGCGAGCGCGCCGCGCTTGTAGACCCGGTCGTCGAACATGAGGTCGGGCCCCGGGTCGCTCAGGAGGAGGTCCTGCGGGAGCTGACGCAGCCGCGCGTGGTGCGTGCGTGCGAGCTCGTCGGCCGAGGGGCCGCCCTTCGCCTCGGACCAGATCCACTCGGCGTAGCACGCGAAGCCCTCGTTGAGCCAGATGTCGCGCCACTGCCCGACGCCCACGCTGTTGCCGAACCACTGGTGCGCGATCTCGTGGGCGACGAGGCGCTCCGATCCGCCGCGCCCGTCGATGTGATTCGCGCCGAACACGGCCATCCCCTGCGCCTCGAGCGGGATCTCCAGCTCGTCCTCGGTGACCACGAGACGGCACACCGACATCGGGTAGGGCCCGAAGGCCCGCTCGAACGTCTCGAGGATGCGCGGGACGACCGCGAGGTCGGCGTCGACGCGCGCGGCGAGTGCGGGCGGATGCACCGCGGCGACCGGGACCCCCTCGGCCGTCTCGGCGATCTGGCGGGAGACGTAGCGCCCGATCTGCACCGTGACGAGGTAGGCCGACGTCGGGGTGTCCTCCTCGAAGACGTGCGTCGTGCGCCCCGCGCGTGTCGTCGTCGACACCCGGCGCCCCGTCGCCTCGACGCGGTGGTTCTGATCGCACGCGATCGCGATCCGGTACCGCGCCTTGTCGGCGACGCGGTCGTTGCACGGGAACCAGGTCGGCGCGCCGGTGGGCTGCGAGGCCACGAGCACGCCGTCCTCGAGCTCCTCCCAGCCGATCGGACCCCAGGGAGACCGGCGCGGCCGCGGCGAACCCGCGTAGTCGATGCGGACGTCGAGGGCTGTCCCGGCCGGGAGCCCCTCCGACAGCGTGACGCGCACGCGGCGCTCCGACTGGCGCATCTTGGCGACCTTGTGCCCGCGCACCTGCACGTTCGACGCGCGCAGCCCGACGAGGTCGAAGGACAGCACAGAGGTGTCCGCGAGCGTGACGAGGGCGATCTCGGCTCGCCCCGCGAGCCGGTTCGTCGCGATGCGGTAGTCGAGGTCGACGTCGTAGCGCTCGACGCGGTACCGCGTGTCGCCGCTGCGCGGCACGTACGGGTCGGCGCCCAGGCCGGCCGTCACGAGGCGGTCGCCTGGTAGGCGCGCACCTTCACGGCTCGCCACGGCCCGATCGGGTTGCCGCTCCAGCGGCTGCCGACGGGCACGGCCTCGCCGCGCATGACGAGCGAGGCAGGGCCGACCGTCGCGTGCGCGCCGATCGAGGCCGCCGGCAGGATCACGCTGTGGGGGCCGAGGGTCGCCCCCGGCTCGAGCGTCACGGTGTCCATGCTCATGATTCGATCATGGAACAGGTGGGTCTGCACGACGCACCCGCGGTTGACCGTCGCGCCGTCGCCGAGCGTGACGAGGTCGGGTTCGGGCAGCCAGTAGCTCTCGCACCAGACGCCGCGGCCGATGCGGGCGCCGAGCGACCGCAGCCATGCGGCGAGCGCGGGCGTGCCCGACGCGGGCCGCGCGAACCACGGCGCGGCGAGCATCTCGACGAAGGTGTCCGAGACCT
Source organism: Microbacterium barkeri (assembly GCF_027921765.1). Taxonomy (GTDB): domain Bacteria; phylum Actinomycetota; class Actinomycetes; order Actinomycetales; family Microbacteriaceae; genus Microbacterium; species Microbacterium barkeri. Next base: position 122,823 of record NZ_BSEJ01000009.1, read on the forward strand.
CCGTGCGCCACACGAAGCTCGACCAGAGCGGCTGCTCCCCCGCGCGGATCGGCCCGACGATGAGCCACTTGGCGGCGGTCGAGACGAGCGCGGCGACCGCCCCGGCCGCGAGCATGACGACGCCCGAGAGCAGCAGGGTGACGACCACGCCGAGCAGCTGGGCGAGCGCATAGAGGGCGAACAGCACGCCGAGCCCGAGACCGCACGTGATCACGACGGGCACGAAGCGGCACAGCTCCCACAGCGTGCGGGCGACGCGCAAACGGACGGATGGCCGGAAGGTGCGGCTCTCGTCGACCTCGGCGACGACGCGCCGGAGGCGGACGGGCGGCGACCCGAGCCAGCTGGAGCCGGCCTTGGCCTTCATGGGCGCGACCGACAGCACGGCGACGAGGCCGTCCTTGGGAACGCGGTGGCCGGCCGCGGCCATCCCCGAGTTGCCAAGGAAGGCCCGCTTGCCGATCCGCGCGGGCGCGACCCTGAGCCATCCGCCGCGCAGCTCGTATGAGGCGACCATCGTGTCGTCGGCGAGGAACGCGCCGTCGTCGATCGTCGTCATCGACGGCAGGAGCAGAACCGTCGACGCCTCGACGTTGCGCCCGACCTTCGCGCCGAGAAGCCGCAGCCACACCGGTGTGAAGAGGCTCGAGTAGATCGGGAAGAGCACGGTGCGCGCGGCGTCGAGGAGGCGCTCGATGCTCCAGGCCTGCCACGCCGGCACGCTGCGGATGGGATACGTGCCCTCGCGCAGGCCGATCGAGAGCAGCCGCACGAGCACGACGACCGCGCCGGCGAAGACGAGGCCCGTCACGACGACGGCCGGCACGAGGAGCGCGAACGCGGCGAGCGCGGCCTCCGCGAGGTCGTCTGCCCCGCGCATGCCGAGCGCGAGCACGAGGCCGCCCGCGGCGAACGCGACGATCGGCAGGAGCGCGAGGCCCATCGACGACAGCGCATAGAGCGCCAGGTGACGACGCGGTGCGGGCGGGCGCTCCTGCGGCCATCCCCTCGTAGCGGCGCCCGCCCGGACGGCAGGCGAGCCCGACCAGTGCTGCCCCGCGCGCACGCGGCCGAACACGGCGGATCCCGGGCCGACCTCCGCGCCCTGGCCGATCTTCGTTCCCGGAGCGAGGGTGCTGCGCGCGCCGATCGTCGCGCCGGCGCCGATGCGGATGCCGCCGATGCGCACGGTCTCGCCGTCGATCCAGTACCCCGACAGGTCGACCTCGGGCTCGATCGCGGCGCCCGAGCCGACCTCGAGCATGCCCGTCACGGGCGGCATGGTGTGGAGGTCGACGTCGCGGCCGATCTTCGCGCCGAGGGCGCGCGCGTAGTAGGTGACCCACGGCGCACCCGCGAGGCCGACCGGGTCGATCTGGTCGGTGACCTTCTCGGCGAGCCAGAGGCGCATGTGCGTCGCGCCCCCGCGGCGGTAGTCGCCCGGCCGGAGTCCCGCGAGCAGCACCCGCGCGAACAGCGCGCCCAGCGCCATCCGCCCGAACGGCGTCGCGAAGACGATGAGCCCGAGGAGCGTCCACCACCAGTCGATGACCGGGAGGGCCTCGAACCCGGGGACGAGCGACAGGAGAGTCGAGGCCGTGAGCGCGTACACGAGCCAGCGGGCGCCGGTGAGGATGAAGAGCGGGATCCCGACGAGCGACTGGGTCCACTGCGTGAGCCGGGGCGTCGGCGCGGGCGTGCTGAACCCGCCGGCGGCCTCGGGGTCGACGGTGTCGAGTGCGGCTTCGGCCATCGCGGCGAGACGCGGGTGGCTGTACACGTCGGCGACCGTGAACTCGGGCGCGGTCTCGCGGATGAGCGTGACGAGCTGCGCGGCCGCGAGCGATCCGCCGCCGAGGTCGAAGAAGTCGGCATCCGGATCGGCGACGGGGATGCCGAGCACGGCCTGCCAGTGCGCGGCGAGCCACGCGACGTCGTCGTCGAGGTCGGAGGCGTCGGCGTCGCCCGCATCCGCGAGCGGCCACGGCAGCGCGGCCTTGTCGACCTTGCCCGACGTGCGCGTCGGCAGCTCGTCGATGACGGCGAGGGTGGGGATGAGCGGCGCGGGCAGGCGCTCGGCGAGGCGCGAGCGGGCGTCGGCGCGGTCGAAGCCGGCATCGGCGACGAGGTAGCCGACGAGGATGTCGACGCCGGCCGCGGTCTTGCGGACCGCGACCGCGGCGCCGCCGACGCCCGGGAGGTCCTGGAGCGCGGCCTCGACCTCGCCCAGCTCGATGCGGCGCCCTCCCACCTTCACCTGGTCGTCGACGCGGCCCTGGAAGAGGAGGCCTTCGGGCTCGAAACGCACCATGTCGCCCGAGCGGTACGCCCGCTCCCACCCGAGAGTCGGCATGGGCGCGTACTTCTCGGCGTCCTTGGCGGGGTCGAGGTAGCGCGCGAGGCCGACCCCGCCGATGATGAGCTCGCCGGGCTCGCCCGCCGCGACCGGGCGGCCGTCGGCGTCGACGACGGCCAGCTGCCATCCGTCGAGCGGAAGGCCGATCCGCACGGGCTCGTCGGCGCGCATGAGCGCCGCGCACGCCACGACGGTCGCCTCGGTGGGCCCGTAGGTGTTCCAGACCTCGCGGCCCTCGCCGACGAGACGGGCGACGAGCTCGGGCGGGCAGGCCTCGCCGCCGAAGATGAGGAGGCGCACGTTCTCGATCGTGTCGGCGGGCCACAGCGCGGCGAGCGTCGGGACGGTCGAGACGGCCGTGATGCCGTGGCCGAGCAGCCACGGGCCGAGGTCGGATCCCGAGCGCACGAGCGAGCGCGGGGCGGGAACGAGACACGCCCCCGAGCGCCACGCGAGCCACATCTCCTCGCACGACGCGTCGAAGGCGACGGAGAGGCCGGCGAGCACGCGGTCGCCGGGCCCGAGCGGCTCGTCGGCGAGGAAGAGGCGCGCCTCGGCGTCGACGAACGCCGCGGCCGAGCGGTGCGAGACCGCGACGCCCTTCGGGGTGCCCGTCGAGCCCGAGGTGAAGATGACCCAGGCGTCGTCGTCGAGGCCGGGACGCTGGTCCTCGGCGGGCTCGGCGGCCGGGGCGGGCGGGTCGGTGGGCTCGGCGACCGGGGCGGACGGGTCGGTGGGCTCGAAGCGCCCGCCGCCCGTGAGGACGCCGCGCACCTTCGCCTCGCCGAACACGAGGTCGGCGCGCTCCTGGGGGTCGTCCGCGTCGACGGGCACGTACGCGGCTCCCGCGGCGAGCACCGCGAGGATCGAGACGTACAGCTCCGCCGTTCCCGAGGCCATCCGCACGCCGACGCGGTCTCCGCGGCGGACCCCGTGCGTCCGCAGGCGCTGGGCGACGGCCCGTACCTGCGCGAGCAGCTCGCGATAGCTGAGCGCTCCGTCGGCATCCTCGATGGCGGACGCGTCCGGATGCGCCCGCGCGGTCTCCTCGAGGATGTCGACGAGGGTGCGCGGGGGTGCGGCGCTCTCGCCGCGATCGAGCACGGCGCTCTGCGCCGCCGCGGTGTCGGTCAACCTGTCTCCATCCGTGGCGTCGCCGGGTGCGCCGCCATCGTCGTGGGGTCAGGTTACCGATCGGTGAACGACCGCCGACCGGCGCGGGGCGGCACATCGACGGTCGGGCGCGTCGCGCCGGTCAGCGCGGCAGGCGCGCGCGCAGGTCAGCGCGGCAGGCGCGCGCGCAGGGAGTCGATGAGGATGGCGGCGCCGAGCTCGAAGGACCGCGCGGCGCGCGCCTCCCCGCGCGCGCCGCCCTCGAGAAGGCGCCCGAGGGTGCGGGTCTCGCCCTCGGGGCGCCAGACCTCGTCGGGCGACGCGAGGTCGAGGCCGAAGCCGATCGCGAAGGCGTCAATCACGGCGATGATCGTGAGGACCTCGTCCTCGGGGAAGCCCGCGTCCACGAGCACGGTCGCGAGATCGTCGTACGACGCGATGAGGTCGGGGTTCGTGATCGTCCGGTCGACGAGCAGCGGGACGAGAGCCGGGTAGTCGGCGTACATGCGGCGCTGGGCGCGCAGCACCTCGAGCACGTAGTCGTCCCACGGCACGCCCTGCGGCTGCACGCGGTACGACGCGATGAGGCGCCCCCGCATGAGCTCGAGGATCGCGTCGGCGCCGTCGGCGTGGTTGTAGAGCGACGACGGCCGCACGCCGAGGCTGCGCGCGATCGCGTTGACGCCGAACGGCTCCCCCGCCCGGGCCAGCGCGAGCCCCGCGTCGCCGATGATCTCGGGCGACAGCAGCGGTGTGGACGGCCTGGCCATGCGCTCCCCTCTCCGCCGATCGGAGCACGATCGCCGCCCGGGGGTTTCGCGCGGCGTCTCTTCCCTGCATAATAACGAACGTCGTTCGTTGACGAACACCATTCGTTAAACGGCCGAGCCGCACCACCCGATGCCGGCCCGCACATCCGCTTCCGCGCACAGCGCCGTGCCCCCTCTGGAGTCCCCATGTCAACCATCGACCTGACGAGCCGCGTGCCCCTGCGGCTCCCCACCGCGACCGCGACATTCGCGATCGGCATCGCCGGCTACCTCGGCGTCAACCTCTCGCCGTACATGATCACGGCGGCCCAGTCGGGCCTCGGCATGGACGTCCTCGCGGCGAGCTGGCTCGTCACCGCGACGCTCCTGCTGACCGCCGTGACCGGCCTCGCCATCGCCCCGCTCTGCGCGGGAGCGCACCGTCGCACCGTCGCCCGCGGCGGCCTCGCCCTCGGGCTCCTCGGCTTCGGCGCGGCCGCCGTCGTGCCGCCCCTCATCCTGCCGGGGCTCCTCGCCGGCGGCGTCGGCGCGGGCGGCGCGGTCGCCGCCTCGGGGGCCGCTCTCGCGGCGTTCCGCAACCCCGATCGCGTCGCGGGCTTCAACGGGCTCGCCAACCGCGCCGTCATCACCGTCGTGCTCGCCGTGCTCCCTCTCATCGGGCTCGCGCCGATCGACGTGTTCGGCGCGCTCGCGCTCTTCTGCCTCATCGGGCTCGCGGTGTCGCTCTGGCTGCCGGCCGCGCCCGTGCTCGAGCCGCACGCCGGCGCCGCCGTCGCCGAGGCCATGCCGATCGAGATCCCGCCCACCGGCATGGTGCGCACCTCGGTGCCGCGCTCGCGCACCGTCACGATCGCCGGCTTCGCCCTGCTCGTCACGTTCGCGCTCTGGGCCGCGAGCGAGGACTCGCTGTGGGCGATGGCGGGAGTCATGGGCGCCGAGCAGGCGGGTCTCACGCCCGAGGGCCTCGGCATCGCGCTCAGCGGAGCGACGGCAGGCGGGCTCCTCGGCTCGATCCTCCTCATGATCGTCGGCGACCGCCTCGGCCGCGCCGTGCCGCTCGCGACCCTGCTGCTCGCGGGCGCCGCCCTCAAGTTCGCCGAGGGCTTCATGGCCGACCAGACCGCGTTCATCGTCGTCTTCATCGCGTGGAACACGATCTACGCGATCGCCTTCATGTACTTCGTCTCGACCTCGGCGGCCCTCGACGCGGACGGCCGCTGGTCGGGCCCGCTCCTCGCGGTCTACCTCGTCGGCTCGGCACTCACGCCCGTGATCGGCGCGGCCCTCGTCGGCGCGCTCGGATACCAGGGCTTCACGACCGCCCTCTCCATCGCGAGCGTCGTGCTCGCCGTCCCCGCGGGCGCGATCGCGCTCCTGTCCACGCGGCTCGAGCGAGCCGCACGCACCGCCATCCCGGAGACCGTCTGATGACCCGCACCCTCTACCGCAGCGCCCGCATCTTCACCGCCGACGAGCCCGCCTGGGCCGAGGCGCTCGTCGTCGACGGCGACACGCTCGCGTACGTCGGCGACGCCAGCGGAGCGCCCGCCGCCGATGCGACAGTCGACCTCGGCGGCCGCCTCGTCCTGCCCGGATTCACCGACGCGCACACCCACCTGCTCATGACGGGCGAGGCGCTCGGGCAGGTCGGTCTGACCGACGCCCGCACGCTCGGTGAGATCCAGAGCCGGCTCCGCGACGCGCGCCCGGGTGCCGACGGCGTGCTGCGCGGGCGCGGGTGGCTCTTCGACGCGATCCCCGGCGGAGCGCCGACCGCCGCGATGATCGACGAGGCCGTCGCCGACATCCCGGTGTACCTCGACGCGAACGACTACCACTCGTGCTGGGTCAACACCGCGGCGCTCGCCGAGCTCGGCATCACGCGGGACACGCCCGACCCCATCGGCGGCCGCATCGAGCGCGACGCCGACGGCGAGCCGACCGGACTGCTTTACGAGACCGCGGCCGTGCAGTACGCGTGGGCGCATCGCGACGCGACGGCGACCGACGCGCAGCGCGACGCGGCGGTCGAGCGCGTGATCGCCGCGTACCTCGCGACCGGCGTCACCGGGGTCGTCGACATGGCGTTCGACGACTTCGGGCTCGAGGCGTTCCGACGCGCGGCTGAGCGGCGCGGCGGCACGCTGCCGATCCGCGTGGCCGCGCACTGGTTCGTGACGAACACGGGCGACGATGCGGAGAACGTCGCGCAGGTCGCCCGCGCCGCCGAGCTCGCTGCCGCGACCGCGTCGCCGTGGCTTCGGGTCATCGGCATCAAGCTCATCCTCGACGGCACGATCGACGCGTGCACGGCGGCCATGGGCCATCCGTACGCCGACGGCACGAACGCCGAGCCGATCTGGCCGGCCGAGCGGCTCGGGCCCGTGGTCGATGCGGCGGATGCCGCGGGACTGCAGATCGCCATGCACGCGATCGGCGACCGCGCGAGCACGATGGCACTGGACGCGATCGAGCACGCGATCGCCGCGAACGGGGAGCGTCCGCGACGCCACCGCATCGAGCATCTCGAGTACGCGGCGCCCGGCACGGCCGAGCGGATGGCGCGCCTCGGCGTCACGGCGTCGATGCAGCCGGTTCACGCGGATCCCGCCATCTTCGCCAACTGGGCGGCTCAGCTCGACGACGAGCGGGTCGAGCGCGCCTTCGCCTGGCCCGAGTACGAGGACGCGGGTGCCCTTCTCGCCTTCTCGACCGACGCGCCGACGGCGCCGCACGCGTCGCTCGCGAACATGTACGTCGCCACGACGCGCGCGTCGGCGCTCGACACGTCGGTGCCGGCCGTGCACCCGCAGTTCGCACTGCCGCTCGACCGCTCGATCGTCCACGCGACGCGCGACACGGCGGCGTCGATCGGCGACGGCGGATGGCGCGGGCGCCTCGTGCCGGGAGCCGCGGCCGACTTCGCGGTGCTCGACACGGACCCCTTCGCCGCCGAGCCGGAGGCACTCCTCTCCGCGCGCGTCGTCACGACCGTCGTCGCGGGCCGCATCGCATACGAGGCCTGACCCACCACCCCCTCTGCATGTCTCACTCGCCGCGGGATACGCCTCGGCATTCCCGCGACGAGTGAGACATGCAGGCCTACGGGTGCGGCAGACATGCGTGCGCGTGAGACAGGCGGTGTTGCGAGCGGGACGCGCGGGGTCGGTCAGCGGACGCCGAGCATGGCCTCGGCGGCGCGCAGCAGCAGCTCGGCGCGCTCTGCCGCGCCGCCCCACCGCACGAGGGCCTGCGCGTTGAGGCCGTCGATCATCCCCAGCAGCTGCCAGGCCGCGGCCGACGGGTCTTCGACGCGGAACGACCCGTCGGCCGCTCCCTCCTCGATCACCTCGCGCAGCAGGCGGGCCCACGCGTCCATCTGCTCGCGCACCGCGGCGGCGAGCGGATCGCTGCGGCGTCCGAGCGCCCACGCCTCGACCCACACCGCCGTGACGTCGTCGCGCGTCCCGCTGAGGAGGGTCTCGATGAGGGCGCGCAGCGCATCCCGCGGGGCCTCCCCCGCGACGAGCTGAGCGAGCTCGGCGAGCTCGTCGCCCACGATGCCGGCGAAGGTCGTCGCGACGAGCTCCTCCATGGCCGGCGCGTAGTGCGCGACGAGCGCAGGAGTCACGGATGCCCGGGCGGCGATCGCGCGGAGCGTCACGGCATGCAGCCCATCAGCCAGGGCGATCGCGCGCGCCGCCGCGGCGATCTCGGCGCGGCGCTCCGCGGGAGCGCGGCGCGGAGCACGTCGGCGAGGGGGCGCCGCTTCGCTTGACATGTCCCTCACCCTAGCGTCAGAATCAAGTTATTGATCACACGATCAATATACGAGAGGATCGATGATGACCTGGCGGATGCCCGCAGAGACGGATCGGCACGAGCGCACCTGGATGGCGTTCCCCCGAGAGGGATTCACCCTCGGCGACACCGACGCCGAGCGCGAGGCCGGCTACACGGCGTGGAGCGCGGTCGCGCACGCCGTCGCCGAGTTCGAGCCCGTCACGATGGTCGTCGACCCGAGCGAGGTCGCGCGCGCCCGCCGCATGCTCTCGTCGCACATCGAGCTCCTCGAGGCGCCCCTCGACGAGTTCTGGATGCGCGACGTCGGCCCGACCTTCGTCGTCGACGACACGCGCCCGGGCGCCCTCGGCGCCGTCGACTGGACCTTCAACGGGTGGGGCGCGCCCGCGTGGGCGGAATGGCGCCTGTCGGCGCAGCTCGGACGCATCGTGGGCCGCGCCGCGGGCGCGGAGATCGTCAGCTCGGCGCTCGTGAACGAGGGCGGCGGCATCCACGTCGACGGCGAGGGCACCGTGCTCGCGACGGAGACCGTGCAGCTCGACCCGCGTCGCAACCCGTACGCCGACAAGGAGCGCGTCGAGGCCGAGTTCGCCCGCACGATCGGTGCGGCGAAGGTCGTCTGGCTGCCGCGCGGGCTCACGCGCGACTACGACGAGTTCGGCACGAACGGCCACGTCGACATCGTCGCGACGCTGACCTCCCCCGGCGTCCTCCTGCTCCACGATCAGCGCGACCCCGACCATCCCGACCACGCCGTGACGCGCGAGCTGCGCGCGCATCTCGCCCAGCAGACCGATGCGGCGGGCCGCGCCTTCGAGATCGTCGACCTGCCCGCGCCCGCGACGCTGCGCGACGACGAGGGCTTCGTCGACTGGAGCTACGTCAACCACCTCGTCGTGAACGACGGGGTCATCGCGTGCGGATTCGGCGAGGACGAGGCGGATGGCCGCGCGCGCGACATCCTCGCGGAGGTCTACCCGGGCCGCACCGTGAAGACGGTCGACGCCCGCGAGATCTTCGCGCGCGGCGGCGGCATCCACTGCATCACGCAGCAGCAGCCGTCGGTGGGGGCGCTCTGATGATCGACGTGCTCGAGGCATCCATCGCCGACCTCCAGCAGGCGCTCGCGCATGGCCGCACGACCGCGGTCGAGCTCGTCGAGGCCTACCTCGCCCGCATCGACGCCTTCGACGCCCCCGGCACCGCGACCGCGCTCAACGCGGTCGTCGTGCGGAACCCCGATGCCCGCGACGAGGCACGCGCGTCCGACGCCCGTCGCGCGGCCGGCCGCCTCCTCGGTCCGCTGGACGGCATCCCGTACACGGCCAAGGACAGCTACCTCGTGAAGGGCCTCACGGCCGCGTCGGGCAGCCCGGCCTTCGCCGATCTCGTCGCCCAGCGCGACGCGTTCACGATCGAGCGGCTGCGCGCATCCGGCGCGATCTGCCTCGGTCTCACGAACATGCCCCCGATGGCCAACGGCGGCATGCAGCGCGGCCTCTACGGCCGCGCTGAGAGCCCGTACAGCGCCGAGTACCTCACGTCGGCGTTCGGGTCGGGCTCGTCGAACGGGTCGGGCACGGCGACCGCCGCGAGCTTCGCGGCGTTCGGCCTCGGCGAGGAGACGTGGTCGAGCGGGCGCGCGCCCGCATCGTGCAACGCGCTGTGCGCGTACACGCCCTCGCGCGGCGTCATCTCGGTGCGCGGCAACTGGCCGCTCGTGCCCACCATGGACGTCGTCGTGCCGCACACGCGCACGATGGCCGACCTGCTCGCGGTGCTCGACGTCGTCGTCGCCGACGACCCCGAGACGCGCGGCGACTTCTGGCGCGTGCAGCCGTGGGTGCGGATCCCCGCGGCGTCCGCCATCCGCCCCGCCTCCTACCCGGCCCTCGCCGACGGCGCCTCGCTGCGGGGCAAGCGCCTCGGGGTGCCGCGCATGTACATCAACGCCGATCCCGACGCCGGCACCTCAGACGACCCCGGCATCGGCGGCCCCACCGGGCGCCGCATCAGCACGCGCGAGTCCGTCATGGAGCTGTGGCGGGCCGCGCGCGCCGACCTCGAGGCGGCCGGAGCGACCGTCGTGGAGGTGGACTTCCCGCTCGTGTCGAACTACGAGGGCGACCGGCCCGGTGCGCCGAAGATCACGACGCGCAGGCTCGTCACGCCCGCCTACCTCCACCGCGAGATCGTCGACCTGTCCGCGTGGGCGTGGGACGACTTCCTGCGCGCGAACGGAGATCCGGCCATCCCGTCGCTCGACGTGGTCGACGGCGCGCAGATCTTCCCGCGTCCCGCGGGCGCGCTGCCCGACCGCTACACGGGCTTCGACGACGACATCGCGTCGTACCCCGCGCACGTCCGCGAGCATCCCGTGGCTTCGATGACGGACATCCCCGAGCTCGAGAGCGGCGTGCGCGGCCTCGAGGAGACCCGCCGCGTCGATCTCGAGCAGTGGATGGACGACAACGGGCTCGACGCCGTCGTCTTCCCCGCGATGGCCGACGTCGGCCGCGCGGACATGGACGTGAACCCGGAGTCCGCCGACCTCGGCTGGCGCAACGGCGTGTGGGTCGCGAACGGCAACCTCGCCATCCGCCACTTCGGCGTGCCGACCGTGACCGTTCCGATGGGCACGATGTCGGACATCGGGATGCCCGTGGGCCTCACCTTCGCCGGCCGCGCGTACGACGACGCGGCGCTCCTCGCGCTCGGCGCCGCGTTCGAGGCGACGGGCGCGCGCCGCACGATGCCGCCGCGGACGCCCGCGCTCTGACGCGGCGCCGACGCGCGAGAGCCCCGGATGGCCGTGGTGGCCATCCGGGGCTCTCGCGCTGGCGGCGGGCTGGCGGCAGCCGCGGGGCGGATCCGCCCGCCCGACCCGGCTCAGCCCACGCGGATGAGCTTCTTGTTCACGAACTCGTCGGCCGCGAGGAGGCCGAGCTCACGCGAGGTGCCGCTGCGCTTGACGCCGCCGAAGGGCAGCTCGGGGCTGTCGGCGAGCACGATGTTGACGTACACCATGCCGGCCTCGATGCGGTCGGCCACGCGCTGCGCCTGCTCGGCGTCGGTCGTGAACACGTACGACCCGAGGCCGAACGGGGTGTCGTTCGCGAGACGCACGGCCTCGTCCTCATCGGCGACCCGGTACACGACGCCCGCGGGGCCGAAGAGCTCCTCGCGGTAGACGTCCATCTCGGGCGTCACGTCGGTGAGCACGGTGCCGGGGAAGTACGCGCCGTCGCGCTTGCCGCCCACGACGAGGCGCGCGCCCTGCTCGACGGCGCGGTCGATCTGCTCCTGGAGGCGCTCCGCGGCGGCGAGCGACGAGAGCGGCCCGAGGACCGTGTCCTCCTCGAGCGGGTGGCCGACCTTCGCGGCCTCCATGGCGGAGGAGAACTTCGACAGGAACTCGTCGTACAGGCCGTCGACGACGATGAACCGCTTGGCGCCGTTGCAGGCCTGGCCGTTGTTGTCGAGGCGCGCGTCGACCGCGGCCTGCACGACCGCGTCGAGGTCGTCGGCCGAGAGCACGATGAACGGGTCCGACCCGCCGAGCTCGAGAGCCACCTTCTTGAGGTGCTGGCCCGCGAGCGCGGCGACGGCGGAGCCCGCACGCTCCGAGCCGGTCACCGAGACGCCCTGGACGCGCGGGTCGGCGATGATCGTCGCCGCCTGCTCGTTCGTCGCGTACACGTTGACGTAGGCGCCCTCGGGCAGGCCCGCGTCGCGGAAGATCTCCTCGAGCGCGGCCGCCGACTCGGGACACTGCGGGGCGTGCTTGAGGATGATCGCGTTCCCGATCACGAGGTTCGGGCCCGCGAACCGCGCGACCTGGTAGGTCGGGAAGTTCCACGGCATGATCCCGAACAGCACGCCGAGCGGGGCGCGGCGGATGACCGCGCTCCCCTCGCCGAGGATCTCGATCGGCTGGTCGCGCGTGATCGCCTCGGCGTTGTCGGCGTAGTACTCGATGATGTCGGCCGAGAAGTCGACCTCGCCGAGCGCGGCCTCGAGCGGCTTGCCCATCTCGCGCACGATCGTCGCGGCGAGGGCGTCGCGGCGCTCGCGGTGCAGGGCGGCGGCACGGCGGACGGCCGCGGCCCGGTCGGCGACCGAGAGCGCCGCCCAGGCGCGGGCGCCCTCGCTCGCGCGGGCGATCGCGTCCTGGATCTGCGCGTCCGTGAAGGTGTCGTACTCGGCGACGGTCTCGCCCGTTGCGGGATCGACGACGGCGTAGTCGCTCATGATGTTCCTCTCGTGGCGTTCAGTCGTTGGGGATGAGGGTGTACTTCGTCGACAGGTACTCGTGGATGCCCTCGAGCCCGCCCTCGCGTCCGACGCCGGACTGCTTGACGCCGCCGAACGGAGCGGCCGCGTTCGAGACGACGCCGGCGTTGAGCCCCATCATGCCGGTCTCGAGGCGGTCGATCATCCGGTGGCCGCGAGCCAGGTCCTGCGTGTAGACGTACGACACGAGGCCGTACTCGGTGTCGTTCGCGAGGCGGACCGCCTCGTCCTCGTCGGCGAAGGTCGCGATCGCGAGGACGGGTCCGAAGATCTCCTCGCGCAGGATGGCGCTGCCTGCGGTGACTCCGGTGAGCACCGTGGGCGCGTAGAACGTCCCGGGGCCGTCGAGCTTCTCGCCGCCCGTGAGCACCGTGGCGCCGCGGTCGGTCGCGTCCGTCACGAGCTCGTCGGCCTTCGCGACCGCGTCGGCGTCGATGAGCGGGCCGATGGCCACTCCGTCCTCGGTGCCGCGGCCGATCCGCATCGCCTGGACGCGCTCGGTGACCTTGGCCGCGAAGGCGTCGGCGATGGACTCGTGCACGATGAAGCGGTTGGCCGCGGTGCACGCCTGCCCGATGTTGCGGAACTTCGCCGCGAGGGCGCCCTCCACGGCCTTGTCGAGATCGGCGTCCTCGAAGACGACGAACGGCGCGTTGCCGCCGAGCTCCATCGAGACGCGCAGCACGCCCTCGGCGGCCTGCGCGATGAGCTGGCGGCCGACCTCGGTCGAGCCCGTGAACGACAGCTTGCGCAGTCGCGGGTCGGAGATGATCGGCGCCGAGACGCGGCGCGACGACGCCGACGTGACGACGTTCACGACGCCCGCGGGCACGCCGGCCTCGACGAGGAGCTGCGTGAAGAACAGCGTCGTGAGGGGCGTGAGCTGCGGGGGCTTGATGACGACCGTGCAGCCGGCGGCGAGCGCGGGCGCGATCTTGCGCGTGGCCATCGCGAACGGGAAGTTCCACGGGGTGATGAAGAACGAGGGGCCCACGGGGCGCTGCGACACGACCATCCGGCCGGTGCCCTCCGGGTTCAGGCCGTAGCGGCCCGTGATGCGCACCGCCTCCTCGCTGAACCAGCGCAGGAACTCGCCGCCGTAGACGACCTCGCCGCGCGCCTCCGCGAGCGGCTTGCCCATCTCGAGCGTCATGAGGAGGGCGATGTCCTCCTTGCGCTCCTGCACGAGCTCCCAGGCGCGGCGCAGGATGTCGCTGCGCGTGCGGGGCGCGGTGGCCGCCCAGGCGTCCTGCGCGGCGACCGCGGCGTCGAGGGCGCGGGTGCCGTCCTCGGCGGTCGCGTCCGCGACGCGGGCGATCACCTCGTTCGTCGAGGGGTCGTGGACGTCGAAGGTCGCGCCCTCGGGGGCGTCGACCCACTCGCCGCCGATGAACAGACGGGTCGGCACCGAGGCCAGCAGGGCGCTCTCGCGGTCGTTCGTCATGTCGGTTCCTTCCGGGTGGATGGTCGGTGAGGTCGGTTCAGCGGCGGGTGCCGCGGAGGCTGGGCGGCGCGTCCATGGTCAGCACGCTGCCGCGGAAGAACGCGGGCTCGCGCGCCGCCTGCCACAGCATCAGCGCGATGCCGATGACGATGACGGCGATGCCGAGGATGAAGACGAGGCCGATGCCGCCGATCTGCGAGCCGCTTCCGTAGGCCGGGTCCATCGTGTCGATGAGGGTCGTCACGAAGAGGATGGCCAGGATGATCCCGCCGACGAGCGGGAACAGCAGCATGAAGAAGACGTTGCGCACGGAGTCGAACCACTGCCGGCGGAAGTACCAGACGCACGCGAAGGCGGTCAGCCCGTAGTAGAAGCAGATGAGCATGCCGAGCGCGAGGATCGTGTCCCACAGGGTGTTCTCGCTCACGAAGCGCATGACGGCGTAGAACACGCTCGTCACGATCGCCGCGACGATCGTCGAGTATCCGGGACTGAAGAACCGCGGGTGCACGGAGCCGAACTTCTTCGGGAGCGCTCCGTAGTGGCCCATGGCGAGCATCGTGCGGGTGGGCGACGCGAACGTGGCCTGCAGCGACGACGCCGAGCTCGTGAGCACCGCGAGCGAGACGAGGAAGCCCAGCGAGCCCATGATCGGGTTCGACAGCGCGAAGAACACGTTCTCCTGGATGTCGGGGTTGCCGAGGCCGAGCTCGCCGTCGCCGACGCCCGCGAACATCACCATGCCGATGCCGAGGATGAGGTACAGGAACACGACCACGAGCACGACGACGGTGGCGGCGCGGCCCGGGGTCTTCTCGGGGTTCTTCGTCTCCTCGTTCATCGTGAGCACGAGGTCCCATCCCCAGAAGATGAAGATCGACAGCGACAGGCCGGCGACGGCCGCGCTGAACGAGGGGACGGCGAACGGGTTGAACCAGTTCGGGTCGAACGGCGTCGGGTCGAACGCGTCACCCGACGCGGCGCGCGTGATCGCCGTGATCGCGAACACCACGAGCACGACGACCTGGAAGCCCACGAGCACGTACTGGAGGCGCTGCGACGTCTGCAGGTCGCGGTACGAGACCCACGTCGCCGCGAGCACGAACAGCAGGCAGACGCCCACGTTGATGAACGGGTTCCGGGTCAGCTCCGCGATCTCGGCGTTGCCCGTGATCTGGCTGATCAGAAGGAAGAGGAAGTCGACCGCGATGCCCGCGAGGTTCGACAGGACGAGGATGGTCGCGGCGATCAGGCCCCACCCGGCCATCCAGCCGATCCAGGGCCCGAAGGCGCGCGTCGCCCACGTGAACGAGGTGCCCGAGTCGGGCATGACGCGGTTGAGCTCGCGGTAGCCGAAGGCGACGAGGAGCATCGGGATGAAGCCCACGATGATGGTCGCGGGCACCTGCGTGCCGACCTCGGACGCGGTCGGGCCGATCGCGGCCGTGAACGTGTAGGCGGGCGCCACGGTGGAGACACCGAGGACGACAGCGCCGATCAGCCCGAGCGTCCCGGCGCTCAGGCCCTTGCTCGAGATGCCGGTGGTGACGGGATCAGACACGACGGTGTGCGGGTTCTGGCTCATGCGCTCAGGATTCTTCAGGCGCGCGGGTGCGCGAGACGACGATCATCGGGACGGGCAGCTCGTGCAGCATCTTCGCCGCGGTCGAGCCGAGGAACAGGAAGCGGGGGCGTGCGAGACGGCTCGAGCCGACGAACACGACCTCGCCCGGCTGCCAGGCGAGGCGGGTGACGGCGTCCTCGATCGAGTCGCCCTCGGCGACGACGACGTCGACGGGCACATCGGCCGGGAGCTCGGCGCGCGCGGCCTCGAGGACGGCATCGGCGTGGGAGGCGCCGACGACGCGGATGGCGGACGTCTGCACGCCCGCGGGGAGGTCCACCGTGACGAGCGAGACGAGACGCAGCGGCACGCGAGCGGCCGCGGCGAGCGCTGCGGCATCCTCGAGGAGGACGTCGGCGCCCGGGCGGGTGCCGATCGCGACTGTCACGCGGTCGAGGGGCGCCGTCACGTCGACGGAGCCCGCTGGCGCGAGGACGACGGGGATGTCGGACGAGTGCAGCAGCTCGTTCGCCACGGACCCGAGGCGGTGGCGGCCGCGGAGGCCGCCGTCGGCGGCGCCGACGACGATGTGCGACGCGCGGAACTCACGCGCGGCGGCGAGGAGGCCCTCCCCGAAGGACTCGGCCGTGCGCACGTGCGCACGGTGATCGAGGCCTTCGGGGAGCGAGGCGGCTGCGTCGCGCAGCCACTCGCGCGCCTGCGCGCGGACGTATTCGTCGTAGGACGCGTCGGGCGGCGTCAGGGCGTTGCGGCCCTCGGACGGCAGCACCATGACGATCTCGACGCTCGCGCCGGTCGCGGCGGCGAGACGGCCCGCGAGCGCGACGGCATCCGCGCCCGCGGGGGTGGCGGTGTAGCCGACGACCAGCGCCGCGGTCATGAGCGGGACCGCTCGATGATGTCGGCGGCGGCGAGGCGGCCCATGCGGATCGCGCCGTCCACGTGCTGGTAGCCGAGGCCGGCGAGGTCGCTGCACGCGAAGTGGATCGGGCCGACCGGCGCCGACTGATCCTTGCCGTAGCGGTGCAGGCCGCCCAGGTCGAAGCTCGCGGCGTAGGCGCCGCGCGTCCACTCCTCCGAGCCCCAGTCGCTCTCGTAGTAGACGACGGGGTTCTTCGCCTCGGGGCCGTAGTAGTGCGAGATCGACTCGAGGATGCGCTCCTTGCGCTCCTCGGCCGAGAGCTCGAACACGCCGTCGGCGTTCTTGTCGGACACGAAGCCGACGAGGGTGCCGCGCTCGTCGCCGTGGTTGGTGTTGTCGTACGCCTCGTGGCACAGCTCGTACGGGCTGAAGGCGGTCGCCGAGAGCCCCTGCTCGCGCCAGAACGGCCGGTCGTAGACGGCGTGCACCTTGATGACGAAGCCCATCGACAGGTGCTGGTGCAGCTGGTGCTGGCGGCGCGGGAGCGCGGGCACGAACGAGATGCGGTCGTAGAGGACCGGCGCGTGCGCGAGGATCGCGTACTTGGCGCGGACGGTGATGCCGTCGGCCTCCGCGATCACGCCGTCGGCGCCCCACCGGAGCGTGCGGACGGGCGCGTTCAGGTGCACGTCGTCGCCGAGGCGCTCGGCGAGCAGCTGCGGCACCTGCTGCAGGCCGCCCACCACGCGCTTGTCGAGGATGAAGTCGGCGTCGACGAGGTTCGAGAAGCTCCCGGCGCTCGCCGCCATGTGCAGGGCCTGCAGAGCCGAGAACGCGTGGGCGGGCTTGGTGAGCATCGCGCCCGCGATGAAGAGCGCGATGTTGTCGCGCGCCTCCTGGTCGTCGGTCTCGCGCGCGAGCCAGCCCTCGAACGAGATCGTGTCGAGCGCCTCGGCGTCGGGGTGCTCCCACGGGCGCGCGGGGTCGATCTCGGCCGTCAGGCGGTCGAGCTTCTCGATGAGCTCGACCATGACCTTCTCGGTCTCGGGCGCCACGGGGAAGATCTCGCCCGTGAAGCGGGTGAGCTTGCCGTCGGCG
Organism: Microbacterium barkeri; assembly: GCF_027921765.1. GTDB lineage: Bacteria > Actinomycetota > Actinomycetes > Actinomycetales > Microbacteriaceae > Microbacterium > Microbacterium barkeri. The sequence goes on from NZ_BSEJ01000009.1 coordinate 140,148, forward strand.
TCGACGTAGACGCTCTCGCCCTCGCGATAGCGGCTGTAGGTCTCGAGACCGAGCTCGGCGATCGTCTCCTTGAGCGCGTCCTGGTCGGGCGACACCCACTGGCCGCCGATCTCGAGCATCGCCCCGTCGACGACGTCGGTCCACAGCCGGCCGCCGACGCGGTCGCGCGCCTCGAGCACGGCGACCGACAGACCGGCCTTCTTCAGCTCGTTCGCCGCCGTCGTTCCAGCCGCTCCCGCGCCCACGATGACGACGTCGCGTGTGATCTCCGTCATGTCGTTCTCCTTCTTCCGGTCGTCCGTCAGGCCGCGGCCAGCGCGTCGGCGACGACGCCGAGACCCTCGGCGAGCAGCGCGTCGTCGATCGAGAGCGGGGGCAGGAACCGGATGACGTTGCCGTAGGTTCCGCAGGTCAGGACGATGACGCCCTGCGCGATGGCCGCCTTCGCCACCGCGGCGGTGAGCGCCGCGTCGGGCTCGCCCGTCTCGGCGTTCACGAACTCGACCGCGATCATCGCGCCCAGGCCGCGGACGTCGCCGATGCGCGCGTCGCCCGCCTGCAGCTCGGTGAAGCGGCCCTTGATGAGGTCGCCGATCTCCCGTGCGCGGGAGATGAGGTCGTCGTTCTCGAACACGTCGATCGCCGCGAGCGCGGCCGCGCACGCGATGGGGTTGCCGCCGTAGGTGCCCCCGAGCCCGCCCGCGTGCGAGGCGTCCATGATCTCGGCGCGTCCCGTGACGGCGGCCAGCGGCAGGCCGGCCGCGATGCCCTTGGCGGTCGTGATGAGGTCAGGGACGATGCCGAAGTGCTCGCTCGCGAACATCGCGCCCGTGCGGCCGAAGCCGGTCTGCACCTCGTCGGCGATGAAGACGACGCCGTTCGAGCGGCACCAGTCGACGATCGCGGGGAGGAACCCGTCGGCCGGGACGATGAAGCCGCCCTCGCCCTGGATGGGCTCGATGATGACGGCGGCGAGGTTGTCGGCGCCGATCTGCTTCTCGATCTGCGAGATCGCGCGCTTCGCCGCCTCGGCGCCGGACAGGCCGTCGCGGTAGGGGTACGACAGCGGGGCGCGGTACACCTCGGGCGCGAACGGGCCGAAGCCGCTCTTGTAGGGCATCGACTTCGCGGTGAGCGCCATCGTGAGGTTCGTGCGGCCGTGGTAGCCGTGGTCGAACGCGACGACGGCCTGGCGCCCCGTGTGCTTGCGCGCGATCTTGACCGCGTTCTCGACGGCCTCGGCGCCGGAGTTGAACAGGGCGGACTTCTTCGCGTGGTCGCCCGGGATGAGGCGGTTGAGCGCCTCGGCGACGGCGACGTACGACTCGTACGGCGAGACCATGAAGCAGGTGTGCGTGAAGGCGGCGACCTGCGCCTGCACGGCCTCGACGACCTTGGGGTGCGCGTTGCCCACCGTCGTCACGGCGATGCCGGAGCCGAGGTCGATGAGCGAGTTGCCGTCGGCGTCGACGACGACGCCGCCGCCGGCCGCGACGGCCGAGATGGGCGCGGTGTGGCCGACGCCCGCGGCGACCGCATCGGCCTTGCGCGCGAGCAGCGCCTGCGAGCGCGGGCCGGGGATCGAGGTGACGAGGCGGCGCTCCTGAGGCAGGGCCGGGCCGCCCACAGCGGTGGCGAGGGTAGAGGTGGTCATGCCGCGAGCGTACGACCGGGCCCGAAGTCGCTGCATTCGCCGTGCGGTACAGAATCGATGCATTCGCTATACGCTCTGTACACGATGTCTCAGCCCGCACCATCCGCCCCCACGCTCCGCGCCCTGCTCTCGCGCGGCGACCTCGCCCTGCGCCTCGCGTCCGCGTCGCACGGCGCGCTCGAGCAGCCCATCCGCTGGGTGCACAGCTCGGATCTGGCGGACCCGACGCCCTTCCTCGCGGAGGAGATGGTGCTCCTCACGACCGGGACGCAGTTCTCCGGAGACGACGCCGCGCAGTACGAGGAGTACGTCCGCCGGCTCGCGCATCGCGGCGTGGTCGCGCTCGGCTTCGGCACCGAGGTCGCCCGCACCGGCATCCCCGAAGCGCTCTCGGCCGCGTGCGAGGCGCACGGCGTGCCGCTGTTCGAGGTGCCCTACCGCACGCCGTTCATCGCGGTCGCGCGCGCGGTCGCCGAGGCGATCGCCGCGGGAGCGTACGCTCGGCGCACCTGGGCGCTGTCGGCGCAGCGGGCGGTCGCCCTCGCCGCCCTGCGGCGGGATGGCCTCGGCTCGGCGATCTCCGAGCTCTCGCGGCAGCTGGGCGCATGGGTGGGACTGTTCGACTCCGCGGCGGCCCCCGTGCGCGCCTCGGCGCCGCTCGAGACCGCGCTGGCCGAGCGTGTGCAGCAGGAGTGCGAGACGATGCTCGCGCGCGGGGCGAGCGCTGCCGCGGTGATCCGCGTCGGCGGCCGCTCGTTCACGCTCCAGACGCTCGGACCGGGCGGCACGCTGCGAGGCGCGCTCGTCATCGGGGCCGAGGCGCTCGACGAGGAGGCTCGCAGCGTCGTCACGGCGGTCGTCGCGATGACGGGGTTCGCGCTCGAGCAGAACGAGGCCCTCGCGCGTGCCCGCGGCACGCTCCGCGCGGGCGTCGTGCGGGCGCTCCTCACCGGCGACACCGCGCTCGCGGGGGAGATCGGCGATGCCGCGTGGGGCGGCCTGCCGGCCGACCCGGTCGTCGTCGCGGTCACCGATGAAGCGCCGGATGCCCTCGCCGCGTTCCTCGAGCTGCGCGCGGGCCGCGAGCAGGGGAGCTTCTTCTTCGGGAGCGACCCCGAGGGCGGGATCGCTCTCGTCCACACGGCGGATGCCCCGCTCGCGCTCGACGAGCTCGCCGAGCGCTTCGACGTCGCGGTCGGGGTTTCGGAGCCCGGCCCCCTCGCGTCCTTCGCGGCGTCGCTCGACGAGGCGCGCATCGCGCGCGATCGAGGCGAGGGCGTCACGCGCTTCGCCGATGTCGCATCCGCCGGGGTGCTGAGCACCCTCTCCCCCGAGGCCGCGAACGTGGCGCGCACAGTTTTGTCCCCCATCGTGCGACATGACGATGTGCACGGCACCGCCATCCTCGACACGCTGCGGATCTGGCTCCTGCACGATGCGCGCTACGACGACGCCGCCCGGGCGCTCGGCGTGCACCGTCACACCGTGCGCACCCGCATCCGCCTCGCCGAGCGGCTGCTCGAGCGCGACCTCCAGTCGTTCGCGGCGCGCGCCGAGATCTGGGTCGCGCTGCTGGCGGCGCGCTGACGCTAGGGTGGCGGGATGCTGAGGCGGATGTCGACCACGCGCCTGGCCGCGCTCTCGCTCGTCCTGCTCGCGGTCGGCATCGCGCTCGTCGTCGCGGCGGGCGGCCCGCCGCGCCTGCTCGGCGCCGTGCTCGCGCTCGTCGGGCTCGCCGGGCTCATCACGCTCGTCCTGCGGCTCATCGAGCACCTGGGCTCGCGCGGCGACTGAGACGAGGCGCTCGAGGGCAGCATCCTGCTCGGCGCCGCGTGGTGGATCTGGGTCTCGACGACGTGGGTGACCTTCTGCCCACGGCGCCCTTCTGCCCACGGCGCACTTCTGCGCCGAGTGCCCCTCTGCCCCAGCGCCCGCCTCACCGAGCGTCGCGCCCGGCGCCGAGGCGCTGCCGCCCGCGCCGGGTGTCGATCCTGCGCCGAAAGCCGCGCCCCTGCCTGCCCCATCGGCGCCAACCGGCACACTCGCCCGGGAACCCGCCGCGGCCGCGACAGATCCGCGATCGTCGGCTACGCTGTCCGCGGCGGATGTTTGCGCAACCATTGCGCGCCATCCGCTGTCACCCATGGCGCGACGCTGCGCCGGAATGGAGTACTGATCGATGAAGAGAGCACTCGGGATCGCGGTAGCGGCCGGCCTGCTGCTGACCGGAGGCGTCGCCGCCAGCGCGACCGCCGCCCCGACGAGCGGGCCCAAGGGGACGAGCGAGTTCCGCGGCGTCAACTGGGCCGACCCCCGCGACAACTACGCGGACGACGAGGTCGTGCCATCCGGGCTCAGCACAGCGGACGACTACCGGACGACGTATGAGAAGGCGTCAGACATCGTCTCGGAGTTCCGACACGAGCTGCGCGCGAACACCGTGCGCCTGCCGATCAACCCGTCCAGCGTCGGAACGGAGTGGTGGGACTCGTATCGCGGCGCGATCGACGCGGCCACCCGCCACGGCTTCGACGTCATCCTCAGCTACTGGGAGGCCGACAACGCCAAGGACGGCCGAGCCGACGACCCGGCTGCGTTCGACGAGATGTGGGACACGGTCGTCGACGCGTACGAGCGCAACCCGCACGTGTACTTCGAGGTGATGAACGAGCCGTTCGGCTACTCGCTCGACGAGTGGGTCGATCTGAACGTCGACTGGCTGGAGGCGCACGACGATGTTCCGCGCTCGCGCGTGATCGTCTCGGGAACGGGCTACAACGACGACGTCACCGGCGTCGGCGCGGCCGAGGAGCTCGAGGGCACGCTCCTGTCGCTGCACTTCTACGGCTTCTGGGCGGATCACACGACCGAGGAGGAGTGGAAGCAGAACCTGCTGCCGCGGATCGGCGAGTACGGATGGCGCACGCTCGTGAGCGAGGCCGGCGCGCCGATGACGACGGGGCTGAACTACGGCAATCACACGGGCGACGTGTCCACGTCGTACCTCGGCGCGCTCACGGAGGTGACGCGCGACCAGGGAATGGGCGTCGTCTACTGGCCGGGCCTGCGCACGAACGACTCGTACACGCTCACCGAGCTCGTCGGCGACGGCGACCTCGAGGTGACGAACGAGTCCGGGCTGGCCCAGCTGCAGTGGGGCTGGGGCCTGCTGAAGGACGAGCAGCTCAACGACCTCCCGCCCGCCCCTCCCGGCGAGCCGATCGTGAGCGAGCAGCACGGCGTCTGCATCGACGTGCCCGGCGCCTCGTCCACACCCGGGACGATGCTGGGCCTGTGGAACTGCAACGGCGGTGCGAACCAGTCGTTCCACGCGACGCCCGAGGGTGAGATCACGGTCTACAGCGACATGTGCGTCGACGTGGCCGGGGCGCTCGCCGCCGGAAGCGGCCTGTCGATCGAGGACTGCTCCGGCGAGTCGACCCAGTTCTGGGAGTTCCGAGCCGACGGCACCATCGCGAGCCTCGCCGATCCGGCACTGTGCGTCGCGACCTCGGAGACGGAGTGGTCGCTCGCGCTCGAGACCTGCGACGCGACGAGCGCGACCCAGCGCTGGAGCCGCGGCTGACGCCATCCGCGTGCGCGTGACGCCTCTCGCTCGACCACGCGTGACGCCATCCGTGCGAGGCGCAGGCAGCGCCCCGGGAACGCCCTGCGTCCCGGGGCGCTGCCGTTGCATCGCATGTCTCACTCGCCGCAGCCATCCGCCCGCCGTTCCCGCTCGAAACGAGACATGGATCCCGGTCGGTCGCCGGAACGAGGCAGGTCAAGCCAGGCCGCGCAGCACGAGGCTCCGGCGAGGAGGCCCCGGCATGACGAGGCTCCAGCGACGACGGGCTGGCATGACGAAGGCTCCGGAGAGGACGACGCTCGCGACGCGACGTGCTCCCGGACACGACGAAGCCCCCGCCGAAGCGGGGGCTTGATCTGTAGCAGGAGCGGGGCTTGAACCCGCGACCTCACGATTATGAGTCGTGCGCTCTCACCAACTGAGCTACCCTGCCGCGATGCATCCGTGGATGCTGCGAGCCCCGAGTCAGGATTGAACTGACGACCCCTTCCTTACCATGGAAGTGCTCTGCCACTGAGCTATCGGGGCGTGCTGCCTTCAGCAGGCAACCAGAAGAGAATACCATCTCCGCGCGGCGACTTCGAACCGACGACCGCCGCGCGCGTCGGTCACTCCGCCGTGATCTCCGAGCCGAGGAGATCCGTGAGAGCGGCCTCCGCAGCGGCCTCCTCTTCCTTCGAGTAGCGCGTGTTCGCATGCTCCTGGAGCCACGGCAGCGGGTCGGTGGTCTTCCCGTTGATGATGATCTCGAAGTGCATGTGCGCGCCGTAGGAGCGGCCCGTGTTGCCCGTGAGGCCGACGACCTCGCCGGTCTCCACGCGCTGGCCCTGCGTCACCTTCAGCGAGCCGTACTGCATGTGCGCATAGTGGCTCGTGACGACCTGACCGTCGATGACGTGATCGATGTAGACGGTCACGCCGTACGCGCCGCCCGACTCGGTCGCGATGCGCACGACGCCGTCGGCGATCGCCTGGACGGGAGCGCCGTCACCCGGCGTGAAGTCGACACCCTCGTGCATCCGGCCCCAGCGCGGCCCGTAGCCCGAGCTCATGCTCGTGCCGACCGCGAACGGCCACTGGATGTCGGCCGAGGCGTCGTTCGTGAAGAACGCGCCGGCCGTGCTGATGCCATCCGCCGACGCGAGGGTCGGGAGGGTCTCCGCCGAGTACCCCTGGGCACGCGTGACATCGGCGTTCTGCACCTCGGAGGAGGCGACGAAGGCCTGGATCTCCTCATCCTCGAGGTCCTGCGCGTCGCTGCCTGCGGCGATCGAGACGGTGGCCGCCGCGTTCGCGGCGCCGCCCTGCGCGAGGGCGCCGAGCGGCGTGGTCATGCCGACGGCGAGGAGGCCGATGACGCCCATCGCGCCGATCGACGCCGCAGCCGTCGCAACGCGACGGAAGGCGAGCCCACGACGCGGAGCGACGTGCGCCTCCTGCGCGGGAGCCTCCGGCGCGGGCTCGGGAGCCTCCGCGGCGGGAGCGACGGAGACGGGCGCCTCGCCCGTGAAGTGGAGGGCACGCGCGGCGGCGAGGAACTCGTCGTCCTCAGCCGTGGGGATGGCGCCGGTGGCGGGAGCGGAGCTCGCCACCTGCTCGGCGACCTTGAGGGCCTCGCCGAAGTCGGCGTCGCCGTCGTGGATGATCTCGGGGGCGGGGGTGGCCGAGGCGAGTTCACGCAACCGGCGACGCGTCAGCGGCGGCTCGGGAAGAGTCGTCTCCACATCGTCAGCACGCGTCGTCGCACCCTGCGGGTCTGGCATGGACGTCGCGCGGAGGTCGCGACGCGAGCGGCGCTGGGGCGCAGCTTCAGCCATGGGTGTGTCGAGCGGCAAGGAGGAGTGCTTTCCGTAGGTCGCTGCGGGGGAACAGCGAGAAACGTGATCGGGGCGATCGGTCACTCCGCAAGATCGGGCTGCGAAAGTAACGATCCGGTAACCAACGTAGCGGATTTTCTCTGGGAGCGCCATCCACGGCGGGAGGTTGGGGACGAATCTAACCGACCGGGCACCCTGTGCACGAATCGACGAGAACGCCCGTCCCGCCCTCAGGTGGCGAGCACCTCGACGAGCCGGTCGTACACGGCCGCACTTGCGGCGACCATCATCCGGCGACCCCAGGCGTCCGTCTCGAACCACCCGAGACGCCCGCCGGCCTCGGTCACGAGGAGCGATCCCGCCGCCATGTCCCACGGCTTCAGGCCGCGCTCGTAGTAGGCGTCCAGACGCCCGGCCGCCACGTACGCGAGGTCCAGAGAGGCCGCCCCCGCACGGCGGATGTCGCGCGCGATGGGCATGACGCGCCGCAGCTCGTCGAGAGCGCTCGCATGCGTCTCGGGGTCGTATCCGAAGCCCGTCGCGACGAGCGCTCCCGCGGGCGCCTCCGCCGTCACGGAGAGCCGCCGGTCTCCCACGAACGCGCCGTGCCCCCGCGCGGCGGAGAACATCTCGCCCAGAGCGGGCGCCGCGACCGCGCCCGCGATGACCTGCCAGCCGAGCGGGTCGGCGGGCCCGGTCACCGCGGCGATGCTCACGCCGTAGGCCGGCTGCCCGAACGCGTAGTTGACGGTCCCGTCGATCGGGTCGACGACCCACGTCACCTCGGACGCGCCGGTGCCACCGCCCGACTCCTCCCCCAGGAACCCGTCGTCCGGACGCGCCTCGGCGAGGCGGGAGCGGATGAGCGCCTCGACCTCGCGGTCGGCCTCGGTGACGATGTCGGCGAGGGTCGACTTGCTCGCGGCGATGGCCACGCCCTCGTCGCGGCGGCGCTTCGCGAGCTCACCCGCCTCGCGGGCGATGTCGGTGGCGAGGTCGCGCAGGTCGAGTTCGAGAGTCATCCCTCCACGGTATCCGCGCGCGCTGGCCGGATGGCGACGGTGCCGTGAACGGGCGGCTCCCGCCTTCAGCGGGGGCTGTCAGGACACGGGCGGGACGGGCGGGAGCGGCGGACGCGGCGGCACCTCGGCTTCGCCGGATGCGGCGGGAGTCTGCGGATAGGTCGGGTACCCGGTATAGTACGCGTTCCAGTCGGGGGATCCGTCGGGCAGCACAGGAAGCGGCGTCACGCCGTCGTAGTACGTCGGCCACGCGGGAGGCGCGTAGCCCTGTGCCTGCGGATGGCCCTGCGGCTGCGCGTACGGCTGCGGCTGGACCTGCGCGTACCCCTGCGCGGAGGCCGGACCCATCGGGCGCGGCTTCCGCGGCGCGAAGAGGGCGTTGAGCAGCGGCAGGAGCGTCGTGCCGACGGCCGCGAGGATGGCGAGGGACACGACGATCCGCCAGTACAGTTCGCCGAAGTCGAAGCTGTCGGGGAACGTGAAGAAGAAGACGAGCATTCCGACGAGCACGACGAGGAAGACCGTCGTCGCGATCGCGATGATCCGCGTGAACGTCGTCACGTGGCGCTCGTGGGCTCGCCAGAAGAGGCGCTGGTGCAGCAGCGCGAGCTGGAGCACGCCGATCACGAGGACGAGGTGGAAGAACCGCTCGATCCCCTCCGCACCGTATCCGTACTCGAAGTAGTCGTCAGACTCCCACCCGCGGGGCACCACGTCGAGCCAGATCTTCACGGCGCCCACGAGCAGGACGACGACCCACGAGATCATGCTTGCGAGCGCGAACCAATCCGGACGCCGAGGTGCGAGGTTCGCGTCGAGCAGCACGACCCCGGCGAAGCCCGCCAGGAGGAGCACCGTGAGGAACGCCTTGCCGATGATGCCATTCTGGTCGCCCACGAGCACCCACACCACGCAGATGAGGGCAGCCGCGATGAGCGCGCCGATCGCGATCCAGATGGCGCCCTTGATGAGCTTCGACATCGGGCGATCGCCCGACGCGACAGCCTGCTGCGGCTGATCGTGAGGCGGGTACGGTGCAGACATCTGGTCCCCCTTCGGCGGAGCCGGCGCTCCGATGTCGTCATCATTCCACGGCGGGCGGGCGCCCTCCCCGACCGTCGCCGAACCGTGAGCAACGCGCCCGAGAGGCGCTTGCCATCCGGCGATTTCACCTTGCCCGTCTCACGGGGTAATATCGTTACTCGCGCATCCGGTCGTCTGGTGAAAGTCGGGCGGGCGCGCACTGGCAAGTTGCCCGAGCGGCCAAAGGGAGCTGACTGTAAATCAGCCGCGTCATGCTTCGGGGGTTCGAATCCCTCACTTGCCACACACAGAGAAGGCCCCCGCGCGAGCGGGGGCCTTCTCCGTTCCCCCAGTCAGCCCAGGCAGCGCCCGGTGGACACCGTGTCGGTCGCTCCGGGGAGCGCGTCGAGCACGGGCTGCAGCTCGGCGTTCGACATCGCGTAGCCGATCTCCGGACGCGCCTCGTCGCGGGCGAAGACGACCCCGGCGACCGTGCCGTCCTCGCTGAGCAGCGGGCCGCCGGAGTTGCCGGGGGCGACCTCCGCCTCGAGCGCGTAGATCGACCGCTCGGTCGCGCTCTCGCCGTAGATGTCCTCGATGAGCGCGGGACCGCTCGCCGCGATGCCGGCCGAGACGGTGCGGAACGGCCCACCGTACGGGTATCCCTGCACCGCCCCGGCGTCACCCGCCTGCACGCTGTCGTCGAGCGCGAGCGGCGCGGCCTCGATGTCGACGGCGATCACCGCGAGGTCGTCGATCGGATCGAAGTACACGATCCGACCGTCACGGGCCGGCTCGCCGGGCAGCTCGACCATGGGCGTCTCGACGCCTGCGACGACGTGCGCGTTCGTGACGATGCGGTCCTCCGCGACGACGAATCCGGTGCCGCTGGGCCTCGTGCTGCACGCCGCGGCCACCCCCGACACCCTCGCCACCGACCCAGCGGCCGCGGCGAGCGCGGGGTCGTCGAGGTCGGCCGTGCCGGGGTCGGCGGCGTCGGGCAGACCGCCGAGCAGCCCGTCGATCGTCGGGAGCACCGTCTCGCCGAGCACGGCCGAGTGGAGGCGCGCCATGGCCTCGGACAGCGGAGCCGGAGTGAGCGCGTCGATGGGCCGCAGCAGCGACGAGGACGCGACCGACGACGACACGACGGGGATGCCGGCGGACGCGATCCCCGCTCCGGTGAGCGACACCGCGAGCGTGCCGGCGACGAGCCCGAGCGCGCCGCCGAGCAGCCGCTCGAGCGCGCGAAGGCGCAGCCTGTCAGCACCGCGCCGGATGACCCCGCCGATCGCGGCCCCGAGGCTCGCGCCGAGCGCGAGCAGGAGGATCGCGCTTCCGATCACGGCCAGCCCGCGCCATCCCTCATCCGGCACGGCGGCGGCGACGAGGGGCAGGACCCACGGAGCCGCGACGCCCGCCGCGACGAGTCCGCACAGGGCGCCGAGCGCGGCGAAGAAGCCCGCGCGCAGTCCCGACAGGAGCGCGCCGAGGAGCAGCACGACGATCAGCACGTCGACGACCGAGGGCATGTCGTCCTCCTCCCCCACGCGCCGACCGCGTGTCGCCCTCAGGCTACGCACGGCACCTCCGCCTCGGCCGGGAGCGCGCTCGATGCGACATGCGCGCTTCCGCGAGGAAGGTGCGGACCGGGACCCCCGCATCGCGCCCTCTGCGCCCGATCCCGCGCGAGGATGGAATCCATCGACGCCCGTCGGGCGTCGACAGACCGCATCACAGGAGATCGCATGCTCACTGTCAACGCCTACGCGGCGCCATCCGCGACCGAGCCGCTCGTCCCGACCACCATCGAACGACGGGATGTCGGCCCGAAGGACGTCCTCATCGCCATCCGCTACGCCGGCATCTGCCATTCCGACATCCACACGGTCCGCGGCGACTGGGGGCCGATCACCTACCCGCAGGTCGTCGGCCACGAGATCGTCGGCGAGGTCGTGGAGGTCGGCCCCGACGTCGTCAAGCACGCCGTCGGCGACCGCGTCGGGGTCGGCTGCATGGTCGACTCGTGCCGCGAGTGCGAGAACTGCCAGGCGGGCATGGAGAACTACTGCCTCGCCGGCAACACCCAGACGTACGCGTCGGTCGACCGCGACGGCACGATCACGCAGGGCGGGTACTCGACGCACGTCGTCGTCGACGAGGACTTCGTCCTGAAGGTGCCCGAGGCCATCCCGTACGAGGCGGCAGCGCCGCTGCTGTGCGCGGGCATCACGACCTACTCGCCGCTCGCCCACTGGAATGCGGGCCCCGGCAAGCGCGTCGCGGTCGTCGGCATGGGCGGTCTCGGCCACATGGCCGTCAAGATCGCCGCCGCGATGGGCGCCGAGGTGACCGTGCTCTCGCGCACCCTCGACAAGAAGGATGACGCCCTGCGCTACGGGGCGACGGATCACTTCGCGACCGCCGACCCCGCGACCTTCGCCGAGCTGCGCAACCGGTTCGATCTCATCGTCAACACCGTCAGCGCGCCGCTCGACCTCGACCGCTACCTCTCGCTGCTCCGTCTCGACGGCACGATGGTCAACGTCGGCGCACCGCCCGAGCCCCTCGCTCTGCACGTCTTCACGCTGTTCGGCAACCGCCGCTCGTTCGCGGGATCGAGCATCGGCTCGATCGCGGAGACCCAGGAGATGCTCGACTTCTGCGCCGAGCACGGCATCGCGCCCGAGATCGAGCTGATCCCGGCCGAGCAGATCAACGAGGCGTACGAGCGCGTGCTCTCGAGTGAGGTGCGGTACCGCTTCGTCATCGACAGCTCGACGCTGTAGGTCAGGGCGGAAGGCGCCCGTTCCGGATGGTCGCGGCCGCGACACCGGGACGGGCGCCTTCTGCGGATGGGATGGTCGTCAGCGCGTGAGCTCGCGCACTGCCGCGACCACGGCATCGGGGCGCTCGCTCGCGATATAGTGCGCGGCGTCCTTGACCCAGATGGCCACGAGGTCGTCGGCGCGATCTCCGACATCATCAGTGCGGGCGGCGCGCATGATCGGGTCGCGAGCGCCGAGGAGGATGCGCGTCGGCACCGTCAGACGGCGCCTTCTTCCCAGCGCTGCCATCGTCATCATCCCCGGGAGCACGAGGCTGCGATACGTGCGCGCGAGTGCCCGTGCACGGACGGGGTCGCGCAGCGGCGCGAGGAAGCACTCGAGGTCGTCGACGTCGCACCCGCCGAGGCCGGGCGCATACCCCTCGATCATGTGGCGCACGAGCCGCTGCCGCCCGCCCGCGATCAGCCGGGGCCCGAACGGCGAGATGATCACCTGCTGGAACCAGGCCCGCCACAGCTGCAGCGCCATCCTCGGCGTGATCCCGCTCCACGGATGCGGGCTCCCGAGCGCCGTGAGGCTCGCGAGCCGATCCGGATGGTCGAACGCGAGACGCCAGCCGAGGAACGCGGAGTAGTCGTGGACGACGAGGTGCACACGCTCGATGCCGAGCGCGTCGAGCAGAGCGAGGACGTCCGCCGTCTGCTGGGCCTCGTCGTACCCGTGATCGGGAGCGTCCGACCATCCCGCTCCCCTCAGATCGGCCGCGATCACGCGATGATCGGCGGCCAGCTCGGGGATCACACGGCGGTACTCCCACCAGTGCTGGGGCGAGCCGTGCAGGAGGAGCACCGGCACGCCGGCACCCGCCTCCGCGACGTGAAGCGCGAGCGCGTCGCCGTGCTCGTGCACCTGGACCATGCGATGCGTCACGTCGGCCAGGTCCGGCATGCGCAGTTCGAGAGCGCTCATGGCCGCATGTTACTACGATCGTAGTAATACCACCATGACTACCCTGGAGCGCGATGGCACGCACGCGGGAGCTCGTTGTCGAGGCAGCGATCGCCCTCCTCGGCGAGGAGGGGATGCGCTCCTTCACGCATCGGAGGGTGGATCGGCGGGCGGGCCTGCCCGAGGGCAGCACGTCGAACTACTTCCGCACGCGGGAGGCGCTTCTCGCGGGAGTCGTCGACGGCATCGTCGCGTCGGAGCTCGACGCCGCCGAGCCCCTGCCCGCCGACCCCGACGCCTTCGTCGATGCCCTCGCCGGAATGGTCGAGTTCATCACGGGCCCCCGACGAACCCACACCATCGCCCGCCACGCGCTCTTCCTCGAGGCGTCGCACGACCCCGAGCTCAGCGCGAAGCTGTCGTCGTCGCGCGAGCGCTATGTCGCGGTCGTGTCCGACGCGGTCGCCCGGCTGGGCGCACGCGATCCCGACGCGGCGGCGGCCGCCGTGATGAGCGTGTGCGAGGGACTGATTCTGCACCGCATCGCCCGCGGCGACACGAGCGACCCGCGGCCGGCGATCGCGGTGGCGATCCGCGGAGCTCTCGCGGACTGAATCAGCGCAGGGCGAACCCGAGGATCCGGTCGTCCTCCGGGCGCGGCTCGCCGCGACCGTCGGTGTTGTTCGTCAGCACCCACAGCTCCCCGTCGGGCGTCACCACGACGTCGCGCAGGCGCCCCTCCTCCGCGACGAGGTGCTCGATCGAGGAGGCAGGCTCGGCCAGCGGAATCTCGCGCAGGCGCTCGCCCCGCAGGTTGGCGATATAGAGGGTGTCGCCCGCGATCGCGATGCCGCTCGGGCTCGCGTCGGCCGGCGCCCACTGCTGCACGGGGTCGATCAGGCCCGCGCGCCCGGCCGCGCCCTCGACGTCGGGCCATCCGTAGTCTCCGCCCGGCTCGATGACGTTGAGCTCGTCCCACGTGTCCTGGCCGAACTCGCTCGCGTACATCGTGCCGTCCTGCGCCCACGCGATGCCCTGCGGGTTCCGATGCCCGAGGCTGTAGACGAGCGATCCCGGGTACGGGTTGTCGGCCGGCACGCCGCCATCGGGCGTCATCCTGAGGATCTTGCCGGACAGCGCTGCCGGGTCGCGCGCGCTCGACCGATCGCCCGCGTCGCCCGCCGTCGCATAGAGCATGCCGTCGGGCCCGAAGGCGATGCGGCCGCCGTTGTGGTTGCCTGCGGCGGGGATCCCCGCGAGCACCGTCTCGCCCGACCCTAGGGCGAGCGGGTCGCCGTCGAGCGGAAAGCGCTCGATGCGGTTCTCCCCCGCCGCGGTGAAGTAGGCGTACAGCAGCCCGTCGTGCACCGCGATGCCGAGGAGACCGCCCTCGCCTCCCGCGCGGACCCCGGGGATGACGCCGACCTCGCGCACGCCGCCCTCGCCGTCGAGCTCGAGGATGCGCCCGCTGTCGCGCTCGCTCACGAGCGCCGTCGCGCCCAGGAACGCGACCGACCAGGGCGCGTCGAGTCCCTCGGCGACCACGCGGCGCTCATCGAGCACGAGGGCGGATGGCTGCGGCGAGGGCTCCGCGGATGGCGCGCGTGACGGCGATTCGGAGTCCAAGGGCGCGGATGGCGACGGCGATCCGGAGTCCAAGGGCGCGGATGGCGATGGCGCGGTCGGTGCGGAGCTCGCCGGCGCCGTCGGTCCGTCCCCGGTCGGAGGCGACGAGGGCCCGCATGCGGCGAGCGCGACGGCCGTGACGGCGATCGCCACTCCGGCGACGACCCTGCGCGCCTCAGGCGCCCTGGCCATCCGCTCGCTCATCGTCGGCCTCGCTCGCGCGTCTCCTGCTCAGCGCACGCGCGGCGTCCGCGTCGACCACAGCGCGAGGGCGACGAGAAGCGGCTGGAAGAAGAGGCGCGCGAAGCGCTTGCCGTCGGTGTCGAGTCCGAACGCGCTCCGGCGATGCCGCCACTGCGCGATGTTGCCCGGGAAGACGGCGACGAAGAAGAGTGCCGCGAGCGTGCCGACCCGGCGGCGTCGACGGCGGGCGAAGAGCAGCGCGGCTCCGAGACCGACCTCGACGACGCCCGAGGCCACGACGGTCGTGTCGGGGTCGAGCGGCACGAAGTCGGGCACCTGCGCGCGGAACTCCTCCCGCGCGACGGTGAGGTGCGCGACGCCCGCGAATGCGAGCGCCGAGCCGAGGAAGAGGCGGCCGATCGTGCGGATGGGCGTGCTCATGCGGCGAGTCTAGGCGCGCCAGCGGACGTCAGGCCGCTTCCTCCAGAACCCGCTCGACGAACGCGCGCGAGCGCCGCGCCGTGCCGTCGATCTTCATGTCGACGCTCGCGCGGTACTCGTTCGGGGCGAGCGGCAGGGCGAGACGCACGTTCTCGTGGCACGAGAGGTCGGCGCAGATGTACGTGCCGACGCTGTCGCCCTTCTGCCCCGCACGGCCCGCCTTGCGCGCCGTGAACATGGTCACCTGGTTGCCGGGCTGCATCGTGCGGCAGATGTTGCAGATGCCGTGCCGCGCGCCCGAGGTCGTCGAGGCCGCCCGCAGCACGACGCCGGTCGGCTCGCCGTCGATCTCGGCCACGATGTATCCGCGGCTGTGCGTGTGCGGATCGCGCCAGGCGAGGAAGTCGAGGTGATCCCACTCGGTGAGCGGGAAGTCGTGGGGAAGCTCGACGAGCTCGAGCTCACGGTCGTCCGCGTTCACGAACGACTCGAGGACATCCTTCTCTGTCAGCGGGCGCATGGCCATCCTCCTCGCCGTGTTCTCGCGGGCCATTCTACGAAGCCCCGCGCCGCCGGGGATCGGGTGAGTAGGCTTTTCGACATGGCCGACAGCTCATTCGACATCGTCTCCAAGATCGACCGCCAGGAGGCGGACAACGCGCTCAACCAGGCACGCAAGGAGGTCGAGCAGCGCTACGACTTCAAGGGCACCGGCGCCTCCATCGAGTGGAGCGGCGAGGCCATCCTCATCAAGGCGGACAGCGAGGACCGTGCGAAGGCCGTGCTCGACGTCTTCCAGTCCAAGCTCATCAAGCGCGGCATCTCGCTCAAGAGCCTCGAGTCGGGCGACCCCGTCGCGAGCGGCAAGGAGTACCGCATCACCTCCACGCTCAAGGAGGGGATCTCGCAGGAGAACGCGAAGAAGATCGGCAAGATCATCCGCGACGAGGGCCCCAAGGGCGTGAAGTCGCAGATCCAGGGCGACGAGCTGCGCGTGTCGTCGAAGAGCCGCGACGACCTACAGGAGGTCATCCGTCTCCTGAAGGCCGCCGACCTCGACATCGACCTCCAGTTCATCAACTACCGCTGAACCTGAGGGGTTCCTGAGCCCGCGTCATGGATGGGCCGCTCGGCGGTCTCATTCGACGGGGGCTCCGACGCAGGTCGGGTCCCTGCGGGGGCGGGGCCTCTGGGGAGCACCGCCTCCGCTCCGGGGGATACGCGCAGGAATGCGGATCGGCCCGGCGCCTCGAAGGCGCCGGGCCGATCGCGTCTCAGTCCCGCGGCGGCGTGGACGGCGGGTTCGCCGTGCCGCCCGGGTAGGACGGTCCCGATCCCGGCGAGCCGGGGTGCTGCGGCCCCGCGTATCCCTGCTGCGGCGGATACGGCGCACCGGGTCGCGGCGCGAGCCCGCGCGCCGCGCGCTCCTCGTCCGCGCGCAGGATGCCGTTCTTCACGGCCGTCCGCATGATCAGGTACCCCACCCACAGCATGAGCGCCAGGATCCCGAGGTAGATGACGAGCCCCAGGATCATCATCCCCACGCCGAGCCCGGCCATCCATCCGTAGTCGTCGTTGTACATCGCGTCCCCCTTCATCCGCGGACTTGTCTGCAAGCACAGTATCGAGCGGCGGCCGCCCGCACATCAGGGAGAGGTGCCCCAGGCCGCGCTCAGCGCCGGATGCTAGAGTCGGGATCTGCGCGACCCGAGTGTCGCGCGTCGTCGTGTCTTGATCGCGCGGAGGGACTCCCCCGCCGCGCCTCGCGAACATCCTGCCGCGGCGAACGGATCCGGCATCCGCCGAGTTCGCCATCTGCCGTCGTGCCCCGCGATCAGCGTGTTCCCCTGCATGACGGCCCCTTCTCGAAAGCAGTCATCTGTGACCACTGCGACCACGCAGCCCGAGACCACCTTCGCCGACCTCGGCGTCCCCGCGCACCTCATCGAGGTGCTCGTCGCCGAGGACCGCCCGACCCCCTTCCCCATCCAGCGCGAGACGCTGCCCTCCACCCTCGCCGGCCGCGACGTGCTCGGCCGCGGCAAGACCGGCTCGGGCAAGACGCTCGCGTTCGCCATCCCGCTCGTCGCGCGCCTGTCGGCCGCGAAGCCGAAGCGCGTCGCCGGGCGCCCGTCGGGCCTCGTGCTCGCCCCGACCCGCGAGCTCGCAACCCAGATCGCACGCGTCGTCACGCCGCTCGCGAAGGCCTCCGGCCTCACCGTCGCCGTCGTGTTCGGCGGGGTCTCGCAGAAGCCGCAGGAGGCCGCGTTCCGCGCCGGCGTCGACATCGTCGTCGCCTGCCCCGGCCGCCTTGAGGACCTCATGAGCCAGGGCATCGTCAACCTTGACCGCGTCGCGGTGACCGTGCTCGACGAGGCCGACCACATGGCCGACCTGGGCTTCCTGCCCGGCGTCACGCGCATCCTCGCGAAGACGCCTGCCGGCGGTCAGCGCATGTTCTTCTCCGCGACGCTCGACAACGGTGTGGACAAGCTCGTCACGCGCTTCCTCAAGGACCCGGTGCGCCACTCGATCGACCCGGCCGAGTCGCCGGTCCCCGCGATGACGCACCACGTCTTCGAGGTCGACGACGAGGACAAGACCGAGCTCGTCCGCACCCTCGCGTCGGGCGTCGCCCGCCGCATCCTCTTCACCCGCACCAAGCACCAGGCGAAGAAGCTCGCCAAGCAGCTCACGGCGCGCGGCATCCCCGCGGTCGACCTGCACGGCAACCTGTCGCAGAACGCCCGCGACCGCAACCTCGCGGACTTCTCGTCGGGCCGCGTCCGCGTGCTCGTCGCGACGGATGTCGCCGCGCGCGGCGTGCACGTCGACGGCGTCGACCTCGTGGTCCACGTCGACCCGCCCGCCGAGCACAAGGCGTACGTCCACCGCTCGGGCCGCACCGCGCGCGCGGGCTCGGCCGGCGACGTCGTCACGGTCATGCTGCCCTCGCAGCGCCAGGACACCAAGCAGCTGCTGCGCAAGGCGGGCATCGCCGCGCAGCCGCAGCGCGTCACGCCCGAGAGCGCTGCCGTCACGGCCCTCGTCGGCGAGGTCGCGCCGCGCGTCGCACCGGTCCCGGGCGGCCCGGGCTCGGGCAACGCTCCCGCGCCGTCGGCTCCCGGCACGTCGCAGGGGGCGAACGCCCGTCGCAAGCGCGCGGCCCGGGAGGGTCAGGGCGGCCAGCAGCCGGCCGAGCGCGCGGGCGGCCGCGGCGGTGCATCGGCTGGTCGCAACGGCGGCGGCGGTCGCAACGGCGGCGCGGCGCGCGG